>NZ_JAFCWV010000001.1:1147235-1209754 GCF_049897745.1 Nocardioides sp. LHG3406-4
CGGGATTGGCTGGCCGGTCCGCCCCCGAGCACGGGCTTTTGTGGCCCCGTCCGCCCCCCCCGGGTGGTGCTACGGTACAAACAACGGCCGAGGCTTCTCCGCCAGGGCGGCCAGGCGGCGTCAGCGCACCTCCACGAGCCGGTTCATCTCGAAGTGCATCGGGTCGGTGTAGCCCCAGTCGCCTCCCCAGGCGAAGCCCCACTTCTTGAAGATCTCCACGACGTCGCGGTCCATCTCCCCGACGGTGCCGCGCTGGTTGCCGGGCACGTTGAGGTCGAGCGCGATGCCGAAGGAGTGCAGGGACAGCTGCGTGGTGTTGGCGATGAAGCGCGGGTAGAAGCACCCGGCGTACTCGCCCGGGTGGATCTTGTCGGCGAGCCCCTCGGTCTGCACCTCCCGCAGCGCGGCCCGCAGCTGCGGGATCATCACCGTGTGGCAGGTGACGCTGCCCAGGATGGGCACCGGCTCGGTGCGGATGTGCGAGCTGACCCAGGCCGGGTCGGGCGCGATCCGGCCACCGCCGATGACCCGGTAGGAGAAGGTGCCGACGGCCTGCGCCACCGAGCCACCGGTCAGGAACGCGGTCTGCACGGCATCGGGGTCGAGGTCCGGCCCGAGGATCTGCACCGACAAGTCCTTGCCGACGATGTCCTGGATCCGGTCCTGCACGACCTGCGGGGAGTCGAAGCCGGTCGAGATCAGCAGCGCGTTGCCGAGCCGCATGCCGAGGGCCTCGCCCCACTTCTCGTTGACGACGGCGTCCACCCGGGGCACCTGGAAGGTGTAGGCGCCGATGTGCACCTGCTCGGCGTCCTCGTCGTTGCCGAGCTTCAGGTAGCCCTGGTCGTCCTGCAGCTTCTTGCCCAGTGCGGGGTCGATGGCCAGCTCACCGCCGGCCACGCGCTCCCACGCCTCCTGGAGGGTGGCGCTCTCCAGCCGGGTGAAGCGGCGGTACGACGCCGGGTCGACCGCCCCGACGGTGATGACGCGGTTCTCGATGCCGACCTGGGCGAGCGAGAGTCGCTCGGTGTCGGTCACGCCCTTGGCCTTGCGGATCCGCTCGGTCAGCTTGTCGGGGAGCGCCTGCTGGCTGTAGACGAGGATGTCGGGCGGCACCAGCGTCTTCGTCAGCCTGCCCGGCGGCGGCACGGAGTGGTCGGGATCGGCCACGGTCGGCTGCGCGGACCCCTCGGGCGACGGCTGTGCCGAGGAGTCGGAGCTCGAGTCGGACGGCACGGGACCGGAGGTGGATGCGGTCTCGGGCGGTGCGGCGGGGACGGGCTCGCCGCACGCCGCCAGCGCGAGCAGGGCCGCCACCAGCCCCGTCGCGACCCCCACAGCGCGCATCCGCATCACGTCATCCTCCCCACGGCCCTCCCGACGACAGGGTAGGCGCGATGACACGCGAACCCGACACGGTGCGATGACGGTGCGATGACGAATTCGGAGGGCACGCCGGCCCGCGATACCCTCGCGTGGCGAAATCCTCGGACGAGCGGCTGAGCCATCGGCGCCGTCGTGGGGCATCGGGGTGGCAGCTCGCGAAGCCCGCGCACGCCTCTCCAGCACGCAGCCGGCAGCACGCAGATGAAGGAGCCCGTATGACGCAGGTCGACGCCGCCCCCAGTGCCACGAGTCCCGCAGACCGGTCGGTCGCCGGCCAGGTGGTGACCATCACCGGGGGAACGGGGTCGTTCGGGTCGGTCATGGCGCGGCACCTGATCGAGGAGGGCGCCGCGCGGGTCAACATCTTCAGCCGCGACGAGGCCAAGCAGGACCTGATGCGGCGCGCGTTCAACGACGAGCGGATGCGCTTCTTCCTCGGCGACGTGCGGGACGCCGACAGCGTCCGCGCCGCGGTCACCGGCGCCGACTACGTGTTCCACGCCGCCGCGCTCAAGCAGGTGCCCTCGTGCGAGTTCTTCCCGCAGCAGGCCGTGAAGACCAACATCGTCGGCAGCCACAACGTCATCGAGACGGCGGCCGCGGCCGGGGTCCGCTCGGTGGTGTGCCTGAGCACCGACAAGGCCGTCTACCCGGTCAACGCGATGGGCATGTCCAAGGCGCTCATGGAGAAGACCGCGCAGGCCTACGCCCGCAACAACCCCGACTCCGACATGACCGTGTCGGTGACGCGCTACGGCAACGTGATGTACTCCCGCGGCTCGGTCATCCCGGCCTTCATCGGCCAGCTCCGCGCCGGCCAGCCGCTGACGCTCACCGAGCCCCGGATGACCCGGTTCCTGATGTCGCTGGGCGAATCCGTCGACCTGGTCAAGCACGCGTTCTTCCACGCCCAGCCCGGTGACCTCTTCGTCAAGAAGGCTCCCGCCTCGACGGTGGGGGTGCTCGCCCGCGCCGTCTCCGGCCTCTTCTCCGACGCCGAGCCGGACCTGCGCGTCATCGGCATGCGGCACGGCGAGAAGCTGCACGAGACGCTGCTCTCCCGCGAGGAGTTCGCGAAGGCCGAGGACCAGGGCGACTTCTTCCGGGTCCCCCTCGACACCCGCGGCCTCCAGTACGAGAAGTACTTCACCGAGGGCGAGGACGAGATCTCCCACGTCGAGGACTACGCCTCCGACAACACCCACCAGCTCGACGTCGCCAGCACCCAGGACCTGCTGCGCAAGATCCCCGAGGTCCAAGAGGAGCTGGCGCGCCGATGAAGGTGGTCCTCACCGGTGCCGAGGGCTTCCTCGGCTGGCACACCCGCTGCCTGCTGCACGCCACCACCGACCACACCGTGGTCGCGGTCGGGCGGGACACCTGGTCGCGACTGCCCGAGCTGGTCTCCGACGCCGACGCGGTCATCCACGTCGCCGGCATCAACCGGGCCGCCGACACCGACCTGGTCGACGGCAATGTCGCACTCGCGCACGACGTCGCGACCGCCGTGCGCGGTGCCCGCCGGCCGGTCGCCGTCGTCTTCGCCAACTCGATCCAGGTCGGCAACGGGTCGCCGTACGCCGTGGGGAAGGCAGGCGCCGCCGACGTGCTGCGTGCGAGCGCTGCCGAGACCGGCGGCGCCTTCACCGACGTGCTGCTGCCCAACCTGTTCGGCGAGCACGGCCGGCCCGGCTACAACTCCTTCGTAGCGTCGTTCGTCGACGCGGTGATCCGGGGCGAGGAGCCGTCGATCGCAGACCGGCCGATCGGGCTGCTGCACGCGCAGGATGCGGCCCGGGCGCTCGTCGCCGCGCTCGACACCCCAACACCCGAGCTGCGCCCCGACGCCACCGAGACGTCGGTGCTGCACGTGTGGGAGACGCTGCGGCGCTTCCACACGACGTACGCCGTCACGGGTGACGTCCCCGCGCTGGACGGTCCGCTCGTGGTCGACCTCTTCAACACCTACCGGGCGGCGCTCTTCCCGACGGGCTACCCGATCGTCCTGGAGCCACGCGTCGACAACCGTGGCCGGCTCGTCGAGACGGTGCGCAGCCACGGCAACGGTGGTCAGACGTTCGTGTCGACCACGGTGCCGGGGGTGACCCGTGGCGAGCACTACCACCTGAGGAAGATCGAGCGGTTCGTGGTGCTGAGCGGTCAGGCGACCATCTCGCTGCGCAGGATGTTCACCACCGAGGTGCTCGACTTCCCGGTGAACGGCTCGGCGCCGACGCTCATCGACATGCCGACGATGTGGGTGCACAACATCACCAACACCGGCCGCGACGAGCTCACCACGCTGTTCTGGACCCACACCCTCTTCGACCCCGACAACCCCGACACCTTCCCCGTGCCCGTGGCGGGCGCGAAAGAGCTGGAGACGCAGGCATGACCGCGACCGACCGCAAGACGAAGGTCATGACCATCGTTGGCACCCGGCCCGAGATCATCCGGCTCTCGGAGGTCATCAAGCGCCTCGACCGCACCGTCGACCACGTGCTGGTGCACACCGGCCAGAACTACGACTACACCCTCAACGAGATCTTCTTCAGCGAGCTCGGGCTCCGCGCGCCCGACCACTACCTGGGCGTCGACACCTCGAGCCTCGGCCAGGTCCTGGGCGGGGTGCTCATCAAGACCGAGGAGGTGCTGCTGGCCGAGCAGCCGGACGCGCTGCTCGTGCTGGGCGACACCAACAGCTGCATCGCTGCGGTCATCGCGAAGCGGATGCGGATCCCCGTCTACCACATGGAGGCAGGCAACCGCTGCTTCGACGAGAACGTGCCCGAGGAGACCAACCGCCGGCTGGTCGACCACGTCGCCGACTTCAACCTCGTCTACACCGAGCACGCCCGTCGCAACCTCCTCGCTGAGGGCCTGCACCCGCGCCGCATCCTCAAGACCGGCTCGCCGATGAAGGAGGTGCTTACCGCGCACGCCGACCAGATCGCCGAGTCCGACGCGCTCTCCCGCCTCTCGCTCTCCGAGGGTGACTACGTCCTGGTCAGCGCCCACCGCGAGGAGAACGTCGACGACCCGGCCCGCCTCGGCCAGCTGCTCGACTGCCTCGAGGCCGTGCACGCGGCGTACGGCAGGCAGATCCTGGTCTCCACCCACCCCCGCACCCGCAAGCGGCTGGACGCCCTCGGCCGCACGGTGGAGGGCATCACGTTCCACGAGCCGCTGGGCTTCCTCGACTACAACCACCTGCAGTCGAAGTCGTTCTGCGTGCTATCGGACTCCGGCACCATCTCGGAGGAGTCGTCTCTGCTCGGCTTCCCGGCCGTGACGCTGCGGGACTCGATCGAGCGCCCCGAGGCCCTCGACACCGGCGCCATCGTGATGACCGGACTCGACCCCCGCAACGTCGTGGAGGCCGTGGGCGTGGTGACCACGACCGACCGGGGCGACTGGCTGGTGCCCGACGACTACGCGATCGGCAACTGCTCGGAGCGCGCGGTCAACTTCATCGTGTCGACGGTGGGTCGCCATCACCAGTGGGCGGGGATCCGCACCCGCTGACGCGTCACCAGAACCGGGAGCGCGGGTGCGCGTGCCTGCCCTGCGATCTGAGGTAGGGGCGGCCCACTTCGAGGAGCGCGACCAGGACGAACCACCCCAGCGGCGTGCTCGTCAGCGGCTCGGTCAGGCCGAAGATCAGCAGGCCGGTCATGCTGAGCAGGATCACCCGTGACGCGACCAGGCCTTCTCGGGTGTTGACCTCGTTCATCCGGATGCCGATCGCCGGCCACAGGGCCGCGAGGTGCATGGCCACCAGGAACAGCACGCCCAGGATGCCCAGCTGGGGCAGCACGTCGATGAACGAGTTGTGGCCGTGAGACAGCAGGATGCCGGCGCCGGCGTAGATCTTCTGGGCGAGCGTGTTGTCGGGAGCCGGCAGCCACGGGTGCTGCCACACAGCGCCGAAGCCGTAGCCGAACCACAGCTCGGGCTCGCTCTGCTGGATGGTCGCCTCCCACAGCGGCACCCGGCCCGACAGCGTGGTCGAGTCTCGGCCCAGGAAGCCTCCGAGCAGGCTCGGGACGGCCAGGAACAGGAGCGTCAGCACGGCCAGCACCCCGGAGATCACCACCGTGGTCCGGCGGCGGGTACGACGGCTCCGCCGCTCCATGAAGCCGAGCATCGTGGCCCCGGCCAGGATGAACCCGCTCGCCAGGAAGCCGGACACGGACTGGGCGAGGAACACCCCGACGAGCAGCGTCGCGACCGAGAGGAACCACACGACCCGCGCCCACCACCGCGTGGGGAAGTAGGCCGCGGCGAAGCCGATGGCGATCACCATGCAGTAGCTGAGGATGTTGCGGTTGCCGCCCACGCCCGCCAGGTAGCCGTCGAGCCCGGCAGGCGCCATCGCCCCCACCAGGCCCGTCTCCACGGCGTACCACGACGACAGCAGGATCACGATGCCGCCCAGCGTGCAGCCCTGGGCCAGCACCTTCGGAGTCGTGTTGGCAGCCACCATCAGGGCGATGATCGCGATGCTGCCGTAGAGCCACAGGGTCTTCCACGTGTAGTCGGGCTGGATCGACCAGAACGCCGAGTCCGCGGCGTACGCGATAAAAACGAGCAGGGTCCACGGCACGGGGGGCAGCCGCAGCTTGGGCAACTGCACCACGAGCATGATCACCGCGAGGCTCGTCGCCTTCTGGAGCGACGCCTCGAACGGGTAGATGTAGACCAGCGGGTTGGAGAAGAGGTAGAACTCCGTGGCGATGAAGAGGATCCACAAGACGCCCCGGACGGAGTTCTCTCGGGCCGGCTCTCGCGATGCGTGGTAGGTCTTCACCCGCAGCCGGGCCTCCGCCAGGCGGTCGACCATCCCGCGGGCCGGAGCCGGGGCGGGTGCCGCCGCGACGGACGTGTTCACGCGTAGGCTCCCCGGTTCAACGTGAGCCGCACGGTCGCGACTGTGGTCGCTGGATTCTAGGCCAGCCCTGCTGGCAGACCCCGCACCCCACGACGTCAGGACGCGCGGGCCACCGGCGCGCCGGCCGCTGGCTATCATTCGCGACGACCAGCAGCCCGACCGAGCAGGAGGCGCGGTGACCGGCCAGGACGCCTCAGGCGTGACGATCCTGCTCTCCGACGACGCCGACCCGGCGTACGCCGCGGCGTGGGCAGGTCTCGGAACCGTGCGCGACGTCGCGGTGCTCGACTCGCTGCCGGCCGACGAGCTCGTGCTGCGCCCACTGCCCGGCGCGCTGCCCGGTCCGCAGGTGCTGGCCCGGCTGTCGAGGGCTCGGGCCGACGACCGGCCCGTTGCCGCACGCACCGTGCCGATCGAGCCGGGCGAGCCCGCGTGCCTGCTCGGCACCGCGGCCCAGCTCCGCGACGGGGCCGAGCCCCTGCTCGCGCCGACGGCCGTCGTGCACACGGATGTGCGCGTGGCCGCTGCCGGTGACCGGGCCGAGCCGCGGCGCGGCCCGGCACCCGGCGCGCCGGTCGACGACGGGTGCTTCCTCAGTGTCGTGATGCGCACCCAGGGCACCCGGCCCCAGTGCCTGGAGGAGGCGCTGCTGTCACTGGCCGGCCAGACGGTGCGGTCCTTCGAGGTCGTGCTGACCGGGCACCGTCTCACCCCCGCCGCGCGAGCCGTCGTCGAGGAGGTCGTCGCCTCCCAGCCGGAGTGGCTGCGCGATCGGATCCGCCTCGTCCCGGTCGAACACGGCGGGCGCAGCACCCCGCTGAACGCCGGCTTCGAGGAGGCCCGCGGGGAGTACGTCGCCGTCCTCGACGACGACGACGTGGTGCTCGCGCACTGGGTGGAGACGTTCCGAGAGCTGGCCTCGCGCGGACCGGGCACCACCCTGCGGGCCGCGCCGATGCAGCTGCAGGTCCGGGCCGCTGACGCCGACGGCCGGATGTGGCCCGAGCCGGTGGCTCCCCTCTTGCTGCCGTGGCCGCTGCGGTTCGAGCTGGTCGACCACCTGGTCGCCAACCAGACACCGTGCCTGGCCGTGGCGTTCCCGACGGCGGCCGTCGCGGAGCACGGCCTGCGCTTCGACGAGGAGCTGGACACCACCGAGGACTGGGACTTCCTCGTGCGGGCCGCCGCGGTCACCGGCGTCACCGACTCCCCCGAGATCACCTCGGTCTACCGCTGGTGGGTGGATACCGGGTCGTCGCGCCACGAGCACGCCTCGAGCGACTGGGACGCCAACCGCGACCGGGTGGTCGCCGGGTTCGACGCGCTGGAGCTGCGGCTCCCGCCGGGCGGCGTACGACGCCTGCAGGAGCAGGCCCGTGAGCGTGAGCGGGCAGCCTCCGCGCTGGCGGCCGAGCACGACGAGCAGGTGGCCGGGCTGACTCAGCAGGTGACCGCGCTGAGGGAGCAGGTGGCCCGGCTGAGCAACCGGGTGCGGAAGCTGAGGCGGCGGGTGCGGAAGCTCAGGGTCGAGCCCAGCGAGCCACCGACCGCGGGCCGCCGGCGGGGGCCGTCGCTGCGGCGTCGCTCCGACTGAGCCCTTTCCGCCGCTCGGCGTGGCAGTCTGGTCGCATGCCCGGAGCCATGTCGACGTCGCGTCTGGTGGTCGGCCCAGTGATCGGTCTGGTGCTCGCGGTGCTGGCCAGCGTCGCGTGCCAGGCCACCGGTGGTGACGAGCCCGTCGCGCAGGCGGCCCCGGTCTCGCCGGTCGACACCGGGCCCGTGCGCGCACAGGTCCCCGCGACCGAGGCCGGCGGCCCCGGCTGCAAGGCCCGGCGGAAGATCGAGGTGTGCTTCTCCTCCCCGGGCACCCACGGCGGCACCCATCCCGTGGTGATCAACCGGATGCGGCGACTGTTCAAGAAGGCGAGGGCGGGTGACTCGCTGCGGGTCGCGATGTTCCGCTGGGACATCCCCGGTGCCGCCGACGACCTGGTGGCCGCGCAGGCCCGCGGGGTGCACGTCGAGCTGGTCGCCGACGGGGACGTCCTCGCCAACCCGGTCGGGGCGAGCCTCGTCCAGCGCATCGAGGCCGGCGACCCGGCGCCAGGGAACGCGGTCGTGTGCGACGGCGCCTGCCTGCCGTGGACCGGCGCGGGTCCCGCACCGGCGGGGCAGGACATCAACCACCTCAAGCTGATCGTGGCCGACGTCCGCGGCGAGCGCTCGGTCGTGACGAGCTCGAGCAACCTGGCCGGCCTGCAGTACCAGCAGTACAACTCGCTGCTGCGGATCGTCAGCCCGAGGTACTACAAGTTCGCCGACGCCTGGTTCGACGCGCTCGAGGCGCAGAGGTGGGGCGCCACCAGGACGACGCTGGCCTCTCCTCCGGCGATGCTCTACCCGCGCCGGGGCGACATCCTGGCCGACACGCTGCGCCGGGTGCGCTGCACTCCGAAGCTCGACCGGGTCGACGTGCACCTCGCGGTGATCCAGCGCGCCGACATCCGCGCCCGCCTGGTGCAGCTGCACGAGAGCGGGTGCCGGGTGCGCGTCGTCGTCGACCGGCCGCCCGTCGAGAAGTGGCTCGAGCAGCCGGTGCACGGCGGCCGGCTGCCCAAGGCGCTGGTGCGGCAGGTCAGCACGCACGACAAGGAGGTCGTCATCCACGCGCTCGTCGGCGGCCGGCCACAGCACGTCGTGGTGACGGGCACGAGCAACGCGACGTGCGGCGGCCTCCACTACAACGACGAGATCATGCTGCGGCTGAAGGGCAAGTGGATCCACGACCGCTACCTGCGGCACTTCGAGGACGCCTTCAAGCACGGCCGGAACAGTGCGCGCGGAGTGCCCACGCCGGACTACGACGCCTGCAGGTGACTCTCACCGGCCGGGTTGCGGATGGTCAGCCAGCTGAGGACCCCGCCGACGGCCAGCAGCACGGCGCACACGATCGTGGCCCGGTGGTACGCCGAGTCGAAGGCCGACGCGACGGCGTACTCGTCCCCGGAGAGCCCCACCGCCACCGGCAGGGCGGCGACAGCGAGGAGTGAGCCGGCGCGGGC
Organism: Nocardioides sp. LHG3406-4; assembly: GCF_049897745.1. Classification (NCBI taxonomy): domain Bacteria; kingdom Bacillati; phylum Actinomycetota; class Actinomycetes; order Propionibacteriales; family Nocardioidaceae; genus Nocardioides; species Nocardioides sp. LHG3406-4. Next base: position 1,156,575 of record NZ_JAFCWV010000001.1, read on the forward strand.
GACGGCGTTGTTCACCCCGCTGGCGATGCCGGCGTGCTCGTCGGGTGCCGCGGCGAGGACGGTGCCGGTCAGCGGGGCGACCATCAGCGCGAGGCCGAGGCCGAACACCGTGATGCCCGGGAAGACGTCGCGCCAGTAGTGCGTGTCGCTGTCGACGGCGAGCAGGAGCAGCGTGCCGACGGCCATCACCAGTGGTCCGACGGTCATCGGGAGGCGCGGTCCGATGCGGGTGCCGAGCGCGCCGGCACGGGACGCGAGGAACAGCATGCAGACGGTGATGGGCAGGGTGGCGACGCCGGCCCTGAGGGCGCCGTACCCGCTGACCGTCTGGAGCTGGATGACCAGGAAGAAGAGCACGGCACCGAGAGCCGCGTAGACGGCGAACGTCATCGCGTTGGCGGCGCTGAACGTGCGGTTCGCGAAGAGGCCGAGAGGCATCATCGGCTCCTTGCCGCGCGCCTCGACCACGAGGAACCCGGCCCCGCAGAGCAGGCCGAAGAGCCCGGCGTACGGCGAGGACGGCTCGCCCCACTCGATGAGCGACCACGTCACGCCACCCAGCGCGACGCAGGCCAGCGCCGCCCCGGGCACGTCGAAGCGGCCGCTGACGTGCGGGTCCCTGCTCTCGGGCACGCAGCGCCGGGCGATGAGGACGGTGATGACCGCGAGCGGCAGGTTGATGAGGAAGATCCAGCGCCACGAGACGTACTGCACGAGCGCGCCGCCCAGGAACGGACCGACGGCGGCCGCGATGCCGCCGAGCCCTGACCAGGCGCCGATGGCCCGGCCCCGGTCGGCCGGCACGAAGACCGACTGGATGATCGCCAGGCTGCCCGGCGTGAGCAGGGCGGCACCCACCCCTTGGAGCAGCCGCGCGAGGATCAGCACCAGAGGAGTCGGCGCGAGACCGCACAGCAGGGACGCGAGGGCGAACCACATCGTGCCGATGACGAAGACCCGGCGCCGGCCGAACCGGTCGCCCAGTGCCCCGCCCAGCAGGATGAGCGACGCCATCGAGAGCAGGTACCCGTTGGTGATCCACTGCACCTGGGCCAGCGAGGCGTCGAGGTCCTCGCCGATCGTCTTGAGGGCCACGTTGACGACGGTGCCGTCGAGCATCGTGAGGCCGGAGCCCAGCGTGGCGGCGGCGACCACCATCCGGCCCGTGGAGGAGTCGAGGGAGATCAGTCCGGGTTCGCTCACCCGCCCACGGTAGGCCAGCGCATGACGCGGTGCGGGGCCGCTGTCTAGGATCCCGGGATGGTGGACCTCGGGAGCATGCGCAGGCACGAGCTGCGCCTGTCGGAGTACGTCGACCGGCTGGGCGCCGACCACCCGCCCATCGACCTCGCGTCGGTGGACTTCACGGTCCGCGACCCCCAGGCGTTGGAGCGGCGGTTCGGCCACGTCCTGGACTACATGGCCCGCGTCGAGCTCGAGGTCGACCGCAACGTCCTGGAGCTCACGGCGATGCTGCCCGACCCGCCCGAGGTGGACCGGCACTTCTACGCCGACGTGTGGCAGCCGCAGGAGATCCGGCACGGCCAGATCCTCGACGAGCTGCAGGTGCGGCTAGGCCGCGAGCACGCGGTCACCGACCTGACGAGCGTGTCGGCCAAGCTCCGCATCCTCGGCCTGCTGGCGCACCTGGAGCCCATGAAGGACGTCGTACGCATGCTCTACTACCTCACCGGGATGTCGACCGAGCGCTCGGCGGTGCTGGCCTACAACCTGCTGCGCGACGGGCTCACCGAGCTGGGCGAGCACGCCATCGCCCAGACGGTGGTGGGCCAGATCAAGCGCCAGGAGCCGGGTCACCACGCGTTCTACACGATGTCGGCGCGTGGCCTGGCCGCACAGCTCTCGCGGTGGCAGCTGTGGCTGGTCCGGCGGATGCGGGCGCTCTCCTACGCGCCCGTGGGCGCCAACAACCCCGAGCAGCGCGCCGACTTCGGCGACGTGATGCACGCCCTGGAGATCGACGACGACCTGGTCGGGTTCACCAGCCAGATCGCCAAGGTCGAGGCCGAGCTGCTCGATGCCGCCGGCGCCGGGCTCGACGTGCCGGCGTACGTCATGAAGGCCTTCCGGGAGGCCGTGGAGCTGTCGCGGGTGCGGGCGAGTGGTGGGTCTCGGGAGTCACCGGATATCCGGTGACTCCCGGGGTTCGAGGCGTTTGCATCGCCCACGAACCCCACGACTCGCCCACAAACCCCTGCGTACGACGCCCCGACGCTGGCTGTCGTTGGGGTCACCGGATATCCGGTGACTCCCGGGGTTCGAGCCCTTTGCATCGCCCACGAACCCCACGACTCGCCCACAAACCCCTGCATGCGACGACGAGAGCGGCCACACGCGGCGAGAGAGCCACGCCGCTGCGCGGCCGTACGTGAAGCTGCCTCAGGACGTGGTCGGCCGTGGGTCAGGCGTTCTCCTTGCGGAAGGTGGACGTGCCCCACCAGACGGCGAGCGCGAACAGGACCACTGCCCACCCGGTGCCCCACATCACCTCGGAGCTCGCCAGGTCGCCCGCGAAGGAGTCGCGCACCGCGTCGACGATCCAGCGGAACGGCATGAAGTCGCTGACCCGCTTGAGCCACTCGGGCCCCAGCGTCATCGGCAGCAGAATGCCGCTGAGCAGCAGCACCGGCATCATCACCATGTTGATGAGCGGGGCCATCACGTCCTCGGACTTGGTGGTCAGGGCGAGCGCGTTGGACGCGGCCGCGCACGCCCCGCCGACGAGCAGGGTGAGCACCACTCCGAAGACGATGCCTCCGGCCCCTCCGCGCATGCCCATCAGCAGACCGAGCCCGATCAGGATGATGGCCTGGACGAGCAGCTGGAGGAGGTCCCGCATCAGGCGGCCGACGAGCAGCGCGGTGCGCGAGGCCGGCGTCACCCGCTCGGCCTCGACCACGCCCTCACGCCACTCGGCGATGAGTCCGAAGCCGGCGAAGAACGCGCCGAACATGCCCAGCTGCACGAGCAGTCCGGGCACCAGGAAGGTGAACTCGTTGTCCGCCGCCCCCGGGAACGTCGACACGATCGGCTTGAGCAGCGGACCGAACAGCAGCAGGTAGAGGACCGGCTGCAGCGCCCCGATGACCACCCACGCAGGGTTGCGCAGGTTCATCCGGATCTGGCGCCTGAAGACGATGAAGCTCTCGCGCATGAACCGGTTCATCGGTCTGCTCCTTCCAGGGCGGTGGTGGACTCGTCGGCGTCGGTCGCGGCCTGGTCGGCCTCCGCCTCGGCGTCGCGCAGCGAGCGGCCGGTGAGGGTGAGGAAGACGTCGTCGAGCGTCGGCCGCATGATCTCGATCGACTCCAGCTGGACGCCGGCGCCCTCGAGCTCGCGGAGCAGCCCGGGTACGGCGCGGCCGGCGCGAGCCACCCGGCCCCGCACGTGCTGGCCCTCGACCGAGACCGAGTCGGAGATGGAGCCGAGTCGGTCGGCCGCGGTCGCGACCTGGTCGGGTCGCACCTCGAGGATCACCAGGTCCCCCGCGACCTGCGACTTGAGGTTGTCACTCGTGTCGGAGGCGACGATGCGGCCCTGGTCGATGATCACGATCCGGTCGGACAGCGCGTCGGCCTCGTCGAGGTAGTGGGTGGTGAGGAAGACGGTCGCTCCGCGGTCGGTGCGCAGCTTGGCGATGTGCTCCCAGAGGTTGGCCCGCGCCTGGGGGTCCAGGCCGGTGGTCGGCTCGTCGAGGAACACCAGCGTGGGGTCGTGGATCAGCCCCATGCAGATGTCGAGGCGGCGCTTCTGGCCTCCGGACATGTTCTTGGGCATCCGCTCCCACAGCCCGTCGAGCTGGAACTGGCTGAACAGCTCGCGTCCCCTCGCCTCGACGTGCTGCCTGGAGAGGCCGTAGAGCATGCCGTGGTCCATGACCTCCTCGCCCGCTCGAGCGCTGGAGAACACCCCGCCCGCCTGGGAGACGTAGCCGATGCTGTTGCGGACCTGCTGGCTCTGCGTCACCACGTCGTAGCCCGCGACCGTGGCGGTGCCCGCCGTCGGCCTGAGCAGCGTGGTGAGCATCCGCAGCGTCGTGGTCTTGCCGGCGCCGTTAGGGCCGAGGAACCCGACCACCTCGCCCTCGGCGACGTCGAGGTCGACGCCCTCGACGGCGTGCACCTCCTTCTTCTTCTTGCCCTGCCCCGTGTGGAACGTCTGCACGAGTCCCCGTGCGGTGATCATCGTCTCTCCCTCATGCCTTCGTCGGTCCGGCCGTGCGGACCCGAGCCGCTATGTTCAACGTTGAACATACGGTTTGTCAACAGGGTTCCCGACGACCTCAGACCCGCATCCCGGCGCGCCAAGCGTCCCAGTCGCCACCGACACCCGCGTGCTCGTCGCTGCGGTTCCACAGGGTCAGGTAGAGCTCCACCGAGCCACCCGCGAGCACGACGTCGTACGCCGGCAGTCCCTCCGACGGGTCCAGCCGCGTGGTCGTCGGCGGCTGCTCGGAGACCTCGACCAGCCAGCCCGGGCCGCGGCTGCCGTCATCGTCGTCGGCCCGAACGACGAGCCGCGTCGCCTCCTCCGCGCGCAGGCGCGACCTCGGCTGGGGCAGGAAGCCGGTCAGCAGCTCGTCGATGCCGTCACGTGCCACCGCCGCGTCGATCCAGGTCTCGGCCGCCGTGGGGAAGCGGCCCAGCGCGGCCGACAGCGCGTCGACGGCGTGGATCGTCGTCTCGTGGCACTGCCGCCGGGCCCAGAACTCGCGCGGGCGACCGGGGTCGGCGCCGGCCAGGAACACCAGCGGCCGGGCTCCCGCCGGCGTCTCGTCACTCACCGCCCGAGCGAACTCCACCGTCCCGTCGCGCAGCCACTGCAGCGGGTCCGGGGCGGACCGGCCGGCCCGCCGCCCGGCCTCGCGGTCGTGCTCGTCCGCGCGCCCGCGCAGGTGCGCGACCGCCCACCGGTGGACGTCGCCCTGGTGAGCGACCAGGTCCCGGACCGACCAGCCCGGGCACGTCGGCACCGGCGCGTCGAGGCCCGCCCGGTCGGCGTACCTCGCGAAGGCCATCGCCGCGGTGCGCAGTCCCTCGAGGTGCTCGGCGGTCTGCATGGGAGCAGCCTGCCGTCAACGGCCCAGCATCGCCCGGTATTTATCGCGGTCGACGTTCATCTGCCAGCCCGGGTCGTCGTCGGGCGGCACCCAGTCCCAGTCCTCGTCGGGTGCGAACCGGAGCTCTCCCGAGGTGATCTGGCGCAGCGTCTCATCGAGCCAGGCAGCCTCCGCGCGGGCCAGGTCCAGCCACAGCGTCCAGCCGCGGCGGGCGTGCGGCGGGCCGTTGGCCGGGTCGTCCTGGCCGGCCACGAACAGCTCGATCTGCGTCGCCAGCGCCGTACGACGACGCTCGAGGGCCGCGACCGCGAGGCCGCGCTCGAGCCGCGGCAGCATGCCGAACGCCGCCTGGAAGGCCACTCGGTCGTGCAGGTCGACCTCCTCCAGCGCCTGCACGAGCTCCCGGTGGAACTCCGCCCGGCCGGCCTCGGTGAGCTCGTAGACCGCGACGGCGCGGCGGCCGTCGACCAGGTCGTGCCTCTGCAGGAGCCCGTGCCGGGTCAGGGTCGCGAGGCCGGCATAGATGGACCCGGGATTGACATGCGCCCATTCGTCGACGCGCCACGAGATGAGCTCCCGGCGGATCTGGTAGCCGTTGACCGGCTCGAACAACGCCACCGCGCCCAGCAGCAGCATGCGAGTGGTCGGGACGGTCATGCGCGTCAGTCTAGGAGCGGCTTGCGGCGGCGGGCCGATCCGGGACAGGGTGCTCGCATGACTCCGGACCACAAGGGTGACGAGACCTCAGGCGGCATGCCCCTCGGCATCGACTTCGGCGGCAGCGGCATCAAGGGCGCCGCCGTCGACCTCACCCGCGGCGACTTCGCCGGCGACCGGGTGAAGATCAAGACGCCGAGCAAGTCGACGCCCGACGCGGTGGCGGCGGTGGTGGCCGAGCTGATCGGCCAGATCATGGAGCGGCACCCCGACGCGACCGGCCCGGTCGGCGTCACCGTGCCTGCCGTCGTACAGCACGGCATCGCTCGCAGCGCCGCCAACATCGACAAGTCGTGGATCGACGTCGACGCCGACGCGGTCTTCACCGCGGCCTCCGACCGCGACGTGCACGTGATGAACGACGCCGACGCGGCCGGCCTGGCCGAGACGAGGTACGGCGCGGCGCGCGACCACACGCGCGGCCTGGTCATCCTGACCACCCTCGGCACCGGCATCGGCTCGGCGCTCATCCACGACGGCGTGCTCGTGCCGAACAGCGAGCTCGGCCACCTCGAGATCGACGGCCACGTCGCCGAGAAGCGAGCGGCCAGCAGCATCCGCGAGGAGGAGGATCTGACGTGGGAGGAGTGGGGTGAGCGGCTCACGGTCTACTACCGGACCGTCGAGCGGCTCTTCACCCCCGACCTCTTCGTGGTCGGTGGCGGGGTCAGCCGCGACGCCGACCGGTTCCTGCACCTCATCGACATCCGCACGCCCATCGTGGCCGCGCAGCTGCAGAACCGCGCCGGCATCATCGGCGCCGCACTGGTCGCTCAGGAGGCGCTGGACTCCTAGGAGCCCGCCTCGGTCCCGCGGATCGCGGCCGCGACCGCCTTGGGCACCTCGGGGTTGAAGACCGACGGGATGATGAAGCTGGGGTTGAGCTCCTCGTCGCTGACCACGGCGGCGATCGCCGTGGCGGCCCGGAGCAGCATCTCCATCGTGATCTCGGAGGCGCGGGCGTCGAGAAGCCCGCGGAACACCCCGGGGAAGGCGAGCACGTTGTTGATCTGGTTGGGGTAGTCGCTGCGGCCGCTCGCCACGACGGCCGCCCGCTTGCCGGCCTCGGTGGGGTCGACCTCGGGGTCGGGGTTGGCGAGCGCGAAGATGACCGGGTCCGCCGCCATGTCGTCGATCCACTCCGGCTGCAGCACGCCCGGCCCGCTCACCCCCACGAAGACGTCGGCCCCGGTGAGCGCGGTGTGCAGGTCACCGCGCACCTTGCGCGGGTTGGTGCGCGAGGCCAGCTCGGCCTTCGCCGGCGGCAGCGAGTCGTCGTCGCGCGACAGGGCACCCTCGCGGTCCCACACGACGACGTCGCCGGCGCCACCGGCCAGCAGCAGGCTGACGATCGCCGAGCCGGCCGCGCCGGCCCCGGCGACCACGATGCGCACGTCGGGCAGCTGCTTGCGGACCACCCGGAGCGCGTTGGTCAGTGCGGCGAGCACCACGATCGCGGTGCCGTGCTGGTCGTCGTGGAAGACCGGGATGTCGAGCGACTCGCGCAGCCGCGCCTCGATCTCGAAGCAGCGGGGGGCCGCGATGTCCTCGAGGTTGATGCCGCCGAAGCCGGGGGCGATCATCTCGACGGCCTTGACGATCTCGTCGGTGTCCTGGGTGGCCAGGCAGATCGGCCAGGCGTCGATGTTGGCGAAGCGCTTGAAGAGCGCGGCCTTGCCCTCCATCACCGGCAGCGCGGCGCCGGGGCCGATGTTGCCGAGACCGAGCACTGCCGAGCCGTCGGTGACGACCGCGACGCTGTTGCCCTTGACCGTCAGCCGTGAGACGTCGGCGGGGTTGTTGTAGATCGCCATGCTCACGCGGCCCACGCCGGGCGTGTAGGCCATCGACAGGTCGTCGCGGGTGCGCAGGGGGACCTTGGAGTTGACCTCGATCTTGCCGCCGATGTGCAGCAGGAAGGTGCGGTCGCTGACCTTGTAGACCACGACCCCGTCGAGCTCGCCGACCGCGGCCACGAGCTCCTCGGAGTGGGTCGAGTCGGAGGCGCTGCAGGTGACGTCGACGACCAGCCGGTCGTGGCGGGACTCCGCCACGTCGATCGCGGTGACGATTCCGCCATGCTCGGCGATGGTGGTGGCGACGGTGCCGACCACCCCGTGGTCGGGGGCGGTGTGCAGCCGCATGGTGATCGAGTACGACGAGGTGGTGGCGGCCATGTCGGCAAGCCTCCACTGCCCGTGCGGTTACCAGCAAGTCGCCCCGGGATCTGCCCCTGGCTCAGTCGGCCAGAGCCTCGGTCGCCAGCGCCTTCTCGATGTCGCCGTCGAGGTCCTCGGGCACGGTGGTGGGTGCGAAGCGGCGGATCACGGCGCCGTCGCGGCCGACGAGGAACTTGGTGAAGTTCCACTTGATCTGGTCGCCGAGCAGGCCGCCCTTCTCCTGCCGCAGCCACGTGTAGAGCGGGTGCGCGCCGTCGCCGTTGACGTCGATCTTGGCGAACATCGGGAAGGTGACCCCGAAGCTGCCCGTGCAGAAGGTGGCGATCTCCTCCTCGGTCCCGGGCTCCTGGTGGCCGAACTGGTCGCAGGGGAACCCGAGCACGGTGAACCCCTGGTCGGCGTAGGTGTCCTGGAGCCTCTGCAGGCCGGCGTACTGCGGGGTCAGGCCGCACTGCGACGCCGTGTTGACCACCAGGACCACCTGGCCTGCGTAGTCGGCGAGCTCGACCTGGCGGCCGTCGATGGAGGTGGCGCTGAAGCTGGAGAGGGAGGTCATGCACTCGATTGTGGCACCGGGTCGGAATCGGACCCCGGCGCGGACCTCCGGCGCAGCCACCAGACCAGCCCGAGCAGGAGCACGACGGCGTCGGTTCCGAGAGTGAGGAGCAGCCCCAGCCGCCGTGGCTCCGCGCCCTCCACCCGGTGGACCGCCGGGTCACCGGGCACGACCTCGACGCTCAGCTCGCGCGTCTCCCTCGCCCGGGTGTACGTCGCGCGGTCGACCTCCGCCGAGAACGCCTCGCGATCGACGTCGACGTCGGCGTCGAAGCGGTAGGAGAGCCAGTACTCCGGGTCGTCGGCGTCGCCGTACACACGTCCGCCGATCACCTCGGCGACCACGTCGGTGCCGCTGCTCGCCACCCGTGCGCTGGTCGCGAGGGACAGCAGCAGGGGCATGTTGAGCAGCACCACCACGAGGGCGAGGGACCACAGCGTCCTGCGGCTGCGACGGATTGCCATCGGCCCAGTATCCGGGACGCCCGGACAGCGCCGGCGGCCCCCGGTCGGGCTCTGCCCAAACCCCTTCGACCGGCGTACTCTCGTCGAGGGGATCGAGCCCCCCGGCGCCCGCCGCTCACCGGTCTACCCCCCCGGAACCGGTGGCGGCACGCGGCCCGGGGCCCCGCTCCCAAGGATGGCGGTGCGGCTCGGTCCCTCGGGACGCGACCGGGCCGCCATCCGCACGCTCGCGTACTCTGCCCCCTGAGGTTTAGACCACCCCACGGGTGGCACATCTCACCTGTCAGTGTCTTTCATCAAGGGGGATCCTTGTCCAGCCACCGCTCGCGGCATGCGCTCATCGCGCTGCTGACCATGTTCCTGGCGGTGTCGATGACCGCCGCGCCCGCCGACGCCAAGCCCGGCAAGCACCGCACCAAGGGCAAGATCACCTGGGTCACCGACACCTGGGTGTCCGGCTCGGGCACCGGCTACGCCCTCTACGGCACCGTCAACGGCACGAAGAAGCGCAAGCTGCTGCTGCAGTACAAGGCCCCCAACGGGTGGAAGAAGCTCGCCAACACCAAGGCTGTCGACCACAACTTCAGCTTCACCGGGACCTGGGACTGGTACGGCCAGCACAAGGTCCGCGTCCTGGCCCCCGCGACGAAGAAGCACAGCAAGCGCGCGTTCAAGCCGCACAAGGTCAACGTGGTGCCGAGCTACACCGCTCGGGGCATGGCGGCCGACCACAACCTGCTGAAGTTCCACGGCTGGCGCGAGCGGATCAACCCGTGCCAGACGATCCGCTACAAGCTCAACCTCGACGACATCGGCGACGGTGTGCTCCCGATCATCGACTCCGTGCTGTTCCAGTTCACCCAGGCCACCGGCGTGAAGTTCAAGTACACCGGCCGCACGCACACGATCCCGCAGGGCAAGCGCCGCATGGACCGCGGCACCGACCTGGTCATCGCCTGGGCGACCCAGGCCGAGCGTCCCGCCATCGCCGGCGCCGTGGCCGTCAGCCAGGTCGTCAGGTTCGACCCGGGCCGAGACCGCAAGGGCAAGCTGTGGAGCATCAAGCAGACCGGTGTCACGGTCAACTCCGACCTCACCGTGCCGGGCACCCCCAACCAGGCCGTCGACATCGCGCTCGACTCCCCGAGCCGGGCGACGCTGGGCATGACCCTGCTGCACGAGCTCGGTCACGGCTTCGGACTGGCCCACACCGACCGGAACGAAGCCGGCCGCAGCCAGCTGATGTACTACTCGACCGACAACCTGCCCTGGAGCGACGGCTGGTTCCGCTCGCTCTTCGGAGCCGGTGACCTGGCCGGGCTCAAGAAGGTCGGCCTGGCGGCCGGCTGCGTGCGCGGCTGATCCGCTCGCGCATCCCGCACCACACCTGAGCACCCCCAGCAGCCCCGGTCTCCGACCGGGGCTGCTGTACGTCGCGAACCAGCCCCTAGCCGAGCCTCCGATGCCCCGGTGGCACGCCCTAGGCTGCGGGGCATGCGGATCTACGGCTTCACCTCCTACGGCGGCCCCGACGTGCAGGCGCACCTGGACGTTCCCGAGCCGGAGGTCGGCTCCGGCCAGCTCCTGGTCGAGATGACCGCGGCAGGGGTGAACCCCGCCGACATCAAGGTCCGGTCCGGCCTCCGCAAGGAGGTGGCAGTGGCGTTCCCCATGCCGATGGGTCGCGAGGCCGCCGGCGTCGTGACGGCCGTCGGCGAGGGGGTGACCGGCTTCGTGCCCGGTCAGCGCGTCTTCGGGCAGACGGCCACCGGCACGGGCGCCCTGGCGGAGCGGGTGCTCCTGGCCGCCGGTTCGAGCGCCGTCGTACCCGATGGTGTGGAGGACGCCCAGGCCACCTGCATCCCGGTCTCGATCGGCACGGCCTACGACGCGCTCGACCAGCTCGGCCTGGCCGCGGGCGAGACGCTGCTGGTGATGGGCGCCGGAGGCGGGGTCGGTACGGCGACGTGCGCCCTCGCCCGGCTGCGCGGTGTGCGCGTCGTCGGAGTCGCCTCCGTGGCCAAGGCTGAGCTGGTCACCGAGCTGGGGGCCACCCACGTGGTCTCGGGCGACGGCTGGCCCGACCGGGTCCGAGCGGTCGCCCCCGGCGGGGTGGACGCGGTCTTCGACCTCGTCGGGACCCCGGTGCTGGCCGATGCCTTCGAGCTGGCCGCGGTGCCCTCGCGGGTGATCAGCATCGCTGCGGCGAGCGAGGCGACCGAGGCCGGTGGGTCGGGGGTCGAGCGGCGGCGTACGACCGAGGTGTTCACCCTCCTGGTCGGGCTGGTCGCCGCGGGCGAGCTCAGCCCGGTGGTGTCGGCGACGTACCCGTTCGACCAGGCCGCCGACGCGGTGGCCCAGGTCGAGACGGGCCACACGGCCGGCAACGTGGTCGTGGTGCGCTCACGCCAGGCGTCGGCCCCGGCGGGTCAGCGCGAGGCCGAGCCCGAGGACCAGCAGGCCGAGTAGGCCCACCCACAGAGGCGGACCGCCGGCGTCGGGCAGACCGCCGGCCGGCCCCGCGTCCCCGGGGTCGCCGTCGCCCTGACCGCCGTCGTCGCCCGACGCCGGCACCCTGAACGACGCGCCGTCCTTGTCGCCGGTGACGGTGGGGCCGCCGTTGACCGAGGCGACGTTGACGATCTTCGCGCCGGGGTCGGCCACCACGTCGGCGACGAGGCGCACCGAGGCCTTCTCACCGACCGGGAGCGGGTCGGCGTAGACGCAGTCCAGCTGCCGCGGGGACGTCGTGCAGGACCAGCCCTGGCCCTTCGCGGATTTGAGCCTGAGCGCGGCCGGCAGCGGGTCGCGCAGCCGGATCGGGTCGACGCTGGCGCTCGGGCCGTCGTCGGTGACGGCGAGCAGGTAGACGACCTTGGTCGGGCTGTCCGACTCGACGGTCTTGGCGAGCTTGAGGTCGACCGTGGGGGTGACCGGGGCGGTGTCGGTGCTGGTGTTGTCGGCCTTCCCGGTCTCCTCCGCGGGGCTCGTCACGGTCGCGGTGTTGACGACCGTGGGGTACGCGCCCGGCAGCACGTCGACGTCGAGCCCGAGGGCCGTCGTCTCCCCGGCGCCCAGGGCGTCGGGGCGGGAGCAGGTGACGAGCTGTCCGTCGGCGGCGCAGGTCCAGCCCTGGCCGGTGGCTCCGGCGTACGAGAGTCCGGCCGGCAGTGCGTCGGTGACGACGATCGGGCCGGGCGCCGCGGTGGGGCCGTCGTTGGCGACGGTGAGGTCGTAGGTCGCCTGCTCGCCCACGACCAGCTCGCCGCGGTGCTTCTTGGTGATGGCCAGGTCGACCAGGGCCGGGACGGCGACGCGATCCGGGTCGACGTTGTCGGTCGGGTCCAGATCGGTGGTCGACGAGATGACCGACGCGACGTTATCGACCGTCGGGTAGGCCGCCGGCGCGACGGTGGTGACCACGGTGATCGGTGCCGCCGAGGTCAGCGGAGCCAGCCCCCCGGCCAGCGTGCACGTCACCCCGGCCTGCGTCGGACCGCAGGTCCAGTCGGTGCCGGCGGCGGACACGAAGGTCAGCCCGTTCGGCAGTGCGTCGGTGACCACGACGTCGCGAGCCTGCGACGGTCCGGCGTTGGCGACGTCGAGGGTGAACCTCAGCTCGTCACCCACCCGCACCGGCCCGGTGTGCGACTTCACGACCGACAGGTCGGCCGCCTGGACGACCTCCACCTCGGCGGTGTCGGTGTCGTTGGCCGGCACCGGGTCGGGCGTGCCGCCGTCGACGGTGGCCGTGTTGGTCACCGGGCCCGGCTCGGCATCCGCGGCGACCAGGACCTGGAGGTCCAGGGCGGGCGCCGTGGCACCGGCGATCAGGCCGCCCGGCAGCGTGCACGTGACGTCCGCACCCGCCCCCGGCAGGCACGTCCAGGGAGCGCCGGCCGAGAGGAGGCTGAGCCCCGCGGGCAGCGTGTCGGTGATCGTGAGCGGACCAACCGCGTCGGAGGGGCCGTCGTTGGTCACGGAGATCGTGTACGTCGTCGGCAGGCCGGCCGTCACGACGGCGGAGTCGCGCGTCTTGGTCAGCGCCAGGTCTGCCTGCGCGACGACGTCGACCTCGGCGTCGTCGCTGTTGCCGGCCGGGGTGTCGCCCGGCGTGATCGTCGAGACGGTCGCCTGGTTGACCAGCGTCGCCCCGTCGGCCACGCCCGAGGCCACCCGAGCGACCACCGTGATCGTGGGTGCCGTATCACCGGCGACGATGCGGTCGCGGGTGCAGACGCCCGCGGTGCAGGTCCAGCCGGCGCCGCCGGCGGAGACGAGCGCCAGGCCCGCGGGCAGCACGTCGACCACCTCGACCGCCCGGGCGTCGGACGGCCCGGCGTTGCTGACGGCGATCTCGAACGTCGCGTTCTCGCCGGCTCGCACCGGGTCGACGCCGGTGGTCGTCTTGACCAGGGATATCTCGGCGTCCTCGGCGACGGTCGTGCCGGCGTCGGAGGTGTTGACGCCCGGCCCGGGGTCGGTGGCCGGCCCATCGACGTTGGCGACGTTGGTGAGCGTCGTCGTACCTGCATCGGAGGCCACCGCGGCGACCAGCGTGATCACGCCGGCCGAGTTGCCCGCAGGCAGCGCCGCCAAACGCGTGCAGGTGACGTCCTGCCCCACGGCACCGCACGACCACCCGGTGCCTGAGGCGCTGACGAAGGTCAGGGCGGCGGGCAGGGCGTCGGTGACGTCGATGGGTCCGGGCGAGGTGGCCGGCCCGTCGTTGCGCACGGCGATCTCGTAGGTGACGTTCTCGCCGGCGACGACGGGGTTCGTCACCAGGGTCTTGGCGACCACCAGGTCGGCCTCGACGGAGATGCCCGTGTCGTCGGTGTCCTGGTCGTTCCCCGGGTTGGGGTCCGGCGTGGGGCCGTCGACTGAGGCGGTGTTGACCACGTCGGTCGCTAGCGTCTCGTCGATGTCGACGGTCAGTCGCAGGGTCGAGGACGCCCCGTCGACGAGTCCGCCGGCGAGCGTGCAGGTGACGTCCTGGCCGGCGGCCGAGCAGCTCCAGGCCTCGGATGAGGCCGACGACACGTAGGTCAGCTCGTCGGGCAGTGTGTCGGTGACGGTGATCGGGCCGGCGGCGTCGGAGGGCCCGGAGTTGTGGACCACGAGCTCGTAGACGCCCTGCGCTCCGGCGTCGAAGTCACCCGGGCTGTCCTTGGTGATGCCCAGGTCGGCGCTCGGCGAGGGTGACGTCGTGTCGCCGTCGGAGTCGGGTGACTCCGGCCCGGAGGTCGGGTCCGTCGGCTCGGTCACGGAGGCGGTGTTCGTGATCGCGGCGGTCACGTCGGTGGCCACCTGCACGGTCACGGTGATCTGCGGCAGCGCGCCCAGGGGCACCGGCGACGCGCCCCCGTAGGTGAACTGGAGCTCGGGATTGTTCTGGGCCAGGGTCCAGCCGGTGCCGGTGAACGACTCGTACGTCAGGCCTGCAGGCAGGGTGTCGGTGACGATGATCGCGCCGCGGGAGACCGAGGGACCGTCGTTGCGCACCGCGAGCGTGTACGTCGCCGAGGACCCGGGCTCCAGCCCACCGACGAGCGTCTTCGCGATGCCGAGGTCGGACTCCGTGACGACGTCGACGGACACCTCGTCGTCGTTGTCGGCGAGGGTGGGCTCGTAGGTGCGCCCCTCGACGGCCGCGGCGTTGATCAGGGTCGTGCCGGACGTCGTGGTGGCGGGCACCTGCGCGGTCACGGTGATCACGGGCAGGGACGTCCCGGAGGCCAGGGTCGCGGCCGGGTTGGTGCGCTGGCAGCTGATCGTCGTGGTCGCCGGAGAGCAGGTCCAGCCGGTGCCGGTCGCGGTGGCGCCGGTGACCTGGGTCGGCAGGTCGTCGGTGACGACGAACGGACCCACGGCCGTGTCGGGCCCTGTGTTGGCGACGGTGAGGGTCCAGGTGAACGCCTCACCGGCGACCGGGGTGCCGACGGCGGCCTTGGTCAGGGTCAGGTTCGCGGCGTCGATGCGCGTCTGGGCCGTGGCACCCTCGGTGTCGACGACGGACCCGGCCGGGCCGTCGAGGTCCAAGATGGTCGCGGTGACGGCGTTCTGGTGCACCACGGAGCTGCCGACGCGCGTCGGTGCCAGCGCGGCACCCGGGGTCGCCGTCAGATCGATGGTAATGAGCTCGCCGGGGGCGAGGTCGCCGAGGTCGTCCCACTGAAGGGTCTGGACCGGCGAGCCGGTCACCGAGTCGGGGTCCACCTGGGTGGGCGTCACTCCTGCGACCGAGACCTGCGCAGATCCGCCGTCGTAGGTCCAGCCGGTCGGGAGGGTGTCCGCGACTTCGACGTCGAAGCCCGGGGCGTCTCCGACGTTCTCGACGGTGATCCTCCACCGCGCGGGCTCACCCAGGTAGGCCGGCACGTCGAGCGCGGCCTTGCTGACCGCGAGCTCGGGCACGGCCGGGGTGACCACCGCGTCGTCCGACGGGGTGTTCGGGTAGATCCGGCCGCCGCCGTCGAGGGAGGTGTACTCCGTGACGTCGGCGATGTTCTGCTGAGGCGTCGTCGGGGCCGGGCTGACCAGGCGGGCGGTGTAGGTGAGCGTGAGGGTGGCACCCGGTGCGATCGGCCCGAGGTCGCTCCAGGTGATCGTGCCGCCGCCCGGCGAGCCCCCGGCTGCGACGCCGCTGTTGCTGGGCGAGCCCGCGACGACGCGAACACCGGCGGGGAGGGTGTCGACGACGTCGACGTCCTGCGCGGCGGAGCGGTTGGCACCGGAGGCGTTGGTCACCCGGACGGTGTAGACGAAGTCCTCACCGGGCGCGGGCGTCGCGTCGCTGACCACCTTGGTGATGCTCAGCGAGGGCTCGGTGACCAGCACGGTCGCGGTGCCCGGGTCGGTCTCGGAGTCGAAGGTGCCGCCGACGGGTGGCGTGGTGGTCTTGTCCGACTGGTTCCACTTGAGCGTGGCGCTGTTGACGAGGCTCTTGCCGGCAGTGTTGCCGGCGACCACGCCGACGACCGCGGTGTAGGTCAGGGTCACGGTGCGAGGGCGAAGGTCCGCTGCCACGTCGCCGAGCAGCCAGCCGTGCAGCTGGCCGGCCGCCGCGAGCGCGGTCGGCGTGGCCATGGAGCACGGTTCCTCAGGGTCGACGTCGGTGTAGGCGCAGGTGAAGCCGGTCCGCACCACTGAGGACGGCGCGATGCCGGCCGGGAGGGTGTCGATGATCGAGGCGTCGTAGAAGTTCACCGACGCCGGCAGGTCGACCTCGAGCTCGTAGGTCACCGTGCCGCCGACCGGAGAGCTGGTGGGAGTCACCGACTTCCGGAGCTCGCCACCCGGGACGGTGACCGTCGCCGAGACCGGCGTCGAGTAGGTCTTCTCGTCGGCGTCGGCATCGTTCATCGAGGTGCCCTCGAGAGTGGCGGTGTTCACGTACGCGACGTCACCGCCGGCCTGTGGGCTCACCTGGACGACGTAGGTCAGCGTCGGCCAGGGGTCGGCGCCGTTCGTGGCCCCGTCGGCCGCTGAGCGCCAGGCCAGGTCGCCGACGTCCCACACGACGGGGGTGGCCCCGCTGCAGCCGTTGGCGCCGAGGGCCCCGACGGTCGCCGTGCCGGTGGCGGTGGCGAGCGAGCCCGGGACGACGGTGAGCCCGGTGGGGACGCAGTCGACCAGCTGGGAGTCGAAGAGCGTGGGCCGCATCTGGTCGAGGTCGGCGGCGTTCGCGTTGCGCGCCGTCACCGTGTAGGTCACCTGCTGGCCCGCGACCGGCTTCGGGTCGTCGGCGACCTTGAGCGGTGCCGGCGACGGCTCGACGACCGTGATGCTCGAGCTCGCGCTGGGGGTGGGCGTGACGGGCACGGGCGGCACTGGCGTGCCGGTCTGCGTCGTGGAGCCCAGCTGCGCCGTGTTGACGCGGTCCTCGCCGTGCACGTTGAGGGCGTCGATGAGCACGGTGGCGGTGATCGTCATCTGCACCTCGTCGGCCGCGGTGCCCGCAGCCAACGGGGTCGGGAGCTCGACCTGCGGCCCCGTGGCGGTCTGGCTGCCGGTGAACCCGGCCGGCAGCGGCGCGAACGCGTCGCCGGGGGCCGCGCGGTAGGCGTAGTCGACCGAGTCGACGCGGATGCCCGCAGGGGTGGCGTCCGCGAGCACGCCGTTGTAGATCGTCGTGTTGGCCGGGACGGTGCCCGTCACCGTGTAGGTCACGGTCTCGCCGACAGCCGCGTAGTTGGCCAGGTCGCCGGGGTCGTCGGCCTGGGTCGCGTCGCCGACCTGCGTCGCGTTGGTCTTGGTGACACCGGACGCCGGGGTCAGCAGGGTGTGGTCGTCGTGCGCCCGGGGCACGTCCTCCTGGTCCGGGGGGACGGCGGTGTCGACGTTGTTGCCCGGGTAGTGCTGCGCGACGGTGTTGATGTTGGAGCTCGCGCCGTACGACGCGACGTCGACGTTGTTGGTGTAGGTCGCGCCGGCCGCGACGGTGGACGGGTAAGTGACCTCGTAGGTGAAGGCGAGGGTCGCACCCGGCGCGATCGTGACGGCGTCGGGGCGGTCCCAGCGGATCGCCGAGAGGGCCGTGCTGCCGTCGAAGGCCGGATGGCCGCCGACACCGGGGTCGGTGCAGACGCCGCCGTTGTCGATGGCCGTGACGTCGGCGCAGCGGATGCCGAGTGGCAGCACGTCCCACACGTCGGGCCCGACGACCGGCACGTCGGTGAGGTCGGCGGAGGTGCCGTCGTTGGTGGTGGCGACGGTGAACCGCACCACCTCGCCGGCCCGGATCCGGCCGGCGGCGCCGGGGTTGCCACCGTCGGCGAGCGGGCCGTCGGTGCCCGGCGCGACGGAGGTGGTCCGCGTGGCCGACTTGGCGACCGAGACGGGCGGCGGCGCGGCGATGGAGAAGTCCTCGCGGTCCCGCAGGAACCCGACCTCACCCTCCGTGTCGACCCAGGTGAGCTTGGCGAGGTTTCCGGTGACGTCCGGCGTCGCGGTCGCCGAGTCGTTCACGATGCCGGAGATCCGGTACTGGAACACACTGCCGCCGGGCACGAAGCGGGTAGCCCCACCCAGCGGGCTGCCCAGGTTGAAGGTCAGGCTGGACTCGTCGACCTGGGCCACCACGTTGTTGCCGGGGATGGCCGTGGCCGAGCCGGCCTCGTAGTCGACGTAGTCGGGGAGGAAGTCGGTCAGGACGGGGTTCTTGGTCTCGTTGCCGGCGGGGAACTGGATCCGCAGCAGGAAGCAGACCCGTGAGCCTTCGGTGAAGGTCGTCTCTGCCGGTGTCAGCGTCGAGGAGTCGGCATAGTCGTCGACGTCCGTGCCGCACACGTAGGGAGTGGGTCCGGTGTTGGGCTGGATCTCCTTGTCGAGGACGACCGCCTCGCTCTCGAGCGTCGCGGACGAGTCGTCCTCGACCGTCTCCGTGGAGACGCCGCCGGGCGGCTCGACCGCGGCCAGGGTGGTGGTCTGGGCGGTGAGCGCGACGGTGTTGACGTAGGAGTCGCCGACCACGGTCGGGTCCCCGCTCGGACCGCGGTAGTCGGCCAGCATCCGCGCCTGGTAGGTGATGGTCCGCGACTGGTTGGCCGCCAGGTCGATGGGCTGGAAGACGACCGTGAACCCGCCCTCGACCAGGTCCTCGGCAACGCTCGCGTAGGCGAGGCTGGGCGCGAAGGCGGGGTCAGGCGCACAGCTGGTCAGGTTGTCGCCGGTGCGGTTGTCCACATTGTCGAGGGGGCAGAGCCCGTTGGGGATCTCGTCGGTGATGACGATGTCGTCGGCGTCGGCGTACTCGCTCGTCTGCAGCTCGAGGGTGTACGTCGCGATGCCGTCCTGCGTGAACACCGTGGGGCTCACCGACTTCTGCATCGCCAGGTCCTCGGCGGTGACCGTCAGCGAGTCGCTGTCGGTGACCGCTGTCGAGCCACCGCTCACCGGGCCGGTGTAGACGGCGGTCACCGTCGCGCGGTTGGTGAGTGCCTGCTCGGTCACCTCGCGCGTCGACGCGCCGGTGTTGTTGTCGAGGTTGGCCACCTGCCCCAGGGAGGCGCCGCCGGGAGTCCCCGCGGGGAACGTCGCGGTGTTCGCCCGCTGCGGGATGCCGGCGCGGTAGACCACCTGGACGACGTCGTCCGCAGCGAGGGTGCCGAGGTTCCACTCGACGCGCGTGTAGACCCCCGCGGGGACGCCGGCCGGGTCGGTGACGGTGGTGACGGAGACGGGGGCGCGGCAGCCGGGCACGTCCGGGGTGGAGACGTCCAGCCGAGGTGCGCCGGCGTACTCCCGGCCGTCGGCCGGCGTGTTGTCCACGGTGCCGCACCCGAGGTACTCCAGCTGGGCGGGCAGCAGGTCGACGAGGACGACGTCACCGTCGGGGTTCTCGCCGTTGTTGGTGACCGTGAGCGTGTACGGCGTCGAGTGGTCGTGCACGCCGCGGAGCAGCTCGTGCTCGGGACTGGGCTCGGTCTTCTCGACCGTGATGGCGGTGATGGACGTGACGACCGATCCCGACGCGTCCTGGGCGGTGGCACCGCTCGTGTAGAGACCGGCCGCGTCGAACCTCGGGAGGGTGCGCGCGTCACTGTTGGCGTAGCCCTCGCCGACGTTGCTGAACGTGGAGCCCACGGGGTAGTCGTCCGGGTCGGGCAGGGCCTGGAAGCGCACGCTCTGCACGCCACCGAGGGGCAGGTCGCTGACGTTCTCCCACAGCAGCGTCTGCCGGCCGTCGCCGGCCGTGATGACACGTGGCTCGCCCGCGGCGGCCGGCACGGTGCTGCCGGGCTGGTAGGTCACGCCGGGCGGCAGCTCGTCTCGGAAGGTGAGGTTGAACTCCGGCGCGTCGCCGTCGTTGGTCGCGGTGAGCTCGATGGACACCGGAGTGCCGATCAGGATGCTGTCCGACGCCGACTTGGTGACGGTGAGCGACTCGGCAGCGAACGCCGGGCTCGCCGGCGCCAGCACTGCCAGGGTGCTGGCCACCACGAGGGTCGCCAGGGTGCCGGACCAGCTACGACGGGTGCGGGCGGACGCCGGATGGGTGTTGCGCATTCTCGTGCTCCTGTTTCGGGGCAGCCCCCGCACCCGGCCACGACCGGGTGCACTGCCTCGGCGCGCCACGACGGGCTACACCCGTCGA
The DNA here is from genome assembly GCF_049897745.1 of Nocardioides sp. LHG3406-4. Lineage (NCBI taxonomy): Bacteria > Bacillati > Actinomycetota > Actinomycetes > Propionibacteriales > Nocardioidaceae > Nocardioides > Nocardioides sp. LHG3406-4. The sequence continues at coordinate 1,176,670 of NZ_JAFCWV010000001.1, forward strand.
CGGTGACTCCCCGGGAGTCCCATGCATCACCGCTTCTCTCGGACATAGTGGCTCAGCATGGCCGGCCGTCCTGCGAAATCGCAGAAAAAATGGACGATCGTTCATCGCAGCTCTCAACGGGGCGGCAGCTCGCGGGGCAGCGCCTCGACCTGCTCGCGGCACCACGGGCTCACGTCGCGCCCGCCCTCGACCACGTCGTCGCGGAACTCCGTCCAGGAGATCCAGGCGTGCTCCGCCACCTCGGAGGCGTCCGGCCGCAGGGCGGCCGGGTCGTCGCAGACGGCGGTGAACACCGGGCACACCTCGTTCTCGACCGTCCCGTCGGGCATCACCGCCCGGTAGCGGAAGTCGGGCAGGACCATCCTCAGGTCGTGCGCCTGCACGCCGAGCTCCTGCTCCACCCGGCGCTGGACGGCCTGGTCGACCGGCTCGCCCGGCCCGGGGTGGCCGCAGCAGCTGTTGGTCCACGCCCCCGGCCACGTCTTCTTCGACCAGGCCCGTCGCGTGAGCAGCAACCGCCCGTCCGGGTCGAAGAGGTAGCAGGAGAACGCCAGGTGCAGCGGAGTGTCGCGGTGGTGGACCTCCGACTTGGGCGCGGTGCCGATGGGGGTGCCGTCCTCGGCGAGCAGGACCACCAGCTCGGGCCGCTCCTGCCCTGGCGCGCTCATGCCGGCCTCGCGAGCTGGTCGACGGCCGCCCCGAAGACCCGGGGCATCCGCTGCGCGGCCGCCACGATGCGGTGCCTGACCAGCGGGATGCTGGTCGCACCGAGCAGGGAGCGGGTGAGCAGGTCGTGGCGGCGGCCGAGTCGGCGCCACTGCCCCTCGTACTCCGCCGGCAGGTCGTCGCGCACCGCGGCGACCGCTGCCTGGGCCTGGGCGAGGCCGAGCGCGATCCCCTCGCCGGTGAGCGCGTCGACGTAGCCCGCGGCGTCGCCCACGAGCAGGACCCGGCCGGCCACCCGGCGCCGGGACCGCTGCCGCAGCGGGCCGGCCCCGCGGACGCGCGACGGCACACGGCCCGAGAGCCGGTCCACCAGCTCGGGGAACTCGCGCACGAGGTCGGAGAAGGGCCGCCGCGCGGCGCTGAGCACGGCGATCCCGACGAGGCCGTCACCCACCGGCGTGACGTAGGCCTCCGCGGAGTCGCTCCAGTGCACCTCGACGTACGGCGTCCAGGGGGCCATCTCCACGTGGGACCTGAGCCCGTACCGGGGCTGCCCCCTCGTGGGGCGGTCGAGTCCGAGCAGCCGGCGGACCGGGGAGTGCAGGCCGTCGGCCGCCACGAGGTAGCGGGTGGGCTGCCCGTCGACCAGGAGGTGGTCGCCGCGGTCGACGATCTCGCGGACGGCGGTGTGGGTGGTGGTGATGCCGGCCCCGGCGACCCGCTCGCGCAGGGCCTCGTGGAGGGTGGTGCGCCGTACCCCCAGGCCGGGTCCGTGCCGGAACGTCGCCTCGGCGGTCCGGGAGCCCTGCACGTAGCGGATCCCGGCGATGCGATGCCCGTGGAGCGTGACTCCCAGCGCCGCGAGATGGGCGACGGCGCTGGGCATCAGGCCCTCCCCGCAGGCCTTGTCGATGATGCCCGCACGAGGTTCGTGGACGGCCACGTCGAGCCCGGCCCGGGCGGCGTGCAGCGCCGTCGCCAGGCCCGTCGGCCCTCCGCCGGCCACGAGCAGGTCACGCATCGGCGAGCCTGCCGTCAGGGTGGGCCAGTGAGGCCAGCGCGTCGTTCTCGACCCTGATCCGCACGGTGAGGAGCACGGCGTTGGCGAGGGTGAAGACCAGGGCGGTGATCCAGCAGCCGTGCACGAGAGGCAGCGCGATGCCCTCGAGCACCACGGCCACGTAGTTGGGGTGGGTGAGGAGCCGGTAGGGGCCTGAGCGCACTGGCGGCAGGCCGGGTACGACGATGACCCGGGTGTTCCAGCGCCGACCCAGCGTGGCGATGCACCACCAGCGCAGGGCCTGTGCCGCCACCACGACGCCGAGCATCGACCAGGCCAGGGCGGTGCCGACCTCGGGGCGCCTGGCCCACGCCTCGATGAGCATCGCCACCAGGAAGCCGGAGTGCAGCACGACCATGACGGGGTAGTGGCCCCGGCCGGTCTCGCGTCCGCCGCGCTCGAGGCTCCACGCGGCGTTGCGCTTCGACACCACGAGCTCGGCCAGCCGCTCGACCGCGACCAGCGCGACCACTACCACGAACGCCGTCAGGGACGTCATGACGCACCCGGCGACGGTGCCCTCAGCAGCACCAGCTCGGAGCAGAATCCCGGTCCCATGGCCATCAGCATCCCGTGGGAGCCGGGTGGCGGGGGTCGATCGCTCAACGTGTCGGCCAGCACGTGGAGGACCGAGGCGGAGGAGAGGTTCCCGATCTTGGAGAGCGACCTCCGGGTGAGCGCCAGGTCGTGCTCGGTCAGCTCGAGTGCCTCACGCAGCGCGTCGATCACCTTCGGCCCGCCCGGGTGGCAGACCCACCAGCCGATGTCGTCACGGGTCAGGCCGTGGTCGGTGAGGAACGAGTCGACGTCGTCGCGGATGTAGCGACCAACGATCGCCGGCACCTGGGCGTCCAGCACGATCCGCAGCCCGCTGCCCCCGATGTCGAAGCCCATCGTCCGCTCGGAGTCCGGGTAGAGCCGGCTCCTGCTGGCGAGCACCTCGACCTGGCCGCCGTCCTCATCGGGTCTGCCCGTCGCCACCACCGCCGCCGCGCCGTCGCCGAAGAGCCCGCTGGCCACCAGGTTGGGCATCGACACGTCGTCGCGCTGCACGGTCAGGGAGCACAGCTCGACCGCCACCAGCGCGGCCACGTGGTCGGGGTGGCCGGCCAGGTAGTCGTGCAGTCGAGCGACCCCCGCCGCTCCGGCGACGCAGCCGAGCCCGAACATCGGCACCCGCTTGACGTCGGGACGCAGCCCCACCACCGCGGCGATCCGCGCGTCCAGGGAAGGCACGGCGAGCCCGGTGACGGTCGTCGAGACGATCAGGTCCACGTCGCTGGGCGTCAGGTCGGCGGCCTTCAGCGCATCCGTCAGCGCGCGGGCGCCCAGGGTGACCGCGTGCTCGAGGAAGAGGTCGTTCGCCTGGTCGAAGCTGCCCAGCTCGGCGTACTCCTCGAGCGGCAGCGCGAGGTGGCGGTGGGCGACCCCGGCGTTGCCGTGCAGGGCCCGGAGCACGCGCTCGTTGAGGGCGCCGCTGGCGCCGACCACGCGGGTGAAGGTCTCGGTGATCTCCGCCTGGGGGTGGCGATGGGGCGGCAGGGCGCCGTGGACGGACAGGATGCGCATGCTGCTAGCCCTCTCTCTTCGTGGCTCGTGCGGGCAGGAGCGCGCGCCCGAGCCCGGCGACCAGCCTCGGGGTGAGCCGTCCGTCCCCGAGCCCGAGCTCGACCAGGTCGTCGAACACCCTCCGGTCGCGGGCGGACGCCACGATCCCCGCCTCCACCACCCGCGGGCTGCGGGACAGCCTGGCGGCCGCCCAGGTGTGCTTCAGGTGCCGGCCGAGCAGGGCGGCGGCCGCCGCGCGATGGCGGGCGCCGGCGCGGTCGGGTGCTCCGTCGCTGACGGCGTCGGCGGCGACCCGGCCGGCCGCTGCGCCGGTGGCCACGGCGTAGTAGATGCCCTCTCCGGTCATCGGGTTGACCAGCCCGGCGGCGTCACCCACCAGGAGCACCGGTCCGTCAGGCTGGCCGGCCCCGCGGCCCCACCCGGACAGCGGGAGGTGGTGCGCGCGCCAGGCGGTGCCCGACTCACCAGCCCCCGGGACCAGCCGCTCGAGCTGGTCGAGCATGAGTGCCTTCGACAGGCCGTCGCCGGAGCCGGCCAGCTCGCCGTAGCCGACGTTGGACTGCCCGTCGCCCCGGTCGAAGGCCCAGGCGTACGACGGCTGCCGCCGCTCGCCGTACCGGATGACCTGCAGCCCGCGCCTCACGTCGGGCGTGGGCGCGTAGCCGCGGATGGCGACGGCGCTGGGGCCGCGCAGCCGCGAGCCCACGGCGCCGCGCACGATCGACCGTGCGCCGTCGGCGCCGATCACGACCCGGGCGGTGATCGAGCCGTCGATGACCACACCGTGCCGGGTGCTCTCCAGGTGCCGCACGCGGTGACGCAGCAGCGTCGCGCCCGCGTCGACGGCGCGGCGCACCAGCCGGGCGTCGAACACGGCGCGCGGCACCACCCACACCGGCCGGGCGAGGTGGCCGGCGACCCGGGCGCTGCCGCGGGAGAGATCGAGGCGGCGTACGGGCTCCCAGCCCTCGACGACGTCGTGAGCGCCTAGGCGGCTGAGCACGTCGAGCGCATGCGGGGCGATGCCGTCGCCGCAGCTCTTGTCACGCGGGAAGTCGTCGCGGTCCAGGAGCAGGACCCGGGCGCCGGGGCTCCGCACCAGGGCGGCGAGAGCCGCTGTCGCACCCGCTGGCCCGGCACCGACGACCGCGACGTCCCACACCTGGTCGGCGGTCATCGCGACACCACGAGCAGCGCCACGTCGACCAGCGCGATCGCGATCACCGCCCGGAACGGGGTGCGGCCGCGGGTGACCAGGGCCGTGACGGAGAGTGCCGCGACAACCAGGAGCGCGGGCACCGAGACCGCCGGCGACACCGGCGACGTGCCTGCTGCGATCACGGCAGTGGCCGCCGCCAGCACGGCCACGGCCACGGCGGGTGTCCACCGTGCGCCGATGCGGTGCGGCAGGCCACGGACGCCGGTCGCCTCGTCGTCGGCCAGGTCGGGCAGCGCGTTGACGAGGTGTGCCCCTACGCCGAGCAGGGCGCCGGCGATCGGGACCCAGACGGGCGGCGGCCCGGCGCCGGGCTCCACGAGCGCGACGAACACCGGCAGGCCGCCGAACGCCACGGCGTACGGGAGCCAGGAGAGCGCGGTGCTCTTGACCCCGAGGTTGTAGACCCAGCCGGCGGCCACCAGGGCCAGGTGGAGCAGGCCGGCGCCCACGCCGCACCCGAGCGAGAGGACGACGGTCGCGGCGAGTGAGAGTCCGCACGCGAGCCGCACGGTCGCGGCAGCGAGCTCGCCGCTCGCCAGTGGCTTGTCGCGGCGCCCCACCCGGCGGTCGCGCTCCCGGTCGATCAGGTCGTTGCTCCAGCCGATGCTGAGCTGGCCGGTGAGCACCGCAGCGACGACGAGCGCCGTACGCCCCGCATCGAGCTGGCCGGCGACGCCCAGCGCACCGGCCATCGCGCTGACGGCGATGGACGGTCCGGGGTGCGCGGCGCGCAGGAGCGCCGCGGCCGAGCCGGGCCCCCGGGTCGTCCGGGTCGTCACTGAGGCACTCATCGCACCTCCAGGACGACGTCGGTCGTCGAGCGGCCCGTCACCGTCGACTTCCGCGGCGGTACCCAGCGAGACCTGGCGTCATGCCGTCAGGGTCGCACGGGACGGTGTCCAACGGCGGAGACGTCAGCTCGCCTCCGCGTCCTCCCGGGCCTGCTCCTCGCGGATCTCGCGGAAGTTCAGGTAGCTGTAGACGATCGTGGCGGCGGCGATGGCGGCTGACACCAGGAGCGAGATGCCCGTCCCCCACCCGCCGGGGAGCCACCAGAAGTCCGAGAGCGGCCACCACTCCGGTACGTCGGGACGGATGCCCCAGACGATGCCCACCGCCACGAGCCCGGCCACCCCGAGGGCCGACATCACGATGCGGGGCCAGGTCGCGACACCGTCCGCGGCCGCCCGCAGGGCTGCGTCCTTGACCGGCTCGAGCCGCTTCTCCGCCCATTCGTACTGCGTCGCCAGCAGGGCCAGCCCGGCGAACAATGCGAGCAGTCCGGGGCCGGGGAGGACCAGGGCCGCGATGCCGAGCACGACCAGGAGCCAGCCGGCACCCTCGACCAGGACGCGCTTGAGCCGTCGCGTCGCATCCAGCTTCATGGACGCCAGCCTGCCATGCATACCCTGGCGCTCGCCGCCCCCCGGGCCACACCGGAAGCGGATCTGGGACACTCACCGTTGACCCTGAGTGGTCCGGGTGCGTTCCGGCTCGCGCTGCGTGAGGCCCTCCGGGCGACCTCCCCGCCAGGCGCCCTACCCGGGCGGGAGCGACAAGCCCAGGTCTCGTGTGACCGTGCGCGTGGCTCGACCGACGCCCAGACGGAGGGCCGCGTACAGGTCCGTCATCGTGTCCACATCGCGCGTGACCGACGGGAACCTGGCGGCATCCAGTGGGTGTGCGCCCGTTGAGAGGTGCTGGCGCGCCGAGGATCGACCGTACTGAGGAGACAGCAGGGTGTTGTCACGTGCCGCGAGCACAGTCGTGCCCGCACCATGGGCATCGCGAAGAAATGACCGCGCCACCTGCGCCACCTGCGCCACCAGCTCGTCCATCTGGACCGAGCTACATGCCGGCAGGTCCCCCGGAACGACCAGACGGCCGCTCTGGGGGACCTCGGCTGCCACCTGTTCTTCCACCGTCGAGATGGCTCCATTGAGGTCGCTGCCCGGAACCACGTGGTGCACGACTCTTGGCATGACTGGCATCCAGGACACGTCATCGGGGTCCTCCCACGCGATGATCACGCGGTCGAGACCCTTGACCTGGCCCAGCGCGAAGACCGTGTCCACGAGCATGGCCCTTGCGACGCGCCACCGCGCCACATCCGGCAGGTCGAGTCTGGACTTCGCGCGCGAGAGGCTCTTCTGCGGGACGATCGCCATCCAGGGCTGGGCCGGTCGCCGACTCGATGCACGCGCCTCCTCAGCGCGGCAGGGGTAGACCGAAGTGATCGGCAGCATGCCGCGTGTCTCCCACATAAGCGAACACATGGCTCATGCACAGCAAAGCAGCGTCTTGACGCTCAGGAGACGTGGCGTCCACTGCATCGCTCAGCACGTAGCAGCGGTAGTCCAGGTTTCGGGCGCTGAACACGGAGTTGATGACACAGATGTCGGTACACACACCAGCCACGAGCAGGTTCTGCACCTTGAGGCCACGCAGCAGCACATCGAGGTCTGTGCCGAGGAACGCGTCGTAACGCCGCTTGGCGCGAATCACGAAGTCGTTCGTCTGCGGCTCCAGCTCTGCGACGATCTCTGCCCCCTCGGTGCCCTCCAGGCAGTGTGGGGGCTCGAAGTGACCCTCGATTCCGAAGTCCTCGAGTCCGGGTCGATGCATCTCCCGGGTGTAGATGACGGGAAATCCGCGTTCGCGGCAGGCGTCTGCGAAGCCCGCGATCGTGGGGATGATCTTCATCGCACCCGGTGTCGACAGAGGGGCGCTCGGCAGGACGAAGTCGTTCTGCATGTCGACGATCAGCAGGGCCGTCGCGTCCTGGTCGACGATGAGCTTGTTCACGTCTGGTGTGGTCACGCCGTCGGCTCCTGCTCCTTGGTCCATAGTGCCCGCGCAGCGGCGGCGCCACGTGCGCTGACCTTCCGCTTGATGGAGACAGCCCACGGATAGTAGATGGCGAACGCCACCAGGCCTCCGACGAACAGGCTGAGATCCGCGCCTCCGAAGTGGTCGGTCATCAGGGGCGAGGCGTAGATCGGAGTGTTCGCGAAGGCCCACGAGACTCCGAATCCCACGACCCAGGCGACGATGCCCGGGGCGAAGAGCCTTCCGGCCACACCATCGTGGGTGAACAGGTCTGCGTCTGAATACCGACCTCGGTGGATGAGGAAGAAGTCCGCCATGGTGATGACGAACCACGGCGAGAGCCACATGACCAGGGTCAGCATCCAGCTCTTGAAGGTCGACCCGAACTCCGGCTGGTAGATGCCCACGACCGCGATCGGCAACCCGAAGAGGGCTGTGATGAGGACGCCCTGGAGACGGCTCAGCCGGAAGCCGATGGTGCCCAGCACAGCCGGCCCCACGAACAGGTTCACGAGGTTGGCCGGCAGGAGCCCGAGTGTCATGACGAGCAGGACCGGGATCACCAGCGCCGAAGGCACGGCGGCCTCCACCGTCTTTCCTACATCGAAGCTGGTCGATGCATCGGTTGCGATGACCGCTGAGAGGCCGAAGGTGAAGAAGGTTCCGACGTACATCCCCGCAGTGGACAGGAAGAACGTCTTGCGCTGGGGTGCGTTGCGCCGCACGTACCGACCGAAGTCGTGCGCGAACGGGGTCCAAGAGACTCCCCAACCGACCCCCAGTGCGGTTGCCAGTAGCGCGATGGCACCGAGATGTTCGGCACCGTGGACCGAGGCGGGATGGCCCCAGTCGACACCGCCCGCGAGTGCCCCCACCGCGACAACGGCCAGTGCAACAGCCATGCCGATGAACGCCACGCGTTCGTAGCGCGTGATCAGCTGGTACCCGAAGATGGCGACCGCGATCAGGGCCAGGATGAGGACTGCCAGCAGCACCAGGTCGGTCCCGTTGCCGGAGGGCACACCGAACTGTCCGACCATGCTTCTCGCAGCGGTGACACCGAAGTAGGTATTGACCCCGAACCAGCCTGCGGTGGTCAGGAAGAGGAGCACCGCCAGGATGCGTGCCCCTTGGTAGCCGAAGGCCGGGCGAGCGTTGACCATGACGGACGCACCGGTCCGTTGGCCCTGCACGACGCACAGGCCGACGGCTGCCGAGCCAAGGATCGCACCGATCAGGTACACCAGGAGAACGTCCACCAAGGACAGGCCGAGGATGATCCCGAGGGCACCTACGGCCAGGTTGGTGACAGCTACGTTGACGCCAGCGAAGACGAAGAACATCTCCGACGGCGTGCCGTGCCTCTCGGCCTCGGGCGTGGAGTCGAGTTGGGTGTCCCCGGGTTCGACCCGCAGCTCTCGCGGTTCGTTCATGACGCCTCCCACTGTTGGACTGCGGTTGTGATTTGCCTAACAGGAAGGACGCTAATGTCGTGGCGGTCCAGCGGCACGAGCACGAATTCACATGAGGTGGGCGCTTTGTGAAGAAGGTTCTTCTTGTGCAGGTGCTTCATTCATGGTAATGGAGCGATGCGAGCGCAATCGGTGCTTCGACAGCCTGCCGACCAGCCCTACGCCCGTGGGGGTCGGTGAGCCCGTCAGCGACCCATTCAGCCCTGTGGAGCATCTGGCTCCGAGCGCCTGACCGCCGCCAGGGCGTCCTCGAGATCCATCTCGAGAGCAGAGCGCAGGAGCAGATCGGCTGCGTGGAAGCGGAAGGGCGGGACGAAGGCATTGGGTATCGCGATGGCACGGAGCCCCGCGGCCTGGGCGGCGGCCACACCGTGGGGAGTGTCCTCCACGGCGACTGCCGCAGTCGGTGACAGACCCAGCCGGTGCAGCGCGAGGAGATAGACGTCCGGCGCGGGCTTGTGAGCATCTACCTCATCACCGCACGCCAACGCCGTGAAGCATCCGAGCACACCGACTCGATCGAGATGGGACATCACCCACCCACGTGGGGAGGAGCTGGCCACGGCCAACACCCTGCTGTCGGCGACGGCCTGGTCGATCCAGTCGGCCATCCCCGGGTTCAGGTCCAGGTCCGCATGCAGCTCGTCGCGGAACGCGACCCGCCGGGCATGGCTCAGCGCGCGGTCGTAGGCCGGCCCGACAGCGGCCGCCAACGCCGCGTACTTCTCCTCGGCGATGTCACCACCGTGGTCGGCGAAGAACGTCGCTACGTCGATCTCGAGGCCCCATTGGGACCACTCGTACTCCCAGCTCGCGAACAGCGTCGTCTCGGTGTCCATCAGCAGCCCGTCGAAGTCGAACACCACGGCGATCTCCTGCTCAGCGACAGTCACAGTGGTGCCTCGCCGTCAGGGCCCGCCACGTTCCTGGCAGCGCTTCGCCGAGCAGCATCGACCCTGGGCCCCTGCGTCACTCAGGGCCGCAGCTTCTCGCTCCATCGGAGGAACAGAGCAGACAAGCGCTCACGCGTGACGCTGAGCACGAGCCTGCTCATCTTGATCTCGCCACCGGCGACCGGGGCCCGCCGCTCGCCGGCCGCCTGCCCGGCCGCGACGCGAGGCCGCGATGCATCCGAGAGATCGTTGACGTCGGGGGCCTCGGAGGCGGCTGCACCGGATCCCGGTGCCGGTTCCTCCTCCGACCCCGTGACCCGCTCGGCGAGCCGACGGGAGAAGTCCGCGAACATCGTGTTCGAGACATCCTGGACGCCGCGGCCGAGGGCCGCGATCCGACCGGTGAGCTGGAGGTCCGTCGTCGACTCGAGCGTGCTGGCGCCGTCGCCTGCCCCGGTGACGCTGACCCTCACGTCCGCGCGGACCGAGCCGCCACCGCGGCGGTCCCGTGCAGCCGCCGAGAGCTCGAGGCAGCGGGCATCGGCGTCGCGCCGGGTGACGTCGACCTGACCGTTGTAGTTGAGCTTCAGCGGTCCGATGGAGACACGGAGCACCCCGCCGTACTGATCGTCACCCTTGTCGTCGGTCAGCTCGGCGCCCGGCAGACAGGCGACGACCGCCCTCGTGTCCTGCAGGAACGTCCAGACCTGATCCGGAGGAGCCTGCACCTGCGTGGAGTGTTGGAGCTTCATGATCCCTGCACCTTCTGGTCACGTGACGTTTCATGGCGGGCGCGGTCGTCGAGCAGCGCGAGCACGCGCTCTGGCGTGATGGGCAGCGTCGTCGGTCGACACCCGATGGCGTTCTCGATGGCGCTGGCGAGTGCTGCGGCGGGCGGCCCGATCGGCGGCTCACCGATTCCCCGCGCGCCGAGGGGCCCGCGGCCTTCGCCGCTCTCGACGACATCCACCATGATGTCGGGGGCATCCATCGAGCTGGGGATCAGGTAGTTCGCGAAGAGTGTCGAGCTGGGGTTCCCCTCGACCATCGGGCATTCCTCGCTCAGTGCGTACCCGATGCCCTGCATCGCGCCGCCCTGGATCTGGCCACGGACACGCACCGGGTTGATGGCGACACCCACGTCATGGCAGGCCGCGTACTTGGTGAGCTTGACCGACCCGGTCTCGAGGTCGACCTCGACCTCCGCGGCATGCGTCCCGAACGTGTAGTCCGGGAAGGTTCCGCCCTGACCGAGCTCGGGATCGAACTTCCCCGAGACGGCACGCCAGGTGTACAGCACCGACGTGTCGACGGCGGAGTCGTGGGCGGCCTTCGCGACGTCGGCCAAGGTGACGGCACCGGAGCCGGAGCGCCGCCCCACTCGACCGTCCTTCCACTCGAGGTCGTCCTCCTCTGTATCGACGAGGACGGCCGCGACAGGTGCGAGCTGGTCTCGCAGTGCCCTGCTCGCACGCAGGATGGCGTTGCCGGACATGTAGAGCTGCCGGGTGGCGAACGTGCCGCCGGCAGGCGGATTCAACGCGGTGTCGCCGATGTAGACGCTGATGTCGTCTAGCGGAACACCGAGGATCTCCGACGCGATCTGGCACAGGCTGGCGGCCTGACCGGCGCCGAGATCGGTGACGCCGCTGCGAATGAGCAGCGTGCCGTCCGACTGCAGCGTGACCCATGCCGAGGCATGGTCGCGGAACCAGATCGTCCGGCCGTACGGCTGCATGCTGTTGCCGAAGCCTTGCCCGACGACCTTTCCCGGCCCGGAAGGAGGACTGGGCGGTCCGAGACGAGCCAGAGCCTTGTCGCGCGTCTCAGTGACGGCGACAGCTGTGGTGATGGGCTCGCCGGAAGTGACGACGTCTCCCTTCTCGACGTAGTTGAGGTCGCGAATGGCCGTTCGGCTGACGCCGACAGCATCCGCGAGCGCATCCATCTGCGACTCGTAGCCGAGAACCACCTGCATGGCTCCGAAACCGCGGAACGCACTGGTCGGGACGTTGTTGGTGAAGACCGCCCGGGAGCGCGCCCGGAGCGCCGGGACCTTGTAGGGCCCGGTCGAGAGCGCAGCTCCCGCGAAGAGCACACGGGCGCTCAGGCACGGGTACGCTCCGGCGTCTCCCACGATGTCCGCCTCCATCGCCAGGATGCGGCCCTCCTTGGTGGCAGCGGTGCGGTAGCGCATGGTGAAGGGGTGCCGTTTCGTGCTCGCCAGGATCGACTCCTGCCGAGTCCACACCATCCGCACGGGTTTGCGGGTTCGCCAGACGAGCAGCGCGAGGTAGGGCTCGACTGTCATGTCCTCCTTGCCGCCGAAGCCGCCACCCATGTAGGAGGCGATGACTCGAACCCGGCTCTCCGGAAGCTCGAGGATCTCGGCGATCTCCGTCGCATGCTCGATCACCTGGGTGGAGATGCGCAGGGTGACGACGTCGTTCTCGATCCAGCCGACACCGGCTTCGGTCTCGAGGTACGCGTGCTCGACGTGGGGAGTCTGGTACTCGTCCTCCACGACCACGTCAGCTTCAGCGAACGCCTGGGCGACGTCGCCACGGGCCAGGAACCAGTTGACCAGCACGTTCCCTGCCTCGTGCACGAGCGGGGCGTCGTCGGCGAGCGCATCAGCCGGCGAGTACACGCCGGGGAGCTGCTCGTACTCGATGTGGACCAGGTCCGCTGCCTCGTCGGCCGTCTCCTGATCGACGGCGGCGATGACCGCGATCGGCTCCCCGACGTAGCGAACCCGATCCTGGGCGAGGACTGGCTGAGCGACGGTGAGCTCGCCCAGCCCACCGCTGGCGTGCTCGACGATCGCGTTGTTCGGCACGTCTTCTGCCGTCAGCACCGTGATGACGCCGTCCAGCTTCCGGGCCTCGCTCACGTCGACGCTCTTGATGCGCGCAGACGCCATCTCCGAGCGAACGATCTTCCCGTACAGCATGCCCGGCAGCTGCCAGTCCGCGGCGTACAGCAGCGTTCCTCGTACCTTGTCGACGAAGTCATGGTGGCCCGGAGAGGTCCCGACGATGTTGTAGCCGCTCTGCTCGGTCGGAACGCTCGCGTCCTTGGTCGCCTCGCTCATGCCCCATCCTCCCCAGCAGGCTGCCCGCTCGTGGAGGCGTGCTTGCCCCGGGCATCGAGGGCGTCGCAGTCTTCGCCGTGTATCCAGGCCTCCACCGAGTCGACGATCGCCGTGTAGCCGGTGCATCGGCACAGATTTCCGACAAGCTCGTAGCGGATCTCGTCGCGGGTGGCATCGGGGTTCCGCTCCGCCAGCTTCGCGGCGGTCAGGAGCATGCCGGGGGTGCAGAAGCCACACTGTGCGCCGCCCCGCTCGAGGAAGCACTTCTGCAACGGGTGCAACTCCTCGGTGGGATCGGCGAACCCGTGCAGGGTGGTCACCTCGTGCCCCTCGGCCTGGACCGCGTACATCAGGCAGGCGCTTGTCGGCGCTCCGTCGACCAGGACGGTGCACGTGCCACAGACGCCCTCGTTGCAGCCGTACCGGACGTCGGGGAGACCGACGTCGTCATGCAAGGCGTTCAGGAGGGTGCGGTCGTTGCGGATCCACAGTTCGTGTTCGACGCCGTTGACCTGCAGTCGGACCTGGGTTCGCATCATGAGGGGGCTCCATTTCCATCGTCGAGGCCCAAGGCCCGGACCAGTGCTCGCCGAACCAGGACGCGCACCAGCCGACGGCGATGCTCGGCACTGGCGTGGACGTCGGACTCCGGCTCTGTCGAACGGGCAGCCAGGTCTGCGACCGCCGTCACCGTCGTCCGTTCCTGATTGCGCAACGGGCCGACGACGTCCGCGGTCACGAGTACGGGCCTGTCGGCCACCCCTCCGAGGACGATGGACGGAATCCGACCGGGGCGGGCCTGCAGCGCCACCGAGACCGTCGCGAAGTCGGAGAACCGCCTGACCTCCTCCTCGAACGCCCACGCGGCGCCGGCCGCACTCGGGATGCGCACCTCGGTCACGAGCTCGTCGGGCTCGGCTGCCGTCGTCAGGTAGGTGCGGAACCACTCGCTGGCCGGCACGGTCCGGGTACCGAGGGGTCCTTGGAGGGTGATGGTGCCGCCCATGGCCAGCACGCAGCACGGGATCTCGCCCGTGGGGTCGGCGTGCGCGACACTCCCGCCGAAGGTCCCCCGGTTGCGCACGCGCACGTTGCCCACGAGACCCACGGCCGCGCGGAGCATGGGGCAGTGCTCGGCGATCACACTGGAGGCCAGCACGGTCGAGTGCCTGGTGAGCGCCGGGATCACCACGACCTGGCCCTCGGTGCTGGTCTCCAGCCGCGGACCGCCCTCGTCACCGATGTCGTTGATGTCGATGAGCGCAGCGGGCATGGTCAACCGCAGATTCAGCATCGGGACCAGGCTTTGACCCCCTGCGAGGATCTTCGCCTCGCCCTCCCAGATCCGGAGGAGCTCGGCTGCCTCGTCCCAGGAGTCTGCGCGCTGGTACTCGAAGGCTGTCGGCTCGGTCCGTGCGCCGCGGTCCGTTGCCACGGCAGGTTCATTCGACACGACGGTCTCCACTCTGGTCGGGTTCCTGCTCACCGTTGAGCGCACGCATAAGCCGGAGCTCCGACTCGGTCACGGGATCGAGGACGGTGACGTCCTCGGCGATCGCCAGCTCGAAGCCGGTGGCTGCGATGACCTGCTCGACCGTGACGCCGGGCTGGAGGGATCGCAGTCGCATCCTGTGCGTCCCGTCCTCGAAGTCGAGGATGGCGAGGTCTGTGACAACCATGCTGGGGCCTCCGTGCCGCAGACCCGATTGCCGGCGGCTGTCGCCCCCTGTGAGGTATCCGGGGCTCGTGACCCAGTCAACCCGCTCCACGAATCGTCGGCGCTCGTGGTTGGTCACGATCACCGTCTGGTTGCACATCGAGATGATGTCGTTCCCCCCACCGGGTCCGGGCAGCCGGACGGTCGGGTGCTGGGGGTCGCCGATCATGCTGGTGTTGACGTTGCCGAACATGTCGATCTGGGCGACGCCCAAGAAGCCGTAGTCGAAGAATCCGCGCTGCGCCATCAAGAAGATGTCCGTCGCGGAGGTGAGCATCTCGGCGCCGACCGCGGCACGCATCTCGTTCGTCGAGGCGGGCAGCTCGCCCGGCTGCAAGTGGATGCCCACCATGCCGCCCTCGAGGATCACGGTGAGGTTGGGCGCCTGGCGGCGCCGCGCCAGCGCGGCCGCGACCAGGGGCTGTCCGATTCCGGCGAACATCACCTTGCCATCCGCGAGCAGTCTGCTCGCGGAGATCGTCATGATCTCGTCGGGCCGGGCGGCGGCCCCCTTGTCGATCAATGCTCGACCCTCCTCCACAGTAGTCATCGCGGCGTCATCGCGATCGCGTCGTCGACCAGGCGCTCCAGCTGCTCCTGGGGCACCGACGCCAGGTACGCGTCGTGGTCCGGGTGAGCCACGAGCTCGGCGACGTAGTCGCGGGCGCCTTGCGATCCGTTCGCGTGCACTCGTTCCACGTAGTTGCGGAACGCCAGGTCATCCGCGAGGTAGTGCCCGTAGCACTCGTGGGGATAGGCGCCGAACGGTTGCAGCACGACGGCGTCGACAGCGAAGCCGGGAATCGTCGTGCGAGCGGGATCTTGGCGCAGGTTGTCGGTGTCGACGATCTCCTCGGCGGAGATCACCAGGCGCCGTGCTGCGCGTGACACGTCCGCGTCCATGAGCTCGTAGCCGTCGATCTGGGCGTTGCCGTAGACGTCGGCGCGCTGGACGTGGATCAGCGCCACGTCAGGGTTGAGGCTGGGTACGGCGTTCAGGGTCTGGCCGGTGTAGGGACAATCCACGGTCTGGATGTCCAGCCGCTGCCCTAGATCCGAGCCCATCATCGTGTAGGACGGGAGGAAGGGGACACCCATTGCACCGGCCTTGAGGCGCAGCCCGAGACCGAGGTGACTCCACTCCTCATACGTGGCCCGTCCACTCTCGACGTACTCGCGAAGCACCCTTGCCAGACCCCAGCCGTGGCCGATGCCAACCCAGCTGGTGATCACCGTCGAGGCCATCCCGGTCGCGATGAACAGCTCCGCCTCGAAGCAGGTGAGCGGACGAGCGAGGGACAGGCCACGGCGTCCTTGGCGCAGCACCTCTCCAAGGAGGGCCATGGGCGTGCGGGCGTGGTTGGTGCCACCCACCGCGATGGTGTCCCCGTCGGCCACGAACCGGCGCACGGCCTCGGCCGCCGACATCAGCTTGTCGACGCGGGGGCGCCGATCGCCCTCCAGCTCGAGCCTGGCGTCCACGGTGTCCGCCCCGGGGAAGGCCAGTGCGGTCATCGCCACGCGCCTTCCGCCGCGGGAACCACCGGCTCTCCCGCACCGAGGAGGGGCATCACCTCGGCCGCGAAGCGCTCGACCTGCTCCTGCTCGTAGCCATGCGGCACGAGGCAGATCTCCTGGACGCCTGCATCGATGTGGGCCTGGAGCTGCTCGGCGCACTGCTCGGGCGTCCCAGTGATGGCGCTGTCGGGTGTCGCGTCGCTCCAGTCGGGGGTGTCGAAGTACGACGCCAGCCACGGTCCGGTCCGTGCCTGGGCCTCTTCCTTGGATGCACCGATGCAGATTGGGAGCTGCGAGACGTTGCGCAGCTCGGCGGGGTCCCGGTCGGCCTCTTCGGCGTAGTTGCAGATCTTGGTCCAGGACTCCGTGAACGCGTCGGCGGTGTAGAAGTACGTCAGCCAGCCGTCAGCCAGGGTGGCGGCACGCCGCAGCACGCGGTCGACATAGCCGCCGATGAGCACTGCCGGGCGCGGCTCGGGGCGGGGCAACATCCTGACCCGTCGGAAGGACAGGTCGTCCCATTCGCCCGTGACCTCGTCGTCCTGCCAGAGCCGCAGGCAGATCTCGAGGTTCTTCTCGAAGACCTTGCCCCGACCGCTGAACGGCGTTCCCGTCGCCGCGAACTCACGCTCGTACCATCCAGCCGCTACTCCGAGGCACAGCCGCCCTCCCGAGAAGTCCTGGATCGTCGCGGCGGTCTTGGCGAGCAGGGCGGGATCACGGATGGGGAGCACCAGGATCCCCGTGCCCAGCGTCACCGTCTCGGTGTGCGCCGAGAGCACCGCGAGCGTCGTGAGCGCTTCGAGTTGGGGGAAGGGCTGCTTGCTGCCCAGGAACAGGTGGTCCCAGGCCCACAGTGAGGTGTAGCCGAGTTCCTCAGCCCGCGTCGCGTAGCGGATCAGGTCCCGCATGTCCGGCGTCGCCTCAGCTGATGTGAAGTTCTCGATGGCGAGTCCGAACTTGGCGCTCATGGGGTAATCCCTCTCGTGTCTGTCGCGGTGCTTCAGGAAACGATCTGCGGGGGTTCGTCGCTGATATGGGCCGGGTTGGGCCTCTTCCAAATGAGCGTATGAGTGCGTCGATGACCTTGGACACGTCAAAAGGGCACACTCAGCAGCTCATTCGATGTGAAGAATCAATTGGTGCGGAACCGGACTCCTTGCCCGGGTCGCAGCTGGGCCACCAAACTGAGTGCGCGAGAGTCCACGACGGCGATGACCGGGTAGCCACCGGTCACCGGATGGTCAGGCCCGAACAACGTCAGCCGGCCGTCTGGCGGCGCTTGCACAGAGCCCTCGACAACGCCCTCACTCGCCAGTTCGTCGTCATTGCGCCTTGGCAGGGTCGGTCCGCCGAGCCGCACACCGATGCGGTTCGAGTCAGCAGTCACCTCGAAGCGCTCGGCGAGCAGCAGGTCCACCGCTCCGGGCTCGAACCAGTCGGCCCGGGGACCCAGCCGCACCGGAAGGAAGACGTCTTCGTCCGCTGCGGCCGGGAGTACGGGGGCTACGACGTCGACCGCCGGGACCGGCCCGACTGGAGGCCCCAGCGTCAGCACATCCCCCGGAGCCAAGGGTGCCGGCCCCAGGCCAGACAGCAAGTCCGTCGACCGTGAGCCGAGCACCGGCTCGACCAAGAGGCCGCCACGCACCGCGAGATAGCTTCGTAGGCCACGTGCGGGCATCTCAAGGCGCACTGCCTCATCGGCCGAGACCGGGATTGCCTCGTGCGTCCACCGGGCGCGAGTGCCCACCCGGACGAGGAGTGGCGCGCCGGTGACCGCGAACCAGGTGGACGCATCGAACCGCAGCTCCAGGCCGCCGTTGGTGACCTCGATGACCGCGGCATGCTCCTCGTTGCCGACCAGGCGGTTTGCAAGCTCCATCGCGGGACGATCCGCGGCTCCTGATCGCCCGACCCCGAGGTAGGCCCAGCCGTCTCTACCCGCGTCCTGCACCAGTGCGCGCATTCCCGGCGTGGTGATGGTGAGGGTTGCCACGCGGGGCGCGGCCGCGCTCATGCGGCCGACTGCCTGAACCGGACCTCATACCCGGGCAACAAGAGGGCAGGCGGGTCGGCGGAGGTGTCCCACATCGACTCCGTGGTGTGGCCCAAGAGCTGCCATCCCCCGGGCGATCGGCGCGGGTAGACGGCCGAGAACTGCCCGGCAAGCGCGACCGCGCCGGCCGGCACGACGACCCGGGACTCGCCTCGGCGAGGCACTCTCAGCCGCGGGTCGCCACCGACCAGATAGGCGAACCCCGGGGCGAACCCGCAGAACGCCACACGCCACGGCGTCCCGGTGTGCGCGCGTACTACCTCTCGTTCGTCGAGGCCACAGTGCGTGGCCACCCAACCCAAGTCCTCGCCGTCATAGATCACCGGGATCTCGACGGTGCGCGCTTGGGCGGGGTCGATCGGTGGGACCTCGATGTCGCGCAGACGTGCCTCGATGTCGGCTGCTTCGGTCCGCTCGGGATCGAAGACCAGAAGCAGGGTGTTCAGTGCCGGCACCAAGTCCTTGAGACCTTCGACGCCGGCCGCCCGGACCGCTGCAGCAAGAGCCAGGACGCGACTGTTGTCGTCCAGTTCGACAAGCACGCCGGTGTCGCCGCACCGACGGGTGGTCAGCTCGGTGGCAGTCAGCCAGTGCGTGCGCGCATCAGTTGATCGGGATGAGCTCAACACCGGCCGCCTCCAGCGCCTTGCGGGTGTCTCGGGCGATGTCCACCGCGCCCGCCGTGTCGCAGTGCACCAGGATGGCTTCTGCCTTGATCTTGATCCTGCTGCCGTCGATGGCAGTGATCTCGCCGTCTGTCACCATCTCGACGGCCCGCGCAGCGGCTGCCGCCGGGTCGGCCAACATGGCGTCGGGCTCCGTGCGCGGCACGAGCAATCCCTGCGGGGTGTAGGCACGATCTACGAATGCCTCCGCGACAACGCGCAGCCCGGCCTCCTGGCCGAGACGCCACGTCTCGGTCCCGACCTGACACAGCAGCGGGAGGTCGGCGTTGTACTCCTTGGTGGCGTCGACGATGGCCTGTGCGTGCTCGGTGACGGTGGCCGAGGCGTTGTAGAGCGCACCGTGTGCCCTGACGTAGTCGATCCGGCCGCCGGCCAGATGGGCGAAGACATCGAGGGCACCCATCTGGTACAGCAGATCGTCCGTGAGGTCCTGACGGGTGTAGGCGATGAACCGGCGGCCGAACCCGTGCAGGTCGCGGTAGCTGACCTGGGCTCCGATCGACACGCCGTTCGCGACCGACACCCCGCAGGTGTGTCGCATGATGGAGGGGTCTCCGGCGTGGAAGCCGCAGGCGATGTTCGCGGCCGTGACGACGTCGAGCAGCGCCTCGTCGTCTGCCAGCGTCCATCGGCCGTACCCTTCGCCGATGTCGGTTGTGAGCGCTACCTGAGGCATTCGTGTTCTCCTGTCGTCAATCGGCTGTCGATGCGTGACGGCCCCGGATGCCCTACGTCCGCGGTACGGATGACAGGGCCGCGGGTCGACGCGATCGGGGGACTCGCAGACTGGTCCTGCAGCGAGTATGCGCGTGTGTCTCCTGTGTGAACAGGACGACTCAGTGCGCCCTATTCAGCAGCTCGAATGCCGAATCGACACTGCGCATCGCAGCGAGAAGGGCGTCACGGACCACCCTCACGGCCGGGCTGTGCTCACTGCCGACGCGGCTGAGGGTGAGCAACGTCCTGGCTGAGCCCGCTGGGGTCAGATGAAGTCCCGGTGCCCCGCGCACCACCGCCAGGGCGGGCAGCAGGCCAGCCGCTCGACCGTGCTGGATCAGTTCGAGGTGGACGAGCAGGTCGTCGCTCTCGTATCGCACATCGGGCTCGAAGCCGAGGCGGCGACAGGTGAGCTCCGCCCACTCGCGGGCGGCGCTGCCGCGCGCCTCCATGACCCAGGGAATCCTGCCTCCCGCCACGGAGAGGGCACGCCCCTGGAGCAGCCGCTCGGCGACGACGATGAAGAGTGGGTCGACACCAAGGTCCTCACGGTGCGTCTCGACCGGTATCCACGGATGCACACCGGGGTACTCCTCGGCGATGACCAGGTCGAAGTCCCCGGCCAGCAGTGCCGGGACGGCGACTTCGGGCTCCACTTGCACGAGCTCCACGCGCAGGCCGGGGTGCGTCTCCTCACAGGCAAGTGCGTGAGGGACGAGTAGCAGGGCGGCACTCTGGAACGAGGCGAGACGCACCGTTCCAGCGACCTCGCCCGACAGCTGGCGCAGCTCTGACTCCGCCGCCTCCATCGCGGCCAGGAGCCCGCGTCCGTTCTCGGCAAGCCGATGGCCCGCCTCGGTCAACCTCAGGCCGCGTCCGGACCGGGCCACAAGGTTCGCGCCGACCTCCCGTTCGAGCCGTGCGATCTGTGCCGAGATGCCGGATGCACTCAGGTGCAGCGCCTCGGCGACCGAGGCCAGGCTGCCGCGCCGCTCCAACTCCACAAGCAGTCGGACCCGCCGCATCTCCAGCACGCGGCCATCGTAGGTGCCGAGCCGACCAATCGGCACCCTCCATGCCGAATCGGCGGCAACGATTCGGGCTTATCGTGCTTCGCCACGGATGCCTATGGTGATGCCGTGAACAAGACGCTCGCCTCTTCCACCCAGGCGCCCATCGCACTGTGGTCCCCCGGAGCACCGGCGCCGGCCGGGGGGCTCGCGCGCTGGACCCCCAACGTGTTCCGGGACGCCAGCGATGCTCGACGGACCTTCCACAGGAGCCTGCCCGGGTACGCGGTGACGCCGCTGATCGATCTGCCCGACCTGGCAGCCGATCTCGGGCTGACCAGACTCGTCGTCAAGGACGAGTCGTCCCGGCTGGGACTTCCCGCGTTCAAGATGCTGGGTGCGTCGTGGGCCGTCTACCGGAGCCTGGCCGCCCTGTGCGAGGAGACCCCCGAACCAACCCTCGAGGCGTTGCGCGAGAAGGTCGTCGAGCTGGGCCCGATGACGTTGGTCACCGCCACCGACGGCAACCACGGTCGCGCCGTGGCACGCATGGCTACCTACCTCGGCCTGTCTTCGCTCGTGCTGATTCCGAGCGCGGTGTCCAACGAGGCCATCGACCTGGTCCGTAGTGAAGGGGCCGACGTCGAGGTCCTCGACCTCTCCTACGACGAGACGGTCGCCGAGGCCGCGCGTCGATCCGAAGCCCGGTCGGACGGAGTCCGGCTGCTGGTGCAGGACACGTCCTGGCCCGGCTACGAGACTGTGCCCACGTGGATCGTCGACGGATACGGGACACTCTTCGACGAGGCGACAGCTCAGCTCAACGGTGACCCCGCACTCGTGGTCGTGCCGGCCGGCGTGGGCTCCTTGGCGCACGCTGCCGTACTGCACTGCCGTAGCCATCCAGGATGGCGCGCTGTGACGGTGGAGCCTGAGGTCGCACCCTGCATCGCAGCCAGTCTCGCCGCCGGCGCGGCGGTGTCCACCGGGACGGGCGAGACGTCCATGGCCGGCCTCAACTGCGGAACCCCGTCGTCGCTGGCATTTCCCGACCTCCTCTCGACCCTGGACGGAGCCCTGTGGGTGACCGACGGAGAGGCCGAGGAGGCGTCCGCGAGCCTGGCAGGTCATGGCATCGACGCCGGCGCGTGCGGCGCCGCCTCACTGGCCGCCCTCCGACAGCTGTGTGCGAGCGAGGGCGGAGACAGGCTCCTGTCGGATCTCACCGTGCTGCTCCTCAACACCGAGGCCTCCCGCTGAGGTCGCACCCCGGGAACGAGTTGCACCGGCCGCCAGCCGATCGGTGCACCTTCGCTCTCGCGTCTGGAGGGAACGGCTCCGGGCGAGGCGGGGCGGGCATCCGCTACAGCGGCCGCCCACCTTGCATGCGCATGATCTCCAGTGCCACTCCGATGCGCCGCGCAGTCACTGCGTCGGTACTGAAACCACCGAGCAGCTTCTCCAGCTTGATCATCCGGGACCGCAACGTGTTGTAGTGGTAGTGCATCTCGCGGGCGGACTGCGCGATGTTGAGATGGTTGGCCAACAGCACATCGAGTGTCTGCACCAGGTCGGTCCGCTCTGGTTCCGGCAGGTCGAGGACGGGGCCCAGGGTGTCTGCGACGAACATCTCGAGCTCCCCCTCGTCCAGTTGCGCCAGCAGCCGGAACAAGCCGAGCCCGTCGTACTGAGTGATCGCGTGCGGGCCGTTGACCCTCGCCCCCAACCGCAGCGCCCGCAACGCCTCCTCGTAGGCACCTCGAATACCCGCCAGCCCGTGGTGGCACCGGCTGACCCCCATCGCGAACTCTCGCCGGGTGCTCGTCGACATCTCGGCCTGAAGAGCGGCGATCGCCCCGGGCTTCGCCAGCTCGCCACCCAGCACGGCGACAAGCTGCGCACCCAGCACTCCGGCAGCCCCGTGCGGATCGATCCGGCGGGATGCGATGGCCCAGCGCTCGGACGTTCGCTGTTCCCGCACCTGGGCCTGCTCGATGACCGGAGCCGATACAGGTCGTCCGTCATCGGGCCGGGCCGCGACGACCACGATGTCCCGGTTCAGCGCCCAGTCCAATGCCGCCGCCCGGGCAGAGATGCCCTCCAGGTCGTCGCCGGTCATCAGCTCGTGCAGCAGGTTGGAGGCGAATCGGCCGCTCACCGCACGGACCGCCTGTCCCCGAATCATCTCCAACGTGGAAACGATGGCCGCCTGCTCCGCGGCGGTCATGGCGTACGGGCCGAGCTCACCCTCGCCTCCCACCACGACGACGTGCCCGTACTCGGTCGCCGCCGCTGCTATCGGGACGACGACCCAGCTGTGGCCGTCCTCGGAATGGTGCCCCTTGTGGAGGCTGCTTGGGTCCACGGCGACGGGCTCGGCGGGAAGGTCCGCGCTGAGGCACCGCAGCGCGTCCAGGGTTCCCGCGTGCGCGAGAACGGTGCCTTGGCTGTCGACGACAGCGGCGAGCCGCGCCCCCAGCAACCGAGCCAGCTCCTCCATGAGGGCCGGCATGCCGCCCCCGGAGAAGGTCAGGCCCAAGAAGGTGTAGTGAAGTCGATGGGAGCGGCTGAGCTCCGCTGCTTGACGATTGATGATCGTCTCGAAGGCTTCGCTGAGGATGTCGTCGAATCGGACATCGACGGGGATGGCCACGATCGGGAACGCGAGCTCATCGGCCGCTGCCAGGACATCGGCGTCGAAGGACGGGAGATAGGTGTCGAACTTCACGGCAAGCCCGGCGAGCTTCAACTCGCTGAGGTCACGGATGAGGCTGACGGGATCGCCATGCGCGCGCAGCGGGAACCCCGTGGTCAGGAGGAACTCATTGCGTTCGACCCAGCGCACGATCTCGGGCAGGGTCATCACGTTCATGCGCCCGATCGGGGTGTCCTGCCCGCTGGCTCCCGCCAGGATCGACGCCGTCTCCATGCAGGGCTGCTCAAGCAGCTCTCGCACGGTCAGGTGGTCCGGCCCGGGCGAGCCCTGCTCCTCGACCGAGGCTTCCCGAGAGGACTGCCCGTCGTCGCTCATGGGTCCACCGACCGTCCCTGACTGTTGACGCAACCATAGGTCGTGTCCCGCTGGCGGACCGGGCGACCGATGCCGGCCCCGATCGCGGCCAGCTCCGCCACCGTCTTCGCCGACCCGTGCTCGGAGCCGGCCATGCGAGAGATCGTCTCCTCCATCAGGGTCCCACCCACGTCGTTGGCGCCTGCCTGCAGCATCGCGCGCGTGCCGTCCACTCCCAGTTTGACCCAGCTGGTCTGGATGTTGGGGATGCGCCCGTGCAGCATGATCCTGGCCATTGCGTGGACGGCGAGGTTGTCTCGCATCGTCGGACCCGGACGGGCTACACCCGCCAGGTAGATAGGCGCGGAGGTGTGCACGAAGGGCAGCGGCACGAACTCCGTGAAGCCGCCGGTCTCATCCTGGATCCGGCTCAGCACTCGCAGGTGCTGAACCCAGTGCCTCGGGTTGTCGACGTGGCCGTACATCATCGTCGAGGTGGACCGGATCCCGAGGCGGTGCGCCGTGGTGATCACGTCGATCCAGGTCCGGGTGGGCAGCTTGCCCTTGGTGAGCACCCAGCGAACCTCGTCATCGAGGATCTCCGCCGCAGTGCCTGGGATGCTGTCGAGGCCGGACTCGCGAGCCCTGATGAGGAAGTCCTGGAACGACAGACCGGTGCGGTGCGATCCGTTGACGATCTCCATCGGAGAGAACGCGTGCACGTGCATGCCGGGCACCCGCTGCTTGACCGCGGCGGCCAGGTCGAAGTACGCGGTGCCGGGCAGCTCGGGATCGATGCCGCCCTGCATGCAGACCTCGGTGGCACCCACCTGCCAGGCCTCTTCGGCGCGGTCCGCCACTTGCGTCATCGAGAGGGAGTAGGCGTCTGCATCGGTACGCCGCTGCGCGAAGGCACAGAACCGACATCCGACGTAGCAGACATTGGTGAAGTTGATGTTGCGGTTGACGACGTAGGTGACCTCGTCACCCACCGTCTCCCTGCGGAGGTCGTCCGCGAGCCGACATACCTGGCGCAGCAAGTCGCCGTCTGCTGCCATCAGGGTCAGCGCCTGGGCGTCGGAGAGCTTCGAGGGGTCATCCTCGGCGGCCCTGAGCGCAGCGGCTCCCTCGGTCGTGCCGGTGCGGCCATTCGTTGCCGCTCTCCGCCTGTGGGCGGCGAGCTGTCGGCTGTCTGCCTCCACCTGGTCGGCCACGACCTTGACCGCCTCCCAGTCCCCGTAGACGGAGTCGAAGTCACTGCGGCGATCCTCGCTTCGGCCTTCGCTGTCGACCGACAGGTGCAGATCGGTGCGACCGGAACCTGCGCCGGCGACCGCGAAGCCACCGTCGGGTTCCTGCCAGGCGAGCCCGACCGGGATGGCGCCCTCGCGAGCGAGCCCGTCATCGCCCGCCAAGGCAGCGACGTGGGCAGAGACGCGTGGGTCGATCCAGGGCTCGCCCGTCAGGACGTACTCGGGGTGCACGGTCAACCGAGCACGCAGGGCGAAGCCAGCCTTCGCCGTGACCGTCCGCAGGCCCTCGATGGAGGGCCACGGGCGCTCGGGATTCACATGGTCGGGGGTGAGCGGCGAGACACCACCCCAGTCGTCCACCCCAGCGCCGAGCAGCGCCTCGCACTCCGCGAGGTCGACGAGGTTGGGAGGCGCCTGGATACGGACCTTCGGGCCGAGCACCATCCGTGAGACGGCGATCGCCGCGAGGTACTCCTCCAATCCCAGATCGTCGACATGACGCATCGCGGTGGCCGGCTTGGCGCGGAAGTTCTGGATGATCACCTCCTGCACGTGTCCGTACTGTCGAGCCACGCGGCGCAGGGCGAACACCGACTCAGCCCGCTCCATCAGAGTCTCCCCGATGCCGATCAGCAGTCCGGTGGTGAAGGGGACCGACAGCCTCCCGGCGTCCTCCAGCACGCGCAGGCGCACGTCGGGGTCCTTGTCAGGAGAGCCGAAGTGAGCCTCGCCCTTCTCTTCGAACAGGCGCCGGGACGTCGTCTCCAGCATCATTCCCAACGACGGCGCGACCGGCTTGAGCCGGTTCATCTCCTCCCACGACATCACACCGGGGTTGATGTGCGGCAGCAGCCCGGTCTCCTCGAGCACACGCACCGCCATCGCCCGCACGTACGTGAGGGTGGAGTCATAGCCCTGCTCGTCCAGCCACACCCGTGCCTCGGGCCAGCGGTCCTCCGGACGGTCCCCCAGCGTGAACAGGGCCTCGCTGCATCCCAGCTCGGCCCCCTGCGAAGCCGTCTCCAGGATCTCGTCCGGAGACATGTACGGCGCCTCGCCCGAGCGGCTGAGGTGGCTCGGCGTCGTCACGAACGTGCAGTAGTGGCATCTGTCTCTGCAGAGTCGGGTGATCGGCAAGAAGACCTTCGGCGAGTACGTGATCGTGTCGGGGCGACCGGCGTGAACGAGCCCGGCGTTGCGCACCTGCACTGCGGCGGCACTCAGCCGAGCCAGGTCCTGGCCTCGCGCGGCGAGCAGGACCGCAGCCTCTTCGACGTCCAGCGTCGCGCCGCGCTCGGCCCGCGCCAGAGCCCTGCGCAGCTGCTGAGGTGTGGGGGGTCTCATCGCCGTAGAGGAGGTCCGTCGGGGACACCCACGAGAGCCACGCCCGAGTGGGTTCGGTATCGGCGGTTGGTGCTGATCAGGACCGCCGTCAGTGGTTCCAGGTGACGGTTCAGCCGGAGAGGACCGATGCAGACGCCCAGGTTCCCGGTGACGGCCCTGGCGAGCTCGGCGACCTGGTCCGCTGCGTCCTCATCGTCGGAGGCGACCATGACGGTGTGACCTGAGAGGTCCGCGTCCGGATCGTTGAGCGACACGGCTGACAGGTGGTGGAACGCCCCGACGACCGTGGCGTGGGGCAGCAGCTCGGCCGCAGCCTCGGCGGCCGAGGAGTTCCCGGCGAGAAGGCCGACAGGACCGCGCTTGTCGAACCGCATCGGATTGACGCAGGTGATGACGATCTTGCCTGTCAGGTGCGGGGCCAGGGTGGCGATGAGCTCATCGTGTCCGTCGTACGGCACCGCGACGACGACGACGTCAGCCGCCTCGCAGGCGTCGGGGTTCGTGGTCCCGGTCACTCCCGTCAGCCCCGCGGCACGCAGCTCCCCGGCCTTGACCTCGGCCCGCTCTGCGGTGCGCGAGCCCAGGACGACCTGATAGCCGGCTCGCGCGAGGCGAAGAGCCAACCCGGAGCCCTGAGGCCCGGTGCCCCCGAGTACGGCGATGGTGGCGTCGGGCCGTGCGGCGTTCGTGGTCATCATTCGACTCCTGCTCTGCCGTTTCCAGCACCGCGGTTCGACCTCTTGTCGCAGAGCCCTGCACCCAGCAGGACGAGGCCTCGATCCTTCGGACGATATCCGCACCGTCGCGCCGCAGGCGATGTGAACTGTCGACGTTCACGGCCGGGTCCAATGTAGAAATGACCCACTCCTACAGATGGCCCTCGATCGAGCGAGGCAGGCCGCAGGCACCGTAAGAAGCCCACACCCGAGGTGCCGTACGACGGCAAGTCTCGACGGTCCTCAATGGCTCTCCCGGCTCTACGTTGAGCTACCACGCCACTACCGAGGAGGTCCCGCGTGCGTATCGGAATCCCACAGGAGACCGCCGGCCAGGCCCTGGTCGCCGCGACTGCTCGCACGGCCGGGCAGCTGCAGGAACTGGGCTACGACGTGGTCGTCGAGAGCGGGGCCGGCCTCGGGGCGGGCCAACCGGACGGGGCCTTCGCCAGGGCCGGCGTACGTGTCGGTGACGCCGCCGAGGTCTGGAGCAGCGAGATCGTCATCAAGGTCCGGCAGCCGTCCGGGCACGAGATCGCCCGCTTGGCGCCCGACGCAACGTTGATCTCGCTCCTGGCCCCCGCAACCTCGCCGGAGCTGGTCGAGCAGCTGCGAGAGGCCGGGATCACCGCCATGGCGATGGACGCCATGCCGCGGATCTCCCGGGCTCAGTCCATGGACGTGCTCTCGAGCATGGCCAACGTCGCCGGCTACCGCGCAGTGATCGAGGCGGCGCACGAGTTCGGGCGGCAGTTCACCGGGCAGGTCACCGCGGCCGGAAAGATCCCGCCCGCCAAGGTCTTCGTGGTGGGCGCCGGGGTGGCTGGGCTCTCGGCCATCGGAGTCGCTGGTGCGATGGGCGCCGTCGTCCGCGCCTTCGACGTCCGACCAGAAGTGGGCGAACAGGTCGAGTCCATGGGCGCCACCTTCGTCACCGTCGACATGGAGGCGGAGGTCAGCGCGGACGGCTACGCCCGCGAGATGACCGAGCAGCAGCACGCTGCCACGGCCGCGATGTACGCCGAAGAGGCGCGCAATGCCGACATCGTCATCACGACCGCACTCATCCCAGGCCGTCCAGCGCCACGCATCATCACCGCCGACGCCGTATCCCAGATGCGCAACGGCTCCGTGATCGTCGACATGGCGGCGACCAACGGCGGCAACTGCGAGCTCACTCGGGCGGACGAGAAGGTGGTGACCGACAACCTCGTCACCATCGTGGGCTACACCGACCTCGCGGGCCGTCTTGCCGCACAGACCAGCCAGCTCTACGGCACCAACATCGTGAACCTGCTCAAGCTGCTGACGCCGGAGAAGGACGGGCGGCTGACCCTCGACCTCGACGACGTGGTGCAACGCAGCATCACCGTCACCCGGCACGGGGAGACCCTGTGGCCACCGCCGCCCGTGCAGGTGGCCGCGACGCCTCGCATCGAGGAGCAGCCGCTCGCCCAACCAGCGGGTGCGCACAAGGTCGCCGTGAAGTCCCGGCGCAAGGCGTACCTCCTTGCCCTGGCCGCGGTGCTCTTCAGCCTCATGTCTGCCTACTCGCCTTCGGCCTTCCTGGGGCACTTCACCGTCTTCGCGTTGGCAGTGTTCGTCGGCTACTACGTGATCTCCAACGTCGCGCACGCACTCCACACGCCGCTCATGAGCGAGACGAACGCGATCTCCGGAATCATCCTGGTCGGCGGCATCCTCCAGGTGGGCAACACGAATCCGGTCGTCACGGTCCTCGCGGTCATCGCCGTCCTGGTGGCGAGCATCAACATCACCGGCGGCTTCCTGGTCACATCACGCATGCTCGACATGTTCCGGAGGACCTGATCGCCATGACCGACCTCATGACCTCGAACCACCTCCCCGGCCTGGTCCAGGCGGCCTACATCATCGCTGCCGTCCTCTTCATCATCGCCCTGGCCGGTCTGTCCCGACACGACACGGCCAAGCACGGGAACATCTGCGGCATGGCGGGCATGGGCCTCGCGCTGGTCGCCACACTGGCGCTGGCGGCACGTCAGGCCGCTCTGCCGGATCCCGGGGGCCAGTGGCGTCCCTGGTCGTTGACGCTCGTCGTCATCCTCGGCGCCATGGCGGTCGGTGGTGCCATCGGCGCCTGGCGCGCGCGCACGGTCGAGATGACCGGCATGCCCGAGCTGATCGCGGTGCTGCACAGCTTCGTCGGCCTTGCCGCGGTGCTCGTGGGATACAACTCCTTCCTCGAACCAGGAGCGCTCGAGGAGGGCGCGACCGCTCACATCCACGCCGCCGAGGTCTACCTCGGCACGTTCATCGGCGCGGTCACGTTCACCGGTTCCGTCGTCGCCTACCTCAAGCTCAGCGCGAAGATGAAGTCGTCTCCGTTGACGCTGCCCGGACGTCATGGTCTCAACCTGGCCATCCTCGTGGGCTCCGCCGGCCTGATGGCGTGGTTCATGCTCGACGGCACCGAGGATGCTCTCGTTCCGCTCGCTGCCATGACTGCGCTGGCCCTGCTTCTCGGGTTCCATCTGGTGGCGGCCATCGGCGGCGGTGACATGCCCGTCGTCGTGTCCATGCTCAACTCCTACTCCGGCTGGGCCGCAGCCGCCGCAGGATTCATGCTGAACAACGACCTGCTCATCATCACCGGGTCCCTGGTCGGGTCCTCGGGCGCGATCCTCAGCTACATCATGTGCAAGGCCATGAACCGCTCTTTCGTCTCTGTCATAGCCGGGGGCTTCGGTTCCGGCCCCTCGGCACAGGGCGGGGACCGCGACCTCGGGGAGCACCGGGAGATCGATGCTCGCGAGAGTGCGGAGCTGCTCGCCAATGCAAGGTCCGTGGTCATCACGCCTGGTTACGGGATGGCGGTGGCCCAGGCGCAGTACCCCGTGGCAGAGATGACCGCACGCCTTCGCGACCGGGGTGTCGACGTGCGTTTCGGCATCCACCCGGTCGCCGGGCGACTGCCGGGCCACATGAACGTGCTCCTCGCGGAGGCCAAGGTGCCGTACGACATCGTGCTCGAGATGGACGAGATCAACGGTGACTTCACCGACACCGACGTGGTCCTCGTCATCGGCGCCAACGACACCGTCAATCCTGATGCTCTCGAACGTCCTGACTCTCCCATCGCGGGCATGCCGGTCCTGGAGGTCTGGAAGGCGCGTGACGTCATCGCCTTCAAGCGTTCCATGGCCACCGGATATGCCGGGGTGCAGAACCCGTTGTTCTTCCGCGAGAACACGCAGATGCTCTTCGGGGATGCGAAGGAACGGGTGGAGGCGATCGTTCGTGAGCTCTCGTGAGCGGCTCGTGGGTTATCGCGAGCTCGACCTGGTAGGTCTGGCCGCAGGGGCAGCGCCACGCAGCTGGTCCTCCAAGTAGACCGTCCGCGAGATCCCGAGACCCGAGAGGAGCAGCGGCACCGTGAGCGCGATCATCGCGAGCAGCGGCACCGTCCACCCGTCGCTGAGGTCGTGCAGGAGGCCCACGGCGAAGGGACCGAGCGCGGCGATCAGGTATCCGACGGACTGGGTGAACCCAGAGAGCGCCGCGGTCCCCTCCGGGGTGCGCGCCCGCAGTCCGATGAGCGTCAGGACCAGCGGGAAGGTCGCAGCACCCAGGCCGACGAGCACCGCCCAGACCAGCGCCCCTCGGACCGGCGCCACGATCAAGCCGACGTAGCCCGTGACGTAGCACCCGATGAAGCCGACCACGAGCCACGACACGTGCTTCAGTCGCCCGGCCAGGGCAGGCACCACGAAGGAGGTCGGGATGCTGACGGCCGTGATCACTCCTAGAAGCAGGCCGGCCGTGCCGCTGGAGAACCCCGCGTCGCGGTAGATGTCGGCGAACCAGCCGAAGATCGAGAAGGCCTGCAACGACTGCAGGCCGAAGAACACTGCCATCAGCCAGCCGAGCCTGGTCCGGGCGACCTCGCCCAGGCCGATGGGCGACGGCGGCATCTCCTCGTCCAGGTTCGTGCTTCGATCCTCGCTGAACAGGGCGACCCACGGCACGAGTGCGACGGCAGCCGTGAGCGCCCACACCATCAAGCCGTCCTGCCACCCGCCGAGCGCCTTGCTGAGCGGCACTGTCAGCACCGAGGCCGAGGTCAGGCCGACGGCCAGCGCTGTGGTGTAGGCCGCAGTCATCGTGCCGACCCGGCTCGGGAAGTGGTGCTTGACCAGGGACGGCAGCACCACGTTGGCAGTGGCCATGCCGGCGAGAGCCAGGAGTGACAGCGCCAGGAAGGCGAGCACGTCGTCCACCATGCTGCGACCGAGGAGCCCGACGACCACCGCGACGAGCGCCATCAGGGTCAGCCTGTGTGGACCCATCAGCCGGGCCAACCGCGGCGCCAGTCCTCCGAACACGGCGAAGGCGACCACCGGGAGGGAGGTGAGGACCCCGGCCTGCGTGCTCGACATGTGCAGTCCGGCGCGAAGCTCGTCGAGGACCGGCCCCACACTGACTGCGGCGGGTCGGAGGTTGTAGGCCAGGGCAACGATGCCGACGACCACGAGGGCATACCGCGTGCGGGTTCTCACCGCTCGAAGGCTGCCACACGAGCCGTGGCGACCTCACGCCGGCAAGGCGTCGACCCGCCGTGATCATCGCGACCACCGGCTTGCCGGCGGCGCTCGACGCGGGCCTCCCAGCGGCGCACGGGGGTCAGCGCGCCATTCGCCGTGCAGACTCCAACTCCAGAGCTGCGTGGTGCAGTACACGGGCGGCCGCGTTGTGGGCCAGCACCGAGGGGGGATGGGCGAGCCAGTACGGCGTCAGCGACGCCTCGTTGGCGGCCGTCTCCGCCTCACGCCTCGCTAGCGCGTGAAGCTCGTGGCACATCGCCGCTACCAACTCGGGCCTTCCTTGGATTCCCGCGCCGCCGCTCATCGCATTCTCCGTGTGCCGTCGCTGAACTACCTTGCGTCGCCCTCGAGGTCGACTGGGGCTGCGTCTACGCAGTCATCGGCAAGTGCAGGGGACCCCGGCTCGGCTGCCCGCGTATGGGTCTGGCCCGGAGTCCCGGTACTGGTCGCCGGCCGAGTCCGTTGTGCTGACCATTGGGTCGATCGTAGGCAACCCCGCGGTGCTGAGCCATGTCACATGACCACACTCAGCGTCCTTCTTGGTGTCAACTTTGCGGCGTTCAGACTCCTGGTCCGGTTGCCATAGTGAGGAGCTCAGTTCAGGAGGGCTTTCATGGTTGGGCAGCCAGCTACGACCGCCGGCCTTGATCAAGGCATCGGCGTACACACCACGGCGGGCAAGCTCGCCGATCTCCAGGCGCGGCTGGATGAGGCGGTCCATGCCTCGTCGGCCAAGGCGGTGGAGAAGCAGCACGCGAAGGGCCGGGGCACGGCGCGGGAGCGGATCGGATTGTTGTTCGACGAGGGGTCCTTCGTCGAGCTCGATGAGCTCGCCCGGCACCGCTCGACGAACTTCGGGATGGAGAAGAACCGGCCCTACGGCGACGGGGTGATCACCGGGTACGGCACCATCGATGGCCGCCAGGTGTGCGTGTTCTCCCAGGACTTCACCATCTTCGGTGGCTCGCTGGGCCAGGTCTACGGGGAGAAGATCTGCAAGGTGATGGACCTCGCGGTCAAGACCGGGTCCCCGATCATCGGGATCAACGAGGGCGCCGGCGCCCGCATCCAGGAAGGGGTGGTCTCCCTGGGGTTGTACGGGGAGATCTTCCGCCGCAACGTGCACGCCTCGGGGGTGATCCCCCAGATCAGCCTGATCATGGGCTCGTGTGCCGGCGGGCACGTCTACTCCCCCGCGGTCACCGACTTCACCATCATGGTCGACGGCACCTCCAACATGTTCATCACCGGCCCCGACGTCATCAAGACCGTCACCGGTGAGGACGTCACCATGGAAGAGCTCGGCGGGGCCCGCACCCACAACACCCGCTCCGGCAACGCCCACTACCTGGCCACCGACGAGCAAGACGCCATCGACTACGTCAAGGCGCTGCTGTCCTACCTCCCCCAGAACAACCTCGACACCCCACCGGTCCACCCCGGCAGCCAGCTCGGGCCGGCCGACACGGAACCCACCGACCTCGACCGCACCCTGGACACCCTGATCCCCGACTCCCCCAACCAGCCCTACGACATGCACCAGGTCATCGGCGCGGTCCTCGACGCGGGCGAGGACGGAATGGGGGAGTTCCTCGAGGTCCAGGGGCTGTTCGCCCCCAACATCCTCATCGGCTACGGCCGCATCGAGGGCCACCCCGTCGGGGTCGTGG
>NZ_JAFCWV010000002.1:0-1161660 GCF_049897745.1 Nocardioides sp. LHG3406-4
ACACCACCGCGGACTACTACTCCACCACCGGCCGGTCCCGGCTGGCCATCCTGGTCTGCTCAGGGATCCGCCGCGGACCGGGGAACTGGAGCCACCGCACCATCTGGTACGCCGTACCCGCGCCCACCGGCACCTGACGGCGCCGGCGCTGTACGAGGCGACGCCCCGGAGCAGACGGGAGGTGCGCGACCCCACGCCCACGGGGATCCCGGAATCCTCAGGATGCTCGCGTAACCTCGGCTCACGTGATTCGCTTCGAGAAGGTCACCAAGACCTACCCCGGCCACGCCCACTCGGCCCTCGACCAGGTGACGGCCGACATCGAGAAGGGCGAGTTCGTCTTTCTGGTCGGCTCCTCGGGGTCTGGCAAGTCCACGTTCCTGCGCCTCGTGCTGCGTGAGTACCGCCCCACCAGCGGGCGCGTCTACGTCGCCGGCAAGGAGATCAACCGGCTGGCGAGCTGGAAGGTGCCCCGCCTGCGACGCGACATCGGCACGGTCTTCCAGGACTTTCGCCTGCTCGGCAACAAGACGGTCACCGAGAACGTCGCCTTCGCGCTGCAGGTGATCGGCCGCTCGCGCGGCGACATCGCCGACCTGGTGCCGGAGACGCTCGAGATGGTCGGTCTCGACGGCAAGGGCGACCGGATGCCCGACGAGCTGTCGGGTGGCGAGCAGCAGCGCGTCGCGATCGCGCGCGCGTTCGTCAACCGGCCCAAGATCCTCATCGCCGACGAGCCCACCGGCAACCTCGACCCGACCACGTCGGTCGGGATCATGAAGCTCCTCGACCGCATCAACCGCACCGGCACGACCGTGCTCATGGCCACCCACGACGCCGGCATCGTCGACCAGATGCGCAAGCGGGTCATCGAGCTCGAGGACGGCCGGGTCATCCGCGACCAGGCCCAGGGCGTCTACGGCTTCCAGAACTGAATCGAGAGTCTCCTTCCCATGCAGCTTCGCTACGTCTTCTCCGAGCTCGGCCAGGGCCTGCGCCGCAACCTGTCCATGCACATCGCGGTGGTCCTGACCCTCTTCGTGTCGCTCACCCTCGTCGGCCTCGGCGTGCTACTCAACCAGCAGGCCGCCAAGGCCGCCGAGCACTGGGGCAGCCAGCTCCAGATCACGGTCTGGCTGTGCAAGGCGCAGGACGACAACCCCGCCTGCACCGGGGAGGTCACCGAGGCCCAGCGCGCCGCCATCACCTCGGTCGTGGAGGAGAACCCCGAGGTCGCGGGCTTCCACACGGAGACGAAGGAAGAGGCCTTCGAGAAGGTCAAGGAGCTCCTCGGGCCCGAGAAGTTCGAGGGCAACAACCCTGCGGCGACCGCGGAGGACATGCCCGAGTCGGTGTGGATCGAGCTGAAGGACCCGGAGAAGTACGACGGCATCACGAGCGCGGTCCGCGGCCTCGACGGGGTCTCCGGCATCCGTGACATGCGCGAGACGCTGAAGCCGATCTACGGTGCCATCAACCTCCTGCAGGTGAGCGCGTTCGTCACCTCGATCGTGCTGGTGATCGCTGCCCTGCTGCTGGTCGCCAACACCATCCGGCTGGCGGCCTTCGCGCGCCGCAAGGAGATCGGCATCATGCGGCTGGTGGGTGCCTCAACGCTGTACATCACCCTGCCGTTCCTGCTCGAAGCCCTGGTCACCGCACTCATCGGCGTCTCGCTGGCGGCGGGCGCCCTGGGTGCCTTCATGTACTTCGGCATCCACGAGCGCGCGACCGACCAGCTCAAGTTCATCCCCTGGATCGGCGCGGACCAGTACGTCGTGGCGCTGGCGACGATCGCGATCCTCGGTCCGGTGCTCACCTTGCTTCCGACACTCGTGCTGACGCGCAAATACCTCAAAGTCTGACCGCACTCCGTTACCGTCGGTCTCGTTCACTTCCCCGAACACGAAGGCAGACCGGTGCGTCTCTTCCCCCGTACCGCTCGTCGTCGCCTGTCCGTCGCGCTCGTCGCGGCGTTGCTGGCCGTCGGCGTGCTGAGTGCCCCCCTCGCGAACGCAGACGACCTCAAGGACCGCCAGAAGACTGTCGAGCGCGACATCAAGCACGCCCAGCGGGACCTCGACGAGTCCAGCAACCGGATGGCCAAGGCGCGGGAGAAGCTGAAGGACGCCCGCGTCCAGCTCGACGCGGCTCGGGTCGAACTCGCCACGGCCCAGGGCAAGGTGGCGGTCGCGCAGCAGCGCGACGCCGAGATGCAGATCGAGCTGACCGACGCCGAGGCAGCCCTGACCCAGGCGCGCGCCGATCTCGAGACCGGGCGCACCGACATGCGCACCCAGCAGGACCACGTCGCGTCCACCATCTCCTCGATCTACGAGCAGGGCGACCCCGACCTCCTCGCGTTCGCCGCGCTGCTCGACTCACAGACTGCAGCCGACCTCACGCGGTCCAACGAGGCCCGCAACGCGATCGTCGGTCGCGACACCCGTGCCTACCAGGAGCTGCAGGCCGCCAAGGTCCTCCTCGGCGTGCGCGAGAACCAGGTCGAGGCCGCCAAGGAGGCGGTGGCGGCCAAGCGCGAAGAGGCCGCCGAGCACCTCACCGCGATGCAGCAGCTCGAGGCCGACGCGACTGCAGCCGAGCAGTCGGTGGTCGGCCTGGTCGGCGAGCGTCGTACGGCCGAGGTGGAGGCCGCTGCCGCTCGCGCCGCCGACGCGCGCGCGCTGAAGAAGCTCAAGAAGGAAGACAGCAGGATCGAGGAGCTGCTGCGCAAGCGGGCGGCTGCCGCCCTGCGCCGAGCCCGCGCCGCCGCGGCCCGCGCCCATGCCCAGTCGGGCCCGCCGGCGCGCAGCGGCGGCTACCTCAGCCCGCCCGCCAACGGTCACATCACGTCGCCCTTCGGCTACCGCATCCACCCGATCTACCACTACTACGGCCTGCATGACGGCACCGACTTCGGCGCCGCCTGCGGCTCGCCCCTCTATGCCGCGGCCGACGGCAAGGTGATCTCGTCGTACTGGAGCACCGTCTACGGCAACCGGATGATCATCGACAACGGGGCCGTCGCGGGCGTGGGCCTGGCCACGATCTACAACCACGCCGTTCGATACACCGTGGGCGAGGGCCAGCAGGTGCACCGCGGGGAGGTCATCGGGTACGTCGGCTCGACCGGCTGGTCGACCGGCTGCCACCTGCACTTCACGGTGATGGCCAACGGCAAGGCCGTGGACCCGGCCAACTGGCTCTGACACGGGCCTTGTCTCGAGGCTTCGTCGCTGGCGCTGCTCGCACCTCAACCAGCGGCGGTCCTCGCGCCTCACCAGCCGCAAACCCGATTGCACCGCCTGAGAGACTGGACTCATGCCACGTGAGCAGGGGACCAAGTCGGTCGCGCAAAACAGGAAGGCGCGCCACGACTACCACATCGAGGACACCTGGGAGGCCGGGCTCGTCCTGGTCGGCACCGAGGTGAAGTCGCTGCGGGCCGGCCGCGCGTCCCTCGTCGACGGCTTCGGTGAGGTCGACAACGGTGAGGTCTGGCTGCACGGGGTGCACATCCCGGAGTACTCCCAGGGCACCTGGACCAACCACTCCGCCCGGCGCAAGCGAAAGCTGCTGCTCAACCGTGCCGAGATCGCCAAGATCGAGCGCAAGATCACCGACAAGGGCTACACGATCGTCCCGTTGAGCCTGTACTTCAAGGACGGCCGCGCCAAGGTGGAGATCGCGTTGGCGCGAGGCAAGAAGTCCTACGACAAGCGGCACTCGCTGGCCGAGCGTCAGGCCAACCGTGAGAAGGAGCAGGCAGTCCAGCGTCGGCTCAAGGGCATCACCGACTGATGCCGCTGCCCATCGTCGAGCGCCTGGGTCTGCCCGGCCTCTTCGACATCCACACGCACTTCCTACCGCCCCGCGTGATGGCGAAGGTGCGTGCCCAGTTCGACGCCGCAGGCCCGCTCATCGGTCGCCCGTGGCCGCTGGAGTACCGGGACGACGACGAGGTGCTCGTCGAGACCCTGCGCTCGTTCGGCGTCCGGCACTTCACGGCCCTGCCCTACGCACACAAGCCCGCGATGGCGGAGTTCCTCAACGACTGGGCCTTCGCG
The DNA here is from genome assembly GCF_049897745.1 of Nocardioides sp. LHG3406-4. Taxonomy (NCBI): domain Bacteria; kingdom Bacillati; phylum Actinomycetota; class Actinomycetes; order Propionibacteriales; family Nocardioidaceae; genus Nocardioides; species Nocardioides sp. LHG3406-4. The sequence goes on from NZ_JAFCWV010000002.1 coordinate 4,068, forward strand.
TTCGCCGCTCGCACCACCGGCGCCCTCCGCTGCGCCACCTTCTTCCCTGAGCCAGGCGTCGCTGACTACGTCGCAGCGCGCCTCGAGACCGGGGTCGAGGTGTGGAAGGTGCACGTGCAGGTCGGCGGCTTCGACGTCAACGATCCGCTGCTCGACGGCGCCTGGGGCCACGTTGCAGACGCCGGTACGCCGGTGGTCCTGCACGCGGGCAGCGGGCCTGTCGCCACGGCGTACACGGGCCCTGACCGGGTCGCGACCCTGCTCGCGCGGCACCCGGACCTGTGCCTGGTCATGGCTCACGCCGGGGCGCCGGAGTACGACGAGTTCATGACGCTCGCCGAGCGCTACCCGCGCGTCCACCTCGACACCACGATGGCGTTCACCGACTTCTTCGCCGGTCTGGGAGCGCCGTACCCCACCGAGCTGCTGCCGCGGCTGCGCGACCTGGGGGAGAGGGTGCTGCTCGGGTCGGACTTCCCGAACATCCCCTACCCCTACGGCACCCAGCTCGACGCGTTGGAGCGCCTCGACCTCGGCGACGAGTGGCTGCGCGGGGTGCTGTGGGACAACGCGGTCAGGCTGTTGCTCTAGGAAGACCCCACGCCCAGAGCCCGTGACAGCAGAGAGCGTCGGTTGCGGCTGCCGGTGCGGTCGAACACCGACTTCAGGTGGTCCTGCACGGTCAAGGGGGAGACTCCCAGCCGGTCAGCGACCGCATTGGTGTCGAGGCCGCCGGCGAGCAGCCCGACCAGCGTGGTCTCACGGGGGCTGAGCCCAAAGGCACGTGTGAACACCTCGAGGCGTTCCAAGGGAGTCGTCTCGTCCATCGTCACAGCGATGGGTGCCGACCCGTCAGCGGCGTGCAGACGCGCAGCGCGAGCGGTGATCCAGCGCCCGTGCGCGAGGTGCACCCGCGCCGCAGCTGGATGCTCGTCCACGCCGCGCTCGACGGCGAGCAGCTGGGCGGCGACGTTGAAGACCACCGCCGGGACGGCCGTGCGGTCCGGCGATGGCGGCAGCAGGGTGGCGAGCCACCGCTCCGCCGTCGCGGTGTCTCCCGTGACGCGCAGGTCGTCGTCGACGAGCAGCACCCCCGGGCCGTCGCGCCGCCTGATGGGCGGGGGCACCTCCGGATGGCCGTTGTCATCGCACCCCGAGTCCGTTGAAGCAAGCCGAGGTGCTCGTCGGTGAACGTCCCGTCCTCTCGCCAGAGGTCGAGGAACGCCCAGGTCCCGTGCCGGTCGACGTGCGCGACCGACGCGACGTCGGAGGCGTAGGGACCGACCCCTGCACGCCAGTCGGGTGCAGCGCCCAGCGGCAGGTCGCTGAGGCGCGCGGCGGTCGGAAGGTCGGTCCAGCGGTGCTCACGCGTCAGGTACTTCGCCCGCACCAGGGCCGGCAGCGACTCGAGGGCGGGCACGTCGGCGTACGGCGCGGAGCCGACGGAGGTGACCGGATCGGTGAGCACCCACACGAACCACCGGAAGGGGAGTGCCGTACGCAACGCGTCAACGACGCCGACCCTCAGCGCGGTGGCATCATCCACCGAAGCGCACAGCCGACGGACCCGTTCCTCCGCGTGCGCTGGATCCGACCGGCCCATGCCGCGACGGTAGTCCCCAGATCTCTGGGATGGCAGCGTCGCTGACCCGGTCCTAGCGTCGATGCATGACGACCCTCCGCATCGAGCACCCGATCACCGACTACGACACCTGGAAGGGTGCCTTCGACCGGTTCGGCGACATTCGCCACGACGCCGGCGTACTGGCCCATCGGATCCATCGACCCGTAGACGACGAGCACTACGTGATCATCGACCTGGACTTCGACAGTGCCGCACAGGCGGAACGCTTTCTCGGCATCCTCAAACAGCGCGTGTGGGCGGTGCCCGAGAGCTCACCAGCCCTCGCCGGAGCACCGCAGACGCGACTGCTGGAGACCCTGGAACGTGCTGACCGAGGAATGCGTGCACGGTCTGCGGCGTTGAGCACGTAGACTGACCGACACAACTCAAGAGGGGCTGATCGGTTTCGACTTGGGACGTTAGTTCCAGGAGAAGCGGGTCGAGAAGCCAGCGTCATCTCGTAAACGATCGCTGGAAAACACAGTTGCCAACTCTAATCGCAACGACTTCGCTCTCGCTGCCTGAGCAGTGATCGAAGGGTCTGACCGGGCATCCGTCCTCGTCCCGGACCCAGGCCTCATCTAGAGGACTTGCTGGTCACTTCCTGCCAGGAGGAGTGACCGGGACTTAATCCTGGCTGGGCCTGTCGGCGACGTGTCTGTGCGAGCGCCGGGGCCGAGAAAAGCGACAACACGGACTGCACCCGGAGAAGACCTGGTTCGACGCTCGAGGACGCGGGTTCGATTCCCGCCAGCTCCACCGAGGGGTCTTCGCAGAATAACGCGGAGATCTTCGCAGAATCGCCGGTCCCGGCGGCTCACACCGCTGGGAGCCAGCCCTCTTGAACGAGAGCCGCTCCGACACCCGTCGGGGCGGCTTTCGTGCTCTGTCCGCGGTCGTCGGAGGCGCCGCCTAGAGTTGGGGTGTGATCACCGGGGAGCTCAAGAGCAAGATCGACAACATCTGGAACGCGTTCTGGTCAGGTGGCATCGCGAACCCCTCGAGGTGATCGAGCAGATCACCTACCTACTCTTCATCCGTCGCCTCGACGACCTTCAGACGCTGGCCGAGAAGAAGGCCAACCGGACCGGCCAACCGATCGAGAGCTCGCTCTTCCAGCCTGGTCAGGCCGACCCTCGGTGGTCGAAGATCTCCCGGAAGCGCTGTTCGCGCTCCCGCGGCGACGAAGTGGTGGAGTCCATACCTGTTCCTGTCCGAGTCAGCACAAGTGTGTCGCAGTGAGTCGCCAGTTTCGTGTTGGTGTGCATTGCGTGGGGCGCCTGACGGCGATCTCGCTCAGGAGCCGCGCATCGTTCGCGATCAGCGTGCGGGTGGTCGACCGGGGCTCGAACGCGGAGGAAGGTCGACATCTGTCCCACCCCGCGACCGCCACAGCGGGTGGTCAGGCTGCGATCTCGATGGGACGCCGGTGCGCTCGTTCACGGGACAGGTGGCGCAGTGTCGTGGCGATGCAGGCGACCTGAAGCCAGCCTGTTGCCGACGCGAGGGTGTTCTCGAACGACTTCGCCAGCCGACAGGAGCGTCCAAGGCGGCCGTGGGCGACCTCGACGCGCCAGGCGTGTCGGATGGGGCGGAAGACTGGCTGCTTGTCGGCCCCCCGACCCGGCGGACCTCGACGTCGTGGTCTCGGCCAACTGCTTGGGCAGCAGCCGCGGTAACACCCCCTGTCCACTAGGACCAGTTCGAGCCTCCCGGTGACGCCCGGGTCTGCTGCACGAACGGGTGACAGTTTGATCTGCCCCACCAGAAAGGTTCCAGTTCCTGTGGCTAAGTGACTGCCTTCACCGGAAGGCTGAACACCGTGCCCCGTGCCTACCCGCCTGAGTTCCGCGCCCGAGCTATCGCGCTCGTCCGTGCAGGCAAACCGCAGAAGCAGACCGCTCACGAGCTCGATATTCACCCCGTCACGCTCTCCAAGTGGGTCAAACAGGACCGCATCGATCGTGGCGAGGTCCCCGGGACCACCACCACCGAGTCAGCCGAGCTCCGGGCGGCTCGCCGACGCATCCGCGAGCTCGAGACCGACCTGGTGATCATCCGTCAGGCGGCGAAGTTCCTGGGTGAGGACAAGCCCCGCCCAAAAGGCTCTACCCGGTGATCGATCGGCTCGTCGACGCCGGGATTCCGGCCGATCGCTGCTGCCGGGTCCTGGGAGTGGCACGGCAGAACTACTACAAGCAGAAGCGGATCCCGAGCACCCCGACACAGCTGCGCCGCCAATGGCTCACCGGGCTGATCCGGGAGGTTCACGTCGCCTCTCGCGGGACCTACGGGTACCGGCGGGTGCACGCCGAACTCACCATGGGGATGGGCATCACCGTCTGCGAACGCACCGTCTGGTTGCTCATGAACCAGGCCGGCATCTACGGCCTACCGGGGACCGACCAGGGTCAAGCGGCTGCGCGGCGTGGTCACCGCCGACGATCTGGTGAACCGGAAGTTTCACAGGCTCCGGCCCAACGAGCTGTGGGTCACCGACATCACCCAACACCGGACGAGGGAAGGGTGGATCTACTGCGCCGCGGTCCTCGACGCCTACAGCCGCCGCATCGTGGGCTGGTCCATCGACTCCAAGCAGGACGCCACCCTCGTGGTCAACGCCCTCGACATGGCGATACGCAATCGCCGACCCGAGCCCGGCGGGATCGTCCACGCGGATCACGGGACCCAGTTCACCTCCTGGGTCTTCGGCGAGAAGATCCGCTCCGCCGGACTACTGCCATCTTTCGGCACCGTTGGCGACGGCCTGGACAACGCCATGATGGAGAGCTTCTGGTCCTCCATGCAGATCGAGCTCCTCAACCGCCGACGATGGAAGACCCGGGTCGAGCTCGCGAACGCGATCTTCGAGTACATCGAAATCTTCCACAACCGCCGTCGACGCCACTCCGCGCTCGGCTACCGCACCCCGATCGAGTACGAACTACTCTCTGAGACCGACACCATCACCGCAGCCAGTTAGTCACCGAGACTGGAACCCAAACCGTGGGGCAGGTCAAGATGTCACCTATCCGTGCAGCAGACCCCCCTGCCGGGTCATGTGCTCGGTGGCTCGGTGGCTCGTGCGTGGAAGCAGGAACGACCAGTGCAGCCACGGGAAGGCCCGTCACGTCGACTGCGACTACACGCTTCGCGCCCTTGGTCCGCCCATAGGGGCCGCCTCGGTCGTGGAACGTGAACCCACCGTTCGAGGCGCCGCGGGCCAGGTGGGTGTCGATGACGACCACGCGAGGGCGTCTCCTCCGTCCTTCCGTCCCGTCGGCGCGCGGCTGCGTGGAGCACCGTCAGGGCCTGCGCCCAGGTGCCGTTGCGTGACCAGCGGCGGAACTGCGACCAGACTCGGGTCCATGGTCCGAATGACTCCGGGAGGTAGCGCCACTGGCAGCCGGTCTGGGCGACATACTGCATCGCGTCCACGACGGTCCGCAGGTCATCGGCATGTCTGCGGCCTCGCTTTCCCGGCGCGTTGAACACGGGCTCCAGCAGGTTCCACTGCTCATCGGTCAGATCGCTTGGGTACGGCATGCGCCGCACGGTGACCGCGCAACTCGTCAACGCAATAGGGACACCCTGTAAGGGTTCCGATGTCGTGTCTCAGCCCCGACGAGGTGCCTGAGCTCTGGGCAGGACCGCCGGAGGCCTTCTCACCGACGGGATCGGGCGAGGCAACCGACCACGCCTGGCGTTCATCTGTTCGATGCCTCGCTGACGCTCCGATGGGGTTAGGTGCCGCCGGCGCAGACGAGGAAGGATCCTATGGACGTGTTCGGTGCGGCAGCGCTCGGTGATCGGCGGGTCGGGCTTCTTGCGATCGGAGGCAAGTCCGTCGTGGTGTGGATGGCCGAGTCGCGACGGGCCCCTAGGCTCGCCACCCGGGTTGCGCCGGCATGAGGGCTGTACGACGACTCCTGGCGTGTGCCGCGGCCGCAGGTCTGTTGTGGTGGCCTGCGACGACCGCCTTCGCTCATCCGTTCGGTGCTCCGCAGACCGCCGAGATCACGACGACGGACACCGGCGTGCGAATCCACTGGAAGGCATCCCCTGACGACGTCACGGCTCTCGCGATCAGCCTCGGTGCGCTCGATCAGATGCGCACCTTCGTCTTCGACGACGGCGTCATGGTTCCCGAGGAGTCGGACGAGACCGACGGCGTGAAGCTGGCGAAGGCCCCCGAGCTCGGTACGTACCTGCTCAAGCACGTAGCGGTCACGGTCGACGGCACCGCCTGCACGGGCAAGCTGCTGGACGTCGACGACGTGATCGCGCAGGGAGCGACGGTCGACTTCGACTGCGGCAGCGCGGTCACCAGCGCCGACGTCCGCATCGACACCCTGACGGACATCAACGCGGCCTACCGGACGATGGGGTACGGACCGGGGGACGTCATCAACGCCTACTCGCAGGACTCACCGGTCTTCACCTGGCAGTTCTCGAAGGCCACGCAGCCGGGGACCGTTGTGGCGACTGGTGGGGGGCGGGCGGGGAGCGCCGTCCTCCAGCTCGGCGGAATCGGCGCGGCGCTCGCCGCCGCCGGCTGCACGTGGTGGCTCCTTGTCCGGCGGCGGGCGAATCGTGACCGAGGTCTCCCTTCGCCGGCGATCCGACGCCGCTAGCGCGACTGTTCACTGTCGAGCCTCGCCCTGTTGATGTGATGCCGCCTTCCTCGTACCAGTAGACGTTTTGACTTCCGCATGAACTCGGACATGCGACCCAAAGGAAAAACTGAGATGACATCTGCCCTCCTCAGGAGGCTGGCTGGTGCAGTTGCAGGAATCGCGGCGACAGGCGGCCTCGCGGTTGTTGCGTCGCCGGCGGACGCCGCGCCCGCACTGCTGATCAGCACCGACGCAACGACCTGGAGCTATCTCGACGACGGGTCCGACCCGGCGGCCGAGCTGCCGCATCGCACCGACTGGACGGACCCCGGGTTCGACGACTCAGGCTGGAAGACGGCAGAGGGCTCCTTCGGTGCCAGGGAGGGCGCTCTCGCCACCGTCTCCGGCTTCATGCCGAACACCCTGCTGAACCAGTACAGCACCGGAACGACTGACATCCCGGCCTACTTCTTCCGCACCGAGGTCGACGTCCCTGCGGGCGCGCTCGACGACGTCAGCAGCCTGTCGGCGTCGCTCGTGTACGACGATGCCGCGACCGTCTACGTCAACGGCGTTCGCGTCTCCGGTTTCGACGACGAGACAATCACGGCCAACCTGTCCTACGGTGGCTCGAACTCCGATGTCCCGAAGCCCGCGACCTTCACGGTGCCGGCCTCGCTGTTTGTGAGTGGCAGCAACACGGTCGCCGTCGAGCTGCACCAGGGGCGCACGTCCAGCTCCGACATCTACCTCGACTTCACCAGCCTCCAGCTTGGAGCCGACGTGCCTCCCGTCGCGGCCGCTGTCAGCGACACGGACACCATGGCGGTCATCGACGAGGTGACCTTTCAAGGGGGTGAGCCGGAGCTGCCTGCGGACTGGCTGGTGCCAGACGCCAAGCAGCGGCTGCCATTCACGGTCGAGGGAGCCGGGCTATCCGGTTCACTTGAGGGCTTCCCGGCCCTGGTGAAGCTCGACAACGACGACCTCGACTTCGCGGCCGCAGACCCGGACCACCTGGTCTTCACTGCTGGCAGCGACCCGACGCCGCTGTCCTATCAGGTTGAGAAGTGGGAGCCCACCGGGTCCTCGGTGTGGGTCAAGCTGCCGAATGTCGGCGCGACGGCCTCGGAGATCGAGCTCTACTTCGACGGTGCGCCGCAGAACACGACCACGGCGACGGACGTCTGGGACACCGACTACATCACGGTCAACCACTTCAACGCGGCGAGCGGTGACTTCGCCGACGCGACTGCAAACGGCTGGACCGGCACCGCGATCGGCGCCAATGCGTCATACGGCGCCGAGAGCGGCAGCGGTACGCCGGCCTATCAGATCACCGGTGCCAACACCTCGATCGACTTCGGCACCGAGATGGCTCACGCGTCGACCGCGGCCGTCACCTTCTCGACGTCGGTCTGGCTCGACCCGAGTCAGTGCACCGCCGAGGACACGGGCTACCGCGTCCTCGCCGGCCGCGACATCGGCGGAGGCAAGAAGCCCGGTGAGACTTACTCGCTGGTCTGCTACCAGGGCAAGGTCTTCCCACGTTTCGTCGTCGGTGACGGCACCACGAGCGTCGGCGTCAACGCCAGCAACGGCAACGCGCTTGCGTCCACCGAATGGCCGGCGGGTGCCTGGCACGAGCTTGCGACCACGTTCGACGGCAGCATGATCCGCACCTACCTCGACGGCGAGGAGATGGCCACCTACGCCGTGAGCGGCACCATCGGAGACGGCCTCACCCCGCCGCGCTTCATCGTCGACGGCTACGACAATGCGACCGGCGGCGTGAAGATGGCCATCGACGAGATGCGAATCTCGACCGTCGCGCGCAGCGCCGACTGGATGAAGGCCGAGCATCTCGCTCAGACCGGCGCCCTCGTCAAGGTGGGCGCGATCGAGGCGCCCACGCAGCTGCAGCTGTCGGTGACGAAGCCGGAGAACGGCGCGCGAGTGGAGGGCTCGACCCTCGAGTTGGCGGGCACCACCTCGGGTGCCGAGGTGACCTATCGCGTCGACGACGCGGCCCCCGTCTCTCTCGGCACCGTGAACGGTGACTACTCAGCCACGATCGAGGGTCTGGCGCTCGGTGCGCACAACATCGAGATCGTCGCGATCGACGGTGACAGCCAGAAGACGATCACCCGGTCCTTCACTGTGGTGGAGCCGGGTGCAGAAGGGGAGCCTCGGCTGTCGGTCAGCGACGACGATGTCGTCTCCGGTCTGGTCGACCTCGGGGTCATCCGGCCGGATGGCCCGCCGTCGGCCGACGGGGTCTCCATCACGGTCGATGGCACCTCGCTGCCGGTGACCGTGCGCAATGACCAGGCGAGCGCGGTCTTCGAGGTCGGCGGCTGGCAGACCGGCTTCAAGCAGGACATCACGCTCAACGGCCAGTCGCTCAACCCGCCGCGCGCCGACTTCTCAGGCACGATGCGTCTCGACATCCCGGTCGACGGGCTGCACGAGGGTGCGAACACGCTGCGCGTTGCCACGGGTAGCGGTGTCGAGACCGCCGACACAGCAAGGAACAACGACGACTTCGACATCAGGGACCCGCGCATCGAGTTCCTCGGCACCGGCCTGACGCTGCGCGACCCGAGCGTTGACCCCGGCGCCAAGCTCCTCATCGGCGACGGTTTCCCCGCGGGCACGGCCAACCCGCCGGTCTACTACCGGGATTTCACCATCGAGGTCGCGCCCGGTCAGCTGACGGCTCTGGTCGCCAGCTGGGACACCGCGCTCGCCGCCGACGGGGAGCATACGGTCACCTCGACCACCCCTGGTGGCAGCGTGTCCGCGACGGTCGTCTCGGACAACACGGCACCGACGGTGACGTTCAACGAGCCGTCCGACGGCGGTAGGTACACGGGATCGTTCGACATCGACGTGGCCGCGGCCGACCCGCACGAGGTGGACACGCTCACGCTCACCCTGGACGGCACCGAGGTGAGCCAGGGCGATGTGATCGAAATCGATTCGATCGGCGCGGGCGAGCACACGCTGACCGCGCACGTCATCGACAGCATGGGCAACGCCAACGACGTGTCGGCTACCTTCGCGACCATCGGCAACGCGCCGGATGAGGCCGGTGACCCGAGGCCGGCGGACGGGGCGACGAACGTCGACCCCGCGCAGGTCGAGTTCTCAGTGACCGCCAGCGATCAGGCCGGCGACGCGCTCGACGTCACCTTCAAGCGGGCCTTCGAGGGTGCTGCGACCTCAGTCAAGGAAGGCACCACCAAGGTCGCAGTGCCGGGTGCCGACGCGGGCGCCTCGGTAGACGCTGGGGACAAGCTCTCCGCAGTGGACGGTGACAGCGTGACGACCTCGGCGGACCGGGCATACCCGTTCCAGCAGTTCGAGGTCGCGGTGCCGTCCGGGATCACTGCCGACGAGTTCACGATCGCCTGGAACGGCTCCGTCCCAACCGGTCACCGCGCCGCGTTGTCGGTGTGGGATCACAGCACGAACGCCTGGAAGCCGCTCGCAGAAGGGGCCGGCGGCGAGCCGCTGGCGCTGACGGCGACAGCTGTACGGGCCGACACTGTCCGCGGTGGTGTGGCGCAGGTCCTGGTCCAGGACGAGCCGAAGGTGGTGCTCGACGACGATGATGTCGCGACGATCTCGTGGGTCACCGACACGCAGAACTACAGCGAACGGGAAGCCACCACCTACGACAAGCAGCTCCAGTGGACGTTGGACAACTGGAAGACCGACGACATCGCCTATGGCGTCCACACCGGTGACATCGTCAACGTCGCCAGCCAGCGCGTCCAGTGGCAGAACGCCAGCAAGTCGCACAAGCTGTGGGACGAGGCTGACTTCCCGTACGGCGTTGTGCCGGGCAACCACGACATCGCCGGTGGGCAGTACGAGACCTACCGAGAGTTCTTCGGTGAGGCCCGGTTCAAGGACAACCCCTGGTACGGCGGGACGAACCAGGACAACGTCCAGCACTACGACCTGTTCTCGACTCCTGACGCCGACTACCTCTTCCTGTACGTCGACTGGTCGCTGTCGCAGGACGAGATCGACTGGGCGAACGAGGTCATCGACTCGCATCCGACGTACAACGTCGTCCTGGCCACACACCAGTACCTGCTCAACGGGGGTGCCTATGTGACGCCGGGCCAGGAGATCTTTGACAAGATCGTGCTGCCCAACCCCAGCGTCAAGATGATCCTGTCGGGTCACACGCCGGGCGTGGCGATGAACATCAAGCGGCCCAGCCAGGACCGCGTCATCGTCGAGGTCATGCAGGACTCGCAGGCCGTCGGATTCGCCGGTGACGGCTGGATGCGCACGTTCGACATGGACGCCACGAACCAGACGACCACCCACCGGACGTTCTCGGTCAGCAATGAGGGCAACAACTTCGCCGGCAACGGGGAGACCTTCGTTGCCCCGGAGAATTGGAGCGGCACCACCAACGCCGAGAACTTCACGGTGCCGATGGACATCGAGCTGGCCTCGCGCGAGATCTCGACCGATGCCTTGGTGGCCACGACGTTTGGTGAGGATCGGCTCGGACAGCCTGTCCACGTCGAGTCCGGTTCCAGGGCAGCGGTGACGGTTCGCAACCTCGAATCGGCCACGACGCACCAGTGGTACGCCGAGGCGAAGGATGCCGGCGGTCACTCGTCGGTCTCCGACGTCTTCACCTTCACGACCGCCGAAGGGTCTGCGCCGCAGACCCCCCTGGGGATCTCCGTGGACCCGAAGATCACCGGCGCTGCGGAAGTGGGTTCGACGCTGACCGCCATGCCGGCGGTCTTCACCGGGGGTCCGACCGATGTCACCGGGCAATGGCTGGCTGACGGCGTGCCGATCGAGGGACAAACGGCGACCAAGGTGGTGGTGACGGTCGACCTGATCGGTAAGCGGATCAGCTACCGCTCGGTCGCCGCGAAGACGGGCGTCGACAGCGTGACGGCGACCTCCGCGTCACTGGCCCCGGTCGCGAGGCTGAGCGTGAGGCCTTCGATCACAGTGCGGCCGACGACGTACGGCTCCGCGGGCCAGATCGGCGTGGCGATCACCGTGCCGACTGCTCTGGGCTCCGTGCCGGGCACGGTGACGGTCCGCGGGGTCGGTCCGGCCCAGACCCGGGCCGCCGGCGCTGGTGCGCTGGTGTTCGGGCTGCCGGCAACGCTGAGGCCGGGCAGGTACACGGCCACGGTCGACTACTCCGGGTCGGACAAGGTGGACCCGGTGACCGAGGTCGTGGAGGTCCTGGTCGGCAAGCGCGCTGTCGCGGGCTCGGCGGTGGAGGCGAAGGTCATCAAGAGGCCGACGCCGGGGAAGCGCGGAAAGGCGACGGTCAGGGTTGCCACGCTCGACGGGCTCACAAGCGCGACGGGCAGGGTCACCGTCACCCTGAGGCAGGGTCGGGTGAGCAAGCGCGCCACCGCCACCCTCGTCCGCGGGCGAGCGACCGTCAGGCTGCCGAAGCTGGCGAGGGGCAAGTGGAGGATGTCGGTGTCCTACGGCGGCAACGCGTACTACCTGCAGAGGACCGACACCGGTCCCGCAGTGAGTGTCCCACGTAGGTAGTTTCGACCGACGACGGTCGACTCCCCGCTAGGGAGTCGACCGTCGTCGTTCGCCGGGCTGATCGTTGGGTGCCGTCGCCGGTCCGATCTGAGAGCTGTCGCCGCCAGGGTGTTGTCCACCGAGGACGTGCGTCCATTTTCCGACCCTTCGTAGACGCACCGACTCGGCACGCCAGAGTGTGATCCTCCAATAGCATCCCGGGCGCAACTCTCGTAGGGGTCTGTCGTGGCTCCCGATCCGTTCCAGTGACAGAACTCATCGCCCTGATCCTCGGATAGATCGCCCGCTGGGTTGCTTCTCGCTACAGCGGTACGGGCTCGTCGTGTTCACTCACCTGCGACGAGCCTCGGAATCCAAGCAACGGACGGGCCTGAGCCAGCTACCCCTTGTTGCCCGCGTCGGTCTGGCACTCGCGGTCGGAGCCACTCACGATGGCCACCATCTGGGGGTCGACGAACTTGCTGGTCACTTCCTGCCAGGAGGAGTGACCGGGACTTGATCCTGGCTGGGCCTGTTGGCGACGTGTCTGTGCGAGCGCCGGGGCCGAGAAATGCGCACACGGACTGCACCCGGAGAAGACCTGGTTCGACGCTCGAGGACGCGGGTTCGATTCCCGACAGCTCCACCGACCGACGCTTCTAGCCGGACCTCGGCCGCCACCTGGCGGTTCGGGGTTCGCACGAAGTTGCGTGAGCTTTCGTAGCGCCGGGCCCGGCGCTGTTGCTCCTCATCGAGGAGGGCAGCGAGGGGTCAGGCGTTGCGGTCTTCGCCGCCCTTCTCGACCGCCTACTCGAGGTGGGGCGTGCAGACGTTAGTCCGCGGGCGGAACCCCTGTGGCGGCCTCGCGGTGTGCGCGCGCCATGCGAGGCGTTGCGTAGGTGGAGTAGCGCGGGATCCAGTAAGCGAGCCCTGCCGCGGCGACGATCCCCAAGCCGCCGGTGATCGCGATGCCGACGGCGAGGGTCGCGAAGACGGCGCAGGCTGCGGGGATCAGTGGGCCGCTGGCCTGGCCGAGGTCGCTCATCAGGCGCCAGATCGAGAGGAACGTCGTCCGGTTGTCGGTCGGCGCGGAGTCGGCGCCGACGGTCATCATCACCCCCGAGCCGATGCCGTTGCCGAAGCTCATCGCGGCCGCCACCAGGGTGAACGCGACCACGCCGTGGGTGAACGGCAGCACGATCAGGCCCGCGCCCAGGATCACCATCGACGGGACGGCGATGGCGAGCCGGCCCCACCGGTCCATGACGTGGCCGGAGGGGTAGAACAACGACATGTCCACGAAGTTCGCGATGCCGAAGACCAGACTCGCGGCTGTCGCGCTCATCCCGATGTGGTCCGCCCACAGCGGGAGCACGCTCTGCCTCGTGGCCCGGACCGCGCCGACCGTCGCGACCATGAGTCCGAGGGTGAAGAAGAGCCGGCGGTGTGACTTGAAGAGGTCTCGCGTGTTCGTGGTTCCCCGCAGCTGCGGGGGCCGGTCCCGAGCCTTCTCCGCGTCGTGGACGAACAGCAGCAGGAAGCCGGTGGCCACCGCCGAGGTCACGCCGACGGCGTACGCCGCCCTGAGCCCGGTCGCTGCGATGCAGGCGGCCCCGAGGAACGGGCCGATGAACATGCCGATCCGTTGCGAGCCCGCCAGCGTCGACAGGGCTCGCGCCCGCAGGTGGATCGGAACCACCTCGGCGACGTAGTTCTGCCGGGCGAGGTTGAACGTCGAGGTGCACATGCCGACGACGAGCAGTGCGACGGCCAGTGCGACGACCGAGTCGGTGACCAGGCAACCGGTCCAGGAGGCGGTGGTGGCGGCCGCCGCCACGGCCATGGCGCGCCGGTCTCCGAGCCGGTCGGCGAGCTTGGCGGCCGGAACGTCGCCGACGATTCTGCCGATGCCAAGCATCGCCGCCATCAGCGCGGCGACCGTGGTGCTCGATCCGGCTGCCAGGGCGGTCAGGGGGATGACGGGCGCGACGGCGCCGGTGCCGATGGCGAAGACGAGTGTGGGGAGTAGTGCGGAGGGTCCGATCCTGCGAATCGCCTGCTTGGCTGTCGTCGTCGGCACGGGGTGGTCAGGCCGGCACGACCGAGGCATGGATCACGGGGATGTCCAGCTCGCCCGCGGTGCCGAGGATCGCCTGCTCGGCGTGGTCGACGGACACCTCCATCGAGCACATCAGGTGCAGCGGGTGGCGCCCTTGAGCGATCAGGTCGATCGCCCACTCGACCGCGGCATAGCTGTGACCGCGGACGCCGTGCAGAGACAGGTACTTGCGGTTGACCTTGTAGAAGTCGAGCTCCCCGAGCGGCTTCATGGTGGCGGCGGCCGCGATCACGCGACCGCGCTTGGCCGCAACGTCGAGTGCCAAGGACACCGTCGCGAGATTGCCGGCCGCGGTGTCGATCACGACATCGACGAGATCGCCTCCCGTCAGCGCCGAGATCTGCTCACGGAGGTCGGGGTCGTCGGCGAAGAGCGTGTGGTCTGCGCCGAGCTGACGCGCGACATCGAGCCTCTCCTTGTCGCTCGGCAACCCGGTGACGATGATCTTCGCCGCGCCGGCCGCCTTCGCGGCGATGACGCATCCCAGACCCTGCTGTCCTGGACCGATGACCAGAACGGTGTCACCTGGCCCGACCCGTCCTTCGCGGTAGGTCCACTCGTAGCCGTTCGAGATGGGCAGGGCGAGGGTCCCCTCGACTGCCGAGACATGCTCGGGCAGCTTGTGTGCGACGGTGCGGGGGTGGAGGTACAGGAAGTCGCTGAAGCCTCCCCACAAGGCGGGTGCCGTCGTGACCGGGGTGCGGCCGTAGCGGATCGCGGCAGGGTTGGTCGACGGATCGGAGTCCAGGCACAACCTGAACTCCGAGGACCGGCAGTAGTTGCAGTGGCCGCAGGGCAGGTACTCCTCCAGAACGACGCGGTCGCCCTCGGCTAGGCCCCAGCGTCGTGCCGCGCTCGCCCCGATCGCCTCGATCCTGCCGACGTTCTCATGGCCGAGCACGCGGGGGGAGAGGTCGCTGAAGAACGACTTCACGTCCGAGCCGCACACGCCGGCCGCCTCGACCTTGAGGAGGCCGTCGTCGGCGCTGAGCTCAGGGAGCGGAAGCTCGCGAACCTCCATCCGTCGTGCGCCGGTCATCACGTTCGCGTGTGCATACCTGGGCATGCCGCCTCCTTCGGGTCCTGAATGAGAAGATTATAGGCTATGGAATCGTCGCTCTCGATCAGGAAGTAGCGTTCGAGATCCGCGCAAGCCAGGAGCATGAGGGCTGTGGCCTGTACTCTGTCGTCTGGATTGGTTGTGACCTTCGAGCGCAGGGTGATGCGATGAGTGACATGGCGATGTCGTCGGTTCCGTACCTCGCATTGACGAAGACGGAGGTTGCCTACAAGCAGCTTCGCCGGGACATCGTCGAAGGTGTGCTCGAGCCCGACACGATCCTCGACCAGGAGGCTCTGGCCACCCGTCTCGGTCTCTCCACGACGCCGGTGCGGGAGGCGCTGCGCCTGCTCGAGTCGGAGAACCTCGTCATCAGTCGACGCCATCGAAACACCGTCGTCGCGCCCCTCGACTTGGACCAGCTCAAGGAGACGTACGCGGTCCGCACCCAGCTGGATCCGTATGCGGTGGCGCTGGGCGCGAAGGCCGCGACCCAGCCGGAGCGCGACGCGATCTGGGAGCTCCTTCTGCAGGCGGAGAAGGAGCAGTCGCCCATCGACGCGCTGCACACCAACCGAGCGCTCCACCGTGCGATGTACAACGCCTGCCGAAATGCCGTGCTCATCCAGCTTCTCGACAACCTGTGGGATCGCTGCGACCGGTACCGCGTCGCCACCTTGAACGACGAGAGTCAGGTGCGGGTGGCCAACGACGACCATCGCCGCATCGTCACGGTCTTCAACGAGGGCAAGGCTGACGAGGCGGCGCAGCTGATGCGTGAGCACATCACGGCCTCGCTCGATCGGATCGATCCTGCCGCGTTCCCGAGCCCGAGAGGCTGACCCCCGAGGGGTGTGCCGAAGGGCAGCGCCCTCAGCGCGGATCCGGACCCAGCCGGTCCGCGCAATGCCGCCGGCCCGTCGCGACTCCTGCCTGGCAGCGGCCCGGCGCCACGAGGCACGTTCGACAGACGATGCGGTGGGCGAGTCGAGGCTGTTTCTGTTGCGCCAACTCCTCCACAGCCTATAGGCTGCATATGTCTGCTTGGACGTCACCAGAGGAGAGTCCGTGATCATCGACAGTCACGCGCACGTGGTTGCCCCGCCGGTTTTCTACGCTTATCGAGCCAACCTCCTGGCGGCAGGCGGGCGTTACCGGCCGTCAGTGGGCGTCTCTGACGCGGACATCGCGAAGGCGGCCGCCGGGAACGTCGAGATCATGGACAGCGTCGGCACGAGCATGCAGCTCATCTCTCCGCGCCCGTTCCACCAGATGCATTCCACCAAGCCCGACCAGGTCGTCCACTGGTGGATCCAGGCGAACAACGACCTGATCGCGCAGACCGTCGACCTGCATCCCGATCGCTTCGCAGGCGTGGCAGGTCTCCCGACCTGTGCCGGGGCTCCCATCGACGCTGCGCTTCCCGAGCTCGATCGTGCGATCGAGGAGCTCGGCTTCGTCGGTGTGCTGCTCAACCCCGATCCCTGGGAGGGCACGGGCCAGTCGCCGCGCCTGAGCGAGGAGTACTGGTTCCCGCTGTTCGAGCGACTCGTGCACTACGACGTGCCCGCGCTCGTGCACTCGGCCGGTTGCAACAACGGACGTGAGACGTACAGCGAGCACTTCGTGACGGAGGAGTCCATCGCGATCCTCAGCCTGCTCAACTCCGACGTCTTCGAGCGCTTCCCCACCTTGAAGCTGATGATCTCGCACGGCGGCGGATCGGTCCCGTACCAGATCGGACGCTGGCAGGCAGAGCGGTTGATGCCGAAGTTCGGTGGCTCGGCCGACGCAGAGCCGTTCGAGGTCGGGCTTCGGAGGCTGTGGTTCGACACCGTGCTGCACAACCCACTGTCCTTGGAGCTGCTCTTCAAGACCGTCGGACCCGACCGCTGCCTCTTCGGGACGGAGAAGCCGGGAAGCGGCTCCGCCGTGGACCCCAGGACCGGCCGCGTCTTCGACGACTTCAAGACGACGATCGACGCGATGGACTTCCTGAGTGATGCGGATCGCTCCGCGATCTACCAGGACAACGCCTTGTCTCTGTTCAGCCGTCTCACGTCGCGCATCCCGGCCTGACGGGTCAGGTGGAAGGAGAGTGCAGATGCGCCATGTTGTGGTCATAAGTGACGCGGAGCCTGATGACGGTGCTGTCGCGGCTCTCGAGGAGCTCGGGGTGGCGACTGCCTCAGAGGCCATGGACCGTACCGGCCTGCTCGACAGGGTCATCCGGCCGGTCTACGCCGGGGCCCGCATCGCGGGCCGCGCCGTCACCGTCCTGTGTCAGGCCGGTGACAACCTGATGATTCACGCAGCGGTGGAACAGTGCCGACCGGGAGACGTGCTCGTCGTCGCCACGATGTCGCCGTCGACGGACGGGATGTTCGGCGACCTCCTTGCTGCGGCGGTCCAGGCGCGGGGCGTCAAGGGCCTGGTCATCGATGCAGGGGTCCGGGACATCGCCGAGCTCAAGGAGATGGACTTCCCAGTCTGGGCTCGTGAGGTCTCCGCCATGGGCACGGTCAAGGCGACGGCCGGGTCGGTCAACGTCCCCGTGGTCATCGCAGGCGCCGTCGTCCGCCCCGGTGACGTCGTGGTCGCTGACGATGACGGCGTCGTCATCGTTCCCCTCGAGTGCGCGAAGGAGACGGCCGAGCTTGCTCGGGAGCGTTCCGTGATGGAGGCGGAGAAGCGCGAGATGCTCAAGAGCGGCACTCCCAGTCTCGACGTGTTGAATCTCCGTGAGTCGTTGCAACGCCTCGGCGTGCAATACGTTCAGGGCCTGGTGAGCACCCCCGATGCCGCCCAGCTCTGAGACCTCCCGCACCAGCCTGTGGGTGGCAGAGGTAGCCGCCTGTGCATGACGAGGACTTCTTCCATACCCACGACGACGTCCTCGAAGAGGAGGTAAGGGCAGCGATCGCCCAGGTCATCCTGGACCAGGAGACCCTCGATCTGCTGACAGTGGGCATCGACATCGGAAGCTCGACCTCGCACCTGCTCTTCGCGAAGGTTCACTTCCAGCGGGAAGGGCACCGATCGTCCGATCGCTTCGTCGTGATCGAGCGAGAGGTGCTCTGGCGCTCGCCGATCCTGCTCACACCGTTCCTTCCCGACGGCTCCATCGACGCCGGGGAGCTGACGCGCTTCGTGGAGGAGTCGTACGCCGCCGCCGGGCTCTCGCGGGAGGACGTCGACAGTGGTGCCGTCATCCTGACGGGGGAGGCGATCAAGCGCAGCAATGCGCGAGCGATCGACGAGATCTTCGCCGCCGAGTCAGGCAAGTTCGTCTGCGCCACCGCTGGACACCGTCTGGAGAGCATGCTGGCCGCCCACGGCTCAGGCGCCACCAGGATCTCTCGCATCCGCCACGAGTGTGGTCTTCATGTCGACATCGGGGGCGGCACCACGAAGCTTGCGCTCGTCGACGACGGTGAGATCGTCGACATCGCCGCCTTCGCGGTGGGTGGCCGACTCATAGCGACGGATCGTTCGGGGAGCTGGACCCGGGTCGACGACTCAGCCGTGCTGGTGGCACGGGATCTCGGAGTTACCACCGATCCCGAGTCGCTGGCGGACGACGGCGTCCGGGCGAGGATCGCCGCTCGTCTTGCCGAGCTCCTCGTGGACCAGATCACCGGAGAGCCGCTGGACGCTCTCGGTCGCGCGCTCGAGCTGACCGAACCCCTACAGCGAGACCGGGAGCCCTCCTACATCACGTTCTCGGGCGGGGTGGGCGAGTACCTCTTCGGGCACACCACCGAGAAGTTCGGCGACATCGCCTCCGAGCTTGCCGCAGCCGTCATCGCGCAGCTCGGAGCGCGTTCGTCCCTTCCTGCCGTCGATCCGGGTCAGTGCATTCGTGCGACCGTGATCGGCGCCTCGCAGTTCACCGTCCAGGTGAGCGGCAAGACCCTGCATCTCTCCGGTGAGGGCGCGCTCCCCGTGGCGAACCTGCCGGTGGTGGACCTCGGCGAGGCCCTTCCCGAGCGCATCGATCCGGAGCGCGTCGCGGCGTTGTTCCGCGCCGCCGCCGTACAGCGGGACGCGGGCCTGGACGAGCCCGTGTGCCTGTCGGTCCGATGGAGCGGCAGCGCGTCCTACCAGCGCCTGGCCGACCTCGCGTCGGGCATCAAGCTGGCGGCGGGCACCCACGACCCCGCGCACCTGTTGGTAGTGGTCGTCGACGCCGACATCGCTCAGCTTCTCGGCCGCGTGCTACGAGATGACCTCGGCCTCGACAGGAGCCTCGTGGTCGTCGACGGGATCGAGCTCAGCGAGCTCGACTACGTCGACCTGGGTGCCTTCCTGGACCCGCCCGGGGTGGTTCCCGTCGTCATCAAGTCGCTCATCTTCGGCTGAGTGGCTGGGTGAGGCATCGTCCCCTCCAGCGAGCGGAGGCCGCCGGGCGCCGAGATCTGCTCCGGGTCCTCTCCTACGACGTGCGGCTCGAGCTCGATCCGGGGAAGGACACCTTCAGGTCGGTCTCGAGCATCCACCTCGAGGCGTACGGCGCCGGTGAGACGTTCGTCGACCTGGTCTCGACGGCGACGGAGGTGGAGCTCTCACGCGACGGGCAGCGAGAGCCCGTTGCACACCACGACGCACGGATCTCGGCTCGCCTCGATGCGGGCCATCACGTGCTGGTGGTCTCCGCCAAGCTGCCGTACTCGCGAGACGGTGCGGGAGTCCAGAGGTTCGTCGATCCGGTCGACGGGCGGACGAACGTGTTCGGACACTCCGCTCTGGCGGCTGCACCTCGTTGGTTCGGATGCTTCGACCAGCCGGATCTCCGTGCCGTGGTCAGGCTGACCGTCGATGCCCCGAAGGACTGGCGCATCTTCGGCACAGGTCGGTCGCAGTGCGGGATGCATCCTGAGGTGACGCCGGCGGAAGTGGCGACGTACGCGACCGGATTCATCGCTGGCCCCTACCAGTCCTTCGTGCACGAGCGCGGGAGCGCACGCGTCGCGCTCCATGCACCAGCCTCGGGAGCCGCCACGCTCGCGCCGGTGGCCGCAGACCTTGGTGACGTCGCCGGGCGCATGATCGACGCGCTCCACGATCATCTGGGTCACTCGACTCCGTGGACGACTGGGGTCTACCACCAGGCGTTCGTGCCGGGCCTGGCGTGGCCGGCGGTCGAGGTGGCGGGGTGCACCCTGATCCGGCAGTCGTTGCTCGCTCCCGAGGGAACGGCCGGGTATGCCCACCTCGTCCGGGTGATGGCGCACGAGCTGTCGCATGCCTGGTTCGGCAGCGTCAGGCCGTTCGGCTGGTGGAGCAGCTTCCCCGAGCACGAAGCCAGCGCCGAGCAACTGGGACGGACCCTCCTGGAACGAGCCGACCCGTCAGGTCGTTTCGCGGCCGAGGCCGACCGGCGGGACTACGGAGTCGCCTCGCTTCCCGCCCCCGAGCTGCGCGGAAGCAAGCCTGCAGACGTCAGCGAGGCCGTTGCCGCCGCGGACGCCTTCTCCTACCTCTCGAGCCCGCGGACCTCTCGGGGAGCAGACACGTGGACCGGGGCATCGCCAGTGGGCCGAAGCGGCGCGCCGAGCAGTCTGCCGGCCTGGCGAGAGCTCCGGCGCGCGGTGAGCGAGAGCACGATCGGTCCGCAGCTGGCGCTGGACACCGCGACGGAGCTGATCGTGGCCGAGGAGGATCCGGTCGCCCTGTCGGTTGCCGATGACTGGTTCTCCGACGTTCTCCTGCCTGCGGGCTGGCCTGACGAGGAGGGGGTCCGCCAGGCGGAGAAGACCATGGCCGAGGCGCTCCGGCGGTCGATGCGGAGCGCCACCCTCGAGTCCGCGGTTGGTCGCGCGGCGCTGTTCTGCTGGATCGGCCATGCCGACGAGCGGTCGCTGCGGGTCCTGGGGGAGGCCCTGTCTGGCCGGGATCCCGACTCGGCACTGGCCTGGATGATCACTGCTCGACTCTGCGCCCTCGGGGGCCTGGAGCTCCGCGACCTGACCGCGAGGCAGGTACCCCCGGATCGCCGCGCGGCGTACAGAACCTGCCTGGCCCTCGTCCCCGACGCGAGGACGAAGTCCGACGCCTGGGAGGGGCTGCTGGCGAACACGGAGTTCGATCCCGACCTCGCGGCGGCCACCGCACGTGGACTGTGGCACCCGCTGCACACCGCGATCATCGGTGGCCTGACCGGCAGGTACGGCGACGAGATCTCGGATCGCCTGTCGGGGCGCGCGGACCATGTCGTCGCCGCGCTCGCGCGACTGGCACTGCCGCGGTCGGTCGACGACCAGGCAGCGGACGACTCACTGACTCGGCTGGTCGGGGCTGACGACATGCACCCGGCCGTTCGACGCGCGGCCGCGGTCGGCCGGGTGGAGATCGCCTGGCGCCGCGAGTTCCGCGCCGCGCAGGTGCTTGAGGCCTGCCCATGACTCCGTGCATGCTATAGGCTGCAGAACGACGGATTCCGACCGTGCAACGCAGCATGGAAACCAGTGGAGAGTGTGCGGCGATGGCTGACTACGACGAGGCGACCACCAACTACGGGACGGCCAAGTCCCCCACGTTCGTCCCGCCCAGCGGTGAGGACGACTTCGGCGGGAAGAAGGAGTTCAAGAGCCCCAAGCAGCCGTACGACCACTTCATGGATGAGGAGGGCGTGCCCGTCTATCGGGAGATCGGGTTCAACGACGTACGAGACCTGGACCTCGGGGACTGGTCCCGGATCGGCGGCCGCGGCGCCTACATCCAGCTGCTCGGCACCGAGGAGCTCTGGGGCATGCAGGTCGTGGAGATCCCCCCGGGGGCCTCGCTCGAGGTCGACCAGCACATCTACGAGAAGATCATGTACGTCGTCGAGGGCGCCGGGACCACCGAGGTGTGGCGCAACGGTGCCCCCGCCGGAACCTCTCCCCAGAGCTTCGAGTGGGGCAGCGGCTCGCTCTTCGGCATCCCGCTCAATGCCCCGCACCGGCTGATCAACGGCACAAACAAGCGTGCGCTGATCATCGCCGGCACGACCGCGCCGCCGGTCTTCAACATGTACGACAACCGGGAGTTCATCTTCGCCAACCCGTACCCGTTCGAAGAGCGCTACTCGGGCAAGAGCGACTACTTCGACTACCGCGACGAGCTCGTCGCCGACCCGGTGCGCGGCCGCGCGATGCAGGTCACGAACCTGATCCCCGACCTCGTGAACCTCGAGATGCCGCTGGACAACCAGCGCGGGCCCGGCACGCGCCGCATCCAACCCTGGATGGCCAACGCCCGCTTCTACATGAAGGTCCTGGAGTTCCAGGTCGGCCGCTATGCGCCCGCGCACCACCACCCGCCGAGCGCGGTCCTGATCTGCATCAAGGGCGGTGGGTTCACCTACACCTGGCCACGCGAAGCGAGCTTCACGCCCTGGGCGAACGGTACGGGCGACGCGGTCCAGCGCGTGGACTACCGGCCCGGTGGAATGGTGGCGGCGGCGCCCGGAGGCGGCGACTGGGTCCATCAGCACTTCGCCACCAGCGCGGAGCCGCTGCGCGTGCTGGCGATGAACGGACCGCCCAGCGCCCGGATCGCCGGTCTGTTCGCCCCTCCCGGGGCCACGCTCAAGAGCTCGAACCTGGGCATGACCGAAGGTGGGCGAAGCGTGGAGTTCTGGGCCGAGGACCCGCACATCCGGCAGGAGTTCGAGGCGCAGCTGGCCAAGGCCGGTCTGACGACCCGGATGCCGCCCGAGCTGTACAAGCGCCCCGACGCGTAGGCCGAGCTAGGAGAAGAGGAAGACATGACTGTTTCAGCGGCTACCGGCGCGGGCGACAGCCCGCAAGGGGACGACAAGTACCTCGTCGATCCCTATGCCGACTGGGCCAAGGCCGAAGGCATTCCCGTCCACCTCGACTTCGGGCACAACCTGCTTGCCCTGGAGACTGCGCCCTGGGACCGCTACGGCGCCCGGGGGTGCTTCGCCCACACCCATGGGATGGGCGACTTCATGGCCAACTACATCCTCGAGGTGGAGCCGGCCAGGTCGACGAACCAGGTGAGGCATCTCTACGAAGCCTTCTTCTACGTCCTCGAGGGCTACGGCACGATGACGATCTGGCTGCCGGACGGCACTGAGAAGGTGTTCGAGTGGGGACCGCGCGCTCTGTTCGCCGTCCCCCTCAACGCGACGTACCAGCTCACCAACGGATCCGGCTCGGTCTCGGCGCGGCTGTCGGTGACGAACAACGCACCGCTCCTGATCAACCTGTTCCACAACGCCGACTTCGTCTTCGGCTGTGACGCCGACTTCCCCGACCGTGTCGGGAACCCTGACTACTTCTCGGGCGGGGGAGAGCACTTCGTCTACAACAAGGACTCGGTCAAGAAGATGAACGTGTGGGAGACCAACTTCATCCACGACCTGACCAGCTTCACGTTGTACGACCTCGCGAGCAGGGGCAAGGGCTCTCGGAACGTGAGCCTCGTGCTCGCTGAAGGCACCATGCACGCCCACATCTCGCAGATCCCGTCGGGCTCTTACAAGAAGGGGCACCGTCACGCCGCCGGGACTCACGTCCATGCGGTCGACGGCGAGGGCTACACCCTCCTCTGGTACGAAGGCGACTCGGAGTTCCGCGAGATCCCCTGGAAGCACGGCTACATGTACACGCCGCCCTTCTGGATGTACCACCAGCACTTCAACACCGCGCCCGCGCCCGCCCGCTACCTGGCGTGCAGCCTCGGCAGCCGGCGCTACCCCTTCATCGCGATGCGCCGGAAGAGCGCCGAGGGGCAGGGCCACGTCTCGGTGTCCAAGGGCGGGCGACAGGTCGAGTACGACGAACAGGACCCGCGGATCCACCGCAAGTTCCTGGAGGCGCTCGAAGCCAACGGCGTCGCCTCCGACATGGGGGACGTCTTCGACGAGCCCGCGATCCTCGCGCTGCCGGACGAGGAGCTGACCGGCGTCATCAAGACGCCGAAGTCCGTCGGCCCGGCGATCTAGGTCCGGTCAGCCGTCCCCCGGCCGCGGGCGGCAGTAGGGACTCTCCGGCCAAGCGCGGCCACGCGACCGGTGGAAGGACGGGGAGCGGTCTCGAAGACCCGCTCAGGGACCGGGCTTCTCGGGGCCACAGGAAGCGGTGCGCCGCCCGGAACGACGTACCCCCACCCCGTCACATCGTCGCGCCCCTTGCGATGAGCCTCCGGGTGCTGCGCGGTGACCCGCGCGGCCAATTTCCTTGACAGAGAGTGTGGACTTGATGGCCTGCAGTCTATATTCTGCAGCAATGCATTCGAAGTTGCCCACGTCACACCCAGCCGCCGGCATGGTGCGCGCGGCACACCTCGCCCCTATGGGTGGGCGGCGTTGATGGCCCAGCTGACCGAGATTCCGCCGCCGCCAGTGTCCACCCCGCCCGTCGAGGCGCGGTCGCGCCTCCAGTTCCTCAGTGGGCGATCGGTGGCGGAGCTCGCCATCATGCTGGTGGCGACGGCGCTCGTGGTCTACCTGGCGATCGTCCCGCTGATCTTCCTGGTCTACGGGACGTTCACCGATGCTGACGGCGCTTTCACTCTGGCGGGCTTCTCCAACGCCTACGCGGGCGACCAGCTGTGGGAGCTGATCAAGAACACCCTGATCTTCTCGGTCGCCACCACGATCTTCGCTGTCTCAGCCGGCACCGCACTGGCCTATCTGACGGTGCGGACCGACATCCCCGGGCGCAACCTCATCTTCGTCGCAGCCACGGTCCCACTGATCATTCCCGGTGTGCTCCACACCATCGCGTGGACGCTCCTCGGCAGCTCCCGCAACGGGTTGCTCAACTCCATCACGGGAGACCTCTTCGGCGTCGAGCCGTTCAACATCTTCTCGATGTGGGGGATGATCTTCGTCGACGGCCTGCACCAGACGCCGCTGGTCTTCTTGTTGATGTACGCCGCGTTCCGCAACACCGACCCCGCCTTCGAGGAGTCGGCCCTGATGAGCGGCGCGGGTCTCCCGACCGTCGTCCGGCGCATCGCGCTACCTCTCGTGCGCCCCGCGCTCCTCGGCGTCGTCACGCTGACCTTCGTGCGGGCCATCGAGGCGTTCGAGGTGCCGGCCATCCTCGGCACGCCCGGGGGCATCCACGTCTTCACCTCGCGCATCTACGACTCGCTGCACGTGTTCCCGCCGGACTACACGAGTGCGGGTGCGTTGGCGATGCCCGTGTTGATCATCGCCGGGGTGGCGATGTACTTCCAGCGGCGCCTGAGCAAGAGCGTCAAGTCGTTCCAGACAGTGACCGGGAAGGGCTTCCGTCCCCGTCCCCTTCCGCTCGGCCGGGTCAAGTACTTCATGGCTCCGCTGCTGGTGATCTACTTCCTGATCGCCGTCGTGGTCCCGGTCGCGATGCTGCTCTACGTCTCGTTCCAGAAGTTCTACGCAGGACCGTCCGTGGAGAGCCTCGAGCACTTCACGTTGGCGAACTACAAGGACATCTTCACCAACGACGCGATCATGACCGCACTGAGGAACTCCATCGTGGTCGGCCTCACGACGGCGACCCTGGTCATGCTCGTGATGGCGATCATCGCCTGGATCACGATCCGAGCGCGGCCGGCCGGGTCGGGCATCCTCGAGGGCCTGACGTTCCTACCGATCGGCGTGCCGGGCCTCGTGCTGGGTGTGGCGCTGTTGTTCGTCTACCTTCGGGTGCCGATCCCGATCTACGGCACCCTCCTGATCCTCATCATCTCGTACTTCACGAAGTACATGCCCTACGGCATGAGGTACGCCGGTTCGGCGATGATCCAGGTGTCTTCGGAGCTCGAGGAGAGCGCCCAGACCAGCGGCGCCACCTGGCTGCAGACCTTCCGCCTCATCCTCGTGCCGACCATCCTCCCGGGCCTGCTCAGCGGCTGGATCTACGTCCTCGTCGTGTCGTTCCGTGAAGTCGCCAGCTCGCTGCTGCTCTACACGCCCGGGAACGAGGTGCTGTCCGTCGTGATCTGGCAGCAGTGGGAGAACGGGCAGCTCACGCTCCTCTCCGCGCTCGGGGTCATCATGATCCTCATTCTCTGCACGCTGGTGGCTCTCACCCGCGTGATTGCCAACAAGTTCGGTGTCAAGGAAGGCGATTTACGCGAGGTGAAGCACTGATGGGAAACCCGAACCTCCTCCAGGTCGACGGGCTCTACAAGAGCTACGGCGACCGGAAGAAGGAACACTCGAAGCGTCAGTACGCGATCGCTGACATCAACCTCTCAGCAGTCCCAGGCGAGTTCCTCACGCTGCTGGGCCCGTCCGGTTGCGGCAAGAGCACCACGCTCCGGTGCATCGCGGGCTTGGAGGCGCCGAACCTGGGGAAGATCTCGGTCGCGGACCGCGTGCTGTTCAGCTCCGAGACGGGTGTCTCGATGCGCGCCAACCAGCGTGGGCTCGGAATGGTGTTCCAGTCCTATGGCATCTGGCCGCACATGGACGTCTACAAGAATGCCGCGTTCCCGCTTCTTGTCGGCAGCAGGAGCAGCCGCCCACCGGCCAAGCAGGTGCGCGAGCGGGTGGAGCGAGCGCTCGAGGTCGTGCAGCTGAGCGCCTTCGCAGGGCGGTCGGCGACCGCGCTCTCGGGCGGACAGCAGCAGCGCCTCGCCCTTGCCCGCGCGCTGGTCATGGAGCCTCCGTTGCTTCTTCTCGACGAGCCGCTCTCCAACCTGGACGCCAGGCTCCGCACGGACATGCGGTTCGAGCTCAAGCGCCTCCAGCACGAGATCGGAGTCACCACCGTCTACGTCACGCACGACCAGTCGGAGGCGCTCGCGATGTCGACGAACATCGCGGTGATGTCCAACGGCAAGGTTGAGCAGGTCGGCGCGCCGAGCGAGATCTACACCGCTCCGGCATCGGAGTTCGTCGCCCGCTTCGTCGGGAGCTCGAACCTCGTCGTCGGCACGGTGTCAAGCGCGTCGGGCGACGACCTGGTCGTCAAGACCCCGGCCGGCGTGGTCACCGCGACGTCGCAGGTCGACCTGTCGCCCGGCTCGGAGGTCTACATCTCGATCCGGCCCGAGTCGATCAGCCTGGTCGAGGTCGACAACCCTTCACCGGAGCTGGGCGAGTGGGAAGGCATGGTCGAGGGGACGGCGTACCTCGGCATGACCGTGGAATACCGCGTCCGGGTCGGCGACATCGAGTGGACCGTCGTCAGCTCGAGCGAGAAACCGCTCCCCGTCGGCACCGTCGTACGCCTCGAGTTTGCCAAGCACGGCTGTGCAGTCGTGCCGATGGCAGTCAAGTAACACTCAGCAGATCCACTTCATTCGATCGGAGCAACAATGGTCAGGAACCGACCTACCCGCCGGCTCGCCATGGTGGGTGCGACCATCGCAAGTCTGGTGGTCATCTCAGCGTGTGGGTCCTCGGGAGCCGACGCGGGCGAGGCTGGCAGTGCCAGCCTCGACGACGTGTACGAGCAGATCGAGGGCCTCTCGTTCGAGGATCGGGAAGCCAAGTTGCTCGCGCTGGCCAAGAAGGAAGGCGGTGAGATCAGCTTCTACGCCGGCACGAAGCCTGAGGACACCGACCCCATCATCGACGCCTTCCAGGAGAAGTACGACATCAAGGTCGAGAACTACCGCGCTGCCGGTGAGGTGATCGCCCAGAAGGTGCTCCAGGAGGTCCAGGCGAAGCACGACGGCGCTGACCTGTACGTCGCCGACGCATCGCAGGCAACGGTCCTCGCCAACCTGGATGCGCTGGCGCCGCTCAAGACGCCGCTCACGGAGCACCTCGTCTCCGGATCGGCGACGGACTACTCAGCGGCCATCTACGTGATCGCGCCGGTCATCTCCTGGAACACGAACCTGGTCAAGGACCCGCCGACGAGCCTCGAGGACGTCTTCGAGCGCTTCCGCGGCAAGTTCATGATCGAGACAGAGGACGCGCCCTGGTTCGAAGCCCTGGTGAAGGAGTACTTCGTCAAGGAGAAGGGGATGACCGAGGACGAGGCCATCGCCTACTGGGAGGACAACATCCAGGGCGCCTTCGTCGTGAAGGGTCACACACTGATGACCACTCTTCTGGCCTCGGGCCAGGCTGAGGTCTGCATCGCCTGCTACTACCACGCGGTCTCCTCGGCCAAGGCCGACGGCGCTCCTGTCGACGCCATGCCGATCGTGGAGCCCGTGCCGTACACCTTCATCTCCGCAGGCATCCCGGTGACGGTCCAGCACCCTGCGACGGCGCTGCTGATGCTCGACTTCCTCCTGACCGATGGACAGGAGATCTTCGTCGGCCAGGATCGCAACCCCAGCAACGTCGACTACCAGGGCACCTTCAAGCTCGACGAGTACACGAACGTTCCCTACGCCCTCAGCGGTGACGAGGACGAGTTCGCCAAGTGGAGCAAGATCTACGACGGCGTGCTGGAGAAGGCCGGCGGCGAGGTCATCGAGGAAGACTGACGCTCTCTGATCGTCGTGTCCTGGGCCCCTTCGGGTGGGTCCAGGACACGACGCTGGGCGGACCATCCGGGATCGAGGAGGCTAGATGCGAATCACCAAGGAACTGAACGAGCGACTCACGCGTGTCGGGCAGGGGACCGCCATGGGCGAGGTCTTCCGTCGCTACTGGATCCCGGCATGCCTCAGCGAGGAGCTGCCGGCTTCCGACGGTGCGCCCATCCGGGTACGACTCCTGGGCGAGGATCTGGTGGCCTTCCGTGACAGCAACGGCGACGTCGGCCTGGTCGACGCCTTCTGTGCGCATCGGCGGGCTCCGCTGTTCTACGGGCGGAACGAGGAGTGCGGACTCCGGTGCGTCTTCCACGGCTGGAAGTTCGACGCCACCGGCGCCTGCGTGGACATGCCCTCGGAGCCGCCGTCGAGCAAGTTCAAGACACGGGTCTCGATCAAGGCCTACCCGACCTACGAAGCCGGCGGGATCGTGTGGACCTACATGGGTCCGCAGAAGCTGACACCGGAGGTCCCTGACTACGAGTGGCTCAGGACGCCCAGCACACACCTGCGGGTGTCGAAGACGGGCGAGCAGTGCAACTTCCTGCAGGCGGTCGAGGGCGGGATCGACACCGTGCACTCGTCCTTCGCCCACAACGAGGACCTCGGGAACAACCGGCTGCTCCGGGCGCGGGACACCCACCCGAAGCTCGAGGTCGACGTCAAG
This sequence comes from Nocardioides sp. LHG3406-4, assembly GCF_049897745.1. NCBI lineage: Bacteria > Bacillati > Actinomycetota > Actinomycetes > Propionibacteriales > Nocardioidaceae > Nocardioides > Nocardioides sp. LHG3406-4. The sequence continues at coordinate 33,138 of NZ_JAFCWV010000002.1, forward strand.
GAGCACGGCTTCACCTACGCCAGTGTCCGGAACATCAGTGACGACGAGACCTACCTGCGCATCTATCAGTTCTTGATGCCGTTCCAGCAGTCTCGGGGGCGGTTCATCGACTGGGAGGGGAAGAAGGCCGGTCTCCCGTCGGTGCACGGCCACCTCTGGGTGCCGATCGACGACGAGAACACCTTCGTCTACAACTTTATGTACTCGACCGACGAGTCGTACCCGATCAGCGACGACTACTGGGACTCCCACGAGGCCAGGTTCGGCCGGGGCAAGGATGACTTCATCCCGGGCACATACTGGCTACGGGTGGGCCCGGAGAACGACTACGAGATCGACCGTGAGCTTCAGCGGACGAAGACCTTCACCGGCATCCGCGGTATCAACACCCAGGACTTCGCACTGCAGGTCGGCATGGGCCCCATCGTCGACCGCAGCCTCGAGGCTCTCGGCAGCACCGACCGAGCGATCCAGACCGCGCGTCGGCTGCTCCTGGAGGCCGCCGACGAGGTCGAGTCCGGCGGCATGCCCAGGGGCTCAGACCCCGAGGACCATCGCGACACCCGCGGCACAGACATGCTCGTGGTGCGGGGCACCGACTGGCGTGACGCTTCGAAGGAAGCGACCAAGGCCCAATGGCACTGACGATCGAGGCTGCCGCTGAGCGGCGAACGGAGAGATATGCCTGAGTACGAGGTCCAGGAGGTGCGCGCGACCGGCCGCACGCCTGAGGCGGTCACGGACGAGCTGAACGTGATCGTGAAGGAGCGCGGCGGCGCCGGTTGGCGCGTGCTCCAGATCCAGCCCATCATCTACAACTCCTCGACCACGGGGTATCTGCTCCTCTTCTTCGAACGGGAGACGCCGTGAGTGCGCCTGCGGAGCAGGAGGTGGGTGCGCTGGTCCAGCGACTACGCCAGCTCGACAGCTGTGTGGTGTCTGACGCTCTCGACTCCCTCGGGTTCGTGACGAGCCCGCTCGGGATCCACGCGATGTGGGAGGGCGCGAAGGTCGCCGGCCGTGCTGTGACCATGAAGCTGGGCCTCGCTGAGGCGGGTGCCTCGGAGAAGCCCGTGCACCTGGGGGTCGCTGCGATCGAGGCCAGTGAACCGGGCGACGTCATCGTCATCGACAACGCGGGACGCGTCGGGATGGGCAGCTGGGGTGGCCTGCTCACCGTCGCCGCCATGGAGCGCGGCGTTGCGGGCGTGGTGTCCGACGGCGCGCTGCGCGACGTGGATGAGGCGCGTGGCCACCGGTTCCCGGTGTTCGCACGAGCGCCGATCACCCGGACCGCACGCAGTCGGGCCACCGAGGTCGCGCAGGGGGTGGACATCACCATCGACGGTGTCCCCGTTCGCAACGGCGACCTCGTGATCGCCGACGGCAGCGGCGTGGTGGTGATCCCCGTCGAGCTGGCTGCCCGGGTGCTCGACATCGCCGAGGGCCTGGCCAAGCGCGAGGAAGGCATGCAGGCCGGCCTCCGCGGAGGTCTGTCGCCCTCCGAGGTGATGGGCCCTCAGTACCAGGACATGCTCAAGGCGCAGGTCGCTCCGTGACGCGGTCGCACGGAGGACGTCGGCGTGGCTGACCTCCAGCTGAGCATGGCCCTCACCGAGAATCCGATGACGCGTCCACTCCTCGACAACACGGTGCCGGTCGCGGGCGTCAGCCTCGCTTCGACGGGTCTGCATCCCTCCGAGATCTTCTGGCGTCAGCTGAAGTTCAAGGAGTTCGACATCTCCGAGATGTCGCTGTCGTCGCTGATGATCAGTCTGGACAAGGGCGTCCGCGACTGGGTCGCGATCCCGGTCTTCACGACGCGTCGCTTCTTCCACACCGACATCCTGGTGCGCGACGACGCGGGCATCGACGTGCCACAGGATCTGGTCGGCAAGCGCGTCGGGGTGCCGGAGTACCAGCAGACGGCTGCGGTCTGGGCCCGCGTCGCCCTGGCCGACGAGTACGGCGTCCGGGCCAGCGACATGAAGTGGTTCATGGAGCGCCCTCTCGAGAAGAGCCATGGCGGTGCCACGTCCTTCGCCCCGCCTCCGGGAGTCGATCTGAGCTTCATCCCACAGGACAAGACGATGGGCTCCATGCTCGCCAGCGGTGAGCTCGATGCCGCCATTCGCTACCTCGGCACGACGAACCTGGTCGACCGGAGTGGCCGCACCGCTGACAGCATCCCGAACCTCAGACCGTTGTTCTCCGACCGCGTCGCCGAGGGGATCCGGTACTTCCGGGTGACGGAAGTTCTGCCCATCAACCATGTCCTGGTGCTCCGAACGAGCCTGGTCGACCAACATCCTTGGCTTGCGCTGAATCTCTTCTCAGCGTTCACCGAGGCCAAGCGCCGAGCACTGGGCGGGGCCGCTGAGCTCTTGGAGACGTGGCGCCGGATCGGCGCTGTGGACGACGCCGCCGCGTCGGCAGTGACGACCGTCGATCCGATCCCCTATGGCCTCACCTCGCAGCAGCACGTACTGGAGCGGCTCGCTCGAGCACTCTTCGAACAGGGCTTGACGAGTCAGCTCGTCGACCCCATCACCCTCTTCGCACCAAGCACACGCGATCTCTAGATCGCGGGAAGGACTTTCAGTGACACGTCGACAGACCTACGCGCTTCCAGGATTGAGTCACGGAGCGCCGATCCCCATGGCGGCGAGTGTCGGCCCGCTGTTCAAGTCGAGTGGCATCTCCGGGCGTGATCCGAAGGACAACTCGCTTCCGGCTGACGGAGTGGCGCAGGTGGACCTTGTCTTCGCGAACACCCGGGCGCTCTTCGAGGTCGCGCGCGTGAGCCTCGACCAAGTGGTCTTCTTGGAGGTGCTGCTGGCCGACGGGTCGCTCCGGGACGAGGTCAACCGGCACTGGCTGGAGTGGTACCCCGACGAGCACGACCGGCCGGCTCGCCACACCACGGTCCGTGAGCTTCCCGGCGGCCTGAAGATCCAGCTTCGCGTCGAGGCCTACGTTGAGGAGAAGAAGTGATGGACGAGGTCGTCAAGCAGTTGGCAGAGGCCGCCACGTCGGGCATCTCGGATGCGCTGGACCGCCTGGGCATCGCCGGCCAGGCACACGGGATCCAGCCACTCGAGTCGTCCTTCGCCCTGGCCGGCCGGGCGTTCACCGGGCTCTACCAGCCCGTCGACGTCGCCGGCGGCACGGTGGGGGACTACATCGACGACGTCCCGCCGGGGTCTGTGGTCGTGCTGGACAACGCCGGCCGCACGGATGTGACCGTGTGGGGAGACCTCCTCACGCTGATGGCCTCGCAGAACGCCATCGCGGGCACCGTGATCGACGGCGTCTGTCGTGACAGCCGACGATCGAGGGAGCTGAACTACCCGGTCTTCTCCCGCGGGCGGTACATGCGCACCGGCAAGGATCGCGTGCAGATGGTGGGCATCGAGGTCCCCGTGACCGTCGGCCAGGTCCGGGTGCGACCTGGTGACATCGTGATCGGCGACGGCGATGGTGTCGTCGTCGTCCCTCGGGAGCGTGAGCTGGAGGTGCTCGAGGTCGTGAAGTCGATCGAGAGCACCGAGGAGCGGATCCGCGAGCAGGTGGCCGGTGGGATGCGTCTGGACCAGGCGCGCGTGCAGCTCGGGTATCACGACTTGCAGACGAGGCGCTCGTGATGACGTCCGGCCGAGCACCGATCGAACGAAAGGCTTCTTAGATGGCTGAGATAGTTCTCGGAATGGCGACGTCCCACACGCCGCAGCTGAGCACCGAGACCGAGTGGTGGGAGGATCACGCGAACCGTGATCGGCGCAACCCCTTCCTGCTCGGTCGGGACGGCGAGATCCACGACTACGACGAGCTCGCCGCCGTGCCGGAGTGGAACGTCCCTCGGGAGAGGCTGACACCGGCTGTCTGGCAGTCCCATCACGAGCGGGGCCAGCGCGCCCTCGCGCAGCTCAAGCAGACTCTCACGGACGTCGCCCCTGACGTCGTGGTGGTGATCGGCGACGACCAGGACGAGCTGTTCAAGGACGACGGTCTCCCCACCTTCGCGATCTTCCATGGCGAGGCGATCTACGACCTGCCACCTGAGCCGGACAAGCTGGCCGCGCTGGCGAAGGGCGTGCAGGCTGCCATGTGGGCACGCCATTCCGAGACCCCGGACAAGTACGTGACTCCGGGCGACGTCGGCAGGCACCTCATCACCGAGCTCGTGCAGGATGAGTTCGACGTCGTCTCGTACTCGCGTCAGCCCCAGGATCGAAGCATCGGCCATGCCTTCACGTTCGTACGGCGGCGGCTCATGGGGGAGGAGATGATCCCGCTGCTCCCGGTGGCCATCAACTCCTACATCCCGCCGAACGTCCCGTCGCCACGGCGCTGCTACTACTTCGGCAGGGCGCTGAGACGCGCCATCGAGTCCTACCCCGAGGACCTTCGCGTCGCGGTCGTCGCCTCCGGCGGCCTGAGCCACTTCGTCGTGGACGAGTCGCTCGATCGCCGGATCCTCGATGGCCTCAAGAACAAGGACGCTGAGTCCCTCACGACGATTCCGCGCCGGCACATGCGCTCAGGGACGTCGGAGAGTCTCCTGTGGATCACGGCAGGCGGCGCGCTCGAGCACCTCGACATGGAAGAGATCGACTACATCCCCGCCTATCGTTCGGAGGCGGGAACCGGAATCGGCACGGCGTTCGCGGTCTGGAAGTAGTGCGTCCGATGACTGAGCCGTTGAAACTGTCAGCCAAGGTCCTGGGCACGACCTTCTCCGATCGAGTCGCGAAGATGACAGTGGTCGAGCGGACCGACGTCGCCACGGACGTGGTCAGCCTCGTCCTCGCCGACCCCGAGGGCAACAAGGTTCCGCGCTGGACCCCTGGTGCGCACATCGAGGTCGTCCTCGATGACGTCGTACGCCAGTACTCCCTGTGCGGGGAGGTCGCGGACCGGGAGTCCTGGCGCATCGCGGTGCTGCGTGAGCAGCACGGACGAGGAGGCTCGGCCGCCATCCACGAGAACCTCCAGGTCGGATCGATGGTCGAGATCCGTGGCCCGCGCAACCACTTCATCCTGGAGCCGGCGGAGGAGTACATCTTCATCGCCGGGGGGATCGGGATCACTCCGATCACCCCGATGCTGGCCGAGGCTGCCGAGAACGGCGTCCCGTGGCACCTCTACTACGGTGGCCGATCGCTCAGCTCCATGGCTTTCGCCTCGTCGCTGGCAAGCCGGTATCCCGAACAGGTGACCCTCGTGCCGGAGGACGAGCAGGGTCGCCTCGACCTCGGGGCGATCCTCCAGAGCCCCCGCCCGGGGGCGCTCGTCTACGCCTGCGGCCCGGAGGGGCTTCTCCAGGCGATCGAGGAGGCCGGACGGCAATGGCCCGTCGGAAGCCTGCGCATGGAGCGGTTCGCCTCACGCGCCTCGAGCTTCGACGCGGCGAGTGACGTGGCGTTCGAGGTGGTCGCCGACGAGTCCAACGTCACCGTCATCGTCGAGCCGGGGCAGAGCATCCTGCACGTCCTCGACGAGGCCGGTGTGCTGGTCCACTCATCGTGTGAGGAAGGCATCTGCGGCACCTGCGAGACGCGGGTCGTCTCGGGCACTCCCGATCACCGAGACTCGGTCCTGAACGACCTCGAGCGGGAGCGGGGGGAGGTCATGATGATCTGCTGCTCGCGGTCGCTGACAGATCGTCTGGTGCTCGACCTGTAGGGCTTCGAGTGACGGCCGCCGGTCTAGGCAGTGCTTCTCAGTGCCCGGAGTGCGACACGTGGGTGCGCGCCGTGGGGCGGGCTTCGAGCCGCTCCGCCTCGATGGGCAGTCCGCACACCTCGCAGTCCCCGTAGGTGCCGGAGTCGAGGCGCTCCAGGGCGGCCTCGATCTCGGCCAGGCGGTCCCGGGTCTGCCGCGCCAGCGCGCCGACCTGTGACCGCTCGAACGCGATCGTGGCTCCCTCGGGGTCGTGCTCGTCGTCGGCGTTGGTGTCTCTCGAGGCCGCGACCACCTCGTCGAACTGCGCGGTGAGGGCGGCCAGTCGATGCCGGGTCTCCTCGCGGAGCGTCTCGAGCGTACGGCGGATGTCGGGCACGGTCCGTTTCTACACCGGTGCCCGCCACCGGTGTGTGAGCATGACGCCCATGCTGCGTGGGCTGCTGGTCGTCGCGATGTGTGCAGTGCTGCTCCAGGTCGCCGCGCCGACCCAGGCCGCGACCGGCACGGTCACCTCCATGACGGGCACCTCGGCCCGCGCGGGCGAGACGACCTCACTCGGCATCGCTGTCACGGACGCGGCGGGGACACCGCTGCCAGGCGTCCTCGTCACGGTGGAACGTCTGGCCGGCGGTGCCTGGGCACCGGTCGGTGAGGTGGTCACCGACGCGCAGGGGCACGCCGCCATCGATGCCGCGCTGGCACGCTCGGCCGGCGACAACGTCTTCCGGGCGGCGTACGCCGGGGACGCGACGTACACGCCGTCGAGCTCGGGCGCCGTGCCGATCGCACTCGTGCGGCGGGCCAGCATCCTCACCCTCACCGCACCGCCCGTGGTGGTGGACGAGCAGAGCGTCCAGCTGGTCGTCGGGTGGCGGACGGACTCGGGCGAGGGTGTCGCCGGGCCGGTGCAGGTCCAGCTGCTGCAGGGGGGCAGGTGGCTGGACGTCGCGACCCCGACGACGGATGCGGCCGGCCAGGCGACGGTGACCTACGCCCCCCGCGACGACGTCACCCTTCGTGCAGTCGCACCGACCCTGGACTGGGTCGTGGCCTCGATCTCGAGCTCGCGACGGATCGACAACCGGCCGCCGGCCCAGCCCGTCTCGCTGCCGCGGAAGGCCCCTCACCCACGGATCGTCCTGCCGCCGCAGCCGCGTGCCGTGGGCTCCGGTGCCGACGCCGTGGTCACGCGGATCCCCAACAACATCTGGAGAGAGATGAGCGGTGTGACGTGGCACGCTGGGTGCCCCGTCGGCCGCGCCAGGCTGCGGCTGATCCGTGTCAACTACTGGGGGTACGACGGCTACCGGCACCGCGGCGAGCTGGTCATCCATGCCGCGGCGAGTGAGCAGTTCGTCGGCGCGCTCACGGAGATCTACGACCGGCGGCTCCCGATCCGCTCGATGTACCGCGTCGACCGGTTCGGGTGGTCGCCGCGCCTTCGTGGCGGCGACGACTATGCCTCGATGGCTGCCGGGAACAGCTCGGCCTTCAACTGCCGCTACGTCGTGAACCGGCCGGGCGTGCGCTCGCCGCACTCCTACGGACGGTCCTTCGACATCAACACCTGGGAGAACCCCTTCCGATCGGCCACCGGCCTGGTGCCGAACGACTGGTGGCAGTCGCGCAGCGACCCTCGGGTGGCCTGGCGCTCGGGCAGCCACCCGATGGTGCGGCTGATGCGCCGCCACGGCTTCAGTTGGACCTACGGCACCGGAGACTCACAGCACTTCGACGCCCGCGGGCCGAGCGGGCGCATCGTGCACGACCAGCGGTGCGTCGGTGTCTGTCACTAGTCAGGCGGTCCAGCCCGGGTCGCGGCCCGACAGGCCGAGCACGCGGTGCCACAGCGGCGCATCCTCGGGCACCTCGACCACGCGTCCGAACATCCCTTCACGACCGGAGCCGTCGGGGTCGTCCGCCTCGGGCTCGACGATCGGGAGCACCGCCTCACACTCCGCGTCGGAGGGCTCGTAGGGCTGCCCGGTAGCCCGGGCCAGGTCCCACCCGTGCAGGAGCACCTCGTCGAGGGCGACGAGCCCGCCGATCTCGCCAGGCAGCTCGACGCCGCCCGCCCTCGTCATCCCCTCCCACGCCCCGGCGTCGCGCCACGCGGCGGCGAGCTCCGCGAGCAACCGGTCGGCCCGGTCGCGCCAGTCGTCGGGGAGAGGCTCGGACACCGGGCCGGGCGGGGTCGACGTGGTCGGTCCGTCCAGCTTCGCGGCTGCGTCACGGAAGGCGACGGAGAGGCCCAGCACGTGGTGCAGCAGCTGAGCCACCGTGCTGCCCGTGGGGGTGACGGCTTCGAGCTGCTGGTCGGTGACGGCGGCTGCGACGGCGCGGGTGCGGTCGGTCGTCGGGGTCAGGTCGATCATGGCCTCACGATGACACAGCGCTCAGTCGCCAGGAGCCGATCGGGGTGTAGCCGCTGTCGTACACCTCCTGCTCTGCGGGCGCCGTCACGTCGATCTGCCTCATCGCGCCGCCCCAGTAGCGCAGCACCCGGCCGAGCTCGGCCGCGGCCGCCTCCGGGTCGGCGGCGTCGACGGTGACGTCGAGGACGAACCTCATCGGGCGGTGGGCGCTGGCACCGGTCATGTCCCGCACGCTAGCGGCAGCCGGGCGTCGTACGCTCGCGCTGTGATCCTGCCCTTGATGAGCGCCCTCCTCGACGCACCCAGCGGAGTCATCGGCCACGGGATCCGCTGATGGACTGCGTCTTCTGCGCCATCGTGGCCGGCGAGACGCAGGCCGAGCGGGTCGTCGAGGACGACGACTTCGTGGCGTTCCTCGACGCGCGCCCGGTCTTCCGCGGCCACGTGCTGCTGGTGCCGCGCGAGCACGTCGTGACCCTGCCCGACCTGCCGGCGAAGCTGCGTGATCCGTTCCTGGCGTGGGGGCAGCGGCTGTGCACCGCGATGGTGGACGGGCTCGGGGCACAGGGCTCGTTCGTGGCGATCAACAACACCGTCTCCCAGTCGGTGCCGCACCTGCACCTGCACGTCGTTCCGCGCACCAAGGGCGACGGCCTGCGGGGCTTCTTCTGGCCGCGCACGAAGTACGCCGAGGGGGAGGCCGCGACCTACGCCGAGAGGCTGCGGTCGGTGCTCTGATCCTCGGCCTCCGGACGCAGGCGAGGGCGCCCGCCCGAGGCGTTGCCGGTGCCGAGAGCCGCGATCCACACCGCGGCCGCGCCCAGTGCGGCCCCGGCGATCGCGTCGACGAAGAAGTGCCAGCCGAGGTAGACGGTGGACACCACCGTCAGGGCCAAGTAGACGTAGCTCGAGACGCGGACCCAGCGCGGCAGCCCGATCAGGTGCGCCATCAGGCACATCGTGACCATGATGGCGACGTGCAGCGAGGCGAAGGCGGCGATGGTCTGTACGGCGTCGGTCGAGAACGGGTCGGCGAGCACGTCGGCGCGGTCTGACCCCATCCACTCCTGCAGCGCCGTGACGTGGGTGTGCGGGAGGTCCGTGAAGTCCCCAGGTGCGGAGTAGATGGGGCCGAGGGTCGGCATCGCGAAGTACGTCGCCACGCCGAGCGCCCAGTCGACCGCTACCGCCGTGACGAACCACGAGCCGGCCGCCCGGTGACGGGTCCAGAGGAGTGCCACGGCCAGCGTCACCGGCACCAGCGGGATCCACGCGACGTACACGAAGGACAGAGCGTGCGCGGCCCAGCCGGTGCCGAGCACGTCGTGCAGCACGTCGGCCGGGTCGTGCCCCAGCCAGAGCGTGCGGTCGAGCGACGCGAGCTCGTTGTCCCACAGCCGGTCGTTGACGAACGGCACGTAGCTCTTGAGATTGCGGAAGGCGGCGTAGCAGGCGTACCACGTGATCACCCCAGCCAGGGCGAACACCAGCTGGTCACGGCTCCACCGCTCGCGCGCCACCTCCATGATCGGCCGACGGCGCGCCAGAGCGCGCGGCACGACGTCGAGTGCGAGCGCCGCGAGCACGATCAACGGCAGCCGGACGTACGTCGGCACCACCACGCCGTCGGGGTCGCGGATGGGGAGGTCCCACACACGCGAGACGAACACCATGGCCAGCACCATGGCTGCAGCCAGCACCCCTGCAAGGCGAAAATCCGGACGACCCACCGGAACACCCTACGGGGTCACCCGTCTAGGGTGAGACACGGTTCTACTGGCGCGTCGTTGCGCCGCTGTCGCACGATCGCGAAGGAGTCAGCATGGGTCGCTTCGACGGGCGCGTCGCAGTCGTCACCGGGGGCGCACGAGGCATCGGGTTCGGCTGTGCGCAGCGGTTCGCCGACGAGGGCGCCAAGGTCGCGGTCATCGACCTCGACGAGTCCGCAGCGGCCGCCGCGGCAGCGCGGCTGGGGGAGGGACATCTCGGCATCGGCTGCGACGTCAGTGTCGCCGTGAGCGTCGACGCCGCGATCGAGCGGGTCCTCGGCGACCTCGGCGGCATCCACATCCTCGTCAACAACGCCGGCATCACCCGCGACAACCTCCTCTTCAAGATGACCGAGGAGGACTGGGACCTGGTCATGGGCGTGCACCTCAAGGGCGCCTTCCTCATGACCAAGGCGGCCCAGAAGCACTTCGTCGCCCAGAAGTACGGCAAGATCGTCAACCTCTCCAGCGTCTCCGCGCTGGGCAACCGCGGCCAGGCCAACTACGCCGCCGCCAAGATGGGCGTGCAGGGCTTCACCCGCACCCTCGGCATCGAGCTCGGCCCCTACGGCATCAACGCCAACGCGATCGCCCCCGGCTTCATCGCCACCGAGATGACCGACGCGACGGCCGCCCGGCTGGGTGTCCCGGTCGACGAGTTCCGCGCCCGGAACGCCGAGCGCAACCCGGTCCGCCGGGTGGGCTTCCCCGAGGACATCGCGGCCACGGCTGCGTTCCTGTGCAGCGACGAGGCGTCGTACATCACCGGTCAGACGCTGTACGTCGACGGCGGGGCCAAGCTCGTCAGCTGACGACGGCGCGGTCCGATGCGGTCGGGTCGTCGAGCGACTCGTAGGGTCGTGCCCGTGACGACCTATCCCACCTATGACCAGCTCTTCGACCTGCCTGCCTACGTCGAGCAGCCCGTGCCGATGCCGTTCGAGGACATGAACGGCCACCTGAACGTCCGGCACTACATCGGCATCGCGAGCGAGGGTCTCGACGAGTCGCTGGTCCCGCTCGGCATCCCGCAGAACTGGCCGATCAGCGCAGGGCACGCGTGCTTCTCGGCGGAGCACCACTGCACCTACCTGACCGAGCTGCGCACGGGCGACTTGATGTCGGCCCGGGTCCGGCTGCTCGGGCGTTCCGAGCGTGCCGCCCACGCGTTGGTCTACCTCCTCGACGAGACCCACCACCGGCTCAGCTACGTGATGGAGGAGATCTTCCTGCACATCGACATGAGCACCCGGCGCACCGCGCCGTGGCCCGAAGACGTGGCTGCCAACCTCGACAAGCGGATCGCCGAGGACGCCGAGCTGCCGTTCGCCGCGGCAACCTCCGGCTGCCTGGCCCTGCGTTGATCGAAGACTGATCGAGGGCTGGCCGACCACTCTCGGGCCTCGCGCCCCCGACGAGATCCTCGTCACGATCACGCCCGAAACGCGCTCCTCGCTTGGACTTTGACCCTTCGACGTGCCTAGCGTGCACGGCTGCACCATCGTCCGCGGGAACGCCGAGTCCTGCCCCTCCGCGCGACGACCCCCGAGACCATGACGGGGCAGGAGTGGGGGACCCACAGGTTCCACGCCGGTTCGCAGCGCGATCGCGGACGGCTCGGGGTGAAGTCACCAGGCGGCACGCAGCGTGACGGAGCACTTTCCAGCTCCAACCCGACAGCTCACCTCACAGGCGTGGGAAAGGAAACAACCATGCCTGCGACCTCTCGCATGCTGCGCTTCGGCGCGCTCATGATGCTGTGCCTGGGCCTCGTGCTCGGTACCCCGACCGCTGTCAGTGCCCAGTCCGGACATGGCGGGTCCACGGAGAAGCTCTCCCAGAAGGTCAAGCTCAAGCGGGCCACGAAGGTGCGGGTCCACCGCGCTGAGCACATCGCGCTCGCCCAGCGCGGCGACGCGTACAGCTACGGCTCGGCCGGCCCGGGGGCTTTCGACTGCTCCGGCCTGATCTACTACTCCTTCCGTAAGGCCGGCTTCTCCGCGATGCCGCGTACGTCGTCGGCGCAGGCCGGTCACGTCCGTCGCATCCCCAAGTCGCAGCTCCACCGCGGCGACCTGATGTTCTTCACCGGCGGTGGCGGCGTCTACCACGTGGGCATCTTCGTGGGCCGCCTCAAGAGCGGCGCCGTGCAGATGCTGCACTCCTCGACGCCGGGCCGCCCGGTGCAGATCGACGTACCGTGGACGAGCAGCTGGTTCGCAGGCACGATGCGGCGCGCCTGAGCGGGTTGACGCCCTGACACCGGGCGCGCCTTCCCGCACACAGGGCGGGCGCGCCCGCACACTTGTCGGTAGTCGGCACCACAGCTAGGAGTCCCCGTGCATCGCCCCCTGCGCACCAAGACCGCGTCCCGCCTCGGCGTCGTGGTCGCCACGCTCTTCGCCATGTCCATGCTCCTCGCCGGGTGTGGCGACAAGGGGGGCACCGCCGACCCGGGGGACACGAGCAGCTCGGGCGCACCCGCCGGCAGCAACGCCGAGGAGCCGCCCCCGCCGGAGACCTGGCCGCTCACCGGCACCCCGGTCGCCGGGGACGGCACCGCCGACCTCAAGCACCCGGTCATGGTCACGAAGATGGACAACACCGCCGGCAGCGCCCCCCAGCTCGGGTTGAGCAAGGCCGACCTCGTGGTCGAGGAGCTCGTCGAGGGGGGAGCCACCCGGCTCGCGGCGTTCTACTACTCCCAGCTGCCCGAGGTCGTCGGTCCCGTGCGCTCAATGCGGGCCAGTGACATCGGCATCGTCTCGCCGGTGGACGCCGACATCATCACCTCCGGCGCGGCCGGGGTCACGATCGGTCGCATCCAGCAGGCGGGCATCCGGTTCTTCCAGGAGGGCGCCAAGGGATTCTTCCGCGAGGGCAGCCGCTACGCGCCGTACAACCTGATGGCGCGGCCCCGGGAGGTCGTCTCGGTGATCAAGCAGAAGCCCGCCCGCCCCGACGACTACCTGAGGTTCGGCGACGCCGCGGACCTGCCCAAGGGTCAGAAGGCGAGCCGGCTCTCGGCGTTCTTCGGCGGCATGCACACCACCAACTGGGCCTACGCCAACGGTGGCTACGTCAACCAGAACTCCTACGCCGCCCAGGGGGACGAGTTCCCCGCCGACACCGTCCTCGTGCTGCGCGTGCAGGTGGGCGACGCCGGATACCGCGACCCGGCGGGCAACTTCGTGCCGGAGACGAAGTTCGAGGGCTCCGGCGACGCGCTGCTCTTCCACGGCGGCCGCGTCGTCAAGGGCACGTGGAAGAAGGACGGGGTCCGCGGCTCGCTGCGCCTGGACACGAAGAAGGGCGGCGACCTCGCCGTGCCGGCCGGACGCACCTGGCTCGAGCTGGTGCCCGCCGACGGCGGCCGGGTCACGTACGGCAAGTAGCCCTCGGCGGCTCGGGGGCGCCTGCCCGTCGATCCCCCGTCTCGGCGGCCCCACTGCGCCTGGTGCTCGTCCTCGGGCATGATGGCGACATGACCGACGTCGCGGCCGGCTCCCTGCTGGTGGCCACCCCTGCGCTCGTCGACCCGAACTTCGTCGACACCGTCGTGCTGCTGCTCGACGTCGGCGCGGACGGCGCACTGGGCGTCGTGCTCAACCGCCCGTCCCCGGTGCTGGTGGCCGAGGTCCTGGCCGAGTGGCGCGACGCCGTCGCCGAGCCCGAGGTGCTCTTCCGCGGCGGGCCGGTCAACCCCGACGGCGCGCTGGCGGTGGGCCGGCTCGCCGACGTGACCGACGTCCCGGTGGGATTCCGCAGGGTCTTCGCCGATATGGGCGTGGTGGACCTGGACACCCCGCTCGAGCTGCTCGAAGGATCGCTGGCGGGCCTGCGGATCTTCGCGGGGTACGCCGGGTGGGGCACCGGCCAGGTGCAGCGCGAGGTCGACCAGGGGGACTGGTACGTCGTGCCCGCCGAGGTCGCCGACATCTTCCGCCTGGACTCGACGGACCTGTGGCGCGATGTGCTGCGCCGACAGCCGGGTGAGCTCGCGTGGCACTCGACGCGCCCTCTCGATCCTGAGCTCAACTGACCTAGACTTGCGTCCATCATGACGACCACTGGCTTCTCTCCCGGCACCGAGACGATCGAGGACACGCGGACCGTCCCCACCGACGACGGCGACCACGAGCGGTTCTCCCACTACGTGCCCAAGGACAAGCTCACCGAGGCGATGGTGATGGGCACGCCGGTGATCGCGCTGTGCGGCAAGGTGTGGGTGCCGAGCCGGGCTCCGGAGAAGTTCCCCGTGTGCCCGGAGTGCAAGGAGATCTGGGAGTCGATGAAGCCCGGCGGCAAGGGCGGCAAGGGAGACAAGGGCTCCGACGCGTGACGGGACGGCACGACGCCGTCCCGCCCGAAGGTCCAGCGGCCCAGCCTTCTGTCCTACCGCTGTCCCCGGCCTGGCCGGATCGGGCTGCCTGGGGGACGGCCCCTTCGCTCCGGGCGTGGCAGAACGCCGCGATGACGCAGTACGTCGAGCAGTCCTCGCGCGACTTCCTGGCCGTCGCGACGCCGGGCGCCGGGAAGACGACCTTCGCGCTCACCGTCGCGGCCGAGCTCCTCGGCCGGCGCATCGTCGACCGGATCACGGTCGTCGCCCCGACCGAGCACCTCAAGGTGCAGTGGGCGGAGGCGGGTGCTCGTGCCGGCATCCCGATCGACCCGACGTACGCCGCGGGCAAGGGCAAGACGTCGGGCGACTACGTCGGCATCGCGGTGACCTACGCCGGCGTCGCCGTCAACCCGCTCGCGATGCGCATCCGCACCGAGAACTTCAAGACCTTGGTGATCCTCGACGAGGTGCACCACGCCGGCGACGCGCTCTCGTGGGGTGAGGGCGTGCGCGAGGCCTTCCAGCCGGCCACCCGTCGCCTCGCGCTGACCGGCACCCCGTTCCGCTCCGACGTGAACCCCATCCCCTTCGTCACCTACGCGCCCGGACCCGACGGGATCCCGCGCTCGGCCGCCGACTTCACCTACGGCTACGCGCACGCGCTGGCCGACAAGGTGGTGCGACCGGTGCTCTTCATGGCCTACTCCGGGGAGATGAGCTGGCGCACCCGCGCGGGCGACGAGGTCGCGGCCAGGCTGGGGGAGCCCCTCACCAAGGACATGACGGCGCACGCGCTGCGCACCGCCCTCGACCCGGGCGGCTCGTGGATGCCGGCGGTGCTCGCCGCCGCCGACCGCAGGCTGTCGGAGGTGCGCCGGCACGTGCCCGATGCCGGTGGCCTCGTCATCGCCACCGACCAGGACTCGGCCCGCGCGTATGCCGCGCTGCTGAAGAAGATCGCGGGCGAGGCGCCGACGGTCGTGCTCTCCGACGAGAAGGCGGCGTCGAAGAAGATCGGCGCGTTCACCGAGTCGACGGCGCGCTGGATGGTCGCCGTACGCATGGTCTCCGAGGGCGTCGACGTCCCACGGCTGGCGGTCGGGGTCTGGGCCACGACCACCGGCACCCCGCTCTTCTTCGCCCAGGCCGTGGGCCGCTTCGTGCGCGCCCGGGGTCGGGGCGAGACCGCGTCGGTCTTCCTGCCGTCGGTGCCCCACCTGCTCGCCTACGCCTCGGAGATGGAGGTCGAGCGCGACCACGTGCTGGGCCGCCGGATCACCGACGAGGACGACATCTTCGCCGCCGAGCGTGACCTGCTGGCGCAGGCCGAGGCGGGGGAGGGCGCCTCCGACGAGCTCGACGGCCTCCCCTTCGAGGCGCTGGGCTCGACCGCGTCGTTCGACCGGGTGCTCTACGACGGCGGCGAGTTCGGCCACGCCGGCGAGGTGCACGTCGGGTCGGAGGAGGAGATGGACTTCCTCGGCATCCCCGGCCTCCTCGAGCCCGACCAGGTGCGCGAGCTGCTGCACTCCCGGCAGAGCGAGCGCGCCGCGCGACAGCGGGCCGCCCCGCAGCCGGACACGGTCGCGGAGGTGTCGACCTACGAGCAGCTCGCCGTGCTCCGGCGGGAGCTGAACGGGCTGGTCGCCGCGTGGTTCCATCGCACCGGGCAGCCGCACGGGGTCACGCACGCCGCCCTGCGCAAGCAGTGCGGCGGCCCGGCCGCCGCGGTGGCGACGGCAGACCAGCTGCACGCGCGCATCGGAGCACTGCGTGACTGGGCGATCCGCAAGACCTCCTGACGGGGCCGGCCCCACGGGCTTGCCTCGCCGCGGGGTCACGGAGCCCGTGCCGGGGCTACCCTTCTCTATGGCTGCCGAGACCTCCCAGACGCTGCATCGGGGGCTGAGGGTGCTCAAGGTGCTGGCGGAGGCGCACGATGGGCTGACCGTCACCGAGCTCGCCGCCGCGCTGGCCGTCAACCGCACGGTGGTCTACCGGCTCGTCGCGACCTTGGAGCAGCACGGTCTCGTACGCCGCGACTCGCGAGCCCGGCTCCACGTCGGCCTCGGCGTCCTTCACCTGGCCTCGGCGGTGCAGCCGGTGCTGCGCGACCAGGCGGCCCCGGTGCTGCGACAGCTGGCCGAGACGCTCGGCTGCACCGCGCACCTGACGGTCGCCGACGGCGACGAGGCGCTGGCGCTGGCCGTCGTCGAGCCGTCGTGGACCGACTTCCACGTCTCCTACCGGGTCGGCGCCCGGCACTCGATCACCCAGGGCGCGGCCGGGAAGGCGATCCTGCTGGGTCGTGAGGGGAACGGTGCGGCGTACGTCGTGACCACCGGCGAGCTGCAGTCGGGAGCGCACGGCCTGGCCGCGCCGGTGCGCGGGGTCGAGGGGCTCGAGGCCTCGGTGGGGATCGTGACGCTCGGCGGCGCCATCGACGACACCGTCGTGGCGCCTAGGGTGCTCAGCGCCGCCCACGAGATCGCCGAGCGGCTGCGCTGAGACGCCTCAGCCGCTCGCCGACCGGGCCAGCGGCAGCACGCGGTGCGGGATCTGGCTCGCCAGCGCGATGACGGTCGTGGACCGGTCGATCGCGGGGTCGGTCAGCACCAGGTCGATCACCCGCTGGAGATCGGCGTTCGAGCGGGCGACCACGCGCACCCACATGTCGCCGTCGCCGGTGATCGTGAAGGCCTCCAGGACCTCGGGGATCTCGGCGAGGTGGGCCGCCACCGCGTGATGCCCCCCGCGCCAGGCGCCCGGATCGGCGACCGCCTGCCGGATCTGCAGGGTCAGGAACGCCATCACGGGGAAGCCCAGCGCGTCCGGCGAGAGGTCGGGACCCCACCCGGTGATGACGCCCGTGGACTCGAGCTTGTCGAGGCGGGCCTGTACCGTGCCGCGCGCCACGCCGAGCCGGCGGGAGGCCTCGAGGACGCCGATCCGCGGCTCGACGGCGAAGAGATCGATCAACCTGGCATCGAGATCGTCCACGGAGGCCTCCGGTAGTAGGCAAAGTGCGCAGTGTTTCGACGCACTGTTGCACATTGTGCGCTCCAGGGTCATCGTTCGAGTCATGACCACCGAGATCGCCTCGACCGGCGGAGCCCTGACCATGGACGAGATGAAGGCCGACCTGACGCTGGAGCAGCTCCGCCAGCTCGTCGGCCTCGTGGACTACGACGCCCAGCAGGACGCCTTCCCCGTCACCGGGTGGGACGCCATCTGCTTCGTGGTCGGCAACGCCACCCAGGCGGCCCACTACTACGCCAGCGCCTGGGGGATGGAGCTGGTCGCCTACTCCGGCCCCGAGAACGGCAACCGCGACCACAAGTCCTTCGTGATGAAGTCGGGCTCGATCAAGTTCGTGCTCAACGGCGCGGTCAGCCCCGACAGCCCGCTCGTCGCCCACCACGCCCGCCACGGCGACGGCGTCGTCGACATCGCCCTCGAGGTGCCCGACGTCGACCAGTGCATCGCCCAGGCCCGCTCGGCCGGCGCCACCGTCGTGCGCGAGCCGGAGACGATCTCCGACGCGCACGGCTCGGTGCGCATCGCCGCCATCGCGACGTACGGCGAGACCCGGCACACGCTGGTGCAGCGCCACAACGCCGCCGGCGACGGCGCGACGTATGCCGGCCCGTACCTCCCCGGGTACGTCGCCACGGCCCCGCGCTGGACCAAGCGCGAGGGCGAGCCCAAGCGCCTCTTCCAGGCCCTCGACCACATCGTCGGCAACGTCGAGCTGGGCAAGATGGAGGAGTGGGTGACCTTCTACAACAAGGTGATGGGCTTCGTGAACATGGCGGAGTTCATCGGCGACGACATCGCCACCGACTACTCCGCATTGATGAGCAAGGTGGTCGCCAACGGCAACCACCGGGTGAAGTTCCCCCTCAACGAGCCGGCTATCGCCAAGAGGAAGTCGCAGATCGACGAGTATCTCGAGTTCTACGACGGCCCCGGCGCCCAGCACCTCGCCCTGGCCACCGGCGACATCCTGGCCACCGTGGACGCGCTGCGCGCCAACGGCGTCGAGTTCCTCGACACCCCCGACTCCTACTACGAGGACCCCGCCCTGCGTGAGCGCATCGGCGAGGTCAGGGTGCCGATCGAGGAGCTGCAGAGGCGCAAGATCCTGGTCGACCGCGACGAGGACGGCTACCTGCTGCAGATCTTCACCAAGCCGCTGGGCGATCGGCCCACCGTCTTCTTCGAGCTCATCGAGCGGCACGGCTCGCTCGGCTTCGGCAAGGGCAACTTCAAGGCGCTCTTCGAGGCGATCGAGCGCGAGCAGGACGTTCGCGGCAACCTGTAGTCGCGGGGCACCCGGCCGTGTGGCCGGTCAGTCCAGGTCGCCGACCAGGACTGCCTCGGCCGCGGCCCGCGTGCCCGCCGCCGGGTGCGTCGTACGTCCCTCGACGAGGCGACGGCGGGCGGTGAGGACCAGGACCCCCACGGTGAGCGCGGCCGCGCCGAACCAGAACGGCGCGTGGCTGCTGACGTGCTCGCCGAGCTTGAGGGCGACGAACGGTCCGACGGCTCCGCCGCAGAAGCGGAGGAAGGAGTACGCCGCGGACGCGACCGGCCGCTCGACGGGAGCCGCGCCCATCACGGCCTCGGTGACCAGGGTGTTGTTGATGCCGATGAAGGCGCCGGACAGCACGATGCCGACGATCACGACGGTGGCGTGGTCGGTGAAGACGGCCATCATCACCTGGTCGAGCGCGAAGAGGGCGAGCATCGCGATCACGGCCGGCACGGTGCCGATCGCACGCTGCACCAGGGGGGCGACGACGACCGAGGTGAAGGCCAGCAGCAGCCCCCACCCGAAGAAGATCCAGCCGATCTGCAGGATGCCCGCGTCCGGGAGGGCGAACGGCCCGGCGGCGAGGATCGTGAAGAAGCCGATGTTGTAGAAGATCGCGGTGATGCCGATGAGCAGCAGCGCCGGGTGGCGCAGCGCGCGGAACGGGTCGGCCAGCGAGGTGCGGCGTCCGGCCGGTGGGGTGGCCGGCAGGAAGACCGCGGTGGCGACGAGCGCGATGAGCATGAGCACCGACACCCCGAAGAACGGCGCGCGCCAGGACTGCTCGCCGAGCAGACCGCCGACGAGCGGGCCGGTGGCGATGCCGATGCCGAGCGCCGCCTCGAACAGGATGATGGCCTGGGCGGTCGAGCCGGCCGACGCGGAGACGATGGTGGCCAGGGCGGTCGCCACGAACAGCGCGTTGCCCAGGCCCCAGCCGGCTCGGAAACCCACGATCTGGCTGACGGTGTCGGACGAGCCGGCCAGCGCGGCGAAGACGATGATGAGCGCCAGGCCCGCGAGAAGCGTGCGCTTGGGGCCGATCCGGCTCGAGACGACACCGGTGACGAGCATCGCGACACCCATGATCGCCATGTAGCTGGTGAACATCAGCGAGACCTGGCTCGGCGTCGCGTCGAGCTGGGTGGCGATGTTCTTCAAGATCGGGTCGACGAGCCCGATGCCCATGAACGCGATGACGCACGCGAAGGCCACCGCCCACACGGCGCGTGGCTGCCGCAGCATGGAGGGTGAGGTGTCAGAGGTGGGCGTGGTGCTCACAGTTGTCCCTTCGTGGGTTGGCTCGCCAGGACGTCGCGGAGCACGGCCACGGCCGTCTCCACGTCCTCGCGGGTGTGGGTCGTCTGGTCGCGCAGCCGCTCGGCGACGGCGGCGCCGTAGATCCGGCGTACGCGGGCGAGCTCGTGACGCCCGGCGACGGTGAGGTCGATCAGGCTGCTGCGGGCGTCGCTCGGATGCGGGGTCCGGGTCACCCAGCCGCGCTCGACGAGGCCGGCGACGGTGCCCGACATCGTCGGCTGGGAGCACCGGTCGGCGACGGCGAGGGACGACACACCGCTGGGGCCGAGCTCGTCGAGCAGCGAGAGCACCCGGAAGCCGGCCGGCTGCTCGACGGCACGGCGTACGGCGCGCACCAGGCGGGCGGAGAGGACCACGAGCTCGCTGCTGAGATCCTGCAGGTCGTCGCTCACGGCTGCGACGTTACATAGGAAGCCTATGTAAATCTACGAGGCTGACGGAGAGGTGCGACACAATGCGGGGCATGCCGACCTACGTCGCCTTCCTGCGAGCCATCAACCTGGGCGCCACCCGCAAGTTCCCCAAGGGCGACATCAAGCGGTGCGTCGAGTCGATCGGCGCCACCGAGGTCGCCACGCACATCAACACCGGCAACGTGCTGCTGACCACGTCCATGCGCTCCCAGGGGAGGATCGAGGCGGCGTTGGAGAAGGCCTTCGCGGCCGACCGGGGCTTCGCGGTGCCGACGATCGTGTTCACGCCGGCCGAGGTCGTCGCCATCGCCGCGGAGGCCGACGAGCTGTGGAGCGAACTGGGCGAGCCGGAGGCGCACTACATCACGCTCTACAAGAAGCCTCCACCTGCCGATGCCACCGAGGCTGCGCATGCGCTGGAGATCGAGAAGGAGGAGGTGCGGGTCATCGGCCGCGCGGCCCATGTCGTCCTGCATCGCAGCTTCCACGAGGCGCGCTCGCTCAACACGCGGGAGTTCAAGGCGCTGGGCGAGGGCACGGCCCGCAACGTGACCGTGATCCGCGCGCTCGCCGCCAAGTGGGGAGCAGCCTGACCTCAGCCGCCACTGGCGGGCAGCGGCTCGAGCAGCACCGTCGGATGGTCACGCGTGACCGTGTGAGCGCGCCACGTGTCGGGGAACAGCGCCAGGTGGGTGCCGTCGGCCCGGCTGAGCACCTCGACCCCCCGCACGCCCTTGAGCGCCTCGACGCCCGCCTCGTCGGTGCGGCGGGCCACCGAGTAGTCCAGGTGCTCGAGCCGGATCGCTGCCCCGAACTCGCTCTCCATCCGGGCGGTGACCACCTCGAACTGCATCGGCCCGACGGCGGCGAGCACCGGGCTCTGGTCGCCGCGCAGGTCCGAGCGCAGCACCTGGACGACGCCCTCCTGGTCCATCTGCTCGATGCCGCGGCGGAACTGCTTGTAGCGGCCGGTGTCGGCGGCCCGCGCCGAGACGAAGTGCTCGGGCGCGAAGCTGGCGATCGGCGGGAAGCGCACGGCGGCGCCGGCGTAGATGGTGTCGCCGACGCGCAGGGCGTTGGCGTTGACGAGGCCGACGATGTCGCCGGGGAAGGCCTGCTCGACCGAGGAACGGTCGCGACCGAAGACGGCCTGGGCGTACTTCGTGGCGAACGGCTTCCCCGTCTCGCCGTGCTGGACCACCATCCCTCGCTCGAAGACGCCGGAGCAGACCCGGGCGTAGGCCAGGCGGTCGCGATGGGCTGCGTCCATGCCGGACTGGACCTTGAACACGAAGGCACTGAAGTCGTCGGCGACCGCCCGCAACCCACCGTCGACCGTGGGCGTCGGGCCGGGCGAGGGCGCGAGCTCGACCAGCACGTGGAGCAGCTGGGCGACCCCGAAGTTGAGCAGGGCGGAGGCGAAGAGCACCGGCGTGGTCGAGCCGGCCAGGAACGTGCCCTGGTCGTGGTCCGCGCCGTCCATCGAGAGCAGCTCGTGCTCCTCGACCGCGGTGGCCCAGGCCTCGCCGCCGAGCTCCGGCGCCCGAGAGGAGGCGACGCGCTGCTCGGGGGCGCGCGTGGCCCCGCCCGCCGTGCGGGTGTACTGGATGAGGTCGCCCGTCCGGCGGTCCAGCACGCCGCGGAACTCGCCGGCCGACCCCACTGGCCAGGTCAGCGGGGTGGGCCGGAGCCCGATCTCCTTCTGGATCTCGTCCATGAGCTGGAGCGGGTCGAGGCCGGGCCGGTCCCACTTGTTGATCACGGTGATCACCGGGATGCCCCGCTGGGCGCACACGCGGAAGAGCTTGAGAGTCTGCGGCTCCAGCCCCTTGGCGGCGTCGACGAGCATCACCGCGGAGTCGACGGCGGACAGCACCCGGTAGGTGTCCTCCGAGAAGTCCGCGTGACCCGGGGTGTCGACCAGGTTGACCACGTGTCCGTCGTACTCGAACTGCAGGGCGGCCGACGTGATCGAGATGCCGCGGGCGCGCTCCATCTCCATCCAGTCGGAGACGGTGCCACGACGTCCGGCCTTGCCGTGCACGGCGCCGGCCTCGGAGATCGTCCGGGCGTGCAGGGCCAGGGCCTCGGTCAGCGTCGACTTGCCGGCGTCGGGGTGGCTGATCACCGCGAAGGTACGCCGTGGGCGGGCGTCGGTCGGAGATGTCACCCCGAGAGCCTACGTTCGCAGGCCCATGGGCTCCGCTTCGGCGGTGAGCATCATCAGGACCATGGCCTCCTCGTCGGCCGGCAGCCAGGTGGGGTGCAGCCGACCGACCACGTCCCAACCGCGGTGCCGATAGACCGCGAGCGCGGGACCGTGGCCGGGTACCACGTCGAGCACGGGCAGGCGGCCACGCTCCCGTGCCCAGTCGACGGCCGTGTCGAGCAGCCGTCCGCCGATGCCCGACCCCAACAGGTCAAGGGCCACGAACAGCACACGGACGATCGCCAGCTCCCCGGCGGGACGCCCGGTCGCCAACGCGAACGGCTCGGCCACATCGCCTTCCACCCGGCCGACGCTCACGTGGCCGACTGCGCGGCCGTCGACCCGGGCCACCCAGGCGGCCTCCTCGTGGGAGCGCACCAGGAACTCCTCCACGGGGAAGGGCAGCGGCCACTGGAACGGGTAGCGCGAAGACGGCTGCTGAGCCGCGAGCGCCTCCACGAGTGCCGGCAGGTCAGCGGGGGACCGTGGCTCGATCTGGACGGTTGAGGGCGCTGGCACGGCCGACAGTCTGCCCGAGGGGTCTTGACTCCCGACCGTCCGGGGAGTGTGATCGACCGCGGTCCACTCGCTGTCCACTCTCGGGAGACAACCCATGCCCCAGCGCCCCGCCCTGCCCCTGCCCGTGTCCCTGCCGCCCTCCAGCCGCCGCACCCTCCTCGCAGGGGCGGCCGCCCTGGCTGCTGCCGGCTACGCCGCGCCCGCCGAGGCGCACCGGGGCGGAGCGCACGGACACGACCGACGTACTCGACTGACGGTGCTCGGCACGACCGACCTACACGGCAACGTCTTCAACTGGGACTACTTCAAGAACGCCGAGTTCGACAACTCGACGCACGACGACATCGGCGTCGCCAAGGTCGCCACCCTCGTCGCGGCGATGCGTCAGGAGCGCCGCGGCGAGCCGACCCTGCTTCTCGACGCCGGCGACACGATCCAAGGCACCCCGCTGGCCTACTACTACGCCCGGGTCGATCCGATCACCGAGGGCTCGAAGCACCCGATGGCGCTGGCCATGAACCTGATGGACTACGACGCCGCGGCGCTGGGCAACCACGAGTTCAACTACGGCATCGACACCCTGCGGGCCTACGAGGAGCAGCTCAACTTCCCGCTGCTCGGCGCCAACGCCGTCGACGCCGTGACCAAGCGGCCGGTCTTCCCGCCGTACGTCGTGCGGACCTTCAAGCCGCGGCACGGCCCGCGCATCACGGTCGGCATCCTCGGCCTCACCAACCCCGGCATCGCCATCTGGGACAAGGCCAACGTCGAGGGGCGCATGGAGTTCCCCGGGCTGGTCGAGCAGGCCGCGAAGTACGTCCCGGAGATGAAGCGGCGCGGCTGCGACGTCGTCATCGTGTCGGCGCACAGCGGCGCCGACACCAGCTCGTCGTACGGCGACGCGCTCCCGCCCGAGAACGCCGCCTCCCTGGTGGCCGCGGAGGTGCCCGGCATCGACGCCATCCTGGTCGGCCACGCGCACAAGGAGATCGCCCAGCGCTACGTGCGCAACACCCGGACCGGCCGCGACGTGCTGCTGTGCGAGCCGCTCTACTGGGGCATGCGGCTGGCCGTCATGGACCTCCAGCTCGAGCGTGACCGGGGCGGCTGGCGCGTCGAGAGGGCGACCT
The DNA here is from genome assembly GCF_049897745.1 of Nocardioides sp. LHG3406-4. Taxonomy (NCBI): domain Bacteria; kingdom Bacillati; phylum Actinomycetota; class Actinomycetes; order Propionibacteriales; family Nocardioidaceae; genus Nocardioides; species Nocardioides sp. LHG3406-4. The sequence goes on from NZ_JAFCWV010000002.1 coordinate 57,218, forward strand.
CCCAGACGCTCAACTCCAACCTGGTGGCCGAGCGCCGAGACGTCGCCGCCGCGGTACGCCGGCAGCACGACCTAGTCGTGGCCTACGTCAACTCGGTCATCGGCACCTCCGCCGCCGCGCTCTCGGCGGCTCGGGCCGTCGTCGAGGACGTGCCCATCATCGACTTCGTGCAGTACGTCCAGGCCGATGCGGTGAAGACCGCCACCGGCGGCAGCCTGCCGGTGCTCTCGATCGCCGCGCCCTTCAACCGCTCGGCGTCGTTCCCGTCGGGGGAGGTGACCTACCGCGACGTGGCGGGCCTCTACATCTACGACAACACCCTCCTGGGCATCCAGGTGACCGGGGCGCAGGTGAAGGACTACCTGGAGTTCTCCGCGCGCTACTTCCAGCAGGTCTCGGGCACCGGTCCGTTCACCATGGACCAGGTGACCAACGCGGTCACGGAGACGGCACCGAACGGCACCCCCGACTACAACTTCGACTCGGTCGCCGGTCTCGATGCCGACCTGACCTACGACATCGACATCGCCCAGCCGGTCGGGTCACGCATCGTCGACCTCGCGTACGGCGGCGTACCCGTCGCGGCCGACCAGCAGTTCGCGCTGGCCATCAACAACTACCGCCAAAGCGGCGGTGGCGGCTTCCCGCACGTCGCTACGGCCCCGGTGCTCTACAACGCGCAGGTGGAGATCCGGCAGCTCCTGATCGACTGGGTGACGGCCAACGGCGCCATCGACCCGGCTCAGTTCGCGTCGACCGACTGGCGGCTCACGTCGGGCGGCCAGCCGATCACGGTGACCTGACCACGCCAGGCTGCTGCTAGAGCACCTTCGAAAGGAACGACTGCGTGCGCCGGTGCTGGGGGTTGGCCAGCACCTCGCGCGGGTCGCCCTCCTCGACGATGACGCCGCCGTCCATGAAGACCAGCTTGTGGCCGACCTCGCGGGCGAAGCCCATCTCATGGGTGACGACCATCATCGTCATGCCCTCGGAGGCGAGGTCCTTCATGACCTCGAGCACGTCGCCGACCAGCTCGGGGTCGAGCGCCGAGGTGGGCTCGTCGAACAGCATCATGTCGGGGTCCATCGACAGGGCTCGCGCGATGGCGACGCGCTGCTGCTGCCCGCCGGAGAGGTGCGCGGGGTAGGCACCCTCGCGGTCGGCCAGCCCCACCTTCTCGAGGTTCGCGCGGGCGATCTGCACGGCCTCGTCCTTGCTGCGCTTCTTGGCGCGCCGTTGGGCGATGCAGAGGTTCTGCAGCACCGACATGTGCGGGAAGAGGTTGAACTGCTGAAAGACCATGCCGATGCGCGAGCGCACGGCGTCGAGGTCGGTCTCCGGGTCGGTGATGTCGATGCCCTCGACGATGATCTTGCCCGAGGTGGGCTCCTCCAGGCGGTTGACGCAGCGCAGCAGCGTCGACTTGCCGGAGCCCGAGGGCCCGATCACGCACACGACCTGGCTGTTGTCGACGTGGAAGTCGATGCCCTTGAGCACCTCGTTGTCGCCGAAGTACTTGTGCAGCTGGTCGATCTGGATCGCCGGCGTGCTCATCGGGTCCTCCGTTGACGCTTCTCGAGCCACGACACCAGCTGGGTCAGGGGCACGGTGATGATCAGGTACAGGATGGCCGCCTGCACCAGGCTGGTGGACGTGCCCGCGGTGGGTCCGCTGGACAGGAAGTCGCGGGCCAGGGTGGTCAGCTCGCGCTGGTCGGCCGCGAAGCCGATGACGAACAGCAGCGCGGTGTCCTTGATCAGCAGCACGAACTCGTTGGTCAGTGGCGGGATCACGATCCTGAACGCCTGGGGGAGCACCACGGCGAGGTTGGTGTGCCCCGGGCTCATGCCGAGCGAGCGGGCCGCCTCGGTCTGCCCCTTCGGCACGGCCTGGATGCCGGCCCGCAGGGTCTCTGCCATGTAGGCGCCCGCGATCAGCACGAGGCCGATCACGCCCGCGCCCACGGCGCCGCCAGGGGGTGTCCACTGGAAGGCGATCGGGATGCCGAACGCCATGAAGAGGATGACCAGCAGGGCCGGCAGGCCACGGAAGAACTCGACGTACGCCGTGGCGATCCAGCGGTAGGGCCCCAGCGGTGACAGCTTCATCAGCGCGAGGATCAGGGCGAGCACCAGGCCGCAGACGAAGGCGATCGCGGTGTAGATGAGGGTGTTCTTGACCCCGACCGTGATCAGCTCGCGCCAGGAGTCCCAGTTGTTGAAGCCGGCCGGAGCGAAGAAGTTGGTCTTGATCGTCGCCCAGTCGGCGGCCAGCACCAGCAGCAGGAGCAGCCCCAGCAGGACGGCGTACAGGACGCCCTGCGTGAGGCGGCGCCGCGTGGATCGCTTCACGTCAGTCAGTGGCGAAGTAGGTGTTGTAGATCTCGTCGTAGGAGCCGTCGTCGTGCATCGCGGCGAGCTGCTCGTTGACGGGGTCCACGAGCTCGCTGCCCTTCTTCATCGCGAGGCCGTACTGCTCGTCGGTCTTGTAGGTCTCCACCACCGAGAAGCCGCCGGCCTTCTCGTGGTCGAGGTTGACGGGGAGGTCCTGCAGGAGGGCGTCGACCTGGCCGGCCTTGATGGCCTGGAACATCTCGGCATCCGAGGGGAAGGACACGATGTCGGCGTCGGGGGCGTTCTCCTCCGTGTACGCCTTGCCCGTGGTGCCCTGCTGCACGCCGACCTTGACGCCGTCGAGGTCGTCGATCGAGGCGATGTCGGAGTCCTCGGGGACGAGGAGCGACTGCTCGGAGTCGTAGTAGCCCTCGGAGAAGTCGAGCGCGGCCTGGCGGTCCTCGGTGATCGTCATGGCGCTGGCCGCCATGTCGCACTGGCCGGCGTTGAGCGCCTGGCCGCTCTGCAGGGCGTCGAACGAGGAGTCCTTGACGGCGAGCTCGAGCTCGAGACCGTCGGCGATGGCCTGGACGATGTCGATGTCGAAGCCCTTGAAGCCGGACTCCGAGGTGTCGTCGAAGTCCTCGAACGGCGGGTACGGGACGTCGGAGCAGACCGTGAGCTTGCCCGACTCGATGGTGGACAGGCTGGACGTGGTCCCGTTGTCCGCCCCGGAGTCGGTGCCGGACGAGCCGTCGTCGTCGGAGCCGCAGCCGGCGAGCGTGGTGGCGAGGAGGATGGCGGCGACCGCCGACAGAGTGCGCTTCATGGTGGGCACCCTATATGTGCCAGATCACAGTCCGTGGAAGTTGGGCCGACGCTTTTCGGCGAAGGCGGCCATGCCCTCCGCCGCGTCGTCGGTGCGGAGCAGGATCGACTGGCCGGTGCGCTCCCGTTCGAGGGCCGCCTCGAGGTGACCGAGGGTGGCCGCGTTGATCGCCTTCTTGGTGGCGGCGAAGGCCAGCGGCGGGCCGGTGGCGACGCGGCGCGCGACGTCGATCACGAGGTCGCCGAACTCGGCATCGGGTACGACGTGGCTCACCAGCCCGGCGGCGTACGCCTCGGTCGCGGAGAGCGGGTCGCCGAGCAGCGCCATCCGCATGGCGCGGCTCCGCCCGGCAGCGGCGGCGATGGTGGCGGACGAGCCGCCGTCGGGCATCAGCCCGATCCGGGCGAAGGCGAGCACGAACCGTGCCGACTCGGTGGCGACGGCGAGGTCGGCGGCGAACGCGATGCTGGCCCCGACACCAGCGGCGACGCCGTTGACGGCGGCGATGACGGGCTTGTCGAGGTGGGTGAGGGCCCGGATGATGCGGTTCGCCCGGTCCAGCGCGGTGACGTCGAAGCGCTCGTGGGCGTCGGAGCCGCTGATGTCGGCGCCCGAGCAGAACGACGTACCGCTGCCGGTCACCACGACAGTGCGCACGGTCTCGTCGAGCTGAGCGTCCTCGAGCTCCACGGCCAGATGGTCGGAGAGGGTGCCGTCCATGGCGTTGCCCACCTCGGGGCGGTTGAGCACGAGCCACAGGACGCCGTCCTCGAGCAGGCGGTCGAGGTCAGGCAAGGGTGACCCCGGCCGCGGCCATCTCGGTCAGCGCGGCGTCCGTCGTCGCGGGGGCGACCCCGGCGCACAGGTCGCGGAGCACCCTGACCGAGAAGCCCTCGGTAACGGCGTCGAGCGCGGTGGCCCGCACGCAGTGGTCGGTCGCCAGGCCGCATACGTCGACCTCGGTGACCGCGTGCCCCTGCAGCCAGTCGACGAGCGAGGTGCCGTCGTCGGTGCGGCCCTCGAACCCGCTGTAGGCCGCCGCGTGGTCGCCCTTGAGGAAGACCGCGTCGAAGGGCTGCGGGTCGAGGTTGGGATGGAAGGCGACCCCGTCGGTGCCGACCTCGCAGTGCACGGGCCACGAGCTCTCGAAGTCCGGCTCGGCCGACCAGTGGTCGCCCGGGTCGACGTGGTGGTCCTTGGTGGCCACGACCTGGGCGTAGTCGCCGGCGTCAGGGCCGCGCTGGGAGCGGGCATGCAGCACGGCGGCGATGTCGGCGGCCACCCGCGCGCCTCCCTCGACCGGCAGGGACCCTCCCTCGCAGAAGTCGTTCTGGACGTCGACGACGATGAGCGCACGCATGGGTCGAGGTTACCCAGCGGAGCCGGCGGGGGACCCCCCGTATCCTTCGCGCATGCACCGCAGCCGCATCGCCGTCGTGCTCATCGACCATCCCGCCTCGGCCTACGACGAGGCCGGCGCGTTCTGGGCTGCCGCCGCGGGCTCGACCCTGGTGCCCGAGGACGACACCTACGCGTCGGTCACGGTGCTGCCCGGCGGGGTGAAGCTCGAGGCGCAGCGACTGGGGGGCGACACGCCTGCTCGCATCCACCTCGACATCGAGACCGACGACGTCGGCGCCGAGGTGAAGCGCCTCGTCGCGCTGGGCGCGACCGTGGTCGAGGACCGCGAGGGCTACGTCATCCTCAACGACCCGGGCGGGCTGGTCTTCTGCGTCGTGCCGGTGCAGACCGGCAGCGATTTCGACGCGTACGCCGTCACCTGGGAGTGACGTCCGGCGTCACTCCAGGTGGATCGTCGGGATGACAGGCTCCCCACGGCTCATCTGCTGGGCGGCCAGCGGCAGCTCGGCACGCGCGGCGCGGTGCCGGGCCCGGGCGTCCTCGAGCGACTCGCGCCCCACCACCTCGCCGTCGGCGACCAGCGGCACGAGCAGGGGTCGGTCGTCGCCGTCGTCCAAGGGCGCCTCCCCGATGCCCACCACCTCGGCCTCGGCCACCCCGCGAGCGTCGCGGCGCCGCAGCGCGAACTTCCGGCCGCCGATCGAGAGCTTGTCCTTGCTCTTCTTCGCCACCGACACCATCTCGCCGCCGTCGCCCTCGCGCGACACGAGCTTGTAGACGAATCCGCAGGTCGGGTGACCCGAGCCGGTGACCAGCTGGGTGCCCACGCCGTACCCGTCGACAGGCGCGGCGGCGAGCGCCGCGATGGCGAACTCGTCGAGGTCGCTGGTCACCACGATGCGGGTGCTGGTGGCCCCGAGCCCGTCGAGCTGGGCCCGCACCTGGTGGGCCAGGACGCCGAGGTCTCCGGAGTCGATGCGTACGGCGCCCAGCTCGGGCCCGGCGATCTCCACGCCCAGCCGCACGGCCTCGGCGATGTCGTAGGTGTCGACGAGCAGCGTCGTGCCGCGGCCCAGTGACTGCACCTGAGCGGTGAAGGCGTCCTTCTCGGTGTCGTGCAGCAGGGTGAAGGAGTGCGCGGACGTGCCCCGCGTCGGGACGCCGTACCGCTGCCCGGCGGCGAGGTTGGAGGTCGCCTGGAAGCCGCAGATGTACGCCGCCCGGGCGGCCGCCACCGCCGCCTCCTCGTGCGTACGCCGCGACCCCATCTCGATGCACGGCCGGTCACCGGCGGCCCGGGTCATCCGGGAGGCCGCCGAGGCGATCGCGCAGTCGTGGTTGTAGATCGAGAGGAGCAGCGTCTCGAGCAGCACGGCCTCGGCGAACGTGGACTCCACCACGAGCAGCGGTGAGTAGGGCAGGTAGACCTCGCCCTCGGCGTAGCCCCAGACGTCGCCGGTGAACTCGTAGTCGGCCAGCCACGCCAGCGTCTGCTCGTCGACGATCCGCCCCTGGTCGAGGTAGCCGAGCACGTCGTCGTCGAAGCGGAAGCCCTCGAAGGCGTCCAGGGCGCGGCCCACGCCGGCGACGACGCCGTACCTGCGTCCCTCGGGGAGCCTGCGCGGGAAGAGCTCGAAGACCGAGCGCCGCTCGGCCGTGCCGGCGTGCAGCGCGGCCTGGAGCATGGTGAGCTCGTAGTGGTCGGTGAGCAGGGCCGTCGACTGGTTCACGACGACAGCGTAGGGGTGTGCCACCATGACGGCGTGTCAACCGCAAGCCCCGTCCACGCCGACCCCGGGGTCGATCCGACCCTGACGCCCGACGACATCACCTTCCTGGCCAAGCCCTGGGTCACCATCGTGTGGAACGACCCGGTCAACCTGATGTCCTACGTGGCCTACGTCTTCCAGAAGTACTTCGGCTACAGCAAGGCGAAGTCCGAGAAGCTGATGATGGAAGTGCACGAGGAAGGGCGTTCGGTGGTCAGCACAGGCACGCGCGAGGAGATGGAGCGCGACGTGCAGGCGATGCACGAGTACGGGCTGTGGGCGACGATGGAAAAGAGCTCATGAGAGGCGATCAGTGAACGGCTTCGAGCGGCACCGTAAGAGCGGCCTGGTCATCGCCAACCTCTCCGGGTTCGAGGCCGACCTGCTGCGCTCCCTGGCCTCGCAGATCGTCGAGCTGCTGCGCAACGAGGCGGCGGTGCCGTCGGACTCGCGGGACCCCTTCGAGGCGATGATGGACTTCTCCGGACCGACCGCCGAGCCGGAGGACCCCGTGCTCAAGAGGCTCTTCCCGTCGGCGTACGCCGAGGACGAGGAGGCGGCGGCGGAGTTCCGGCGGTTCACGGAGGGCTCGCTGCGCGACGGCAAGGCCAACGCCGCCATCGCGATCATCGACGGCCTGGAGGAGGCCGGCCTTCCCCCTCAGCTGACCGAGGAGGGGCTGATGATCGACGTCGAGCTCGACGAGCCGACGGCCGAGATGTGGATGCGCTCCTTCACCGACATCCGGCTCGCGATCGCGACGCGCCTCGGCGTCGAGGAGGGGGACGAGGAGTTCTGGTACTCCCTTCCCGACGACGACCCGCGCGCCCAGGCCCACGACATCTACGAGTGGGTGGGCTGGCTGCAGGAGACGCTGGTCGCCGCGCTCACGACCGGACGCTGACCCGTGCCCATCCCGGAGTTCGTCGTGGAGCTGCGTCGCCTGGTGGGCGACCACGAGCTGTGGATGCCGGCGATCACCGCCGTCGTCCTGCGTGGGGAGGCCCCGGACCTGCAGGTGCTGCTCGTGCAGCGCTCCGACAACCACCACTGGACCCCGATCACCGGCATCCTCGACCCCGGCGAGGAACCCGCCGGCGCAGCGGTGCGCGAGGCGTTCGAGGAGGCCTGCGTCGAGATCCGCGTCGACCGGCTGGCCTCGATCTCCAGCGGTCACCGGGTCACCCACGTCAACGGTGACCGGGCGGTCTACCTGGACCTCACCTTCGCCTGCACGTGGCTGTCTGGTCAGGCCCGCGTCGGCGACGACGAGTCGGTGGACGTGCGGTGGTGCGCGGTCGACGACCTGCCGGACATACCACTACGCCTGCGCCAGCGGATCGACGACGTGCTGGCCGGCGAGGAGCAGACCCGCTTCCGCCTCTAGCCGGAGTGGGTGGTGACGCCGTAGCGCTCTCGGCTCGCCAGCGCCCAGCGGGCGGCAGGCACCGACGCGAGCGACGTGACCACCATGATGGCGGCGAGCATCAGCCAGCCGCGCTCACCCTGGTCGACGCAGAAGAACGCGACGACGGGCGGCCCGATCACGGCCATCACCGAGAACCCGAGCCCGGAGAAGCCCTGGTACTGGCCCTGGCGCTCGTGCGGGGCGAGGCCCATCTGCAGGCTCCACTGCCCGCCCGAGCCGATCATCTCGCCGACGACGTGGACCAGCGAGCCCGCCACCAGGACGGCGATGGCGAACCACCAGGACCCGCGGTCGGCCAGAGCGACGACCACGAACCCGGCGGCGATGAACCAGCCGCCGCGCACCAGCGACTTCGCGCCGGCCTCGACCGAGTCGGAGCCACGCGACAGGCGCACCTGGAAGAGCGCGACCATGACCGTGTTGATCAGCAGCAGGATCGCGACCATCACCGTCGGGGCCTCGGTCCGCTCGGAGATGTAGAGCGCCAGGCCGAGCTCCATCACGAAGAAGTGCAGGTTGAAGACGCCGGTGATGGCGATGATCACCACGAACGGGAGGTCGCGCAGCACGGCGAGGCGCGGCTCGCCCGCGGCCCGCTGGTACGGCGGCAGGTGGGGGAGGCGCGTGCAGTTCCACGCGGCGAAGCCGGTGAACACCGCGTTGAGCACGAACACCGCGACGTACGCCCAGGTCTGGTCGATCACCAGGGCGGCGCCGCCGAAGACCGAGCCGAGTGCGATCGCGGTGTTGGTGACCGCGCGCAGGTAGGCCTTGAAGAGCACGCCGCGTCCGCCGGTCGCGAGCTGGGCGATCACGCCCTGGTTGACCGCCCCCGCCGAGCGCTCGAAGACGGCGAGCAGGGTGAGCAGGGCGGCCAGCATCACCGGGCTCGTGGCCAGCACGGGCGGTGCGCTGAAGAGCGCGGCGCCCGCCATGAACACGACGAGCACCTCGCGCGGGCCACGGACGTCGCCGAGGTGGCCGGCAGGCACCTGCACGAAGATCCCTGCGAACGCCGCCACGGACAGGGCGAGCGCGACCTCGGTGGCCGTGAACCCGACGTGCCGGGTGAAGTAGAGCGCGCTGGTGGTCATCACCGCGCCTGCTCCGAACCGGTTGGCGAACGAGCCGACCGCCAGCACCCGCAGGTCCCGGTCGTAGGGGATGCCCCAGCGAGTGAGCGGCGTCGCGTCGTACGTCGTCATCTCGCCCCCTGTATGTCTCGATGTCGAGATATATCCCAGGGGTCCATGCGCTCGCAAATCAGTAAGACCCGGCTGTCGAGACGCGGCGGACCGGCCCGGCTTCGCGACCTACGCTGGACGGGTGCTGACCATCGACCAGACGACACACGACGCGATCGTCGCGCACGCCAAGCGCGACCACCCCGACGAGGCTTGCGGCATCGTGGCCGGCCCGGCGGGCAGTGACCGGGCGGAGCGGTACATCGAGATGGTGAACGCGGCGGGCAGCCCGACGTTCTACGAGTTCGACTCCACCGACCTGCTGAGGCTCTACCGCGACCTGGACGACCGCGGCGAGGAGCCCGTCGTGGTCTACCACTCGCACACCGCCACCGAGGCCTACCCGAGCCGTACCGACATCGACCTCGCCGGCGAGCCGAACGCTCACTATGTGCTGGTGAGCACGCGCGAGCACGGGAATAACCCCGGCCCGGTGGAGTTCAGGTCCTACAGAATCATCGACGGCGCGGTGACCGAGGAAGAGGTCGTCGTGGTCCCCCAGCTGGAAGCGAGCACCCCCTGATGGCCATCGAGGTCCGGATCCCCACCATCCTGCGCACGTACACCGACGGCGAGAAGTCCGTCACGGCCGAAGGCGACACGCTGGCCACCCTGATCGACCACCTCGAGGGCAACCACCCCGGCATCGCCGGGCGCCTCCTGGACGGCGGCGACCTGCGCCGCTTCGTGAACGTCTACATCAACGACGAGGACGTGCGCTTCATCGGCGGCCTCGAGGCCGGCCTCAGCGACGGCGACCAGGTCGTCGTACTCCCCGCTGTCGCGGGCGGCGCCCCCGCCTGATCAGCCCAGGATGCCCTGCTCGTACGCCGTCGCGACGGCCGCGGCGCGGTCGGTGACACCGAGCTTGTCGTAGATGTGGGTGAGGTGCGTCTTGACGGTCGCCTCGCTGACGAACAGCTCCTGGGCGATCGCCCGGTTGGGTGTGCCTCGTGCGACCAGGGTGAGCACCTCCCGCTCGCGGGCGCTCAGCGCAGCGGAACGCGACGGCCGCCGCACGTGGGAGGCCAACCGGGTCGCCACGGTGGGGGAGAGCACTGTCTCTCGCGCGGCGGTGGCGCGCACGCCCGCGACCAGCGTCTCGGTCGGGGCGTCCTTGAGCAGGTAGCCGGTCGCCCCGGCCTCGATCGCCGCAACGGTGTCGGAGTCGGTGTCGTAGGTGGTCAGCACCAGCACTGCGGCGCGGAGGCCGCGACGGTGCAGCTCGCGCACCGCGTCGACGCCGCTGCCGCCCGGCATGCGCAGGTCCATGACGATCACGTCGGGGTCGAGGACGGCGGCGAGCCGCACCGCCTCCACTCCGTTGCCGGCCTGACCGACGACCTCGAACTCCTCGACAGCGGCGAGGGTCGCGGCGACGCCGTCGCGCACCACCGGATGGTCGTCGACTACCAGGATCCGGATAGTCATGGAGTTGCTCACGCCGCGCCCCTCTCGATCGCCGGGAGCCGCGCCGACACGGCCGTGCCGGCGCCGGGCTCGGTCTCGAGGTCGAACGTGCCCGCCAGCCGCTCGGCCCGCTGGCGCATCCCGCGCACGCCGAACGACGTCGTCCCGGCCGGGCGGCTCGGGTCGAAGCCGGCGCCGTCGTCGCGCACGTCGAGCACCACCTCGTCGTCGATGTAGCTCAGGGTCACCCCGACCCGGTCCGCGCGCGCGTGCTTGGCGACGTTGGAGAGCGCCTCCTGGACGATGCGCAGCAGGGTGGCCTCCACCTCGGGGTGCAGCGCCCGGACCACGCCGGTGACGACGGTGTCGGCCTGGACGGGGTGGTGCGCGGCCCAGTCGTGCACGAGCGCGCTCACGGCGTCGGCGAGCGACCGGTCCTCGAGCGGCGCAGGCACCAGGTCCATCATCGAGCGTCGGGCCTCGACCAGGGCGTCGCGCGCCAGCGCCGCCGCGCGGTCCACGCGGCGGTGCACGGCGGCCGGGTCGGACTCCTCGCTGGCGGCCTGCATCTGCGCGACGATGCCGGCCAGCGACTGGGCGATCGTGTCGTGGATCTCCCGGGCGAGCCGCTGACGCTCCTCCTGTACGCCGGCAGCCCGGGCCTGGGCGACGACGGTCTTCTGCAGGGCGGCGTTGTCAGCGAGGGCCTGCTGGAGGCTGGCGTTGACCTGCTCCAGCTCCGTGATCGCGACCTGGCGGTCGGCGCTGGTGCGCTCCGTCTGCACGGCGTACCTGCCCATCACGTAGGCCAACCCGAAGTTGACGACGATCAGGAGCACGAAGAGCACGCCCTGCGCGGCCGACTCCGGCGGCAGGCCTCCGGACTGGCCGGCCGCCATGATGACCGCCGTCGCTCCCACCGCCAGCCAGACGCCGCGCCCGCGGAAGGCGTCGGTGGCGTCGGTGAAGCCGATCCACGCGTAGATGCAGAACAGCGGGTTGAGCAGGGTGAGCGCGCCCGCCAGCAGGCTGCGGACGACGTACGACAGGGGCGTCGGCGGCCGGTGGATCCACGCGACGATCCACACCACGGTCATGGCGACGAGGGCGAGCTGGGCGGCCAGCCGCGGCCACGGGGTGATCGCCCCGGTGGTGGGGCCGGTCGCCATCGCGACGGTGGTGCCGACGGCAAGCAGGCCCAGCGGCAGGTAGCGCAGCCACCGGCCCCACTGGTCCTCCGAGACGGCCACCGACGTGCTCACGGACGACACCTTCTCATCGCTCGCGCATCCCCCGCTCACTCCCAACGGAACGTGCGCACCGCGACCAGCGAGAGCACGGCAGCCCAGACCGCGACCACCAGCAGGTGCCGCAGGTCGGGGAAGTCGCCGGCCATCGCGTCGGTGAGCGCCTCGGCGGACGCGCTCAACGGGGTGAACCCGACGATGTCGCGCATCAGGCCGGGCATGCTCTGCACCGGCACCCAGACCCCAACGGTGAACATCGCAGGGAAGAAGACGATGGTGCCGACAGCGGTCCCCACCCGGCCGTTGGGGACGACCGCCATGATCGCCGCCCCGATCGAGAACGCGGCAACGAGTGCGAGCACGTAGGCGAGGACGTACCCGACCACCGACTGCGGCAGCGGTGTCCCGAACGCGACGCGGCCGACGGCGAGCACGAGCACGGAGGAGGCGAGCACGGCGGCGGCGTGCAGGAGGACCTGCGCGAGCAGGATCGCCGACGGACCGACCGGGGTCGTCGAGAGGCGGCGGAGGACGCCGCCCTCGCGGTAGGCGTACACCACCGGCGGCATGGCCATGATCGACGCCATGATCATCGAGAGCAGCACCGAGACCGGCACGTAGACGTCGACGGTGCTCAAGCCGCCGAGGTTCGGGTCGTCCTCCCGGAAGCTGGGGATCGATCCGAGGATGGCGACGAGCGCGACGGGGAACAGCACGATCCAGAACAGCGCGCCGAGCTCGCGGCCGAACAGGCGGGCCTCGGTGCGCAGCACGGCGGCGGCGGGCGGGGTCAGGACGGCGTTCATGCGGGCTCCTCCACGGGCTCGGCGGTCAGGTCCAGGTAGGCGGTGTCGAGGGAGCCGCTCGCGACACGCAGGTCGCGGGGCACCACCTGCTGGGCGGCGAGGGCGGCGAGGACGCCGAGCGCGGTGTCCTCCGCGCCCTCGACGAGCACGCGGGCGCCGTCCTTGCTGACGGAGGCGACCCCGTCGATCTCCCGCAGGCGCTCCAGGTCGGTCGGTGCCGAGGGCACGAACGAGGTCAGCGTCGCCGACCCCGCGGCGCGGATCAGCCCTTGGGGAGTGTCGAGGGCGCGAACCCGGCCGGCGTCGACGATCGCGATCCGGTCACACAGCTCCTGCGCCTCCTCCATCGAGTGGGTGACCAGCAGCACGGTCACGCCGGAGTCACGCACGTCCCGCACCAGCTGCCAGACCTCCCGACGGGCGCGCGGGTCGAGCCCGGTGCTGAGCTCGTCGAGGATCACCACCCGCGGGCCTCCGACCAGCGCCAGGGCGATCGAGAGCCGCTGCTGCTGGCCGCCGCTGAGCTTGGCGAACCTACGGTCGAGGTGCTCGGTGAGCCCCAGACGCCCGGCGAGACCGCGCCACGCCACCGGGGCGTCGTAGAGCGCCGAACACAGCTCCAGCGCCTCCCGCACCGTGATCTTCGCCTGCAGCCGGCTCTCCTGGAGCTGGATCGCGAGGACGCCTGTGAGTGCGTCCCGGTCGTCCCACGGGTCGATGCCGTGCACGCGGATGCGACCGGCGTCCCCGACCCGCAGGCCGGCGATGGACTCGACCGTCGTGGTCTTGCCCGCGCCGTTCGGCCCGAGGATGCCGAAGATCTCGCCTTCGTCGACGGAGAAGCTCACCTCGTCGACCGCCACCTTGTCGCCGTACCGCTTGCGCAGGCCCTCGACGACCACTGCCGTTGATGTCATGGCTCCAGCGTGGTGGCAGGCGCCGTCTCGTCCATCGGGCAGCAGGCGCTGAACGGGATCATCCGATCGGTGGATGCCAGACTGGTCCCATGCGTTTCGACAACCTCCTGGCGTCGGTCGGCAACACGCCGCTCGTCGGGCTGCCGCGGCTGTCACCGTCGGCCGACGTGCGGCTGTGGGCGAAGCTGGAGGACCGCAACCCCACCGGCTCCATCAAGGACCGTCCGGCCCTGAAGATGGTCGAGATGGCGGAGAAGGACGGCACGCTGCGTCCCGGGTGCACGATCTTGGAGCCCACGTCGGGCAACACCGGCATCTCGCTGGCCATGGCGGCGAAGCTCAAGGGCTACCGGCTCGTGTGCGTGATGCCGGAGAACACCTCGTCCGAGCGCCGTCAGCTCCTGCAGATGTGGGGCGCCGAGATCGTCACCTCGCCGGGCGCCGGCGGCTCCAACGAGGCGGTCCGGGTGGCCAAGCGGTTGGCCGACGAGCACCCCGACTGGGTGATGCTCTACCAGTACGGCAACCCCGCCAACGCCCTCGCGCACGAGGAGGGCACGGCGCCCGAGCTGCTCGCCGACCTGCCGTCGATCACCCACTTCGTGGCGGGCCTCGGCACCACCGGCACCCTGATGGGCGTCTCGCGCTTCTTCCGCCGGGAGCAGCCGGACGTCCGCATCGTCGCCGCCGAGCCGCGCTACGGCGAGCTGGTCTACGGCCTGCGCAACCTCGACGAGGGCTTCGTGCCCGAGCTGTACGACGCGTCTCTGATCGACGCCCGCTTCTCGGTCGGCCCGCGCGACGCCGTACGCCGGGTGCGCGAGCTGCTCGAGCTCGAGGGCCTCTTCGCCGGCATCTCCACCGGCGCAATCCTGCACGCCGCGCTCGGCCAGGCCGCCAAGGCGGTCAAGGCGGGGGAGCGCGCCGACATCGCCTTCGTGGTCGCCGACGGCGGCTGGAAGTACCTCTCGACCGGCGCCTACGAAGGCACGGTCGACCAGGCCGAGGAGCGCCTCGAGGGCCAGCTCTGGGCCTAGGGTGTGCGCGTGCGCCTCGCCCCCTTCGTGCTGACGGCCGTCCTGCTGGCTCCTGCGGCCGCCGTCGCCGCCCCGGCGCCGGTGCTGGAGCAGGAGCAGGTCGTGCCCCTGGTCAACACCGAGCGGCCTGCGGTGCGTGGTGTCGCACGCTTCACCCACACGCTCCGGGCGCATCCCGGTCGCTGGACGCCGCAGCGCACCTCCACGTCGTACCAATGGTTGCGCGACGGCGCGCCCATCGCCGGAGCCACCGGTCGCCGCTACGAGCTGGCGACCGACGACGTCGGCACCTCGGTGCAGGTCATGGTGACCGCTGCGGCCGACGGCTTCGAGCCGGCCGCCGCGGTGTCGCGACCGCGCACGGTCACCTACCGCGTCGACCGGCGGCGCGTAGTGACCTACCACGTCGAGACGCGCGGCCGGATCTCCGCGAGCCTGAAAGAGTTCCGGCGCCAGGCCCAGCGGACGTACGACGACCCGCGAGGGTGGCGCAACGGCGGCGTGCAGTTCCGCCGGGTGCCCAGCGGCGGCGACTTCACGCTGGTGCTGGCGGAGGCGTCGTGGCTGCCGCGGTTCAGCGGGACGTGCAGCACCCTGTGGAGCTGCCGGGTGGGGCGCTTCGTGATCATCAACCAGGCCCGCTGGTTGGGCGCCTCGCCGGCGTGGAGGGCGGCGGGCCGGTCGGTGCGCGACTACCGGAATTTGGTCGTCAACCACGAGACCGGACACTGGCTCGGCCGCGGGCACGTGGGTTGCCCGGGGCCGGGTCAGCCGGCGCCGGTGATGATGCAGCAGTCGAAGGGGACCGGCGGGTGCCGGTTCAACCCGTGGCCGCGCCGCGACGAGCTCTGAGCCTGAGCTTCACGGGGCTTCCCGTCGCTTCTGGGGGGTTGCAACGCCCGTGAAGCGACGCGATACCCGGGTAACCGGGTATCCCTACCGGACCCCCTACGACCCGTAGACCCGCAGGTCCTGCGCCGCGTCGAGCTCGCTGCCGCTGACCGACGGGAGGCCGAAGAGCGAGGTGACGAGGTTGGCCACGTCGCCGTTGCGGATCGGCTGGGGGCCGGCGTACGTCGGCCGGCTGCGGCCGGGGTCGCGGTAGGTCGGGTTGAGGTCGTAGAGGTCGGCACCCGTCGGCACGCCGGGGCCGCGCACGATGAAGGGCACGCGGTAGTTGGCGAAGACGGTGGGCATCTCGTGGCTGGCGCCCTTGCCGCCGTGGTCGGCGGTCACCATCAAGACGGTGCTCTTGCGCAGTGCCGGGTCGGCGTCGATGGCGGCGACGACCTTGCCGAGCCGGCGGTCGGTCTGCCGGATGGCCTTGAGGTAGGGCTTCGACATGAACCCGTGTGCGTGCCCTGCCACATCGGGGGCCGAGAGGTGGAGGAAGCGGTAGCTGCGCGGCGTCGCGAGGTCGGCGATCAGGTGGCGCACGAGCGAGCCGTTGCCCTCGGTGATGTCGACCTTGTCGAAGGCGGTCGGCCACGACCGCTGCCACAGCGAGAACTTCGTCTTGCTGGCGAAGAGCGCTGTCCCGAGGCCGTGCTCGTCGAGCACGGAGAACAGCGACACGACGTGGTGCCCGGCGGCCGCGTCGACGGTCGTGGGCGAGAGGCGGTCGTCGTTCCAGGTCACGCCGTGCCCGCCGCTGCTCGCCTCGATGCGCCGGCCGGTGACCATGCCCGTGTGGTTGGGCAGCGTCACGGTCATCTCGTACTCGGTGCGGGCGTTGAGGGTCGACGCTCCCTGGTCGATGAGCCGGTGCAGCGTGGGCGCGCCCGAGGGGCCGAGCAGGCGGAGGGCACGCGGGTTGAAGGCGTCGATCGAGACGGTGATGACCGAGGTCGGTGACCCCGCGGCGGCCCGGGGCGCCGACGACGCACTCAGCTCGATGCCGGGGTCGTGGTCGGTGGCCTGCGCGCAGGCGGCCCCCGCCACGAGGACGAGCCCGGCCACCGCGGTGGCCAGGGCGAACGGGCGACGGGTCCGAGCAGTAGTCACCCCGGAAGGGTAGACGCCTCCGCGGACCGGATCCGGCATCGGGCGTGACCTGTGTCGCTCACCCGGCCGCTGCGCCTCCCCGTGGCTTAGCCTGTGCCACGTGCCAGCAGTGACCGCCGACGCCCCGATCGGCATCTTCGACTCAGGCTTCGGTGGCCTCACCGTGGCCCGATCGGTGATCGACCAGCTGCCGCACGAGTCGATCCTCTACCTGGGCGACACCGCCCGGCAGCCCTACGGCGCGAAGCCGATCGGCGAGGTCCGCGAGTACGCCCTCGAGTGCCTCGACCACCTCGTCGACCAGGGCGTGAAGGCTCTGGTCATCGCGTGCAACTCCGCCAGCGCGGCCATGCTGCGTGACGCGCGGGAGCGGTACGACGTGCCGGTGGTCGAGGTCATCCTGCCGGCCACCCGACGCGCCGTGGCGGCCAGTCGCAACGGCCGCATCGGCGTGATCTGCACGCGCGCCACGGCGGAGTCCCTCGCCTACGAGGACGCCTTCGCCGCGGCCCCGCAGGTGACGCTGTCGACCCGGGCCTGCCCGCGCTTCGTGGAGTTCGTCGAGGCGGGGGTGACCGGTGGCGAGGAGCTGATGGCCGCTGCCCACGACTACCTCGACCCGCTTGCCGCCGCGGGCGTCGACACCCTGATCCTGGGCTGCACCCACTACCCCCTGCTCACCGGAGTCATCTCCATCGTCATGGGTGACGGGGTCACGCTGGTGAGCTCGGCCGAGGAGTGCGCGAAGGACGTCTACCGCCTGCTCGCGCGTCACGACCTGATGCGTGGTCCCGGGGAGCCGTCGTACACCTTCAAGACGACCGGGCAGCCCGACGAGTTCGAGACCATCGGCCGACGGTTCCTCGGCCCGGAGCTGCACACCGCGCGCCAGTACGCCGGAGGCCGGGCATGAGGCTCACCGTCGTCGGCTGCTCCGGGTCCTACCCCGGGCCCGACTCGCCCGCCAGCTGCTACCTGCTCGAGACCGAGCACGACGGCCGTACCTGGCGGGTCGTCATGGATCTCGGCAACGGCGCGCTGGGTGCCCTGCACAAGTACGCCGATCCGCTGGCCATCGACGCGGTGCTGCTGAGCCACCTGCACGCCGACCACTGCCTGGACCTCTGCGGCTACCACGTGCTCCGCAAGTACCACCCGCTCGGTCCGCAGCCGCGGATCCCGGTGTGGGGTCCGGTGGGCACGGCCGCCCGGATGGCGCGCGCCTACGACCTCCCGCCCGACCCGGGGATGAGCGGGGAGTTCGACTTCCGCGAGTGGGACGGTCCGGTGAGGATCGGCCCGTTCACGGTCGAGGCGATCCCGGTCGAGCACCCGGTCCCGGCGTACGGCCTGCGGATCAGCGACGGTGACGGCGTGCTCGCCTACAGCGGCGACACCGGTCCGTGCCGCGGGCTCGACGAGGTGGCCCGCGGTGCGGACCTCTTCCTCGCCGAGGCGTCGTTCCAGGAGGGCGACGACAGCCCGCCCTCGGTGCACCTCACCGGGGCCGAGTGTGGCGACACCGCCAGCCGCGCGAGCGTCGCGCGACTGGTGCTCACGCACATCCCGCCGTGGCACGACCCGGAGGTCGTGCTCCGGGAGGCGACGGCGACGTACTCCGGCCCGATCGACCTCGCGGCCCCCGGAGCCGTCTACGACGTGCAGGGCTCGCACGTCTCTCAGCCCTGAGCGGGAGTCCGCTGCCGCCGGGGGCGGCTCAGACGAGGCCGGCGTCGTGCACGCAGATCGCGATCTGCACGCGGTTGGTCGTGCCGAGCTTCTCGAACAGCCGCGAGACGTGTGCCTTGACGGTCGGCACCGAGAGGAAGAGCTCGGCGGCAATCTCGGCGTTGCTGAGGCCGCGGCCCACCGCGACGGCGACCTCGCGCTCGCGCGCGGTCAGCTGGCCGAGCCGTCGCTCGGCCGCGGCGCTGCGGGAGTCGGAGCGGCTGTGGCGCAGCCGGTCGACAACGGCGCGGGTGGCGGTGGGAGAGAGCATCGCCTCGCCGTCGGCGACCTTGCGGATCGCCTCGACGATGGCGGCCGGCGGGGTGTCCTTCATCAGGAACCCGTCGGCGCCCGCCTCGAGTGCGCCCACGACGTAGTCGTCGGCGTCGAAGGTCGTCAGCACGATCACCCGTGGCGGGTCCGGTCGCTCGTGGAGCAGCCGGGTGGCGTCGAGCCCGTTGAGGACCGGCATCCGGATGTCCATGAGCACGACATCGGGCGACAGCACGTCGACCTGGGCGATGCCGGCCCGGCCGTCGGCGGCCTCGCCGACCACGTCGAGGTCGGCCCGCCCACCGAGCATCAGGACGAGGGCCGACCGCACCAGCGGGTCGTCGTCCACGATCAGCACCCTGGTCACGGGCTGCCCAGACGCCGTCGTCGAGTCGGTCACGGCGCCCACGGTATCCAGGCGTGCAGGACGAACGCCGATCCTTCGCGACGGTGCTCCAGACGCCCCCCGCGCAGCAGGGTGCGCTCGGAAAGGCCGACCAGGCCGAGGCCGGAGGTGGGCGCCAAGGTGCGCCCGAACCCGAGCGGGTTGCGCATCACCACGTCGACGCCGCGGTCCGGGTCGCCGCTGATCTCGACCGTGACGAGTGCACCCGGCGCGTGCTTGCGGGCGTTGGTGAGACCCTCCTGGACGATCCTGTAGAGCGTGCGGCCGACGGCGTCGGGCGGCGTCCGCCCCTCCAGGAGGTCGTCGAACTCGACGTGCATCCCCAGCTGGTGTGCCTCGGCGACGAGGTCCGGCAGGTCGCAGTACGTCGGCTGCGGCTGATGGGTGAGCCGCCCGTCCTCGTCTCGGAGCACGCCCAGCACGCCGCGGAGGTCGGTGAGCGCCTCGATGGCGTGATCGTGGATCTCGCCGACGCCCGCCCGGAGTGAGTCGGCGTCGAGGTCGGAGCGGTAGGCGAGCGCTCCGGCGTGCATCGATATCTGGGAGATGCGGTGGGCGAGCACGTCGTGCATCTCACGGGCGATCCGCGACCGCTCGGTGCCGCGGGCCTGCTCGGAGCGCAGCTCCTGCTCGGCCTCGGCGCGGATAGCACGGTTCTCCAGAGTCCACATCAGCTCGCGTCGTGAGCCGATGTACATGCCCCAGCCCATCGTCGCGACCGTGACCACGACCCCGAAGGCGAGGGTCAGCCAGATCGGGTCCTGGTTGGCCATGGGCTGGATGTCGTAGTAGCCCTGGCCGGCCACGATGCCGACCAGGCCGACCACGACGATGGGTACCAGCCGCCGATGCACAGCCAGGGAGACGGCTGCCAGCGTGGCGGGGCCTGCGGCGATGCCGGAGAAGACGGTCAGCGCGCCGAGCAGGACGGCGATCGGGTAGGGCCACCGGCGGCGCCAGAACACCAGGACGTAGGACAGCACACCGAGGCCCACGTCGAGAGTGAACAGGATCGGGTGCCGGTCGATCTGCGTCTTTGCGATCGGCAGCCAGACCGACAGCGAGATGGCCACGCACAGGGCCATCCGCCACGCGTGGGAGTACCACCGCAACGGCGGCTGGTACTGCTCGGGCGTCGGCTCGTCCACCAGCAAAGGCTAGGCGCCCGCGGGACACGTGGCAGCCGTCCCGAGGCGTGGGCAACCCCCTACTTTGGTCAGGTACGACGATCCTCGTGACGGATGTGCCCATGGCACTGTCACCGGCAGACTCCTCGTCATGATCAAGGTCGAAGGCCTCACCAAGTCGTACGGCAGCTTCCGGGCCGTGGACGACATCAGCTTCTCCTGCCAGCCCGGCCGAGTGACCGGCTTCCTCGGTCCCAACGGTGCCGGCAAGACCACCACGATGCGGATCATGGTGGGGCTCACCACGCCCTCCCATGGCCACGTCACCATCGGCGGTCACGCCTACCACGACATCCCGAACCCGGGCCGTCACGTGGGGGTCCTGCTCGACGCGTCGGCGCAGCACGCCGGCCGCACAGGCCGCGAGATCCTCACCATCGGCGCGGAGACCATGGGCCTGCCGACGTCGCGGGTCGACGAGATGCTCGCCCTGGTCTCGCTCGACGACACAGAGTCGAAGCGCCGCCTGCGCAACTACTCGCTCGGCATGAAGCAGCGTCTCGGCATCGCCCACGCGCTGCTGGGCGACCCGTCGGTGCTCATCCTCGACGAGCCCGCCAACGGCCTGGACCCGGCCGGCATCCGGTGGATGCGCGGACTCCTCAAGGGGTACGCCGACCGGGGCGGCACCGTGCTGCTCTCCAGCCACCTCCTCAACGAGGTCGAGCTGATCGCCGACGAGATGATCCTGATCGGTCGCGGCAAGATCGTGGCGCAGGGCGACAAGGCGTCGCTGCTCTCCGGCGCCGATCACCAGACCACCAACGTGACGGCGCTCGACAACGACCTGCTCACCAAGGCCCTCACCGACAAGGGGTTCGCGGTGACCCGCGCCGGCACCGGCCTGCGCGTCGAGGCGTCCCCGGTCGACATCGGCCAGGTGGCCGCGGACAACACCATCGTCCTCACCGATCTCCGCTCGGCTGACGGCGGGCTCGAGGACCTCTTCCTCGCGCTCACATCCGACACGCAGCGTGACGACCTCTCCGAAGGAGCCCAGGCATGAGCACCACCGCCCTCCCCGCCTCGATCGACGTGGCCTCGACCACGCAGGTGCCGATGAGCCGGCTGGCCAAGGTGGAGATCCGCAAGGCACTCGACACCCGCGCCGGCCGCTGGTTCGCCGTGTCGATCCTGGCTCTGGTCCTCGTCGTCTCGATCATCTGGGCCTTGGCCGCCCCCGACGACTCTAAGGACTACGGCAACTTCCTGGCGGCCGCCGGCGGCACGCTCGGCTATTTCCTGCCCATCCTCATCATCATGCTCGTCACCAGCGAGGCCAGCCAACGCAACGGGCTGGTGACCTTCACGCTCGAGCCCCGTCGGTCGCGGGTCGTGATCGCCAAGTTCCTGGCCGGCTTCGGGCTCGCCGTCGTGGTGATGGTGCTGGGTGCCGTCATCGCGGTCTTCGGCACTCTCCTCGGCATCGCCAGCGGTGCATCCCCGCAATGGACCGTCGACGGCAACCTGCTCTTCAACGGGTTCGTGCTCGCCAACGTGGTCGGCATCCTGACCGGCTTCGCGATCGCCACCCTTCTGATGAACACCCCGGCAGCGATCGTCGGCTACTTCGCGTACAGCTTCATCCTCCCGCTCGCGGTCGGCATCCTCAGTGAGATCAGCTCGGGCTTCGGGAAGGTCGCGCCCTGGATCGAGTTCAACACCGCTCAGACGCCCCTCTTCATGGGCGACTACACGCCGACGGGTGAGCAGTGGGGTCAGATCGCCGTCACCGGCGTCATCTGGCTAGTCATCCCCCTCGTCCTCGGCATCACCCGCCTGCTGCGCATCGAGTTCAAGTAGCAGGACCACAGGCTGCTCTCCTCGGGGGAGGGGCAGGTACCGGGTCCGGTCCTCCCACGGGGGTGGCCGGGCCCGGTCCACATTTCCGACCGTCGGCGGCCCCTCCTAGGATCGCGGGATGACCCAGACCCGCCTCGACGGCCGCTCCGACGACCAGCTCCGCGACATCACGATCACCCGCAACTGGCTCGACCACGCGGCCGGGTCGGTGCTCGTGGAGTTCGGCCGCACCCGCGTCCTGTGCGCTGCCTCCGCGTCGGTCGGGGTGCCGCGGTGGCGCAAGGGCTCCGGCCTTGGCTGGGTCACCGCGGAGTACGCAATGCTCCCGGCCTCCACCAACACCCGCTCCGAACGTGAGTCGGTCAAGGGCCGGATCGGCGGCCGCACCCACGAGATCTCCCGCCTCATCGGGCGCTCCCTGCGCGCGGTCATCGACTACAAGGCCCTGGGGGAGAACACCATCCAGCTCGACTGCGACGTCCTCCAGGCCGATGGCGGCACCCGCACGGCCGCCATCACGGGTGCCTACGTAGCCCTCGCCGACGCGGTCACCCACCTGCGCGGGACCGGCTCGCTGGCCGGTGAGCCGCTGACCGGCTCGGTCGCCGCCGTCAGCGTCGGCATCATCGACGGTGTGCCGCGGCTCGACCTCCCCTACGAGGAGGACGTGCGCGCCGAGACCGACATGAACATCGTGATGACCGGGGAGGGGGCCTTCGTCGAGGTGCAGGGCACCGCCGAGGGCGCGGCCTTCTCGCGCGCCGAGCTCGACGCCCTGCTCGCACTCGGTGAGAAGGGCTGCGCCGACCTGACCCGCATGCAGCGCGAGGCGCTCGCGTCGTGAGGGTGTTCCTCGCCTCGCGCAACCCCAAGAAGCTCGCCGAGATGCAGCGCATCCTGGCCGAGCACGCGCCGGGCATCGAGGTGGTTGGCCTCGATGACCTGCCGACGTACGACGAACCGGTCGAGGACCAGCCCGACTTCGAGGGCAACGCGCTGCTCAAGGCCCGGGCCGGGCTGGCTGCCACGGGTCTGCCGACGCTGGCCGACGACAGCGGGCTGTGCGTCGACGCCCTCAACGGGATGCCCGGTGTGCTCTCGGCGCGGTGGTCGGGCCCGCCCAAGTCCGACGACCGCAACAACTCGCTGCTGCTCGACCAGCTCGCCGACGTGCCAGACGGGCGCCGCGGCGCGCACTTCGTCTGCGCAGTCGCGTTCTGCCATCCCGACGGCGCCGAGCTCGTCGTGCACGGCCGGATGGACGGGCGCATCCTCCGCGAGGTGCGCGGCAGCGGCGGCTTCGGCTACGACGTGCTCTTCGCCGCCGAGGGCCACGACCTCACCACGGCCGAGCTCGACCCCGTAGAGAAGGACGCGATCTCCCATCGGGGCCGGGCGCTGCGCGAGATCGCGCCTCAGGTGGCGTCGGTCCTGGCGACCGCCGGCTGACCCGCGCGT
The DNA here is from genome assembly GCF_049897745.1 of Nocardioides sp. LHG3406-4. Lineage (NCBI taxonomy): Bacteria > Bacillati > Actinomycetota > Actinomycetes > Propionibacteriales > Nocardioidaceae > Nocardioides > Nocardioides sp. LHG3406-4. Next base: position 80,460 of record NZ_JAFCWV010000002.1, read on the forward strand.
GAGCTGATGAGTGCGCCCCACGCCCCGGCCAGGAAGAACATCAGCAGCGAGTAGACCGCCGCAGGCACGGAGATCTCGGTGCTGTCGAGCACCTCGACCGCCACGAAGATGGCCAGCGTGCCGTTGTGGACGCCGATCTCCATCGAGGAGGCGATCGACTGCGCGGCCGTGACCCCGAACGCGCGCGGCACGACGTACCCCACGACGAGGCTGATCGCGCAGAACAGTGCCGCGACGATGCCGACGTCGGCGAGGTACTCGCCCACACTCTCCTTCTGGTCCAGCAGGATGCCGACGATGAGTACGGCGAGGATGACGGCCGACCCAGCTCGCACCGGGCGGTCCATCCGACCGGCGAAGCCGGGGTTGCGGCGCCGGGCCAGCATGCCGAGGCCGACGGGGACCAGGATGAGTGCGAAGACCTTGACGATCTCGACGAACGGCATCGACACCTCGTCGCCGCGGTCGTAGTAGGCGATGGCCAGGCCGGTGATCAGCGGCAGCGTCACGATGGAGATAACCGAGTTGATGGCGGTCAGGGTGATGTTGAGGGCGACGTCGCCTCGGAACAGGTGGCTGAAGAGGTTGGCGGTGGTGCCGCCGGGGGACGACGCCAGCAGCATCATGCCGATGCCCAGGAGCGGGCTCAGGTCGAAGGCGAGCACGAGGCCGAAGCACACCGCGGGGAGGACGACGAGCTGGCAGACCAGCGCGACGGCGACCGCCTTGGGGTGCTTGCCGATCCGCCGGAAGTCATCGGGGGTCAGGCCCAGACCGAGGCCGAACATGATGATCGCGAGGGCGACAGGCAGCCCGACGGTCGTTAGCGCTGAGTCCATGACGGGACACTAGTGGTCGACAGGGCCGTCCTGGGCGGGTCGGCGCTCGTCAGATGGTGATGACGACCTTGCCGCGGGAGTGGCCGCCCTCGGAGAGACGGTGGGCGTCGGCGGTGTGGTCGAGGTCGAAGGTCTCGGCCACGGCGACCTTCAGCTGCCCGGACTCCACGAGCTCGGTGAGGGCCGCCAGGTTCTCCCGCGAGGGCCGCACGAAGACGTAGTGCCCGCCCTGGCCGAGCACACGGTCGGCATCGATCACCGACACCACCCGGGACCCGTCGCGGACCTGGTTCGGGGCGTCCTCGAGGGCGTCCCCGCCGATCAGGTCGACGACCGCGTCGACCCGGTCATCCAGCTGCTCGCTGATCGGCCCGGCGGCGTAGTCCAGGACCTCGTCGGCGCCGAGCTCCTTCAGCCACTCGTGGTTGGCCGCGCTCGCGGTCCCGATGACGTAGGCGCCGCGCGACTTGGCGATCTGGACGGCGAAGTGGCCGACGCCGCCCGACGCGGCGTGGACGAGCACCCGCTCGCCGGGTTGCACGTCGAGCTCCTCGACCACGCACTGGTAGGCGGTCATGCCGGCCAGCGGGAGGGCCGCGGCCTCACCGAAGGAGATGCCCGCGGGCTTGCGGGCGACGGTGCGCTCGGGGGCGGGCACGAGCTCGGCGGTGGTGCCGAAGGCGAGGTCGTCTCGGCGTACGTACCCGAACACCTCGTCGCCGACCTTGAGCCCGGTGCGTACGGCGGGCCCCACGGCTTCGACGACGCCGGCGACGTCCCAGCCCGGGATGATCGGGAGGTGGTGGGGGTAGGCGCCCTGCAGGTAGCCCTCGCGCACCTTCCAGTCGACCGGGTTGACGCTCGTCGCCTTGGCGCGGACCAGGACCGTGTCGGGTCCGACCGGAGGGTCGGCCACCTCACGCACCTGGAGCACGTCGGCTCCGCCGAACCGGTCATAGATCGCTGCGCGCATCAAGGGCCTCTCATGTCGATGGACTACTCGGGGCCAAGCGTGACGGCGACGCGTCTATTCCGGTGCGCTCGGAGAGACTCGAACTCTCACTGGCCAGGACCTAAACCTGGTGCCTCTGCCAATTGGGCTACGAGCGCCGGGGCCAGAGTCTAGAGCCGTCAGCCCAGGCCGAGGTCGCGGCGGAGCTTGGCGACGTGCCCGGTGGCCTTCACGTTGTACTGCGCGAGGGCGACCCGCCCCTCGGGATCGACCACGATCGTCGACCGGATGACCCCCTCGACGACCTTGCCGTAGAGCTTCTTCTCCCCGAAGGCGGCGTAGGAGGCGAGCGTGGTCCGGTCGGGGTCGGAGAGCAGGGTGATGGTGAGTCCGTCGCGCTCGCGGAACTTCGCCAGCTTCTCCGGCTTGTCGGGGGAGATGCCGAGCACCTCGTAGCCCGCCGCCTGCAGCGAGGCAAGCGAGTCGGTGAAGTCGCACGCCTGCGTGGTGCAGCCGGGGGTCATCGCCGCGGGGTAGAAGTAGACGATCACCGAGCGCCCGCGCAGCCCGGACAGCGTGACGGTCTCGCCGGTGTCCGAGGTGAGGGTGAAGTCGGGGGCGGTGTCGCCGACGGTGAGTCGATCGGTCATTCGAGGCTCCTGGACGGCCGGGGTCGTTTGTTGCAAACGACTTGCAATAGAGTCATGCTGCACAGCGAACAATCAACTGGAACCTACCTACCGGAGGCGACCACTCGTGCACGTGCCCGACGGATTCCTCGACGCGCCCACCTCGGTGGCCACGGGCATCGTTGCGGCCGCGGGTGTCGCCGTGGCCCTGCGCGGCGCGCGGCGCGAGCTCGACGACAAGACCGCCCCGATGGCCGGGCTGGTCGCCACCTTCGTCTTCGCCGGCCAGATGATGAACTTCCCGGTGGGTGCCGGCACCAGCGGTCACCTGCTCGGCGGCACGCTCGCCGCCGTGCTCGTCGGACCCTTCACCGCAGTGCTCTGCATCAGCGTGGTGCTGCTCGTGCAGGCGCTGCTGATGGCCGACGGCGGCATCACCGCGCTCGGCACGAACATCACGCTCATGGCGCTCGTCGGCGTCGTCGTCGGCTGGAGCGTCTTCGTGCTGCTGCGCCGCATCCTGCCCAAGCGCATCGCCTCGGTCGCCCCGGCGGCGGCCGTCGCCGCCCTGGTCAGCGTGCCGGTCGCGGCCACCGTGTTCAGCGGGCTCTTCGCGATCGGCGGGACCGTGCCGGTCGACGCCGGCGCGGTGCTGGCCGCCATGGTCGGCTGGCACGTCGTCATCGGGGTCGGCGAGGCGGCCATCACCGGCCTCGTCGTCGGCAGCGTGGTCGTCGTCCGGCCCGACCTCGTGTACGGCGCCCGCCCGCTGCTCGCGGCCCGCGAGCTCGAGATCCGCCGGCCGGGGGTTCCCACATGAAGCTGCGTACCTTCCTGATCACCGGCCTCGTCGCGGCCCTGCTGATGGCGGGCGTGGCGAGCTACTACGCCAGCAGCCACCCTGACGGGCTGGAGTTCGTGGCCGGTGAGACCGGGTTCCTCGACAGTGCCGCGAAGCACCACGCCGACGACAGCCCGCTCGCCGACTACCACGCCAAGGGCGTCGACGATCCTCGGCTGTCGGGCGGCCTCGCCGGCGTGCTCGGGGCACTGACCGTGCTGCTGATCGGCGGGGGACTCTTCTGGACGATCCGCCGTCGCGACCGGGACGACTCGTCCGATCCTCACCAGCACGTCGACAGCCACTGACGTGGGCGCCGGACACGGCCATCGGCTGTACTTCCACGGCCACGGCCGGATCCATCGAGCACCGGCGCACCTCAAGCTCGTCGCGCTGGTCGCCTTCATGCTCGTGGTGGTCGCCACCCCCCGTACGTGGTTCCCGGTCTTCGCCGGCTACCTGGTCGTGCTGCTCGCCGTCATCGCGGTGTCCCGGGTGCCGTTCGGCTACCTCGCCCGCCGGATGGTGATCGAGGTGCCGTTCCTGGTCTTCGCGCTCCTCGTGCCGTTCGTCGCGCACGGGCCGCAGGTCGAGCTGCTGGGCGTCCAGGTCTCCGAGCCCGGCCTGCTGGCCGCGTTCGCGCTCGTCGTCAAGGGCAGCCTCGGCGTCCTCGCGTCGCTCACCCTGGCGGCCACCACCGAGCCGGCCGAGCTGCTGGGCGGGCTGCAGCGGCTGCGGATGCCCGGCCTGCTCGTGGCGATCATGGGCTTCATGGTCCGCTACCTCGACGTCGTCACCGGCGACCTGGCGCGGATGACGACGGCGATGCGCTCGCGCGGCTGCGACCCGCGCTCGCCCCGCCACTGGCCGACCCTGGCGCGGTCGCTGGGCGCCCTGTTCATCAGGTCCTACGAGCGCGGCGAGCGCGTCCACCTGGCCATGCTGTCGCGAGGCTACGACGGCGCGCTGCCCGACCTGCGGCGTACGCCATGACCACGCCGACGCTCGACGTGCGCGGCCTCGCCTACGCCTATCCCGACGGCCACCAGGCGCTCTACGGCGTCGACCTGCACGTGCACGCGGGGGAGCGGGTCGCACTGCTCGGGCCGAACGGTGCCGGCAAGACGACGCTGGTGCTGCACCTCAACGGCATCCTCACCGCGGGCGCCGGCACGCTGGCCGTCAACGGGCTGCCGGTGGTCAAGAAAAACCTCAAGGAGATCCGCCGGCGGGTGGGCATCGTCTTCCAGGACCCCGACGACCAGCTCTTCCTCGGCACGGTGCGGCAGGACGTCGCCTTCGGCCCGGCCAACCTGGGCGTGCGCGGCAGCGAGCTCGACCGGCGCGTGATGGACGCCCTCGACCTGGTCGGGATGGCCGACTTCGTCGACCGGCCGCCGCACCACCTGTCCTTCGGCCAGCGGCGCCGGGTCGCGGTCGCCACCGTCCTGGCGATGGAGCCGGAGATCCTGGTGCTCGACGAGCCCAGCTCCAACCTCGACCCGGCGTCGCGGCGCGAGCTGGCAGACATCCTGCGCAGCCTCGACGTCACCGTCTTGATGGTCACCCACGACCTGCCCTACGCGCTGGAGCTCTGCCCGCGGTCGGTGGTGCTCAGTGACGGGGTGGTCGTCGCCGACGGCACGACGTACGACGTGCTGACCGACGACGCGCTGATGCGTGCGCACCGGCTCGAGCTCCCCTTCGGATTCGACCCGCGTCGCATTGATAGCCTGCCCGGGTGAGCAACGACACCAGCTCCCTCGAGCGCGAGATCGAGGCGGCGCGCGAGAGCCTCGCCTCGACGATCGACCAGCTCGTCCACCGGGCGAGCCCCAAGACGATCGTGGGCCGGCAGGTCTACTCCACCAAGGCCCACTTCGTGGACATGGAGACGGGCGAGCCGCGCACCGACAACATCCTGAAGGTCGCGGCGGGCGTCGCCGGGGTCGTCGTGCTGTTCGCGGTGCTGCGCAAGATCACCCGCTGACACGAGTGCCGATGTCAGAGAAGGCACCGATCAAGATGCTCCACGACCGGATCCTGGTCGAGGAGGACCTCCAGGGCGGCGAACGCCGCTCCTCCGGAGGCATCGTCATCCCCGCCACCGCCGCCATGGGCGCCCGTCGCCTCAGCTGGTCGCGGGTCGTCGCGAAGGGCCCGCACGCCCGGGCCGTCGAGATCGGCGACCGGGTGCTCTTCGACCCGGAGGACAAGGCCGAGGTCGAGGTGCAGGGCGAGGTCTACGTCGTCATGCGCGAGCGCGACATCCATGCGGTGGCTGCGGGCCGGCTCGAGTCCGAGGCGACCGGCCTCTACCTCTGAGCCAGCCGCTCCCGGCCGACGCGGGCCATGCAGGGGTACGTTGACGACACCGGCCCGGCGGAGGGGAAGGGGACTGGTGTGCGCGTCGCGTTGATGGTCACCTGCATCAACGACGCCCTCTTCCCGGAAACGGGGAAGGCGGTCGTGCGCCTGCTCCGGAGGCTCGGCGTGGAGGTGGACTTCCCTCAGGCCCAGACCTGCTGCGGTCAGCCGATGGTGAACACCGGCTACCTCGACGAGGCGGTGCCCGTCGTACGCACGTTCACGGAGGCCTTCGCGGGGTACGACGCCGTCGTCGTGCCGTCGGGCTCGTGTGCGGGGTCGGCCCGGCACCAGCACTCGATCGTCGCCCGCCGGTCGGGCGACGCGGGGCTCGCGACCGCGGTGGCCGAGCTGTCGCCGAAGGTGCACGAGCTCAGCGAGTTCCTCGTCGACGTGCTCGGGGTGGAGGACGTGGGCGCGTACTTCCCCCACACCGTGACCTACCACCCGACCTGCCACTCGCTGCGGCTGCTCCGGGTCGGGGATCGCCCCGCCCGGCTGCTGCGGGCGGTGCGCGGGCTGCGGCTGGTCGAGCTCGCCGGCGCCGACGAGTGCTGCGGCTTCGGCGGCACCTTCGCCCTCAAGAACGCCGACACGTCGGTCGCGATGGGGTCGGACAAGGCGGCGAAGGTGACCGCGTCCGGGGCCGAGGTGCTGGTGGCCGGCGACAGCTCGTGCCTGATGCACATCGGCGGGCTGATGTCGCGACAGCGATCCGGCGTCCGGACGATGCACCTGGCCGAGGTCCTGGCGGCCACGGACGGTCCGTCGTGAGGACGGTCGCATGACGGCGACGTTCGTGGGGATGCCTGCGTTCCCGGATGCGGCGCGTGCCGCCCTGGCCGACTCCCAGCTGCGCAGCAACCTCGCCCACGCCACCTCCACCATCCGCGCCAAGCGCGCGACGGTCGTGGCCGAGCTCGACGGGTGGGAGGAGCTCCGGCTGGCTGCTGCGGCGATCAAGGACAACGTGCTGCTGCACCTCGACGAGCACCTGCTGAGGCTCGAGGAGTCGCTGACAGCTCGGGGCGCCCGCGTGCACTGGGCTCGGAACGCCGCCGAGGCGTGCGAGATCGTGGCCGGCATCGCCCGGAGCCACGACGTGGACGAGGTCGTGAAGGTCAAGTCGATGGCGACCGTGGAGATCGGTCTGAACGACGCCTTGGCGGCCGTGGGGATCACGGCCTGGGAGACCGACCTGGCCGAGCTCATCGTGCAGCTCGGTGACGACCTGCCCAGCCACATCCTGGTGCCGGCGATCCACCGCAACCGGGCCGAGATCCGCGAGATCTTCCTGGCGCGGATGGCCGCCGCCGGCCGTCCGGCACCGGCCGACCTGACCGACGAGCCGGCCCGGCTGGCCGAGGCCGCCCGGCTCCACCTGCGCGAGAAGTTCCTGCGCGCCAAGGTCGGCGTCTCGGGTGCCAACTTCGCCGTCGCCGACTCGGGCACGCTGGTCGTCGTCGAGTCCGAGGGCAACGGACGGATGTGCCTCACCCTCCCCGAGGTCCTCATCTCGGTGGTGGGCATCGAGAAGGTCCTGCCGACGTGGCCGGACCTCGATGTCTTCCTCCAGCTGCTCCCGCGCTCCTCGACAGGTGAGCGGATGAATCCCTACACCTCCACGTGGTCCGGGGTCACCCCGGGCGACGGCCCCCAGGAGGTGCACGTCGTCCTGCTCGACAACGGCCGCACCCGCGCCCTGGCCGACGAGGTCGGCCGGCAGGCACTGCGCTGCATCCGCTGCTCCGCCTGCCTCAACGTCTGCCCTGTCTACGAGCGCACCGGCGGGCACGCGTACGGATCGGTCTATCCGGGACCGATCGGGGCGATCCTCAACCCCCTCCTCAAGGGCGTCGGGGTCGACGAGCAGACCGACGCCCTTCCCTATGCGTCCACGCTGTGTGGCGCCTGCTTCGACGCCTGTCCGGTGCGGATCGACATCCCGTCGGTGCTCGTCGACCTCCGGGCCCAGGTGGTGGACGCGCAGCGCGCCCGGGGCCGCGCGGTGCCGAGCCTCGAGGCCGCCGCGATGAAGGGTGCGGCGTTCGCCCTGGGCTCCGCGCGACGTCTGAGCGTGGCCGAGAGGGTGTCCGCGATCCTCGGACGGGTGGCCGGGCGACGTGATGCCCGGACTTCGGCGAGCGGTCGTCGCCTGATGGGTCGGCTGCCGGGACTGGGCGCCGCGTGGACCGATGCCCGTGACCTGCCCGCGCCGCCGCCCGAGTCCTTCCGCGCCTGGTGGCGACGCACCGGAGGGGGGACATGAGCGCCCGCGAGCAGATCCTCTCCGACGTGCGGCGGGCCCTCGCCGGTGCGGACCGCGCGCCGGTCACCGTGACCCGGGCCTACCGACACGACCGGCCCGCGGACCTGGACCTGTTCGTCGAGCGCGTCGAGGACTACCGCGCAACCGTGGTCCGTTGCCCGACCCGCGAGGTCCAGCACGTCGTCGCGGGACTGCTGCCCGAACCGAGCCGGACGGTCGTCCCGGCCGATCTGCCCTGGCACCTCGACGGCGCCGTCCTCGACGGCAGCCTGGGAACCCGTGCACTGGACGAGATGCAGGCGGTCGTCACCATGGCCGCGGTGGGCATCGCGGTCACCGGCACCATCGTCCTCGACCACGGAGCCGGCCAGGGTCGTCGGGCGCTCTCCCTGGTGCCGGACCTGCACGTCTGCGTGGTGCACGAGGACCAGGTCGTGGCCGACGTGCCGCAGGCGGTGGCGCTGCTGGACCCCTCACGGCCGCAGACGTGGATCAGCGGCCCCTCGGCCACCAGCGACATCGAGCTCGACCGGGTCGAGGGGGTGCACGGCCCGCGCACCCTGGTCGTCGTCCTCGTCTCCGGGCCGGAGCCTCTGCGCGATCCGTGCTGACGTCGCCTGCGCGCTGCTACCCGCCCACCGGATCGTCGTCCCGTACGTCGACCACCCGCGCGGATGCCAGCGCCTCCTGGGCGGCCGCGACGACACGCTGGGTGCGCACCGCCTCGGTCAGCGGGCACGGGTTCGGGACCGCGCCGCGCGCCAGGTCGAGGAACGTGACCAGCTCGGCCCGGTAGGCGGCCGCGAACCGGTGGCGGAAGTCGACGACGCTGCTCGGCGCGACCGCGTGCGGCGCGTCTCCGGTCGATCGCCGGCTGCCGGCCACGATCACCTCCTCCGACGACTCGACCTCGACGGAGAGGTCGAAGCCCGCGGCCGATCGGTAGCCGCCCCAGACGTTGGCCAGCCCGCCGTCGGAGAGCTGCAGCACCAGCGCCGCCGTCATGGGCTCGCCCCCGTCGGTGGGGTCGGCGGTCGGCAGCGCGGCGACGCGGAGCACCTCGGCGCCGGTCAGCCAGCGGACCAGGTCGAGCTCGTGGATGAGCTTGTCGGCGACGAGTCCGCCCGCGCTGGCGAGGTACGCCGGGGAGGGCGCGAACTCCGTCGTCGAGTGCACCCTCAGCGACCGGGGCCCGTCACCGCGCGCCCGCGCGGCGAGCGCTCGCAGCATCGGGTCGAACCGGTAGTGGAAGCCGACCTGCACGACCGAGCCGTCTCGGTCTGCCGCCGCGGCGAGTGCGACCACCTCCTCGAGAGTCGTCGCGACCGGCTTCTCGCAGAACGTGGGCAGGCCAGCGGCCATCGCCTGCCGAAGCAGGTCGGCGTGCGTGGGCGTCGGTGACGCGATGACGAGCGCGTCTGCGCTCTCGATGACGGCGTCGGTCGAGGGCGCCACCTGCGCCCCGTGAGCGGCCGCGAGGGTGCGCGCTCGTTCGACCTCCACATCGAAGACCACCAGCTCAGCGCATCCCGGATCGGCGGCCAGTGCCTGGAGATGCAGCTCGCCGATCCTGCCGGTCCCCACCAGTCCTACGCGCATCCGTCCCGCACCTCCAGGAGTTCCGTCGAGTCCGCTAAGCGAGCACCTTAGTCAACATCAGGTCATATGGCTGGCCTCCGGGTCACCTGGACGGTCCCATCATTCTCGAATTGAGCCTTGACGTCCGGGCTGAAGTCGAGCATCGTGCTCGCAATGTAAACATCGTGCTCGCATGTGTAGCGCCCTGAAGGTGGCCTCCTTCGTTCGTCACGCGTGGCTCCGAGCACACACGAGGAGGTTGCTCAGTGACGTCGAACTCCGTGGCGCACCCGGTGCGGCCTGGTGGAGCGCCTTCCGCCGGGGCCGGTCCGGGCCCCTCGCTGCCGCGTCGCCTCGCGACTGCGCTGCTCGAGCGCTACGCGCTGCTCCTGGCCCTGGTCGTCCTCGTCGCCTGCTTCTCCGTCATGCGCCCGGACTCGTTCTTCACGGTCGCCAACCTGACCTCGATGCTGGGCATCCAGGCCGCGATCGGGGTGCTGGCCATCGGGGTCACGGTCGTGCTGCTCGTCGGGGAGTTCGACCTGTCCGCCGCGGCGGTGATGGGGACCTCGGCCAGCCTGATGGCGCACCTGACGTCGGTGCAGGGTCACTCCGTCGCCTTCGCCGTCGTGGTGGTGCTCGCGGGCGCCGTGCTGACCGGTGCGGTCGTCGCGTTCTTCGTCACCGTGGTCGGCATCCACTCGTTCATCGTCACCCTCGGCATGGGCACCCTGGTCACCGGCGTGGGCCTGGGAACCGCCGGATCCACCACCATCGGCGGTGTCCCGGACTCCCTGACGGACACCTTCCGCGCCCACGTGCTCGGCATCGAGGTCGCGTTCTTCTACATGCTCGCGCTCGCGGTCGTCGGCTGGGTGGTCCTGCAGAAGACCCCGATCGGTCGCAGCATCTTCTTCACGGGCGAGGCGCCGGCGGCGGCCAGGCTGGCGGGCATCCGGGTGCAGGCGCTACGGGCCGCGAGCCTGATCGCCTCGAGCGTCATCGCGGCGCTGGCCGGAATCATGCTGATCGGCCAGATCGGTGCGGCCAGCCCGACGATCTCCTCGCCGTACCTGCTCCCCGCCTATGCCGCGGCCTTCCTCGGCGCCACCGCCTTCACCCCGGGACGCTTCAACGTCACCGGCACCGTCGTCGCGATCTACCTGCTCGCGGTCAGCACGGTGGGCTTCCAGCTGCTCGGGCTCAGCAGCTGGATCACCGACGTGTTCAACGGCGCGGTGCTGGTGCTCGCTGTCGCCTTCTCCCGTCTCGTCGGCCGCGGCTCATGACGGCTCGCGTCCGTGTCGAATCGAGTCGGCCGCGACCAGTGGCTCGACCTCGCCCCACCTCAGGAGGAACCCGATGAACCGTGCCCGACGCCCCTCCGCATGGAGGCCCACAATGCTCCGCCGCGGCCGCAGCACCGCCGCCGTGTCCGTGGCCCTGGTCGCCGTCCTGGTCAGCGCCTGCTCCAGCGCCGACGAGGCCGGGGTCCAGGGTGGCGATGCGAGCGAGCTCGTCGCGGAGATGCAGTCCGTGCTCGACCAGGCATCCGGTGAGCCCGAGTTCAAGGCTCCGGGCCCCGAGCTGGACGCCTCGCAGCTGTCCGGAAAGACGGTCGCGATCATCGGGATCGACCTGCGCGTGCCGGCGATCGCCGAGGTCGCCGAGAGCGCGCAGGACGTTGCCGAGCAGGCCGGTCTCGAGACGACCGTGTTCGACGCGCAGGGCAACGCGTCCATGGTGCGTCAGGGACTCTCCCAGGCGATCGACGGGAAGGTCGGTGCGATCCTCAGCGTCGGGCTCGTGGTGGACCTGATCCACGAGCAGATCGTCGAGGCGAAGGACGCCGGCATCCCGATGGTCGATGTCATCAACACCCCACCCGACGCGGACGCCCCGGGACAGGGCTCGGATCCCGACATGTTCGGCAACGTCGCCCCGGACAGCGCGGCGGTCGGTCGACTGCTCGCGGCGACCGCCATCGTGCAGACCGACGGTGACGCCGACGTCGCCATCATGAACACCTCGGAGCTCACCGTCGCACCGACGATCGTGGGCGCGATGCACGACACCCTCGACGAGTGCGAGGCATGCGAGTACTCCGACACCGACACGGCACTGGTCGACTGGTCGACGGAGCTTCCGAACCAGGCGTCGTCGGTGCTCCGCAGCGACCCGAACGTGAACTTCATGCTGCCGATCTACGACGCCATGACCCTCTTCGCGAGCACCGGCGTGCGGCAGGCCGGTGGCACCGGCAAGGTGCAGATGGCGTCCTTCAACGGCACGGCACCGGCGCTGGAGCTCGTCGCGGACGGCGACATCGCGACCGCGAACGTCGCGCAGAACAACGACTGGGCTGCCTGGGCGGCGATCGACCAGGCGATGCGGGGCATGTTGGACCTCGACCCCGCCGATCCGGTCCTGCCGGTGCGGTACGTCACGACCGACGACCTCGACGGCGTGGACACCAGCTCGCAGTCCGCAGTCAACGAGGCGCTCTTCGGCACGGGATACCGGCAGGGCTACCTCGAGCTCTGGGGCTTGGCGTGAGGCCGGTGTCGTCGGCATGACCCAGGCTGCCCTTCCGCGCCCGGCGCTCACCGTCGCGGGGGTCGAGAAGCGGTTCGGCGCGACGCGCGCCCTCCATGACGTGTCCTTCGACGTACGCCGCGGCGAGATCCACGCGCTGCTCGGCCACAACGGGTGCGGCAAGTCGACCCTGGTGAAGATCATCAGCGGCTACCAGGCCGCCGACGGCGGCACGCTCGAGGTCTCCGCGGCCGGGTCCGGGACACCCGGGGTCGGGATCGTCCACCAGGACCTCGGCCTCTGCTCCTCGGCGACGGTGGTCGAGAACTGCGGCATGGGCAGCTTCCGACTCCGCTTCGGGATGATCGACTGGAAGCATGAGCGGCGGGTCGTGAGCGAGATCCTGGCCTCGTTGGGCGCGGACTTCGGGCTCGACGACCTGGTCGCCGACCTGTCGCCCGCCGATCGGGCGATCACGGCGATCGCACGCGCCCTCAAGGTAACCGGCGGAGTCGAGGGGGTCGACCTCCTCGTGCTCGACGAGGCGACCGCGGCGCTGCGCGGGCCGGATGCGCAGAAGGTGCTGTCGTCGGCGCGCGCCGTGGCCGAGCACGGGGGCGGCGTCCTGCTCGTGACGCACCACATGTCCGAGGTGCTCGAGGTAGCCGACCGGGCGACGGTGCTCGCCAGCGGCCAGGTGGTCGAGACGGTGGACGTCGCGGTCACCGATGAGGAGCGCCTGCTGACGCTGATCGGCGGGGGTGCAGTGCCCGACGCCGTGGGCACGACCGGATCCGGCCGCGCCAGCGATGGAGCGCAGCTGCTCACGGTCGATGGCCTGACCGGGGACGCGGTGCGGGATCTCGCCTTCGAGGTTCGTTCGGGTGAGATCGTGGGGCTCACCGGCGCGGCCGGTGCCGGCCACGACGAGGTCCCGTACCTCCTGTGTGGCGCGGTCCGGGCCTCGGCCGGCACGGTCCGGATCGGCGGTGACGCCTACCGCGGCCGCGGGGTCGGGCCCGCGCAGCGCCGAGGACTGGGTGTGCTCCCCGCCGAGCGTCTTCGGCAGGGGGTCCTCCCGCGCGCGACGGTGCGCGAGAACCTCTCGCCCGCCAGCCGGAAGCCCCACCGCAGGGCCGGGTTGTGGCGCACCGGTGCCGAGAAGCTCTGGGCTCGCACGATCATCGAGGAGTACGAGATCGTGCCTCGGGACCCGGAGCTGCCGATGTCGGCGCTCAGTGGCGGGAATCAGCAGAAGGTGCTCTTCGCGCGGGTGCTCGAGCACGGCCCGCGTGTGCTGGTGCTCCACGAGCCGACCCAGGGTGTCGACGAGACGACACGACGCACCCTGATCCACCGCGTCCGAGCGCTCGTCGACGACGGGCTCGGCGTCCTCTACGTGTCCTCGGACGCCGAGGAGGTCGTCGAGTGTGCCGACCGGGTGCTGGTGATGAGCCGCGGTGCGATCGTCTCCGAGCACCCTGGCGGGCTCGAGCACCTCGATGATGTCTTCGCGGGGTCCTACGGCGCCCGGGAACAGAAGTCCCACCGTCCCAACACACAGGAGGCCTTTCGGTGATCGACCACGACGCAGCACCCACACCACTGGTCACGCGCCGGCTCTACACCGACGAGTCGGTGCTCGAGCGGGAGTTCGCGACCATCTTCACCGACTCGTGGCTCCTGGTGGGTTTCGAGTCCGAGATCCCCGAGCCCGGCGACTACGTCACCCGCCGGATGGGCCGGGACCCGGTCATCATGTCGCGCAGCGAGTCGGGGGACGTGCACGTCCTCCACAACTCCTGCACCCACCGCGGCACCCAGGTCTGCAAGGCGGCCTTCGGCAACACCGCGAACTTCCGGTGCGGCTATCACGGCTGGGCCTTCGCGAACGACGGACGGCTGCGGGGCATGCCCGGCCGCCGTACCAACTACGACCCGGACCTCGACGTCTCGAAGCTGGGGCTCAAGCAGGCCCGGGTCGGGTCGGTGCACGGGCTGGTGTTCGCGACGTTCTCCGACCGGGTCGGTGAGCTGGACGAGTTCCTGGGCGACTACCGCTGGTACCTCGACCGCATCTTCGGCTTCTTCCCCGGTGGCATGGAGGTCCACGGGGGAGCCCATCGGGTGGTCATCCGCGGCAACTGGAAGATCCACGCGGAGAACTTCTCCGGCGACGGCTACCACCTCCGCATCGCGCACCGCACGATGTTCGACCTCGGGGTGATGGGCGAGCAGGCCGGGGCGACCAAGGGCTTCTGCGTCTCCACCCCCCAGGGGCACGCCCTGCGGGCGCAGTACGTCGACGACCCCGCCCTGGTCGACACGGTGTTCGGCTACCCGGAGGAGATCCTGGAGCCGGCCCGCCGCAAGGACCTTCCTGGTGCGATGGAGTTCCGCGCCGCGAGCTCGGTCATCCACGGCGTGCTCTTCCCCAACGCCCCGCTGATCACCACCGCGCCGGTGCAGTTCGGCGAGGATGCCACCGGCCAGACCGCGTTCACCCAGGTCCGGGTCGTCACACCGATCGACGTGCACTCGCACGAGGTGACCTACTGGAGCCTCGTGCCGAAGGACGCGCCGGAGGAGTGGAGACGCAAGTCCTACCTGTACTCGGTGCGGCAGCACGGGGCCGCGTCGTACTTCGAGGCCGACGACCTGGAGAACTTCCGCCGCATCGACGCCGGGCTCGGCGGATCCGGAGGGGCGGACGTCCCGCTCAACTACGACCTCGGCATCGGGGTCCCGCTGGGCGGGGAGGCGCCGTTCACCGGACCCGGCACCGTCGTCTCCCAGGACTTCAGCGAGGCCAACCAGCGCAACTTCTACCGGCGCTACCTCGAGGTCCTCGACGAGGTGGTCGCGCCGTGACCACGACCCCCGAGCTGCGGGCCAGGCTGATGGAGTTCCTCGTGGAGGAGTCTGCGGCCATCGACGAGCGCCGGTACGACGACTGGCTGGCGATGCTGAGCGACGACTTCGTCTACGCCGTACCCGTGCCGACGGCGCGGGAGGACCTCGCCCTGCCTCAGTACGTCGAGGACCAGTACCTCGCTCACGAGTCCAAGAGCTTCCTCCAGATGCGCTTCAGCCGGACGAGCTCGGACTTCGCCTGGGCGGAGCGTCCCGCCGCCTTCCAGCGCCACCTGGTCGGCAACCTGCGGG
The DNA here is from genome assembly GCF_049897745.1 of Nocardioides sp. LHG3406-4. NCBI lineage: Bacteria > Bacillati > Actinomycetota > Actinomycetes > Propionibacteriales > Nocardioidaceae > Nocardioides > Nocardioides sp. LHG3406-4. The sequence goes on from NZ_JAFCWV010000002.1 coordinate 95,635, forward strand.
TGCATGCCGAGGAGAACGACGGACCCCACCCGTCGTGGGTCGTCGCGACCAACGTGATGGTCGTTCGGTCCCGGCTGCCGGAGACCCCCACGGTGTCGTCGGCCGGCCGACGGGACATCGTGGTGGAGACTGCCGAGGGCCTTCGTCTCGGCCAGCGGCTGGTCCATCTCGACGTCGAGGTGCCCACCGACAGCCAGCTGAGCATCATCTACTGATGGGACCGGACGTGTGAGTGACGCCTTCGTCAAAGTCGAGATTCGCAACGAGTTCGCCGCTGCGCGGCTGACGGTCCGGGCGCACGGCCGGGGCACCCGCCTCGAGGTGACCTCCGACCACCTCGGGTCGAGCGCCCTCCTCGACGCGACCGTCCTCGAGGCGCTGACGCGCCTAGGCCCCGAGGCGCTGGCGGCCCTGGTGTCGGCGGGGATGCAGGCATCCGACGAGACCGTCGACCAGCCGCCACCTCAGCGACGACCGGCGCCGGACCCTGTGGAGTCCCGGTCGGGCCCGGGGCTCCCGGGCCGCCGAGGAGTCGACCACATCGGGTTGACGGTGCCTGACATCGAGGAGGCGACGGCCTTCTTCACCGGCCTGCTGGGCTTCGTCGAGTTCTACTCCCACGGACCGTACGCCGACGACGACGGTGACAGCCAGGTCGTGTACTTCGACCGGCATCCCCGGTCGAGGTGCGTCCAGATCCGGATGCTCCGCACGCACAACCTCAACCTCGAGCTGCTCCAGTTCGAGTCACCAGACCAGGTGACCAGGGTCCCGAAGACCAGCGACTGGGGGAGCGCCCACGTCGCGGTGTACGTCGACGACATGGCCCGAGCGGTGGCCTTCCTCCGGGACGAGGGGGTGCAGGTGCTCGGCGGTCCGCTGCCGCTGCCCGGCCCCGAGGTCGGTGAGCGGGCGGAGTTCTGCTTCTTCCTGACGCCCTGGGGTCAGCCGCTCGAGCTGATCTCCTACCCGGAGGGGAAGGCCTACGAGCGCGACACGTCCGATCGGCTGTACTCGCCCGTGGACCCCGACACGGTCTGGTCGTGAGCGAGCACGGCCTGGCGGTGGTCACCGGGGCGAGCTCGGGGGTCGGAGCCGCCGTGGCCCAGGAGCTGCATCGCTCGGGCCGACCGTTGCTGATGCTCGCTCGTCGCGAGGAGGAGATGGCCCGGCTCGGTCTCGCGCGCGCGATGGCGGCAGCGGTCGACGTGCGGGACCTCGCCCAGGTGCGGGTCGCCATCGACCGGGCGACCGAGCGGTTCGGCCCCGTTGAGATCCTCGTGAACAACGCAGGGATCATGCCGCTGGGCGACGTGGCCGGTCAGCCGATGGGGGACTGGCAGGCGACGCTGGACGTGAACTGCGTGGCCGTGGCCGGCCTCACCCAGGCCGTCCTTCCGGCCATGATGCACGCCGGGCGCGGGACCATCGTCATGGTCACCTCGCTCGGTGCGCGACAGGTCTTCGAGCACCACGCGGCGTACTGCGCGAGCAAGGCCGCGGTGCACGCGCTCGCGGACGCGGTGCGGCTCGAGGCCGGCCCCCACGGGGTGCGGGTCGTGGAGATCGCGCCCGGGATGGTCGACACGTCGCTGATCGACTCCACGGCGTCGGAGGACCTGCGCGCGGAGTATCTCCGGCATCGCGAGCACGTGCTCGATCCGGCCGAGGTCGCCGAGGCCGTGCGCTGGGCGTGCGACCTGCCGCAGCACGTCTGCGTGCGCGAGCTGCAGGTCGCGCACACGCGCCAGCGCTGAGGCGCCCGCTGTCTCGGAGCAGCCGATCAGGCGTGGGCCGACCCGGTGGGATGGCCGGGGTGGTAGGAGCGCCAGCCCAGCGACTCCGAGATCAGGAGTGCGGTGGTGCGCACGAGGCGCACCAGCTCGTCGCAGCGCTCCTGCTGCTCGACCACCTCGATCGGTACGACGACGCTCAGCGCGGCGATCGCGCCAGGGCGACGGCTGAAGATGGGCGCCGAGACCGAGCTGTTGCCCGCCTGGAGCTCGCCGCGCGAGATCGCGTACCCGTGCTCGCGGATCTGGGCGACCCGCTCCCGGAGCGCCTCGGCATCGGTGATCGTGCCGGGGGTGACCCGGGGCAGCGGCAGGCTCAGGTACTCCTCGAGGAACTCCTCGTCCGAGTGGGCGAGCAGCACGTGGCCGAAGGAGGCGCCGTGCAGGGGCAGCCGGTACTGCGCGTGGATCCTCCTGACCGAGGTGGCCTGGGGGTTCTGCTCGTTGAAGAGGGTCACGGCCTCCCCGGCGCAGCGCTCCGTCACCTTCAGCAGCCCCGGCACCTGCGGCAGCATCTGCTCGAGGTACCCCAGGCCGACGCCGAGCACCGCGTGGTCGCGGCCGTAGGTGCTCGCCAGCGACCACATCGTCGGCCCGAGCGCGTAGGCGCCGGTGTCGGGGTCCCGCCGGAGGATCTCCTCGTCGGTCAGAACGCGCACCGTCCGGTAGATGGTGGCCCAGGGCTTTCCGAGCTCGCGGGACAGCTCGCTCGGCCGCCGGGGACGTTCCGCCAGGGCGCGCAGGATGAGCGTGCTGCGAGACAACGATTTCATCGGGGTCCAACCGTCCGGGAACGTTCGCTATGCAACCACGATATTCATATCACGAGCATGGAGCTCGATTAGGGGGCGCGACGACAGGCGGACCGCCGCGGCCGATCCTGGGATCGGCCCGACGTTCCGTGGGACCGGCGACCGTGGGTCTCAGGTCGCGTAGGAGGCGCGCCAGCCGAGCGCCTCGGAGATGCGCACCGCGGTGTCGCGCAGGAGGCGCAGCTGCTCGGCGCGCTGGTCGGTGTCGTCGAAGATCGCCAGTGGGAGAACGCTGGTCAGCGCGGCGACGACCTCGCCGTGCTTGCGGCGCAGCGGCACCGACAGCGACCCGTTGTCGTCCTGCAGCTCCGCCCGGGACGCGGCGAAGCCGTGCTCGCGCACCTCGTTGAGCCGCTCCCTGAGGGCGGCCGGGTCCGTGGTGGTGCGGGGACTGACCTGCTGCAGGGGACGTGCGAGGTAGGTCTCGACGAAGTCATCCGGCGCATGGGCGAGCAGCACCAGCCCGAAGGAGGCGGCGTGCAGCGGGAGTCGGTACTGCTCCCGGATCCGGGTGACCGTGGCGGCCTGGGAGTTCTGCTCCGCGAAGAGCGTGACCGTGTTCGGCCCGCTGCGCTCGGTGACCTTGAGCAGCCCGGGGATCTGGGGGAGCGCCTGCTCGAGGTGGCCGAGGCCGACGCCGAGGACGGCGTGGTCGCGGATGTAGGTGGTCGCGAGGCTCCACATCATCGGACCGATGGAGTACTCGCCCGTGTCGGGATCGCGCTGGAGCATGCCCTCCTCGGTGAGCACCCGCACCGACCTGTAGATCGTCGCCCAGGGCTTGTCGAGCTCGCGCGACAGGTCAGTCGGGCGCATCGGCCGGTCCGCCAGCACCCGCATGATCAGGGTGCTCCGCGAGAGGGACTTCACGTGCGGGCCCTTGGGCTGGGCGGGTGTCGTATCAGTCATCAGCGATCCGTCCTGTCCGTTCACGTCGCGACCCGGGACGCCTGGAGGCCCGATGCGCGGAAGGATCGGGCCCGAGGTCGCTCGCCGCGCGGTCAGGGTAGCCGCAATATGAGCAGTTGGTCGAGTCAATCAGGCGGATGCGACCGGAGGCCCGGCCCTTCCTCGAGGGAGGCCGCCGGCGCGTGAGCCGTCCGGGAAATACTGCGTCAGACCGGCGACGTAGTCCACAGCCCCTGGTCGGGGTCGTTGAACTGCGCGGGGATCATGACCTCGGTGATGGGGTTCGCCGTCCCCCACTGGTCGGAGTTCTCGTCGTTGATCTCGAAGACGCGGGGCACCCAGGTCTGCTCGTCCGGGATGGTCTCGAGCTCGGTGGTGTACTCCATGATGTTGCCGTTGGGATCGAAGAAGTACGAGAACGTGTTGTCGCCCGGTCCGTGGCGACCCGGCCCCCAGACGATGTCGTGCCCGCTGCGGAGCAGCCGCCCGGTGCCTCGCATGTACTCGTCGATGCCCCGCATCTCGAACGAGATGTGGTTGAGGGAGACGTGCGGTCCTCGCGCGATCGCGAGGATGTGGTGATCCGCGCCGCTGCGGAGGAAGCACATCTGGTCCGCGAGCCAGTCGGAGAGCCGCAGGCCCATCAGCTGCTCGTAGAACCGCTTGGTGGCGGGGACGTCGGTGCTGTTGAAGACGACGTGGCTCAGCTTCCGAGGAATGGACTCGCCGGGCTCGAGCGGGCGAGCGGGCCGTTCGGCGACGTCGCTCGACACCTCGATCAGCCGGCCGTCGGGGTCGAAGAAACGGAATCCGTAGCCGCCACCGGGCGTGCCCAGCGTGTCGGGGGCGCGGTCCAAGGTGACCCCACCCGCGGCCAGTCGCTCGGCGAGGGTGTCGACGTCGGCCCGGTTCGCGGCGCCGAACGCGACGAGGTCGAGCCGCTTCGACGCGTCCTTGCGGACCCGCAGGATGTAGCTCTCCGGCGACGCCGGCGAGCCGAAGAAGGCGATGCCGCCGTCCTCGTCGACCTGGGTCAGTCCCCACGTGGTCCGGTAGAACTCGGACGCCGCGGCGAAGTCGGGGGCGGCGATCCCGACGTGGCGCAGGTGGGTGATCAGGCTTCTGGGCGTGGTCATGGTGCTCCTTCAGTTGGTCGTGACCCTAGGTAGGCCACGCGCGGGCAGTCCACCAACGCGTGGTGATGCCGCTCATCGGCCGCGTCGATACCGAGCCGGGTCCGGGTTGCTTGACACCCTCGCCGAGCCGATGCGAGCATTAAGTTCACAATGCGAGCATAGTGTTCGCAATGTTCGTGGGAGGAGCGGTCACCGTGGAGGAGCCAGGCCACGCCGTCCAGGACGTCCAGAGCGCTCACGAGCTCGCTGGCCGGGTCGTGGTGCTCACCGGCGCCGCCTCGGGCATCGGCCTCGCCCTGTCCCACGCCCTGCGTGGCTTCGGCTGTCATGTGGTCGAGCTCGACCGCACCCCGCTCGAAGCGGCTGAGTCGCCCGCGGACGAGCGCGCCGCTGCAGGCGAGCACCACCGCGTGGTCGGCGACGTGACCGACCCGGACGCGAACCAGCGCGCCGTCGAGCTGGCCGTGCGTGAGTACGGCGCCCTTCACGCCTTCATCGGGAACGCCGGTGTCCACGACGGCGGGTCCCGGATCCAGGACCTCGAGCCTGCCGACATGCGCGACCTCGCCAGGACGGTCCTCGATGTCAACGTGGTGGGCTACCTGGTGGGTGCGTGTGCCGCAGCGGATGCGGTGGTCGCCGCAGGCGGAGTCATGGTCTTCACGCTGTCCGACGCGTCGTACGTCGTCTCCGGCAACGGGGCGGGCGTGGCCTACGCGGCATCCAAGCACGCGGCTCTCGGCGCGGTCCGGTCGATCGCCGCCCAGCTCGCACCCGACGTCCGGGTCAACGCGGTCGCCCCCGGAGGCGTCGTCACGCCGCTGAGCCGGGTGTCGCCGACCCGGGAGCTGAACAGGGTCTACGAGGACGTCGACCGCGTGGTCGCCGACATCCGCAACCTCAACCCGCTCCGGACGATCCTCAGCCCCGAGGATCTCGTCTCCCACTACGTCTTCCTGCTGACGAGCCAGAGCGCCGGGCTCACGGGTCACGTGCTGCGTCCCGACGGAGGACTCTCCGTTGCTTGACGAGCTCGTGGCCGACGGAAGGACCGTCGAGGTGGTGCCCTCCGACGACTCCTGGGCCGAACCTGGCCTGCTCGGGCAGCCGGGGCCGCGAGAGGATCTCACCAGGTTCCGCGCCGGGCACCCCGTGCTGCCCGCCCCCTCGGCAGCCGCACTGGTCGACCTGCTCAGGGCCTCCGACCTGCGCGGCCGAGGAGGAGCGGGGTTCCCCGCCTGGCGCAAGGTCGAGACGGTCGCCGCAGGTGCCGCCCTCGGTCCGGTCGCCGTGGTCGCGAACGGCGAGGAGGGCGAGCCCGCCAGCGCCAAGGACCGCTACCTGCTACGACGCCGGCCGCACCTCGTGCTGGAGGGCCTGGCCGTCGTCCGCGACGCGCTCGGCGCGACCTCGTCGACCGTGTACCTGTCCGATCCAGGCTCGGAGCACGCCGTACGCCGGGCCCTGATCGAGCGGGACGACGCCCAGACGCGCCTGTTCATGGCACCCCGCCGTTACGTGAGCGGGGAGGAGACCGCCGTCGTCCGAGCGCTCGACGGCGGCCCGGCGCTGCCGGTCCAGAAGCCGCCACGACCCTTCGAGAGTGGGGTCGGCGGTCTGCCCACCGCCGTCATGAACGTCGAGACCCTGGCCAGGGTCGCGCAGCTGTGGCACGCCGGCTCGCGGGGTCCCGGCGGGCTGGAGTCTGCGAGCCGCTTCCTGCTGACCCTGGTGGGTCCCGAACGCGCCGTCCTGGTCGAGGCGGACAGCCACCAGCGCCTGCGCGACGTCATCGACACGACGCTGGACCTCGGGAGCCTGGAGGGCGCGCCGATCCTGGCCGGAGGGTTCTTCTCGGGCTTCATGCCACCCGGCGCGCTCGACGTCCCCCTGGGGTTCGACGAGCTGCACGATGCCGGAACCGGGCTGGGCTGCGGGTCGTTCCTCGTCCTCCCCGGCAGCTGCCCGGTCGACGTCGCCACCGACGTGCTCGGCTTCTTCGACCGCGAGAACGCCCACCAGTGCGGCTCCTGCTTCAAGGGCACCGCCGCGATGCATCAGGCGCTCGGGCGACTCGGTGCCGGCACCCCCACCGAGGACGACCGCTCCAACCTGGCCCGGTGGTCGCAGATGCTCCCCGGCCGGGGGTCGTGCGCCGCCCTCGACGGTGCCGCGGCTGTCGTCGGGAGCCTCCTGGCTCACTTCGGCGACGTCGTCGACCGCCACCTCCACGAGTCCTGCGGCCTGTGCCTCTCCGGCGCCGGCCTTCCCGCCAACGACACCCGGTTCCGGGTCTCGGTGCCCTGAACCCAACGACGAAGAGAGGTGCCGACATGAAGGTGCTGGTCGACTCCACCAAGTGCGAGGCCTACGGGACCTGCGCAGAGATCGCCCCGGAGGTCTTCGAGCTCGACGACTTCGGCTACGCGGCCGCGCTCGCCGACGGCGTCGTGCCCGCCGAGCACGAGGACGTGGCTCGCAAGGCGCTCGAGGCCTGCCCGGTCAGGGCCATCAGAACCGTCGACTGACGAACCGTCCCAGATGGGCTCCTGCCCACGACCAGAGAAAGTGAGCCCCCGTGGCCAAGTACAAAGCTGGTGAGGCCCGGTCCTGGGCGCTCGAGCACCTCCGAGGCGTCACCGGATGCGTGATGCCGTCGTTCACGGCCGACATGTCCGGCCTGAACGAGGCCGGCATCGTGCACGACATCCAGCGCGAGAGAGAGCTCGGCTTCAGCGGATTCCTCATCGTCGCCGAGTGCGGGACCACGCCCGTGGAGCTGCGACGCTTCATCGACCTCTCGGTCGCAGAGAGCGGCGACATGGTCACCGTCCTCCAGGCCGCCGAGCCGACGGTCGAGGCGAACGTGGACCTCATCCGCTACGCCGCGGACGCGGGCGTCGACCTGGTCATGCCGTCGTACCCGATCGGGTTCTACCCCCAGCAGGGTGAGGAGGTGGTCGCGTACACGAAGGCGCTCGCCGACGCGAGCCACCTCGGGCTCATCGTCTTCGCGATGAACCTGTGGAACTTCGAGCGGCTGCACCCCTCGGGCTTCGCCGTGGACTGGCTCGAGCAGCTGGTCGAAGGATCGCCGAACGTCGTCGCCATCAAGAACGAGGTGGCCGAGCCGGGCGTGGCCGGCATCTCCGACGTCTTCCGCCGGTTCTCCGACCGGGTCCTGGTCGCAGACCCGCTCGAGATGAACTCGCCCGCTTGGACGAGCCTGTACGGCATGCCGTGGATGGGCACCTCGAACTACGAGTACTTCGGCGCCGAGGTGCCGAGGTACTTCGACCTCCTCCAGGATCCCGAGCGCTACGACGAGGCGATGGAGATCTACTGGCGCATCCACCCGGCTCGGCAGGCGACCGGTTCGCTGATGAAGGAGGCGAACGGCGGCACGGTGTTCGTGCACCGCATGCTGTGGAAGTACCAGGGATGGCTTCAGGGCTTCAACGGCGGTCCGGTCCGCCCGCCGCACATGCGGCTCCTCGACCGTCAGATGCGCACCCTGCGTGCGGCCGCCGTCGCGAGCGGCATGGACGTCACCGACGAGCCCGACACCGAGTTCTTCCGCGGTCGGTGCCCTTCATGATCGAGGCCGACCTGACCAAGGTCCGGGTCGTGACCGCGTCAGAGGTGCTCCGCTACGGCACGGCCGACCTCGCGCTCACCGCCGCCCGCGTGGCCGCCGACGTCCGCCGCCAGCCCGACTCGGCCGTCAAGCGGTTGAACCTGGCGCTGCCCGGTGGCTGGATGCGGGTGTTGGCGGCGACGCTGCCCTCTCTCGGGGTGTTCGGCTACAAGGAGTTCCACTACTCGCCCGGCGGCGTGCTGCGCTACGCGATCCACCTCTTCTCCACCGACGACGGGCGGCCGCTGGGTGTCGTCGACGCCTCCCTCATCACGACCATGAGGACGGCCGCGAGCGCGGCAGCCGCCGCGACGGCGTACCTCGGGGAGCCGGGGCGACCGCTGACGGTCGGCGTGATCGGCTCGGGAGCCGAGGCGCGGGCGGGACTGCGGGCCCTCGCGAGCACGCTCCCGGTCAAGGTCGCGCACGTGACGAGCCGCCAGGAGGCCAACCGGGTCGCCTTCGCGGAGGAGATGAGCCAGGAGCTCGAGATCGCCGTGCTGCCGGTCGCGAGCCCAGAGGCGGCCGCGAACGACGTCGACGTCGTCTACCTGGCCACGGGCTCACGACACGTCGTCGTCGGGGCGGCCGATCTTGCCGACGTGCCGCTGGTGCTCTCGATCGGGTCCACCATGCCCGACCAGCGCGAGCTGCCCGGCGCCGTCCTGACCGGCGCGAGCGTGCTCGTCGTCGACACGCCCGACGTCCTCGAGGAGTCGGGCGACGCCCTCGAGGCCGTGGCCCTCGGACTGGACCGGTCCCGGGTCAGGACGCTGGGCGACTACATCGCCGAGCCCGGCGGCCAGGCAGCCGGGACGACGCTCTACAAGTCGATCGGCTCACCGGAGCAGGACCTCGTGCTGGCCAAGGCCATCATCGATGCCATGGATGCAGTCGGTGGCGACGGACGCGTCATCGAGAGCCTGACCGACATCAAGCGCAACCTCTGAGGAGATTCTGAATGCAGACCGGACTGTGGATCGGTGGACAGTGGCGCGGAACGCTCGGTGAGCACGGCGAGTTCGAGGTGATCGACCCGGCGACCATGGAGACCCTCGGGCACGTCGCTGACGGCTCCGTCGAGGACATGGCGGCCGCGATCGACGCCGCCGACAGCGTCCACGAGACGTGGGCCGAGACGCCGGCGCGCGAGCGGTCGGTCATCCTGCGGCGCGCCTGGGAGCTGATGACCGAGGAGGCCGAGGACATCGCGCGGCTGATCGTCCGCGAGAACGGCAAGGCGCTGCCCGACGCTCGCAACGAGGTCGCCTACGCGGCCGAGTTCTTCCGATGGTTCGGCGAGGAGGCCGTGCGCGGACACGGCGACATGCGGCGATCCCCGAACGGCCAGAACTGGATCATGGTCACCGAGGAGCCGATCGGCATCTCGCTGCTCATCACGCCGTGGAACTATCCCGCCGCGATGGCGACCCGGAAGATCGCCCCGGCCCTGGCCGCGGGCTGCACCGCGGTGCTGAAGCCGGCCGCCGAGACCCCGCTCACCGCACTGGCGATCGCCGACCTCCTCGCCCGCGCGGGCCTGCCCGACGGCGTGCTCAACATCGTCTGCACGCGACGGGCCGGCGAGCTGGTCGAGCACGCACTGGGCGACCCGCGGGTCCGGGCTCTCTCCTTCACGGGCTCGACCGAGGTCGGGCGCACGCTGCTGTCCGTGGCCGCCCGCAACGTCGTCCGCACGTCCATGGAGCTCGGGGGCAATGCGCCGTTCGTCGTCCTCGACGATGCGGATCTCGATGCGGCGGTGGACGGCCTGATGGTCGCGAAGCTGCGCAACGGCGGCTCGGCGTGCACGGCCGCGAACCGGATCTACGTGTCCGATCGGGTGGCCGACGACTTCGTGGCCGCGTTCAGCGAGCGGATGGGGGCCGTGCGTCATGGCAACGGCCTCGACGAGGGCGTCGAGCTCGGGCCGCTCGTGAACCTGGCGACCCAGCAGAAGGTGGCCGACCTCGTGGACGCTGCTGTCGGAGCGGGCGCGACGGTCTCCGTGGGCGGCGGGTCGGAAGGGCTGCCCGGGTACTCCTACCGGGCCACGGTGCTCACGGACGTCAGGCCGGACGCCGACATCCTGCGGCACGAGATCTTCGGCCCGGTCGCCCCGATCGTCCGGTTCAAGGACGATGCGGAGGCCGTGGCCCTGGCCAACGACAGCGAGTTCGGCCTCATCTCCTACCTCTACACGCGGGACCTCGACCGAGGTCTGGCGGTGTCACGGCGGCTCAAGTCCGGCATGGTCGGGCTGAATCGCGGTGTCGTCTCCGACCCGGCAGCGCCGTTCGGCGGGGTCAAGCAGTCCGGGATCGGACGCGAGGGGGCCGCCGAGGGCATGCGCGAGTTCCTGGAGATGAAATACACCGCCATTCCCTACCGGTGACAGCCGGCCGTCGACCAGTCGGGCGCCCGCTGCCCTGACCACTGGGCCGCGGACGGCCGAGAGACCCTCCGTGCGCCTGTGACAGGCGGGCGCGGCAGCGCTGCGCCCGCAGTGCTGCCCCTGCGCGACGGCACCGCTGCACGCACGCCCCAGGTCTCTCACTTGGGACGGGCGGTGGGTATCCGCGACGCCTCATGGCGGCCGACCGTGGCGCCTTGTCTGCTGATGCACCCGAGGCCATGACAAATCTCCGGCAGGCAGGCACTCAGCGCCGGCGAAACCCTTGACATCGCGTCTGTGAATTGTGAACATCACAGTCACAATGCGATCAAGACATCCGAATCGAGCCGATCATCGTCACACTGATCGGATCGCGGGCACCGGCACGGGTCTTGGCTGCGTCACCCTTGATCGAAAGGCACGCACGATGCGTATTCCCCTGACCGCGGCGGCCGCCGCCGCCCTGGTGCTGCTGCTCGCCGGCTGCTCCGACTCCGGCGACGAGGCGAACGCCGACACCAGCGGCTCCGGGCTCGAGAAGACCGAGCTGAAGGTCGGCGTTCTCCCACTCGCCGACTACGCGGCCGTCTACTGGGCCAAGGACCACGGCTTTTTCGAGGACGCCGGTCTCGACGTCACCCTCGAGCCGATCGCCGGCGGCCCGGTGGGCATCCAGAGCGCGGTGGCGGGCGACATCGACTGCAGCTTCGCGAACACGATCGCAACGCTCGTGGCGCAGGACGGCGGCGTGCCGGTCGACATGGTCGCGCTGTCCTCCGCGCTGGGTGACCAGAGCAACGTCATCATGGTGGCCGACGACTCGCCCATCAAGACGATCGAGGACCTGGACGGTGCGACGATCGGCGTCAACACCACCAACAACGTCGGCGACGTCGCCTTCTACAACCTTCTCGACGACGAGGGCATCGACATCGACGTCGACTTCGTCGAGGTCCCGTTCGGCGAGATGATCGACGGCGTCAAGGCCGGTTCGATCGACGCCACGCACACGCCCGAGCCCTTCCGCTCGGCCGCTCTCGGAGCGGGCCTCCGTGAGGTGGTCGACCTGACCACAGGCCCCAACAAGGCGCTGCCGGCCGCAGCCTTCGTCTGTGGCTCGCGATTCGTCGACGAGAACCCGAAGACCACGAAGGCGTTCGCCGAGGCCATCTACGCCGCCGGCGGCGACCTCGCGGCCAACGAGGACGAGCTGCGCGACTGGCTGCCCGGCATCGCCGACGTCCCGGCGGAGGTCGCTGCGAACATGAAGCTCCCGACGTACTTCGACGCTCCCAACCCCGACGAGGTCGGGCGCCTGGCGGACCTCCTGGCCGGCCAGAACCTGATCGGCGACGACTACGACGTGGACGCGCACTTCTACCAGCCGTGACGCAGCGGGGGCGGGCGAGGACTCAGGGTCCTCGCCCGCCACCCGCAGGACAGCCGACGGCCATCACGAGAGGGATAGCAGGATGAAGCTGCTACACGACCCGTACAGCGGCAGGACCGAGTTCGGGCTCGGCCTGCTGGGCGTGCTCGGTAGCGCCCTGGTCGCCGAGGTCGTGCTGCGGTCCGGGATCATCGACGTCCCGGGCCTGCCCGTGCCCAGCCAGGTGGCGGACGGCGTCGTCTCCCTGCTTCAAGACGGCGTCTTCTGGGAGGCCATCAGGTTCACCCTCGTCGAGTGGATGCTCGGCCTGGCCATCGCGGCGATCGTAGGCGTCGTCCTGGGTGGGCTCATGGGTGCCTTCACCCATGTCTTCCTGGCGTTCGAGTGGCCGGTCGAGGCCTTCCGGGTCCTGCCGTCCGTGGCGGTCGGCCCGATCCTCGTCGTCCTCATCGGTCAGGGGATGCTGCCGCTGTCGCTCACCGTCGCGCTCTCGTGCCTGTGGCCGATCCTGCTCAACACGCTGTACGGCGTGCGCGGTGTCGACACGACCGCGGTGATGACGGCGAAGACCCTCGGCGTCAGCGACCTGGGCGTGCTCTGCCTGATCAAGATCCCCAGCGCCCTCCCGTTCGCCTTCACCGGAGTGCGGATCGCTGCCTCGATCGGCCTGCTGGTGGCTGTCAGCGCCGAGCTGCTGATGGGCAACGGGTCGGGCATCGGTGGCTACATCCTCCAGAACACCGCCAACGCCACGAGCCTGGACCTCGTCTACGCCGCGACCGTGGTGGCGGGGCTGCTGGGTGTGGTCGTGAACGTCGCGATGGCCAAGATCGACGGCATCGCGTTCGGTTGGAAGAAGGGACTGGCTCAGTGACGGAAGGTCCCTCCAAGACAGTGGTGCGCTCGTCCCCCGACGCCGTCGAGGTCGACAGTCCCGCTCGGCCGCCGAAGCGGCCGGCGGAGACCCGTGCCGCCGACCGCGGTCGCCCCGTCCGAGCTCTTCGGGCAGCGGGGCTGCGCCTCGTCGTGCCGGTGATCCTGGTGGCGTTGTGGTGGTGGGCCTCGACCGTCCCCGACCTGCAGCTCTACGTCGTCGACCCGCTCACCGCAGTGCGGCAGTTCTTCAGCGACTTCTTCACGACGGACGCCTCACGACTCTTCCTCGGCGACGCGACGTACGACGACATGATCCCCAGCGTCCTGCGTGCCCTGGGAGGCCTTGCGCTCGCGATCGTGGTCGGGGTGGTCTTCGGCACGGCGATCGGGGTGTCCCGGCTCCTCGCGGCGATGACGCAACCGCTCATCCACCTCGGCAGGTCGCTGCCCTCGCCGGCCCTGCTGGGCGTGTTCTTCTTCCTGTTCGGGACGGGGGACTGGCCGAAGGTGCTCCTCATCGCCTTCAGCATCGTCTGGCCGATCCTCTTCAACACCGTCGACGGTGTGGCGTCGATCGGACAGGTGCGGGCGCAGGCGGCCCAGATCTTCCGGATCCGCGACCGCGACGTGCTGCTCAGGGTCATCCTTCCGGGCGCCTCGCCCAAGATCTTCGCCGGCATCAGGACCTCGCTGTCGCTGTCGCTGATCCTGATGATCATCTCCGAGCTCCAGAAGTCCGAGAACGGGCTCGGCTACCGGCTCGTCCAGTCGCAGCGAGTGTTCGACTACGGCGCGTTCTGGTCGGTCCTGGTGATGCTGGTGGTCCTGGGACTGATCTTCAACCTGGTTTTCAAACTGATCGAGCGACGAGTGCTCGCCTGGCACAGAGGAGCGACGGAGCAACATGACTGACGAGGTTCTCAACTCCGGGGACCCGGAGCTCCTGCTGGCCGGCGTCTCGCGTCGGTACGGGGACGTCCTGGCCGTTCGCAGCATCGATGCCGAGATCCCTGCCCACAAGATCAGCGTGATCGTCGGTCCCTCGGGCTGTGGCAAGACCACGCTCCTGCGGATGATCTCGGGCCTGGACCTGCCCAGCGACGGCGAGGTCCGCTTCGAAGGCAAGCCCGTCAAGGGTGTCCCCGAGGGCCTGGCCATGGTGTTCCAGGACTACTCCCGCTCGCTCTACCCGTGGATGCGGGTCGAGAAGAACATCGCCTTCCCCATCCGCCGGCTGCCGGCCGCCGAACGGGCGGAGCGGGTCAGGTACGCCATCGCGGAGGTCGGCCTCGCCGGCAAGGAGACGCTCTATCCCTGGCAGATGTCAGGTGGCATGCAGCAGCGGGTCGCCATCGCCCGGGCGCTCGCGTCGCACCCGAGGCTGCTGCTCATGGACGAGCCGTTCGCGTCGGTGGACGCGCAGACCCGGGCGGACCTCGAGGACCTCCTGATGCGCATCCAGTCGGAGCTCGGCATCACCGTGCTGGTGGTCACCCACGACATCGACGAGTCGGTCTACCTCGCCGACCGGATCTTCGTGCTGTCGAAGCCGCCGAGCGTCGTGGCCGAGGTCATCGACGTCGACCTGGCCCGCCCGCGCGACCACATCTCGACCAAGACACATCCCGACTTCATCAGGATCCGCAGCCACGTGACGGCGCTGCTGCGCCGGCCGGACGCCGTGGCCACCGCCGGTCTCCTGAGCGAGGGAGGGCAACCGTGACGACCGTCGACGACAGCCCGTCCACTCCCCTCGGAGGCACCGTGAGCTCCTCGACCGGCAACGGCGCGGCCGCCGCGCCGACCCAGTCCTTCTCCGTCCCGCGGCGCTACTTCGCCGACTCGTCCGACTGGGAGAGCGAGCTCGAGCGGATCTTCCGGCACAGCTGGCTCTTCGTGGCCCACGAGAGCGAGATCCCCGAGCCCGGCGACTACGTGACCCGGCTGATGGGGACCGACCAGGTCATCGTGTCCCGCACGGAGTCCGGCGACGTGCGCACCATGCTGAACTCCTGCACGCACCGGGGCACGCTGCTCTGCAAGGCCGACGTCGGGAACGCCTCGCACTTCCGGTGCGGCTACCACGGCTGGACCTTCGCCAACGACGGCAAGCTGACCGGCGTCCCGCGCTACCGCGAGCTGTACGGCGCGGACTTCGACAAGGCGTCGTTCAACCTGCGCGCGGCGCGCACGGAGTCCTTCCACGGGCTGCTCTTCGCGACGTTCGACGCCGACCAGGTGTCGCTGCGCGACTACCTCGGCGACATGGCGTTCTACCTCGAGTGCTTCCTCGGGGTCTCCGCCGCCGGGACGGAGGCACCGTACGGCGCGTTCCGGTTCCTCCACCAGGGCAACTGGAAGCTCGAGGCCGACAACTTCTCCGGCGACGGCTACCACCTACGCCACGCCCACCGAGCCGGGTTCGACCTGGGGCTGATGGGGAGCCAGGCAGGCTCGACCGAGGGCGTCTGCATCCAGTTCGAGCACGGGCACACCATCAGGGCCCAGCGCACGGCCGGCGTGGAGGAGATCGCGTTCCCCGGCTACCCCGAGGAGCGCTGGCCCGAGATCCGCTCGCAGCTCTCGCCGGCCCAGGTCGAGATGTTCGCGAACTCGACCGTGATGCACGGGACCATCTTCCCCAACCTGTCCTTCCTGCACACGCCCCGCGCCGGTGGGTTCGACCCCGGCGACGTCGACGCAGCCATGGTCCAGCTGAGGGTCTTCAACCCGGTCGGTCCCGACACCACCGACGAGCTCTGCTGGCTCGTCGCCCCCACCGACTACGCGGAGGACTGGAAGGAGTCGGCGTTCAAGACCATGCAGCGCCAGCACGGTGCCACCGCGTTCTTCGAGAGCGACGACATGGAGAACTTCCGCCGGATGCTGCAGGTGAACAGCGGCGTCGAGACCCGCGCGCGGGTGGCCGCGAACTTCGACCTGGCCCACGACCACGCGCCCTACGAGGCCTGGTTCGACGGCCCCGGGAACATCGTCGGATCGGACATCTCCGAGGTGAACCAGCGGTGGTTCTACCAGCACTACCTCGACCTGATGGAGGGCTGACATGACTGCCTTCGTGGACCCTTCCTCGCCGGAGGGCGCGGTGGTCGAGTTCATCTACCACGAGACCCACCTGCTCAACTCCGACCGCTACGCCGAGTGGATCCAGCTCCTCGGTGAGGAGTTCGAGTACCGCATGCCCAACCCGCAGCTCCGCGACGACCCGCGCGCCGCGCCGTACAGCGACAAGTCGCTGCTGTCGTGGGAGTCGATCCACTCGCTCCGGCTCCGCTTCGACCGGCTGGCGAGCGAGTTCGCGTGGGCGGACCGGCCGCCGGCCTTCCACCGGCGCCACCTCACCGCCGTGCGCGTCGAGGCCCTCGCCGACGGAGAGACCTGGAACGTCTCGTGCGACGAGCTCGTGGCGCGATCACGCACGCCCGAGCCGCCGCAGCTGGTCTCGGCCCTGCGCGAGGACGTCGTCCAGCGCGTCGGCGGGGACCTGCGGCTGGCGCGTCGCACGGTCTTCCTCGACGTGGACCGCCCCGACCTCGCGCAGATCGCCCTCCTCTTCTAGACCCGACTCGAAGGAATCCGTGTGAACGAGAGCGACGTCATCGCGCAGCTGGTCAACGAGTACGCGGCGGTCACGGTGCGGCTCGACCGGGCGTCCGCCGGTCCGCGCCTGCTGCTGCAGGCAGAGCGCACCGGCGATCAGGTCGCCCTCGACCCGGTCGTCCTGGAGGCCCTGGCCTCGCTGGACCGCCGCTCGCTGAGCCGCCTCGTCGAGGCGTTCAGCGAGACGGGCTCGGCAGGCTCGGCCCTCCCGCCGGAGGAGTCGCCGGACGCCGACGGCGACCAGGCGCCATGAGCCACGCCCGCCCCGGCTCGGTGGACGAGCTGCTGGAGCTGCGGGCCCGGCACCCGGACTGGCGGATCGTCGCCGGCGGCACCGACCTGATGGTCGAGGTGAACTTCGGGCGGTCGCGGCCCGCCGGGCTCATCGACGTGAGCGCGGTCGACGGTCTCGACGCGCTCGTGTGTGACTCCGACGGTGTCCGGATCGGCGCCGGGGTGACCTTCGCCCGGCTCGAACGCGACCCACGGAGCCAGCTCGCCGGCCTGGCGACGGCGGCGCGCGCTGTGGCGTCACCGCAGATCAGATCGGTGGCGACGCTCGGGGGCAACATGGCCACGGCATCGCCCGCGGGCGACGCGCACCCGATCCTGCTGGCCGGCGACGCCGTCGTGGAGGTGTGCTCGGTGCGGGGCCGGCGTGAGGTGCCGTACGCCGACTTCTTCGTCTCGCCGGGTCACAGCGTGCTGGAGGCCGACGAGGTCATCTGGTCCGCGCACCTGCCCGTCAGCGACGCCTCCAGCCAGCACTTCAGCAAGGTCGGATCCAGGAACGCGATGGTGATCGCCGTGGCATCGGTCGGACTGGTCGTCGACTGGGGTCGCCGACGGGTCGGCGTGGGCCTGGGGTCCGTAGGCCCGCGGCCGACCAGGGCGCCCGTCGCCGAGGAGTTCCTCCAGCGGGTGCTGTGGCCGGAGGGTGCCGGTCGACCCGAGGTCTCCACCTCGGACATCGACGAGTTCGCCGAGCTGACGGGCGCGGCCGCCACGCCCATCGACGACGTACGCGGCACGGCTGACTACCGCCGGCACACGGTGCGGGTGATGGCGCGCCGCACCCTCACCTGGGCCATCCAGGAACGACGATCACGGGAGGACGCGTGAGGTTCAACGTCAACGGGCAGTCCGAGGATGTCGGCGGCGTGGAGCCGTGGGAGAGCCTGCTCTTCGTCCTCCGCGAGCGACTCGGTCTCTACGGCTCGAAGAATGCCTGCGAGCAGGGTGAGTGCGGCTCGTGCAGCATCTTCCTCGACGACGTGCTGGTCTGCTCCTGCCTCGTGCCGGCCGCGCGGGCCACGGGCCGCGAGGTGACGACGGTGGAGGGCCTCGACGACGACGCGCTGGCCACCTCCATCCGGGGAGCCATGCGCGACGGCGGCGCCGTCCAGTGCGGGTTCTGCACGCCGGGCTTCGTCGTGTCGGCGACCGCACTGCTCCGTCGAGACCCGGACGCCAGTCCCGCCGACCTGGCCGAGGGGCTCTCGGGCAACCTCTGCCGCTGCACCGGCTATCGCAAGATCCTCGAGGCCATCGGGACCGCCCAGCGGTGCCATGTCGCCGGGGGAGGCTCCTGTGAGCGTTGACATCGCTCCTCCCGCCGCCGGTCCGGACCTCCGGAGCTCCGCCGCCGGGATCGGGGCCTCCGTCCCGCGGCCCGACGGGGACCTCAAGGTGCGCGGACGCTTCGCGTTCTCGAGCGACCTGTGGGTCGAGGGGATGCTCTGGGGCGTCACCGTGCGGAGCCCGCATCCGCACGCCCGCATCCTCGGGATCGACATCGCGCGGGCCCAGGCGATGGAGGGGGTGCGCGCCGTGCTGCGCGCCGACGACATCCCGGGCGCGAACTCGTTCGGGCTGATCGTGCCCGACCAGCCCGTCCTGGCAGACGACGTCGTGCGCTTCGAGGGGGAGGCGGTCGCGCTCGTCGCGGCCGACACACCGGAGCAGGCCCGTCGGGCGGCCGCCGCAGTGGACGTCTCCTACGAGCCGCTGCCGGTGGTCCACCGGGTGCGCGACGCCCTGGCGGGCGACGTCCTGGTCCATCCCCAGGGCAACGTCGTCCGCGACCTGCGGATCCGGCGCGGCGAGCGGGAGCTGTCGGCGCCGGTGGTCGTGCGGGGCGAGTACCAGATCGGCATGCAGGACCAGGCGCCGCTGGGCACCGAGTCCGGTCTCGCACAATGCTTGCCGGACGGCGGTGTCGAGCTCTTCGCCAACACCCAGTGGCTGCACGCCGACCGCAACCAGCTGGCGTCGGTCCTGGCGTTGCCACCGTCGCAGATCCAGGTCCGGCTCGCCGGCATCGGCGGGGCCTTCGGTGCCCGGGAGGACCTGTCCCTCCAGGCGCACCTGTGCCTCCTGGCGCTCCGCACGGGCCGGCCGGTGAAGATGGTCTACTCGCGTGAGGAGTCGTTCTACGGCCACGTGCACCGCCACCCGGGCGTGCTCCGCTACGAGCACGGCGCGGACCTCGACGGGAGGCTCCGATACGTCCGGT
The DNA here is from genome assembly GCF_049897745.1 of Nocardioides sp. LHG3406-4. Lineage (NCBI taxonomy): Bacteria > Bacillati > Actinomycetota > Actinomycetes > Propionibacteriales > Nocardioidaceae > Nocardioides > Nocardioides sp. LHG3406-4. Next base: position 114,719 of record NZ_JAFCWV010000002.1, read on the forward strand.
GCTCGATCGAGCTGGACGGAGGCGCCTACGCCTCGACCTCGGCCCCCGTGGTGTCCAACACCGCTGCCTTCGCCGTGGGGCCCTACGCGTGCCCCACGGTCGACATCCAGGCGACCGTCGTCTACACCAACAACCCGCCCTGCGGTGCGATGCGGGGCTTCGGGGCGGTGCAGGCGGCGATCGGGCACGAGGCACAGATGGACCGCCTGGCCCGCGAGCTCGGCATGGACCCCCTCGAGCTGCGGCTGCTGAACGTGCTGGACGACGACGGCCTCATGCCCACGGGCCAGCGGGTGCCCGGCCCGGTGCCGGCCCGGCGCCTGCTGGAGGAGCTGCGCGACCTGCCCATGCCGCCGGAACGTGACTCGCACGACTCCGGCTCAGAGCGGCCCGGAGGCGCCGGCAACGTCACCCGGGGAGAGTCGGTCGTCCGCGGCGTCGGCTACGGCATCGGCTTCAAGGCGGGCGGCATGCCGGAGGGCGTCCGTGACTTCTCCACCGCCCGGGTCCGGGTGTCACGGCTCGCCGAGGGAGTCGTCGCCGAGGTGAAGACCGCCGCGTCGGAGGTCGGGCAGGGACTGGTCACCGTGGTCGCCCAGATCGTCCGCACCGAGCTCGGCATCGACGACGTGCTCGTGCTGGGCGCCGACTCGACGGTGGGATCGGCGGGCTCCTCCTCGGCCTCCCGCCAGACGTACATGACCGGCGGAGCGGTCAAGGCGGCGTGCGACGCCGTACGACTCGAGCTCCTGGAGCTGGCCCACGACCGCTTGGGCCACCGGTTCCCCGAGCTGCTCGAGTTCGGCCACGGCGTCTCATTCGAGGAGGGAGCGCTCGTCGACGAGCATGCCGAGCGGCTGTGCTCCCTGGCGGAGCTGCTCGAGGACACCGTGGTCGAGGAGGAGCGACGCTTCGAGCACCAGCCGACGACCGGGCTCGACGCCGACGGCCAGGGCGACCCCCACGTGCAGTTCATCTTCGCGGCGCACCGCGCTGTGGCCGACGTCGACCGCGAGAGCGGGCTGAGCAGGCTCGTCGAGCTCGCGGTCGCCCAGGACGTGGGGCGGGCGATCAACCCGCAGGCGGTGGAGGGCCAGATGGAGGGTGGGAGTGCGCAGGGCATCGGCCTGGCGATGATGGAGGAGATGCAGCTCTCCGAGGGACGGCTGCTGAACCCCTCCTTCACCGACTACCTGATCCCGACGGTGCTCGACGTCCCCCCGATGCGGCTGAAGATCCTGGAGTTCCCGGACCCTGCCGCGCCGTACGGCATCAAGGGAGCCGGGGAGCCGGCGACCATCTCGTCGACCCCGGCCGTCGTGGCCGCCCTCCGCGAGGCCTCCGGCCGCGAGCTGGTGAGGGTGCCTGTCCGGCCCTGGGACCTCGTCCCCGAACTGTCCGAGGCGCCGCCCCTGGCGGGGTCGAGCCCACACCCGAGAGACAACGAGAGAGCGTGACGATGTCGCACGAGCAGTCAGTAGGAACCGATGCGGTTCCTCGCTACGCCGAGGAGTTCGTGGAAGCCCTGAGAGAGGCAGGCGTGTCGCTGGTCGGCACCCTGCCCGAGTCCCACCTCAAGTCGGTCTACGTCGCGATCGACCGCGACCCGGCCATCGACCTGGTCCGGGTCAGCAACGAGGCGGACCTGCCGGGCATCGTCGCCGGCGCCTACCTCGGCGGCGTACGCGCCCTGATGATCATGGAGAACTCCGGCCTGCGGCAGGCGTGCGAGCCGATCGCGCGGTTCGCGTTCGCCCACCACGTGCCGCTGGTGATAGTGGTGAGCTATCGGGGCGACTTCGGCGAGCCGAACTGGTGGGGCCACAACCATGCACAGGTCATGGGCCCCCTGCTGGAGGCGCTGCGCATCCCGATGCGGGTAGTGGACCGGATCGACGACCTCAAGCCGATGGTGCGCAAGGCCTTCGACCACGCGGGCGCGAGCCAGTGGCCCGTCTGCCTGGTCCTGACCGGCGAGTGCACGGAAGGTGGTGCCGCATGAAGCGCATCGACGCGCTGCGGGTGATCGCTGGTCTCACGACGCCCGAGGACCTGTTCATCTCGTCGGTGGGAGGGCTCATCGACGACTGGTGGAACGTCCGGCCCGGCCAGGTGGACAACACGATGTCCCTCAGCATCCTCGGCTCCGTGAGCTCCACCGCTCTCGGTCTCGCCCTGGCCCTGCCGCATCGCCGGGTCGTCGCCCTGGAGACCGACGGATCGGTGCTCATGAACCTGGGCGCGGTCGCGACCCTGGCGACCCGGCGGCCTCCCAACCTGACCGTCGTCGTCCTCGACAACGGGCTCTATGAGTGCATCGGATCGGCCCCGACCCTCACGAGTGCAGGCGTCGACCTGGCGGCCATCGCCGCCGGGGCGGGCTGTGCGCACGCGGTGGCGGTGCATGACGAGGCCGAGCTGGGACGCGAGGTCGCCACGTCCCTGGACGCGGAGGACCTCGGGTACGTCGTCGCACGCATCGAGCCCGGCATGGAGTCGTGGCCGCCGGAGCAGCGCAGGTACACCGACGGCGTCGAGGACAAGTACCGGTTCGTCCGGTACGTCGAGAAGCTCGAGGGCCGTCGGATCCACGGCGGTGCACCGCACGTGTGACAGGGCGGCGGCCGGTCAGAGCGCGTCGGCGACGGCGTAGATCTCCTGCCTTAGCCAGCGGATGCTCGGGTCCGCCTCGCGACGCGGGCTCCAGAACAGGCACTCGTCGATCGTTTGCAGGGGCAGGGGCGGCTCGACCATCCGGATCCTGGCCCACCGGAGCTCGCGGACCAGGCGTTCGAGGGTGAGCATGATGAGGCCGGTGCCCGCGACGAAGAAGGGCGCCAGCAGAGCCGTCTGGGTGCTCAGCTCCGCCGCGGGGGGATGGCTCAGGCCGGTCAGCTGACGGTCACCCAGGGCGGGCAGCTCGCGGTCGCCCGTCGCGAGCCGCCGGTGACGAGCCAGCTGCTCCAAGGTGAGGTGGTCCCCGATGCTGGTGTCGTCGGCGTCCACGGCGAAGACGTAGCGGTCCTGGAACAGCAGCCGCTGCTGCAGGTCGCTCTCCGGTGGGACCACCTCGCGTGGCAGGACGGCCACGTCTACCTGGTCCTGTCGCAGCAGAGCCTCGAAGTCGGGGGTGACCGGACGGACGACGACCCGCAGGTCGGGGGCGCTCACCGAGAGGCGCTGCACGAGCGGCCGGAGCAGGATGAGTCCCACGTAGTCGCTGGCCATGATCGTGAGGGTGCGCCGATCGGTGCCGGGATCGAAGGTCTGCGGGGCCGAGAGCACCGCCTCGATCGCCCGGATCGCCTCCTCGACCGGCTGGACGAGGGACTGTCCGAGCGCGGTCGGAGTCAGCTCCCCTCCGGCCCGCACCAGCAGTGGGTCGTCGAACAGCTTCCGGAGCCGGTTGAGCGTGGCGCTCATGGCGGGCTGGCCCACCGACAGCCTGGCGGCCGCCCGCGTGACACTCTTCTCGGACAGCAGTGCCTCGAGGGCCACGAGCAGGTTGAGATCGACGCTGCTGAGGTTCACCTCGGCCACCTCGACCTGGAGGACGCTGAGGCTACGGGGACGGCGTTCATGACCACGCAGATCCTAGTGCCCTGCTCGTCGTCCTCTGCGGAAGCGAGTGACAGCCAGGACCAGCCTCAGTCTCCGGTGCCGAGGTGGCTGGGCGGTCGGGCCGTGCGGCCGGCCATCCGCACGACGGCGGCCACCGTGTCCCTCGTCGCCTGGGCGTGGGAGGAGGTGGCGCGGACCTCGAAGGTACGCCGGTCGCCGGCGCCGGCCGCCTTGGTCCTGGTGACCCTGACGACCAGCACGGCAGCCGCTCCAGGCCCCAACAGGTCGGTCAGGTAGGTGCCGGCGGTGACTGCGGAGGTCACGTTCTCGCCCCCGGCCGTGTAGGTCACCGTGAAGTCCCGGCTCCTCGGCGTACCGCGCAGCTCCAGCCGGTCGGCCGTGTCACCCCGGTTGGTGACGCGGACCTCGAACGTGGCGCCACGGGCGGTGCGCCGCAGCTTCCTGGTCACCCGCTGCTCGGAGGCGACGTAGCTCCCGGCGCCCACGAAGCCTCCCGGGAGCCGACGGATCGCGGCGTCCGGCTGGTAGCGCGGTTGGGGTGCGGCCGGGGGCACCGGCGGGGCAGGAGGAAGTGGCGGGACGGGCGAGGGTGGCACGGGAGTGGGCGGGACCGGTGGAGCGGGCGGCTCCGGAGCCACTTGACCGACGGTGAGCGTCTGCGTCGCCGTGCCGGTGTTCTGAGCGGCGTCGGTGACCGAGGCCACCACCGTGTAGGAGCCCGCCGCGAGCGTGCTTGCGCTGACCCCCCACGCGCCGCCGCTGAGCACGGTGGCCTCCAGATTCTGAGCGCCGATGCTGACGCGAACCGTCGTACCGGCCTGTTCGGCGGTGGTGCCGTACGTCCACGGTGACGTGTCGTCCGTGGCCCGGGTCGCGCCGCCGTCGATCGTCACGACGGGCACGGTCACGTCCACGCTCAGGACCTGGTGCGCCGTAGCGGTGTTCTGCGCCGCGTCGGTGACAGATGCCGACACGCTGTGGGGTGCCTCCGCCATCGCGGCGGCGTCCACTCTCCAGCTGCCCCCGGCTGCGACCGACGTGGTCAGAGTCTGTCCGTCGGCGGCGACGGTCACCACGCTTCCGGCTGCTTCGTCCGTCGTTCCGGAGATCGTGGGCGTCGTGTCGTTGGTGGCTCGCCGCGCGCCTCCGTCGATCGTCACGGCGGGCGCTGTCACGTCCACGGTCAGGACCTGGCTGGCGGTGCCGACGTTGCGGGACGCGTCGGTGACAGAGGCCACCACGTCGTGTGCTCCTGTGGGCAGCGGCCCGGCGCTGACGCTCCAGCCCCCGCCGACCCCGACCGTCGAGCCCAGGGTCTGCCCGTCGACGGTCACGTGGACCGCCGTGCCGGCCGGCTCGTCGGTCGTGCCCTGGATCGACGGGGTCGTGTCGTTCGTGGACCGGGTGGGTCCGTCACCGATGGTCACGGCGGGGGCGACCAGGTCGTCGATGGGCTGGGTGAAGGGGCTGTTCGTCATGGTGACCGTGCCGGGACTGAGGGCGCGACCCTTCAGTGAGGCGCCGTCGCCGAGGGTGATCGGGCCTGCCCCGAGCAGGGTCCCGACGTACGTGGCGCCGGCGGCGAGCGTGACGGCCCCCGCCACCTGCCAGAAGACGTTGTTGGCCAGGGCACCGTCGGACAGCACCACCTTGCTGCCGGCTGCGGGGGAGAGCGCCGCACCGATCTGGAAGACGAAGACGGCGGACGAGTCGCCGTCGGCGTCGAGGGTGATCGTGCCCGTGTTGGAGGAGGCGGCCGTGGAGGTGTAGACGCCAGGGAGGAAGGTCGTGCCGGCCAGGTCACCGGCGATCGTGGCGGTGCTGGTCTGGGTCCTGGCGTCCTCGTACGCCGCGGCCCGGGCGGACTGCGCCGCCTCGGCCGCGGCGTCCTTGTCGTGCAGCTCGCCGGCGTACGTGCCCAGCGGGAAGCCCGAGATGGCGCCGGTGGGGCTGAGCCCGAGGTCACCGGACAGCGCGGTGCCGGCGCCGGTGTTCGCGACGCCGGTGCCACCGAGCACCGAGTACGTCGCGGCGGAGCCCAGATCCACGAACGAGGCCCCGGCCAAGGGAGCCGCAGGCAGGGCGGCCCCGGCACCGGGGACAGTCGCGAGCTGACCGGCGACAAGCAACGCCGATGCTCCGACCGCCAGGCGCGCCATCCTGGTCGGTGTGACGATCCTGCGTGGACGTTGGGCTCGACTCATGGGGGAGGCCTTCAGTGGAGGCACCGCGATCGTTCATCTGGTCATCCGGATGAGCGAGTCTCGACGGTTGCCGGCATTTCGACCATACGCACCGATGTGCCATGCGTACTGGCTTCGCCGAAACGGGCCGCTCAGGAACGTGCAGCACTCGATCGCCGTACCCGCTGCCTGCCGCGCTCCCGCCACTGCGCGCGGTCGGTCTGCCGTAGCCTCAGGCCCCGTGGCTGACATCACGGAGACGCTCAGGTCCAGGCTGCCCACCTCGGTGCGGCGCCGCCTCGGGAAGGTCAAGCGGCGCGTGCTCCGCCAGCCGGGGCCGCCGGCCCCCGAGCCGTCGCCGGCGGTGGTCACGCCGGAGCCGCCGCAGCGGTCTCGCCTCGAGACCCGTCGCGACATGGTGTTCGCCAGCGCGAAGCGAGACGGCCTCTTCCTGGAGATCGGACCGGCGCACAACGCGATCCTGCCGAAGCGCGACGGCTTCAACACCCAGACCGTGGACTACCTCGACCGCGCCGGACTCGTCGACAAGTACAGCGAGTTCGCGCACTACGACCCGGAGAGCATCGAGGAGGTCGACCACGTCCTCCCACCCGACGGCTCGATGCTCAAGGAGATCGACGAGCGGTTCGACCTCGTCCTGGCCTCGCACGTCCTGGAGCACACCACCTCGCTGATCGACTTCCTCAACGAGTGCACGCCGCTGCTCGCCGGCGACGGGGTGCTCGCGCTGGTGGTCCCGGACCACCGCTACTGCTTCGACCGGTTCCGTGAGCGGTCGTCACTCGGCCGTGTCATCGACACCTCGCTCAACCCGCCCCGGGTGCACACCGTCGGCACCCTCACCGAGTTCGCGATCAACGCGGTCCGGCACCGTGGCACGGGATCGTGGTCCGCGGGCCACAAGGGCAGGTACCGGCTGATCCACGACCTCGACCAGGTCAGGGAGCACGCCGCGATGGCCGAGGGCGAGGAGTACGTCGACGTCCACAACTGGATCTTCTCGCCGAACCATCTCCGGCTGATGCTCAAGGACCTCCACGACCTCGGCTACATCACGCTGCGGGAGTGCTTCTTCCACGAGACCATCGGCCACGAGTTCTTCCTGAACCTCAAGGTCGACGGCCCCGGCCCAAAGCTGACCCGCGAGGAGCTGCTCGCGCTGGCCGACGCGGAGCGCCGAGTGGACAGGCCGGTGTTCGGCCCGAGGAAGACGGAAGACACGAAGACCCCCTGACCCGCGGTGTCCGCCGGTCAGGGGGTCTTGCTGGTACGCCATCAGGGACTCGAACCCCGAACCCGCTGATTAAGAGTCAGCTGCTCTGCCAATTGAGCTAATGGCGCGTGCTGTGAAGCGACCGCAACGGTACCAGCGGCCGACCAGCGGGGGAAAATCGAGGGCTGCTCAGCGGGAGGCCAGCACGGCCTGAGCGGCGTTGTGGCCACCGAGCCCGGACACGGCCCCGCCGCGGCGGGCGCCGGATCCGCAGAGGAGCACCGACGGCGAGCCGGTCTGGACGCCCCACTGCCTGGCCGGGGTGTCGAGGCGTGCACGGTTGGGCGCCCACGGCCAGTCCAGGTCGCCGTGGAAGATGTGCCCGCCGGGCATGGCGAGGTCGGCCTCGACGTCTTGGGGGATCTTGGCCTCGATGCAGGGCCGGCCCTGCGCGTCGGTCGCCACGCACGCCGCGAGAGGCTCGGTGAGGTGGGCGTCGATGGAGGTGAGCGCGCGTTCGACGGCCAGTGCCCGCGCCGCGGACGTGTCGCCCTCGAAGAGCGACGCGGGGGTGTGCAGCCCGAAGTAGGTCAGGGTGTGCGCGCCGGTGCCGGCGAGCTCACCGAGGATCGACGGGTCGGTGAGGGAGTGGCAGTAGACCTCGCCAGGGAGTACGGCGGGCAGCCGGCCGGCAGCCGCGTCGGCGTACGCCGCCTCAAGCTGCGTGTAGTCCTCGTCGAGGTGCAGGGTGCCGGCGAAGGCCAATCGAGGATCCAGCCCGGACTTGAGTCCCGGCAGCCGGTCGAGGAGGAAGTTGACCTTGAGCTGTGAGCCCTCGGGCTTGGTCACGGGGTCCTCGGGCTCCCCGAGAAGGATCTGCAGCACCCAGGGCGCGACGTTCGCCAGGACGTGGCGTCCGACGACGGTGTGGTCGCGGCTGCCGTCGTGCCAGGTGACCTCGGCCTCGTCGTCGCCCGGCGCGATCGTGCTGACCCCCGCCGAGGTGATGATCTCCACGCCGGCTGCGACGGCGGCTCGGGCCAGGGCGTCGGTGACTGCGCCCATCCCGCCGACCGGCACCCGCCACTCGCCGGTGCCGTTGCCGATCAGGTGGTAGAGGAAGCAGCGGTTCTGCGCCAGCGACTGGTCGTGCATCGAGGCGAAGGTGCCGATGAGCGCGTCGGTGGCGACCACGCCGCGCACCGTGTCGTCGCCGAACCGTCGCTCGATCGCCTCGCCGAGGGGCCGCTGCACGATGTCGCGCCAGATGCGCTCGTCGACCTCGGAGGCGAGGACGCGCTCGGTCGGCAGCGGCTGCATGAGGGTGGGCGCGACCGCCTGCGCGAGCTCGGCCACCTCGCCGTAGAACGCCTGCCACGCGTCGTACTCCTCGTCACTGCCGGTGAGCGCGGCGAACGACTCACGGGTGCGGCTGCCCTCGGGGCGCTCCACGAGGAGCCCACCGTCGCGACCGTTCCGGACGTACGGCGTGTAGGAGGCGGTCGTTCGCGGCGCCAGGGAGATGTCGAGGCCGAGCTCGCGCACCAGCTGCTCGGGCATCAGCGAGACGAGGTAGGAGTAGCGCGACAGCCGCGCCGGCTGTCCCGGGAAGGCCTGTGCCGACACGGCTGCGCCGCCCGGGTGCCCGAGCCGCTCGAGCACGACGACGGACAGCCCGGCCTGGGCGAGGTACGTCGCCGCCACCAGCCCGTTGTGGCCGCCGCCGACCACGACCACGTCGTACCTGCTCTGCTCGGAAGTCACCGGGACAACGTAGTGCAGGTGAAACTTGGTCGGTTCTTCCGCACGGGGGGCTGGGAGGCCATAACCTCGTCTCGGTCAGGAGGGGCCGCGCCCAACGTCGGGTCGGGACAAGGAGTGTCGTGTACGTGAAGTCCTGGGGGGTCGGCCTGCTCGGGTTGATGGCAGGCACAGGCTTCCTCGCGATCACCGTCATGCCGACGGGCAGTCACACGGGGGCGATCTGGCCGACCGGGCTCGCCGCCGGCCTGCTCCTGCTGGGCGGGCGCGCGCGGCGGGTCGAGGTGGGCGCCCTGGTCCTCCTGGTGAGCGTCGCCACGATGACACTGGCGGGTCGTGAGCTCCTGGAGGCCTCCGGCTGGTCCCTCGGTGTCGTCGCCAGCGCCTTCGTGGTCGCCGAGGTGGTCACCCGGCGCGGGACGCGGCGTGCCCGGCTGCTCGACCACCAGGACGTCGTCCTCTTCCTCGTCGCGATTCTCGCGGGGTCGCTCGTGGCAGGCGCGAGCACCGGCGTGACGGAGCTGCTCGTCGACGGCCCCTACCCGGGTCCGATGGCGCTCGCCACGACCCTGGCCCACCTGAACGCCTACGCGATCGTGCTGCCGTTCTTCATGGCCGTCTCGCGGCAGGGTGGCAATGCCCCGCGTAGCGAGCAGACGCTCCAGTGGGCTGCCCTCGCGATCGCGGTGGTGCTCGTCTTCGGAGTCTTCGCCAACGTCCCGCTGACGGTCCTGCTGCTCGCGCCCGTGCTCTCCTGGTGTGCCCTGCGCAGCTCGATGCGGGCGACCCTCGTCCAGCTCCTCGTCTTCGCCGTCGTGGCCACCACCCTCACCCTGTCGGGAGTCGGCCCGTTCACCCAGGTCGAGCAGTCGCATCGTCCCGACCACGCCATGATCTTTCTCAACCTGTTCGTGCTGGCGTGTGCCGTCTCCTTCCTCCCGAGTGCGATCACCATGGCGAGGCAACGCGAGGTCAGCCGCGGTGCGGCCTCCGAGCGCGATCGGCTTCACAGCCTGCTGAACAGCACCCGTGGCATCGCGATCATCGGCACGGGCCCCGATGGCCTGATCGACCTGTTCAACCCCGGCGCGGAGCGTCAGCTCGGCTACGCGGCCGAGGAGGTGCTCGGGACGTCACCGACGATGTTCCACCGTACGGAGGAGATCCAGCGCCTCGGACTGCTGCTGGGCACCGAGCCGACGCACACCGCCGTCTCACTCGCGCTGCGCGAGCCCGAGCACGCCGGCACCGACGTCGAGTTCGTCACGAAGGACGGCAGCCGGCGGATGCACTCCTTGACGCTGGCCAGGATCCGCGACGTCCACGGCGAGGTGACCGGCCACGTGTGCACGGCCGAGGACGTCACCGAGCGCGTCCGCGCACACGGCACCCTCACGGAGGCGCTGGACACCGAGCGCGAGGCCGTCGAGCGCATGCGCCAGATCGACCAGCTCAAGGACATCTTCGTCTCGAGCGTCAGCCATGAGCTGCGTACGCCGATCACCAGCATCCTGGGCTACCTCGAGGTCCTCGTGGACGGCGGGTTCGGCGAGCTCAACTCGGCGCAGACCGATGCACTCAGGCGTGTCGCGGGCAACAGCGAGCGGCTGTTGGCGCTCATCGACGACCTGCTGCTGCTCAGCGAGATGCAGGACGGGTGCCTGGCGTCCAAGACCTCCGAGCTCGACCTCGGCGCCGTCGTGCTCGCGGCCACCAACGTCGTGGCCCCATCCTGCGAGGGCTCCGGCAAGTCCTTCGACATCCATGTGCCGGCGGCGCGGACGCCGTTCAAGGGCGATCGTGGTCAGCTCGAGCGGGCGGTCACCAACCTGCTGAGCAACGCAGTGAAGTTCACCAACCCTGGCGGGCGGATCGACGTCTCGCTGCGGACCGATGCCGGGGCCGCGGTCATCGCCGTACGCGACACCGGGGTCGGCATCCCCGAGGACGAGCAGCCGCAGGTCTTCACCAGGTTCTTCCGATCGTCCGTGGCCTCCGAGCTGGCCATCCAAGGCAGTGGGCTCGGCCTCTCGATCACCCAGGCGATCGCCGCGAGCCACGCCGGCCGGGTCGAGTTCGAGTCGACCTCAGGAGAGGGCAGCGAGTTCAGGCTCGTCTTCCCGCAGCCCACCGGTGACGACCGGGAGCCGCAGGCGCCCACCCCGGTGACTGACCCGGTCGGGGAACACGCGGTCGAGACGGCGACTGCCCCCAGCCTCGACGGCTCGGGGGCAGTGCCAGGACCAGGTCTTCGACCTGCTGGATTGGGGTGAACGACGGGACTTGAACCCGCGACATCCGCGACCACAACGCGGCGCTCTACCAGCTGAGCTACGCCCACCACGAAGCCCCGACATAGCCGGGGCCGCGACGAGAAGTATAGGGGTATCAGGCGGGGTTCTCCGCATCGGGCCGCAGCCCGGTGATCGCTCCGCCGTGCCGTGCCGCGATCTCCTTGGCGACAGCGCTCTCGGGCCCGGGCGAGGGTACGAAGACGGCCTCGCGGTAGTAGCGCAGCTCCTCGATGCTCTCCTGGATGTCGGCCAGGGCGCGATGGTTGCCGCGCTTGGCGGGCGAGGAGAAGTAGGCGCGGGGGAACCACCGGCGCGACAGCTCCTTGATGGAGGAGACGTCCACGTTGCGGTAGTGCAGGGAGCTCTCGAGCGTCGGCATGTCCCGGGCCAGGAACGACCGGTCGGTCGCCACGGTGTTGCCGGCGAGCGGCGGGCGGCTGCCTTCGGGACAGTGCTCCCTGATGTAGTCGAGCACCTGCTTCTCGGCCTCGGCCATCGTCAGGCCATTCTCGAGCTCGAGCAGCAGCCCGGACGTCTCGTGCATCGTGCGCACGAACTCGATCATCTGCTCGAGCGCCTCGGGAGGCGGCTTGATGATCACGTCGACACCGTCGCCGATGACGTTGAGGTCGAAGTCGGTGACCAGCGCCGCGACCTCGATCAGGGCGTCGGCCCGCAGGTCGAGCCCGGTCATCTCACAGTCGATCCAGACGAGTCGTTCGTTCACGGTCGACCACCCTACCCACGGCGTACGCCGCCGGGTCGATCGCCCGCGCCCGGCACCGCACGCCTACGATTCGAGAGTGCAGGTCGAACGCGTGCAGAAGTGGATCATCTCCGCCCTGGTGCTGACGACCGCCGCGCACTTCGCTGCGGGCCTGGTGATCCTGGCCAACACCGTCGACCGCCCCGGTGCCTTCCCGGTGCTGCTCGTCATCGCCACCGTGGTCTGCGTGCTCGCCATCGTCGGCGTCCGTGTCATCAACCAGCGCTCGATCCTGACGCCGTGGCTGCTCTTCGCGGGGATTCCGGTCGCCGTCGGTTTCTACTTCTCCTGATCTCGCTGCCAGACTCCGGCGAATGAGCATCGCCGCCTTCATCGCAGGTCTGCCCAAGACCGAGCTCCACGTCCATCACGTCGGGTCGGCCTCCGAGCGGATCGTGCGCGAGCTCGCCGAGCGGCACCCCGGCACGGTCCCGACTGATCCCGACGAGCTGCGCCGCTTCTACGAGTTCCGAGACTTCGGGCACTTCATCGAGGTCTACCTGGCCGTCGTCGACCTGGTCCGTACCCCCGAGGACGTGCGGATGCTGACCTACGAGGTCGCCCGGGAGATGGCCACGGAGCAGCACGTCCGGTACGCCGAGCTCACCTGCACGCCGTACACGTCGGTCCGGCCGCACGAGGAGGGTCGCGGCATGCCCATCGAGGCCTACACAGAGGCGATCGAGGACGCGCGCGTGGCCGCGGAGCGCGACTTCGGCCTGGTGCTCCGGTGGATCTACGACATCCCGGGTGAGGCCGGGATCCCCTCGGCCGACGCCACCCTCGACTGGGCGCTCAACCACCGGCCGGAGGGGCTCGTCGGCTTCGGCCTGGGCGGACCCGAGATCGGCGTGCCGCGGCCGCAGTTCGAGCCGCACTTCACCGCAGCGCGCGCGGCCGGCCTGCACTCGGTGCCGCACGCCGGCGAGACCACCGGCCCGGAGACGGTGTGGGATGCCATCAACCTTCTCGGGGCCGAGCGCATCGGGCACGGCACGTCGGCCGCGCTGGACCCGGCGCTGCTCACCCACCTGGCCGAGACCGGGATCGTGCTGGAGGTGTGCCCGTCGTCCAACATCGCGACGCGTGCCGTGGCCGCCCTGGCCGAGCACCCGATCGTGGCGTTCCGCGACGCGGGCGTGACCGTCACCGTCAACTCCGACGACCCGCCGATGTTCGGCACCACCCTCAACCGCGAGTACGAGATCGCCGCCGACCTCCTCGGACTCGACCAAGCGGGCGTCGCCGAGCTGTCGCGCGTGGCCGTCCGGGCGTCGTACGCACCGGAGGACGTGAAGGCGCGCCTGCTCTCCGAGATCGACGAGTACGCCGCCGCGACGCGCCTCTGACGGCGTGTCCCGCAGGACACGCCGGACGACGCAAACTCCTCGCGCAGACCCCTTGATCGGGCCGGGCCCAGGGCGGTAGAACTGGGCCTGTCGGAAGGACTTCGGTCCCGAAGACACCGGAACCCCGGCAACTCATACTTGCCGGGGTTCCACCCATTTTTGAGTCTGAATCAGCCCATCTGACCGGCTCGATGTAGCAGCAAAGTAGCAACTCCTCCATTTGCAGGCTCCAGGGTCATGTCGGTGCGGCCGCGTACGGTCCGGCTCGGATCGCGATCACCAGCCGCAAAGGAGAGCAGTGGTGCCGGAAGACATGAACGACGACACCCAGCACCACCCCACAACTGCTACCGGCCCTCTCACTGACATCGAGCGCATGGTCATCGAGTTCGCTCGGATCAACATGCGCAACGACGGGCGGCGCGACGAAGCCATCCGCACCCTCTTCGGGTGGAGCCCCACCCGCTACGCGCAGGTCGAGGTTGCCCTTCTCGACCGACCAGAGGCGCTGGCGTACGACGCTCAGACCATCCGGCGGCTGCAGCGTCTACGCGAGCAACGCCAGGAGCGCAGGCGGACCGGATCGAAGGGCATGGCGACGAGGCCCGACGTCCGTGGCCTCCGGCCCGCTGCCGGGCTGGGGCTCGTGTAGGTCCATTTCACGCGCGGACCGCAGTTCAGTGCTCCTCGACAGGTCGCACCTGGTCGGACGCGACGCTGGTCAGGTGGTTCATGTGGTGCTCGTCGGTGTAGGAGACGTCCGCGGTCCAGGTGTCGTCGTCGTGCTGGGTCCACATGCGGAGTTCGCCTGGGTACCAGGTGCGGTCGATGAGGACGGCGATCAGTGGCCGCTCCCAGCCCTGGTAGACGATGCGCTGCTTCACCCTCCCAGCGTGACAGGCGGAGCCGACACCGCCGAGCGAATCCCGAGACGACCCCCGGGGGCTTCCCCTGGTCCCGGGGGCCAGCGGGTGCTGCCACCGCTGTTCTGGCACCCGCCACCCGCGTGGTACCCACGTTGACGGTCACCATTCCGCTGGTCTAGTCGCTGCCTGCGGACGCACGAAAGCGCCCCGCCACCCGGGTGAGGGGTGGCGGGGGCGTCGTGGGGCTGAGTCAGACGACGGAGATGCTGTCGTTGCGACATGCGAGCAGGATGACCTCGGGTGAGTCGGTCAACTTGACCCACAGGTACCAGCGGCCGATCTGGTCGGCGTTGTCGATGAGCAGGGAGACGCTGGCCGTTGACCCAGTCACTTCTTGTTCGTCCGGGGCCTGCCAGCCGTCGTCCGGGGCCTTGGTCGTCGAGCTGCCCAGGCTGACCTCGAACGTGGCACCCGCGAGCGACGCGTCGTTCTTCTCTGCCAAGGCGGCGGTGACGAACTCCTTGGCGCCAGCTGTGACGTCGATGGTTCTCACGGGGCCTCCAGTCGGGTGGTGAAGCGGGCTGGTGCGAGGGCGGCCGCCGCGAGGCGCGGTGGTGCCAGGGTGACGGTCAGTGAGATGTCGCGGCCGGGGCTCGGGTTGCCACCGGTGGCGGTGCCGACCCAAGCCAGCGTGCCTCCAGCGGCGCCCGAGCGGGTCGTGGTGCCACTGGCGGTCCCGGCGATCTGCAGGGTGCCAGTGGCGCCGCCACGGGACTCTCGGCGGCCGGACGCGGTGCCGAGCCAGGCGAGGGTGCCGGTCGCGGTCCCGCTAGGCCCTGACGCTCCCTCGGCGGTGCCGGACCAGCTGAGGGTGCCGGCCGCCTGGCCGGACCGGGCGGTGGCTCCGGAGGCTGAGCCGGTCCAGGCGAGGGTGCCGGAGGCTGCGCCTTCGCCGGGCGGCGGGCCGGGCAGCGCGTAGGCGGTGGCCAGGTCGACGACCGGGGTCGGCTCGACGAACCCGTCGCCGGCGACCAGCGAACCGGTGGCCTCGGCGCCCAGGTCGTAGAGCACGTTGAGGGTGGCCTGCACGGCCTCGTCGGTGGCGACGTTGCCGCCGCGGTCGTGGAGGTCGTCGAGGGCCCAGCCCCACTGGGTGGTGTTGGCGTTGAAGACGTACGCCGCGCCGCTGGCGACCATCTGGAAGGCGTGGGTGTAGGTGCCGTCCTGGTTGTAGTCCTCGCCGTTGATGTCGGAGGCGTTGTACTCGAGGTTGACCGTCGACGCCGAGAGCGCGGTGGACGGGAGGTCGTCGGCGGGGATGTCCCACTCCATGCCCGCCGTGCCCGCGCCGAAGGTGAACGTCTGGCCGGCGGTCAGCGCGCCGATGGCGTCGCAGTCGCGCCAGATCGGTGCGGTCTTGAGCGCGAACGGGACCTTGACCTCGTCGTTGCGGACGCCGTTGGCGATGAATCGGTCGCCGAGGAGCTCGCTCGAGGGTTGCCGGCCGGGCCAGCGGGTGTCCTGCCAGGTGCCGGTCCAGTCATCGGCGGTGGTGAACGCGGCGCCGGCGACATGGGTGGAGGGCCCGGCCATGGTGTCCTTGCGGCACCACATGACGCGGCCGGTAGAGGTGTCGGTCTGCCCGGTAGGGAAGCCGATCTCGTCGCCGTAGGCCACGCGCCAGAAGAAGTCGTTGCCGGCGAAGTTGGCCACGTTCACGCCGGCGGCGATGAGCTCGACCGTCTTGTCGCGTACGCGCTGAGAGGTGTACTCGTTGTGCCCGGAGAACACGACCAGGCTGCGGCCGTCCATGATCGACGGGTCGTTGTTGATCTGCTCGTTGGTGGCGTAGCCGACCTCGAAGCCGAACCGCTCGAGGAACCGCAGCTGGGGCAGCTCGCCGTTGAGGAAGTTGGTCTGCGGCACGCCATCGCGGGTCCGCATGGGGCGGTCGTAGGACCCGCACAGCGCCCGCGTGGTGGCCCCGCCGGTGCCGGCCAGCGGGCCGCCGGATCCGTAGACCGACTTGCCCGCGGCGCCGAAGTAGTTGTAGGCGCCGCACCAGGTGGAGTCGGAGGCGACGACGAGGATCGGCTTCTTGTTGTTGGCGTCGGAGACGAAGAACGGGACGCCGGCCCAGTTGTCGTTCGGGGCGTCCTTGAAGAAGGCCCAGTAGGCACCGGGGGTGACGTCGGTGGGGATCTCCCACTCGTCGTTGACCGACCAGGCCGAGCACGTGACGGCGCCGTTGGAGCCGGGGATGGTGGCGGGCGCGGGCTGGCTCGCCGGGTCGCCGGCGAAGGACGCGATGCGCCGCGCACCGTCGCCGCCGTACCAGCCCAGGCGCCAGATCTCGACGGTGTACGCCGCGGCGTAGTCGACGGAGAACTGTGCCGTCTGGCCGGGGGTGTAGTACGACGACCGGACGAACGCCGGGATCTCCTCGGCTGGGTAGTCCATCCAGTAGGCCGGTGGGTGCACGTCGTCGGTGAGGGCGTTCTCGTCGGCGATCGAGAGCGCGTCCCCGTTCGTACCGGTCGCTTCGCCCGACCAGGCCAGGACGCCGGCGGCCGAGCCGGAGGACGCGCGCGACCCACCAGCTGCGCCGGTCCACGCCAGGGTCCCGGAAGCGCCGCCCTCGGCCGCTCCGACCACGGGGGCTTCGCCCGAGGCGCTGCCAGCCCAGGCCAGGGCGCCGGCGGCGGCGCCGCTGCGCACCGTCGCCCCGCCGGCTGTGCCGGCCCATGCGAGGACGCCTGTGGCTCCGCCGCTGCGCGCCACGGCTCCGCCCGCCGTTCCTGCCCAAGCGAGGGTCCCCGCCGCACCGCCGGACGGGACCACGGAGACACCGTCGTCGACCTCGACGTCGATCCAGTAGTTCGAGGCGTTGAAGGAGCCGGTCGGGTAGGTCAGTGTCGTCGAGGCGACGAACGTGCCCTGGCCGTTGGCGGCGTTGTCGGCGTTCGGGGCGCTCAGGATCCCGTTGCTGATGCCCGCGGCGCCGGGCCCGGTCGACCAGTACGCGGCCGTGGAGGCGTAGAAGTTGTCCGTCGAGCTCTGGACGACAGCCTTGTACGAGATCCCGCTGTTCAGCGCGACCGGGATCGTGAGCTGCACCCGGTGCCAGGCGCCCAGGTTGGCCGGCACCGAGACGCCGGTGACGGAGCCGAGCAGAGTGCCGGTCGTCCCGGCGCCGGTGACCTGGTAGATCCCGACCGCCAGTGTGGTGGCGGGCGACGTGGCGGGTCGCCAGAGGTACACCGCCTTTGCGGTGGCCGCGGCCGAGACGCCGAACTCCACACCCATCGTGTAGTTGTCGGTGTCCGTTGTGGTGGCCGCGGGACCGTTGGTGGCCGGCCAGAGGCGGAGCAGCGTCATCGGGGGTCACCCCCTCTCGGGTTGGGAGGAGGCGGTCAGGACGCGGTGCTGGTCTCCACGATGGTGGCGGTGTACTCGCCGGCGGCGTTGCTCGTGGCGTCGCCCGTGGTGCGGACAGAGCCACCGACGCAGGTGCCCGCGGCCGATGCGGTCCAGTAGGAGAACTCGGCGACGCTGACGGTGGCGCCGAGACCGGTGAACGGGACTACCCAGATGATGTCGCCGTCGGCGTCGACGGTCCCGTTGACGGCCACCCGGCTGCCGATCACGTTGCTGGTCCCCGCTGCTCCGCGGGCACCGGAGTGAGCCTGGATGTGCGTGATGGCGGTGTCGAGCGCGTTGGCGGCGATGACTGTGCCGGCGTCGTTGAACATGTCAGGCTCCGATCAGGGCGAAGGTGAGGAGGGCGAGTGCGAGCACAGCGATGGCCAGGAGCACGACGACGCCGAAGCTGAGCCGGACGTCGCTGGCACCGCGCTCGCCGCGGAGGGCGGGAGGGATCGGTGCGGCCGCGAAGCCAGACAGGAGCTTCGAGGTTCGCAGCAGGACCTCTACCTGTGGGATGGCCATGATCCGCGCAAGGATCGCAGCGATCGCGGTCACGATGCCGGCAGTGGCAAGGAGTACTGCTCGGACCGAGCCGGGAAGACTCTCGCCGGACTCCTCAAGGATGATGTCGACGATCTGCGGGACGACGAGTCCGAGCGCCAGGAGCGCCGGGATGCCGACCTGCACGGCGGTGCGGAGGGCGGTGCGCAACGGGTTGCGCACCTGGGTGGGCACGGGGCCCGGGATGCTGTTCACGAGATCTCCTTCAGATTGCGGTTGGATATGACGCGGCCGAGCAGCCGACCGAGGACGTTGGCCACGACGCAGAGACGAAGTACGACGGTGAGTCGGGCCATGGCGGGTCACGGGTTGACGACGGCGCCTCGGGCCTCGGCCCTGGTCGCGTCGTACCGGTAGTTGCCGGACCACTCGGCCCAGCCCGGGCCGGACGTCGACGACGGCCCCCAGCCGGTGGGGCGGAAGCGGTTGTCGACGGCGCGGACGTTGCCGTAGGTGCCGCCCTTGGTCTCGAGGTAGAGGTTGTAGCCCTCGCCCTCGAAGTAGTTCCCGCGCAGGGTGAGGTTGTAGATCGACACCCAGGTCGGCTGGATGAACAGGCCCCCGGTGGCGTTGCCGCTCGAGCAGTCGAGCCGGTTGTCAACGAATCGGACGGTCCGAGTGTCGGCGGCGTTCTTCCGGAAGTCCCGCACGGTCGCGGCCTCGTTGTGCGAGTCGCCCGAGGACCGCAGCCCGGTCACGTAGTTGCCCTCGGCCAGCGCGTTGTGCACGGTGCCGGTCTCGAAGAAGCAGATCCCGGAGCCCATGCCGTGCATGTAGTTGCGCTGCAGGGTGCCGACGCCGAGGAACGCGCAGGACCTGGCGATCGCCGCGGCGGACATCATGGAGGCGTCGATCTCGGAGTCGCGGATGACCACGTTCCCGACGGCGGTCGCGGTGCAGCTGGTCGCGCACGTGGTCGTGGTGACGAGGAAGCTGTTGTGGTAGCCGGTGCTGCGGGGCTGGATGCAGGTCTTCTCGACGGTGATGTCACCGGCGGACAGGTCGAGCGGCACGGTGACGCGGACGCCGCGGATGAGGGCGCCGCGGGCGGGGCGTGCTGGGCCGGTGTACGCCGGGAGCGCTGCGCAGGTGAGGCCGTGGGGTGCGAGGCCGACGTTGCGGTCGTTGAGCTCCCAGCCGCGCAGAGCCTTGGGCTCTGCCGTGGGCGGGGTGGCCGTGGGCGTGGAGCTCGGCGACGGTGTGGGCGTGACCGTGGGCGTCGGGCTCTCACTGGGCGTCGGTGCGGGGGTCGGCGTCGGTGCGGTGATCCCTGCGAGCTCGTCGAAGCGGCAGCGGTTGTACGCGAGCGCCTTGGCCTGCGTGATCGTGCCCGTGGGGTAGGCGCACGTCGATTCGGCCGGCGGGGTGTCGGACTGGGCGGGCTGAACCACGATGGCGCCCACGACCATGAGGGCGACCGCTCCGATCAGGACCGACGTGGTGACACGGATGGTCCACCGAGTCGAGTTCATGACTCGCCCTCGTCGACCTTGGCGAGGATCGCGTCGACGTCCTCGCTGGACTTTCGCGCCTCCTCGATGAGGCGGAGGTCGCGCTTGTAGGAGCCCTTCCGGGCCCGGTCGGCGGCATCGTGGGTCTGCTGGAGCAGCTTGCGGTCTGCCTCGGTGAACATGTCGTCCTCCTGTGACCGCTTCCAGCGGTCGTAGTTGAAGGTCTTCCGGGTGTCTGCGGGGTGCCACGAGTCGTCGAGCGCGTGGCCCTTCATGCCGTTGCGGGGCGGCTTGGCCTGGTAGTCGGCGATCTGGCCGGCGACGAGGTCGCCCTTCGGGGCGGGGCAGCCGAGGGAGAGCATGTGGATGTGGTCGGACCAGAGCCGCGGGGTGAACCAGCGGTAGAACGCGGCCCAGCGGTGAGCGCGGAGGAACCGCTGGGCTTCCCACCAGCCGAGGCCGACGATCTGGACGTCGAACGCTGAGCACATGTCGTGGGTGCCGGCCGACTGCGGTACGCCGGTGTTCCACGGCGGCTGGATGACGATGAGGCGGGCGCCGGGGTGCTTCTTCGCGAGCTCCTCGATGGTCCACTCGAGGTGGGCGGTGCAGTAGGCGCAGGCGCGGAAGGTGCGGCCGCCCAGGGTTACCGTCGAGACGGTGGCGAGCGAGGCGCTGGCCACGGGTCAGTCCCCCTCATTGACGAAGTGCGGCGTCGGACACGCTGGGTCTGAGCAGTCGTGCTCGAAGTCCTGGCGATCGTTGAACGACACGTCCTCTGAGGCGTCGTAGCAGGAGTACCGGTGCCCGGGGTCGCCCGTGCAGTGCGCCTCGTAGGGTCCTGGGTCGGCGCAATTGCCCGGCCGGATCTTGCTCATCGCGTCCTCCTGAGTCATTGGTGGAGCCACCACTCGCGGCGGCACTGGTCGAGGGGCTGGCGGCAGTACGGGCACAGCGGCTCCCTTAGCCACTCGACGAGGCGACGGAGCCAGGTCACGACTTCCGGCGCCGGCGGAACCGGAAGGCGGCCGCGATTGGGTTGTGGTCGAACGGCTTAACCCGATCGAGCACGCGGGCCTTGATGAGTCGCAGGCCGCGGGTGAACCGCATGCCGTCGATGAGTCGGCCGCCTCGGTGGGTGCCGCGCCCGGGGAGGCGCTTCGCGGTCCAGACGGCGACGCCGCCGGCCTTCTCGAGCAGCTGCCGGGCCCAGGCCTTGAACTGGTTGACGTTCTCGTCGGCGGTCTCGACGATCTGGCAGCCGGGGTACTGCTTGCGGAGCCGCTTCTTGAGCCGGCGTCGACCGACCAGGACGTCGACGGCGATCCGTGCCCGGTCGTTGGTCTTCAGGGCGTTGCCGCCGTCGGTGCCCGAGGGTGGGTGGAGCCCGATGACCGGGACCACGCGGCCGAGCGCTCGGTGCCGGAGCGGCTGGATGATGCCGTGCACCCGGGGGCGGGGTCGGCCGTCGTCGAGGCGGAACGTCCGCGCGGTGAGCGGCTCGGCCCACCCCTTGTCTACGGCCTCCCAGACGGCGGTGTCCCACGTGATCGCGCACTCGTCGCGTCCGGTGTCGCCCTTCGGCCCGTCGTGGAAGATGTTCCAGTCGCCGGGCTTCCACGGGGTGAGCTGCGTCGTCTCGGTGAGCACCAGCACGGAGACCGGCACACCAGCGACGTCCTGGTCGATGACGCTGCGGACGAGCCGGCGCCAGGCGTCGGGGTTGGCGTTCCAGAGGCCGGCGGCGTGGCCGACGACGAAGTCCGGGGCGGGCTGGGGACGCTTCGGCACGGCTCACCTCCGGGTTGGGTCAGGCGGATGGCGGGGCAGGAATCCCGCTGCGCTAATCTGCGGGCCATGCGGGGGCTATGCGGTGGTGTGCTGTTCGCTGCTCTCGTATTGAGCGGCTGCGCCGCAACCGACGACGGCCAGCACCCGGGCGGGTGGAGGAACGCGTGCCGTGACTACGTCCGCGCGTCCCTTGCTCCGACGCCAGCCGTTTCGTTCTCCCAAGAACGCGGGGAGTCAGCCGGGCGCAATAGCCGTTGGATCACCTACGGAACGGTCGATACCCGCGACGAGCAGTTCGAGTACTCGTGCGAGGTGGACCAAGCCGATGGAACGCTCATCGCGCTGACAGGTCTCGACGAATAGACGAGTTCAGCTGATGAGCCGGGCGATCGCGCGTCGGAGGCGCAGCAGCAGCGTCAGGGCGACGGAGATGGGTTGGCGACGCAGGCGTAGACGTCCTTCGTGCCGCCGTCGGTCGTCAGGACGGTTAGGACCTGGCCCGAGTAGCCATCGGGGCACGTCGGGCCGGGCGGTCCCTGTGGTCCCACCGGCCCGTCGACCCCGGCTGGGCCTTGAGGTCCAGGGGGTCCTTCGGCACCAGCTGGACCGCGTTCGCCCGGCTCGCCCTTGTCGCCCTTCGCGCCGGGCTCACCACGGGCCCCGTCCTCGCCGTCGGCGCCATCCTCTCCGGAAGCGCCCGGTGCCCCGTCCTCACCATCCGCACCGTCAGGGCCTATCGGCCCGGGAGGACCGTCGACACCGCGCGCGCCCGGGACGCCCTGGAACCCACGCGGCCCGGCCGGGCCAACGTCGCCTGTGAGGACCGGCGGTGCCGGCGGGGTAACCACTGGGTTCTCGCCGGCGCGCGTCAGGCGCCTGTTGGCTTCGTCGAGCGCGGCGTCCTGCCGGGTGTTGGCCTCCAGCAGGGTGACCCGCTCTTCCCTCGCCTGCTCGAGCTCGCGCTGGGTCGCGACGCTGCTGGACCCGAGCGTGAGGACCTGCCACAGCAGCCACCCAAGGGCGACGGTGACCACGAGGATGAACACGACAACGGATGTCCGGACGGTGCGTCGGGACGGGACGGGGAGCCTCTTCATGGGGTCTGGCCTCCTGAGGCGATGAAGTTGTTCACGGCCAGCACCATCGCCAGGACGGCGGGCACGGCGGCGAGGATCAGGCCGACGATGATCTGGCGTCGGAACAGCTCGGCGGCCTTCTCCTTGTCGGCGTTGTCGCGCTCAACGTCCTCCAGTCGCTGGAGGGTGGCCTTGTCGCGCGCTTCGAACACGTCACGGCGTAGGTAGGTCTGGGCGTTCTCAGCTCGTTCGGCACGCATCTCGCCAGCAAGGAGCGTCATCTGGCGGGAGACTTCGTCCAGTCGGCGGAGGACTTCACCCAGGGTTGGTTCGCTCACTTGTTGCCTCCCGAGATGTGCTCGACCATCGGGTGCCCGACGAAGGTCATGGCGAGGACGAAGAGGCGGGCCGGGCGGCTGTCAGCCACAAGGCGTCCTCCTCGACGTGCCCATCAGGCGCGTTCGTAGGTGAGGTTCACCGTGATGGAGTCCAGGTTCTTCCACGTGTGGGGCACGGTGGCCGCCCACAGGGGCCCTGGGCTTGCCACGGACACGAACTGGACCTGGTTGGCGTTGACCAGAGTCGGAATCCCTGCCGTGGTCCCCGTTCCGTTGTTCAGCGCCACGGCACTCCCATCGAGAAAAGTGGCCAGGCCGGTTCCCATGGCTGTTGACGCAGGAACGGGAAGGTCCATGAAGATCGGCCCGGCTGCGCCGGCTACCGCCCCTCGGATGCGGGCATGAACAGTACGGCCGTGAACCACATACCGGCCGGCGCTGCCGGCTCCGTTGAGCGGCAGGTTGGGGAAGTTCACGTTGGTCACGTCGACCCATCCGCCGACTTCGGTCCAACTGGTGCCCGACCACTCCCACGTGCGCCCCGTGTCCAGCGCGATGGCGCGCTGCCCCTTCTGGTTGCCCGAACCGGGTAGCCGCGCGGAGGTCTCGACGGGCACCGTGCCACCGAGGGCGGTTGCGTAGGCCCGCCATGTCGAGTCGACGGTGACGGCACCACCACCGACCTTCGGGACGTTGAGGCGGCCGAGTTCGATGTGCTGCGCGGGCAGAGCGGGCGCGGAGGGTGTCGCCGAAGGGTTCCCCTCGATCGTCTTGACGGTGGCGACGGACCCGGTGCCGACTTGGATGACGACCAGGTCGATGCGGGGGTTGGTGCCGTTGCGCGCGGCGATCCCGGTCGGGGCGGTGGCTGCGGAGAGTGCCCCGCGATAGACACCGAGACCGGTCGCGGCAGGGACGACGAATGCGCCCGGCTGCACGGTGATCTGGTCGGAGCCGTTCACCGTCACGGCGAGCGAGGTGTCGCCGTGGCGGACGATGCCGCCCCGGACACCGTTGGCGGTGCCGTCGCCGAGGAACATCGCGGTGTCGACGCGGCGCAGCTCGGTGGCGTCGAGGGTGACCCCGGTGTCCCAGGCGGCGTCGACAGTGACGATGGTGGGCATCAGGTGCTCCTCGGAGACAGGTCGGCGGCGAGTTGGTCGAGGGTCTGGCGCCGGATGACGGCGGCCGCCTGGTCGAGCCGGACGCCCTCCTGGGCGAGGACGTAGCGCACGAGCTGGTCGCGGAGCCACAGCTTGTACGCCTGTGCTGGGGTCAGGGGCTCGCCGGTGACGGGGTCGGTGGTGTCGGCGAACGCGGCGAGTAGCCGGGTGGCCTGGTCGGGGGTCACGGTGATGGTCGGAAGGTCGGGCATCCGGGTCGCCTCTCAGCTGCGGGTGAAGATGACGGTGGCGGACAGGTGGACGTTCCCCGAGCCGGCGATCTTGGGGTCGCCGTTGGAGTACGCCAGGGCGTGCAGCGCGAGGGTTCCGCCGCCGGTCACTGGCACCTGGATCGCCATGGACGAGGAGATCGACACGGCTCCGCCGCCGGTCTTGCCCTGGGACAGGCCGGGCCCGGCATTGCCGGCGACGACGGGCTGGACGCCGATGTTCCCCGCGCCGACCCCCGAGAGGCTCGTGCCGGCGGAGGTGGCCATCTGCACGATCGCGCGGGTGTAGCCGTCCGGGACGGGGACGGTGGTGGCGCAGTACGTGGTGAACCCCACGGCGAGGTCGACGCTGTTGAGGTCGACCTGCTTGAACGCCGTTCGCACGGGACCGTCGGCCGCGGAGAACACGACGTTCTCACTGGCGTCGAGGATGACCAGGTCGCCGCCGTCGTGGATCTCGACACCGCCACCACCGGAGACGACGAGGCTGCCGTCGGTGATGGTGGTCGCGGCCGCTCGCCGCTCGGACCGCAGGGCCTCGATGTCGCGGCGCATGTCCTGCAGCTGGTGGTTGATCCAGTCGGGGCCGGCGATGATCCCGCGGTTGTCCATCAGGCGGCCTCCAGGATCCGGGGGACGATGGTCCCGGTGTCGAAGTCGAGGTCCCAGCCGACCGTGCGCAGACGGCGCGTGTATCCCGGCTGCCAGAAGCCCTCGGCGTCCAACCGGCGGGGGAACCGGTCGCAGGTCAGCGCCACATCGATGTCGTCGCCGAGCCACCAGTCGCGGTTGACCTGCGGCGCGGCGTCGAGGTTGGCCTCAATGTTCAGCTGCGTCACCCCCAGGCGGACCCGGGCGAGCTCAGCCTCGGCGTACTGGTCGAGTGTCGTCGTCGAAGTGATCGACGTGGCGGGGGGAAACCGGCGCTCGAACCGGGCAAACGAAGCCAGCAGGGGCGTGTCCTCGTAGCGAGTGGACCAGGGTTGTGAACCGCCCTCGCCAGAGGAGTAAGCCAGCACATCATTGGCGAAGTTCTCTTCGCCGAAGCTCTCCTTGAGCCGGAAGGACCGCACGCAGCCCGGCATCGTCCACTGGGTGGCGGACACACCTCCGGGTGTGCCGAGGCGGGGCGCGATCCGAACGACGTACCGCATCTGGGTGTGGTCGGCGTCGGCCCACTCGAGGTCAACGGTCCACTCGATCCCACCGGCGAGACCGGACAGGTCGGAAAGGATGTCTCCGACGCGCTTGTTGTCGGTCGGGGTGTAGGCGCCGCCGACACTCTCGTTGCCGGTCATAGTCGCCGAGACGGTCAGCGGCGTAAGGTCTGCGACCACGCCTGCCAGAACGTCGACCGCGATCTGTGCGGGGTCGGCCTCATCCCACGACAGGGGCGTGTTGATGTAGCGCCGCGACAGGTACGCCTCGAGGGTGTTCGCTGACACGTCGACCCATGGGCCGGGCGTCGAATCGCGATCGCGCACGAGGCCGCCCCAGATGATCTGGTCGCCGTCTGCATCGACCGCGACCATGAGCGTACGGGCCCCTGCGCTTCCCTCGTCCCATCCCGGGATCGGGACGCCGTCACTGGAGCAACGAACCTTCTTCGTGGCGTCGGTTGATGCGCCGATGATGCGGCTCACCTGTCCGGCCCTGTCGACATGGAGTTGTGACCCACGCGTCCCGGTCTTGAAGTCCACCGACCACCATTCGACGTTCACTTCCACGCCGACCTGTAGGAGATGGTCAGACCCGCCGCTGCGTCGTACCCGTCGGCACGAAACGCGATCTCGTTGGGGCCAGGCTCGAGCCCCCACCACGAGCCGAGGACGCGTCTCGACTGGCCACCGGTGACTGCCGTCCCTGCGAGAACGTCGATGACCAGCGTCTGGCCGGCGGGCACTGCGTCGACGACACGGATCGCCTCCGACGTCGTCAGGTTCAGGATGGTCGCAGGGGGGCACGGGCCGGTCAGCGTGAACACCGGGTAGGTGGTCACAGTGCCATCGTTGGTCAGCGTCGCCTGCGACAGCGAGGTGGAACCCGTGATGGTGATCGGCGGCGTCAGCGGCGGGGCGATGCCACCGGACAGAATCGGCAGCACCAGCGGTACCGACTGCACTGAGGTGGCGTACTTGCGGGGATCCGGGGCCAGCAAGGACAGCGAGAAGTCGGCTCGGTTGTCGAAGCGGGACAAGATTGGCTTTTCGTGTTGGCGGACCAGTGCCGTCTGCTCCGGAACGGTCCCCTCGCCGACAGAGACGAGCAGCGGCGCGAGGCTGCGGAAAGGGATCTCCGCCAACCATCGGTTCCAGGCGTGGGTCACCGCATCCCATGAGTCGGCGTCAATCGACCCGCCGAGGTGGATGATGCGAGGCGATGCGTACTGCGGCGAGATCCATGCTCCGTCGGCCTGCGACCTCTGGTCGGTCGCGCCGGACCCTTCCCAGCCGTCATCCCAGCCATCGAGCTGTGTGAGCCCCCACATCACACCGAAGTCGTCAGCGGGCTGGTCGTCGTAGGCGAAGAGTTTCACTGAGCCCAGCACGGCCCCTGTCGCCGGATACACCGTCACACACCCCCCGCCATCGCCAGGCGCCGGCTGACCTCGTCGGCAGTGGCCCGCGCGCTGATGGCCTCGTTGACCGTGATGGGTCGCAGCCCGTTGAGCAGCTCCATCTGCTGGTTGAGAATCACCAGTTGAGCTTCGATCCGCCCAACGTCGGCGTTGGCTGCCGCGAGCTCGCCGCCGTAGACCAACTGCCCCGCCTGAGAGGCGGTCTCTGCGATGAGCTCCTGCCGCCGGGTGAACATGGCACTGAACTCGGCGCCCTCGCCCCGCTTGAGGATGTCAGCGATGTTGGCGTTGTTGCCCTCGGTGAGGAGTGCCGCGATGGCTTCCTTGGACATCCCGGAGCCGCTGAGCTGGGCGATCAGCTGTTGGCGTTCCTCGAGGCCGGCGTTGTCCCGCCCAAGCGCTCCACGCCAGCCCGTCCCGCCGCCGCCGGGAGACCACAGATTCCCGGTTCGTGCAGGAAACAGCTCGGACTGAAAGCCGCGGGTGGCTGCCTCACCGAGTTGCTTCATGCTCTGCAGGACACCGTCGCGGATTGCCTCCGCGGCGGACTTCTGCTCTTCGGCCGCGTGGATGAACTGGTCGACGGCCTTCTGCTGGCCGTCGAGCATCGCGACGAAGGCATCGGTCTCGTCCTGGCGCCGCTTCTCGTGCGCTGTGGCCCGCCCGTCCTCGATCCCTTGGCGCCTGTCTCGCTCCGCCTGGGCTGCTTCGTCAGCCTTCGCCGCCGCAGTGGCGCCCAGACCTTCTTCGGCGGTGCGGAGAGCGGCCTTGGCCGCCTTCAGCTCCGCCTCCGCGACCTGGCGGTTTAGCCCCTTGAGGCGGTCCTTCCCGTCGGCGTTGAGCGACTTGACCAGCTCGCGGATCCGCTGCTCGGCTTGCAGGACGGCAAGGCGCTCGTCGGCGTTCCCCGCGTTCGGGGTTGCGCCGACGCGGCCACCGTTGGCGTACCGGTACTTGGCTCGGATGGCCTCGACTGCCGCGTGTCCTCCGGCGTTGGCGACTTCACGGGCGGTCCACATGTGTTCGCCGTTCGATGCCCAGATCGGGACGTCGTCGGAGGTTCCGGAACCGGGGCCGGTGATTTTTCCACCCTCGGCCTTCGACTCTCCGCGGCCGACGGTGCCGCCCCCGCCGGATGAGGTGTAGATCGTCTGCATGCGGGTGGTGATGGTGGTCTCACGGTCGTTGTCGGCGGCGTCTAGGAGCGCGAGGAGACGCTTGAGCTTGGCTTCCGCGGCCTCGATCTGCGCGTCGACCTTCGGGGACGGCTTCATCGCGTTGAGCTTGTCGAGGCGGGCCCGGACCCGCTCGACGTCGGCCTCGGCGTTCGCTGTCTGGGCCTCGATGATTGTGTGGACCATCTTCGGGGTCAGCCCGAGCTGGTTGGCGTAGGCGTTCAACTCGCGTCGCGACAACCCTGCGGCGGCGCCAACATCGATGAGGGCCGCCCGCCCTTCCTTCAGCAGCCTCGCAAGCCGCGCCGAACCAGCCCCTGCCTCAGCCTCCGCGACCAGCATGTCGCGAAGATTGCCCACCTTGTCGCGGATGACCTCGCGGTTCTGGTCCGCGGCGTCGGTGTTGGCAAAGAGGGAGCCCGTGTTCTTCTCAAGGTCAGCGTTCAGGTGCCTCAATCCGGCGCGCCACTCGTCGGTGGCCGCGGACACGTTGAGACCGGGGCCGAGTAGCGCGTCGAGCGAGTTCTTCATGTCGAACGCCGCTTCAGAGGTCGAGAGCATCTCGTCGTCGAGCCCGCGGAAGGCGCCGGCGAGCGCTTCGGTGCGTCCCCGGGCCGTATCAGCGTTCAGGAGCCAGTCGCGGATCGCGTCAGCCGCGGCCTGCTGGCCGGCAGGGTCCATCTTGGAGATCTCGTCGATCGAGAGCCCGAGGGCGTCGAGGGCTGGCTGGGCCCGGTTGGCCACTGCCTCGAGGTCTTCGATGGCGAAGGCGACCGAGCCGTTGTCGTTCTTCTGGAAGACCATGTCGAGCGCGCGACCGAGTCCGTAGAGGGCGTCCTCGGACTCCACCAGCTGGTTGGTCTGCTCGTTCCAGGCCTCCAGCTCGTCACCGAACAGCTCGGAGCCGTCATGGGCGTGCTGCACCAGCTCGGCCCAGAAGTCAGGCGAGAAGGCGTTCTTGAGGCCTTGGCCGAAGCTTGGGTTGTACGCCGCGTCCTGCAAGGCCACGAGTTGCGCGCGGGTCTCCTTGAGGTTCGCGCGCTGCTGCTCCAGCGTGGCGACGTTGCCGTCCACGCTCTTGTCGAGGCGCTTCATCATCTCCGCGACGTCGTCGCCGGCGTTCCCGAAGTCGACGAGCAGTCCGACGCCGCCACCGACCGCGGCACCCCAACCGCCGAGCATCGACCCGGCCATTGCGCCTAGGGCAGCGTTGCTGAGGCCGAGGTCGTCGGTCAGGCCGGAGGTCACCGCTGCGAAACCGCCGGCGACGGCGAGGGACTTGCCCATCTGCGCGGCGCTGGCTCGCAGTGCTGCGGTGCGCTTAGCCTCAGCCTTCGCGACTTCCTCGGAGGCGGCGGCGACCTTCCGCTGGGCGGCGCTGTACTCGGTGATGGCGGAGCGCTTGTCCGCGGTAGGAATCAGCGCGAACTGGGCGTCCCTGGCCTTCACCGCGCTGGTGGCCAGAGCGTCCTGCGACGCCTTGAGCTGCGTCTGGGCAGCTGCGACCTGCCGGTAGGTCTCGGGAACGCTCTTGAGCTCCGCAAGTCCCAGCGCCCGACCGATCATCGAGTCGCTGTTCAGGCCACCCTTCTCGCCGCGCAGCCCGACAGCGCTCAGCAGCGCCATCGACCTGCCGAGGGTGCCCACGGCTGCCGCCGCGGCCACAATGACCGGTCCCACCGGGGTGCCCATGAACGCGGCGAAGACGTCGGCGAGATCCTCGAGGATCGGCAGCACGACGGCGCCCACGGGGGCGGTGGCCTGCACGACGGAGACCAGGGCCCCGCCGAGCGCACCGAGCGTGTCCATGGCCTGGGGCCCGTTGTCGCTCACGTAGTCGAGGAAGTTCTGGAAGCCCTCGGTGGAGTCGAGGCGGTCCGACCACTCCACGAACTCGCGGCTGCGGTCGAGCAGCCCGGACAGGAAGTCGTCGGACATCGGGTCGGTGGCCATCACGAGGTTGGTGATGCCTTCGGCGAAGTTGCCGACCGACTTAGCGGTGGCGGTCAGGACCGGCCGGGCCTCGCGATCGAGGTACTCGAAGAACTCGATCCACCGCTCGTCGTTCAGGTTGTCGCCCGCCTCGGCGAACAGATCACCCATGGTGGAGGCCAGACTGCCGATGACGTCCTCGGCCTGCGGGCCGAGCTCGAGCAGTTCCTGCAGCCCGTCGGTCATGCCGGGGAAGAGCTCCTGCTGGGCGATGTCTTGGAGGTCCTGGAGCTCGGGGCGCATGGCCTGGAGCTGGCGGACGAACACCTCACCGGCCGGGCCGAGAGCGTCGAGCTTCTCGTTGAGCTTCTCGAGGTTCTCGCTGCTGGGGTCGATCTGGAAGTCGTTGAGCGCCTTCAGCGTGTCGCCGACGCCCTGGAAGGCCAGCACGGCGGTCCCCGCGGCCGCGACGGTGAACCCGAGGGCCGTGGTGATGCCAGCGATGGCCGGCGTCGCCGCGGCGCCTAGCGGGGTCAGTGCGGGTGCCAGGGCGAGCCCGGACTGGACGAGGTTCGCCATCCGGCTGTCGGCCGACTCCAGCTCGCGGGCGAAGGACTTGGCCGACCCGACACCGGTCTGCATCGAACGCACGAACGGGGAAATGTTGGCGTCGACGTCCACGCTCACACGACGGTTACCGACCACGTCAGCCTCCCTTCTTCTTCGTCATGCGTGCCCTGGCAGGCGACTTCTTGGCGGGACCCGAGGACGGCGCATCGGCGACAGCCGCATTCCTGGGAGTCGTCGCGTCGTCGGCACCGACCGGCCGGAGGAGGATGCGGCGTCCGTCGCTGCGCCGCGGCGACCGCGCGGGCATGTCCTTGGAGACCTCAGCGTCCTTCTTGTCCCGCTCCGCGAGCATGCGGCGGTACTTGTCGCGGGAGGCACACGCCGGGCACTTCTCCTCGACGTACTCGAACTTGTAGACGTCCGACCGATCGAGGATCGCGGGGTGGAGACCACAGCCGTCGGAGTGCACCTCGGTGCGGTATCGGGCCAGGGCCTCAGCCTCGAGACGAGAGGTCTCGTCCCACTCCGGCTCGAGTTGCCTGGTGAGCGACCGAATCATGCGGCCGGCATCGTCGTACTCATAGATCGTCTCGAAAGCCGGCGTCCAGCCACGGAGAACCCGCGGGGAAACACCGAAGGCTTCCGCTACTTCGAGCTGCTGGCGCTTCTGCGGGTCGCGAGCCAGTCGCGCCGCGATTTTCCCAGGTCGACCGTCTGGGTCTGGAGACCGATGATCTTCGACGCCATGGCGCATCGGTCGCCGAACGCGGTGACCTCGAGCGCCTTCTGCCAATGCTCGGGCTTCGCGGGCTCGTCGTCGTACTGGGTGATCCAGTCACCGCACTGGGCCAGGACGTCGATGTTGCAGGTCAGGTTCCCCATGCGGAGGTCTCGGGTGTACCCCGTGGGGTCCTCTTCACGTTCACGGGGCGGGTTCTTCTCGCAGAAGCTGGCCCACTCGTGGTCTTGCTTGGCGACCAGCAGCACCGTCTTGGTGTGCTTGAGCATCCGTTCCCGGATGGCGTCTGCTTCCTCGGCAGCTTCCTGGGCGGCCTGCCTCTTCGCGGCCAACTCGGGGGACCCCTTCGAGGTCATCCGTCGTCGGCCGGTTCCGTTACCGTCCTCGGCCTGGGACCGCCTGCGCTGCTCGCGGTCCTCCAGCTGCGCGACCTCCTGCTCGAGCTCGACGAACCGCTCGGTGGCGGCCATGTAGGCGTCCGTGAGCTTGCCGGCGAAGCACAGGTCGTGCGTCGCGCGCGGCAGCCCGATCTCGTCGGACTTCATCAGGTCGTCCATCGACAGGCGCGGGGTCGCCTCAACGGCGCTCGTGGTGCTGGGTGGGGTGCTCATGCTGCTCCTCGCCGGGATGCCGGGATGAGACGGACCGCCGACTCCCGGTGAATCGGCGGTCCGTCGTTCGGGGGGGATCAGGTGGCCATGACCCCGTGGATCGGGCCGGACGGAAGCACGTAGACGAGCTCCTGGTAGATGAAGAACTCGCCGTTCTCGTCGGCGGGGTCACCCATGTAGATCTGGGTGCCGAGCTCGACCCAGTGGTCGATGGTGCGGTCGCCGACGGCGGCGACGCCGGTCTCCCCGTCGATGCCCTGCAGCTCGATGAGGTCGATCTTGAGCCCCTCGACGAACAGCTCGCGGGCCTCGTTGCCCGGCGCGGAGTCGTCCTCCTGCGGCAGGTGGGAGTACTGGAGGGCCGCGAGGGTGAAGGTGGTGGCGTTGAGCGACTCGACGCCCTTCCGGCTCGCGAGCCGCTTCTTCCGCTCGCCCTTGGCCTGGGCCCCGGTCGGGTTCCACCCGTCGTTGAAGAGGTGTGCGGTGACGTCGACCGAGGTCGCGGCGTTGTACTCCGTGGCCAGCTTCGGCGCGAGCCGGTCGACGACGGACAGGACCGCCTTGACCTTGCGGTTGGCGAGGGTGGGGGTGCCCTCGGGGATGGTGATGCTCACTGGTCCTCCTCGGAGGTGTCATCGGCCTCGAGGGCCTTGACCAGGTCGGCCTTGTTGCCGCTGGCGGGGATGTGGTCGGCGGCGTCGGGACGCTCGCCGTTGCGCCGCTTGATCTCGGCGCGCAGCTGATCGACCGTGTGGTCGTCGTACGCGCCGGCGGCCACCGGTGCGGGCGGGGTCGCCGGCAGCGCGCGGCCCCGGCCGTCTGTGGCGCGGGCGTCCTTGAGGGCCTGAAGGTTGTGCCGGGCAGCGAAACCGGCAGGTACAGATGCCCTGGCGCCGTTCTCGAGCTCGACTCGAACGAAGTCGTGCATGGTGGTGTCCTTCCGGTTAGCGGGTCTTGATGGCGTAGCGGCGTGAATCGGTGAACAGCGGCCCGCCGTCAGGACGGGTCCACGTGTCGTCGCGGCGCACGAATGCGTCTTCGTCGGCGCGGTGCAAGTACTGCCTCTGGCCGAGCGGGATCCGCTTTCCGTCGAGTGCGGCCTCGGCGATGTCCCCGGTCAACGAGGCCTGCTCGCGGGTCTCACCGACGGCGTTGACCATGAACTCCTGGCCACGACCGGCACTCCCAGACATCCGGCGGCGGCCCGTGGGAGCACCAGGGGTGGAGAAGAACACGACGTAGGGCAACGGCGCCGAGATGGTCTTGGCCACGTTGTCGGAGTCCATGACGTGCCCGTCGTGGACCCGGATGGGTGTGCCTCTCAGGAGGTCGAGGACCTTGTCTGCGGCGCTCACTCGGCGCCACCGAGCACGGAGTCTTCGGCGTCGGCACCGAGCTGCGACAGCAGCATCGGTGTCTCTCGAGTCAGGGCCTTGCGGTGATCGGCCACCGGTGCGTTGTTCGCGGTGCCGTAGACCAGGATCGCCGCGATGCCCCACTGCCGGCCGGCGGAGTCGAGCTCGCCGATCTCGAAGTGCAGACCGTCGGCATCGCGCTGCTCGAACTCGAGCGAGAACGGCACCCCGCCGGCGTACCGGTGGCCCGACAGCTCGTCCTGCATGTACCGCTTGATGTTGACGGCGCCCCGCTTCATGGTGCGGCGGGCCCGGAACTGCAGCCGCTTGGGCGCCTTCGACATGTCGACCGCGAGCGAGTCGACCTCGGACGCGTCGATGTGACGTCCCACGGTGACCTCCTGACCTCAGGAGCCGGTGATGGTCTTCATGACCAGCCGGCGCTTCGTTGCCTGCGACTGGAAGGCGACCTCGGTGATGCCGAAGACGTGGCCGGGCAGCTCCGGGTCGTACGCCGCGGTCAGGTAGGTGACGGTCATGCCGACTCTGACCGCCTCCGAACCGTCGATGGGCAGCTCGAAGGGGACTTCACCTACCCGCCAGGACGCGTCACCGCCGGCCGACTGGCTGGTGGAGCCGGCGCGCTTGGGGATGTGGCACCGGCCCTCGTAGACGACCACCGGCGGGGGATCCTCGTACTGCGCGGTCTCCGGGTTCAGAACGCGCTCGCCCTCGCCCGCCCGGGTGATCCGACACGTGTCGGTCATACGCGCCTCGGCCATGGCCCGGCCGCGGGCGAGTGTCTCCGGCAGCCCCATCAGAGGTACTTCATCGAGCCGATGAACGCCGCTGAGGAGTAGGCCGGCGCCAGGCGACGGAGTTCGGCCGCGGTGAAGTAGAGATCTTCGGTGGCGTCGCGGAGCTTCCACGACTCCGTGTAGTCGTCGATCGCCGCCGCCCCCGATTCGTGGCCGTCCGGGTTGCGGAGGACGCGCAGCGTGGCCGCGCAGACAATGTCGACGACGGCCTCAGGCGGAAGCTCACCAGCCTCCACGCGTGCGGCGATACCGGGGGACTCGAGCTGGAGAGCCCGCCACGCCTCGTCGAGACGGACCTGCTGGGCCGTTTCGCTCGCGGGGCCGCTGTAGTCGCGGTCCGCGAGATCACGAGACGTGGCGGGGTTCTCCATGATCAGCCTCCGGTGCGCTTGCGGGTCCGCTTCGGCGTAGCCAGCTCCTGCTCGGGCTCCTGCTCGGGCTCCGGGTCGGGCTCCGGGTCGGGCTCCGGGTCGGGCTCGGGCTCCGGGTCGGGCTCGGGCTCCGGCTCGCCGAACACTTCGACCGCTCCCGTGAGAAGAGCGCTGATGGGCTCTTCACGGTCCGCGAGGTGGCGCTCGATGAGGTACTCAGCCACCTCGCGCAGCAGGAGGGTGTTCGGGTGGTCGGGGTCCTCGAGCTCGTCGGCTGCC
Source organism: Nocardioides sp. LHG3406-4 (assembly GCF_049897745.1). Taxonomy (NCBI): domain Bacteria; kingdom Bacillati; phylum Actinomycetota; class Actinomycetes; order Propionibacteriales; family Nocardioidaceae; genus Nocardioides; species Nocardioides sp. LHG3406-4. The sequence goes on from NZ_JAFCWV010000002.1 coordinate 149,218, forward strand.
GACCGCGCCGGCTCGTCGCCCGTCCAGTTGTCCGGGTTGCGGATGATCTGTTCGAGCTCGATGGTGGCCGGCGTGCCGGCGGGGTACACGACCCCGCCGGCGACGACGGTCTTGCTGAGACGACGCATCACTCGGCGATGAGGCCGTTGAGGACGGTGATCTCATCGTTGTCGGACAGCACCGGCATGCCGATCGAGGCGCCCTTCACGGACCGCTGGACGGGGTTGTCCTGGCCGAGGGTCACGATGGTCATGCCGGGCGCCTGCTCACGGCTGAGGATGCGCCGCTGTACCTGCTGCACCGACTCCTGCGTGACGCCGAGCTCGGTCGCACCGACCGGGTCGTCCGCGCCGGGCAGGAACGTCATGCTGCCCTCGGGGTAGACCCGACGCTTCACGCCGGCCGCGTCCTTGAGTCGCCGGTCGTAGGTCACGACCGGCGGCAGGTCACGCGTGGAGAGGTAGGCGTTCAGCGCGTCGATGCCGATGGGCGCCTGGGGGAAGAGCTTCTGCACTGCGTTGAGCAGCAGCCCCTTCATCTTCGACGAGGTGAGCACGGCGCCGGCCGGCTGGCCGGATCCGCCGTCGAGGTGTGCCTCGTGAGCCGCCGAGTAGTCGGCGAACACCGCGACCGGATCCTCGAAGTCCCACGGCGCGCCGGCGGTGATGATCCGGTCGTGGGAGACGCCGAAGTCCACCTCGTGGGTGGCGCCGTCTTCGGCGATCAGCATGATCTTCGTGGTGGCGAGCAGCTGGCCGCGCATCACCTCGAACGTGTTGTCGGTGGCCAGCGCGACCTCGGCCGCGGCTGACACGACCCACGGCTCCCAGTCGACCTGGAGGCCGGCGAGCTGCTGGGCGAGGACCATCTCGTTGGTCAGGTCCTGCTCGGAGAGGTCCACGATCGGGGTGACCGCGGGCAGGTCCCCGCGGACGTCGAGCACACCGGGACGCTTGATGGGCGTCGCCGGGGCGTCGATGGCCCGGACGGGCACCGTCTGGTCGACGCGCTTGCGCCTTCCGAGGCGGTACGAGACAGCCTGAACATTCCGGTTCGGCAGGAACCGGGCGAGCGTGTTGCGCTGGTCCCGGACCTGGCGTGCCGCGAGGATCACGGGGCGCAGGTCGGAGACGAGATCGATGTTCTGCATGGGGAGTCCTCTCGGCTCAGTTGATGTACGCGATGGCGGTCAGGTCCGCCTCCGCGCTGGGGTCGTGGGTGCCGGGCGGCAGGTAGCGCCGGTCGACGGTGCCCGCGTGGACGACCGCGACGAGGTGCTTCTCGCCGGGCTTGATGACCAGGTTGTTGCGCAGGTGGCCCTGGCTCTTGCCCGATCCGGTCGGGGTGTCGGTCGCGGCGCCGCCGGCGGTCCCGGTGGCGATGGTGACGGTGCCGGTGCCGCCGGTCGGGGTGGCCGTCATCTGTGCCACGTTGGCGTTGGCCAGGTCCCCCACGAACCGGACCGTCATCGGACCGGTGCCGAGAGGGCCACCGGTGACCTGCACGTTGCCCTCGCCGATGGTGGAGAGCGCCTCGAGGGCGTCGGCCACCTGTCCGGCGGTGGCGTCGGCGTCGATCGGGGCGGTCGTCTGCCCGCTGAAGGTCAGCGTGAACGACGTGAGGCCGGCGCCACCCTCGGTGATCGTCTGGATCTCCTCGGACGTGCCGTTGTACGGCCCCCCCAGGGTGGAGATGTGGGTGCCCGACAGCACGAGGCCGTCGGGGAAGTCGGACGCCGGGAACAGGTTCCCGTCGACGGTGACACCGTGCTGCTCCGCGCGCAGGGCGTCGCGCAGCCAGCGGGTGTCGCCGGTGTCGTAGTTGGTGCGCTTGGGCGCGAAGTTGGTGGACACGATGGTCTCCTTCGATTGGTGGGTGTCCTGGTCCGGTGTCGCGGCCTCGCGCCTACGTCTCCGGGGTGGATCTGTGTCAGTCGCCGACCTTGAGGCCGGCGGCGGCCTGCATCCGCGCGAGGGTCTCCTTCACGCGGGTGTCGAGCGGGGCGGTGGATCCGCCGGGGGTGGCTCCAGCACCGGGCTGGGCCGCGAAGCGGCGGTCGTCGACGACCTTGGCCAGGTGCGGCTTGCGCTTGATGAGGTCGTCGAACTGGGCTGCGACCTTGGTGTGGTCGACGTTGCCGTTGCCGTCGGTGACCTGGGTGAGGTCGATGTTCGTCAGCGCGTCGGTGGCGTCGTGGAACTTGTCCTTGGCTGCGGCGAGCACGGCGGTTTGGATGCGACCGGCTGCCTGCTCGGCCTCGCGCTGCTCATCGCGGTCCTGGAAGGGCTTGACCGCGGCGGCGACGGCGCGGGTCACGATCGCTTCGATGTCGACCTCGCCTGCCTTGGGCGGGTCCGTCTTCGGCGGGTCGGCCTTCGGCGGATCTGCCTTGGGCGGGTCGGCCTTCGGTGGTGCCGGCCGTGCGCGGGCCGCGGCGAGGGCACGCTCGGCGGCCTGCCGGGCGTCGCGCTCTCGGGTCAGTGCGGTGCGTCCGGTTTCGCCGAGGCCGTTCCACTCGTCTTCGGACACCCCGTCGGGGCGGGTTGGCGGGTCGTTGGCGGGCGGCGGGTCGCCGGCGCCGGGCTGGTTGCCCGGGGGAGGGGGCTCGGTGCTGCCCTGGCTCATCGTGACACCGCCGAAGCGTGCCCGGTGGTGGGCGAACAGCTGCGGCAGCGTGTCGAGGGTGATGTGCGCGGGCTTGGCCGGCACGGTGAACGGGTTGCGGGACATCGCGTCTCCTCGGTGGTGGCGCGCTTGTTGCGCGGCGCCGTACGCCTTCCGCTCGTCGCGAGGCGGGAAGTCTGGGCATGCAAAACGCCCCGGACCGGTGGGTCGCGGGGCGTTGCTTGGGGAGGGCTGTTAGCCGGCTACGGCGGCACTGGTGAGTCGGGAGGCTTCAGCCTCGCTGATGGCGGTCCAGTCGCCGGAGAAGCGGATGTCGATGCCGATGGTCTTCGCGGGCTGCCAGGTGCCGGAGGTCCAGTTGAAGAGCTCGCCGGAGATCGCCTCGGGATCGCTCAGGCGAGCGATCCGGTGACCTTCCTGCCAGTACCTCATGGGCTCAGTCTACCCACCGCGGTGGCGCTGGCATCGTGACTGACTCGAAGAGCTCCTGCATCGCTCGGTCGAGTTCCTCTGCTCGCTGCGCGGTGGTGTCGTCGGCGCGGGCTTCCTCGTAGAGGAGATGGGCGGACTCGGCTGCCGCGAGGCTGGCATGGGTGTGGACTTGGAGTTCGAAGGTGAACCCGTCGGGCAGCTCGAAGGCCAGGTTCAGCCCTCGGTAGCCGTGGCGGCGCCACCCGCCGGGGTCCTTCATGAGGCGGTAGCCGCGTGCGACCATGCGCCGGATCAGGTCGTCGACGCTCCGCCAGTAGTCCGCCTCGGAGGCGACCGCGGTGTAGCGGAGGACGTCCTTCATGTCGGCGGCCACGACTGAGAGGGCCGCACCGTCGGCCGACTCGGTGCGCAGCTTGCGCGTGAGGGAGTCGACGGTCTTGAGGCGGGAATCGAGGCGGCTGAGGGCCGCGCCTACCGCGGCGGCTTCGACACGGACTGCGGCTGTGACCTCTGGCTCTGTTGCGGCCGCCCGGCTGATCAGTTCTCGGGCGGTGCGCGCGACCTGGTCGTCATCGTCTGGAGTGTTCACACCGGCCCCTATGCCGCCAGGGGGTCGACCGGCCGATCCGCCGCCGGACTGGCCTATACCGGCGAGGTTGGTGTCGTCGGCACGCATGTAGCCGTAGAGCCGGAGCAGTCGCTGGACCTCGGTGCGATCACCGTCAGCGATCTTGTAGATCGTTTCGGGGCGCAGCCGGACACGCTTCGACGGGTTGCGCTTGCGCCAGCCCGCGCGAGCGGTGGAGCCGTACCGGGTGCCCTTCACGCGCCGGCCGAACAGGTCGGCGGTGTAGATGCCGCTGCTGGCGTTGATGACCTGGCTGATGTCGGCGCCGTCCTCGATCGCGGCCTGCTCCGCGGCGGTCAGGTCGCGGATGTAGCCCTTCTCGAAGGCCTCCATGGGTGAGGAGACCAGTCCGATGTCGTGGGCCTCTTCCCAGGACCCGACGGGCACGTGGACGCAGTCGTCACCGGGGTGTCGGTCGAACCCGTCGAGGTCGCGGTAGATCTTGCCGGCCAGCTGGACGCACCGCTTGCACGATGGTGGGACGAGGAGCCGCACGTAGCTGTCCCAGCCGGGCCGCATCACCATCTCGGCCTGGGCGGCCGAGCGACCGGCGTCCTGGACCTCGGACTCGATGAGCTGCTCGAGCCGCTTGAGGAAGCCTGCCGTCTCCTCCCACCATGGCGGTGGGAGTGCTTCGACCGGCGCCGGGATGACCTGGTCGATGGTCGCGATGATCGGCTCCGCGATTCCGAAACCGGCCGAGGAGACCCCGGCGAAGGGCCTCGGATTGATCAGCGGGGTGTCGCTGTCGGACCAGGCTGCCATGGTCCGGACGGCACGGGTGGCTGAGGCCAGCTGGTACTGGGCGACCGTGTTGAGGATCTCGGACCAGCCGCGGCCGCCGTTGACCAGGCCCCGGACCGCTGCGACGGCCTTTGCGGCGATGTCGAGCTGGCGGGCGTGGTGGCTACGCGCTTGCCGCAGGCTCGGGGTCGGCACCCGGGACCAGCTTCAGGTTCGCGCGGGTGTCGGGGTCGAGCAGCGAGAACTCGTCTTCGGCCTCGGCTGCCTCTTGCGCTTCCGCGACCGCCTTCTCGGCGAGCTCGGGCGTCCAGCCGAGGAACTGCTCGGCGGCGACCTTCACTCCGATGCCGGCAGTGACGGCCTTGCCGAACGCGTCGACGGCCTGGGACTCCATGCGGGTCTGCGGGTCGGCCCAGCGCGGCTTCACGCGGCCGCGGTGCCCCTCGAGCTGCATCGCGATCGTCATGTATCGACGCCACGCCTGGTTGAAGGTGCCGTCGCGGCCGATGCCGTTGACCCGGCGGACCATGGGCGCCTCATCGGTCTTCAGGAGCTCGGCCGACATGTGCGACTTGAGGTCGAGGTTGTAGTACGTCGACGCGACCCTTGTCTTCGCTCGGAGACGGCTGGACGCGTGCTGCCCCCACGTCACGAACGTGTCGAGCGTCGCCGGCGTGAGCTGCCCGAACTTCACGCCCGGCCCACCGAACCACATGTGGTCCGCGCGCGGGTTGAAGCCGACCATCGGCTTGCCGTTTGACCCGAGCAGCGGCTTCGTCTCGTCCTTCGGGTCTCGAGGGATCTGGAACCCCTCGGCGTACCGGATCGGAACGGCGCCGAAGTGGCCAGCGAAAACCATCAGTCCCTCGACGAGGTCCACCTCATCAACGAGAGTGACGACGGGCTCGATCTCGGACTGCGGCTCGAGGAGAAGACGAGCGGAGTGCCTGAACTCGACTATCGGCACTGGTCCGGGCCGCGACCTCGGCTCAGCTGCCTTCCACCGTGACGTGAACTGGCTGCCCTGCGGGTCGTCGATGACCTCCTCGCCCTCGGTCAGGTCGATGTCCCAGTCGGGCTGCTGCAGCAGGCCAGATCGCTTCCCGGTCCACTCATCGACCCAGATCTTCAGGTAGGCGTCGACGTCGTAGGGGGTGCGGTCATTCGGTGCACGGCGGCCTGCTCGGAGGACTCGATCGTCATGATCGCGCGCCCGTCGATGCTCCGGGACACGGCGCCGTACGCCCGTCGACGCACGAGGGCCTCACGGTGCGCCTCGCGGTGCATGACGTCGAGGTCGTTGTCCTCCCACGCCGCTTCCAGCGCGCGCGACGTCGCGCTGTCCTCGGAGCTGCCGCCGAGCACGGTGAGTCGCTCCACTAGGGCGTCGATGCCGATCGCGGCTGAGCCGGTGCGGGGTGCCTCGAGCAGCGACACGAGCAGCGTGTCCGCCTGGGCGCCGTAGACCTCGCGGTACTCCTGGGCGATGAAGGGGAGCACGTACTCGTTGCGGTACCGCAGCTCGTAGATCTCGGCGTACCGCTTCTCGTCCTCGATCTGCTGCTCGAGCTTGCGGACCCATTCGATGATGGTCGGCACGCCATCACCTCCTGATCGGGTCACATGCTGAAGACGAGCGGTGGGAGCTCAGGCTCGGGGTTTTCGACCCACCCGTCGGCGATGGCGTCGGCTCTGGCCTCGAGCGCGATCGCGTCACCGACGACGGAGTCGATCTTGCGCGCCGAGTTGGGGTTCTCCTTGCGCACCAGGCGCTGCCCGCGGCTGTAGTGCACGTAGGCGTTGCCGTAGTGGTCGGCGGCCTCAGGGTCGTCGTCGTGGCAGACCTCGCCGTTGGTGAGGTCGGTGTGGAGACGGTTGAGGGCCGCGCCCATCGCGGTGTCGCGGCGGGTCTCCCAGGGGATGACTATCTCTTCGCCGAGCTCCTGGGCTAGGCCCTCGACGTCGGATCGCCACTCGTGGGGGTCGTAGTAGCCGCGGATCACCTGGTACTGGCGGTGCACCTCGCGGATCCGGGTGAGAACCTCACGCCGGGGCACGGACCAGCCGTCACCGAGGGCGCCGGCGGGCTTGGCCCAGGTGCCGAGCTTGAAGAGGAACCCGTCCGACATGCGGCAGCCTCGCAAGACCGTGGTGTCCTCGTTGAGGGCCCCGTCGAAGCCGACCGCGATCGGAGTGCCGTGAGTGACGGTCCACGGTTGCGCGGACTCGGCGAGCTCCCCGTCCTTGTCCTTCCGGGGCCGGGTCTGGCGCTCGTGCACGGCCTTCGCGATCCAGGCGTCCGACCCGGACATCGAGCGGTTGAGGAAGTAGCGGGCGGCCTCGGCCTCGTCGCGGCAGATCGTCGGATCGTGCATGTCGCTGTAGACGTCCTCGGCGAGCATCCACCCGGTCTCGGGGTCCATCGCCACGCCGTAGACCTCGCGCAGCTGGCGCAGGGTCCGCTCGCGGTCGTTGATGTCGATGCGGCCCTTGGCCTCGCGGTGGAACACCAGCCAGTCGTCGCCGAGCTGGCCGAGTCGGAACCTCTTCTCGAGGACCTCCCACACTGACTGCTCACCGAGCCGGCACGCCGTCGTGGTCAGCAGCGCCCACGGCTCTGCGTGCTTCCGCTTTCCGGTGTTGCGTAGCGCGGTCGCGTACATGTCGCGCAACTCTTGGGTGACGTACAGGTGGATCTCGTCGGGGACGAGGAACGTCTCCTTGCCGCCGTCCTTCGACGCGGCGCCGGCTGTTGAGAGCACAGCCTCTCCGCCGTCGGGGAGGCTCAGCGCTGTCGCGCGCCGGTAGTCACGTACGCCAGTGATGCCGCCGTAGATCTCGGGGTGGGCGTCCGGTCCCCACTCGCCCATGATGTAGGCGATGTTCTGGAACGTGTTGCCGGCCTGCTTCTCCTCGGTGGCGAGGCACCGGATGAACGGTGACACCACGGGTCGACCGACAGGCTGACCGTTGGCGTCCCAGCCGTCGAACCGGACCTCAGCGAGCGACTCAGCCACGCCGATGAGACCGGCCTTCTCCGACTTCGACCTGCCCTTCGGCGCCGAGAAGACGGCGCGCCGCTTCTTGCGCCGCCCGGTCTCGGGGTCGAGCTCGTAGGCCTGGATGATGAAGTCCTCGACCTCGGGGTCGGATGCGAAGTCGAGCGGCTGACCCATGACGTCGCCCGGCCCGTGGCAGGCGTACGCCTGGAGCCAGTCGACGACGCCGTACCCGAGCGAGCAGATGTGGCCGTCGTACAGCGGGCCCGACCAGGGCACCGCTCAGGCCCCGGTCTTGGCTTCCGCTCGGGCCCGAGCCCGGTCCATGGACGAGACGTTGCCCTGCTCGGCGGCGCCGCCGGGCTGGGAAGGCTTCTGGGCTCCACGGGGACCGCGCCTCTGGGGCCGCTGCCCGGTGGCATCGTCGGGGAGGCGCAGGGCAGCGAGCAACTGCTTCATGGAGTTGGCGGTCTCGTTGGCCTTGCTCAGCGCGCCGACGATCTGAAGCTTGAACTCCCCGCCCTCGAGATCGACCGGGAGGATGGTCGCCCAGGCGTCGACCTCGCCGCGGAGGAGCTCGTCGAGCTTGTCGCAGCGGTCCTTCATCCGGCAGGCCTCATGCAGCTGGACCTGCTGGACTCGGCTGAGGACGTTGTCCTTCACGACGTCGCGCCAGAGTTGGCGACCGCCGGCGTCGAGACCAACGGGGGGGCGGGGATTGCTCATGGGTCACCTCTTGGGCATCGCGCCACTGGCGGCCGGGAGCATCGCGCTACCCGCCTGGTGAGATCTGCTGGTCGGTCACTGGGAAAACTCAGGTCTGGGAACTGCGAGGCACCTCCCCCGCGGTCCTCCGCGGTGGAGAGGTCGGAGGGGTTACCCCCACCCCCTATGCGTCTGGTGAGATACGACGACCCGCCGTGGCGAGGTTGCACGCGGGACATTCTGGCCCGCGGTGCTTCGTCCGGTCGTGGTCGTCGTGTCCCAGGTGCCAGTCGATGCCGCGGCGGGTCCCGAGCGGCCGGCCACAGCGCCAGCAGGTGAACCTCTCGCCGTCGTCCATGCGTCGTTGGTAGTCGCGGCCCAGTCGGTCGTGCTTCGCGTCGTAGCCGCGCTGCTGTCGTGTCCCTCGTGCTCGATCACGTGCGCGTCGGTGCTTCGGGCAGCGTGACTCAGCCTGCAGCTTCGGGCACCCTGGCTCGGCGCACACGCGCTTGGTCATGCGCTTGCGGCTTCCCAGAGCCAGCGAGTGAGCCAGCCCACCAGGTAGGCGTGTGGCTCGTCAGTGCCAGGCACGCGGTGGCCCACGCACTCGAGGATCCTGCCCGCACCGTGGCTTGCCTCGTGTGCGCAGGTATCCACGAGATCGCCCCCGACCCGGGTCGCGTCGATCCAGAAGATCAGGTGACGTTCACCGCCTCGCCGCGTGGCGTAGGTCGTGTGACCGAAGGACTCCTTCGGAGTGTCACGGTCGAGGAAGTCGAAGCTCCGACGCAGCCCGGCCCAGTCACGTCGCGTCGTTGCGAGGTGCAGCTCGACGCCGTAGATGTCGAGGAGGTGGTGACGCTTCATGCCGGCACCCCCGGGACGCACGAAAGCCCGGGGCCATGTCGGCTCCGGGCTCTGGGTATAGCTGTCCTGCTGGCTTCATCTTCCACTACGACTGGTCGTTCGCGCTACTCCGTCCCTTCGGCGCGTCGTCGCGGGCGTCCTTGGCCCTACGCTGCCCCCTGTGTGTGAGCAGGTGCGTGACGCGTTGATGTGTCGAGACGTGTCTGGTGAGGGCATGGCCTGGTGGGACGTCGGTGGAGGTGTGGTGTGGGAGTTCGCAGTGGGTAACGCAGCTGAGTGGGCGACCGTCCTCATCGCCGCCGTGGCTCTGTTCTTTGCGGCCAAGGCGTGGAAGGCCTCTCAGGGGATGCTCGAACTGGAGCAGACACGCGAGAACAGGGCGGAGCGACGCGAGCTCGAGCGACAGAGGGCGGACGACCAGGCCGCGCAGGCAGACCTGATTGGCGCGTGGATCGAGGCCACCCGAGTCTCCAGCCAACCGAACAACCTCAGTTACGCCGATCGTTGGACGTTGCACCTTCTCAACGGGAGTCTCCTTCCGGTGTACAACGTGAAGGTCACGTACGTCAGCTACGCCACTCTGGATCCCGAGCGGGGCGTCAGCTCCTTCCGTGTGCTGCCTCCAGGCCCGAAGCGTCGTCCGCTTCCGAACGATCTCCCCCTGCGGGCGATCCATCGCTCAGGCTCAGACGAACTGGTCCAGGAAACCCCTGAGGATCTCCAGCTGATCGTCGAGTTCACTGACTCCGCAGGACGTGAGTGGCGCCGAGGCTCTGAAGGTGCGATAGACCGGCTCAACTAGAGCGCGCCCAGGCGACGCTGGTGGTACCTCTCTGCCAATGGCAGGAGCTCGCGGAGGTCGTACAGCGGGACACCTTTGCCGCGGCCCGGGATGAGGCCAACGGGTGTGACAAGGCCGCGGTGTTTCCACTTCGCGATGAGGTCTCTGGGGACGGCGAGGATGTCGGCGGCCTCGGTGGTGTCGACCAGTGTGGCATCGTCGCGCCTGGTCAAGCCGGCGTCCTGACAGGCAGCTGCGCCTCCGTCACGAGTCCTCAGTCGCCCTTGACGTTGATGATCTGGCGCAGCTCGTGCTCGATCTTCACCAGGTCGCGAGCGTCTTCCATCACCTGGTCGATGTCCTTGTACGCGGCCGGGATCTCGTCGATGAACGCGTCGGTGTCGCGGTACTCGATGTCGCCCATGGCCGTCTTCAGGTCGGCGGCGGTGAAGGTGCGGCGGGCTGAGGAGCGGGAGTGCACGCGGCCGGCGCCGTGTGGGGCGCTGTTCAGCGCCAAGCGGTTGCCCTTGCCGGTGACGACGTAGGACCGCGTGCCCATCGACCCGGGGATGAGCCCCCACTGGCCCTCGCGTGCCGAGATCGCGCCCTTGCGGGACAGCCACACGTTCTTGCCGAAGTGGTTCTCGCGAAGGGTGTAGTTGTGGTGGCAGTTCACCTCCTGCTCGCGGGTGACCGGCTGGCCGGTCCACTCCTCGAAGGAGGTGACGACGCGGTCCATCATCTCGGCGCGGTTCTCGTAGGCGAACTGCTGCGCCCACTGGAGCTCGGCGATGTAGCGGTCGAACTCGGTGGTGCCCTCGACGAGGTAGGCCAGGTCGCGGTCGGGGAGGGGGATGAAGTGCCGGGCGCAGTAGTCCTGGGCGACCTTGATGTGGTGCTGGGCGATCTTGTTGCCCACGCCTCGTGACCCCGAGTGCAGGAAGAGCCAGACGCGGTCCTGCTCGTCGAGGGAGATCTCGATGAAGTGGTTGCCCGACCCGAGCGTGCCGAGCTGGAGAGCCCAGTTGCTGGCGTAGGTTGCCGGGTCGAAGTCCGAATCGACGGCGAGGTCGTCGAGGTAGTCGACCCGGTCCTGGGTGTGGCCGCGGCTGACCTGCTGGTTGTACTTGCCGGCCGAGAGCGGGATCGCGGCCTCGATCGCCTCGCGTAGTGCGCGCCGGTCGGCGGGCAGCTGGTCGAGGCTGAACTGGGTGCGGACGGCGATCATGCCGCAGCCGATGTCCACGCCGACGGCCGCGGGCATGATGGCGCCGAGCGTCGGGATGACGGATCCGACGGTGGCGCCCTTGCCGAGGTGGGCGTCGGGCATCAGCGCCAGGTGCGGGTGGATGAACGGCATCTGCGATGCCGTCTCGGCCTGCTGGCGGGTGTTGTCCTCGAGGATCGAGGCCCAGTTCATGAATCGCTTGCTGATCTGCTCCATGGGTCCAGACTCCATTGCCGATAGGGGATTGGTCGCGTGGTTTTCCGAGAGCTCAGTCATGTCCGGGCCGCTCTCAGCGGTGGGGTGGAACGGGTTCGCGGCCTTGCACTGCTCGCCCTGGGCGTGATGCTTGTGCCCGATGTGCCAGTGCCGGGGCTGGCTCCCGACGCACGGGTAGTAGTGGCAGCCGCCGCAGGCGGTCTGGATCTCGTGGAGGGTGACGGCGTTGCCGGCGAGCATCGTGGACTCGTAGGCGACCTTCTGGGCGTCGGGGCAGATGAACATCAGCCGGTCGACCCGTCGTCGCCGTAGTCGGTGTGGTCGAGGGTCCACCACTCGTCGGTGTCGGTGTCCCAGATGTCGTCGAGGGAGCACGAGTGGCAGCGGAACGCGTGCAGGCGGAACAGGGCCCGCGGCTTCCGTCTGTGGGCCAGGGCTCCGAGTCGCGCGCGGTTTTCCTCCTCGTAGCGCAGGTCGTCGTGGGTCAGGACGGCGCTGACCGCGACGAGGCCGCGGTTGGTCGACCAGGCGGGGAACCCTCGCTCAGTCGTGGGCAGGCCACAGCCCTCGCATACCTCACGGAGCGGCGGCGGGCAGATGAAGAGCCCAGGTGATGCGTACTCCCAGCCGCTCCAGAGCACAGCGAGGCCGTCCCACGTGGGCGGCAGGTCGTGCACGCGGAGCATCGTCAGCAGGTCGCCGCTCACAGCAGCGCCGCCGCGAGCTGCGCGAGGACGTCGCGCGAAGGAGTCCAGAGACCGAGGCGGCCCCGGCAGGGAATCGGGTCAGCGAGCGGACGCGGGTTCTCGACCACCAGATGGTGAATCGGGTTGTCGTCGTACCGGGTGACTCGCTCTGCCCACTCTGACTCGCAGCAACGCGGGGTCTCGAGATGCACATCGACGAGGTCGACCACACCGGTGACGGCCCCAAGCGGCATGAGGGCGGCGAGACGATTGGCGGCATCACGCTTGCGGCTCACCGAATAGGAGATCTCGGCGAGACGATCTTCGACATGAACGTAGCCGCGGCCCATCGCCCACTCAGGCCGCAGCAGATCGTGATCGATGCCTTCCCGGCTGACCGTCAGGCCGGCGTGGATCGCGACAGGTCCGCGGTAGCCGCCGGCGAGGTTGCGGGTGCGGTTCTCGACGTCCTTCCCGCCGTGCACGATCGCCCACGCCCACGGCTGCTGCACCGTCAAGGCCCTCATCGGGCCGACTCCCCGCAGCGTCGCCGACTACACCCCGTCGACCACCGTGTCAGCCTCGGAACCAGGCGCTTGCCGGTCCACGTCGCCTTGCCCGCGGGCCTCAGTCGCTTCGTCGCGTGACAGCTTGGCGCGATTGCGGTCGATCGCCTTGTACGACCGCTCGAGATGGTCCTCAGAGCGGTCGAACGTCTGCCGCTGGTGCTCCCCATCGGGTGCGACAGGCACCGAGCTCCGGCGGGCGTGTCCGCGGAGGTCGTCGGCCAGGTCGTCGAGCCCGTGCTCGCGGTGGTCGGCTGCCTGTTCGCGACGGCCAGCCAGGACATCGCGGCGGTCCGCGATGCCGTCCCGTTCGTCGGCGATGCGGTCGCGCTCGTCCGCGGTGCGATCGCGGGGCGGCCTCTCAGCCCGGTCTGGCATGCGGGCACGATACCCGTCGGTTCGGTCCTCGTCATCGGGTCTCCTGGGGGTGGAAGTGGTTGGTCCGCTTGCGAGCTAGCAGTTCACCCGTCTCGCGGGGGTAGCTGATCGGGACGGCACCTGCCCGGAGGGCGGCCGTACGCCGGCGCTCGGTCAGGTCGAAGTGCTCGCGGTGCGTGCCCTCGCGCTGGATCCACTCGGCCCGCATCCCGAGCTGGTCCACTGCGAACACGACGAGCTCGTCGTGCGTGTCCGCCAGCAGGTGCGACCACCGCGACCAGATCCGGCCGACCCTCGCCGGGCGGAGCATGTCGTCGACGTAGACGGTCACCTGATCACGGCCTGCGGCTGCTGGAGCGCGAGCCGCCAGAAGCGACTACCGTCCGGTGAATGGGGGACGACTGGATCGGAAAGCTCATCACTGGCGTGGTCACGCTCTTGGGCGGCTGGTTGCTGTGGCAGTTGCAGCAAGGCGGAGTCCGGCGGCGTAGGCGCCGTGAGATCCGGGAGGAGCTCGAGCTGCTGGGCTTACTGAACGACCACCCGCAGACGCAGGGTCGGATGCGTAAGCGCCTCGAGGTGCTACTCGAGCAGTACGAACCAGACCCCAGGGTGGTGTTGTACCGGCGGCTCTTGATGCTCCTCAACGCTTTCGCACTTGCCGCGTTCGCGTTCTGCCTATGGACGATCGTGAATGCGTTGCGAGAAGGGGATGTGGGGCTGTGGGACAGCGTCTTCATTGGCGGCGCCAGCGCCGTGATCGTGGCCCTGATCAACTGGTTCGGGCTGCGGTCGAAGGACGTGCGGGAGCAGGACAGGGCGGTGGCGAGTGTCGAGCTCGGCGGCACGCTGCCCCAGGTACAAGGCGACTTCCGGATGTCGACGTCACCGACGGATCCGTAGTCCCTAGTGGCTGGGCTCATCGGTCGGCGTCCTTCCTGGGTGCGGCGTTGATGGCGTGGCGGAGGCCGTGCCAGCTGGTGGACTTGTGGCCGGGCTGGTCGCGGTGCCAGGTGTGGCGGTGTCGGCGTGGACTGGTCTTGCAGGCGCAGTAGGAGTCGGAGCAGAGGCAGGTCTCGTGCTCGCCGGTGTCTGGGTCCCTGCCGCAGGTGATGACGCCGGCGGTGAGGTCCGCGACCAGGGTGTGGCGGCCGCACCAGGGGCACGGGTCAGGCATGGCCTTGACCTGGGTGCCTTCGATCGCCCGGTCGATGCGTTCGTGGAGGTCAGCGGCGTCGCGGTGGAGCCGCTCGAGGAGTGGCCGGCGGGTGGTGACGCGGGCAAGGCCCTCGGCGACGTGGAGCCGTTCGGTGTCGGAGGGTTGGGTGCTGCTCGGCCTGGTCTTGATGTGGCAGATGCCGACGTGCAGGAGGTGGCGGGTGATGGTCTGCTCGATGTCGACGAGGAGGAACGTCCAGTCGGCGAGGAGCGAGAACGCGTTGATCGACCCGGGTGCGGGGACGACACCGGTGGTGGTGACGCGGTCCTGGGCGTGACGTACGCGGTCGCGGCGCTCCTTGCGGATGAGGTCGTCTTGGACCTTCGCGGCTTCGACGGAGAGGAACCCGAGACCGGCCTGTCGGGTGTCGACGAGGTGGCGCAGCACGGGGATGAGCTCGTGGATCGCGCCCAGGTCGGCCAGGAGGAGAGCCTGGAGGTCAGAGGCGTCACCGACACGTGCGCGGTAGTCGGCGAGGTGGGCGTCGACTGCGTTCGGGCTCATCGTGGCGGCTCCATGGTGTGGTCGCAGGTGTCGACGACGACGGTGTTGGCGCCGGCGGCCTCGAGCATCCGGACGACGGCGTAGCTGATGGCCCGGTTGTGGCCACATTCACCGGGCCGGGCGACCGCGGTACCAGTGACGATGCGGTCCTCCAGGTCTCCGAACCTGCCGGGGAACGTGGCGGTGGCGGACCACCGGACGGCCTCGTCAGGTAGCGGCTCCTCGTCTGGGCGGAGGCGCCGGTCGGCTGCGTCGTACTCCAGCTCGAACGACTTCGCGCCCGCCCGGCGGGTCTGCTCGACCGCGGCGGCGACGATCTCCTCGAATCCGGTGGCGACGTGCTGGGTGCGGCGGGTCATCGGGCTGCTTTCTGCTCGGCCGCGCACTGGTTGCAGCGGCGGGTGGTGCCTTGGTGGCCTGGGAGGGTGCACGGCGGTTCGGGTGCGGCTCGGAGGCCGGTGCCGGGTGGGGTGAGGGCGCGCCACCGTGGTAGCCAGGCTTGGGCGAACGCGGCGGGGGAGTCTGGGCGGAACTCTGCGACGGCGGACTTCACGAGTGGCCCGTCGCCGTGGACGTCGATGAGCTCGACGATCTCGGTGTGCTGGGCCGGCGTGAGCCGATCCCAGCGAACGGCGAGGCGGGCGGCTTCGAGCTTGGCCTTGAGGATCTCGAGCGGCGGCGGCAGCGGCTCGTGCGGTGCTGCCGCAGCAGCATCTACCTCTTCCTCTACCTCTGTTCCCGTCACTTCGCCGTTAGTAACGCCGTTACGCACGCCGTTACGCGGGGTCTTGTGGCGTTGCCGGTAGGTCTGCTGACGTCGACGGCCGGCCTCACGGTTCTGCTCGAGCTGCTCCTTGGTGATCTGGTCTCCGTCCTGCCAGCCGTAGACGATGCGCCATCCACCGTCGGTGGTCTCCCAGATGCCCTCGCGTACGAGCGCCGCCGCCCTGGCCTTCCCGCGGTTAGGCGTGATGAGCGAGAGCGCCTCGGTCGGGATGAACCCATCCGTCTCCCGTGCACCGGCGTACGCCATGCCGCGGTTGTAGAGGACCTCCGCTGCCTCGCCGGCGCGCAGCAGCGCACCTTCGAGGTAGTAGTCGGTCTTGACCTTCACGAACTCCACGCGGTGCCAGCCCTCCACGTCTCAGATGAGGTGCCGTCCGCGGTGAAGACCCTGAGCCCGGCGTGAGTCGCAACCGGGACGTCTTCAACCTGCGCGATCGAGTGACGGACGATGTACCCGTTGGTCTCCGCCTCGGATCGGTGGGACTCGACGTAGCCGTGACAGCCCGTCGTGCCGGAACCGCACAGGAGCAGGAGGTTCGCCGGCGACTCACGGGTCTTGGTGCCGCCCATCCCGCGAGGACGTCGGTGGTGGATCGAGTAGACGCCGAAGGGGCCGGTGTACACGCCACACCGGACGCAGCTGTAGAGATCCCGCTCCAGCACCAGGGTGCGGAGGCGCGCAGAAACGCTCATGGGTCGATCACCCCCGCGGCGATCGCCTTCGCCATGGCCGCGTCGTCCCGGGCGGCCTGGTCAGCTCGGTCCTCAGCTCGTCGCCGAGCAGTGCACGCCTCACCAGAGCAGACCGGCTCCCCCAGCGACATGCGCTCACAGCGGCCGTCCACGTTGAGCAACGCCACGGGCTGCACCATCGGCGACCCGCACTCGGCGCAGGCGGTCATAGGGCACCGCCTCGCACGCCACGCATCGCGACGTCGAGCATCCCGGCCACGGACGCACCTGTCTCAGTCAGCAGGCGGTCGCCTCGACTTGCGAACTCGTGGCGCAGTGCCTCGATGGGTGCGAGGGCGGCGTCTACCCGCTGCTGCACGATCCGCTCAGCCTCGTCAGCAGCGGCCTTCGTGATGTGACGCCAGGCGTCCGGGTGGACGTCCTCGGTGCCCCAGTGGAGAGAGGCCCAGGTCAGGCGCAGCTGAATGGCAGAGTGGATGTCCTCGCGCTCGTCGTCGGTCAGGCCGTTCATCGGGCACCGGCCTCACGGGCGATGCGGGCGGCGGCACGCAAGGCTTCGTGATGCATCGCGTTCCACGGCCCGGAACGATCGGCCTCGATGGCCTGCGCGATCTGTTCGGCGGTGGCGCGGCGCACCTCGGCGCACCTCGGCGTCGTGGGCGGCGAGCCAGTCGGAAGCGAGAACGTGACGTGCCTTCTCGCTGGGCCAGTCGTAGTGACGGTCGGCCTCACCGAGCACCCCCGCCAGCGCATCCACGTCTCCGGTGTCCGGCACGGCGGGCGGGAAGCGAGGGTCCTCAATCAGGCGGACTCCGAGGTCGTCCGCGATGTGCGCGATGTCCAGATCAGTTAGGTGTCGGTCCCGCGAACGACCGCAGTAGGTAGCGTCCGTGTCGTCGGATCGGTGAGTGCATTCGTCGTCATCGGGGTGCCCGGCGACCGGCCGGAACTCGTGGTCATGGACGTACACGCGGTCCGCATCGTCCTCGGTGGGTGTGGGCTCGGTGGCGCTCATCGGGCACCGTCCTCACGGGCATTGCGGGCGAGTCCGTAGGCGTCGTCCAGCGCGGCGAGGTACTGCGCATCGGCCCGGAGGCGGCTGAACTCACGACGGCGCTCGCGGATGGCTTGCGCGATCCGTTCGGCGGTGGCGCGGCGCACCTCGGCATCGTGGGCGGCGAGACGCCGTTCCATCTCGTCTGCCGCGCACGCCACGCAGTCCGCGTCGTAGGCGCAGTTCGGGTGGCCCGACGCGGACGACTCGCGCCACTCCACCAGCAGCGCCTCCACGTCTCCGGTGTCCGGCACGGCGGGCGCGAACCCGTGGCCGTTGCGGTCGCGGTGCTCGCTCTCCGTGCGTCGGCAGATCACACACGGGCGCTCGGCGGGTGTGGGGTCGGTGGCGCTCATCGGTTCATCGCCTCGACAGCGGCGATCTCAGCGAGGTCGACGTTCCACTTCTTCTCGGGCTTGCGTTCCCACCCAGAGCCGAGCCCTCGGTCGCGGTAGCCGTCGTCGTGTAGGACGCATGCACCCATCGCCACGGAGCCGGGGTCAGTGACCTTGCCGGGGCCGACGGTGGCACCTGAGCGCAACGTGATGGTCACATCGGCCCCTGCGCGCTTCCAGTCCGAGAGCACAACGGGCCAGTAGGCCGTACCCGCGCCGTCGGTGCTCATGACGCACCTGCCAGTCCTGCAGAGGCGGCGAAGTCGTCGCTGATGCGCCACCGATCGATCACGCCGACCTTCCGGAGACGGCCCAGGGCGACGCCGATCGTCGAGGCGGTCGGCGAGTAGCCGGTGACCTCGGCGATCTCGGCCTGGCTGGTGTCGTGCGGGTAGGCGTCGAGCACGGCGTCGAGGACGCGCTGCTCGGTGAGACCGAACTTCGAGCGCCAGTAGTCGATGAGCGCCTGGCCCTCAGGGAGCTGCTCGTAGTCGTCGCCCAGCCAGTCGATGCCCGCCTGAGTGGCGGTGATCGGCTGCCCAGGCTCGACGAAGTCGAGCTTCCGGAGCTTCCCGAGGGCAACACCGATGGTCGAGGCCTTGCGGGAGTACCCGGTGAGGAGCGCGACCTGGTCGTGGGTGCGGGGACCGTGCTGGGCGAGGACCGAGAGGATGCTCCGCTCGGTCCTGCCTAGACGGGGTGCCTCGCCGAGGTCCGTGGCAGGGCGCGTCTCCCGCTGGTGCCGGGGCGAGGGCTTCTGTGTGGTGGAGGGACGAGCAACCGGAGCCCTGCCGGTGGTGCCGCTCGCCTGATTCGCCCGCGGTGCGCTACTCCGCGTCGTGGGCTGGCCCTGCTTACCCTCCATGGGCGGTTCGGTGGTGGTCATGATGGCCTGGAGGCGCTGCTGGATCGACGCGAGCGTGTCGTGCAACTGGGAGGCGGTCCCGGTGAAGTCGTTGAACATCTCGCCGGTGATCGCCGGGATCTCGACGCGTTCGACGGTGGTCTGGGGGCCCGGCTTGACGCGCTCGGTGTCGAGCTCGCGCTCCAGCTCGGTGATGCGCTTGCGCAGGGCCTTCGGGTCGTCGGCCTTGGCACGCTCCACAGTGGCGGTGATGCGCTCGCCGAGCGCGTCCAGGTCCAGGGCGGCGCGGGCTCCGGGGGTGGTGCGCTTCTGCCCGGGCTTCGGGGTGACGTGGGAGTCGAACGTGCGGATCCGTCGTACGCCGACCCGCTGGAGCAGCCCCTGCATGGGCGACCACACCCAGGCGTTGCCGACGGGCAGCGACGGCAGGGTGGCCATGACCTCGGCTGCGGTGGTGTCCTCGTCGACGTGGGTGGAGATCCACTCGCTGATCGACTTGAGCGACCTGGGGCCGGTCATGCCGAGCAGGATCAGCGTGTCCATCAGGTCGAGCACGGACTTCGCGACCTCCTGCGGTCGCTGGGTGACGACCGCCATCCCGATCCCGCGGCCGCGACCGCGCTTCGCGATGTCCTCCATCGCACCGAGCAGCCGCGCGGTCTCGGCGGTGGCGCGCTGGGGGATGAGGACGTCGGCCTCGTCGACGACGACGAACAGCGGGTCGCGGTTGCGGTGGTAGAGCCGCTCGGCGAACGCGACGGTGAAGGACCGGGCCTTCGTTTTCGACATGTGCGAGAGGTCGAGCACGACGGAGACGCGTTCGTCGACGACCAGGTCGGCCAGGAGCTCGCCGGCGGTGGGTTCGAGGGGGAGGTCGGCGTGGTCGCCGCCGAAGATGTAGAACGGCAGCCCGTCGGACTTCCCGTCGGCCGACGAGCGGAGGCCCCACCAGTCGCCCTTGACGTCGAGGACGACGACGGGGACGTCAGCGTTGTGGATCTCCTCGACGAGGACGTGGGTGGAGTAGGACTTGCCGCGGCCGCGGTTGGCGAGGATCCCGATGGGCTCGGTCACCATGTCTAGCGGCAGCTGCAGGTTGGGTGCGATGCGGAGGCCGGTCATGGTGCATCTCCGAGGCTGCGAAGCCGATCTGCGGCGCGACGCACGGAGGCATCGGCTGCCAGCGGGTTGGCGGCAGTGCGACGGAGATAGTCGTCCATGCGATCAGCCAGACGGAGCGCACGAACGCGGCCTGCCAGCATGCTGCGCTGCACCTGCTCAGCTACAGAGACCGAATCAGCCACGATCCTCACCTCCGAGGTATGTGTCGGCGATCGCGAGGGCGGCGTGGTCTGCGGGCGTGTGCGCCTGTCCGCCGCTGAGGCCCATGACACGTGCGGTCTCGACCAGGAGGTCGGCGACTGCGAGCGTGAAGTCGGGGTGGCACCCGACGACGTACGCCGCGGCTGGTCCCATGTCGAGGCCGATGTCGAACGCCACGGGCGGGTGCGTGTCGCTTCCGTCGGGCTTGGCTCCGTAGACCACGGTGGCCATCCCGATTCGACCGATCACTCCCTTAACTGAGCCCCAGGGGCTCGCAGGAACCTTGGTCGCACGCTCGCGGATCAGCTCGGCCGCCTTCGTCAGGCGGTCGACGTCCTTCTCAGCCACGGCGTCCACCGCCCACCAGGCAGGCGACACAGATCGCGATGACGAGGATCTCCAGCGGCGTGAATCCCGCGAGCACGAGCACGAGCACCGTGACGGCGGCGACCACGACCGCCGTCACGATGCTGAGCTTGGAGAGAGACATGGTCACGCCGGCCGACCGGTGAAGACGGGCTGCTCGACCTGGGCGTTGACGTTCTCGACGATGGCGTCGAACACCGCCTTGGCGGCTTCCTTCGGGTACGACATGGCGTACGACAGGGACAGGCGGCCGTCACGGATGCGGTACCGGAACCGGACGTTGATGTCACAGGCCTCGTTCTGACCCCAGTACGGCTGGATCGAGAGGTTGAACTCGGTGGGGATGTCGAGGTCGCCGGACTGGCCCGCCTTCGCCGTGATGCTCTCCTCGTAGCGGAGAGTGACCTCGCCGGAATGCAGCCGCTGAGCCGACTTGAAGTTCACGCCGGTGGAGGCGTGGAACGACTGGGCGATCTCGAGCATGGTGGCGGCGTCGGGGACGGTGATGTCGAGGAAGTTGTCCTCGAGGTGCTCGGCGAAGGCCTGCTGGTCCATCCACTTCTTGTCGTTGCCGAGCCAGGCCGTCCAGGAGTCGGTGGGGATGAGCTCGAGCAGGATGCGGTGGTCGCCGTGCCCGGCCGCGGCCTCCACGCGGGAGGAGTCCTCGGCGGGGGTCTGGGTGCCGGTGCCGGCGTGGGCATTGATGATGCCGACGAGGGCCTGGCGGGCGGGGTCGGCCCAGATCTCGGTCTCCCGGAGGCCGTGCTTGGCGATGTAGTCGATGAACGACGACGCGTCCTGGACGTGCACGGTCCCGGTCTTGCGGCGCGGGTGGGCGGCGTACCGGTCCTCGATCGCGCGGAGGTCGATCTGGTGCAGCTGCGCACCGGCCGGGGTGACCACGGTGTGCAGGTCGTCGGTGACCCTGTGGGGTTCGGCCAGGGCGATGCCGGCCTGGACCGCGGAGTCGGTGTCGCACGTTGGGTTGTGCAGGCGGCGGGTCGTCTCTGGGGTGGCTTCGGTGTTCATGAGGTCAGCGGGCCTTTCGGTTGATGGGGGAGACGGACCCTGCGTCCGGCTCGTCGATCTCTTCGTCCTGGGCGGCGTCGTCGCTGGTGCCCGGGATGGTGTGCTGGGAGGGATCGGTCCGCGTGAGCGACAGGTCGTCGGTGAGGAAGAAGAGCGACGGCTTCTGGTTGCGCGTCGGTGCCTTGACGGCGATCTGGTCGGTGACCTTCATGCGGGTGTCGTCGTCGGCGTCGGGCTCGAAGGTGAGCTTGAGGACGATGTCGCCCTTCTTGCCCGTGTCGACGCACGCCGCGACCAGGTCGTGGATCTTCTGGGTGAGGTCATGTGCGGTCTTGCCGCGTCGGAGCTCGGCGATCATGTCGAGCGCTGGCCGCTGGTGGGTGCTGCTCATCAGGTGGTGCCTCCTGTGCTGTCGTCGGTCTGGGTGTGTGGCGGGTCGTCGTAGTGGGGGCGGTGGAACGGGAAGCCGGAGACGATCTCCTTCGCGGCGTCCTCGGTGAGCTCGTGGCGGACCATGTAGTCCTCGATGAGGTCGGCCACGGTCCAGGCCTGGCCGGCGATGAGGACGTGCGCGCCGGTGGCTTCCTGGGTGAACGGGGGCCGGTCCTTCGCTTCGTAGGCCCGCCACGCACCGGTGGGCCACCGGCGGGCGAGGATGACCCGCTCGGCGCAGCGGTTGCAGGTGCGGGGCTCAGACGGGCGCATCGGCAGGTCTCCTTGCCTTGAGGCGACCGTTGACGAGGAGCTGCCCGGCCCATGTGCCCCGCGGGGCGACACGTCGTTCCCATGCGTCGTGGCCGGTCTTGTCGAGCGCCTCGCTCAGCTGCCCCTGGCACCAGTCCAGTGCCGGGCATGCGGCGCAGTGCCGCGCGGCTTCCCGGTGGTCGATGACGTCGATCGAGTCGAACAGCACCGGGTCACTGGCGCAGGCGGTCGGCTTGATGGTCACTCGTCGTCACCCCCACCGTCGTCTAGGGCGGCGAGTGCCTGCTCGGTGCGGGATCGGATCTCCCGGTCGGGGTCGCCCAGCTGGTAGCCGGCGGCGGTGATCCAGTCCCACAGGGCGAGCTGTCGCTGCAGGGCGTCGGCGTCGTTGTCGGGCGCGGCGTCGAGCTGGGCGTCGGTCATCACGGCGAGGAAGACCCCGAACGCGTCGAGTGCCCGAGCCGGGCGGTCGGCCTGGAGCTCGGCGGCGTACGACTCGCGGGCGGCGATCGTGGCCTGCCACGTCGGGACGGTGTCGTCGAGTTCGACACCGGCAGCGGTGAGGAACGTCCGGTCGTCCATGACACCGTCGAAGATGTAGGAGTCGGCCACCACGGCCGGCAGCAGCGCACGGACGGCGGTGCCGAGCTGCTCGGCCGGCTTGCCCTTGCTGGGGAGCAAGCTGCGGAAGTGCTCGGCGAGCCACCCGATGCGGACCTTGGTGGCGGCCTTGGCCGCCGCGGCGGCGGCCTGCCGCTCCTCGTGCTGCCGGTCGAGCTCGGCCTGGCGGACGGCCATCTCTGCTCTCTCGGCTTCCTGGGTCGTTCGCGCGGTGGACGCGGCGCTCTTCTCGGCCGGCTGGTGCTGGTCGGGGTCGAGGCACACCAGGAAGGGCTCTTGGAAGGAGTCGGGGGAGTGGAGGACGTAGCCGAGGCACTCGGGGTGACCCTCGTGCGTGCGGAGGTCCGCGTCCGTGAACCGGGTGAGGCTCCAGTACTCGGTGGCGGAGTCGACCTTCGCCGCGCCCAGGTCGCTGTTGAGCCGTTCGGCGGCTGCGGTGTTGCGGGCGATGCGTGTGCGTCGGTCTTGGGCCTGGCGGAGCTTCCACGCGAAGTTGTGGGTGCCGATGTGCTCCTCGAGCTCCGCGAGAGCCTCGGGGTCGTCACTGAACTGGAGCAGCGCCTCGGCGTCGGCGATGGTGATGTCGCCGGCGTGCAACCGGTCGGACGCGGCAGCGGGGAGTCCGGCGAGCTTGATGCGTGCCTTGACGGTCGACTGGGCGCGGCCGGTCGCGGCGGCGATGGCCTTGGCGTCCATGCCGAAGAGCTGGAGCTGTACGTACGCGTCGGCTTCCTCGACGGCGGTGAGGTCCTGGCGGTGGAGGTTCTCCACGAGCATGGCCTCGAGCTGCTGCGCGTCGGTGACGAGGTCATCGCGGATGAAGGCGGGGACCTCGGACAGTCCTGCACGCGTGGCGGCGTTGTGGCGGCGGTGGCCTCCGAGGAGCACGTAGTCGCCCGGGAGGTCGGGGTGGGGCGCGACGGTGACCGCGGTCATGATCCCGACAGAGCGGACCGATGCGACCATCTCCTCGTCTGCGACCGCACGCCGACGCGGGTTGGAGGGGTGGATGTGGATCCTGTCGAGCGGGACAGGTGCGGTGCGGGAGGGCTGCTCGGTGGTGGTGGTCATGCGGGGGCTCCCTGGAGGGCTCCGGCCATCGGCGCGTAGACGTTCACGCGGGCGGCCTTGGTGGACTTGAGGGTGGAAGGGGTCACGCCGACGTATCGGATGAGCCCGTCGTGCTGGGCGGCGATGAGGCGCCGGGAGATCAGGCACTTCCGCACCTCCGGCAGCAGCGGGCGGAGGTCGTTTGCCGAGAACGGCTTGCCCTGGCCGACGAACGCCCGGATCGCCTGGTCAATGACCCGGCGGTCCCACTCGTCCCGGGGGCCGTGCTCTGCAACCGCGGCGTGGTACTCGGCCCACCCAGCGGAGACCAGGGCACGGACCTCGTCCGACACCGGCGCGGCGACGATCGGGCGGCTCACGACCCGGCCTCCGACACGTGGACACGGCAGACCGTGGATCCACACACCCGGCACATCGGCAGGCGAACCGAGCCGAGACCGCTGATGCGTGCCTGCCGCTCGACGCTGTCGGCCATCGCCGCCGCTGCGCGGCCACGCGTCCGGGGACGCCGCTCGCCTGACGCCAGGAGCGCGATAGCCCGTCGTACGCCGTCGTGGCGGTGATGACTCAGGGACTGCTCTGGCCGCGTCGCCGCGGCATGGGCGATCTGGGTGGCGTGGGACTGCCACGGCTGCGCCGTCACTGGTCCGCCTCCCTGTCCAGGAGTCGGAGAGGGCGCACGCGAACGGCAGCCGGGAGGGTGGTGCGCAGCTGTGCGTCGGCCATCGCAGCGGCGCGCATCATGTCGACGACCTCGTGCCCCCACTCCTCGTTGACCTCGGTCTGGTCCTTGTTGAGCAGGGCCCAGGCCTGGGCGACCAGCCGGGCGGTGGCGGGGTTGGTCCGGATGAGGACCTCACCGTCGAAGTGCGTCGCCTCGAGACGCGGCTGGGGTACGCCGCCCGGGATGTTGGAGATCGTCACCGGGCCCGCCTCTCGAGGTCGCGGGTTCTGGTGACCGGTGGGAGGGCGATGATCCGTGCGCGGAGGCTGGTGACGGCGCGGAGATCGGCGCGGAGCTGCTCGTTCTCCTGCTGTGCGACCAGGGCCCGCTCGACGGTGCGGTTGAGTCGCATCGCGGTGCGGTTCAGCCGGTCGTGCAGGTCGACAGCCCACGCGGCCATGAGCACGGCACCGGCGAGGGCCAGGAGCGGCCACAGGGCGACGACGCCCGTGATGAAGTTCTCGATCATCGCTTCACCGCCGCGCAGTGAGTGATGACGTTGATCAGGGCGCGGACGTTGCGGGTGTCGCATCGGTCGAGGACGGTGCGGAGGTCACCAGTGGTCAAGGACTCGAGGATCCGCCACTGGGCGGCCTCGCCGGCGGAGAAGGTGGCGACGTCCCAGAGGGCTGTGATGGCGATGGAGTCGTCGCCGCGGGTGTCGGTGTCCCCGGGCCGACCGCCCGACGTGCAGAGCGTCAGCGCGGACTGCCGGACGAACTCGAGGATCGGCTCCTGGAACGCGTCGCCCGGGATGTGGATGGTCGGTGTGGTGGTGGTACTCGCGGTCTCCGTCATGGGAGACTCCTTCCAGTTCGTGAGCCCCGGTTCTTGCCCTGCTAGGCGCCGGGGCTCCGGCTATTTCGGTGGTGTGCGCGTGCGTCAGGCGGTGGCCTTGATGAACCCGAGGCGGCGGATCCGCTCCTCGCGCTCTCGCCAGAGGGCGTCCTTGTCGGCCTTGCGTGCTGCGTCGGCGTGCTCGCGGTGGGCCTCGAATTTCTCGGCGAGGCCGGAGTCGTGGTGTGCGCCGATGCGGCCGCGTGCCCGTTGCAGGTGCTGGGCGAGAGGGCCGCTGGTCTTGCCGGCGGGCGAGAGCACCGGTGTCCGGTGCATGGCGGGGAAGCCGACTAGGAGCAGCGCGAGGAACTCGACCCGCTCGACCTCTTCGACGGTCGCGGCCATGAAGGCGTCGACGGCCAGGTCGAACGGCGTGACGTCGACGTACGCCGCCAGCCATTCGTCCCGGGCGATGGGGTGCTCGGCCCGCGAGGCGACGTCCACTTTCGCCAGGCGGGCCGAGCAGCGTGCACACACGCGGCGGCAGGAAGACGGGTCGAGAGCCGTTCCGGAGCGCTCGAGGACCGTGAGCCGTCGGGTGCGTGCACGACAGGCCGTCCGGCCGCTGCGGGGGACAAAGCGGCCGGACGGAGTCAAGGGGCCCACGTAGACGTGGGTGACCCCGCTGGGGCGGGCGACGAACTGCGCGTGGTCGCCAGCGGCGCGGAGCAGCTGCAGGGGAGAGGACATCAGGCCGCCGCCTTCTTGCGATCGACGTATGCGTCGATGTCGCGGGCGTCGAACGTGACCCTTGCGCCAACGTCGACCTTGGGGCCGAACTCGCCTTCGGCCGCGAGCTGCTTCGCGCGCCGGACGCTGCAGTTGAGGTACCAGGCGATCTCGTCGTACCCGAGCAGCCGCCGTGGAGTGCGTGGGTCGATGGCCTTCTTCTTCGCGGTCACGCCGCCCCCTGTCGGATGTTGTGTCCTGCGTCGTCGGAAACTCGGACCAAGAAGAGATCGTCCACGCCGACTCCCAGGTGGTTGGCGATCCGTAGGGCGGGCTCGGTAGAGAGCGTCCGGACCTCGCCTGAGAGCAATCGGTTCATGTACGAGTGCGACCTCCATCCGGCGATCTTGGATAGGCGCCGTGCTGACACGCCCTGGATGACCATCAGCTTGGCCAGCTGCTTGCGGTCTTTCAGGATCATGTAGAGCTCCGATGGAGGGGTCCTCTTGGATGGCATCAACGTACTCCCGGTCGGTGTCAGTGTCCAGCGTCGTAGGACATAGTTTCCGACGAAGGTGTCCACCGGTCAACTCCTAATGTGGTGTCGCCCCGCCTGACCTGCAATAACAGCGTTGTAGTTCGGTACTCTTTGGTGTCCACACGCGTGAAACTCTCGACGGATCGGCGTGTCCGCCCTGGTTGCGCGGCCTAGACCACACTCAGGAACATCCCTCTATGCGACCTTCGAGCAAGCCCACGGGTGCCTTGTGGCGCCTGCTCGAGGAGTGGGCGAGCAACCACCCGCTCGATCCCAACCAGCGCCAGCTCGCCCACCTCTTCGGTGTGTCGGACTCCCTGCTGAGCAACTGGAAGTACATGGAGTCGGCCATGCAAACCGACGACATGCTCCGAGTGAGCGAGGCCACCGGGATCGCGTTCGAGGTCCTCGCTCAAGCTGTCCGGGAGGACTCACCCCACGTACAGATCGCGGTAGCCGCACGGCGGAGCCCGAAGCGTCCTCCGCAAGGGCCGCGCGAGCAGCAGGCGGACTGATGTGCAGGAGAGCCTCATTCAAGGCTGCACTGTCGGTGGCTACCCCTAGCGTCGCGCCTCGTGCTGGGGGACAGGTTTCATCCATGGCGACGGCTGCGAGCTCTCGGGCCATCGTGGCGACTCGTGTGGAGCGACAGCCTGCCCGTGGACCTCTACGGGCACACGGACTACGCCAAGCGCCTGATCACGCTGCGGACCGGTATGAGCTTCGAGGAGCGCCGCTGCACGATCACCCACGAGGTCGAGCACGTACTCCGCGGGCCGGTGTCGCGTTGCCGCGAACTGAGGGAGGAGTACGCCGTAGATCTCCGCTGTGGCCGACTGCTGCTGCCCTCGGTCCGAACGCTTGCCGATTCACTCATCTGGCACCACGGCGACCTCGAGGCCGTCTCCGAGGAGATGTGGGTCGACCCGTGGACCTTGGAGAGCCGACTCGGCAGCCTGCGGCCGCTGGAGCGCGGCTACCTGCACCGTCGACTGGCTGACGTCGAGCTGCTGACCGTTGACCACTGAGCACCAGATCCATCATCAAGGGGGAGAGTCACCATGAAGATCCGAGCCGCACTCGCGTTAGTACCGTGCCTGGTCGCGCTCAGCGCGTGTGGTGGCGGTGACAGCGACGCGGGCGACGACAAGCCTGAAGGCTCGGCGGCGGAGTCCACCAAGCCGGCCTCGGCCGATGTGACGGTGACGCTGCAGGATCTGGGCAAGCTCGACGCGTTGTTCCACGGCAACGGGCCCACGTGCACGACCGCTAACCTCGCGGACGCATTCGACCTGGCGATGGAGAACCCGAAACTGTCACCGAAGGACCTGCTGGAGCTGCTGCCCAAGACGAAGGTCATCGTGGCCGATGAGAGCGGGACCACCCTCGGGTTGGAAGAGCTGCCTGCGACCGGCGGGGCGTTCGACAAGGGCTCTGGTTGCACTTGGGAGGTGTCGTTCTCAGGCATCGATGTCAGCGAGTTCTACAAGGTCACGCTCGAGCAGGGCGACTTCACCACGTCGACTCAGGTCGAGGGTGGAGCGCCGACAGTCGAGGTCGACCTCACGTTCTAGCGGACCACCTACCCGGCTGAGTCGCTCCCGCCGGTCTGGTTCCTCTGGGCGGCCTTCGTGCGTTCGCCGTGGTGGTCCTGGTCGCTGAGTTTCTCGCGCTTCGCCCACGCGATCTCGCCCGTCTCCGGGTCCTGCCACACCTCGACGAAGAGGTCGCGGTCGCGATCGGTGTAGATGGTCTTCAGCTCGAGCCGTTGCCGGTCGTGGTTCCACGCCTCCACGGACTTCGCCTCGCGAACCGGCCTCCGCGTCGGATCCGGCCTGACCTTCGCACGCACGTCGGTGATGCCCTGATTGGGTTTCGTCATCCGGATGGTCACGCTCTGCTGCAGCTGTGACGGAGGCGTGCACAGGGCACAGAAGAGGAGGCCGCTGGCGGCGGGCTCCCTCTCGCAGGCGACGCATGAACGCTGGATCACGACGTCAGGCTAGTACTCGCTCTCGGCTCGGCCGAACCAGTTCTGATCATCCCCAGACCGCGGCGCCGATCTTGTCGGCTGCGGTGCGCTTCGCCTCGTCGACAGCGTGGCGGTAGTTGGACGCGGTACTGACCTGCGACCAGCCCATGATGTCCATGACCACCCGCGGGTCGATGCCCTGCAGGAGCATCATCGTGGCGGCGGTATGGCGAGCAGCGTGCAGCTTCAACGGGGCGACACCGGCCTTCTCAAGGAGGGCATGCCAGGCCTTGCGGTCCTCGCGGCCGTCGATCACGCCGCCGTCACGGTATGTGAAGACCAGGTCGAGGTCGTTGCGCCACTTGTCGCCTACCAGGAGCTTGCGTTCGTTCTGCTCGCGGCGGTGCTTGCGGAGCTCGGCGACCAGGGGCGCGGGCAGCGCGACCTCGCGCTTCGACCGCTCGGTCTTGGGCGGGCCGAAGACCAGGCCTTTGCCCTTGAGCCGAAACACGGTCTGCCGGACTCGCAGGGAACCGCCGTCGAGGTCGATGTCCTCCCAGCGCAGCGCGAGCGCCTCGCCCTGGCGCAGGCCCATGGCGAGCGCGACGGTCCAGCGTGCGGCGTTCCAGGTGCCCACGGCCGCGGCGAGCACCTTGCGCCAGTCCTCGGTCGGGAGCGGCACGACCTCCTTGTCGCTCTTGGCGGGCGCGTCCATCGCGTCAGGCCCGGCGGGGTTAGCCGCGAGCATCCTCTTCTGCATGGCCAGGCGCAGCATCCGAGACAGGATCGTGTGTGCCCAGTGCACGGTCGTGGGATCCAGCGGCGTGGCGTCCGGGCCCTTCATCGGATTGCCGATCTCGGCGAGGTGGTGCCAGGCGGCTTCGATGTCGTCGGGGTCGAGCTTGTCCAGGCGGATGTGACCGAGGAGCGGGATGAGGTACTGGTCGAAGCAGTAGCGGTACTTGGCCAGGGTCGACTCGCGCGGCTTCTTCTTCTGCCGGGGGAGCACGGTGGCGTGGCAGTGGTTCAGCCACTGCTCGACCGTGGGTGACTTCCCGACCGGAAGCGTCACCTTGGCCAGCTCGGCACGCAGGTCGCGGACCTTCGCGGCGCACCCCGACTCGGTGTTGGCCGTGCGGGTCTTGCGCACAGCGATCGCAGCGCCCTTCGCGTTGCGCTTGTAGCCGACGACCACGGCGCCTCGCCACTTGCACGCGCACGTCGACTTGCCCCGCGGGCCCTTCGGCCGCGGGCAGTCCTTGACGTGGACCTGGTAGACGGACCCGTCTCCGTCGTTGCGCTGCTTGCTCACGTGCTCTCCGTACTTGCCGGACCGGCTGTGCAACTGTGCGTCGCACCCTCTCAGGTTACGCCGACAGTTCGGCTCCATGTAGCAACGCGGATAGCAACGCGATGCTCAACAGGTGCGGCACTCCTGCACTCCATCAGGCGTGGTTGAGCGTGATCCGGGCCATTTCGGGATCCACTGCACACCCATTCCGGCAACTCATACTTGCCGGGGTTCCACCTATTTCGGGGGTCGCGTCGACCCTCGTCAGGGAATGCGCAGGCCCCGCGATCTCATACATCGCGGGGCCGAGTCCATTGGACCGCGCCCCGCGACGCAATCGGGGGATTGGCCGAGCGTGTCGCGGCTACGCCTTCTCGGGGAGCAGCTCGGCCAGCAGTCGCTCGACCCGGCCGCGGATGTCGTCGCGGATCCGCCGTACGGCGTCGAGGTCCTGGCCCGCGGGGTCGTCGAGCTGCCAGTCCTCGTAGCGCTTACCGGGGAAGAACGGGCACGCGTCGCCGCAGCCCATCGTGACCACGACGTCGGAGCCCTGCACCGCCTCGGTCGTCAGCACCTTCGGCTGCTCGGCGGTGAGGTCGATGCCCTCCTCCCGCATGACCTCGACGGCCACCGGGTTGACGTGGTCGGCGGGCTCGCTGCCTGCCGAGAGCACGTCGACCCGACCGGCCCCCAGGTGCATGAGGTAGCCGGCGGCCATCTGCGAGCGACCCGCGTTGTGGACGCACACGAACAGGACGCTTGGCTTGGCGGTCATCGGGCTGGCTCCTGGTCTGCGGCGACGGCGACGGGGGTGGGGAAGAGGAAACGCACGGCGACGAGACCGAGCGCACCGCCGACGAGCTGGCAGGCGACGAAGGCGGGTGCGGCCGACGGCTGGATGCCGGCGAAGGTGTCGGAGAGGGTGCGGGCCACGGTCACGGCGGGGTTGGCGAAGCTGGTCGAGCTGGTGAACCAGTAGGCCGCAGTGATGTAGCCGCCGACGGCCAGCGCCACCGTGTCGGCGCGGCCGGTGCGCAGGCAGCCGAAGACGACCAGCACCAGGCCGAAGGTGGCGACCACCTCGGCGAGCCACAGGTCGCCACCCGTGCGGTCGTGGGTCGAGAGGGCCACCGCATCGAGGTCGAACATCAGGTTCGCGATCACGACGCCGACCACGCCGCCGACGACCTGCGCTGCGACCAGGGCGGTCGTCGTACGGCCGTCGATGACGCCGAGCGCCCGTTCGATCACCGTCACGACCGGGTTGAAGCTCGCGGAGACCGGCTGCAGCGCGAGGATGAGGGCGACGAGGACGGCCCCGGTCACGAGACTGTTCTCGAGAAGCTGGAGGCCGACGTCGTCGGGGGAGAGCCGGGTCGCCGCGATCCCCGACCCGACCACGGCCATCACCAGGAAGGCCGTGCCGATCAGCTCCGCGACGGCCCGACGAGCGAGTACGACGGTCACCGGGCCACCCCGCCGAGCAGCGCCCCGACGTCGGCCAGCGCCTCCCCACGGATGCGGTAGTAGACCCACACCCCGCGCTTGCTCCGGTCGAGGAGGCCGACTTCGTGGAGCACCTTGAGGTGATGGCTGATGGTGGGCTGGGAGAGATCGAAGGCGTCGTTGAGATCGCACACGCAGGCCTCGCCGTCGGCATGGGATGCGACCAGTGAGAGGAGCCGCAGGCGAACCGGGTCGGCCAGGGCCTTGAGTAGCGGGGCGATCCGCTCGGCGCCCTCCGCAGAGAGCGGCTCCTTGGCCAGCGGGGAGCAGCAGGCGACGGCCTGGACCGGGGTGAGCTCGAGAACGGACTTCGACATGCGTCTATGTTGACAGACGTCGATGTCTCGTTGCAACATCGGATATCGACAGATATCTATGTATTGGAGAAGTTCATGAACCGCATCCAGCTCGCGCTCAACGTCGACGACCTCGAGTCATCGATCGCCTTCTACGGCAAGCTCTTCGACGCCGCACCGGCGAAAGTCCGACCTGGCTACGCCAACTTCGCCATCGCCGAGCCGCCGCTCAAGCTCGTTCTCATCGAGAAC
This sequence comes from Nocardioides sp. LHG3406-4, assembly GCF_049897745.1. Taxonomy (NCBI): domain Bacteria; kingdom Bacillati; phylum Actinomycetota; class Actinomycetes; order Propionibacteriales; family Nocardioidaceae; genus Nocardioides; species Nocardioides sp. LHG3406-4. The sequence continues at coordinate 180,789 of NZ_JAFCWV010000002.1, forward strand.
CCCGGCCACGGCGGCTCCCTCAACCACCTCGGCGTCGAGGTCGGCGACGTCGACGCGGTCGACGCGATCCAGTCCCGACTGGCTGCCGACGGCCTCGCCTCGGTCGACGAGCGTGGCGTCACGTGCTGCTACGCGAAGCAGGACAAGTTCTGGGTCGAGGGCACGCCCGACGGTGAGCCCTGGGAGGTCTACACCGTGCTTGCCGACGCTCCTGCTGCTGCCGAGCCGGCCGCCGACGGGCAGCCCTGCTGCGCGTGAGCGCCGCGCTCAGGTGCGTGGCGCGGGGGTGCTCGACGGCCGTCGGCCGGCGCCGACCTGGTCGACGATCTCCTGCGCCACGGTCCTGATCCGGAAGTTGGTGGTGGACGAGACCCGCGTGAGGTATTGGAAGGCGCGGTGCTCGTCGACCCGGTGGCGCTCCATGATGATGCCGATCGCCATGCCGATGACGCCGCGGTTCTCCATGCCCTCGTGCAGCTGCTCGACGATCCGGGCGCGACCGAGCGCGATGGCGGCATGCGTGGCGAAGAGCTCCGCGGCGGCGACGGAGTCGGCGCCGATGGAGTTGCTGTTCAGGGAGTACAGGTTCAGCCCGCCCAGCGTCTTGTCATCCGCCCACAGCTGCACACCCAGCTGCGCGCCCAGCCCGGCTTCGGCAGCCAGCTCTGCGTAGCGTGGCCAGCGGCTGTCGCTGAGCACGTCCTCGGTGGCGACGATCGGTCCCTCGCGGATCGCTTCCACGCATGGGCCCTCGTTGAGCTTGTACTGGAGCTCGTCGAGGTCCCAGACCAGCGACCCGGTGGCAGCCTTGGTCTCGATGGTCCCGTCGCGGTGGACGACGCTGATCCCCACCTCGTCGACGCCGGGCACCGACTGTCTCGCGGCCCGAACGATCGCGTCGAGGGTGTCCTCGACCGAGCGCGGGGAGTTGATGATGCGCGCCGAGTCGGCCAGCGACGTCGCGAGGTCGTGGTTCGGTTCGGTCATGCCTGCGCTCCACTCGTCATGGGGTGGATCCAGGGGCCTGCGTGCTGCACACGAGGCGACCGAAGACATCCCCATCTCAGTCGGGGTGGTCGACGAAACTCTACGATTTTCCGGGCGTCTGGAAGCAGCCCCCGAGGCCCTCTGCCGGACCCCGAGGGCCTACGAGCGCTTCCAAGCCCCCGCGGAGGCCGTGCCCGCACCTGCGAGGTACCCGTTCGGCAGCGCACCAATCGTGGCTCCGGTATGACCACCGTCGACCGGGGCGACTTAAGTAGTCCGGCTTGTAGGGTCGCCGCGTGGAGTACTGGCAGGACGACAAGCGGATCGCTCGCCTCAGCGACGCCGGCGTCGCACCTGGCGAGGTCTACGACTGGGACTCCGGAACCTGGCTACCCGACGCCGGTGTGGGGGAGGGCATCCGGCCCTTGGGCGACTGGATCTCCATCACCGAGGAGAAGGAGCTGCTGCTCACCGAGGCCCCTCAGGGGTGGCTGGGCCCCTCCGCCGCCGAGGCGGACTGTCCTCCCGCGCCGACCGGGGACGCACCGTCGACGGCTTCCGTCGTACACCCCCAGGAGGGGTGAGGACGGCGTAGCCGCTGCTGTACGACGCGCCTGCGAGAGCGACGCGGACAGGCTGGTGCCCCCGGGCGGATTCGAACCACCGACCGGCGGACGAGAAGCCCGGTCCGGGCTCCCCGGCCGTCGCGGCGCGCCCCTGCCGTGCTCTCGCCGACATGAGGGCCGCGCTCACCCACAGGTCGCGCGGGGGTTGCCCCGGCTCGCCTATCGCGCGCATCATCGCGATGGGGGCGACGGAATCGGGGGCAGGAACATGACCTACTTGACGCATCCGATGGTGGATTTCCTGCTGGCCAGAATCACCGAGCGGGAGAACGAGGCGCTCGAGGAGCGCGACGAGGGCTGGCCTCCCGGGGTGCTGGCCGCGTGCGAGGCCGACCGCAACATGATCCAGTGGGCGATGGGCATCGAAGAACTCCGCGACATGGGCGACGAAGCCGCGCCGCTTACCCCGCTGGGCGACACCGCGCTCCGCAGTATGGCCAGCGTGTACGCAGACCACCCGAACTTCCGGGACGAGTGGCGCCAGTAACCAGAGTGCCAGTCAGGTCTCGTCCACTGGGTGCACTCGGTCGGCAGTGACGGTGTCGAGGAACGCCGAGCCGGGTGAGCGAGTCCAGGAGACGTTGGCCGCCCACTCGTCCTCGCCTACGGGGAGCCACGCTCGGAGCCCGCCGGGGTACCAGATGCCGTCGACCAGAACCTCGACCAGGGGCCGTTCCCAGCCGCTGTAGACCTGCGGTTCACGCATGGAGACAGGGTGCCAGGGCGGGCCGACAAATCAGCGTTCGCGTTGTAGCGTCCCTGCGTGGAGTACTGGCAGGACGACAAGCGGATCGCTCGATTCCGGGTCGACCCGTTCGTCGATCCAGTGGCTGCGGTGGGCGAGGTCTACGACTGGGAGTCCGGCACGTGGCTCCTCGACGAAGGCGTCGCAGTAGACGTCTCGTCCGGGCGGTGGGTCCCGATAGACGAGGAGAAGGCGCTCCGAAGTACAGAGGATCCACAGGGGTGGCTGGGACCATCGCCGACGTAACTCGAGCGGGGCGTCTCCCGAGACGACCCCCGGGGGCTTTCCCCTGAACCCGGGGGCCAGCAGGTGCTTGCCACCGCTGTTCTGGCACCCGCCACCGCGCGGTACCCACGTTTGCGGGCCGCCATTCGCCGGTCTAGTCACCGCCCACGGACACACGAAAGCGCCCCGCCACCCGGGGGGTGACGGGGTGCCGTGTACAGGGATCAGGGTAGGCCTGTTCGACCCCACCAGGGAAGGAGGCGGAGTGCCGGGTCAGGTGCGGTCTTCGACGAGGACCTCGCCGAGGTCGAGGTCGTTTTAGCCGGGCACCTCGAGGTACAGCCGGTGGCGGCCGCGCTCGAGGTCGTGCACGGGGATGCGGAGCTGCCGGACGGGGCCAACGCCGCCGAAAAGGCTGGTGCCCCCGGGTGGATTCGAACCACCGACCGGCGGATTAGAAGGCCGCTGCTCTATCCAGCTGAGCTACGGGGGCGGAGGACCGGAACTGCAGTCGGGAGAAACCCCGGGACGACTGAGTTGCGGTTCGACGTGCAGTTCCAATCCGACCGACAGCATAGTGACGTCTCGACGTGGCCCGCCTTCGCGCGCCGACTCGCCGAGGCCGATCTGCACAAGCCGGCGCAGTGCGATCCGGTCGCGCACGTCCAGGTCGTCTCAACCATCGGCACCCGAGACACAGCGCCACCCTGGGCCATGTCTCCTCCGGTGCGCCTTCCCTAGACTCCATGGCCGTGGCCGATAACCGAGCCAGGCTCTGCCTGACCATGATCGTCAGGGACGAGGCCGCCATCATCGAACGCTGCCTGGCGGCCGCGGCTCCCTGGATCGACGCCTACGCGATCCACGACACCGGCTCGTCCGACGGCACGGCAGAGATCGTCCGGTCGTTCTTCGAGCGGCACGGTGTGCCCGGCAGGGTGACCCACGGCCGCTTCGACGACTTCGCCCAGGCCCGCAACGACTCCCTCGCCGCGGCGCGTGACACCGCCGCGGCGTACGACGTCGACTACCTCCTGCTGTGCGACGCCGACATGGAGCTCGTGGTCGAGGACCCCGCCTTCCGCAATTCGCTGACCGCGGACGCCTACCTCCTCGGCCAGCGGGCCAGCGGCCTCCATTACGCGAACCTGAGGCTCCTGCGAGTCGACGCACCGACGCGCTACGTGGGCGTCACCCATGAGTACCTCGACGTCGGCTCGGCCGCCCGACCGACCCTCGACGGGGCCTGGTTCCGCGATCATGCGGAGGGCTCCAGCCGCCGGGGCAAGTTCGAGCGCGATCTCGCGCTGCTGGAGCGCGGCCTCACCGCCGAGCCCGGCAACGCACGCTATGTCTTCTACCGAGCCCAGACGCTGCGCGACCTCGGACGGGACCGGCAGGCCGTGTCAGCCTACGAACACCGAGCATCCCTGGGTGGCTGGGAGGAGGAGGTCTGGTACTCGCTCCTGCAGGTGGCGGTGCTGCGCGAGCGGCTCGCGGACAGCGACCGTGACGTGCTCACGGCCTATCTGGCCGCGTTCGAGCGCCGACCCGGTCGCGCCGAGACCCTCGTAGAGCTGGCCCGCCATCTCCGCGAGCGCGGCCGTCACGAGCTCGCCCACGTCTTCGCGACCAGGGCGGTCCAGCTGGCGCCGACGGACGACATCCTCTTCGTGGTGCCCGCCTGCTACGGCTGGCGCGCCCGCGACGAGCTGTCGATCTCGAGCTACTGGGTGGGCAGGTACGCCGAGTCCGCCGCCCTCGCCCAGACCGTGCTGACGGACCCGGAGCTGCCGCCGGAGGAACGACGTCGCGTCGAGCAGAACCTCGCCTTCGCGCGCGAGCGCACCGCCCTACACTGACCGGCGTGCCTCGTCCCACCCTCGCCGTGCTCGCGCTGCTGAGCCTCCTCGCCGTCACCGGGTGCAGCGGGGACGACACCGACGAGGGGCCATCGCAGGCAGCTTCGGCCTCGGCCAGCCTGTCGGCCGCGGACACCCTGGTCCAGACTGCCCTGCAGCAGCTCGACACGGGCGAGGACGCGAAGGCCCGGGCCACCTTCGAGAACGTGCTGGAGCTCGACCCGGACAACGTCTACGCCCACTACAACCTCGGTCTGTTGGCCCAGGACGCCGGGAACGACGCGCTCGCGCTCAGGCAGTACGACGCCACACTGACGGCCGACCCCGAGTTCACCTCGGCGCTCTACAACAAGGGCATCGTCCTCGAGGCGAGCGATCTTGAGGCCGCGGTCGAGCTCTACCGGCGCGCCCTCGCGATCGACCCTGACCTGGCGGCCGCCCACATGCGTCTCGGCTTCGCCCTCCTACACCTGGGCGAGACCGACGAGGCCGAGGGGCACCTCTCCACCGGCGTCGAGCTGGACCCGTCGATGGCGGACGTCCCGGCCCCGTCCTACGACTGAGCACCCGACCGCCCGGGCTCAAGTTCTCCCGATTCGGCACAGGTCGCCCGCGGATCCACTAGCGTCATCCGGTGCCCACCTCCCGGCCCCGTGCCCTCGCCTCCCTGTCCCTCGCCACCTTGGCCCTGGCCACCCTCGTCGGAACTGGTGGGCCGGCCGGCGCCGCCGACAGGACGAAGCAGGACGTCCGGGTCATCCGCGCCTGCTTCAGCGTCGAGACCGGCAAGGTCCGGATCGTCCACCAGGTCACGGAGTGCCGGTCCGGCGAGGACCACATCCGCTGGGTCCGCGGCAAGGACCGCACCGAGGGCAAGCGCGGCTCGAAGGGCGCGACGGGTGCCACCGGTCCGGCAGGACCCGCCGGCGTCACGGGTGCGACCGGCGCCACGGGTGCGACCGGCGCCGCCGGAGCGACCGGTGCGACCGGCGCCGCTGGGGCGACCGGTGCGACCGGCGCCGCTGGGGCGACCGGTGCGACCGGTGGCATCGGGCCCGCCGGCCCGACCGGGCCCGCCGGCCCGACCGGTGCGACCGGCGCCACCGGATCCACGGGTGCGGCCGGCACGACGGGCACGGCCGGAGACATCGGACCGACCGGCGCCACCGGACCCGCCGGGCCGAGCGGCGCCACGGGTGCGACGGGTGCGACGGGCCCCGCCGGTGCCACAGGCCCCGCCGGCGCCACGGGCGCCACGGGCGCGGCTGGCTCTGGGGTCATGCTGTCGAGCAGCAGCGGCCAGGTGGCGACCACGAGGACCGTCCTCGGCGGGAACCTCAACACCGTGGCGGTGCTGCCGATCAGCGGCGCCGGCTCGGTCAGCAACGTCTCCATCGTCGGCGGGACGATCGACGCGACCAACAGCGACATCGCGGGCTTGGCCCAGCCGATCACCGGCGACCACACCCTGACCAGCCTCGACGGCTACTTCACCAACACCAGCGCGATGAGCCTGGTCGGCTCCACGCTCAGCCTCCGGGTCGAGCTCTGGACCTCATCGACCCCGGACAACGTCTTCACCCCGGTCCCGGGAGCATCGTGCACGTTGGCGCCCGCCCTCACCGGCATCCTCGCCATCGGAACGGTCACGAACTGCACGACCAACGGTCTGGCCATTCCGATCACGAACCAGACCCAGGCCATCCTCGTCGTGCGCTCGGACGTGATCGCGGGCCTCGACACGACGTCGACCCTCAACGGCTACTGGTCCGCCGGCCTGACCCTGTCCTGACGGAGGCCCCGCGTCAGAGCAGGCCGCGCACCGGCGTAGAGCAGCGCGGAGAGGCTCGGCGGCAGCCCGTCGGCGCGGTGGTCGCATGCGACGGAGCGTTCTCGCGCACCGGGTCGAACATGCCGGGTCGACGGTCATGTAGCGGGTGCTAGCGCCTCTCAACGCAGGTGAGAGCTCGCGATCCGTCGCGCCCGCCGAGCTCCGGCTGCGCTCCGGGGCTGTGCCGTCTGCACGCGTGCCTACCGGTCGGATCCCGTTCGCCGAACGTTCGCCTTCGGCAGCAGCAAAGTAAAGACGAGGTCCCTACGTTGCTTCTGGCAGCGTTCACAACCTCCTGGGGAGCACATGGACCACACCCCCGCAGTCCGGGCTCGCGGGATCAGCAAGTCCTTCGGCGACGTCGTCGCACTTGACAACGTCGACCTCGACATCGCCGTGGGTCAGGCACACGGGCTGATCGGTCCTAACGGAGCAGGGAAGACGACCCTGCTCGGACTGCTCCTCGGCCTCGCGGTCGCCGACAACGGTGACCTGGAGGTCCTGGGGACGCGAGTGAGCCGGATCCTCGCGGTGCCGGACGGGGTCGCGGGCTTCGTGGACGGGCCCGACCTGTATCCGTCGCTCACGCCGCGGCAGAACCTCTCCGCGGTGGCCTCGCTTCGCGGGTACGGCGCGGCGAGCGTCGCCGAGGCGCTGGAGGAGGTCGGTCTCACCGAGGTCGCCGACGACCGGGTCCGTGGGTTCTCGCTCGGCATGCGGCAGCGTCTCGGCCTCGCGGCGGCGCTGATCACGCGCCCCCGGCTGCTGGTGCTCGACGAGCCGGCCAACGGCCTCGACCCCGCAGGCAGCCGCCGCGTGCACGAGGTGATCACAGCCCTTGCCGCCGCCGGCAGCGCGGTCGTCCTCTCCAGCCACCGGATGGACGACCTCGCAGCGCTGTGCTCCGAGGTGACGATCCTCGCGACGGGGAGGGTGGTCTTCTCCGGCCCGATGAGCAAGCTCGAGGCGGAGGGCGCGGAGCTCGACTACCGGGTGCGGACCTCAGATCCCAGCGCCGCTCGGCGGGTGGCGAGCGAGACGCCGGGGATCCGCCTCGCGACCGGTGGTGACACGCATCTGCCACAGGCTCCGGACACGCTCGTCGTCCGCGGCCCCGTCCCGGCACTGGACGAGCTGGTCGTCCGCCTCGTCGGCGCCGGCGTAGCGGTCCGCGGGCTCGCACCGGTCATGGCACCGCTCGAGGCGGCGTTCCTGGCGCTGACGGGCAGCCACGCGGAGCTCACCACGAGCGAGGAGGATCTCCGATGAGTGTGGCCACCGCGCAGCCCGGGGTCGCCGTACGCCCAGCGCCGATGCTGCAGGGCTACCGCTTCGAGCTCCTCAAGCTGCTGTCGGAGTGGCGGCTGCGCATCCTGCTGCTGGCCTGCTGGATCGCGCCCGGGACGTTCATCGCCGTGGTCAGTCAGCAGAGCTCGCTCCCCGCCGACACGGTCTTCGGCCGGTGGATGAACGCGACGGGCTGGTCAGGAGCGCTCGTCGTGCTCGCCTTCTCCTGCAGCTGGGCCCTTCCGTTGCTGACGTCCCTGGTCGCGGGCGACGTCTTCGCCGTGGAGGACCGGCTCGGCACGTGGCGACACCTCTTGGTCACGGTCCGATCGCCACGGCGCATCTTCCTCGCGAAGGCGCTTGCCAGTGCGTCGGTGATCATGCTGCTCGTCGTCGGCCTGGCCGTCTCGGGCGTCGTGGGCGGGCTCGCCTCGGCCGGGAACCGGCCGCTGGTCGGTCTGGACGGGCACGTGCTGAGCGGCTCGGAGGCAGCGGGCCGAGTTCTGCTGGCCTGGCTGTGCGTGCTGGCGCCGACGCTGGCCTTCGCCGGGGTCGGCCTGCTGGGTTCGGTGGCGATGGGGCGGTCGCCGATGGGGCTCCTGATGCCTGCGGTGCTCGCCGTGCTGCTGGCGGTCGCGCAGCTGCTGCCGCTGCCGGTCGTGGTGCGGCTCGCTCTGCCGAGCCAGGGGTTCATCGCCTGGCGGGGTCTCTTCACGGCGCCCGCACAGACCGGTCCGTTGGTGGTCGGCATCATCGTCGCCCTGACGTGGGCCGCCGCGGCCACCGCGTTGGCCTTCCTGCTCTTCGTACGCCGAGACTTCACCGGCCAGGCGAACGACGGCTCGGGCCGGCGGCTCGTCGTGGGCGGAGTGCTTCCACTCGTGGCTCTCACCGCGGTGTCCGTGCTCGTGGTCGCGATCGCCACGCCGGCCACCGGATCGGGGATCGAGAGGCCGAAGCTGGAGCGGTCGCTGGCGACGGCGTACGCCCACCTCTACAAGCTCCAGGCCCAGGAGCTGAACCGGCCGGCGGTCACGGAGGCACAGCTGCGCACGAGTGCCACCTGCGACAAGGGCGGCGGCCGGGTGACCGACGAGGGTCCCGGCAACGACTGGCGGTGCGTCGTGTCCTGGCATCTCCCCGGCGCCACCGCCGTCGGGTCCGCGAGCTACCAGCTCGACGTCACCGCCGACGGGCGGTACGTCGCCGACGGCGACGGACCCAAGGAGGTGAACGGCCTCTTTCAGATCCGGGCTCCGTACGGCGACGCCCCCAACCCCCTCTGGCAGCTCGACGGAACCATCGACCTGCTCACCACCTCTTGGAAGGACTGATCCATGAACGTCACGCGTCAACGCAGAGGCGTCACGCGGCGCCGTCTGGCGCCTCTCGGCCACCGGCGGCGAGTCCGCCTCCTGGTCACCGCAGTGTCGGCCTTCGCCGTCGCCGGCGGAGGAGTGGCCTACGCCAACACCGCGATCTTCGGCGAGCACCAGGTCGGCACCGAGTACGCCGACGGGATCCAGGTGTCGGCCGACCAAGTCATCAAGCCGATCGGCGAGCGCCTCATGACGGAGTACGGCAAGTTCATGGGCTCGACGGTCAGCCCGGACGGGCGGTTCCTCGCCGCGACCAGCACGGACCGCTCCGTCGTACTGCAGATCTTCGACCTGTCGACCTACCGGCTCATCTGGCGAGTCGGCACCGCCGCCGGGGTCAACCAGCGGCTCACCGACGCCAGTGTCGGTCAGGAGGGCCCGACGTACTCGCCCGACGGCAAGTTCCTCTGGCTGCCCCAGAAGAACGGACTGACCCGCTTTCCGGTGAGCCCGGACGGTTCCTTGGGCGCCCCCACCACCGTTCCGATCGCGGCGGTGCAGGGCCGGTCCGCGCTGACGGGGAAGTCGATCTACTCCGCCGACGGCTCGACGCTCTACGTCGCCGTCAACGGCCAGAACCGCGTTGTCTCGCTCGACCCCGCCTCCGGTGCCATCAAGCAGAGCTGGAACGTCGGCACCGCGCCCCGCGACCTCGCCCTGGTGGGAAACAAGCTCTACGTCAGCAACGAGGGTGGCCGCCCCGCCCAGCCGGGCGAGACCACGATCAACTCCTACGGCACCCAGGTGCCGGCCGACCCGGTGACCGGCGCGTCGACGACAGGGACGCTGAGCGTCGTCGACACGGCGCAGCCTTCCGCGGCCGTGACCTCCATCGACGTCGGTCTCCATCCGACGTCGATGATGGTCACCAAGGGCGCGCTCTTCGTCACCAACACCTTCGACGACACCGTCTCCGTGGTGGACACCGAGAGCGACAGGGTCGTCCAGACGATCGAGACCAAGCCGTGGCCGTCGTCGACCGTGGGCTATGCGCCGAACAGCGTCGCCCTGACCGAGGACGGCCATCTGCTGGTGACCCTCGGCCGAGCGAACGCAGTCGCCGTCTACCGCTACTACGGCGACCCCCAGGAGCCGGTCAGCTACATCGGCCTGCTTCCGACGGACTACTACCCGTCGGGCGTCGCGACCGTCGGTGACCAGGTCGTCGTCACCAACACCCGCGGCATCGACGCTCGGGGCCCGGAGATCACCTTCAACGCAGGCACGGGAACCACGCCGGCCAAGGGCCATGGCACGCACAGCACCACCGCCTCGCTGACCCGCTTCACGCTGCCCAGCGACCAGGAGATCGCTGACAGCGTCGCCACGGTCTTCTCCCAGAACGGTTGGGGCAAGAACGACGTCAAGGAGGCCAAGGGCAAGAAGGCCCACGCCGTCCCTGTCCCGAAGCGGGTCGGCGACCCGTCGACCATCAAGCACGTCTTCCTCATCGTCAAGGAGAACCGCACCTACGACCAGGTGTACGGCGACGACCAGCGCGGCAACGGCGACCCCTCGCTGGCCCAGTTCGGCGCGACGGTCACCCCCAACCAGCACGCCCTCGCCAAGCAGTTCGGCCTCTACGACAACCTCTACGACATCGGCACCAACTCCGCCGAGGGCCACAACTGGCTGATGCAGGGCGACAACCCCGAGTACACCGAGTCCAGCGCCGGCGAGTACACGCGCAGCTACGACACCGAGGACGACGCGCTGGGGCACCAGCGCTCGGGCTTCCTGTGGACGGCGGCTCAGGCCGCCGGGGGGAGCGCGCGCAACTTCGGCGAGTTCATGATGTTCGAGAACAAGCCGGCCGGCGCGACCTGGCAGCAGTACTACTGCGCCAGCACGAGCGTGGAGGACGGCGGCGCTCCGGCCCAGCTGCTCGATCCCAAGATCCGGGTGAACACCCAGTCGCCGATCCCGTCGCTCAACGCGATCTCGAACCACGACTCGCCCATGTTCGACACATCGGTCCCGGACCTCTACCGCTACCAGATCTGGAAGCAGGACTTCGAGCAGAACGGTCCCGCCAACCTCAACATGTTCTGGCTCTCCAGCGACCACACCGGGGGACCGGTCAGCCCCCGGGCGCAGGTCGCCGACGGTGACCTCGCGGTGGGCAAGATCGTGGACAAGATCTCGCACAGCAAGTACTGGAAGGACTCCGCGATCTTCGTCGTCGAGGACGACAGCCAGAACGGCGCCGACCACGTCGACGGCCACCGCGCCCCGGTCCAGATCATCAGTCCCTGGGCCAACCACCGCACCGTCGACAGCACCTTCTACTCGCAGATCACCCTGGTGCGCACGATCGAGCAGATCCTCGGCGCCCAGCCGCTGAACCAGAAGCTCGCCGCGGCCACGCCGATGTTCGACGCGTTCCAGCACAAGCCCGACTACACGCCGTTCACGGCGGTGCCGAACCAGGTCCCGCTGACCGAGAGCATCGCCACACCCCCGGCCTGCGGCCTGGACACCCTGGGCCTCTCCGGCCAGGCCGCCAAGGACCTGAACGCCGCCGAGGCGAAGAGGGCCGTCGTACCCGGGCCTGAGAAGGGTCTGGCCAAGGCGTGGGAGAAGTGGATCGCTCAGCAGCACCTGACCGGCAACGGCGCCATCGCGGACTACGCCCACCCCGAGCAGATGAACCGCTGGACGTGGTACGAGACGCACAGCTGGACGACCCCCTACCCCGGTGACCCGGAGGTCTACGGTCCCGCCGAGGTCCCCGGAGCGTCGATCCCCTCGGCTGACCACGACGGCTGATCACAACGGCTGACGCGTGACGTCGGCCCCGACACGGACGGCCCGCCGGAGACACCGGCGGGCCGCTCGTCGTCTTCGCCGTCCTCCGATCAGCGTCCGCGTTGTAGAACGCGAGGTGCTCGAGCCCTCGACGTTGACGATGCCGACATCCGCCGAGGCGAGGTCACCTGCCGCCTCTCCGATCCGGCACGCAGATGGCCTACGAGGCTCTTGACGGAGATCATGAGGTGGCCCTTCGGTCGGGCAGGCAGACGCCGTCCTCCGGAAGGCACATGCCGCCGGCCTCGTCGGTGACCTCGGACGGCGTCCTGCTCGCCCAGGCTTCGTGCAGCAGGGCGAGGATCCCGTCTGTGTCCCGGGCACCCGACAGGGTGCGTCGGCCGTCCACGACCAGGAAGGGTGTCCCACGCGCGCCCACGTCCTGGGCCTCCTTCTGGTCCCGCTCCACCCAGGGGCGGTAGCGACGACTCTCGACGGCTTCACGAGCCTCGACGGGGTCGAGCCCGATCTCCTCTGCGAACGAGACGACCTGGTCGATCGTCCACAGGTCGCGTCCCTCTCCGAAGTGGGCTCGGAAGGCGGCGCGCCAGGCGGTGGCGTGCATGCCCTTCTCCGTGGCGAAAGCGAGCAGCTCGTGCAGGTAGTCGGTGGGCCCCAGCGTGCGGTCGAGGGCGGCGTAGGGCTTCAGGCCCTCACGCTCGGCCAGCACCTCGATCGGCCGGAGGGCCTGCTCGGTGCTCGCGGGGGTCATGCCGTACCTCCGCGAGAGCTCGCGCTGGGTGACTCCCTCCCGTGGCAGGTCGGGGTGGAGGGGGAACGAGCGATGAACGACCTCCACCTGGTCGCGGTGGGGGAATCTCTCGAGTGCAGCACCGAGGCGGTGCTCGGTCAGCCCGCACCACGGGCAGATGATGTCGGACCAGAACTCGACTTTCATGACAGCTCCTTGGTTACTAATTGTTCGTAACCACATGATGTGTCAGAATCGAGGCCGCTACAAAAGGCACCTTGATGTGCGTGGAGGAGACGAGATGGCGGCGAAGAATGTCCGCAGGAACGTTCGCGAGGTTCCTGGCCCGTGCGCCAAGTGGGGCGACCTTGATGCCGACTTCATCCGCGAGATCCTGGATCTCATCGGAGACAAGTGGACGGTTCTGGTGATCGGCACTCTCGAGGCCGGGCCGAGGCGCTATTCCGATCTCGCCTACGGCATCCCCGGCATCTCCCAGCGCATGCTCACCCTCACGCTGCGCAAGCTGGAGCGGGACGGCCTGGTCACCCGGACCGCCTATGCGGAGGTGCCGCCACGCGTCGAGTACACCTTGACCGCCCTCGGGGAGTCGTTGCTCTCGAGCGTCCTGGAGCTCGCCGCCTGGTCCGTCGAGCACCATGGCGAGATCAAGGGCCGTCGCGGCCGGCGCGACGGCCGGGTGCCAGCCGGGTCCTGATACCCGGATCGCACACACCTGGCTGATCGCCCGCCGAACGGCTCAACGGGATCGCGGGATCCTGATCGTGTTGCGCTGGAGGTCGACGGTCCACTTCGGGCGGTCGTCGTCGGGTGAGGGGAGCACGAGCGCCGACGGCCCCACCACCCACCCCGTGGACGTGTCCCGAGCGGAGACCGCGACGCCACGGGCTCAGTCGCAGTTGTCGCAGACCCCGGTCGAGGGCAGCACCATGAAACAGGTGGGGCAGAGAGGTGCGGGTGCCGGCTCGGGCTTGCGGGCGGTCGTCGTACGCCGGGCGGCCGGTGCAGCGGAGCGGGTGGCGCGGCTCGTGTCGGGTGCCCGTCGTACGGGCTCCCGTCGAGGTGGGAGTGAGGGCACGCCGCCCCCGGGTGGCAGCTCGGCCCCGTGGAATCGATAGCAGTCCAGTCGCTCCTCGGCCGCGTGCTGCTCCGGGTCGGCGATGGCGTCACCGCGGACGGTGGCCACGGTGTCGGAGTACCAGTCGCTCATCCGCCCGTCCGGTCCCACGCAGAGCGCACCCAGGAGCGGCTCGCCGCGGCCGTGGCACGCCCTCGCGACCCGGTAGAGCACGTCTCCGAGCCAGAGGGAGGCCGCGTGGCGGGTACGGATGCGCGTGCGCTGCTGCACAGCCTCGGCCAGGTCGGCGACGGTGATGACCGCGTGATAGTCGCCGGCCGTGTCGGCCAGGACGTGGCGGGCGGCCAGAGCCCACGTCTCCCGGGTGGTGTCGATGTCGAGCGTGCGGGCCTCGATCCAGGCGACTTCATCCACGCTGCGAAACCTATCTGGCCGCGAGTGCCGGCGTTCACTTGCGGCTGGTGGAAGCGGTAGGGCCGGGCGCGAGGCCTCGCCTTCGAGGCTCGTCGCTGGCGTTCCTCACACCGGGACCAGGGGCGGGGATGGTGAAGCTCGGGCACGACGGGGCGGCGGTGCTCACCGACCTCGGCCGCTACCAGGACTCCAAGCAACCTGCACGTACACGTGCACGCCGGCGCTCAGCGCGAGAGCAGCACCATCACCTCGTAGTGCCGCGTCTGCGGGAACATGTCGAGCAGCACGGCCTCCACCGGCCGCAACGACGGCATCAGTGCGAGGTCGCGGGCCAGCGACTCGGCGTTGCAGCTCGAGTAGACGACGTGCCCCACCTCTGAGGCCTCGAGCCACGTCGCCAGGTCGGCGCCGATGCCCCTGCGTGGCGGGTTCACGATCACCAGCTCCGGGGCTCTCGAGACTCCCAGGGCGTACGCCGTGGCGTCCGCCGCGACGAACGAGACCCCGGGCAGCCGGGCTTGGCGAGCGGACAGCCCAGCCGACTCGACCGCCGGCGCGCTCACCTCGATGCCCGTCACTGTCCGACCGGGCGCGGCGCAGTGGAGGGCGAAGCCGCCGACGCCGCAGTAGAGGTCCCACAGGGAGGCCGGCGCGACGGCGTCGACCCAGGTGCGCGCCTGGCGGTAGAGCGCGGTGGCGACCTCGGTGTTGGTCTGGAAGAACGACTGGGGACGCAGGTGGAGGTCGAGGTCCCCGATCCGCATCGTCAAGGTCTCCGCCGGGGTCAGCACGATCTCGTCCGGGCCTTCGAGCACCGCCTTGTGCTCGGGCTGCAGGTTCACCGACACCACGCAGAGCCGTGGGAGGGCGGCCTGCAAGGCGGGCAGGTGCTTGCGGATCCGCGTCACCGGCTCCTGCGAGCGCAGCACGAGCCGCACCATCAGGCCACCGGAGGGCGCCTCGGTCACGAGCAGGTGCTTGAGCTCGCCGCGCCGCTCCGCGATGTCGTACGGCGTCAGCCGGGCGGTCGTGACGAACGAAGAGAGCACGGGCAGCGCCGCCTGCAGGCCGGGGGAGTGCAGCCCGCAGTCGCGCAGGTCGACTCCCTCACCCGCGGCGTCGAGGATGCCGATCGTCGGCTCGTCGACGGTGCCCGCGACGACCATCTTGGCCTTGTTGCGGAACGCCGACTCCGGGCCGGTCACCGGGGGCAGCCAGGTCAGCCCGGGCGCAGCCACCAGTGAGCGACAGTGGGCCTCCTTGTCGCTCACCTGGTCGGCGTACGCGACCTGCAGCAGGGTGCACGAACCACACCGGTGGGCGTCGTGATGATGGCACTGCATGGATCAGCCGCGGAGGCGGCCCATCCACTCCTCGACCTCGGCGGAGGTGCGCGGCAGCGACGCGGAGAGGTTCCGCGAGCCGTCGGCCGTCACCAGGATGTCGTCCTCGATGCGGATGCCGATGCCGCGCAGCTCCTCGGGCACGAGCAGGTCGTCCTCCTGGAAGTAGAGCCCCGGCTCGACCGTGAGCACCATGCCCTCCGCGAGGTCGCCCTTGGGATAGACGTCGGCGGAGGCGCGGCCACAGTCGTGCACGTCCATGCCGAGCATGTGGGAGGTGCCGTGCAGGGTCCAGCGCGCGTAGACCTTCGAGTCCGGGTCGAGCGCCTCCTCCGCCGAGACCGGCAGCAGGCCCAGGTCGTCGAGGCCGTGGGCGAGCACGTCCATGGCGGCGTTGTGGGCGGCGAGGAAGGGCACGCCGGGGCGCACCGCGTCGATGCCGGCCTGCTGCGCGGCGTGGACGAGGTCGTAGAGGTCGCGTTGCACCGGGGTGAACCTGCCGTCGACCGGAAGCGTGCGCGTGACGTCGGCGGTGTAGAGGTTGCGCCCCTCGACGCCCATGTCGAGCAGCACCAGCTCACCGGGCGTGATGGGTCCGGTGTTGTCGATCCAGTGCAGCGTGGTGGCGTGCCTGCCGCCGCCGACGATGGAGTCGTAGCCGATGTCGTTGCCCATGGCGCGGGCGCGCCGGAAGAAGGTGCCCTCGAGCCACCGCTCGCCGAACTCGAGGACGCGGTCCCACTCGCGCACGGAGTCCTCGAAGCCCAGGGTGGTGACGTCGCAGGCCTCCTGCAGCTCGGCGACCTCCCAGTCGTCCTTAAGGAGTCGCAGCTCGGAGGCCACCCGCGCGAGCTCGTCGTCGCGCGAGGAGTCGGCGCCGACAAGGCCGTCCACGCGTGCATCGAGGCCCCGGTGCACGCGGGTCTTGCCCGACCCCGACAACGCCTCGGGCAGGTCGTCGATGTGCTTGACGGTCAGGCCGAGCGAGTCGGAGATCTCCTTGAGCGAGGGGCGGCGGCCCGCCCACAGCTCGCCGTACTGCCGGTCGCGGAAGAACTCGTCGGTGTCGCGCGACGACCGCGGCCGGGCGTAGAGCGTGGACTCGCCGCCGTCGATGACCAGCACGGCGTCGCTGGTCTGGTTGCCGCTGAAGTAGGTGTGCGCTGTGTCTGACCGGAAGCGGTAGTCGGTGTCGTTGGCCCGTACCTTGAAGGACCCCGCAGGCAGCACCAGGCGCTCGCCCGGGAAGGCCTCGGCCAGGCTGGCTCGGCGCGCCTCGGCGTACGACGTGATCGGATGCGGCGGCAGGTCGAGCTCTCGATCGCCCCACCCGGTGCGCATGAAGGCGGCGTAGGCCGCCGGCACGGCCGGGTCGTGCGACTCCGTGTGCAGCTCGTCGGTGACGGCGGCACCGGTCTCGCTGGTGGGCTCGCTGGCGGCCTGAGGTGTCTGGTCGGTCACGAAAGGCACTCTACGCCCGCTGCGGCGCTGCTCGGATAGGCTGCGGCGCATGGTCGCGTACCGTCGAGAGACCCGTCGAGACGGTGTCGGCTTCACCGTCGTCGTCACGGTGCTCTCGCTGCTCGGGGCGCTCGCGATGGGCCTGATCATCGCGCTGTCGGGGGCTCCCGACTCGCTGTTGGTGGCCACCGCTCTGGCGGCCCTCCCGGTGGGTCCGCTCGTCGGCTGCTACCTGTGGCTCGACCGCTACGAGCCCGAGCCGCGCAGCCTGCTGGGCGCCGGGCTCGTGTGGGGCGCCGTCGTCGCGACCGCGGCGGCGCTGCTCCTGCAGGGGGTGGGCGGCTGGGTCGGCGGCTTCGACGACATGCAGATGCTGGCGGTGGTCGCGCCGGTGACCGAGGAGGCCACCAAGGGGCTCTTCCTCCTGTTGCTGCTGTGGTGGCGCCGCCACGAGCTCGACGGTGTGCTCGACGGCATCGTCTACGCGGGCCTGGTCGGCATCGGCTTCGCGTTCACCGAGAACATCCTCTACCTCGCCGCGGCCTACAACGGCACCGGTGGCATCGGCCCGGGCGGCACCGAGGCGCTGACCGACAGCTTCGTGGTGCGCTGCCTGGTCAGTCCCTTCGCGCACCCGCTCTTCACCGCCTTCACCGGGATAGGGGTCGGGCTCGCCGTCGCCAGCCGCACCGGCCTCGGCCGCTGGTTCCTGCCCCTGGCGGGCTATGCCGTCGCCGTACTCGCCCACGGGTTGTGGAACTCCGCGACCCTGGGCGGCGCCGACGGGTTCGCCACCGTCTACGTCACGATGATGGCGCCCGCCTTCGTGGCGGTGACGGCCTTCGCCGTCTGGCGGCGCCGCTCCGAGAAGCGCATGCTCGCCGCCGCGCTCGGTGACGCCGCCCGGCGCGGACTCCTGCCGGCGACCGACATCCCCTGGCTGGTCGACCTCGGCGCCCGTCGGGCGGGCCGTGCCCACGCCCGTCAGGTCGCGGGCGACGAGGGCGAGCGCGCCATGCGCGACTACCAACAGGCCGCCGTGGAGCTCGGCTTCCTGCATCATCGGTACCTTCGAGGCACGCCGCCCCCCGACTTCTCGGTGCGCGGACAGCAATATGTCGACCGGCTCGGCGCCGTTCGTCCCTACATCTCCTTTCCCGGACAGGTGGTACCCACCCGATGAGCGAGACTCCTCCCACCGAATCCGCAGCTGCCGGGGCCGCCGAGAAGACCGGCGGCGACGCCGACAGCACGCGCATGCTCACGGCGCTGGTCCGGCTGCGCGGATCGCTGCAAGAGGTCGCCCTGCCCCTGGAGATCCCCGGGGTGGTGACGCAGCGCCAGGCGCAGCGCGAGATGGTCGACCAGCTCGAGGACTACGTCATCCCGCGACTGATGACCATCGAGGCCCCGATGCTCGCGGTGGTCGGCGGCTCCACGGGTGCCGGCAAGTCGACGCTGGTCAACTCCCTCGTGGGTCGCCGCGTCACCGAGCCGGGCGTGCTTCGTCCGACGACCCGCTCACCGGTGCTGGTGCACAACCCCGCCGACGCCCACTGGTTCGGCCAGGACCGCCTGCTGCCCGACCTCGAGCGGGTCACCCGCTCGACCAACGACCCTGAGGCGCTGCAGCTCGTCGCCTCCCAGGAGGTGCCGGCCGGTCTGGCGATCCTCGACGCCCCCGACATCGACTCGGTCGAGGAGCGCAACCGGACCCTGGCCGCCCAGCTGCTCGCGGCCGCCGACCTGTGGCTCTTCGTCACCTCGGCGGCGCGCTACGCCGACCAGGTGCCGTGGGAGTTCCTCCGCCAGGCCGCCGAGCGGTCGGCCGCCGTGGCGATCGTGCTCGACCGCACGCCGCCCGACGCCGTCGAGACCGTGTCGACCCACCTGGCCCGGATGCTCGCCAGCCGCGGCCTCAAGGACTCCCCGCTCTTCACCGTCACCGAGGGCGGTGTCAACGACGAGGGCCTGCTGCCGGCCTCATCCGTCGCCGACATCCGGGGCTGGCTCGAGTCGCTCGCCGCCGACGCCGAGGCGCGTACGGCGGTGGTCAAGCAGACCCTCGACGGCGCGATCCGCACCATAACCCGCCGCACCCACTCGGTGGCGGACGCCGCGACCGAGCAGGTCGACGCCGTACGCCGGCTGCGCGAGGACGCCAACAAGGCCTACGACGCCAGCGTCGACGAGATCGTGGAGGCGTCGGCCGACGGCACCCTGCTGCGCGGCGAGGTGCTCGCGCGCTGGCAGGAGTTCGTCGGCACCGGCGAGCTGCTGAGGTCGCTGGAGAATCGCGTCGGCTGGATCCGGGACCGGATCGTCAACGCCGTGCGCGGCAAGCCGCAGCAGGCCGAGCGGGTGACCGTGGCCGTGGAGTCGGGGCTGGAGACGCTGATCCTCGAGCACGCCGAGACGGCGGCCGAGCGCGCCGAGGGATCGTGGCAGTCGATGGCGTCCGGGCAGGCGCTGCTGACCGACGCCGGTGAGGACCTGGGCCGGGCCTCGCGCGACTTCCGGCGCAAGGCGGAGCGCGCCGTCCGCGACTGGCAGGCCGACGTGCTTGACATGGTCCGCACCGAGGGCGCGGACAAGCGATCCACCGCAAGGTTCCTGGCCTTCGGCGTCAACGGCCTGTCGGTGGCGCTGATGGTCGTCGTCTTCGCACACACCGCAGGCCTCACCGGCGCCGAGGCCGGCATCGCGGGTGGCTCGGCGGTGCTCGGGCAGAAGCTGCTCGAGGCGGTCTTCGGCGACCAGGCCGTCCGCACGCTCGCCGAGCGGGCCCGCAAGGACCTCGAGCGACGCGTGCGGGAGCTGCTGGACTCCGAACGGCGTCGCTACCTCGACCTCCTCGATGCTCTCGCCGTGACCGTCGACGGGCCCGACGCGCTGAGGCAGGCGTCGCGACGCGTCGACGACCTGAGGTTCGCGGCGCAGCGCAAGGAATAGCCGAACGACCCACCGAGAAGCCGGAATCGGGCGGATCGGCCCGGACACAATAGGCTTGCCCGTCAATACCGGACCGCCGCGAGGGAGACCATGACGTCCGTGCTCGAGGGAGCCAAGAAGCTGGTGAGCCGCGGCTCCGACATCGGTGCGCGCATCGCCGGCCTCGAGCAGGCCGTGACGGCCTCGCGAGGTCGCGTCGACGACCAGGTGGTCGACGATGCGAGCGCCGTCGCCGAGCGCGCCGCCGGCCGGCTGCGACTCTCCGCCGACCACACCGTCGTGGCGATCGCCGGCGCCACGGGCTCCGGCAAGTCGTCGACCTTCAACGCGCTCACCGAGCTCGAGCTCTCGGCCGTCGGCGTACGCCGCCCCACGACGTCGTGGGCGACCGCGTGCGTCTGGGGGAGCGCAGGTGCCGCAGAGCTGCTCGAGTGGCTCGGCATCCCCTCGCGCCACCAGGTGACCCGCGACTCGCTGCTCTCCACCGGGCGCGAGGACAACCTCCTTCAAGGGGTGGTGCTGCTCGACCTGCCCGACCACGACTCCACCGAGGTCTCCCACCACCTGGAGGTCGACCGGCTGGTCCAGCTCGCCGACACGCTCGTGTGGGTGCTGGACCCGCAGAAGTACGCCGACGCGGCGGTCCACGACCGCTACCTCGCGCCGCTGGCGAACCACCAGGAGGTCGTCCTGGTCGTGCTCAACCAGATCGACCAGGTGCCCGAGGGACGTCGCGAGGCGATGCTCGACGACGTACGCCGACTGCTCGCCGCTGACGGCCTGGCCGGGGTGCCCGTGCTCGCCGTGAGCGCCCGCGAGGGCTGGGGGATCGACGAGCTCCGTGCCGAGATCGCCAAGCGCGTCGCGGCGAAGAAGGCCACCAAGCAGCGCCTCGAGGCGGACATCAAGGGCGCGGCGTCGCGTCTGCAGGAGGTCACCGGCGACGGCAAGGCACGCGGGCTGGCCAAGGACCGGATCGCCGCGCTGGACGACGCGTTCGCGGAGGCCGCCGGCGTACCCACCGTGGTGAAGGCCGTCGAGGAGTCCACCAGGATGCGCGCCAACCGTGCCACGGGCTGGCCCGTCACCTCGTGGCTCTCGAAGCTGAAGCCCGACCCGCTCAAGCGGCTCCACCTCGACCTCGGCAGCGCCGGCAAGGCACTGGCCGGCACGGCCCGCACATCGGTGCCCCAGGCCACGCAGGTGCAGCGCGCGAGGGTCGACACGGAGGTGCGTGCACTCGCCGACCAGGTGTCGGAGGGCCTCGCGCGGCCGTGGGCCAACGCCGTGCGCCGCGCGTCGACCGGACGTCTCGACGACCTCGGCGACCGCCTCGACAAGGCGCTGGCCGGATCCGATCTCGGCGTTGCCAGGATCCCGGTCTGGGCGGGCCTAGTGCGCGTGCTGCAGTGGGCACTCATCCTCGCCGCCGTGGCGGGGGCGGTCTGGCTCGGGCTGCTGGCCTTCGGTGCCTACCTGCGCATCGACAACGTGCCGACTCCCGAGGTGGTTGGCTTCGCCGCTCCGACGCTGATGCTGGTCGGTGGGGTGCTGCTGGGGGTGCTGCTCGGGCTGGTGTGCCGGGTGCTGGTGGGCCTCACCGCCCGCAGCCGGGCGCGGACGGCCGACAAGAGGCTGCGTGGGGCGATCTCAGAGGTGTCCCGTGAGCTGGTGGTGGAGCCGGTCGAGGCCGAGCTCGCGGCGTACTCCTCAGCGCGGTCGGGCCTGGCAGCGGCCATGCACTGAGTCGTCTCGGGCCGCAACCCGTCCACAGCCAGCCCTCGCGGCGCGTTCTCCACAGGCCGTCCCGGAGGTCGCCGTGCTCGTCGGTGGTCGCGCGGACGCTGGTTGTCGCGACGCAGCCGCGTCGCACGACCGCGATCCGACGACTGAGGACACCACGATGAACGACACGATGATCACCTTCTCCGGCTGGGTCGGCGGCAACGTCGAGCTGGGCCGCACCGCGACGGGCACCTCCTTCGCCAACCTGCGCGTCGGCAGCACGCCTCGCCGGCTCAAGGACGGCACGTGGGAGGACCAGGAGACCGTCTGGTACTCCGTGAAGGCCTGGCGCACCCTCGCGGAGAACGTCGCCGCCAGTGTCCACCGCGGCCAGCCCGTGCTGGTCTCCGGCCGGCTGGTCGCCGAGACCTGGGAACGCGCCGACGGGTCTACTGCGACGCGTCACGTCGTGCTCGCCACCGCGATCGGCCACGACCTGTCCCGGGGGCGGGCCGAGTTCAGCCGGCCGGCCAGCCCCGAGAACGTCCAGGAGGCGCGCCCGGAGGCGGCCGCGTGAGGTGGGTCAGTCCGCGCCCGGGGGAGTCCAGTGCTGCCGCGTGGGACTCTCGGCGATCTCGCGCACCTGCTCGAGGTTCAGCGGGGGCCGCGCGGCGGTGACCGGGGGATGCGGCGGGTGGCCGAGGGGGCTCATCGTTATTCGGTTGGCTCGTGCTCGTCGGCCGCGTACCGTGAAGGCCGTGAAGACCTCCTGAGCCGACCAGCCGCCGCGAGCGGTCCGTCCGACTGCCCAGGACACCCATGTCTTCGACTCCCACTTCACACTCCGCCGCCACCGTGACCCTGCACGACCTCGGGGTCGCCTTCGGCGGGCGGACCCTCTTCGCCGGCCTCGACCTGGTGCTGGCTCCCGGCGACGTCACGGCCGTCGTCGGTGTCAACGGCTCCGGCAAGTCCACGCTGATGCGGGTCATCACCGGCGATCTGCCCGCCGACTCGGGCATCGTCAGGGTGGCGCCCGCCGACGCGACGATGGCGTGGCTGCCACAGGTGGTGCCCGATCGCGAGGAGTCGCTGCTCGACTACGTCCGCAGGCGCACAGGGGTTGCCGCGGCCGACGAGCGCCTCGAGGCGACCGCCTCTGCTCTGGGCGAGGGCGTCGAGGGCGCCGACGACGCGTATGCCGATGCGCTCGAGCGCTGGCTCGCCCTGGGCGCCGCCGACCTGGTCGACCGGCTGCCCGCGGCCGCGAGCAGGGTCGGCCTCGACGTCGAGGCCGGCCGCCCGCTGGGTACGCTGTCCGGCGGCCAGGTCGCCCGCGCCTGCCTGGTCGCGGTGCTGCTCAGCCAGTACGACGTGCTGCTGCTCGACGAGCCCACCAACAACCTCGACAGCCGGGGCCTCGACCTGATGGCCGGCTTCGTGACCTCGCACGCCGGCCCGGTGCTGATCGCCAGCCACGACCGAGCGTTCCTCGACCGCGTGGTCACGTCGGTGGTCGAGCTCGACCTCCACCAGCAGTCGATCGCCCACCATCCGGGCGGCTGGTCCGACTACGTCGCCGCGAGGGAGCTGGCACGTGCGCAGGCCAGGTCGGCGTACGAGCGGTACGCCGACGCGCGCGACTCCCTGGCCGCGCAGTCGCAGCAGCGCCGCGCCTGGGCCGAGAAGGGCACGCTCGCCGTCAAGCGGGGCGACGAGCCCGACAAGCACCTGCGCGAGCGCGACCAGGCGCGCGCCGACCGTCAGGGCGCGAAGGCCGGTCGGCTGCGGCTCGCGGCCGAGCGCCTCGATGTGGTCGAGCAGCCCCGCAAGGAGTGGCAGCTGAGGTACTCGCTGGCTGCCGGCCCGCCGTCGACCGACGTGGTGGCCACCCTCGCCGACGCCGTCGTACGTCGTGGCGCGTTCACGCTCGGTCCGGTCTCCCTCGCCGTCGGTCGCGGCGACCGGGTGGCCCTGATGGGCGACAACGGCAGCGGCAAGTCCACCCTCCTGGCGGCGATGCTGGGGGAGGTGCCGCTCGACGATGGCCGGCGGTCACTGGGGGCGAGGGTCACGGTCGGCGTGCTCGACCAGGAGCGCCGGCCGCTCGACTCCGCCGAACGGGTCGTCGAGGTGGTCCGGCGCGAGCTCGGCGACACCGACCCGAGCGACGTGCGCACCCTGCTGGCCAAGTTCGGCCTGGGTGCCGAGCACGTCGACCGGCCGGCGGCCAGCCTCAGCATGGGGGAGCGCACCCGTGCCCTGATGGCCGTGTTCCAGGCGCGCCAGGTCAACACCCTCGTGCTCGACGAGCCCACCAACCACCTCGACGTGGCAGGCATCGAGCAGCTGGAGGCGGCGGTCGCGGCCTACGACGGCACGCTGCTCGTCGTGAGCCACGACGAGCGCTTCCGGGAGGCGGTCGGGCTCACCCACGAGTGGCGCCTGGCTGCGGGCCGGGTCGAGGTCGTCGCGCTGTGAGCGGTCCGAGCGATGCGAGTCGGGAGCCCCCGCGCGGGTAGGGTTTCGGTCATGGCTGAGTACGTATTCACCTTGCGCAATGTGCGCAAAGCCCATGGAGACAAGGTCGTCCTCGACAACGTCACCCTCTCCTTCCTGCACGGCGCCAAGATCGGGGTCGTCGGCCCCAACGGAGCCGGCAAGTCCTCGATGCTGAAGATCATGGCGGGGCTCGACCACGCCAACAACGGCGACGCGATCCTGGACCCCGACGCCACCGTCGGGATGCTGCAGCAGGAGCCTCCCCTCAGCGAGGGCAAGACGGTCCTGGAGAACGTCGAGGAGGCGGTCGGCGAGATCAAGGGCAAGCTCGACCGCTACAACGAGATCTCCGAGCTGATGGCCGACCCCGACGCCGACTTCGACACGCTTCTCGCCGAGATGGGCGACCTGCAGACCGACCTCGACCACGCCAACGCGTGGGACCTCGACAGTCGCCTCGACCAGGCCATGGACGCGCTGCGCTGCCCGCCGCCCGAGGTGCTCGTCGACAACCTGTCCGGCGGTGAGCGCCGCCGCGTGGCCCTGTGCAAGCTGCTGCTGCAGCAGCCTGACCTGCTGCTCCTCGACGAGCCCACCAACCACCTCGACGCCGAGTCGGTGCAGTGGCTCGAGGGTCACCTCAAGAGCTACCCGGGCGCCGTACTCGCCGTCACCCACGACCGGTACTTCCTCGACAACGTCGCCGAGTGGATCGCCGAGGTCGACCGCGGCCAGGTGCACGGCTACCAGGGCAACTACTCCACCTACCTCGAGACCAAGCAGAGCCGGCTCAAGATCGAGGGCCAGAAGGACGCCAAGCGCGCCAAGATGCTCGAGCGCGAGCTCGAGTGGGTGCGCTCCAACGCGAAGGCCCGGCAGACCAAGAGCAAGTCGCGGCTGGCGCGCTACGAGGAGATGGCGGCAGAGGCCGACCGGATGCGCAAGATCGACACCTCCGAGATCAACATCCCGGCGGGCCCGCGGCTCGGCGACATCGTGCTCGAGGCCGACGACCTCGACAAGGGCTTCGAGGGCCGCACCCTCATCCACGACCTCGACTTCAAGCTGCCGCGTGCCGGCATCGTCGGGGTCATCGGCCCCAACGGCGTGGGCAAGACCACGCTCTTCCGGATGATCACCGGCCAGGAGAAGCCCGACGAGGGCGAGCTCAAGGTCGGCCAGACCGTGAAGATCTCCTACGTCGATCAGAGCCGCGGGGGCATCGACCCGCAGAAGAACGTCTGGGAGGTCGTCTCCGACGGGCTGGACTTCATCAAGGTCGCCAACTTCGAGATGAACTCACGCGCGTACGTCGCCTCGTTCGGCTTCAAGGGCCCGGACCAGCAGAAGAAGTCCGGTGTCCTGTCGGGAGGTGAGCGCAACCGTCTCAACCTCGCGCTGACGCTGAAGATGGGCGGCAACCTGCTGCTGCTCGACGAGCCCACCAACGACCTCGACGTCGAGACGCTGTCGTCCCTCGAGGACGCGCTGCTCGACTTCCCGGGCTGTGCCGTGGTCACCTCTCACGACCGGTGGTTCCTCGACCGGGTCGCGACCCACATCCTCGCCTGGGAGGGCGATGACGAGGATCCCGCCCGGTGGTTCTGGTTCGAGGGCAACTACGCGGCGTACGAGGAGAACAAGATCGAGCGCCTCGGCGCCGAGGCCGCCCGCCCGCACCGTGTCACGCACCGCCGCCTGACGCGCGACTAGAGGCGGTCGCTGCTCCGGCGGTGCACCGCGACCTCTGAGGCCTGCGCGCACGTGGCGGTGCGCTACCCACGTTCGTGGCGGGTGAGACTGTGGCTCAGGCACCGCTACCCGTGGACGGCGCGGACTGGCGTAACCACCTGAGCTCCATCTCCGGGTGGGCGGCGATGAGATGGTCGGCGACGGCGTTCAGCACGCGCCCGATGGCCTCGAAGTCCTCGGGAGCGGCGAGGTCGACGAGGTGCTCCCGCACGCCGGCGACGTGGGTGTGCGCCGCCGTCTCGAGCAGGGCGAAGCCGCTGTCGGTCATCGTGGCGACGATGCCGCGACCGTCGTCCGGCGACTGCTCCCGGACGACGTACCCCGCCTTCTGCATCCGGTCGATGGTGTGCGTCACCCGGCTGCGGCTGTGGGCCAGGGCGTCGGCGAGATGTGCCATCCGCATCTGCCGGCCCGGTCGCTCCGAGAGCCGAACGAGGATCTCGTACTCCACGAGCGACAGGTTGTGGCTGCGGCGCAAGTCGTCGTCGAGCCGCCCCACCAGCAGGGTGTTGCCCAGTATCCACGCCCGCCACGTCCGCTGTTGGGCCTCGTCGAGCCAGCGGGTCTCGCCAGGCTCGGCGCCCGATGGTGCGTCCGACATCTCGACCACTCCTCAGAGACGCTCGAGGATCAGGGCCATGCCCTGACCGCCCCCGACGCACATCGTGATCAGGCCGGTTGTCTTGTCGTGCCAGTCCAGGCTGTTGAGCATGGTGTTCTGCAACCGCGCGCCGGTCATGCCGAACGGGTGCCCGACCGCGATCGCGCCGCCATTGACGTTGAGGCGGTCGAGGTCGATGCCGAGGTCCTGGTACGACGGCACGACCTGCGCCGCGAAGGCCTCGTTGATCTCCACGAGGTCGATGTCACCGATGCTCATCTTGGCGTTGGCCAGCGCACGCCTGGTCGCCTCGACCGGTCCGAGCCCCATGATCTCGGGGGACAGCGCCGAGACGCCGGTCGACACGATGCGGGCCAGGGGAGTGACCCCGAGCTCGGCGGCCCTGCTGTCGGACATGATCACGACCGCTGCCGCGCCGTCGTTGAGGGCGCAGCAGTTGCCCGCGGTCACCACACCGTCGGGACGGAAGACCGGCTGCAGCTGCGAGACGGCGTCGTAGGTGACCCCCGCGCGCGGGCCGTCGTCGGTGCTGACGACCGTGCCGTCGGGAGTCGTGACCGGGGTGATCTCGCGCGCCCAGAATCCGTCGTTGATCGCCTTCTCGGCGAGGTTCTGCGAGCGCACGCCGAACTCGTCGAGCTCCTTGCGCGACAGGCCGCGCATCCGGGCCACGTTCTCGGCGGTCTGGCCCATGGCGATGTAGACGTCCGGCGGCGTCCCGTCGTCCCGGGGGTCGTGCCAGTCGACCCCGCCTGCGGCGGTCTTCGTGGTGCGCTCCTCGGCCTCCTCGAAGCGCGTGTTGTGCGTGTCGGGCCAGTGGTCGGGGGTGCCCTTGGCGAACCTCGACACCGTCTCCACGCCGGCGGAGACGAACACGTCCCCCTCGCCGGCCTTGATCGCGTGGAAGGCCATCCGCGTGGTCTGCACCGACGAGGCGCAGTAGCGGGTGATGGTCGCGGCGGGCACGTCGTCCATGCCGTTGAGGACGTTGACGACCCGGCCCATGTTGTTGCCGGCCTCACCGCCGGGCAGTCCGCAGCCGAGGTAGAGGTCGTCGACCGTGTGCGGGTCGAGGCCCTCCACCTTGTCCAGTGCCGTCTTCACGATGAACGCACTGAGGTCGTCGGGACGCAGGTCCCGGAGGGACCCCTTGTTCGCGCGGCCGATCGGCGTGCGGGCCGCGGAAACGATGACTGCCTCGGTCATGGCAACTCCGATCTGGGGGGCGATGACTGCCCTCGTCACCCTAGACGGTCCCCGACAGCGTCGGTGGGAGTGAGGCGGGCCCCTCGGCTGGAAGGCCACCACTGCCGACCGGCCGGGCACCGGCGTCTGGCAACATCGTGGCGTGCGTCATGTCTACGAGTGCCCGATGCGGTGGGCCGATCTGGACCAGCTCGGCCACGTCAACAACGTCGTCTACGTCGACTACCTCCAGGAGGCGCGGGTCGACATGATCCGCACCCACGTGCCCGCGAGCCGCCCGGAGGGCACCCAGCTCGCGGAGGGCGTCGTCGTGGTGCGGCACGAGGTCACCTACCTCGCTCCACTGACGTTCCGCTTCCGCCCCATCCGCATCGAGTGCTGGGTCACCGAGATCCGGGCCGCCTCGTTCACCGTCGGCTACGAGGTCTTCGACCAGGACGACGACGGCCGGCGTACGACCTATGTGCGGGCCACCACGGTGCTGACGCCCTACGTCTTCGCGACCGAGCGTCCCCGTCGGCTCAGTGAGTCAGAAGGCGAGATCCTGTCGCGCTTCCTGGAGCCGACCGAGAAGCGACAGCGCATCCGCGTCGCCTCGCCTCCCGAGGAGACCCGCCGGCACTATCCGCTGCACGTGCGCTTCTCCGACGTCGACGTCTACGGTCACGTCAACAACGTGAAGTACTTCGAGTACTTCCAGGAGTCCCGCTTCCGGCTGATGTCCGAGCTCACCGGCGGGCTGCCCGACCCCGACGGGCGCCCGGCGGTCGTCGTGGCGCAGACCGACGTCGACTACCGCATGCCGATCCTCTTCCGGGAGCAGGCGTACGACGTGTGGTCGCACGTCTCCCACGTCGGCAGCCGGTCGTTCACCGTCGAGTCGGAGATCCGTGACGGCGAGTCCCTGCTCTCGCGGGCACGCATGGTCCTGGTGTGGTTCGACCCTCGGGCTCAGCGGTCGGTCGAGCCGTCCGAGGAGTACCGCGCCCTGCTCACTCGAGCGAGTTGACCATGAACTGCGCGGCGTGCGTGACGTAGTCCCAGAACCTCGAGTCCTGCTCGGGCGTGAGGGCCGCGGCGTCGAGGCCGGCGCGGAAGTGCAGCAGCCAGCGGTCCCTGGCCAGGGGCGTCACGGCGAAGGGCGCGTGTCGCATGCGGAGCCGCGGGTGGCCCCGCGTCTCTGAGTAGACCGTCGGCCCGCCCCAGTACTGCATGAGGAAGAGGCGGAAGCGGTCGTTGGCCGGTCCCAGGTCCGCTTCGGGGTAGAGGGGACGCAGCACGTCGTCCTCGGCGACCCCGGCGTAGAACGTGTCGACGATCGTCCGGAAGGTGGGTTCGCCGCCGATCTCGTCGTAGAAGCTGGCGGCTGGCTCAGGGGAGGAGGACATGGTGCCTCCATTGTGCCCGGTCGCCGGTCACTGCTTCTCGTCGGCCGGGGGCACCGGGTCCGCCGCGACCGGGTTGAGCGGCATGTCGAGGCGCGAGACGAGTCGGTGCGGCATCTCGATGCCCTCGTGGTCGAACCTGGCCTTGATCCGCTCGCGCATGGCGCGGGCGACGGCCCACTGCTCCATGGGCGCGGTCTTCAGCGTGACTCGCACGTTGACCGAGTCGGCTGTCATCGACTCAACCCCCCACACCTCGGGCTCCTCGATGATCAGCCCGCGGAACTCCTCGTCGTCCCAGAGGTCGTGAGCGACCTCCTTGAGCACCTGACGCACCTTGGTGAGGTCCTCGCCGTATCCGACGGCCACGTCGAGCACCGTGCGCGCCCAGTTCTGGCTCATGTTGCCGACCCGGACGATCTCGCCGTTCCGGACGTACCAGACAGTGCCGTTCACGTCGCGCAGCCGCGTCACCCGCAGGCTCACCGCCTCGACGGTGCCGTTGGCCTCGCCCAGGTCGACGACGTCGCCGACGCCGTACTGGTCCTCGACGATCATGAAGATGCCCGACAGGAAGTCCTTGACCAGGCTCTGGGCACCGAAGCCGAAGGCGACACCGAGGATGCCGGCGCTGGCGATGATCGGCGCGATGTCGACGTTCAGCTCGCTGAGCACCATCGTGCCGAACACCGCGAAGACGACGCCGCTGATGATGCTGTTCAGCAGGCTGCCCATGGTCTTGGAGCGCTGCACGCGCCGGGTGGAGGTCACCAGGTCGTGCGACCGCTCGTTGCTCCGCCCCAGCCGGGCGCGACCGCCGACCACCCGCGAGAGCCGGTCGGGCACCATGCCCTCCTCCGCCCGCCGGACCACCCGGTCGACCAGGCGGTGCAGCAGCCAGCGCACGAACAGTCCGAGCAGGATCAGGCCGAGGATGGCCAGTGGAGCCCCGATCAGGATGTCGGCGGTGTCGGCGGCCTGCTCGCTGCCGGTCGCCTGGCGCACCCATCCGCAGACGATCTCCCCGCTCTGGCAGTCGCCGGAGGGGAGCAGAGACGTGGGCAGGTGCCCTGACTGTGGGACCAACTGGGGAGGCGAATGGGACACGGACTGGAACAGCACGGACATGGCGCCCAGTATGGCGACCACGAGACAGGTGACCGAGTCGACCCGGTCAGGTGCCAGGTCCGGGCACAGGAGCCGATATCCTCTCCCCGTGACCATGCACACCTCTCCCACCCGCCGGACCGTCCGCCGCGCCTGCGTACTCGTCGGCGGTCTCGCCGCGGTCGCGCTGACCGCTCAGCCGGCCGTCGCCGACGTGCCCGAGGGATGGTCCGAGGTGGAACCCGTCTCACCGCTGCACGCGCTGCTGCTCCTGGGCGGGGTGCCGCTGGTCCTGTTCCTGCTGATCGTGCTCGCGGTCTACGTGCCGGCGCTCGCCCGGGGCGAGCGGCTCGCACCCGGAGCCGCACCCATCGACGACGAGTGGTTCGGTGGCCCCCGGCCCGGGACCGCCGAGCTGACCGGCCCCACACACGACGCGGCCGGCGACAGGCCCCGCGAGACGGAGACCGGTGGGGCCAGTGGCAGCTGGTGAGCTGACCGCGCGTCAGCGCGCCGAGATCGACAGGGCGATCCGCTCGGCGGAGCAGACCTGCCGCTTCGAGTTCTCAGTCTTCCGCGGCATCGCCCAGGGAGACCCCGCTGGATACGCTCGGGCGCTGCACGCGGCGCTGGTGGCTCCCTCGCACAGCGTGCTGATCCTGGTCGACCCGACGGTGCGCGCCCTGGAGGTCGTCACCGGAGCCGACGTACGCCGGCACCTCCCCGACCGCGAGGTCGAGCTCGCGGTCCTGGCCATGCAGTCCGCGTTCGCGGAGGGTGACGAGGTCGGTGGGCTCAAGCGCGGCATCGCGATGCTCGCCGAGCACGCCGTCCCCCAGCAGACCCTGCACGCGGAGGCCTGAGCCTCAGCCGGCATCCTTCGCCCGCGCGACCAGGGCACGTGCCATGTCGGCCCGGCCCTCCCTGACGTAGCGCTTGGCCGCCGGGTTGGCCGAGGAGCTCTCCAGCCACTCGTCGATCCTGGCCAGGGTCTCCGGGGAGATCAGGGGCATCGGGAACATCAGCTCCAGTGCCGTGGACGCCCGCTGCACGCCCTTCTCCTCCCAGATCGTGTCGGCGATCGCGAGGTACTTCTCGAGGTAGGGCTCGAGCAGGTGGGCCTGGCTGGCGACCGGGAAGGCGGCGGCGATCTGGCGCTGCGTCTCGTTGGGCACGTCGTCACGCTCGATCGCGTCGTGCCAGGCCTGCGCCTTGGCCTCCGGGGTCGGCCGGACGGTCAGCGCCATCGCCGCGTGCTCCTGGCCGGAGATCGTGGTGTCGCGGGTCAGCTCGTCCTGGATCCGGTCGGCGTCGGCGCGGCCGTTGGCCGACAGGCTGGTGAGGAGGGTCCAGCGCAGGTCGGCGTCGACCTCCAGGCCCGGCACCACGACCGAGCCGTCGAACAGGCCTTCGATGAAGTCGACCGCGTCCTCGGAGTGGGCGGCCGACGCGTAGGCCCGGACGAAGGCCAGCTGGTGGTCGGAGCCCGGCTGAGCGCGCTCGAGCAGGCCGCGCAAGCCTTGCTCCCAGGTGGCCCTGAGCTGGTCGCGGTGCTCGGGTGCCGCGTAGTAGTGCACAGCGGTCCGGGCGTAGACCGGCAGCCGGCTGACGGCGGTGAGGTCCGTCTCGGTGCCGATGCCCCGCAGCACGAGAGCGACGAAGTCGGTGGCGCGCGTCTCGGCATCGCGCGTCATGTCCCAGGTGGCGCCCCAGAGCAGGGCACGGGCCAACGAGTCCTCGACCTTGTCGATGTAGGCGACCGCGGTCGCGAGCGATCGCTCGTCGAGGCGGATCTTGGCGTAGGTGAGGTCGCCGTCGTTGAGGAGCACAAGGTCGGGCTGGGCATGACCGACGAGCTCGGGGACCTCGGTCGACTCGCCCTCCACGTCGACCTCCACCCGGTGGCGCAGGGCAAGGGAGCCCTCGACGACGTCGTACAGGCCGATGCCGATGCGGTGGCGGCGGATGGTGGGGAACTCCGGCGCCGCGCACTGGGCGACCTTGAAGGCCGTGAAGGCGCCCTGGTCGTCGACCTCGAACACCGGGGCCAGCGTGTTGACCCCGGAGGTCTGCAGCCACTCCTTGGCCCAGGAGTCGAGCTCGCGGCCGGAGGCCTGCTCGAGCGACGTCAGCAGGTCGGAGAACTCGGAGTTCCCGAAGGCGTGTGCCTTGAAGTAGGCGCGCAGGCCCTCCATGAAGGGGTCCAGGCCCACCCAGGCGACGAGCTGCTTGAGGGTGGAGGCGCCCTTGGCGTAGGTGATGCCGTCGAAGTTGACCTCGACCGCCTCGAGGTCGTAGTTGTCGGCGGCGATCGGGTGCGTCGAGGGCAGCTGGTCCTGGCGGTAGGCCCAGTTCTTGCGGGCGTTGGTGAAGCCGGTCCAGGCCTCGGCGTACTTGGAACCGACGGCCATGGCGTGGTGGGAGGCCCACTCGGCGAACGACTCGTTGAGCCAGAGGTCGTCCCACCACTTCATGGTCACGAGGTCGCCGAACCACATGTGGGCCATCTCGTGCAGGATCGTGTTGGCGCGCTGCTCGTAGAAGGCGTGGACCTGGCGGGAGCGGGGGAGGTACTCGTCGCGGAACGTCACGCAACCGGCGTTCTCCATCGCTCCCATGTTGTATTCGGGAACGTAGAGCTGGTCGTACTTGCCGAACGGGTAGGGGAAGTCGAAGGCCGTCTCGAAGTAGTCGAAGCCCAGCCGGGTGACCTCGAGCAGCTCGTCGATGTCGAGGTGCTGCTTGAGCGACTGGCGGCAGTAGTGGCCGAGGGCGATGTCCCCGAACTTGCCGGAATAGGTGTCGAGGACCTCGTGGTACTCACCGGCGACGAGGGCGGTGATGTAGGTCGACATCCGCTCCGTGGGTGGGAAGTTCCACACGGCGTTGCCGTCGGGGAGCGGGACCGGCTCGGGCGTCGGTGCGTTGGAGACGACCTTCCAGTGCGCCGGGGCGGTGACGTTGAACGTGAAGCAGGACTTCAGGTCGGGCTGCTCGAACGTGGCGTAGACGCGGCGCGCGTCGGGGACCTCGAACTGGCTGTAGAGGTAGACCCGCTGGTCCGCTGGGTCGACGAAGCGGTGCAGTCCCTCGCCGGTGCGGCTGTAGGGGCAGTCGGCCCGGACCACCAGCGTGTTGTCGCGGGCCAGGTCGTCGAGCTGGATGCGGCTGTCGGCGTAGACCGTGTCCGGGTCCAGCGACCGTCCGTTGAGGGTGATCTCGTGGACCCTCGCGCCGACCAGGTCGACGAACGTCGACGATCCGGCTCCGCCAGCGGTGAACCGGATCGTCGTGGCCGACGAGAACGTCGTCTCACTCGTCGTCAGGTCCAGATCGATCGTGTAGGACTCGACCTCGAGGAGCTCAGCCCGAGCAGCGGCCTCGTCGCGGTGGAGATTCGTGCCTGCCATGCGGCGCATCCTCTCATCTGTCATCAGGGACAGCGAATCGGTCGCGAGTGAAATGTCGGGGGTCCTGACGTGTCGCACGACACCGCCGACCGGCCCGGTTCCGTTCCGCCGACAGCGGTCTGTGGGCCTGGTGGTTCACTTGGAACCATGACGAATGCCGACTTCTGGTTCGACCCGCTGTGCCCGTTCGCCTGGATCTCCTCGCGGTGGATCCTCGAGGTCGAGCAGGTCCGCGACATCTCCGTGACCTGGCACGTGATGAGCCTCGCCTACCTCAACCGCGACAAGGACATCCCCGACGAGTACCGCGAGATGCTGAAGCCCGCCTGGGGCCCGGTGCGGGTCTGCATCGCCGCCGAGCAGAAGCACGGTCGGGAGGTGCTGCTCCCGCTCTACACCGCCATGGGCAACCGCATCCACAAGGGCGGCGAATCGCTCGACCGCGACATGATCGCGGGCGCGCTGGCCGAGGCCGGCCTGGAGCCCGAGCTCGTCGACGCGATGGACGACCCGTCGTACGACGACGCCGTGGCCAAGTCGCACCACGAGGGCATGGACCAGGTCGGTGACGACGTGGGCACCCCGACGATCGCGATCGAGGGAGCTGCCTTCTTCGGCCCGGTGCTGAGCAAGATCCCGCGCGGCGAGGAGGCCGGCCAGCTCTGGGACGGCTGCGTGGCCGTGGCCAAGGTGCCCTACTTCTACGAGCTCAAGCGCTCGCGCACGGGCGACCTCGACTTCAGCTGAGGCGCTCGGCTTCGAGGCTCGTCGCTGGCGCTCCTCACACCTCAACCAGCGCGCGAAACGCCTGGCTGTGCCGCCGGCTGAGCCGGCTCACGAGCTGATCACCGCCGCCGACGTGGCGGCGGTGACGGCTGCGCTGGTGGCGGCGACCGACGCGGCGATGGCGTCCTTGACGGCCTTCGCCGCCCAGGCCCCCTCCGAGATCTGCTTTGCGCGCGCCTTCACCTCGCCGGCCGGCATGCCCCGGCGGTCGATGATCCTGTGCGCCTGCCCGATGGCGTGCAGCAGGGCGATCAGCGCGCCGGTGCGCTCGTCGGGCGTCACGCCCTGGAGAAGAGAGGCCTCGATCGCGCGGCGGACGGCCTGCTCGTGCGTCGAGTCGGCGCTCGGCCAGGTCGTGTGCGGGAACAGGCCCAGGATCCGCCCCTCGCGGCGCTCGAGGATCCCGCGCTGCTCGAGGCGCATGAGCAGCGCCTCCTTGACACCCTTGCCGAGCCGGTTGACGGCCTCCTGGGCGGAACGCTCCTTCTCCGCGACCAGGCTGAGGGCGTCGGCCAGCACCGGGTCGCTGAGGGTGGCACCGGGTCGCACCCGCACCTTCGCGCTGTGCCAGAACCCCTCCTTGTCACCGACCTCGACGGCGTCGGCGAGGGCGAGCTCGATGAGCAGGCCACCGCCCAGGATCGTCTGGGCGTGGGAGCCGGCCGTCATGCTGCCCTTGTCGTCGTCGAGCAGGAGCAGCAGGAGGTCCTCGGCGATGAGAGTGCTCATGGCGCCACCCTAGGCAACGAGCGGGTGGCCCCGTCGCCATAGGATCCCCCGCATGAGCAAGGTCTTGTCAGCCGTCGCCTGGCCGTACGCCAACGGCCCGCGCCACATCGGCCACGTGGCCGGCTTCGGCGTGCCCTCCGACGTCTTCAGCCGCTACATGCGGATGGCCGGCCACGACGTGCTCATGGTCTCGGGCACCGACGAGCACGGCACCCCGATCCTGATCGCCGCCGACGAGGCGGGGGTGCCGCCGCAGGAGCTCGCCGACCGCAACCACCGGCTGATCGTCGAGGACCTGGTCGGGCTCGGGTGCAGCTACGACCTCTACACCCGCACCACCACGCGCAACCACCACGCGGTCGTGCAGGCGATGTTCACCGGCGTCTACGAGAACGGCTACTTCCTCGAGCAGACGACGTACGGCGCGGTCTCGCCCTCGACGGGTCGCACCCTGCCCGATCGCTACATCGAGGGCACCTGCCCGATCTGCGGGTACGACGGCGCTCGCGGCGACCAGTGCGACAACTGCGGCAACCAGCTCGACCCGCAGGACCTGAAGAACCCCGTCTCACGCATCAACGGCGAGACGCCGGAGTTCGTGGAGACCCAGCACTTCTTCCTCGACCTGCCGGCGCTGGCCGAGGCGCTGGGGGAGTGGCTCGACGAGCGCGAGGCGACCGGCACCTGGCGGCCCAACGTCATCAAGTTCAGCCAGAACATCCTCAAGGAGATCCGGCCGCGGGCGATGACGCGCGACATCGACTGGGGCATCTCGGTGCCCCTGGACGGCTGGCGCGACAACCCGACGAAACGGCTCTACGTCTGGTTCGACGCCGTCATCGGCTACCTCTCGGCGTCGATCGAGTGGGCGCGCCGCAGCGGCGACCCCGACGCCTGGCGCGAGTGGTGGAACGACCCCGAGGCGTTGTCCTACTACTTCATGGGCAAGGACAACATCACCTTCCACAGCCAGATCTGGCCGGCCGAGCTGCTGGCCTACAACGGCAGGGGCAGCAAGGGCGGCACCCCGCACGTGCTCGGCACGCTCAACCTGCCGAGCGAGGTGGTGAGCTCGGAGTTCCTCACGATGGAGGGCCGGAAGTTCTCGTCGTCGAAGAAGGTCGTGATCTACGTTCGCGACCTCCTCGAGCGCTACCAGGCCGACGCCTTCCGCTACTTCGTGGCGGCGGCCGGCCCGGAGAGCCAGGACGCCGACTTCACCTGGGCGGAGTTCGTGCAGCGCACCAACTCCGAGCTGGTCGCCGGCTGGGGCAACCTCGTCAACCGCACCGCCACCTTGATCTCGCGGAACTTCGGCGAGATCCCGGCCACCGGGGCGCTCACGGGCGACGACGAGGCCGTGCTCGCCGCCACCGAGGCCGCGTTCGGCACGGTCGGCGACCTCATCGGCCGCAACCGCATGCGCCAGGCGATCACCGAGGCGATGCGCACGGTCGGAGAGGTCAACAAGTACGTCTCCGACTCCGAGCCGTGGAAGCTCAAGGAGCCGGCCGACCGGGAGCGGCTCGGCACGATTCTCGCGGTCACCGCGCAGTGCGTCAGCGACCTCAACACGGTGCTCTCGCCGTTCCTGCCCTTCTCGGCGAACGCCGTCGACCGGACGCTGGGCGGCGCGGGTGACGTGCAGCCGCTGCCGCGCATCCAGGAGGTCGACGACCTCGACGGCGGACCGGGCTACCCGATCATCACCGGCGAGTACGCCGCGGCGCGCGCGTGGCGTCGTACCCCCCTCGTGGCGGGCACCCCGATCCAGCCACCGACCCCGGTGTTCACCAAGCTCGACCCGGCCGTCGTCGACGAGGAGCTGGCCCGGCTCGCGGAGTGAGTCGTGGACGGCCCCCGGATCACCGTCGCGTTCCACCCCGACTGGCCGTTCCGGGGCGGTCTGGTCCTGGACGCGCTGGCTCGCGACGGTGTCTACCTCAGCCAGTTCGCCACCGGCTCCTCCAACGGCGGTCTGACGGCGCACCCCGGCGGCGACCGATGGCGCTGGGAGTGCCGGCTCTTCGGCGGCCGGTATGACACAGCCGCGTCCGACGCCCGCCCGGTGTACGGCGCGCTCGATGACCGACGCGACCCTTACGGAGCCAGCCCGCGCTTCGGGTCGGCGTACCTCCGACTGCGTCCCGAGGTCACCGGGCGGACGTCGTTCTGCTTCCCGGACTCCGTCTTCGAGCCCGATGCAGTGGCCGGCCCTGAGCGGATCACGGACCTGGTCGCCATGCGCGACGCTGCCGGGCACGACGCGCTCGACGACTACGTCGAGGCCCACGTGCACGGTGGTCTGCGGCTCGGCATGGATGTGGAGGCGCTCGTGCTGGACCCCTGCTTCCGCGGCACCGCCGTCTCCGAGGCCGCCGAGAGGGCGGGCTGCCCGGTGGAGTGGCACCCGGGCTACTCGGTGCTCACGGCTGGGCTGGATGATGCCTACCGCGGGCCTGAGCACGTCGCGCTGGCCAGGTCGCTGGGCGAGGCACTGACGCCCGACATCATCGGGAGTGCTGCCCGGGCGGGGGAGCACGACCCCCAGGCGTTGAAGAAGGTCTGGCACCTGCTGGCCCGCTTCGGCCGGCGGCAGGACCCCGACGGCTGACCTGGGCTCTGCTACCAACCCGTGTAGGCAAGTCATGTTGATCGCCGGGAGGGTGCCCTAGTCCCGCCGGCTCACGGTGTCCTCGGCGAGGGTCCGGATCGACGACAGCTGAGCCACTGCGTTGATGACGACCGAGAAGGCCAGCAGGGCGACCGCCCAGCCGTGATGGTCGGCCACCCACAGGCCCCACGACGCAGACCCGAAGACCAGCACCTTCACGACCGGCCGCACCACCCGGCCGCCGTACGGCGCCTTCGGGGAGGCGAAGGCCCACCAGACGACGACGACCAGTGTCGGCGCGAGGACGGCACTGGCAACGCCGTGGGCGTGCGCACCCCAGATGCCGGCCGCGACGGCGGCGAGGACCTCGTCTAGGAAGACGAGGACGAGGACCGACCAGCCGAGGGAGCTCATGGCACCAGTCTGCCTAGGCTGTGCCGCATGACCGCACAGATGCACCTGCCCCAGTTCTTCGTGAAGCAGAAGCTCACCATGATGGTGAACCGCTACGAGGTCTTCGCGCCGGCGCCGGGCGGCGGCTACGGACAGCTGATGGCGTTCGCGGAGCAGAAGCGCTTCGCCTTCAAGGAGCAGGTCACCTTCTACGCCGACTCGACCCGCACTCGGCCGGTCTTCGGGTTCAAGGCACGCGCGGTGATGGACCTCAACGCGGGCTACGACGTCACCGACGAGACGGGCGCGTCGCTGGGGTTCTTCCGCAAGGACTTCGGCGCCAGCCTGCTGCGGTCGACGTTCCACGTCGAGGGTCCCGGCTACGCCGGCACCGGCCAGGAGCGGAACATGGCCATCGCGCTGATCCGGCGCTTCACCGATGTCGACTTCCTGCCGATCCACTTCGACTACGTCTCGAGCGACGGAGCCCCACTGATCTCCGTCAGCAGGCAGATGAGCATCGGCGACCGCTACACCGTCGACGTGCCCGACCCGCGAGTCGACTTCCGGGTGGCGGCGGCGGTCGCGGTCGCCATGGACGCCCTGATGGCGCGCTGAGCCATGGCCGAAGGGAGCAGCCGCCTGGTCGTGCTCGGCTCCAGCGGGGCCTGGCCCGGCGCAGGGCACGCGTGTAGCGGCTACGTCCTGGAGCACCAGGGCTTCCGGGTCGTGCTCGACCTCGGCTACGGCACCGCCGTGCGCCTGCTGGACCACCTCGGATCGCACGCCGGCGACGGCGTCGACGCGGTCG
This sequence comes from Nocardioides sp. LHG3406-4, assembly GCF_049897745.1. Taxonomy (NCBI): domain Bacteria; kingdom Bacillati; phylum Actinomycetota; class Actinomycetes; order Propionibacteriales; family Nocardioidaceae; genus Nocardioides; species Nocardioides sp. LHG3406-4. Next base: position 219,541 of record NZ_JAFCWV010000002.1, read on the forward strand.
TGATCAGCCACGCGCACGCCGACCACATGGGGGACCTGCACGCCTTCTTCCGGGCGCGGCACTTCGGCGCCCCGGCGGCGCCCGCCATCCCGACGTACGCCCCCCAGCAGGTGCGCGACCAGCTGTGGGAGGTCCAGTCCATCGACGGTCCCGACGACGGTGCCATGGACCGGGTCTTCACCTGGCACCAGCTGCCGTCCGCGGCGTACCCGGTGGGGCCCTGGCGGCTGGAGTCGGCGGGCCTGCCGCACTACGTCACCAACGCGGGCGTCCGCCTGGTCTCCGACGACCTGGTCGTGGCCTACACCGGCGACACGGGGCCGTCCCCCGCGCTGGCCGAGCTCGGCCGCGACGCCGACCTCTTCGTCGTCGAGTGCACCGACTACACGCAGCTCGCCGAGCCGAAGAAGGAGCAGCTGCACCTCAACGCCCGCACGGCGGCGGAGGCGGCCCGCGACGCCGGGGCGAAGCGCCTCCTCCTCACCCACTTCTGGCCGGGGGTCGACCGCGAGCGGACAGCGCGCGAGGTCGCGCAGACCTACGACGGCGAGGTGCTGGTCGCCTCCGAAGGCATGGTCATCGCCCTCTGAGGTGGATGCGAAGATGTCCGCCATGCGCGTCCACCTGGGTTCCGACCACGCCGGCCTCGAGCTCAAGGAGCACCTCAAGGGGTGGCTCCACGACCACGGCTACGAGCCGGTCGACTACGGCCCCTTCGTCTACGACGCCGTCGACGACTACCCGGTGTTCTGCCTGCGCGCGGCCGAGGGCGTGGCCCGCGAGCGCGCCGACGGTGGCGACGCCCTCGGGGTCGTCATCGGCGGCTCCGGCAACGGCGAGCAGATGGCCGCCAACAAGGTGGCGGGGGTACGCGCTGCGCTGGTCTGGTCGGAGGAGACCGCCGCTCTCGCCCGCGAGCACAACGACGCCAACGTCGTCAGCGTCGGCGGGCGGATGCACTCCGTCGACGACCTGACCCGCTTCGTCCAGGTCTTCCTCGAGACCTCCTTCAGCGGCGACGAGCGGCACGTACGCCGCATCGGTCAGCTCACGACGTACGAGACGAGTGGCGAGCTGCCCAGCCTCCCCGAGACCGCACTCGGTGCGGGCCAGGACAGCGATGCCTGAGGGGCACACCCTCAGGAAGCTGGCGAACGACCTCACCAGCGCGTTCGCCGGCTCGCTGGTGCGCGTCAGCAGCCCGCAGGGCCGGTTCGCCGCCGACGCCGCCGCCCTCGACGGCGCCCTGCTCGTCGGAGCCGACTCGGCCGGCAAGCACCTTTTCGTGGAGTTCGCGGGGGAGCGCTTCGTGCACGTCCATCTCGGCCTGATCGGCTCGTTCGACGTGCGCACCGGTGTCGATGTGGTCGGCGCACCGGTCGGGCAGGTGCGGCTGCGGATCGAGCGGCCCACGGCGTACGCCGACCTGCGCGGCGCCACCCAGTGCGACCTGGTCGGCCTCGCCCGGCGCGACGAGATCGTCGGGCGCCTCGGCCCCGACCCGCTGCGCGCCGACGCCAATCCCGGGCGGGCCTGGCAGCGCATCAGCAGGAGCGGTCGCCCCGTCGGGGACCTGCTCATGGACCAGGAGGTGCTGGCGGGCGTCGGCAACGTCTACCGCGCCGAGGTGCTGTTCCGGCACCGCATCCACCCGCTGCGTCCCGGCCGGACCCTGCGCCGAGGCCAGTTCCAGGCGATCTGGGACGACCTCGTGGAGCTGATGGCCGAAGGGGTCCGCACCGGTCGCATCGACACCGTCCGACCCGAGCACACCCCCGAGGCGATGGGTCGCCCGGCGCGCAGGGACGACCACGGCGGCGAGGTCTACGTCTACCGGCGGACCGGGCAGCCGTGCCTGGTCTGCGGCACCGCCATCCGCACCGAGGTGCTCGTCGGGCGCAACCTCTTCTGGTGCCCGCAATGTCAGCGCACGTTCCGGTCGCGGGCCGTAGGCTCCGCGCAGGTGGAACGAGGGACGAGATGACTGACAACCGCTCCGGCCGGCTGATGCCGCCCCGATCGGCGCGCAGGCGCTGGCGGGCCCTGACGCGGGCCGAGGGCGCTCACCACCTCGGCTGGCTGGTCGTCGTCACGCTCCTCCTCACCGCGGTGATCGTGAGCTTCCCGGACTACGCGCCGCTCCTGCTGCTCGTCGTCCCGCTCGTCCTCTCCAGCATCCTTCTCGGCCCTCGGCACCTGCCGTGGTTCGTGGTCTTCGTGCTGTTCTTCCTGGTGGTCGCGCTGGTCAACCAGCCGACGCTCAACATCCGGGTCGTGGTCGGCGTCGTCGTGATCTTCGGGCTCGCCCTGATCGTGCTGCTCGGCTCGTTCCGCCGGTCGCGGCTTGGCGTCGCGGGCCTGATGGGCGAGGCCATGCTGGTGGACCTGCGCGACCGCATCCTCAAGCAGGGCCGCATCCCGCCCCTGCCCGCCGACTGGTACGTCGGCAGCGAGCTCCGGTCGGCCGGCGGTACGGCGTTCGCCGGGGACTTCGTGGTGGCGTCGCGCTCCGCCGCGGGGGACCGTCTCGAGATCGCCGTGGTCGACGTGTCCGGGAAGGGGGAGCAGGCCGGCACCCGGGCCCTGCTGCTGTCGGGCGCCTTCGGGGGGCTGATGGGAGCGCTGCCGCCCGACGAGTTCCTGCCGTCCGCCAACACCTACCTGCTCCGGCAGGACTGGGACGAGGGCTTCGCCAGCGCCATCCACTTCTCGCTCGACCTGCGCACGGGCGACTTCGTGATCCGCTCGGCCGGCCACCCGCCGGCCGTCTGGCTGGCCGCCGGCACCGGGAGGTGGTCGGTCCTGCCGAGCTCGGGTCCGCTCCTGGGCCTGATCGACCAGGCCGAGTTCGAGTCGGTGGCCGGCTCCATGGCCCGCGGCGACGTGATCCTGCTCTACACCGACGGCCTGGTCGAGTCGCGGGGGCGCGACATCTCCTCGGGCATCGACAAGATGATCGGACAGGCCGAGCGCGTGCTGCGCGGCGACTTCCGCAACGGGGCCGCCAGGCTGATCGACACCCTGGGCTCGCCCGACGACGACCGGGCTCTGCTCTTGGTGCACCGGCGCTGAGCTCCGCCTCGCAGCGGGCGGCGGGCCGGGCCGACCGCCTCGGTTGGGGTCCGCGCCGGTCGATGTGGCACCATGACAGCGCACAAATTCCCGCTCGGACGAGGGCGGGCCGGTGCGCGCGGATGTAGCTCAATGGTAGAGCTTCAGTCTTCCAAACTGACTACGCGGGTTCGATTCCCGTCATCCGCTCCAAGGCTGGTCCGACGCACGTCGGACCCGACTTGGCGGGGCGTAGCGTAGTGGCTAGCGCGCCTGCTTTGGGAGCAGGAGATCGCAGGTTCGAGTCCTGTCGCCCCGACAGTTGCCCAACAGCTGCACCGACTTCATGCACCACCCATTCAGAAGGAGACAACCTGTGAAGAGCGCCGTCGAGACCTTGAGCCCGACCCGGGCCAAGCTGACCGTCGAGGTGCCCTTCGAGGAGCTCAAGCCGAGCCTCGACGCGGCGTACAAGAAGATCGCCGGGCAGATCAACGTGCCCGGGTTCCGCCGCGGCAAGGTGCCCCCGGCCGTGATCGACCGCCAGGTCGGCCGCGGCGCGGTCCTCGACGAGGCGATCAACCAGGTGCTTCCCGAGAAGTACATCGAGGCGCTCAAGGAGAACTCCCTCGAGCCGCTGGCCCAGCCCGAGATCGAGGTGACCAAGCTCGAGGACAACGAGACCCTCGAGTTCACCGCCGAGGTCGATGTGAAGCCCGAGTTCGACGTGCCGGCCTACGACGGCATCGAGGCCCAGGTCGAGGACGTCGAGGTCACCGACGCCGATGTCGAGGAGCAGGTCCAGGCGCTGCGTGAGCGCTTCGGCACCCTCCTGGATGTCGAGCGCGCAGCCGCCGACGGCGACTTCGTGACGATCGACCTCGTCGCGTCCGTCGACGGCGAGACCGTCGAGGGCGGTGAGGTCTCCGGCATGTCCTACAAGGTCGGTCGCGGGGGCATGCTCGACGGCCTCGACGAGGCGCTGGTCGGCATGGCCGCCGGCGACTCCAAGACGTTCCCCTCGCAGCTCGTCGGCGGCGACCTGGTGGGCCAGGACGTCGACGTGACCGTCACCGTGTCCGCCGTGCAGCAGCAGGAGCTGCCCGAGGTCGACGACGAGTTCGCCCAGCTGGCCTCCGAGTTCGACACCGCCGAGGAGCTCACCGCCGACGTGCGCGAGCGGCTCGGCCGGGGCAAGCGCCTCGAGCAGGCCGCGGCCGCCCGGGACGCCGTCTTGGAGGCGCTGCTCGAGAAGACCGAGATCCCGCTGCCGGAGACCCTGGTCGCCGACGAGCTCAACGCGCGCCGGGAGAACGTCGAGCAGCAGCTCGTCTACTCCGGCATGACCATGGAGAAGTACCTCGAGGACGAGGGCCAGACCACCGAGGAGTTCGAGGCCGACCTCGAGCGCCGGGTCCGCGAGGCCGTCGCTGCTCAGTTCATCCTCGACGAGGTGGCGAAGAAGGAGGAGCTCGGCGTCGAGCAGGACGACCTCTCCCAGCACCTGGTGCGTCGCGCCCAGCAGTCCGGGCAGGACCCGCAGGAGTTCGCCAACCACATGTTCGAGCACAACCACATCCCCGAGCTCGTGCAGGAGATCCTGCGCGGCAAGGCGCTGGCGACCATCGTCGAGTCGGCGCGCGTCACCGACGCCTCGGGCAACGTGGTCGAGCTCAAGAACCTGCGCCCGGACGGCACCATCGGCGAGCCGGAGGCCGATACGGCCGACCTGGCCGCTGAGGAGCCGGCGGAGGAGCCTACCGAGTCCTGACCGCCGCGAACCCCCACGGCCACCACCGACCCGTCGCACGCAGTGCGGCGGGTCGGTGTCGTCTCAGCTCCCTCGCCCGGGCACCACGACGAGCACCGGCTGGTCGGCGTTGTTGGCGAACCCGCCCCGGTTCCACGCGGGGTCCAGGCGCTGCACCCGGCCGGAGCCGTCGTACGCGCGGGCGCGGAGGCTGTGCTCGCCCGGCTCGGCCTCCCACGGGATGTCGAACGCCCGCCAGGCCCAGCGGCCGAGGTCGGGTCCGAGCCCGGCCTCGCGCCAGGTCGTGCCGTCGTCGGTGCTCACCTCGACGCGCTCCACCGGCGCCCAGCCCGACCACGCCCGGCCACGCAACGTCGTGGGTCCGGGGCGTACGACGCGGGTGCGGGTCATGAAGTCGGGGAAGCCCGGCGGCTCGACCAGCGCCCGGGGCTCGATGCGGCTGACCGGCTCGCCTTCGTCGCCCGCCTCCTGCCTCAACCGGTAGGCCCGGTTCTGGAAGCCGGCGAAGGGCTCGGTCGCCACGGTGATGCGGTGCAGCCACTTCACGTTGCCCATGCCGTACCAGCCGGGCACGACCAAGCGCACCGGGAACCCGTGCTGGGGCGGCAGGGGAACGCCGTTCATCTCGTGCACCACCAGAGCGTCCGACGCCGCGGCGTCAGCCAGCGAGAGGCCGCGCTGGTAGTCCTGCTCCGTGCCCCGCTCGATGCCATGGTCGAGACCGGTCAGGACGAGGTCCGTGGCCTCCTCGGCGACCCCGGCCCGTTCGAGGAGCAGCGCGAGCGGGACGCCGGTCCAGTCGGCGGTGCCGACGGCGCCGTTGAGCCACGGCTGGCTGAGTGGCCGGGGGATCAGGGCGGCCCGGCCGTTGCCGGCGCACTCCATCGTGACGCGCACCGTCTGCGCCGGCATCGCCCGGAGGGCAGCCAGGTCGAGCTTCAGTGGTCGCTCGACCGCACCGTCGACGTCGAGCCGCCAGGTCGAGGGGTCGACGTCGGGGATGTCGTAGTGCGTCAGCACGTAGTGGGAGCCCGTGGGGGTGACATCGTGCCGCAGGAGCTCCATCGGCAGGGCGTGGTTGCGGGAGGCCAGCCTCAGCTCGTCGATCGTGATGCCCTCGTCGGGCGCGGCCACGCGGCCGGGAGCCCGCAGGCTGTCGAGTCCGTCGCTCATCACGCCAGCATCCCACCCGAGGTGGGCCCCTACATCTCCTCGTGGGTCTCGGGGTCGCCGCCGAAGAGCCGGCCGTCGGGCCGGCCGAGCGCGGTGATGGCGTCCATCTCGTCCTTGGTGAGCTCGAAGCCGAAGACGTCCAGGTTCTCGCGCTGGCGGGCCGGGGTGGCGGACTTCGGGATGGGTACGGCGCCGAGCTGGACCTGCCAGCGCAGGATCACCTGGCCCGGCTGCACGCCGTGCGCCTCGGCCGCGTCGGCCACCGGCGGCTCGGCGAAGGGAGCCTGCCGCTTGCCCAGCGGGCTCCACGACTCCGTGCGGATGCCGAGCCCCTCGTTGACCGCGCGCATCTCCTGCTGGGGGAAGTAGGGGTGCAGCTCGATCTGGTTGACCGCGGGAGCGACCCCGGTCTCGTCGAAGACCCGGCGCAGGTGGTCCGCGGTGAAGTTGGAGACGCCGATGCTGCGCACGAGGCCCTCGCGCTGGAGGTCGACCAGGGCACGCCAGGCCTCGGCGTACCTGCCCTGACCGGGGTTCGGCCAGTGGATGAGGTGCAGGTCGAGGTGATCGAGGCCGAGCCGCTCGAGGGACTCGTGCGTCGAGCTGATGGCGTCGTCGTAGCCGTGGTGGCGGCCCGGGATCTTGCTGCACACCACGAGCTCGTCACGGGGGACGCCGGCGCGGCGGATGGCCTCGCCGACCTCGCGCTCGTTCTCGTAGTTCACCGCGGTGTCGATGAGGCGGTAGCCGACCTCGAGCGCGGAGACGATCGCGGCGATGCCGTCGTCGCCCCTGAGCGGGTAGGTGCCGAATCCGATGGCGGGCAGGGACTGGCCGTCGTTGAGCTCGTGGGTGGGGATGTCCATGTCGGCCACGCTAGAGCACGGCGTGACCCCTGCGCCCGGCCCCGGGCCGCCTTGTGCGCTGTCGGCGAACACAGGCTCCCATCGCGTGGAAGTGTCCTTCCTTCGGGCTAGGGTCACAGGCGTGAACCAGAACCCCAGCTCCCCTGCGATGAATGGCGGCCAGGCGTCGTACGGCCTCGACGACCACATCTACCAGCGACTGCTGCGCGAGCGGATCGTGTTCCTCGGCTCCGAGGTCCGCGAGCAGAACGCGAACGCCATCTGCGCCCAGCTGCTGCTGCTCTCGGCCGAGGATCCCGACGCCGACATCTTCCTGCACATCAACTCGCCCGGTGGCTCCGTGGATGCCGGCATGGCGATCTACGACACCATGAACTACATCCCCAACGACGTCGCGACCGTCGGCATGGGGCTGGCGGCCTCGATGGGCCAGTTCCTGCTCTGCGCCGGCACCAAGGGCAAGCGCTACGCCCTGCCGCACGCGCGGATCATGATGCACCAGCCGTCGTCCGGCATGGGTGGCTCCGCCTCCGACATCAAGATCCAGGCGCAGCAGTCGCTGCACATCAAGAAGGTGCTGCTCGAGCTCATCGCCCAGCACACCGGCCAGGAGCTCGACCAGGTCGTCGCCGACGCCGACCGCGACCGTTGGTTCACCGCCGACCAGGCCCTCGAGTACGGCCTGGTGGACAAGGTGATCACCAGCGCCCGCGAGGCCGCCGACCAGGGCCGCCCGGCCCGCAACTCCGACGCCGACCCCGCTGCCAAGAAGGACTGAGCATGAACTACTACATCCCCCAGTGGGAGGAGCGGACGTCCTACGGCTTCCGCCGCATCGACCCCTACGCCAAGCTCTTCGAGGAGCGCATCATCTTCCTCGGGTCGCCCATCTCCGACGACGTGGCGAACGCCGTGATGGCGCAGCTGCTGTGCCTGGAGACGATGAATCCCGACCAGGACATCAGCATCTACATCAACAGCCCCGGCGGCTCGTTCACCGCGCTGACGGCGATCTACGACACGATGCGCTTCATCAAGCCCGACGTGCAGACCGTGTGCCTGGGCCAGGCGGCCTCGGCGGCCGCGATCCTGCTGGCGGCCGGCACCCCCGGCAAGCGGCTGGCGCTGCCCAACAGCCGGATCCTGATCCACCAGCCCTACACCGAGGGCACGTTCGGCCAGACCTCCGACATCGAGATCCAGGCCAACGAGATCCTCCGGATGCGCGAGCTGCTGGAGAAGATGATCGCCGAGCACAGCGGCAAGGATATCGACCAGGTCAGCCGCGACATCGAGCGCGACAAGATCCTGACGGCCGAGCAGGCGGTCGACTACGGCCTGATCGACGCCGTGCTCGAGCCCCGAGCCGGGGTCGCCGCGCTCTCCTGAGCGCAGCACAAGTGCACAAGACAGCATCGCAGCACCAGTTGGAAGCCGCCTCGTGTCCGGCCCCGCTCCGGGGCCGGCTCGGGGTACCGTCTAGGAGTTTGCAGCACGACTGCCGGGTCTTCCCCGGCCGGACCGGAGGATGATCGCCCGTGGCTCGAATCGGTGACGGCGGCGACCTGCTGAAGTGCAACTTCTGCGGGAAGAGCCAGAAGCAGGTCAAGAAGCTCATCGCCGGACCCAACGTCTACATCTGCGACGAGTGCATCGAGCTCTGCAACGAGATCATCGAGGAGGAGCTCGCCGAGGGCACCGAGCTCGGCCTCGAGGAGCTCCCCAAGCCACGCGAGATCTTCGAGTTCCTCAACTCCTACGTCATCGGCCAGGAGCACGCCAAGAAGTCGCTGGCGGTGGCGGTCTACAACCACTACAAGCGCGTGCAGGCGGGGCTCACCCTGGCCAGCGGCAAGCACACCAAGGACGACGCGGTCGAGGTCTCCAAGTCCAACATCCTGGTCATCGGTCCCACCGGCTGCGGCAAGACCTACCTCGCCCAGACGCTGGCGCGGATGTTGAACGTGCCGTTCGCGATCGCCGACGCCACCGCCCTCACGGAGGCCGGCTACGTCGGTGAGGACGTCGAGAACATCCTGCTCAAGCTCATCCAGGCCGCCGACTACGACGTCAAGAAGGCCGAGACGGGCATCATCTACATCGACGAGATCGACAAGGTCGCCCGGAAGGCCGAGAACCCCTCCATCACCCGCGACGTCTCCGGTGAGGGTGTCCAGCAGGCGCTGCTGAAGATGCTCGAGGGCACCACCGCCTCGGTCCCGCCCCAGGGCGGTCGCAAGCACCCGCACCAGGAGTTCATCCAGATCGACACGACGAACATCCTGTTCATCGTGGGCGGCGCCTTCGCCGGGCTCGAGCACATCGTCGAGCAGCGCGTCGGCAAGAAGTCGCTCGGCTTCACCGCCGAGGTCCGCGGCCAGGCCGAGCGCGACGCCGAGGACATGATGGCCCTGGTGCGCCCCGAGGACCTCACCAAGTTCGGCCTGATCCCCGAGTTCATCGGCCGGCTGCCGCTGATCGCGAGCGTGAGCAAGCTCGACAACCAGGCGCTGGTCCAGATCCTCACCGAGCCGCGCAACGCGCTCGTGAAGCAGTACCAGCGCCTCTTCGACATGGACGGCGTCGAGCTCGAGTTCACCGAGGGGGCCATCGCCTCCATCGCCGACAAGGCGCTCGAGCGGGGCACCGGTGCCCGTGGCCTCCGGGCGATCATCGAGGAGGTGCTGCTCCACGTGATGTACGACGTCCCCTCGCGCGGGGACGTCGCCAAGGTGATCGTGACCCGTGAGGTCGTCGAGGACGACGTGGCGCCGACGCTGGTGCCGCGCGAGTCCGAGGCCAAGAAGAAGAAGTCGGCCTGACCCGACCCCGGCCGGTGCCTGCCTGTCGGCCAGCACCGCCTAGTCACTTCTAGTCATTTCGCCCGGATCGCCTCGCGTCGGCGCCCCGACCCCTGGACACTGGTCCAGTCCGGGAGGGGGGCATTCGAATGAGCGTCGAGCACAAGCGGCCGTTGTACGCGTTCGCCGTACTCGCCATCGTGTGTGGCATCTTCCTGGGCCACGCCCTGCGCTCCGACGCCCTCGTCGGCGTCTTCCAGACCGTCGTGGCCGCGGCGCCCGCCGCTCCTGCGAGCCGCCTGATCGAGGAGCCCGCGCTGGCCCTCTCGGCGCCGCCGGCCGGGGAAGCCGCCCGCCGGGCACCCGAGGCAACGCACCCACCCGCCCGGACCGCTGACCAGCATGGCCGGAGCGGAGGCGGCACCGGCCGCTCCGACGACCGCCGCGGTCCGTCGACGGACGCGCCCCCGCCCACGGACCCGCCCGGCGACACCACCGGTGACGCGGACCCCCCGGTGACGGTCCCGAGCGAGGAGCCCGTCCCAACGCAGCCCCCGGTGGTCACGATCCCCGACCCGGTGGACCCGGCGGCCACGCGGGCTGACAAGCCCGTGAAGGCGCCCAAGGCGCCCAAGGCACCCAAGGATTGGGTCGCCAACCGCCCCACGACGACTGCTGAGGACGTCGGGGCTGTCACTGACAAGGCCGCCCAAAAGGCTGTTGAGAAGGCCGCCAAGGACATGGCGAGGAACGCCGCGGACGCCGCCAAGGCCGCCGAGGACGCCGAGATCGCCGCCCAGGAGACAGCAGAGAAGGCAGCCCAAAAGGCTGCAGAGAAGACTGCAGAGAAGGCAGCCCAGGACGACGACCTGCGCACGGCCGGGCCGCCCGACGTGGCCGAGCCGAAGGACGCCTGGCTGCCGTAGCCGGCGTCGGCGCTCAGTCGGTGGGTGCCAGCTCGGCGGCCACCGAGAGCTCGGTCGCCTGTCCGTCGACGGTGAAGACCAGGTCGCCGACGATCCTGCCGGTCCTGCGCAGGTCACCCTCGGCCTGCTCCGCGGCCCGCACGAGAGCCTCTGGTCCGGAGATCTCGACGCGGGCCAGCTCGGCGCGCATCGACACCTTGGCCTGCGACTTCGCACCGCGGATGCCGGTCAGTGCGGTCGCGACCGCGTCGACCAGGCCGGCGTCGGCGGCGGCCGCCGCGCCGAGCTCGGCGACCGTCGGCCACGCCTGCGTGTGGATCGATCCCTCCTGCCACCACGACCACACCTCTTCGGTGACGTAGGGCAGGAACGGAGCGAGCAGCCGGAGCTGGGTGTGCAGGGCGATCGCCAGGGTGGCCTTGGCGGAGGCGGTCGCCGGGCTGTCGTCGGCGTAGGCACGCTCCTTGACCAGCTCGACGTAGTCGTCGCAGAACTCCCAGAAGAACTTCTCGGTGACCTCGAGCGCTGTCGTGTAGTCGTAGGCCTCGAACGCCTCAGTCGCCCTCGTGACGACGTTGGCGAGCCGGCCGAGCAGTGCGCAGTCGATGGGCTCGCTCACGGCGAACGTCTCGCGGGAGGTGGCCCCGACGTTGAGGACGTACTTGCTGACGTTGAGCACCTTCATGGCCAGCCGGCGCCCGACCTTCATCTGGGTCTCGTCGAACGGCGAGTCCATGCCGGGGCGGGCCAGCGCCGCACGCCAGCGCACGGCGTCGGCGCCGAACTTCTCGAGGATCTCGGTGGGCACGACGACGTTGCCCTTGGACTTCGACATCTTCTTGCGGTCGGGGTCGAGGATGAACCCGGAGATGAGGGCGTGGGTCCACGGTGCGGTCTGGCTCTCGAGGTGCGAGCGGACCACGCGGGAGAACAGCCAGGTGCGGATGATGTCGTGCGCCTGGGTGCACAGGTCCATCGGGAAGACCCGGGCGAAGAGGTCGTCGTCGGTCGTCCAGCCGCCGGCGATCTGCGGGGAGAGGGACGACGTCGCCCAGGTGTCCATCACGTCGGGGTCGCCGATGAAGCCGCCGGGCCGGCCGCGTCGACCCTCGTCGTACCCGCCGGGCGCGTCGGTCGAGGGGTCGACCGGCAGCTGGTCCTCGCGCGGCAGGAGCGGATGTGCGTAGTCCGGCTCGCCCTGGTCGTCGAGGGGGTACCAGACCGGGAACGGGACGCCGAAGAAGCGCTGGCGCGAGATCAGCCAGTCGCCGTTGAGGCCACCCACCCAGTTGTCGTAGCGGTGCTTCATGTGGGTGGGCACCCAGGTGATCTCGGCACCGCGTTCGAGCATCTCCTGGCGGACGCCGGCGTCGCGGCCACCGTTGGCGAGGTACCACTGCCGGGTCGAGACGATCTCGAGGGGCTTGTCGCCCTTCTCGTAGAAGTTCGCCATCCGCTGGGTGGGCGTCGGCTCGCCGTCCAAGTCGCCGGACGCGCGCACCTTCTCGACCATCGCCTCGCGGGCGCTGAAGGTCGTCTTGCCCCCCAGGTCGGCCCAGTCGTCGGCCGCGGACTCGCCGGTGAGCCACTCGGGCGTCTCCCGGTGCAGCCGGCCGTCGCGGCCGATGATCGTGCGCACGGGGAGCTGGAGCTCACGCCACCAGGTGACGTCGGTCAGGTCGCCGAACGTGCAGCACATCGCGATGCCGGCGCCCTTGTCGGGCTCGGCCAGCGGGTGGGGGTGCACCGGGATCTCGACGCCGAAGATCGGCGAGGTGACCGTGGTGCCGAACAGTGGCTGGTAGCGCTCGTCGTCGGGGTGCGCGATCAGTGCGACGACGGCCGGGATCAGCTCAGGACGCGTCGTCTCGATGAAGACCGGCTCGCCGTCGGGTCGGTGGAAGGCGATCCGGTGGTAGGCGCCGGGGTACTCGCGAGCCTCGAGCTCGGCCTGGGCGACGGCCGACTGGAACGTGACGTCCCACAGGGTCGGCGCCTCCTGCAGGTAGGCCTCGCCACGGGCGAAGTTGCGCAGGAAGGCGCGCTGGCTCACGGCCTGCGCCTTCGGGCCGATCGTCGTGTAGTGCTGCGACCAGTCGACGGACAGGCCGAGGCGGCGCCACAGCGTCTCGAAGACCTTCTCGTCCTCGAGGACGAGCTGCTCGCACAGCTCGACGAAGTTGGGCCGGCTGATCGGGACCTGCTTCTTGGCGTCCGGCTTCTCGGGCGGGGTGAAGTCGGCGTCGTACGGCAGGGACGGGTCGCAGCGCACGCCGTAGTAGTTCTGGACGCGGCGCTCGGTCGGCAGGCCGTTGTCGTCCCAGCCCATCGGGTAGAACACGCTCTTGCCGGTCATCCGCCGGTAGCGCGCGATCAGGTCGGGGTGGGTGTAGGAGAAGACGTGCCCGACGTGCAGGCTGCCGCTCACGGTCGGGGGCGGCGTGTCGATGGAGTAGACGTTCTCGCGCGGCTGGGTGCGGTCGAACGCGTAGGTGTCGTCGGCCTTCCAGCGTGCCGACCACTTGTCCTCCAGGCCCTCGAGGGCCGGCTTGTCCGGTACGACGACGTCGCCCAGAACGGTCTGTCCTGGTGGCGTCGTCGTCTGGGACAGGTCGGAGCCCTGGGTCTGCGTCATGGCCGCAGTTTATGGCGGCTGGTGCCCCGCCCCTAAACGGGTATTCACTGGCTGGCTCGAGGCTGTCGCACTAGCGTCCGGCTCATGGCGACGCTGACGTTCTACGACGACCCGCGAGACTTCCTCGCTCGCGCCGACGGGCACCTGCGTCGCAACCCGGTGCTCAACACCGTCGTGGCGACGTACACCGAGCGGCTGGCCGCCGAGATCGAGGACGGCGTCTACGAGGCCGAGGTCGACCACCCGCGCTGGTGGCTCGTGGTCACCGACGCGGCGGGCGAGGTCGTCGGGGCCGCGATGCGGACCGCGCCGTTCCGGCCGCACCCGCCCTTCCTGCTCGCGATGCCCGACGAGGCGGCGGTCGAGCTGGCCCGCGTGCTGCACGAGCGCGGCGAGCCGATGGCGGGGATCAACGGCGCCCTCCCCGGCGCCCGGCTGTGCGCCGAGGAGTCGGCGCGGCTCTCGGGCGGCACCCCGGAGGTCGCTATCCACACGCGGCTCTTCGAGCTCGAGGAGCTGATCCCGCCCCGGCCGGTGGATGGTGCGCTGCGTCTCGCCACCCCCGACGACGCCGAGCTCGCCCTGACGTGGTTCCACGAGTTCCTGCTCGCGGCCGACGAGCAGGCCGGCCGGGCGCCCGGCAGCGCCCACGACCAGGTGGAGACGATCGAGGGCATCCTGCGGCGCATCGAGCTGGAGCGACTGTGGTTCTGGACGGACGGGTCGGGGGAGCGGGTGCACATGACCGGCGCCAACCCGCCGGCGTACGGCGCGGCGCGGGTGGGGCCGGTCTACACACCCGTCGAGCACCGGGGCCACGGCTACGCCAGCGCCGCGGTGGCGGAGGTCTCGCGGAGGATCCTCGCCCACGACAGCCGGCCGTGCCTGTTCACCGACCAGGCGAACCCGACCTCCAACGCGATCTACCTGGCTCTGGGCTACCGTCCGGTGGTGGACATGGTGAACATGCTGATCCAACCCCGCTGAGCCGATCCCTGCCGCCGGAGGCGCCGCATGACCAAGCACGACCACTCCCACGGGCCCGAGGTGCTCGACGATCTGAAGCAGCCGTCAGCCGACCTGCGCCGCTTGATCCCCGACGTCTACGCCGGGTATGTCGCGATGTCGGGGGCGGCTATGGCCGACGGCGCACTCGACGTCCGGGCCAAGGAGCTGATCGCCCTGGCCATCGCCATCAGCAAGCAGTGCGACGGCTGCATGGCAGCGCACGCGCGGGGTCTGGTGAAGGCCGGGGCCACCGATGCCGAGGTCGCCGAGGCCATCGGGGTCGCCATCATGATGAACGGCGGTCCCGGCACGGTCTACGGCCCGCGGGCGCTCGCCGCCTTCCGCGAGTTCAAGGAGCAGTCCACCGAGTCCTAGACTCGCCCCAACATGAGTGAGACCCCCGCACCGCGCCTGTCCGAGACCTACGCCGAGGTCGAGGACGCCCTCCTGTCTCGATGGCCCGAGTCCAGGCTCGAGCCGTCGCTCGACCGGATCGAGGCGTTCACCGAGCTGCTGGGCGACCCGCAGCGCTCGTTCCGCGTCATCCACCTGACGGGCACCAACGGCAAGACGTCCACGTCGCGGATGATCGACACCCTCCTGCGGGCGCTCGACCTGCGCACGGGCCGGTTCACGAGCCCGCACCTCGAGAAGATGTCCGAGCGGATCAGCATCGACGGCGAGCCTCTCGACGACGTCGCCTTCGTCCGGGCCTTCAATGACGTCGCGCCGTTCACCCACCTGGTCGACGCCGACCAGGCCCACCCGCTCTCCTTCTTCGAGACCATGGTGGGCATGGCCTACGGCGCCTTCGCCGACGCGCCCGTCGACGTCGCCGTCGTCGAGGTCGGCCTCGGCGGTGCCTGGGACGCCACCAACGTCGCCGACGCCGACGTCGCAGTCGTGCTCCCCGTCGCGGTCGACCACGCGAAGTACCTCGGCGAGACGCCGGGCGCGATCGCCGTGGAGAAGGCCGGCATCATCAAGCCGGGCTCGATCGTGGTCGCCGCCCAGCAGTCACCGGAGGTGGCGGAGGTGCTGGTGCGCCGTGCCCTGGAGGTCGGCGCGACCATGGCCCGCGAGGGCGCGGAGTTCGGGGTGGTCTCGCGGGTGCCCGCCGTCGGCGGCCAGATGCTCTCGCTGCAGGGCCTCCGCGCGACGTACGACGACGTCTTCCTGCCGCTCTACGGCGCGCACCAGGCTCAGAACGCCGCCGTCGCACTCGCCGCGGTCGAGGCGTTCGCAGGCGAGGCAGTCCTCGACGAGGACATCGTCCGCGCGGCCTTCGGCGAGGTCACCTCGCCCGGCCGGCTCGAGGTGATCCGGCGGAGCCCCACGATCGTGCTCGACGCGGCCCACAACCCGCACGGCGCCGAGGCCACCGCCGCCGCCCTCGAGGACTCCTTCACGTTCGACCCGCTGATCGGCGTGATGGGCGTGATGGCCGACAAGGACTACGAGGGCCTGCTCGGCGCCTTCGAACCGCACCTGGCCCACCTCTTCTGCACCCAGAACTCCACGCCCCGGGCGATGCCCGCCGCGGAGCTCGGCCGGGCCGCACGCGCGGTGTTCGGCGACGACCGGGTGACCGTCGTGCCCCGGCTGGCAGACGCCATCGACCAGGCCGCGGCGATGGCGGAGGCCGGCGAGGCGTTCGGCGACGCGCTCGGCGCCGGCGCCGTGCTCGTCACCGGCTCGGTCGTCACGGTCGGCGAGGCGCGCTCGATGCTGCGCCGTCCAGGCGGAGGCGCGCGGTGAGCACCGCGGCCCCCCACAACACCGAGCGCTCCCCGCGGCGCGGGATGTGCGCGGCGGTGCTCTGCCTGGAGGGGATCGCCCTCGGGCTCAGCACCCCGGTGCTGATCTCCGTGGCCGGGGTGTCTGTGCGCAACGCACTGCTGCTCGGCCTCGGCCTCGCGGTGGCCTGCCTCTTGCTGGCCGGCATGCTGCGGGCGCCGTGGGCCTACGGCCTCGGCTGGGTCATCCAGGTGGGTGCCGTCGCGCTGGGCTTCGCGGTGCCGATGATGTTCTTCCTCGGTGCCGTCTTCGCGCTGCTGTGGGGTGCCGCCGACCTGTTGGGCCGCAAGATCGAGCGCGAGCGCGCGGCGGCGTACGCCGCGTTCGCCGAACGCGAGCAGCACGGCTGACCTGTGCCCCGACGGTCCGATGCCATGGCCTAGGCTCCGCGCCATGAGCCAGTCATCACCGGTCCAGCGCACGCTCGTCCTGCTCAAGCCCGACGCCGTCAGGCGCGGGCTCGTGGGCAACGTCCTCGGTCGGTTCGAGGCCAAGGGCCTGACCATCGCGGCCATGGAGCACCGCACGATCGACGAGGCGCAGGCCGACAAGCACTACGCCGAGCACGTCGAGCGGGACTTCTACCCGCCGCTGCGCGCCTTCGTCACCAGCGGCCCGCTCGTGGCGGTCGTGCTCGAGGGCGACGAGGCGGTCGACGTGGTCCGCGCCGTCAACGGTGCGACCGACGGTCGCAAGGCCGCGCCCGGCACCATCCGCGGGGACCTGAGCCTCTCCAACCGCGAGAACCTGGTCCACGGCTCCGACAGCCCCGAGTCGGCCGAGCGCGAGATCGCGCTGTGGTTCCCCGAACTCGCCTGAGCCGGACAGTGACGCCCGACGTCCCAACGTAGGACCGGTCGCTGGGGCGTGTCTCCCCTGAAGCAGGCAGTCGGCTACCTACGCTGGTCGTGGGTCGAGGAGTGGCGTCGGCCCACTCTTCCCCTCCTCCCTGGCGGCGCCGCCCACCGGGGCCCGACCAGCGAGGCAGCAGCGCATGGCGAACAGCTTCATCGGCCGCGACATGGCCGTGGACCTCGGTACCGCCAACACGCTCGTCTACGTCCGGGGCAAGGGCATCGTGCTCGACGAGCCGAGCGTCGTGGCGATCAACGAGAGCACCGGCGAGGTGCTCGCGGTCGGTCACGAGGCGAAGCGGATGATCGGGCGCACGCCTGACAACATCACGGCCATCCGGCCGCTCAAGGACGGCGTCATCGCCGACTTCGACGCGACCGAGCAGATGCTCCGCTACTTCATCCAGCAGGTGCACCGGCGCCGCTACTTCGCCAAGCCGCGGATGGTCATCTGCGTCCCGAGCGGCATCACGGCCGTCGAGCAGCGCGCCGTCAAGGAGGCCGGCTACCAGGCCGGCGCCCGCCGGGTCTACATCGTCGAGGAGCCGATGGCCGCGGCCATCGGCGCCGGGCTGCCCGTGCACGAGGCGACCGGCAACATGGTGGTCGACGTCGGGGGCGGCACCACCGAGGTCGCGGTCATCTCGCTGGGCGGCATCGTCACCAGCCTGTCGGTGCGCACCGCCGGCGATGACATCGACCAGGCGATCATCGCGTGGATGAAGAAGGAGTACTCCCTGATGCTGGGGGAGCGCACCGCCGAGGAGATGAAGATGACCCTCGGCTCCGCCTTCCCGCTGCCCACCGAGCCCGAGGCCGAGATCCGCGGACGCGACATGGTCTCCGGTCTGCCACGCACGGTCGTGGTGTCCAGTGCCGAGCTGCGCAAGGCGATCGAGGAGCCGCTCCACAGCATCGTCGACGCGGTCCGCGCCACCCTCGACCAAACTCCTCCCGAGCTGGCCGGGGACATCATGGACCGGGGCATCGTGCTCACCGGCGGCGGTGCCCTGCTCCGCGGGCTCGACGAGCGGCTGCGGCACGAGACGGGCATGCCGGTGCACGTGGCCGACGAGCCGCTGTCGTCGGTCGCCTTCGGCGCCGGCCGCTGCGTCGAGGAGTTCGAGGCGCTGCAGCAGGTGCTCGTGTCGGATCCGCGGCGGTTCTGATGCGGCGCCACCCTGGAGGCGGGGGGACCCGCGGCGAGCGTCGCTGGCGCGGGCTCGACCGGCTCGACGACCGTTCCCGGCCGCCGCGCTCGCTGCTGCTCGCGCTGGTGCTGGCCTCGGTGACCCTGACGACCCTCGACCACCAGGTCGACGACGGGTCACCGGTCGAGTCGGCGAGGCGGGCGGTCGGCGAGGCGTTCGGTCCGGTCGAGTCGCTCACGAGCGACGTCGTACGCCCGTTCACGTCCGTGCCGAGCTGGTTCCACTCCAAGACGTCGCTGCGCGACGACATCCGCGACCTCGAGGCCGAGAACGCCGACCTGCGGGAGCAGGTCGCCACGTCCGGCTTCGACCGCAACCGACTTGCCGAGTTCGAGGGGCTCACCCGCACCGCCGACGACCTGGGTCGCTCGCTGGTTCCGGCCCGGGTCGTGGCCTACGGCTCCTCACAGTCGTTCAGCAACACGGTGACCATCGACGCCGGGTCGGCGGCCGGCGTCCACCCCGACATGACCGTCGTCAACAACGACGGCCTCGTCGGCCGGGTGCTGCGGGTGACCCGATCGACGGCGACGGTGCTGCTGGTCCTCGACGCCGAGTCGGTGGTCGGCGGCCGGCTGGGCGAGAGCATGGAGCTCGGCTTCCTCCACGGCCGCGGCGAGATCGGCAGCGACGAGCGCCTGGACCTCGAGCTGGTCGACGAGGCGAGCGTCCCCGCACAGGGCGAGCCCGTGGTGACGTGGGGCAGCGACGGGGCCGGGCCCTACATCTCCGGCGTACCCATCGGCACCGTCACCGAGGTCTTCGCCAGCCTGCGCGACTCCTCGCAGCGAGCGGTGATCGAGCCGTACGTCGACTTCAGCGCCCTCGACGTCGTCGGCGTCGTCGTACCGATCGGAAGCGCCAGCGACCGGGCCGTCGTCGGGGCCGACGGGAGCATCGGATGAAGCTCCTCGGTGCGGTCACCGGAGTCGCCGCCGTCGTCGTGGCCCTGGTCCTCCAGGTCTCGCTCTTCCCGCACTTCGCCCTGCCGGTGATGGGGCACGGCATCGTCCCCAACCTGGTGCTGCTCGTCGTCGGGGCCGCATCGCTGACCCGAGGCGCGGCGTTCGGCATGCTGCTCGGCTTCGTCGGCGGCGTGGCGCTCGACCTCGCACCGCCCGCCGACCACCTCGCCGGCCGGTGGGCGCTGGCGCTCGTGGTGGTCGCGTACGTCGCCTCGCGGGTGCGCACCGACAGCCGGCCGTCGACCGTCGCGGTCATCGGCACGGTCGCCGCCTCGTCGTTCGTCGGCACCTCGCTCTTCGCGCTCTCCGGCCTGCTGCTGCGCGACCCGGTCATGTCCGTGCCCGACCTGCTGCAGGTCATCCTGGTCGCGCTCGTGTGGGACGTGCTGCTCACGCCGTTCGTCCTCCCGGTGATGATGCGGATGTTCGACGCGGTCACGCCGGAGAGGGCCGCCGTCTGATGGCGGTCTCGGGCTCGCACAAGAGCAGGCTGCGGCTGATCGTCGTCCAGGCGCTGGTGTTCTCGCTCTTCGCCACCCTCTTCGTCCGGCTCTACTACCTCCAGGTCGTGGGCGGCGAGGACTACCAGGCCAAGGCGGCCGACCAGTCGGTGCGCGACATCGTCGTCCAGCCGCAGCGGGGCCTGATCGTGGACGACCAGGGCCGTCCGCTCGTGGCCAACCGGATGTCGTGGGTGATCTCGGTCGACCGCACCCTGGTCGGGAAGCTCGCCTCCGACGAGCGGGACCAGCTCCTCGCCCGGGTCGGCGAGGTGGTGGGCCAGGGCCCCGACGAGGTCGCCAAGCGGCTCGTCGACTGCGGCGCCGACGGCAGCGTCGAGGGCGTCTGCTGGAACGGCTCGCCCTACCAGCCGGTCCCGGTCGCCGCCGACGTCGACCAGGCCGTCGCGCTGCGCGTGCTCGAGCAGCCCGAGGACTACCCCGGCGTGCTCGCCGAGCAGCAGAGCGTGCGTGCCTACCCGCGCCCCTTCGGCGTCAACCTGGCGCACGTCCTGGGCTATCTCAGCCCCATCACCGAGACGGAGTTCGACCAGGCCCGCGACGTCGACGACATCTCCCTCAACGGTGCCTCCTCCGTCGGCCGGGCCGGGGTCGAGAAGGAGTACGACGCGTGGCTGCGCGGCATGCCGGGCTACCGCCGGGTCGCGGTCGACTCGATGGGCCGCGTTCTCGGCGACGACTCGACCGTCGAGAGCGAGCCGGGCGACACTCTGGTCACCTCGATCGACGCCAAGGTGCAGGCCGTGGTGGAGAAGCAGCTCGCCGACCGGATCGCCTTCCAGCGCACCCAGACCGACCCGGTCACCGGTCGCCGCTACGCCGCCGACTCGGGTGCGGCCGTGGTCATGGAGGCACGCACTGGCCGCATCGTCGCCATGGCGAGCCAGCCGACGTACAACCCGGACGTCTGGACCGGCGGGATCTCCGAGAAGGAGCTCAAGCGGCTCTACTCCACCGAGGCCGGCACGCCACTGCTCTCCCGAGCCACCCAGGGCCAGTTCGCGCCCGGCTCGACGTGGAAGCCGTTCATGACGGCCGGCGCGCTGACCAACGGCTACAGCCAGGACACCCGCCTGGAGTGCTCGTCGGGCTTCCAGGTCGGCAACCGGGTGTTCAAGAACTACGAGTCCGGCGCCTACGGCTCGATCGGCTTCGCGAAGGCGCTCGAGGTCTCGTGCAACACGTTCTTCTACCGGGTCGGCTACGACTTCTGGCGGCGCTACGGCACCGACGTCGCCGACGTGCACGCCAGGGACCCGCTCGTCGAGGAGGCCAAGGAGTTCGGCTTCGGCAAGGAGACCGGCATCGACATCCCGGGGGAGGCCCCGGGCCGGATCGCCGACCGCGCCTGGAAGCGCTCCTACTTCGAGTCGCAGAAGGACTACTACTGCGGCATCGCCGACAAGCCCCAGACCCCCGACGTCAGCGACTTCGTCTACCGGTACGCCCGGGAGTTCTGCATCGAGGGCTATGCCTACCGCGCCGGCGACGCCGTCAACTTCGCGATCGGCCAGGGCGACACCATCGTCACCCCGCTGCAGCTCGCGCGAGCCTACGCAGCGCTGGCCAACGGCGGCACGCTGTGGGAGCCGCGGATCGGGAAGGCCGTCGTCAGCCCCACCGGCGAGGTGGTGCGCCGCATCCCGACCAAGAAGGCCGCCCAGGTCGACGTCCCGCAGAAGACCCTCTCCTTCATCGACGACGCCCTCCAGAACGTCTCCCGCGTCGGCACCATGAGCTGGAAGCTGGTCGGCTTCCCGCTCGACGACGTGCACATCAGGTCCAAGACCGGCTCCGCGGAGGTCTACGGCAAGCAGACGACCGGCTGGGTGGCCTCCTACAACAAGGACTACGTCGTGGTCATGATGATCAGCCAGGGCGGCACCGGGTCGGGCAGCGTCGGCGACGGCATCCGCGGGATCTGGGAGGCTCTCTACGGCGTCGAGGGCGACAAGGTCGTCCCCGCCAAGGCAGCCATCCCCGGCACGCTCTCGCCCGAGCAGCTGCCCAACTTCGGCGCCGACGGCTCGATCCTCCCGCCCGCGCTCGAGCCCGAGGACGGTCGCTCATGACCGCCCGCACCCGCTCGGCGACCCTGCGGGGGCCCGGGCTCGACCGGCTCCTGCTCGGCGCGGTCCTGGCCCTGGTCGCGCTCGGCACCCTGCTGGTGTGGTCGGCGACGTCGGCCCGCGACGCCCTCACCGGCGGTGACCCCGCGGCGTACCTCACGAAGGAGCTGGTCAACGTCGCCATCGGCCTCGTGCTGATGGTGATGGTGATGGCCACCGACCACCGCTGGGTGCGCATCCTGGCGCCGCTCGTCTATCTCGCGTCCATCGGCGGGCTGGTGTTCGTGCTCGTGGCCGGTACGACGATCAACGGCTCGCGCTCGTGGGTCCAGCTCGGCGGGATGTCGGTCCAGCCGTCGGAGTTCGCGAAGCTCGCGGTGGCGATCGGGATGGCGCTCTTCGTCGCCGAGCGAGCCGAGGGCAAGTGGCGCCGCGCGATCGGCTCCGTCGACGTCGTCGGCATGCTCGCCATCGCCGCGGTGCCGGCCGTGCTGATCCTGGTCCAACCCGACCTGGGCACCATGCTGGTGCTCGCGGCCACGGTGTTCGGCGTCCTCGCCGTCGCGGGCGCCCCGCGGCGCTGGCTGGCCGGACTGTTCGTGGCCGGGGTCGCGGCGGCCGCGGTCGCGGTGTCGGTCGGCGTCCTCAAGGACTACCAGGTGGCCCGCTTCATGGCGTTCACCAACCCAGGCCTCGACCCCCGCGGGGCCGGCTACAACGTCGAGCAGGCCCGCATCGCGGTCGGCAACGGAGGAGCCTTCGGCCAGGGCCTCTTCGACGGCTCCCAGACCCAGTCGGGCTTCGTGCCGGAGCAGCACACCGACTTCATCTTCACCGTGGCCGGCGAGGAGCTCGGGCTGCTGGGGGCCGGTCTGGTGATCGTGCTGCTCGGGATCGTGGTGTGGCGCGCCCTCGCCATCGCCACGGCCACCGACGACCTCTTCGGCCGGGTGGCCGCCGCCGGGATCGCCTGCTGGTTCGGCTTCCAGGCCTTCCAGAACATCGGCATGTGCCTCGGGATCATGCCCGTCACCGGCGTGCCCCTGCCCTTCGTGTCGTACGGCGGGTCCTCGATGTTCGCCGGGATGCTCGCGATCGGGCTGCTGCAGAACATCCACCTGCGGTCCCACGCCGCCCTGCCCACCCGCTTCCTCGCCCCGAGCCAGGTGCTCGTCCGCCGCTGACTCCTCGCCGGCGCGAGCCGTCGTCAGGGCGCGATGGTCACGGCCAGGAACGCCGCGAGCAGCACGAGGTGCACCCCGCCCTGGAGCGGCTTGGCCCGCCCGGGCACCACGGTCAGGAGCGACACGATCACCGAGAGGAACAGCAGCACGATCTGCATCGGCTCCAGTCCGAGCGCGAGCGGGCCTTCGAGCCAGATCGAGGCGACGGCGATGGTGGGGATGGTGAGGCCGATCGAGGCCATCGCCGAGCCGTAGGCGAGGTTGAGGCTGGTCTGGGCGCGACCGCCGGCCGCGGCGCGCACCGCGGCGATCGACTCGGGCAGCAGCACGAGCAGGGCGATGACGACGCCCACCACCGCGTGCGGGAGACCGGCCGACTCGACGGCGTCCTCGATGGCGGGGGACTCGACCTTGGCCAGCCCGACGACGGCGACGAGGGCCACCGTGAGGAGGGCGAGACTCTGCAGCGCCTGCCGCCCGCTGGGCGGGTCGGCGTGCCCGTCGCCGTCCTCGTCGAGCAGCTCACCGCCGGCGTCCACGGGGAGGAAGAAGTCCCGGTGCCGGACGGTCTGGGTGAAGACGAACATGCCGTAGAGCGCGAGGGACGCGACCGCCGCGAACGCGAGCTGGCCGGGGGCGAACTCCGGGCCCGCCTCGGACGTCGTGAAGCGCGGCAGGACGAGGGTGATGCCCGCCAGCGCGATCACCGTGGCCAGCGCGGAGCCCGTGCCCTCGGGGTTGAACACCGCCAGGTGGTGGCGCAGCGCCCCGACGAGGAGGGAGACGCCGACGATGCCGTTGATGCTGATCATGATGGCCGCGAAGACGGTGTCGCGGGCCAGCCCGGAGGTGTCGGTCCCGTCGGCCGAGCCGGTGATCATCAGCGTGACGATGAGCGCGACCTCGATCACGGTCACCGCGACGGCCAGGATGAGCGATCCGAACGGCTCACCGACCTTGTGGGCGACCACCTCGGCATGGTGCACCGCGGCGAGCACGGCAGCGATGAGGAAGACCGCGACGACCGGCACAAGGAGTCCGTCGAGGTGGCGGCCCCAGGTGGCCGCGAGCAGGACCATGCCGAGGATCGGCGCTGCGACGGTCCAGCTGACGCGGCCGCGGACGGTCGATGCGCTCATGCGCGGAACCCTACTGAGGATCCCGCTAGCCCCCCGGGAGCACCCGCACCGCAAGCTCGTCGGTACGCCGCCCGCCGCTCGGCAGGGTGAACGAGAAGGTGGCACCGCCGTCGGGGTTGTTGTGGGCCGCGATGACGCCGCCGTGCCGGGTGACGATCCGACGGCACAGGGCGAGCCCGAGACCGGTGCCGGTGATCACCCCGTGGTGGTTGTCGGCCCGGTGGAACTCCTCGAAGATGAGGTGCTCCTCGCCGGCCGGGATGCCCTGTCCGCGATCGGCGACGTTCACCCGCACCCAGCTCTCGTCGTCATCGAGCCTCGAGGTGATCCAGACCCGGGCGGGCTCGCCCGGCACGGCGTACTTGACGGAGTTGTTGATCAGGTTCGCCAGCACCTGGCGCGCCATCGCCGGGTCGGCCTCGACGATGTGCGGCGCGTCGATGACGAACTCGGGCTCCGGGTCGTAGCCGCTGCCGACGAACGTCGAGACCACCTCCAGCGCCATGTCGTGGAGGGGTACGACGCCCGGCGCGAGCACGCCGTCGCGGCTCACGGCGTAGTCGAGCCAGTCCTGGACCACCTGACGCATCCGGGCCGCGCCCACGCTGGTGCGGGCCAGCATCCGGGCTGCCTCCGCGGGATCGCCGTCCTCCAGCGCCTCGCGGGCCAGCTCGAGCCAGCCCTCCAGCCCGGTGAGCGGGGCGCGCAGGTCGTGGGCGACGGTCGCGGCGAAGCCGGTCAGCTCGCTGAGGCGCTCCTGCTCGGCGGTCTTGTCCGAGAACAGCACCACCGACACGTTGCCGCCGGCGGTGTCGACGGCGCGGGCGCGGGCGTTGAGGACCCGCGTGCTCGTCGGCGTGGTGACGACGACGGTCGCGTCGCCCGTCTCGTGGCCGGGTGTCCCCGGCACGTCCACCATGGGCGTCCCGTCGAGCTTGCGGAGGCCGAAGTACTCGCTCCAGTCGGCGAGCCGGCTCCTGGGCACCGGCTTGCCGAGGAGCGTCTTGGCGGCCGTGTTGTAGAGGCTGATGCCGCCGCGGTCGTTGATGAGGAGCAGCCCGTCGCTCATCGCGTTGAAGACCACGTTGAAGAGGTCGGCCTGCTTGGCCAGGGCGTCGCGCTGGGTGTCGAGCTGCACCAGCGCCTCGCGTCGCGCCTGGCTGAGCAAAGACAGCGCGAGCGCAGTGAAGGTGGCCACGCACACCAGCAGGTGGACGACGATCTCCGCGGGGAAGGCGTCGTCGAAGGTGGCGTCGAACCGCCCCAGGGACGCCGCCAGGGCGGCGCCGACCGCGAGGGCGAGCGAGTGGAGCGCCGTGCTCCAGGGAGGGAATACGACGCCGACGTACAGGCTGGGCAGCAGCAGCAGCCAGGCGATCGGCCACTGGCTCGCCTCGAGCACCACCCACAGGCACGCGAAGGAGACGGCCACCATCACCGGGATCAGCGCGGTGCGCGTGTCCCGCCTCCACGTGCGCGGGATCTGCGCCGCGAGCAGCAGGCAGGCGCCTCCGACGAAGCAGGACACCACCACCTGGGCCGTCCAGCGCGTCAGGACGGACGTGGCGGCGTCGCCGACCCAGATGTGGGGGTAGGCCCCGATCGGCAGGGCCAGGACCGTCGCGAGCACGCTGGCGAGGAACAGCATGACCAGGTCCCGGACCTCGGTGGGCGCCCACTCACGACGCCACGCCGCTCCGCGTCCGAGCCGGGTCTCGGCCGCCAGCGGCGCGACGTGGGAGAGCATTCCGCGGGCACCCCGGTAGAACAGGCAGATGAGCGAGGCCTGCACGCCCACCCCGATGGCGGCACGCAGGGACTCGGCGGGGGAGTGCCCGGCCACGAGGTGGCCGAGCGTGGCCAGCGCCACGATGCTCGCCCCCGTCAGCACGAGGCCGCTCTCGAGGGCGGGGACCGCGCCGCGCCACGTGCAGGTGAGCCAGACGAACGCGAGGGTCGAGGCCAGCCACAGCGTGGGCTGACCGTGGGGAGTGACGTCGCCGCCGACGACGACCGAGACGAAGAAGCAGCCCGCGAGCGTCCACCACAGGCACAGCAGGGTGCGACGCGCGCCTGCGTCGTACTCGAAGCCCACCGGCCCAGGACCCAGCAAGGGACAACCTTCCCCCAGGCGCCCCCGCGCCCGTCGTCTCCTGGGTCAGCACCCCCTGCGCGGGCCCAGGTGAGTCAGCATATTGCTGGTCGTCGCGTGGTTGGGCGGAAGTCCCGGATCCCGCGTACGCTGGACTGATCCACCAAAACGCCCAGTGAGGTACGCATGCCCAGCGCCGTCGCCGAGTCGGTCTTCCCCCGCCTGGAGGGCCGTCTGCCCTCGGTACAGAAGCCCATCCAGTACGTCGGCGGCGAGCTGAACTCCACCGTGAAGGACTGGGACTGCGCGGGATCCGCGGGACCGACGGTCCGCTGGGCGCTGATGTACCCCGACGCCTACGAGGTGGGCCTGCCCAACCAGGGCGTGCAGATCCTCTACGAGGTGCTCAACGAGCGTGACTGGATCCTGGCCGAGCGCACCTACTCCGTGTGGCCGGACATGGAGGCGGTCATGCGTGCGGGTGACAGCCAGGGCGCCATCCCGCAGTTCACCGTCGACGGGCACCGGCCGGTGCGCGCCTTCGACGTGTTCGGGCTCTCGTTCTCGACCGAGCTCGGCTACACCAACATGCTCAACGCCCTCGACCTCGCCGGCATCCCGCTGCACGCGGCCGACCGCGGGGCCGACGACCCGATCGTGCTGGCCGGGGGACACGCGGCGTTCAACCCGGAGCCGGTCGCCGACTTCCTCGACGCGGCCGTGCTCGGTGACGGCGAGGAGGTCGTGCTGGCGATCTCCGAGGTGGTCCGCGAGTGGAAGGCCGAGGGCGAGCCGTCAGGCGCGATGGAGAGCGGCCGCAACGAGCTGCTGCGCCGGCTCGCGGTCAGCGGTGGCGTGTACGTCCCGAAGTTCTACGACGTCACGTACGCCGCCGACGGCACCATCCGGGCCGTCGTACCCAACCGGCCGGGCATCCCGGCCCGGGTGCGCAAGCACACCCTGATGGACCTCGACGCCTGGCCCTACCCCGCCAAGCCGCTGGTGCCGCTCGCAGAGACGGTGCACGAGCGCTTCTCCGTCGAGATCTTCCGCGGCTGCACCCGGGGCTGCCGCTTCTGCCAGGCCGGCATGATCACCCGTCCGGTCCGCGAGCGCTCGATCGAGACCATCGGCGCGATGGTGGAGAACGGCATCCGCACGACCGGCTTCGAGGAGGTCGGGCTGCTGTCGCTGTCCAGCGCCGACCACTCCGAGATCGGCGAGGTCGCCAAGGGACTGGCAGACCGGTACGCCGGCTCCAACGTCTCGCTGTCGCTGCCCTCGACCCGCGTCGACGCGTTCAACATCACCCTGGCCAACGAGTTTTCCCGCAACGGCCGTCGCTCCGGCCTGACTTTCGCCCCGGAGGGCGGCAGCGAGCGGCTGCGCAAGGTGATCAACAAGATGGTGAGCGAGGACGACCTCATCCGCACCGTCGCAACGGCGTACTCCCACGGCTGGCGGCAGGTGAAGCTCTACTTCATGTGCGGCCTGCCGACCGAGACCGACGACGACGTGCTCGCCATCGCCGACCTGGCCAAGAAGGTCATCGCCAAGGGCCGCGAGGTCACCGGGCGCAACGACATCCGGTGCACCGTCTCGATCGGCGGCTTCGTGCCCAAGCCGCACACGCCGTTCCAGTGGGCGGCACAGCTCGACCACGAGACGACCGACGAGCGGCTCAAGAAGCTGCGCGACACGGTGCGCGAGGACAAGCGCTACGGCCGGGCGATCGGCTTCCGCTACCACGACGGCAAGCCCGGCATCGTCGAGGGACTGCTCTCGCGTGGCGACCGCCGGGTCGGCGCGATCATCGAGCAGGTGTGGCGCGACGGGGGCCGCTTCGACGGCTGGAGCGAGCACTTCTCCTACGACCGCTGGCTGGCCAGTGCGACCACCGCCCTGGCCGGCAGCGGCGTCGACCTCGACTGGTTCACCACCCGCGAGCGCGGCTACGACGAGGTGCTGCCGTGGGACCACCTCGACTCCGGCCTCGACAAGGACTGGCTGTGGGCCGACTGGGAGGATGCGCTCGACCCGGGCTCCGTCGACGTCGAGGACTGCCGCTGGACGCCCTGCTACGACTGCGGTGTCTGCCCCGAGATGGACACCGAGATCCAGATCGGTCCCACCGGGCGCCAGCTGCTCCCGCTCGCGGTGGTCTAGCCGGTCCTGGCAGCGGGCCCCGTGTGCCCCTTGGCAGGATGTGGCCGTGCGCCACGTCTCGAACGCCGAACGCCGAGCCAGGCTGGTCCGGCGGCACGCCTTCTCCCCGGCCCACCGGGCGGCCGACCCGGTCGAGGCCACGCGGTCCATGACGGTCCTCCACGCGACCGAGGCAGCCACCGTGTACCTCTCGATCGCGGCACGCGTCGACGGCATCGACCCGGCGGGCATCGACCACGCGCTGTACGCCGACCGGTCGCTGGTCAAGCAGCTAGCCATGCGGCGCACCATGTTCGTCGCTCCACGGGACCTGCTGCCGGCGACGTGGGGGAGCGCCTCGGCGCGGGTCGCCGAGTCGGAGCGCCGCAAGGTCGGTAAGGACGTCGTCGCGGCCGGCTGGACCACCGACCCCGATTGCTGGCTCGCCGAGGCCCGCCGCGCCGTCCTGGACCTCCTGGGTGACGCCCCGGGCGGGGTGGGCGCGGCGGAGCTCCGGGCCCTCGTGCCGGCACTGGCCGGCAAGGTCGCGATCGCGCGTGGCACCAAGTGGGGTGCGGACGTGCCGGTCGCCCCGCGGGTGCTGACCTGGCTGGGCGCCCGGGGCGAGATCGTGCGGGGCGTCAACGCCGGGCACTGGCGCACCTCCCGGCCCCGGTGGACGTCGATGGAGGCCTGGCTGGGCGCGTGCCCGGCCCCGCTGGCCGAGGACGACGGCTACGCCGAGCTGGTGCGTCGCTGGCTGCGCACCTTCGGCCCGGGCACGGAGACCGACCTCGTGTGGTGGCTGGGCTCGACGAAGACGGTCGTCCGTCGCGCCCTGGCCGGGATCGGAGCCGTGGAGGTGTCGCTCGATGGCGGGATGACCGGGTGGGTGCTCCCCGACGACCTCGAGCCCGAGCCGGAGGTGGAGCCGTGGGCGGCCCTGCTGCCGGTGCTCGACCCCACCACGATGGGCTGGAAGCAGAGGGACTTCTACCTCGACCCGCAGCACGCGCCCTTCCTGTTCGACACGCTCGGCAACGGCGGCACCACGGCCTGGGTCGACGGCCGGGTCGTCGGCTGCTGGGTGCAGGGCGACGACGGCGCCGTGCGCGTCGTACTCCGGGAGGACGTCGGGCGTGACGCCGGGGCTCTGCTCGATGCCGAGGCGGACCGGCTCACCCGGTGGCTCGACGGCCAGGTGATCAGCAGCGTCTACAAGTCGTTGCAGATGAAGGAGCTTCCGCTGCCCTGAGCGCCCGTCGTCACGCCGGGGTGAAGGCGCAGAACTCGTTGCCGTCCGGGTCGGCCAGCACGTGCCAGCCGATCTCGTCGTCCTTCTCGCGCAGCACTCGGGCACCGTGGGCGAGAAGCGTGTCCAGGTCGGTCGTGTCGACGTCGATGTGGACGCGGTTCTTGGTCGTCTTCGGCTCCGGCACCGGCTGGAAGACCAGTGACTCGAACGGCGCGTCGACGATGTCCTCCACCCAGGAGTAGCCCTCCGCCTGGTCGCGGTCCAACCGGCCGCCGAGCGCCTCGGCCCACCACGCGGCGATGCGGTGGGAGTCGTCGGCGGAGTCGCCTGCGTCCCAGACCAGCTCGTAGAGGCGGCGGGTCACCGGCTCCGTGCGCACGAAGACGCAGAACTCCTGTCCGTCCGGATCTCGCAGCACGGTCCACCGCTGGCTGTCGTCGACCGTCGTGGCCCCGGCGTCCAGCGCCGTGCGCAGCGACTCGGCGTTGACGTCGAGGTGGATGCGGTTCTTGACGGTGACCGGCTCGGGCACCGGGTTGAGCCACACCCGAGGCTCGCCGTCGGGATCGTCGAGGCTCCAGACGCCGTGGCCGCGCGGACCGGGCTCGAGCCCGAGCTGAGCGCCCCAGAAGCGGGCAGCCGCCTCGGCGTCACGGGCGTCGATGCACAGGGACTGGTACGTCGCGAGCGCCATCCTTCGAGCGTGCCACAGCGGCTGCCGGGATTCACCCCACGACGGCGGCTGGCCTAGCCTTGCCGGGTGCGTGAGCAGCCCGAACAACAAGCCCCGCCGGTCCAGCGACTCCGGATCCGGTACGCCAAGCGTGGCCGGCTCCGCTTCACCAGCCACCGGGACTTCAGCCGGGCCTTCGAGCGCGCCGTCTTCCGGGCCCGCGTCCCGATGGCGTACTCATCGGGCTTCAATCCCCATCCCCGGATCTCGTACGCCGGTGCGGCGCCGACCGGGTCGGCCAGCGAGGCGGAGTACCTCGAGATCGGCCTCGCGGAGGTCGTCGACCCCGCTCAGGTGCACGCGCTGCTCGACGAGGCCCTGCCCGAGGGGCTCGACGTGCTGGAGGTGGTCGTCTCCGCCGGCGGCTCACTGGCCGAGCACCTCGAGGCCTCGCACTGGCGGATCGACCTCGCCGACGACGCCGAGACCGTCGCCGCAGCCGTCGAGTCGTTCCTGGCCACCGAGTCCGTGCTGGTGGAGCGGATGACCAAGAAGGGCCTGCGCGAGTTCGACTGCCGCGCGGCCGTGGTCACCGCGGCAGTCGTGCCGCGAGAGGCCGGTGGCAGCACCATCGACGTCGTGCTCCGGCACACCGTCCCCGCGGTCCGTCCCGACGACGTGCTCGCGGGGCTGGAGCGGCAGGCCGGCCTGATCCCCGCCCAGACGGCGCTGCTGACCCGGGTCGCCCAGGGCCCCCTTGACGAGCACCAGGGCACGGTCGGCGACCCGCTGGCCGTCTAGGCATGGGAGCGATCTGTGGCCGGTGTGCGATACTCGCCACGGTTGTTCGAGCGGCTCGCCGCACCGTGCGACCCGACGACGTTCTCGCCGTACGTGGCCTTTGCTAGATGGCCACGGCCGGCACGACACACGAAGTCGTCACCAGACCGCGACGCGGCCAGGGTGAGTCGGTGACAGCGACGAAACCATGTCGGACACGTGAGTGGGTGTCCACACTGGCTGGTCGACCGCGGCAGGTGTGCGACGACGCCGTGTCGACGCTCTCGCGGAGGGTGTCGCCGCCACCCGACCAGGCTTTGCGTCACGGTTCCGGGCCGGCTTGAAATCGGCCCTCCTCCCGCTGGCGTACTGACGTTTTCCGGCCGCTCTGCGCCGGACGAGGAGAGCACCATGCTCGACGAACGCGACGAATCGGCCACCACCGAGACCGCCCCCGCTGAAGCCCCCGCCGAAGCAACTGAGACGGCGAGCGACACGCCGCCGGCGAAGAAGGCCGCCAAGCGCGCGCCCGCCAAGAAGACGGCCGCGAAGCGGACGACCAAGAAGGCCGCCGCCCAGGCGCCGGTCATCGACCCGGAGGCTCCCGGGCTCCTGGGCGAGGCAGAGGCAGTGGCAGGGGCGGAATCAGGGGCAGGGGCGGAGTCCGAGGACCCGGCGCCGGTCGCCAAGAAGGCCGCCAAGCGCGCGCCCGCCAAGAAGGCCGCCAAGCGCACGACCAAGAAGGCAGCCGGCGAGATGCCGTTGCCCGACCCGGAAGCTCCCGAGGCCCCGGCCGAGGAGGCAGGGCCGGCCACCACCGGCGCGGCGGTGCTCTTCCAGGCGCCCGAGCCGACCAGGCCCGCCCGGCGTACTCGCGCGAAGGCAGCCCCCGCTCCCGTCGAGGAGGCGGCCGACGAGACTGTGGAGACCGCCCAGACCGAGGACGAGGTCGCCGCGCCGACGCGGAAGTCCACTCGCACCCGCAGGTCGGCGAAGAAGGCCGCCCCGGTGATCGCGCCCGAGGACGAGGACGAGGACGAGGAGGCAGGTGACGAGGCTGGTGACGAGGCTGGCGAGACGCCTGTCGAGACCGACGACGTCGGGGTCGACGAGGACCAGGAGGACGGCGAGGGCACCCCGGCCCGCCGCCGCCGCCGTCGCGGTGGCCGCCGCCGCCGCAAGTCCGGTGAGGGCGGCGACACCGACGAGTCCGACTCCGCCGAGGAGGAGTCCGAGGACGCCGACGACGCCGAGGCCGGCACCGCTGACGGCTCGGGCGAGGGCGCGGGCACGTCCCGCCGGCGGCGGCGGCGCCGCCGTACGGGCGACGACAACGGCGACCAGGGCTCCGACGACCCCGAGAACACCACCACCCGGGTCCGCAGCCGCCGGGCCGCCGAGGACCAGATCACCGCACTGGCGGGCTCGACCCGGCTCGAGGCCAAGAAGCAGCGCCGGCGCGAGGGTCGCGAGGCCGGCCGACGCCGCGCACCCATCGTCAGCGAGGCCGAGTTCCTCGCCCGTCGCGAGTCGGTCGACCGGACGATGGTCATCCGGCAGCGCGACGACCTCACCCAGATCGCGGTGCTCGAGGACAAGGTCCTCGTCGAGCACTACGTCGCCCGGGAGTCGCAGACCTCGCTGATCGGCAACGTCTACCTCGGGCGGGTGCAGAACGTCCTGCCCTCGATGGAGGCCGCCTTCGTCGACATCGGCAAGGGCCGCAACGCCGTGCTCTACGCCGGTGAGGTCAACTGGTCGGCACTGGGCCACAAGGACGGCCAGCCGCGCAAGATCGAGTCGGTGCTGTCCTCGGGGCAGAGCGTGCTGGTGCAGGTCACCAAGGACCCCGTCGGCCACAAGGGCGCCCGCCTGACGAGCCAGGTCAGCCTGGCCGGCCGGTTCCTGGTCTACGTGCCCGACGGCACCACGAGCGGCATCTCCCGCAAGCTCCCCGACACCGAGCGCAACCGGCTCAAGACCCTGCTCAAGGAGATCGTCCCCGACGAGGCCGGCGTCATCGTCCGGACCGCCGCGGAGGGCGCCTCGGAGGAGGAGTTGACCCAGGACGTCGAGCGCCTCAAGGCCCGCTGGGAGGACATCGCCACCAAGGCCAAGGGCAAGGCGCCGCAGCTGCTGTACGGCGAGCCGGACCTCACCTTGAAGGTCGTCCGCGACCTGTTCACCGAGGACTTCGCCCGCCTCGTCATCCAGGGCTCCGACGCGTGGGACACCGTCCAGGACTACGTCGCCCACGTGGCGCCCGACCTGCAGGACCGCCTCGAGCGCTTCGAGCCCGGCGCCGACAACAACGGCAGCACGAACGGTAGGGACGTCTTCGCGACCTACCGCATCGAGGAGCAGATCAACAAGGGCCTCGACCGCAAGGTGTGGCTGCCCTCGGGCGGCTCGCTGGTCATCGACCGCACCGAGGCGATGACGGTCGTCGACGTCAACACCGGCAAGTTCACCGGCTCCGGCGGCAACCTCGAGGAGACCGTCACCAAGAACAACCTCGAGGCGGCCGAGGAGATCGTGCGCCAGCTCCGGCTGCGCGACATCGGCGGCATCATCGTCGTCGACTTCATCGACATGGTCCTGGAGTCCAACCGCGACCTGGTCGTACGCCGGCTCGTGGAGTGCCTGGGCCGCGACCGCACCCGTCACCAGGTCGCGGAGGTCACCTCCCTGGGCCTGGTGCAGATGACCCGCAAGCGGATCGGCACCGGTCTCCTGGAGGCCTTCGCCACCGACTGCGAGCACTGCCACGGCCGTGGGGTCATCGTGCACGCCGAGCCGATCGAGCCCAAGGGCGCGGACGACGATGGGCGTCGCGGTGGCAACTCTGGCACCGGGGGCACCGGCAGCACCGGTGGCCGCCGAGGCCGGGGAGGCCGCAGCCGCGGTGAGAACGGCGGGCCGGTCGTCACGCCCGAGCCGAAGCTGCCCTCGCCCAAGGACATCGCCGCCATGGCGCGCGCTGAGAGGGCGTCGTCGGCCGACGAGGGCCCGCTGGAGCAGCCGGAGAGCGAGCCTGTCGAGACCGGGTCGGAGGTCCCGCCCGACACCCAGCAGGACTCTCGGCAGGACTCTCGGCAGGACACCCAGCCGGACACCCAGCCGGACGTCGTGGCCGAGCCCGCTCAGGTGACCCCGTCCGAGCCCGCCCCGCCCAAGGTCGTGACGCGGACCCGCCGGCGCAGTGCCAGCCGGCCCGCTGGCCCGGGTGCGCCCGTCGAGTCGGCCGAGTCGGCCGCACCCGACGTCGTACCCATGCCGGAACCTGCGGTCGAGGCCCCGGCAGCCGCCGCACCCGACCAGGGGGAGCCGGCTCAGCCCGCCGCGGCCAGCGAGCCCGCTCCGCCCCGGGTCGTGACCCGGACGCTGCGGGGGCGGGCCCGCCGCTCGGCCGGGACACCCGACCGCAGCGACGTCGACACCGCCGTGCCGTCAGTCGGCGACGTCCCGCCCATGGGCGGCGTCGGCTCGCCTGCGGACTCCGGTCTCGTGGAGCCGGGTACGGCCCACCTCGAGAGCGGCGAGGGCTCCGAGGCCTCGCAGGTGGAGCACGTGCCGGTCAAGAAGAAGGGCACTCGCAAGCGCTGAGACCCGGCGGGCTCACCGCGAATTGCTGTGAGCCTGCCAGGTCCGTAGTATTGAACCTCGGTGCGCTCCTGCGTGCCGTTCCTGTGTGGACACCACCCCAGACCTTCCCGGCGCACTGTCGCGGGGTCGGGGCCGTCCCCAGGCCGATGAATGTTCTGGCAATGGTTGATGGGACTTCCCGAGTCCGACGAGGAGAGTGAGTCGCGGTGTACGCGATCGTGCGCAGTGGCAGCAAGCAGCAGAAGGTTGCTGTGGGCGACGTCATCGAGATCGACAAGGTCGAGACCGCCGCCGGCGAGTCCGTGAGCCTGCCCGTGGTCATGGTCGTCGACGGTGAGAACGTCACCGTGACCGGCCTCGACAAGGCAGCCGTGACCGTCGAGGTTCTCGGTCGGACCAAGGGTCCGAAGATCGTCATCCAGAAGTACAAGAACAAGACCGGCTACAAGAAGCGCCAGGGTCACCGTCAGAAGTACACCCAGGTCAAGGTCACCGACATCTCCCTGTGAAACCGCACTGTGAGCCTCCGGGCTCTCGGCTACTGACTCCAGCGAAGGACTGAACTCATGGCACACAAGAAGGGTGCGGCGTCCACCAAGAACGGCCGCGACTCAAACTCCCAGCGCCTCGGCGTCAAGCGCTTCGGCGGGCAGGTCGTCAACGCCGGCGAGATCATCGTCCGCCAGCGTGGCACCCACTTCCACCCGGGTACCGGTGTGGGCCGTGGCGGCGACGACACCCTCTTCGCGCTCACCGACGGTGCCGTGGAGTTCGGCGTACGTCGCGGCCGCAAGGTCGTCAACATCGTTCCCGAAGCCTGAGCGCGGGGCGGTCAGTGGGTTCACAGCGCACGGTGCGCCTCCGGGCGACGTGCGAGGGAACCCATCGAGTCCGCCCTGGCGAGTGACCTGACGCTCGTCGACTGAAGCTTCAACTGTTGGGCGTCCCGGTCACGGGGCGCCCTTCGGCATTTCGAGACGGTTGCCCGGCACCCGCCTCCACCACCGAGAGAAGGCACCATGGCAGTCCCGACGTTCGTCGACCAGGTACGGCTGCACATCGCCGCGGGTCGGGGTGGCAACGGCGTCGCATCGGTGCACCGCGAGAAGTTCAAGCCCCTCGGTGGCCCCGACGGCGGCAACGGCGGTCCCGGCGGCTCGGTGATCCTGCGCGTCGACACCGACGTGACCACGCTGATCGACTACCACCACAGCCCCAAGCGCACCGCTGAGCACGGCGGTCACGGAGCGGGCGCCCACCGCAACGGCGGTCACGGGGCCGACCTGGTGCTGCCCGTGCCCGACGGCACGGTCGTCACCGACTCCGAGGGGAACCTCCTCGGCGACATGGTCGGCCCCGGCACCGAGATGGTGATCGCCACCGGCGGCCGCGGCGGTCTCGGCAACGCGGCGCTGGCGTCGTCCAAGCGCAAGGCGCCCGGGTTCGCCCTGCTGGGGGAGCCCGGCGACGAGCTGGACATCGTGCTGGAGCTCAAGGTCGTCGCCGACATCGGGCTGGTCGGCTTCCCGAGCGCCGGCAAGTCCTCCCTCATCGCGGCCATCTCCCGCGCCCGCCCCAAGATCGCCGACTACCCCTTCACGACGCTGGTGCCCAACCTGGGCGTCGTACGTGCGGGCGAGGTCACCTTCACCGTCGCCGACGTGCCCGGCCTGATCGAGGGTGCCGCCGAGGGCCGCGGTCTCGGCCACGACTTCCTGCGACACATCGAGCGCTGCGCCGCCCTCGTCCACGTGATCGACACCGCGACGATCGAGCCGGGGCGCAACCCGCTCGACGACCTCGACGTGATCGAGAGCGAGCTGGCGAGGTACGGCGGTCTGGAGGATCGCCCGCGGCTGGTGGCGCTCAACAAGATCGACGTCCCCGACGGCAGCGACATCTCCGACATGGTCGTCGACGACCTGCGCGAGCGCGGGCTGCTCGTCTTCCCCGTCTCCGCCGCGTCGGGTGCCGGCCTGTCCGAGCTGACCTACGCGATGGCCGAGATCGTCCAGCGCGCCCGGGCGGCCAAGCCCAGCAGCACGACGACCCGCATCGT
Organism: Nocardioides sp. LHG3406-4; assembly: GCF_049897745.1. NCBI lineage: Bacteria > Bacillati > Actinomycetota > Actinomycetes > Propionibacteriales > Nocardioidaceae > Nocardioides > Nocardioides sp. LHG3406-4. Next base: position 256,122 of record NZ_JAFCWV010000002.1, read on the forward strand.
GATCCGGCCGCCCTCGGTCGACGGCGGCGGGGACTTCGAGATCACCCGTGAGGGCGAGGGCTGGCGGGTGCGCGGCACCAAGCCCGAGCGCTGGGTCCGCCAGACCGACTTCAGCAACGACGAGGCAGTCGGCTTCCTCGCCGACCGGCTCAACCGGCTCGGGGTCGAGGCCAAGCTGAGCCGACTGGGCGCGGAGGAGGGTGACACCGTGCTGATCGGGCACCCAGACAACTCCGTCGTCTTCGACTTCAAGCCCGCCATGGAGGCCGGTGCCGAGATGCTCGGCCGGCGCGGCGAGGACCACCGCTTCGAGGAGCAGCGGCCCGCCCACCGTCGCCGGCGCGACATCGATGCCGCCATGGACGACCGCTCGGAGACCGAGACTCGCGCCGACGTCGCGCGACGACTCGACCGCCCCGAGACGGCCGGCCCCACGTCGTACGAGATCGGCTCGGCCGACGACCCCGACCGGGTCGCCGACGACTCCGACGCATGACCGCGCGCGAGGAGGTGACCGCGGCCCGCCGCATCGTGGTCAAGGTCGGGTCCTCCTCACTCACCACCGGCACCGGAGGCATCGACCCGGCGCGGATGCGTCGGCTGGTCGACGTGCTGGCCGTCGCCCGCGCGGCCGGCGTCGAGGTGGTGCTGGTGTCCTCGGGAGCGATCGCCGCAGGCCTGGCGCCCCTCGGTCTGGCCCGGCGGCCTCGGGCGCTCGCCGTACAGCAGGCGGCCGCGTCGGTGGGGCAGGGGCTGCTCGCCCATCGCTACCAGGAGGAGTTCGCCCGTCACGGCCTCGTGACGGGGCAGGTGCTACTGACCGTCGACGACGTGACCCGGCGCGCGCACTACCGCAACGCCTACCGCACCTTCGCCAAGCTCCTCGAGCTCGGTGCGCTCCCGATCGTCAACGAGAACGACACGGTGGCGACCACCGAGATCCGCTTCGGTGACAACGACCGGCTGGCCGCGCTGGTGGCGCACCTCGTGCACGCCGACCTGCTGGTCCTGCTCTCGGACGTCGACGGTCTGTACGACGGTCCGCCGAGCCGCGCGGGCAGCCGGCTGGTCCCCGAGGTGCGCTCCGACGACGACCTCGCACACATCCAGACCGGTTCTGCGGGCGCGTCGGGGGTGGGCACCGGTGGCATGGTCACCAAGCTGGCCTCCGCCCGCATCGCGACCGGCGCCGGCATCCCCGTCGTGCTCGCCTCGGCCGACGACGCCGAGGCGGCGCTCGCGGGTGGCTCCGTGGGCACGCTCTTCCACGCCACCGGCAAGCGCAGGCCGACCCGGCTGCTGTGGCTGGCACACGCCACCGAGCCACGCGGACGCCTGGTGCTCGATGCCGGAGCGGTGACGGCCGTGACCGTACGCCGAGCCTCCCTGCTGGCCGCCGGCCTGACCGGCGTCGAGGGCAGCTTCGACGCCGGCGACCCCGTCGACCTGGTGGCTCCGGACGGCCGGCCGGTCGCCCGCGGACTCGTCAACTTCGACGCCGCGGAGATCCCCCAGCTGCTCGGCCGGAGCACCTCGGAGCTCACTCGGGCGCTCGGTGCGGCCTACGAGCGCGAGGTCGTGCACCGCGACGATCTGGTAGTTCTCTGAAAACGCGTACACGCAGCCTCCTCCTACCCTAAATTGGGGAAAGCATCGAGGACCCGTCCAAGGAAGGGCGCCCCCACCCCGGTGAAGAGAAGGCCAACGTCATGGACGACAGCACCCCAGTGAAGAAGACCCGCGGTGTCCGCCGGTGGCTGGACCCGATCCTGGTCGTCCTCGTCATGTGGCCCCTGGTGCAGCTGATGGGCGCGGTCGCCCAGTCACCCGACCCGGTCGTCGACGCCTGCCGCTGGCAGGGCGACATCCCGCTCGAGGTCCTGCAGGCCACCCCTGATCCCTCGTGCTCCCTCGTCGGCCGCGTCGTCTTCTCCGGCAACGCCGCCGTCACCATCCCGCCGGCCGGCATGGGGGTCGGCGCCGCCGCCGCCCGCGACGAGACCGGCACGGGCGCGCTGGACCTCACCGTCACCACCTCGCTGTCAGGTGAGGTCAGCGCCGAGGTCGAGGAGATCGAGTCGGTCCCCGCCGCCCGCCGCCGCAACGTCGATGCCTGCAAGGACGCCCAGTTCAACAGTGGTGGCCACGCGTGGGCCGCCCCGCTGACCTGGACCTTCAGGGCCAAGTCCACCCCTTCCCACCTGCGCAAGGCCCGCGCCCTGCGCGACCTCAAGGCGGGAGCGGCGAACATCTCCGCCGCCCGCAACGACTGCGGGCTGGCCCGGGTCGCCACCGTCGGGTCGTCGTACGCCGGGGCCTCGAACCAGAGCCCCGACATCCATGTCGTGGGCAACAACATCAGCTGCGGCGACTACAACACCGCTAACGCCGTGGACTTCGGGCGGCTCCCGCGCGGCATCTACGGCTGGACCTGCTTCTGGTGGAACAGCGACGGCCAAATGGTCGCCGCCGACATGCGCGTCTCGAACTCGCCGGCCGTGGTCAGCCGGGTGCCCAAGGGCTGCCGGAGCCGCTTCGACCTCCAGGCCATCGCCACCCACGAGTGGGGTCACGCCTTCGGTCTCGGCCACGTCAGCGCCGTCAACCGCAATCTCACGATGCCGCCGCTCCTGATCTCCTGCTCCGACGACCAGCGCACGCTGGGCCTGGGCGACTACATGGGCATCGAGGCGTTGTACGCACCCAGCTGAGCGCCGTGTCGTAGGTTTCCGGCATGCGCGCCAGGGCGGTCCTCTTCTGGCTCGTCGTCGCCGGGTTCCTCGGGCCCGCGATGGTGCTGACCCTGCTGCGACTCGTGCAGGCCGACGGCGGGTGGTGGGTGCGCGGGGTGGCGTTCACCCCGCTGGCCCTCCCGGCGTACGCCGTCGCACTGGTGCTCCTCGTGCTGCGGGGCGTCGCGGGTGGCCGGCGCGGCACGGCGCTGGTGCTGGTGCCGCTCGCCGGCCTGGCCTTGCACGCCTACTGGCTCGCGCCGCTGTACCTCGGCGCCAACCCGCCCCCGGCTGCCGGCGCCGAGCCGCTCACGGTGATGACCGCCAACCTGAACGGGGGCCATGCCGACTCCGCGTCCGTCGTGCGCGAGGCGGCTCGTCGCGGCGCGGACCTGCTGGCCGTGCAGGAGGTCACCCCGGACGCGCTGGCCCTCATGGAGGAGGCCGGAGCCGACGAGCTCTTCGGCTACCGCGCCGGCGAGACCGGCACGGGCGCCGAGGGGACCATGCTGTTCTCGCGGACACCTGTCGACGACGTCGTACCCCTGGCGACGGGCTTCTCGGGCTTCACGGCGTCGGTCACGGTCGGGGACGAGCCCCTGCGGATCGTGGTCGCGCACCCGCGCACGCCCATCGACTCGACCCGCGGCTGGCGCGAGGACCTCAGGCTCGTGCTGGAGGCCGCCCGCACCGTCGACGCGGACCTGGTCGTCGGCGACCTCAACGCGACCCGCGACCATGAGCCGCTGCTGGCGCTCGGCGACGCGGGCTGGCGGGACGTGGGGGAGCTGGCCAACCAGGGCTGGCAGCCCACCTGGCCGGCCGACGGCGTCGAGCCGGTCTCCGACCTGCCGTCGCCGCGCCTGATCGCGATAGACCACGTGCTCGTGGGTGGGAGACTGGCCGCGATCGGGAGCGACGTCGTGGACTTCGGTGGCGGGGACCATGCGGCGCTCGTGGCGGAGGTAGCCCGTTGAGTTGCGCCCCCGTCCCCGTTGAGTTGCGCCTCCCGGATGTTCGAGCAGCACGACGGCGCGAGTCAACGGGTACATGAGCGCGACTCAACGGGTACCAAGGCGCAACTCGACGGAGGGGTGACGCGGGACACGCCGTAGGCTGGGAGGGCGATGAACCAGCCCACTGTCTACCTCGACCACGCCGCCACCACACCCATGCTGCCGGTGGCGATCGAGGCCATGACGGCTCACCTGCGCGAGGTCGGCAACCCCAGCTCGCTCCACGCCTCCGGGCGCGCTGCCCGGCGGGTGATCGAGGAGTCGCGGGAGACCGTGGCCCGGGCGATCGGGTGCCGGCCGGGGGAGGTCGTCTTCACCTCCGGCGGGACCGAGGCCGACAACCTGGCGCTCAAGGGCATCTACTGGGCGCGGCAGTCCGACCGGAAGCGTCTGCGCATCCTGTCCTCGGCGATCGAGCACCACGCCGTGCTCGACCCGCTGGACTGGCTGGCCGAGCACGAGGACGCCGACGTCGAGCTGGTGCCCGTCTGCAAGCGTGCCGTCCTCGACCTCGACGCGCTGCGTGCCGCGGTCGAGCGCGCCCCCGACGACGTCGCGCTGATCTCGATCATGTGGGCCAACAACGAGGTGGGTACCCTCCAGCCCATCGACGAGGTCGTGGCGCTCGCGGCCGAGTACGGCATCCCGGTCCACACCGACGCCGTCCAGGCGGTCGGAGCCGTGCCGGTCGACTTCGCGGCCTCCGGAGTCGACGCGCTCACCCTGACCGGCCACAAGCTCGGCGGACCCTACGGCGTCGGCGCGCTCATCGTGCGTCGCGAGGTCGTCGTCACCCCGCTGGCCCACGGCGGTGGCCAGGAGCGCGACATCCGCAGCGGCACGCTCGACGTGCCCGCCGTCGCCGCGTTCGCCGCGGCCATCGAGACCGCGGTCAAGGAGCAGAGCGCTTATGCGTCGCGGGTCTCCGCGCTGCGCGACGACCTGGTGGCGAGGGTGATCGCGGAGGTGCCCGAGGCACACCTGCACGGCGACCCCCTCGACCGGCTGCCGGGCAACGCCCACATCGGCTTCCCGGGCTGTGAGGGCGACTCGCTGCTCATGCTCCTCGACGCCCGCGGCATCGAGTGCTCCACCGGATCGGCGTGCTCGGCGGGGGTGCCCCAGCCGTCGCACGTCCTGCTGGCCATGGGCTGCAGTGACGAGCAGGCCCGCCACTCGCTCCGCTTCACCCTCGGCCACACCTCGACCGAGGCCGACGTCGACGCGCTGGTGGCGGCCATCGGGCCCGTCGTCGAGCGGGCCAGGCAGGCCCGGCGAGCATGAAGGTGCTCGCGGCCATGTCCGGCGGGGTCGACTCCGCGGTCGCCGCCGCGCGCGCCGCCGAGGCCGGCCACGACGTCACCGGGGTCCACCTCGCGCTGTCGCGCAACCCGGCGTCGTACCGATCCGGGGCGCGCGGTTGTTGCACCATCGAGGACAGCAACGACGCCCGCCGCGCGGCCGACATCATCGGCATCCCGTTCTACGTCTGGGACCTCAGCGAGCGGTTCCACGAGGACGTCGTCGAGGACTTCATGGACGAGTACGCCGCAGGCCGCACGCCCAACCCGTGCCTGCGCTGCAACGAGAAGATCAAGTTCGCCGCCGTGCTCGACCGCGCGCTCGGTCTGGGCTTCGACGCGGTGGCGACCGGCCACTACGCGCAGCTGCGGCGGGGCGACGACGGGCTCATCGAGATGCACCGGGCCGAGGACCACGCCAAGGACCAGTCCTACGTCCTGGGCGTGCTCACCCAGGACCAGCTCGCGCACGCGATGTTCCCGCTCGGCGACACCACGAAGCCCGACGTACGCCGCGAGGCCGCTGCGCGCGGGCTGCTGGTGGCCGACAAGCCCGACAGCCACGACATCTGCTTCGTCGCCGACGGTGACAACGCCGGCTGGCTGCGCGAGAAGCTCGGCGAGCGGGCTCCCAACCACGGCGGCGACATCGTCGACGACGCCGGTGAGGTGGTCGGCAGCCACGAGGGCACCTACGCCTTCACCATCGGCCAGCGCCGGGGCCTGCACCTCGGCACGCCTGCCGCCGACGGCAGGCCGCGCTTCGTGCTCGACATCGAGCCGGTCTCCGGCACCGTCCGCGTCGGCCCGCGCGAGAGGCTCGCCATCGACACGATCACCGGGATCAAGCCGCGCTGGTGCGGCACCGTGCCCACCGAGCTCGACGCGACGGTGCAGCTGCGCGCCCACGGCGGCGAGCACCGGGCGCGGGTGCGCGTCGACGACGACCACGTCCACATCGCGTTGCTCGATCCCGCCGAGGGCATCGCACCGGGTCAGGCCGCCGTGATCTACGACGGCAGCCGGGTGGTCGGGTCCGCGACGATCAGTGCGACGGCGCGCACCGAGGTGACCGCGTGACGCTGGCCACCGGCATCGGCTCGATGCCCGGCGACGACGCGCGCGCGTACGACGACACCGTCCGCGTCGTACTCGGTGAGCTGCCGGGCCTGCCGTTCCTCCCCGAGCTGCCGGCCCGGGGTGCCGCGGGGCACATGACCGGCCGCGGGCTCGCGATCGCCGAGGGGCTGGGCGCCGACGTCCAGCCGGCCGGGTGGCGCCTCACCGACGCAGCGGGCGCCGACCTGCGGCGGGCCCGTTCGCTGCTCGCCCAGGACCTCGACGTCCTCGAGGAGCAGACCCAGGGCTACATCGGCCCGTTCAAGATCCAGGTCGTCGGACCGTGGACGCTCGCGGCCACGGTCGAGAAGCCGCGCGGCGACAAGGTGCTCTCCGACCACGGTGCGCGCCGCGATCTCGCCCAGTCGCTGGCCGAAGGGGTGCGCTCCCACATCGCCGACGTACGCCGCCGGATCTCCGGCGCCGACCGCCTGATCGTCCAGGTCGACGAGCCCGCGCTGGCCGCCGTGCTCACCGGTGGCGTGCCGACCGCCAGCGGGTTCGGCCGGCACCGCACGGTCCATCCGCCCGAGGCGTCGGCAGCGCTGGGCTGGGTGCTCGACGCGATCGCAGACAGCGGGGGAGTGCCGTGGGTGCACTCGTGCGCGCCGGGCACGCCGCTGGACCTGCTGCGCGGTGCCGGCGCTCGTGGCCTCGCCGTCGACCTCGACCAGGTCTCGGCCGCCGGTCACGACCAGCTTGCCGAGGCGCTCGAGGCAGGGGAGACCGTCGCCCTCGGCGTCGTACCTACCTCGGAACCCGATCCGTCGTTGACTGACACGGCCCTGGTCGAGCGAGTCCTGCGCTGGCTCGACATGCTCGGCATCGACCCCGCCGGCGTCGGCGAGCAGCTCGTCATCACGCCCGCCTGCGGGCTCGCCGGCGCCACGCCCGGCTGGGCACGACAGGCGCTCGAGACGTGCAACCAGGCAGCGACGCACCTGCCCTGACCTGACCCGACCCGACCCGACCTGGTCACCGGTCGAAACGGACCACCGCGGGCCGGACGCCGTTGAGGCGCTGGGCCGGCTGCGAGGCGGCATCGGCCCAGGGCTGGGCCAGCCGCACGAGAGGCTCCGGGGTGTAGGTGACGAGCGTGGTGGCGGGGGCGAGCGCGTAGTTGGCGGCCCGGTCGAACTGCCACACGGTCACACAGCTGACGCCCGGTGGCAGCTCGGCGTAGGTGGTCACGGTCTCCACCCCGCCGACCGGCACGGTCCAGACGTTGGCGTCGACGACGGTGGTGCTGTCCTCGCCCTGGGTGGCGCTGCAGGCACCGGGCGTCACGTGCACCTCGTAGCCCGGCGCGCCGAAGCCCCACTCGGGCAACCAGGCCGGCAGTGCCGGCTCCGGGGCCCGGCTGAGGGCGAGCGTCAGGCCGCCGCCGTACTCGTCGATCACCGCTGTGACCGGGCCGCTCGCCGGAATCCGGGGTACGGCGTCGCACCACGGGTCGGCGCGGACCGGCTTCGCCTTGCCGCCGTACATCTTCTGGAGCACGGCGAGGTCCTTCTGGGCAGGTCCGCGGCACCACCACCGGCCGGGCCGGCCGAGGTCGTCGCCCAGGCAGCCGGTGGGGGCGACGCCGTTGGTGTGGGAGGTGTTCATGATCGAGCAGCGCCGGTCTGTGTGGTTCAGCCCGAGCACGTGGCCGAGCTCGTGGGCCATCACGAGGGTCTGGCCGGGCCAGGCGCAGATCTGGCCGTCCTTCGCCGATCCGTGCAGGATGTTGACGTAGCCCTGCCGGCCGCCGAGGTAGCCGACCGTGGCATAGCCGGATCCGCAGCCCATCGGGACGTTGTGGGTGTTCCTGATGAGGATGTCGGCCTTCCTGCGGTTGCCGATCTTGCGGAAGTGCACCTTGACGCCGGAGTCGTTCCACATGGCCGCGGCCGCGGCGACGGCCCCCTTGTCCTTGGTGGCGTCGAAGTAGGTGACCTGGCCGCGGGGCCACGTGTGACGCCCGGCCTGGGCGGGCGCGGTGACCGCAACCGTCGTGAGGCCGAGGACGACGGCGCCGAGGAAGCCGACCAACCTGTGCAGTCGGGTCATGTCGGCCTCCCCTCCTCGGCGCCTGCCGGTCCTGCAGGGGCCCCGTCACCGTAGGACCGGCGGACGGGCTGCGGCATCACCGATGTCGGGGACCGCTCGAAGCAGCGTCCCCGCGCGGCCGTGGAGGCACCCGTGACGCGAGAAGCACCTGATCCGGGAGGGATCAGGTGCTTCTCGGTTCATCTCTGCTGGGCGACCGGCCGTGGGACGTCACCCCACGTGCACGCCCTCCGGCCCGTCCGTGGCGAGCTCCTCGTGCTTGACGTCGAGGAACAGCCACACGACCAACGAGCCGGCGACCATCATGAACGTGCCGACGAAGAACGCGCTGGTGGCGGCGCTGGGGAACGTTCCGAGGGCGGTGACCTGCTGGACGACCTGGTCGACCGAGTCGACGCCGAAGACGCCCATCAGCCGGTCGAGGAGCCCCGGGTCCTGCTGGGCGGCCTGGTGGAGGCCCTCGCCGATCTGCGGTGCGATGTCCTCGGCGCGGTTGGTCATGCTGTGGGTGGCGACCGTGCTGAGGGTCGCCAGGCCGAGCGCGCCACCGATCTGCTGCATGGTGTTGAGGACACCCGACCCGATGCCGGAGTCCTCGGAGCGCAGGTGGTGGACCGCGGTCAGGGTGAGGGGCACGAACACCGCGCCCATGCCCAGCGCCATCAGCACCACGAACGGCAGGATGTCGGTCCAGTAGTTGACGCCGGTGCCCAGCGGCTGGCCCGAGCTCAGCGAGCCGAGCACGTCGTCGGCGCCGTCGGGCACGGAGAGCCGCGAGAAGCCGAACAGGGCGGTGGCGGCCATCAGGGTGCCGACCCCGGCGATGTAGCGGGCGTCGATGCGGGCGACCAGGCTGGACACGATGGTCGCGCTCACCACGATCGCCACCGAGAACGGCATGAACGCGAAGCCGGCCTTGAGCGGGCTGTAGCCCATCACGTTCTGCACGAACAGGCTCAGGAAGAAGAACATCGCGAACATCGCGGCCGGCATCAGCATCATCGCGAGGAAGCTCGCCGCGCGGGTCTGGCTGGCGAAGATCCGGAACGGCAGCAGCGGGTGCTTCACCCGGGACTCGATGACAGCGAAGAGCAGCAGGAGTACGGCGCCCGCGGCGAGGCTGGTGAGGGTCCAGCTGTCGCCCCAGCCGTGCTGGCTGTCGCCGGCCCGCGAGAGGCCGTAGACGATGCCGAGCAGGCCCAGGGTGCCGGTGATCGCGCCCGGGATGTCGAGCTCGCCGTGGTGTCGCACCGACTCCTTGAAGAAGCGCGGGGCGAGGAACGCCGCGACCAGGCCGATCGGGATCACGATGAGGAACGTCAGGCGCCATCCGCTCATGCCGAGAGGCTGGTCGAGCCCGGTCAGCCAGCCGCCGAGGATGAGGCCGACGGCGGCGCCGGCGCCCGACATGGCGGCGTACACGGCGAAGGCGCGGTTGCGCTCGGGCCCGGCCGGGAAGGTCGTGGTGATCAGCGCCAGGGCGGCCGGGGAGGCCAGTGCGGCACCGAGGCCCTGGAAGCCCCGGGCGCCGAGCAGCGTGAGCTCCGACTGCGAGATGCCCCCGAGGAAGGACGCTGTGACGAAGACGAGGATGCCGACGATGAAGACGAGCCGGCGCCCGTAGAGGTCGCCGAGGCGACCACCCAGCAGCAGCAGGCCACCGAAGGCCAGTGCGTAGCCGGTGACGATCCACTGGAGGTTGCCGGCGCTGATCTCGAGGTCGCGGCCGATGAATGGCAGCGCGATGTTGGCGATGGTGCTGTCGAGCACCACCATCAGCTGGGCGATCGAGATGATCACGAGGGCCCAGCGCAGCCGGCGCCGCTCGTCGGGCGTCACCTCGGGCGGGGGTGCGGTGATGTTGGTCATGACAGGTCCTTCGGTGTTGACGGGTCTGTGGTGGGGGCGGCCGGCCGGATGGCGGCCGGCAGGATCACGTGGTCGATGACGCGGGCGATGGACTCCTCGTCCGGTGGCTCGCCGAGCACGAAGAAGCGGTGGAGGAGGATGCCGGCGAGGGCGGGGGCGACGACCGCGAGGTCGACGTCGAGGCTGAGCTCCCCGCGCTCGGCCGCGCGCTGGTAGATCTTCTCCGTGGCGGCGACCTTCGGGCCGAGCACGTCGCGCCGGTAGGCCGCCGCGAACTCCTGGTCGCGGACCATGGCGGTCAGCACGCTCGAGAAGGTCGCCAGCTGTTGAGGGTCCGTCATGCCGCCCAGGCCGCAGAACGACGCCAGCAGGTCGCCGCGCAGGGTGCCGGTGTCGGGCGGCTCCGGCTGGGGCTTCTGGGCGGTGAGCGCCTCGATGACGAGCGCGACCTTGCTGTTCCAGCGACGGTAGAGCGTGGCCTTGGAGGCCTTCGCCGCGGTGGCGACGGCGTCCATCGTGAGCCGGTCGTACCCGACTTCGGAGAGCACCGCCAGGGTCGCCTCGAAGATCTCCCGCTCGCGGTCGCCCTCGACGCGCGGTCGGGCGACGCCGCCGTCGGTCGCGGGCGGTGGGGGAGTCTGAGGGGTCATTCGGGTGTCCTGTCGGGAGGATTGAAACGAAACAGTTTCGTTTCATCAACGGACTAGGCAGGCCGAGGCATTCCTCCCCAGTGAATATTTCGACGCGGTCTAGACCAGTGGCTCCAGCGGGCGCACGCGGACCGCGTCGCACGCACGGACGGGCCGGTCGGGTGCGGCCGGGCCGATGTCGGCGGGACGGGGCAGAATGCGGCCATGAGCGACGCCGTACCCGCCCCTGCGACGGCCCCTGCGACGGCCTCAGCGCCTGCCGAGGCCCGCGACCGCCACCAGCAGATCTCACAGGAGGTCGAGGACGCCCGCTGGCGCTACTACGTGCTCGACGACCCGACCCTCTCGGACGCCGACTTCGACGTCCGGCTGCGTGAGCTGGAGGCGCTCGAGGACGACTACCCCGAGCTTCGCACGCCCGACTCGCCGACCCAGAAGGTCGGCGGTGCGGTCTCGACCGACTTCACCGCCGTCGACCACCTGCAGCGGATGGAGTCGCTCGACAACGCCTTCTCCTACGACGAGCTGGCGTCGTGGCACGCCCGCCTCGTGCGCGACGGGGTGACCGACCCGGCCCTGCTGTGCGAGCTCAAGGTCGACGGCCTGGCGATCAACCTCCTCTACGAGCAGGGCCGGCTGGTGCGCGCCCTGACCCGCGGCGACGGCCGCACCGGCGAGGACGTCACGCCCAACGTCAAGACCATCGCGTCGGTGCCGCACCGGCTCACCGGCTCCGACGAGTTCCCGGTGCCGGCCGTGGTCGAGGTGCGCGGCGAGGTGTTCCTGCCCGGAGACGCCTTCGAGCGGCTCAACTCCGCCATGGCCGACGCCGGCCGGCCGTTGTTCGCCAACCCTCGCAACGCCGCGGCCGGCTCACTGCGGCAGAAGGACCCGCGTGTCACGGCCACCCGCGACCTCGGCATGGTCTGCCACGGCATCGGTGCCCGCGAGGGCTTCGAGCCGACCTCGCAGTCCACGGCGTACGACGCGCTGCGCACCTGGGGGCTGCCGACGAGCGGCCGGGTGAAGGTGGTGCCCACGCTCGCCGACGTACAGGCCTACATCGAGCACTACGGCGAGCACCGCCACGACGTCGAGCACGAGATCGACGGCGTCGTCGTCAAGGTAGACGCGGTCTCGCTGCAGCGCCGGCTCGGCTCGACCAGCCGGGCCCCGCGGTGGGCGATCGCGTTCAAGTACCCGCCCGAGGAGGTCAACACCGAGCTCCTCGAGATCCGGGTCAACGTCGGTCGCACCGGCCGCGTCACGCCCTACGGCGTGATGGTCCCGACCAAGGTCGCCGGCTCCACGGTCGAGAACGCCACGCTGCACAACGCCCACGAGGTGCGGCGCAAGGACGTCCGGCCCGGAGACACCGTGGTGCTGCGCAAGGCGGGCGACGTCATCCCGGAGATCGTCGGGCCCGTCCTGGGCCTGCGGCCCGAAGGCCTCGCAGAGTGGGAGATGCCGACCCACTGCCCCGAGTGCGGCACCGAGCTCGCGCAGCAGAAGGCCGGCGACAAGGACCTGCGCTGCCCCAACCACCAGTTCTGCCCTGCCCAGGTGCGTGAGCGGCTCTTCCACGTGGCCAGCCGCGGCGCCTTCGACATCGAGGGGCTGGGCTACGAGGCGGCGATCGCCCTGGTCGAGTCCGGCGTCGTCGACGACGAGGGCGACGTGTTCCACCTCGACGAGGAGCGGCTGCGGCGGGTGCCGCTGTTCACGCGCGCCCCCAAGAAGGGCGAGGAGGGTCCCCAGCTCAGCGCCAACGGGCAGCGACTCCTCGCCAACCTCGGCACCCGCAAGCAGGCGCCCCTGTGGCGCGTGCTGGTCGCCCTGTCCGTCCGGCACGTCGGCCCCACCGCGGCGCGCGCGCTGGCCCAGGAGTTCGGCTCGATGGAGACGATCCGGGCCGCCGCCCAGGAGCAGCTGGCCGCAGCCGAGGGTGTCGGACCCACCATCGCCGAGGCCGTCATCGAGTGGTTCCGGGTCGACTGGCACGTCGCCATCGTCGACAAGTGGGCGAAGGCCGGGGTGACCATGGCCGACGAGCGCGACGAGTCGGTGCCGCGCACCCTCGAGGGCCTCACCATCGTCGCCACGGGCTCGCTGGAGGACTTCACCCGTGACTCGGTGAAGGAGGCGATCATCGCCCGCGGCGGGAAGGCCTCGGGCTCGGTGTCGAAGAAGACCGACTACGTCGTGGTCGGCGAGAACGCCGGGTCCAAGGCCGACAAGGCGGAGTCGCTCGGCGTACCCGTCCTCGACGAGGCCGCCTTCAAGGTGCTGTTGGAGCGTGGCCCGTCCGGGCTCTGACGGCCGAGGGTGTCGGTGTCCTCGCCGCGAGGACAACCAGGTGGACGCTCAGAGCTCGGCCAGCACGAGCTCCGCGACGGCCTCCTGCTCCGCGGCGAACGGGTGGTAGGCCAGCGCCTTCTCGAAGACCGTCCGCGCGCCGTTGATCCACGGGTCGTCCGCGCAGATGTCGTGCCCGGCGGTGGCCTTCCAGACATCGACGTACGTCGCGTGGGCGCGGCGCGCGGCCTCCTCGACCGTGGTGACCAGCCGCCGGTTCACCATCCGGGCGTAGGCGACGTCGCCCGCGGCGAACGGGAGCGCGGCGCACCGGCTGTGGGCCGGGACGATCTGCGGGTAGCCCACGACGATGACCTCGGCGTCGGGCGCGCGGCGCCGGATCTCGCGCACGGCGCTGACCAGGTGGGTGCGGATCCTGGGAAGCACCTCGAGGTAGACGTCGCCGCCTCCCGGCTGCTGGGCAGCGTCGCGGCACGGCCGGCCCGCCGGGTCCCGGTCGCGCAGGGCGGTGCAATGGCCCATCAGGTTGCCGAAGAGGTCGAAGTCGTTGCCTCCCATGGCAAGCGTCACCAGGTCGGTGTCCGGGCCGACGGCGTCGAGCTGGGGCGGCACGACCGCCCTGCCGGTGTCCTGCGGTGAGCTGAGGTGGCTGCTGTCGGCCTGGCTGCAGCTCCGGTCGGCGAGCCGGACGCCGGGCAGGGCGGCGGCCACGAGCGAGGGGTAGTTGCGCTCCGAGCGCAGGCACCCACCGGCCATGGACATCGGGGGCACCAGGGGCGCGGCGGTGTAGCTGTCACCCAGCGCGACGTAGCGCAGGGAGATGTCGCCCGTAGAGGTGTCACCCAGGGACGGGGAGGAGCCGTCGGGCACCCGCATCGTCAGCGGTGAGGCTGCGGCGACGATCCCGAGCATCGCCAGCAGGACCGCGAGCGTCAGCGGGCGCAGCAAAGCGGGCATGCGGGGCACGGTCTCACGTGAGGGGCGCGCTGACGAGTCCGGAGACTGCGACGCCGGACGGCGCAGCGACCCGCTCGAGGACTGCCAGGTGTCGGCTGTCGAGCCTGTCGGGCCCGGGTTTGACGCGGACCTGGGGCGGGCACGGCTGCAGGCATGAGACACGAGCCCCCGGCGACGCAACCGGAGCGACGAGCCGGCGGTGCGGTGCGAGAGATGGCGCGGCTCGTCCAGGGCGTCCTGGTCGACCAGACCGCGGTCGGCGTGGTGCTGCTCGGCCTCGTCGCCGTGCTCGCGGGCTTGCTGGAGGCGGCCGGGCCGGCACGGCCGGTGGCGGTCCTCGTGGGGTAACGGGCGCGGCGGTGGTCGTGACCGGCTGGCGACGGCGCTGGCGCGACCGCGTGCTGTGGCCGGTCGTCCTCGTGGCCGGGTTGGCCGAGCTGGGTGCGTTCGTCCTGGCCGTCCGCTCCTGATCCGGTTCACCCGGGGGAAGCCGCCGCACGGGCGGGGTGGCGCCGCTCCTAGGATGACCGCATGCCTCAGACCAAAGTCGAGATCACCCGGGACGAGGTCGCGCACTTGGCCGACCTGGCCCGCATCGACCTCTCCGACGCCGAGCTCGACCACCTCGCACCGCAGCTGTCGGTGATCCTCGAGTCCGTCGCCTCCATCAACGAGGTGGCGAGCGCCGACGTCCCGCCGACGTCGCACGCCCTGCCGCTGACCAACGTGTTCCGCGACGACGTGGTGGCCCCCTGCCTGAGCGCCGAGGAGGCGCTCGCCGGGGCGCCCGAGTCGGAGCAGCAGCGGTTCAGCGTGCCGCGCATCCTGGGTGAGGAGGCCTGATGACCCCGACCCGTGACACCGCCGCCCGGATGGCCGACGCGCTCGCCGAGGGAAGCGTCACGTCGGTGCAGCTCACCGAGGCGCACCTCGAGCGCATCGACGCCGTCGACGGCGCCGTACACGCGTTCCTGCACGTCGACCGTGAGGGCGCCCTCGAGCAGGCCGCCGCGTCCGACGAGCGCCGCGCTGCCGGCAAGCCCGCCAGCGTCCTCGACGGCGTGCCGATCGCCGTCAAGGACGTGATGGCGACCCGCGGGATGCCCACGACGTGCGGCTCGAAGATCCTGGAGGGCTGGGTCCCGCCGTACGACGCCACCGTGGTCGCGCGGCTGCGCACCGCGGGCCTGCCGATCCTCGGCAAGACCAACATGGACGAGTTCGCGATGGGCTCCTCCACCGAGCACTCCGCGTACGGCGCCACGCACAACCCGTGGGACCTCGACCGCATCCCCGGCGGCTCGGGCGGCGGGTCCGCCGCGGCCGTGGCCGCCTTCGAGGCGCCACTGGCCATCGGCACCGACACCGGCGGCTCGATCCGGCAGCCCGGCGCCGTGACCGGAACCGTCGGCGTGAAGCCGACCTACGGCGGCGTCTCGCGCTACGGCCTCGTGGCGCTGGCCAACTCGCTCGACCAGGCCGGCCCGGTCACCCGCACCGTGATGGACGCGGCGCTGCTGCACGAGATCATCGGCGGCCACGACCCGCTCGACTCCACCAGCGTCGACCAGCCGATGCCCTCTCTCGTCGAGGCTGCCCGCCAGGGCGCCACCGGAGACCTCACCGGCGTCCGCATCGGTGTGGTGAAGGAGCTCGGCGGCGAGGGCTACCAGGACGGCGTGCTCGCGCGCTTCCAGGAGTCCGTCGACCTGATGGTGGCCGCCGGCGCCAAGGTCGTGGAGGTCAGCTGCTCGCACTTCGTGCACGCCCTGGCGACGTACTACCTGATCCTGCCGGCGGAGGCGTCGAGCAACCTCGCCAAGTTCGACGCGATGCGCTACGGGCTGCGCGTGCTGCCCGACGGCAACCCATCACCCTCGGCCGAGGAGGTCATGCGGGCCACCCGCGACGCCGGCTTCGGCGACGAGGTGAAGCGCCGCATCATCCTGGGCACCTACGCCCTCTCGAGCGGCTACTACGACGCCTACTACGGCCAGGCCCAGAAGGTGCGCACCCTGATCACGCGCGACTTCGAGGCTGCCTTCGCGAAGGCCGACGTCCTGGTGTCGCCCACGGCGCCGACGACGGCGTTCAAGCTGGGGGAGAAGCTCGACGACCCGCTGGCGATGTACCTCAACGACCTCGCCACCATCCCTGCCAACCTGGCGGGAGTGCCGGGCATCTCGGTGCCCAACGGCCTCGCGGCCGAGGACGGCCTGCCCTCCGGGCTGCAGATCCTGGCCCCCGCGCTGGCCGACGACCGCGTCTACCGTGTCGGCGCGGCCGCCGAGGCGCTGCTGGAGAAGGCGTGGGGCGGCCCGCTGCTCGACCGGGCCCCGGCCCTGGAAGGAGCCTCGCGATGAGCGACGCACTGCTGACGTTCGAGGAGTCGCTGGAGAAGTTCGACCCGGCCATGGGCCTCGAGGTCCACGTCGAGCTGAACACCGTGTCGAAGATGTTCTGCGGGTGCCCGACCGAGTTCGGCGCGCCGCCCAACACGCAGACCTGCCCCACCTGCTTGGGCCTGCCAGGCGCCATGCCGGTCGTCAACCGGGTCGCCGTCGAGTCGGCGATGCGCATCGGGCTCGCCCTCAACTGCGAGATCGCGGAGTGGTGCCGGTTCGCGCGGAAGAACTACTTCTACCCGGACATGCCGAAGAACTTCCAGACCTCCCAGTACGACGAGCCGATCGCGTTCGAGGGCTGGACCGAGGTGGAGGTCGACGGTGAGACCTACCGCATCGAGATCGAGCGCGCGCACATGGAGGAGGACACGGGGAAGTCGCTGCACGTCGGCGGCGCCACGGGCCGCATCCACGGCGCCGACCACTCCCTCGTCGACTACAACCGGGCCGGCATCCCGCTCATCGAGATCGTCACCAAGCCGATCATGGGCGCGCGCGAGAAGGCCCCCGCCGTGGCCCGGGCCTACGTCTCGCAGCTGCGCGACCTGATCGTGGCCCTCGGCGTCTCCGACGCGCGGATGGACCAGGGCTCGATCCGCGCCGACGTCAACCTGTCGCTCGCACCGGCCGGCACCGGCGCGCTCGGGACCCGCACGGAGACCAAGAACGTCAACTCGCTGCGCAGCGTCGAGCGGGCGGTGCGCTACGAGATGCGCCGACACGCCGCGATCCTCGACGGCGGCGGGTCGATCCTCCAGGAGACCCGGCACTGGCACGAGGACACCGGCGTGACCACGAGCGGCCGGGAGAAGTCCGACGCCGAGGACTACCGCTACTTCCCGGAGCCCGACCTGGTGCCCGTGGCCCCGAGCCGCGAGTGGGTCGAGGAGCTTCGGGCGACCCTGCCCGAGCCGCCGCAGGAGCGGCGCGCTCGGCTCCAGGCCGAGTGGGGCTTCTCTGACCTCGAGATGCGCGACACCGTCGGCGCCGGTGCGCTCCTCCTCGTGGAGGAGACGATCGCGGCCGGCGCGACCCCGCCGACGGCCCGCAAGTGGTGGCTCTCCGAGCTGGCCCGGCGCGCCAACGACACGGGAGTCGACATCGCGGAGCTGGGCGTCACGCCGACCGACGTAGCCGCCGTACAGAAGCTCGTCGACGCCGGCTCCATCAACGACAAGCTGGCCCGGCAGGTATTCGAGGGCCTGTACGCCGGCGAGGGGACGCCCGAGGAGATCGTGGCCGCCCGCGGGCTGGCCATCGTCTCCGACGAGGGTGCGCTCGGCGCCGCCGTGGACACCGCCATCGCGGCCAACCCCGACGTCGCCGAGAAGATCCGTGACGGCAAGGTGGCCGCGGCCGGGGCCCTCATCGGGGCGGTCATGAAGGAGATGCGCGGGCAGGCCGACGCCGGCCGGGTCCGCGAGCTCATCCTCGAGAAGCTCACCTGAGAGCCGGTCCCGCGCCACGCCGAACCAGGGGCTCGGTCGGAGCTCGCGACCGGTAGGGTGGCCGTCCGAGACAACATCAACTTCGCTCGCGGAGGGAAGCCGGTCCGAACCCGGCGCTGACCCGCAACCGTAGGCCTGGACCGGCCAGCTCCTGACCGGTCGTGGCGAGCCGGACCACCGCTGTGAGCGTCCCGAACATCGCTGTCGTGGAACAACGGCGGGTTCGCCCCGAGATCCTGGGGGCTGCCCGCGCGCAGCGGGAAGGATCAACATGGCGCGCATCATGCGCACCGCCGGAGCCCTCGTGGCCTCCGCGGCAATCACCGTCACCACCCTGGCCGGCACCCCCGCCGCCCAGGCATCGGCCCCGGTCCCGGCCAAGACCGACGACTCGGCCGCCGCTCTGGCGTCCACCTGGATCAAGGGCCAGCTCACAAGCGGCCTCGCGGTCGGCAAGTTCGGCCCCGACTTCGGGCTGAGCATCGACATCGCGCTCGGCCTCGACCAGACCGGGAACGACTCGGCCGTGCGCACCATCAGCGGTGCCGTCGCCTCGAAGATCGAGTCCTACATCTCCGGCGGCACGAGCGACCCCGACAGCACCTACGCCGGCGCGACCGCCAAGGCGGCCACGCTCGCGCGGATCGCCGGCGGCAACCCGACGTCGTACGGCGGGGTCAACCTGGTCACCCGACTGGAATCGCGCGTGGCCACCGCCGCGCCGATCACCGGTCGCATCGAGGACAAGTCGACCTTCGGCGACTTCGCCAACGTCGTCGGGCAGTCGTTCGCCGCGCGCGCGCTCGTCGAGGCCAAGTCGGCACGCGCCGCCGACGCCGTGAAGTTCCTGCTCCAGCAGCAGTGCGCGGGCGGCTACTTCCGCCTCGACTTCACCAAGGACAAGGCCAACGCCTCCCAGGGCTGCGTCGACGGAGCGGCGGACAGCGCCGCCGACCTCGACGCCACGTCGCTCGTCGTCGTCAACCTGGCCGCGTCGGGTGACACCACGCCCGAGGTCGCGGCCGCCCTGGCCAAGGCCGGTGCGTGGCTCGCGGCCCGCCAGGCGTCCAGCGGCGCCTTCGGGGTGGTCGGTGCCACGGGCAAGCCCAACACCAACAGCACCGGCCTGGCCGGCTGGGCGCTGGGCTCGCTGAACAACAAGCAGGCCGCGGCCGACGCCGCGGTGTGGGTCCGCAAGCGCCAGCCGGTCGACAAGAACCGCTGCTTCAGCGCCCTGTCGAAGAGCCTGGGCGCCGTCGCGTACGACGACATCGCGGTCCGGTCGGCCCGGACTGCCGGCGTCACGGCCGAGACCACCGACCAGTGGCGCCGGGCGACCGCCCAGGCGCTGCCGGTGCTGCAGTGGGCGCCGGCCTCTCCCGACAAGCTCAGGGTCGTGGGCAACACCGCCCGCGCCGAGGCCCGCACCAAGGTGCGCTTCAGCAACTTCGGCCTGGCCCCGGGCGAGCGCGCGTGCGTGTCCGTGCAGGGTGACTTCAAGCGGGTCGTCGGCAAGGCGACCGGCGGCAAGATCGCGGCCAAGCTGGAGATGCCGAACGGCAACGCCAAGCGCAAGGTGAAGCTCAAGACGGCCGACGCCGTCGCCAAGGCGTTCGTCCTCGTCCGCAACTAGACGAGCATGACGCGTCACCTGCCTGCACGCCTCGTCGCCGCGGTGGTCCTCACCGCGGCGACGGGCGTCAGCGCCGGCCTCCTCGCCGGATCGGCGCCCGCCTCCGCCGCGACCTGCGCCACGTCGTCCGGCGTGAGCGTCGTGGTCGACTTCGGCGCGCTCGGCGGCGGCGTACACACCTCGTGCGACGCCGGGGGAGCGGCCAAGAACGCTGCTGAGGCGTTCACCTCCGCCGGTCACGAGCTGGCCTACGTGCAGCGGTTCCCCGGCTTCGTCTGCCGGGTCGACGGCGTGCCCGCCGACGACCCGTGCGTCAACACGCCGCCGGACGACGCCTACTGGGGACTCTTCTGGTCCGACGGCACGAACGGCGAGTGGGTCTACTCCAGCATCGCGGCCGGCGGGCTCCGGGTGCCCGACGGCGGGTACGTCGGCCTCGCCTGGCAGTCCGGCGGCCGCCGGGTCCCGGGCGTGCCCGCGGCCGTGCGGTCGGAGCCGAGCCCGACCGCCAAGCCGTCGAGCAAGCCGACCAGCAAGCCTTCCAGCAAGCCTTCCAGCAAGCCTTCCACCAAGCCTTCCAGCAAGCCGCCGTCGCCGACCCAGCCACCGGCATCGAGTCCCACGGCGTCGACCGCGTCGTCGGCACCGTCGGCCACCACGTCGCCGACCCGCGCACCGTCACCGACGCCGAAGCGGACGCCCACGGCACCGCCCAGCTCGGCACCCTCGTCGACCCCCTCAGCGACCCCCACGTCGGCCCCCGCATCCACGGATTCGCCGTCTCCCGTGTCGGCTCGCAGCGACGACGACTCGCCCGCCGCGTCCGCGGTCCCCACCTGGCTCGTGCTCGCCGTGCTGGCAGCGCTGGTGGCCGCAGGCGGCGCCGCGATCGTCGTACGACGGCGCGGAACGCCCCGATGAGTCGGCCGTGAAACCACGGCTCGCCCGAGACCTGCACCCGGTGGCGTGGTGGCTGTGGGCGATCGGGCTGGCCGCGGCCGCGTCGTTCACCACCAACCCGCTGATCTTGCTGTTGCTGGTGGCGGTCGCCGCGCTGGTCGTGGCGCTGCGCCGGGGCGACCATCCGTGGTCGCGGTCGTTCCGGCTCTACGTCTGGCTGGGGGTGGCGATCGTGGTGGTCAGGGTGCTGTTCCGGATCGTGTTCGGCGGCGTCGAGGGTGGTCACGTGCTCCTCGACCTGCCCGCCATCTCGCTGCCGGGCGGCCTGCACCTGCTCGGGCCGCTGACGCGGGAGGGACTGCTCGCCGGCCTCTACGACGGGCTCCGGCTGGCCGCGATCGTGGTGTGCGTCGGCGCGGCCAACGCGCTCGCCAACCCCAAGCGGCTGCTCAAGTCGGTGCCGCCGGCTCTCTACGAGATTGGCACCTCCCTGGTGGTGGCGGTGACGATCTTCCCGCAGTTGGCCGACAGCGCCCGCCGGGTGCGGGCCGCGCAGGCGCTGCGCGGCGGCAGCACAGGTCGGGTCGGCCGCCTCCGCCGCTTCCTGGTGCCCGTCCTGGAGGACGCCCTCGAACGCTCGCTCACCCTGGCCGCCGGCATGGACCTGCGCGGCTACGGCCGTGCGCCCGGGATCTCGCGGCGCCAGCGCCTCGTCACCGGGGCCCTGCTGCTCGTCGCCCTGAGCGGCATCTGCGTCGGGGTCTACGCCGTCCTCGACCGCACCGCACCGCAGGTCCTGGCGGTCCCGATGCTCGTGGCCGGTGTGGTCGCGGCCGTCGCCGGGCTCGCCTCGGCGGGTCGCCGCGTGCAGCGCACCCGCTACCGGCCCGACCGCTGGCTGGTGCCGGAGGTGCTGGTGGCCCTCACCGGCCTCCTCACCGGGTACGCCGGCTGGCTGCTGGCGCGACAGCAGCCGCTGGTCGCCCATCCCGGTGTCGTCGACTGGCCGGTCGTGAGCGTGCTCGCGCTGGCCGGAGTCGGCGCGGGAGCGCTCGCCGGCGTCCTCGCCCCACCTCCGCGGACGACCGCATGATCGAGCTGCGCGACATCGTCTTCTCCTACGACGCCGACGGCACGTCGCCGCCGGTGCTCGACCACGTCGACCTCACCCTCGAGGCCGCCGAGCTGGTGGTCGTCTCCGGCCGCACCGGGGTCGGCAAGTCCACGTTGCTGGGGGTGCTGACCGGGCTCGTGCCGCGGTTCAGCGGTGGCCGGCTCAGCGGCGACGTACTCCTCGACGGCCACAGCGTGCTCCACCAGCCGCCGCGCGAACGGGCGCACGTCATCGGCTTCGTCGGGCAGGACCCACTCGCCGGGTTCGTCACCGACACGGTCGAGGAGGAGCTTGCCTACGGCATGGAGCAGCTCGGCCTGCCGGGCGACACCATGCGCCGCCGCGTCGAGGAGACGCTCGACCTGCTCGGGCTCGCCGACGTGCGCGAGCGCGACCTGCGCAGCCTCTCGGGTGGCCAGCAGCAGCGGGTGGCGATCGGGGCGGTGCTGACCACCCATCCCCGGGTGCTGGTGCTCGACGAGCCCACCTCGGCCCTCGACCCGACCGCGGCCGAGGAGGTGCTCGCCACGCTCACCCGCCTCGTGCACGACCTCGGGCTCACCGTGCTGCTCGCCGAGCACCGACTCGAGCGGGTGGTGCCGTTCGCCGACCGAATGGTGCTCCTCACCGGCGACGGCCGCCTCCACGTCGACGAACCGGCCCGGGTGCTGGTGTCCTCGCCGGTGGTGCCGCCGATCGTCGAGCTCGGCCGGCTGGCCCGATGGGACCCGCTGCCGCTGAGCGTGCGCGACGCGCGCCGACACGCGACCACGCTCACCACCCGGCTCGCGGCCGCGACGCCGTACGACGCGGAGGTGCGTGGAGACGCGCTGCTCACCGCCCGCGGGGTGGCGGTCACGCACGGCCGGACGCGCGCGGTCGTGAGCGTCGACCTCGACCTGGACGCCGGCGGCGTGACGGCCCTGATGGGTCGCAACGGCGCCGGCAAGTCGTCGCTGCTGTGGGCGCTCCAGGGCTCGGGGCGCCGGAGCGCGGGGTCCGTCGACGTGAGTGGCCACGACCCGGCGCGGCTCGACGCAGCCGCGCGCCGTGCGGCGGTCGGGCTGGTGCCGCAGACGGCCGCCGACCTGCTCTACCTCGAGTCCGTGCGGGAGGAGTGCCAGGCCGCCGACGCGGGTGCGGACGCCGAGCCCGGCACCTGCGGAGACCTGCTCGACCGTCTGGTGCCCGGCATCGACCGGGGTGCCCACCCGCGCGACCTCTCCGAGGGCCAGCGGCTGGCGCTGGTGCTGGCGATCGTCCTCACGGCGCGGCCGCGGGTGCTGCTGCTCGACGAGCCGACCCGTGGCCTGGACTACCCCGCGAAGGAGACGCTCGCGCGGATCCTGCGCGACCTCGCCGACGCGGCCCACGCCGTGCTCGTCTCCACGCACGACGTCGAGTTCGCAGCCCGGGTCGCCGACCGGGTGGTCGTGATGGCGTCGGGCGAGGTCGTCTCGGCCGGGGCGGCGCGCACCGTGCTGGCCCAGTCGCCGGCCTTCGCGCCCCAGGTCACCAAGATCCTCGGCGCGCCGTGGCTGCGCGTCGACGAGGTGGCCCACGCCCTGGGGCTCGTCGATGGCTGAGTCGACGGCTGCGCTCCGAGCCGTGCCGCTGCGGGCCCGCTCGGTCGTCGTACTCTCCGTCGCGTCGGTCGCCGGGCTGATGATGCTGGCCTGGCCACTGCTGGTGCGCGTGCCGGAGCAGCAGCGATTCGACCCGCCGTTCATCTTCCTGGCGCTGCTGCCGTTGGTCATCGTGCTCGTGCTGGCCGAGTTCTCCGAGGGCGGCATGGACGCACGGGTGCTGGCGATCCTCGGCGTCCTCAGCGCGGTCAACGCGATCCTGCGCGGACTGGGCGCTGGCACCGCCGGCATCGAGCTGGTCTTCTTCCTGCTGATCCTGGCCGGGCGGGTGTTCGGGCCGGGTTTCGGGTTCGCGCTGGGCTGCACGTCGCTGTTCGCGAGCGCACTGATGACGGCCGGCGTCGGCCCGTGGCTGCCCTTCCAGATGCTGGTGTCGGCGTGGGTCGGGATGGGTGCCGGACTCCTGCCGCGCCGCTTCACCGGTCGCCGGGAGATCGCGATGCTGATCGCGTACGGCGTCGTGTCGGCGTACGCCTTCGGCCTGCTGATGAACCTCTCCAGCTGGCCCTTCGCGCTGGGCATCGTGCTGCCCGGCCACGAGGGCTCGCTGTCGTTCGTGGCCGGCGCGCCGCTGCTGGAGAACCTGCAGCGGTTCGGCGTCTACACGTTGCTGACCTCGACCGGCAGCTGGGACACCGGCCGCGCCATCACCACCGCCCTGATGCTGGCGGTGCTGGGGCCGGCGATCCTGGCCACCCTGCGGCGGGCGGCGCGCCGCGTGGTCGTGGAGCGGCGCTGAGGTCGAAGCCTCACGGGGCTTCCCTGCGCTTCTTGGGGGTTGCAACGCCCGGTAGGCGTCGGGATACCCGGCTACCCGGGTATCGCGACAGCCTCACGACACCCCCTTACGGCGTCACCCGCAGGATCCGGTCGTCCTCCGAAGCCGGCTCGCCCCGGCCGTCGTGGTTGGAGGTGGTGACCCACAGCGTCCCGTCGGGCGCCGCGACGACGGTGCGCAGCCGGCCGTAGTCGCCCACGAAGAAGTCCTGCGGCCGGCCGGCCCGGTCGCCGTCGACCGGCACTCGCCACAGTCGCGTCCCGCGCAGCGCCCCGAGCCACAGCGAGCCGTCGAGCCAGGCCAGGCCGGAGGGTGACGCCTCGCTCGTGCGCCACACCACCTGCGGGTCGACGAAGCCGGTGCCGCCGGAGCCGGCCCGGCCCTCGACCTCGGGCCAGCCGTAGTTGGCGCTCCGCCGGATCAGGTTGAGCTCGTCCCACGTGGAGTCGCCGAACTCGCTCGCCCACAGCCGGTCGCCGTCGTCGAACGCGAGCCCCTGCACGTTGCGATGCCCCAGGCTCCACACCGCCGTGCCCCCGGGGTTGCCAGGTGCCGGGTCGCCGTCGGGGGTGATGCGCA
Source organism: Nocardioides sp. LHG3406-4 (assembly GCF_049897745.1). Taxonomy (NCBI): domain Bacteria; kingdom Bacillati; phylum Actinomycetota; class Actinomycetes; order Propionibacteriales; family Nocardioidaceae; genus Nocardioides; species Nocardioides sp. LHG3406-4. Next base: position 280,637 of record NZ_JAFCWV010000002.1, read on the forward strand.
GGATCTTCCCGCCCAGCGAGCCCCGATCCTGCGCGAGCGGCCCGTCGCCGGTCTCGCCGGTGGACGCGTACAGGAAGCCGTCCGGCCCGAACGCCAGCCGCCCGCCGTCGTGGATGAAGCCCTTCGGGATCCCCGTCAGGATGGGCTCGACCTCGGCCAGGCGGACGCCGTCGTACGTCGCTCGCACGATGCGGTTGTCCTCGGCCGTCGTGAGGTAGAAGAAGACGCGCTGGTCCTGGGAGTAGTCGGGGGACACCGCCACGCCCATCAGCCCGCCCTCGCCCTCCGGGGCGGCCGAGTCGATGACGCCGACCTCCTTGATCGTGCCGTCCCCGGGCACGCGGAGCACGCGCTCGGTGTCGCGCTCGGTGACCAGGGCGCTGCCATCTGGAAGGAAGGCGATGCCCCAGGGCACCGCGAGTCCCTCCGCGATCGTGGCGGTGACCTTCGGCGGGCCCGATACCGGCGACGGCGAGCCCGTGGCCGACTCCGAGGCCGGGGTCGAGGGCTCCTCCGCGCTGGGACTAGCGGTGACGGTCGGGTCGCCGGTGTTGGGGTCGTCGGAGCAGGCCGACACGATCAGCGTCGTACTCGCCAGGCCGGCGAGGAGCGCAGCGCCGCGACGGCGCATCAGCCGGGAGCGAGTGTGTCGGCGGTCACAGGAGCGGGCATGTGCAGATTGTGCCCCAGCGGGGGCGCCGTACGGCTCAGGCCGGCGCCCACCTGATTCGTTGAGTTGCGCCTCCCGCACCGTCGAGTTGCGCCTCCCGCACCAACGAGCAACACGGCCGCGTCTCAACGGGTACAACGGCGCCACTCAACGGGCACGAACGCGCAACTCAACGGGTACGACGGCGCGACTCAACAACATCGGCGGGGGTCAGTCGGGCGCTGGTTCGTGATGCACCGGGCCACCGGTCCGGGTCGCGCCGATGCTCGCGACGACGACGCAGGCGATCGCGAGACACTGCCACGCCGAGAGCAGCTCGCCGAGCACGGCCGCCGCGGCCAAGGCGGCGGCGGCCGGCTCCAGGCTCATCAGGATGCCGAAGACCGACGGGCGCAGGGTGCGCAGGGCGACCAGCTCGAAGCTGTAGGGGATCACCGAGCTGAGCACGCCGATGACGGTGCCGATCAGGAGCACGTGCGCCTCCAGCAGCGTCGTACCCCCGGCCACGATCGCTGCCGGCGCCAGCACCACCGCGGCGATGACCGAGGCGACCGCCAACCCGTCGAAGCCGGGCCAGCGGCGACCCGTGCTCGCGCTGAGCAGGATGTACGCCGCCCACGCGGCGCCGGCGACGAGCGCGAACAGCACGCCGACCAGGTCGAGCTCGGCGCGCTCGGCACCCAGCAGCGCAACGCCGACAAGTGCCAGCCCCACCCAGACGAGGTCGCGGGCACGGCGGCTCCCGACGACGGCGAGGGCGAGGGGGCCGATGAACTCCAGGGTCACCGCGATCCCGAGCGGGATGCGGGAGAACGACTGGTAGATCGCCCAGTTCATCAGGCCGAGGCAGAGCCCGAAGGCGACCGCCACCTGCCAGTCGCGCCCGCTGCGCCCCCGCAGCCGCGGCCGCGCGATCGCCGCGAGGATGAGCGCGCTCGTCGCCAGCCGCAGCCAGACCAGGGCGGTCGGCGAGATGGTCCCGAAGAGGTCCTTGGCGAACGACGCGCCGAGCTGCACCGAGACGATCCCCGCGATGACCAGCCAGACCGCCCGGCTCACTCGCCGGCCTCGACGCGGCGTACGAGCCCCGCGACGATCTCTCGCTCGGCGTCGAGGTAGTCGAGGCCCCAGTCGGCGACGAGTGCGGGATGGCGGAACACCTCACCATCATGGTCTGCGCCGCGCAGCGACTCGCGCACCCCTCGCAGTGCGGACAGCTCCTCCTCGAGCGCCGCGAGGTGCGCGCGCAGCATCGCGAGGGTGTCCTCGGTGTCGACGAGGTGGCCGAGCAGCAGCCGCAGCGCCACCGGGTGCTTCAGCACCGGGAAGCCCGCCGGCGTCTCCTTCATCCACCGGGCCAGGTCGCGCCGGCCGCGCGCGGTGATGCGGTATGTCGTGCCGCGGCCTTCCCCGGTCGGGCGGACCAGCCCGGCCTCGGTCAGCCGGCGCAGCTCGCTGTAGACCTGGCTCATCGCGGGCGAGACCCAGTAGAAGCGCAGCGTCATGTCCGCGCGCTGCTTGAGCTCGTAGCCGGTCAGCTCGTCGCCGAAGGTGAGCAGCCCCAGAAGGGCGTAGGAAGTGACCGGGAGGTCTTGACGCGGCACTCACCCAGACTACTGTTCCTTTTAGGAATAGGCGGGGTCGATCTCACGGCTGGAGAGGGACTGATGAGCACGACGTTGTTGATGGTGGGTACGCGCAAGGGCATGTGGATCGGCAGGTCCGACGAGGCCAGGCAGGAGTGGTCCTGGACCGGCCCGCACTTCCCCATGGAGGAGGTCTACTCCGTCCTGGTCGACCGGCGCGGCGACAAGCCACGGTTGCTGGCCGGGGCCTCGTCGAGCTGGCTCGGACCGCAGGTCTGGCGCTCCGACGACCTCGGCGAGAAGTGGGACGAGACCCCGAACGGCGCGATCCGCTTCCCCGAGGACTCCGGTGCGACCCTTGCCCGCATCTGGCAGTTGACGCCCGGCGCCGAGGACGGCGTCGTGTGGGCCGGCACCGAGCCGGGCGCGATCTTCAAGTCCACCGACGGCGGCGAGCGCTTCGACCTCGTGCGCGGCCTCTGGGACCACCCCCACCGCACGGAGTGGGGCGCGGGGTACGGCGGCCAAGCGTTCCACACGATCCTGCCGCACCCCACCGACGGAGACGCGGTGCTCGCCGCGATCTCGACCGGCGGCGTCTACCGCACCCACGACGGCGGGGAGACGTGGGCGCCCTCCAACACAGGCGTCAAGGCCGAGTTCATGCCGGGGGAGCGCAGTTACCCGGAGTTCGGTCAGTGCGTGCACAAGGTGGCCCGCCATCCTTCGGCGCCGGACCGCCTCTTCCTCCAGAACCACGGCGGCGTCTACCACTCCGACGACGGCGGCGGCTCCTGGCAGGACATCGCGCCCGGGCTGCCCACCGAGTTCGGGTTCGCCATGGTCGTGCACCCGCACCAGCCGGACACGGCCTTCTCCTTCCCGATCGCCGACGCCGGCGCCCGCTGGCCGGTCGACGCGAAGGCCCGGGTCTACCGCACCCGCGACGCCGGCTCGTCGTGGGAGCCGCTCGGGGAGGGGTGGTTGCCCGACGAGTACTACACGGCCGTCATGCGCGACGCGATGTGCACCGACGACCACGAGCAGGTCGGGCTCTACTTCGGGGGCCGCAACGGCGGCCTGTGGGCCTCGGCCGACGAGGGCGAGTCGTGGCGGCAGATCCACGCCGAGCTGCCCGACGTGATGGTGGTCCGGGCCGCGGTCCTCGACTGACGGGTGGGGGTTGCACGGCGGACCCGTCGGGCAGAGGATCACCGACATGGCCACCTTCGAGCTCTCCCGGTCGGCCCGGATCGACGCCGACCCGGGCCGGGTGCACGCACTGATCGACGACTTCCGCGAGTGGCCGGCCTGGTCGCCGTGGGAGGACGTCGACCCTGACATGCAGCGCAGCTACACCGGGCGCGACCGGGGCGTCGGCGCCCACTACCACTGGCAGGGCAACTCCAAGGCGGGGTCCGGCGACATGGAGATCACCGAGTCGAGCCCCGCGCGCATCGCCATCGACCTGTCCTTCCTGAAGCCGTTCAAGGCCGCCTACCTCACGACGTTCACGCTCGCCCCCACCGCCAGCGGCACGGTCGTCACGTGGTCCATGGGCGGTGAGCGCAACGCCCTGATGTCGTTCCTCGGCAAGGTCTACTTCGACAAGGCGGTCGCCAAGGACTTCGACAGGGGACTCGCCCGGCTCAAGGCCGCCGCCGAGTCCTGAGCGCCTCGCCGTACGACGGTGCTCGCGCCGGCCCGGCGAGACGGCGACTGCGCCGTCACGCGGGGCCGCTAGCCTCGGTGCCATGACGCTTACCTCCGATGGCGGTCCCGACATCAAGCCCCGCTCGCGCGACGTCACCGACGGCCTCGAGAAGACCGCCGCGCGCGGGATGCTGCGCGCGGTGGGCATGGGCGACGACGACTGGGGCAAGTCGCAGATCGGCGTCGCGTCCTCGTGGAACGAGATCACCCCGTGCAACCTTTCCCTGGACCGGCTCGCCAAGGCCGTGAAGAACGGCGTGCACGCCGCCGGGGGCTACCCGCTGGAGTTCGGCACCATCTCGGTCTCCGACGGCATCTCCATGGGCCACGAGGGCATGCACTTCTCACTGGTCTCGCGTGAGGTCATCGCCGACTCCGTCGAGACCGTGATGATGGCCGAGCGGCTGGACGGCTCGGTGCTGCTGGCCGGCTGCGACAAGTCGCTGCCGGGCATGATGATGGCCGCCGCCCGCCTCGACCTGGCCAGCGTCTTCCTCTACGCCGGCTCGACCATGCCGGGCCAGGTCGACGGCAACGACGTGACGGTCATCGATGCGTTCGAGGCGGTCGGAGCCTGTCTGGCGGGAAAGATCACGCGGGAGGAGGTCGACCGGATCGAGCGGGCGATCTGTCCCGGGGAGGGCGCGTGCGGCGGCATGTACACCGCCAACACGATGGCCGCCGTCGGCGAGGCCCTCGGCATGAGCCTGCCCGGCTCGGCCGCCCCGCCCGCGGTCGACCGCCGGCGCGACGGCTTCGCGCACAGGTCGGGCGAGGCCGTCGTCGAGATGCTGCGCCGGGGCATCACCGCCCGCCAGATCATGACGAAGGAGGCGTTCGAGAACGCCATCACGGTGGTCATGGCGCTCGGCGGCTCCACCAACGCCGTGCTCCACCTGCTCGCGATCGCCCGCGAGGCCGAGGTCGACCTGACGCTCGACGACTTCAACCGCGTCGGCGACAAGGTCCCGCACCTCGGCGACCTCAAGCCGTTCGGCAGGTACGTCATGAACGACGTCGACAAGGTCGGCGGCATCCCGGTCGTGATGAAGGCGCTCCTCGACGCCGGGCTCATGCACGGTGACTGCCTCACCGTCACCGGGAAGACCATGGCCGAGAACCTCGCCGACCTCGCCCCGCCCGGACTGGACGGCGACGTGCTCCGGCCCCTCGACCGGCCGATCCACAAGACGGGTGGCCTGACGATCCTCAAGGGGTCGCTGGCTCCCGAGGGGGCTGTGGTGAAGAGCGCAGGCTTCGACGAGTCGACCTTCACCGGCACCGCCCGGGTCTTCGACGGGGAGCGGGCCGCCATGGACGCCCTCGAGCAGGGCACCATCACCGCCGGCGACGTGGTCGTCATCCGCTACGAGGGGCCCAAGGGCGGGCCGGGCATGCGCGAGATGCTCGCCATCACCGGCGCGATCAAGGGCGCCGGGCTCGGCAAGGACGTCCTGCTCATCACCGACGGCCGGTTCTCGGGAGGCACCACCGGCCTGTGCGTCGGCCACATCGCGCCCGAGGCCGCCGACGGCGGGCCGATCGCCTTCGTGCGCGACGGCGACCAGATCACCCTGGACGTCTCCGGCCGCACCCTGGATGTCGAGCTCGCCGACTCCTCGGACTCCTGGGAGGCCCGCCAGGAGGGCTGGGCACCGAACCCGCCGAAGTACACGCGCGGGGTGCTCGGCAAGTACGCCAAGGTCGTGCAGAGCGCGGCGCACGGCGCGGTCTGCGGCTGAGGGGTCGTCCCACATGGGTCAGACGTACGACGCGATCGATGGCCGCGTGCGGTCCTTCGTCGAGCAGCAGCCTGTCTTCTTCGTCGCCACCGCGCCGTCGGAGGCGGACGGACACGTGAACGTCTCGCCCAAGGGGCTCGCTGACACGCTGGTCGTCGTCGACCCGCACACCGTCGCCTACCTCGACCTGACGGCCAGTGGCGCCGAGACCATCGCGCACGTCCGCCAGAACGGCCGGATCACCCTGATGTTCTGCTCGTTCGACCGGTCACCCAACGTCGTACGGCTGCACGGTCGTGCCCGGGTGATCGGGCTGTACGACGACGACTGGGCCGACTGGGCGGCCCGCTTCCCGGCCAACCCGGCGGCCCGGGCCGTCATCGTCGTCGAGGTGGATCGGGTCAGCGACTCGTGCGGCTACGCACTCCCGCTGATGACGCTGGAGTCCGAGCGGGACCTGCTCACCCCGAACATGGAGCGCCGTGGGCCAGCAGGCGTCGCCGCCTACCGGCGGAAGAAGAACGCCGTCAGCATCGACGGGCTGCCCGCCTTCGACGACGACCCGGCACCAGCCTGACCGGGCCCGAGCGTCGGCACCACGAGGGCTCGAACGTCTAGGCTGCGCGTCATGATTCGGGGGACTCGCGAGGCCGCACTCGCCGCACTGACGACACTCGCGCTCACCGCCGCCGCCGGCCTCGCCGCCACGGCGCCGACGTCGGCTGCCGCCGAGGCGCCGTCGTACGCCGCAGCAGGCGTCCTCGCGCAGGCGGGCAAGGCGACCCCGGCGACCAGCGCGATCACGCTGCCGGGCGGCGGACGCGAGGTGTTCGGTCGCGACCGCTTCCTCGTGGCCTACTACGGCACCGCCAACACCGGCAGTCTCGGCGTGCTGGGCGAGACCGATCCCGACACGATGCACGCGCGGCTGAAGCGCGCTGCCAAGCCTTTCAAGCAGAAGGGCGAGCGGCTCCAGCCCGTCTACGAGCTGATCGTCACCGTGGCCGACCCGGCGACCTCGCCGGGCACCGACGGCGACTACAGCCACGACATCTCGCCCAGCCTGGTGCAGTCCTACATCGACGCCGCCCACCGCAACAACGCCCTGTTGGTGCTCGACCTCCAGCCCGGCCGCACCGACTTCCTCACCGTCGCCAAGCGGTGGGAATGGGCCCTGGAGGACCCGTGGGTCGGCCTCGCGCTGGACCCCGAGTGGCGGATGGACGCCGACGAGCTGCCCGGCCAGACCATCGGCCAGGTCGGTGCCGCCGAGATCAACCAGGTGTCCGGCTGGCTCAACAGCCTGACCGAGCGCAACGACCTGCCGGAGAAGCTGTTCCTGATGCACCAGTTCCAGTCGGGCATGATCTCGGGGATCGACTCGGTCAAGCGGCGCAGCGACCTCGCCGAGGTGCTGCACGTCGACGGCTTCGGCACCCCAGCGCAGAAGCTGGCGACGTACGCCCGGGTGGCGAAGCCGAAGCGGTTCTCGATGGGGTTCAAGCTCTTCTACGACGAGGACCAGCCCCGGATGAGGGCCGAGGCCGTTCGCAGGATCCGGCCCGGGGTGTCCTTCGTGAGCTTCCAGTGACCGGCATCGGTGGTCGCACGGCGCCGCCCACCGACCCCGCCGAGCTCGACGCAGCCGACGAGCTGGCGCACTTCCGCGACCGGTTCGTGGGTGCGAGCAGCCCGATCGTCTACTTCGACGGCAACTCGCTGGGCAGGCCGGTGGCGGCCACGGCCGAGCGGCTGAGCAGGTTCGTCCGCGACGAGTGGGGCGGCCGGCTGATCCGGGCCTGGGAGGAGACCTGGATGGAGATGCCCACCACGCTGGGCGACCGCCTGGGCCGGGTGCTGCTGGGCGCCGGCCCCGGACAGGTGGCCATCGGTGACTCCACCACGGTCTGGCTCTACAAGCTGATGCGGGCCGCGGTCGACCACCAGCAGCGCTCCGACCCGGCGCGCACCGAGATCGTCGTCGACACCGACAACTTCCCGACCGACCGCTACCTGGCCGAGGGCGTCGCCGCCGAGCGCGGCCTCACCCTGCGCTGGATCGAGCCCGATCCCGACGGGGGCGTGACCGCCGAGCAGCTGGCCGCTGTGCTCGGCGTGAACACCGCGCTGGTGGTGCTGAGCCACGTCGCCTACAAGTCGGCGTGGCTGGCCGACGGCCCCGGGCTCACCCGGTTGGCCCACGACGCCGGCGCCCTGGTCCTGTGGGACCTCTGCCACTCGGCCGGGGCGGTGCCGGTCGACCTCGACGGGTGGGACGCCGACCTGGCGGTCGGGTGCACGTACAAGTACCTCAACGGTGGCCCCGGCGCTCCGGCGTTCGGCTACGTGGCCACGCGGCTCCAGGGCGTGCTGGCGCAGCCGATCCAGGGCTGGATGGGCGCTGCCGACCCCTTCACCATGGGGCCGCGCTACGACGCCGCCCCGGGCATCCGTCGCTTCCTCTCAGGCACCCCGGCGATCGTCGGGATGCTCGCCATGCAGGACATGCTCGACCTGACCGAGGAGGCCGGCATCGACGCGGTCCGGGCCAAGTCGCTCGCCCTGACGTCGTACGCCCTCGCGCTGGCCGACGCCTGGCTCGTGCCGCTGGGCGTCACCGTCGGCTCGCCCCGCGACGGCGCGCGCCGGGGCGGGCACGTCACGCTCGGGCACCCGCGCTCGCGCCAGGTCGTCACGGCCCTGTGGGGGCTCGACGTCATCCCCGACTACCGCGAGCCCGACGGCATCCGGATCGGGCTGTCGCCGCTGTCGACGTCCTTCGCCGAGGTGCACGAGGGGCTCGCGCAGGTGCGGGCCCGGCTCTCCTGAGCGCGCCCGTTAACCGGGTGAGCCGCGAGCGGCGACGGTGCGAGGATGGCGGCATGCTCCGCTTCCCGAGACCGTTGCGCCCCGGTGACCGCATCGGCGTCACCAGCCCGTCGAGCGGGGTCCCTGACTCCCTGAAGCCGCGTCTCGACCACGCGGTGGGGTGGCTGCGCGAGCGTGGGTACGACGTCGAGGTCGGCCAGTGCATGGGGCAGCCGAGCCACGTCAGCGGGCCGGTCGAGGAACGTGCGGCCGAGCTCAACCGGATGCTGCTCGACCCCGCGATCAGGGCCGTCGTGCCGCCGTGGGGAGGGGAGACCGCGATCGACCTGGTCGACCGGATCGACTGGGACGCGCTCGCGGACGCCGAGCCGACGTGGGTGGTCGGCTTCTCCGACACGACCACCTGGATGCTGCCGCTGACCCTGCGCCTGGGCTGGGCGACCCTGCACGGCACCAACCTGATGGACACCCCCTACACCGCGGTCGAGGGCATCGTGCACTGGACCGACGTCGCGACCGCCAGCGGACCGATCACCCAGCACGCCACCGGTGTCTTCGGGGGCAACGGCTACGGCGACTGGGAGGTCGACCCCGCCGACCACGCCTACCGGCTCGACGGCGAGGGCACCTGGGAGGTGCACGGGGGCGGCGGGCTCGACGTCACCGGCCGGCTCGTCGGCGGCTGCATCGAGACGGCCAGCAACCTCACCGGGACGCCGTACGGCGATGTCGCGGGGTTCGGACGCGATCACGCCGACGAGGGCCTGATCGTCTACCTCGAGGCCGCCGAGGACCCGGCGCTGGAGATCTGCCGCAACCTGCACGGCCTGCGGCTCGCGGGCTGGTTCGACGACGCGGACGCGATCCTGATCGGGCGCACCAGCGCCCCGGCGTCGGGGGAGTTCAGCCAGCGCGACGCGGTGGTCGACGCCCTCGGCATGCTCGACCTGCCGATCGTCTTCGACGTCGAGTGCGGGCACGTCCCGCCGTACCTCCCGCTGGTCAACGGCGCACTCGCGCATGTCACCGTGTCCGGCGACACCCGGCAGATCACGCAGGAGCTGAGATGAGCCGCACCAACGCCCACGGCCAGAAGATCGGCGACCTTGTCGACTGGTCGGCGCGGCCCGCGCCCGGTCCGGTGACCCTGACCGGCAAGCACGTGCGGATCGAACCCGTGTCGCAGGCCCACCGCGACGGGCTGTACGACGTCCTGTGCGGGCCCGACGACGCCGCGCTGTGGACCTACCGGGCCGAGGAGCAGCCGGCCTCCGTCGAGGAGCTGGGCGAGCGGATCGCCCAGCGCGAGACCCTCCCCGGCCAGGTGACCTTCACCATCCTCACCGACGCCGGCCCGGCGGGCATGGCGTCCCTGACGCGGATCGACGCCGCCAACGGCTCGGTCGAGATCGGCGGCATCATCCTCGGCCGGCCGCTCCAGCAGACGCGGTCGGCCACGGAGGCGATGGTGCTCTTCGCGCGGCACGTCTTCGACGACCTCGGCTACCGGCGCTACGAGTGGAAGTGCGACAGCCTCAACGGGCCGTCGCGCCGCGCCGCCCTGCGTCTGGGCTTCGTCTGGGAGGGACGCTTCCGCAACGCGCTCGTCTACAAGGGCCGCAACCGCGACACCGACTGGTTCTCGATCACCGACGTCGAGTGGCCGGGGCTCGCCCGGGCGTTCGACAGCTGGCTCGACGACGCCAACTTCGACGTCGGCGGTCGTCAGCGTCAGGCGCTGTCCGACCTCACGGCCCGGGGGGACGGTCGCCGCTGAGCCGGCCGGCGGCCCACTCCGCCTCGGCCACCTCGGCGAGCCGGGTCAGGGTCGCCCACACGCTCCCGCGCCGCAGCTCGTCGGCACGGGCCGCGGCGTACTCCTGGCCGGCGACGTTGTTGGCCCGGTCGACCGCCGAGTCCGCGGCGTCCCTGGAGCGCCGCTCGTGCGCCTGCGCCAGCGCGTCGGCTGCAGCCAGCCCGTAGCGGGCAGTTAGCAGTGCCTGCCAGGAGAAGTGGCGTACGGCGTTCTGCTGCCGCCACTCGGCGGGGTGCCGCCGGGCGGCGATGACCAGGGCGGCCGCCGACGCGGCCACCATGCCGACCGACTCGCGGTGCCCGGCTCCGCTGCCACGCGCCGCGGCGTACAGGCGCGGCACCCCGCTGGTCGCCGAGCGGATCGCGTTGCGGAGGGACATGCCCGAAGTCTTCCACCCGGTCGAACCGCGCACCGTGAGTCGGTGACGACTGTCTGCGGCCCGTGGCAGGGTGAGGCACATGGACCAACGCGTCAGCTTCATCACGCTCGCCGTGCGCGACCTGGCTGCCAGCCGAGCGTTCTACGCCGACGGCCTGGCCTGGGAGCCCGCGCTCGACGTGCCGGGCGAGGTGCTGATGTTCAAGGTCGCCGACAGGGTCGTGCTGTCCTTGTGGGACGAGACGGCGTTCGAGGCCGAGGTCGGCCAGCCGATCAACCGCGGCGGCGGGATCGCGCCGATCACGCTGGCTCACAACTGCGCGACCACCGAGGGCGTCGACCGGGTCCTCGCGGCGGCCCGGGTGGCGGGCGCCGACCCGGTGCAGCCGGGGGAGCAGCGCGAGTGGGGCGGCTACTCCGGCTACTTCGCCGACCCCGACGGCTTCCGCTGGGAAGTCGCCTACAACCCCGGACCCATCGGACAGGAAGTGCTGCCATGAGCGACGACCCCCAGCTGAGGCTGACCCACGACGAGGTGGCCGCTGCCGGCCTCGACGACTGGCGGGAGCTCCCGGGCGTCATCGCCGCCCGCTTCCTCACCGGCGACTTCGCCACCGGCCTGGCACTCGTCGACCGCATCGGTGCGGCCGCCGAGGACGCCGATCACCATCCCGACATCACGCTGACCTACCCGTCGGTGGCCGTCACCCTGGCCAGTCACGACGTGGGAGGCATCACCTCGCGCGACATCGAGCTCGCGCGGCTGATCAGCGGCTACGCCGCCGAGGCGGGGGTGCCGGCCGATCCGGCCGGGCTGGCACGCGTCGAGCTGGGGCTCGACGCGAGCGACGGCGGCCGGCTCGCTCCCTTCTGGGCGGCGCTCATCGGGGGTGAGGCCAAGCAGAACGAGGTCGTCGACCCGAGCGGTCAGCTGCCGCCGGTCTGGTTCCAGGACGCCGACCCCGACTACCAGCGGGCCGAGGACGAGGTCGAGCAGCGCTTCCACCTGGACGTGTGGGTGCCCCGCGACCAGGGCGAGCAGCGTCTCCAGGCGGTGCTGGAGGCGGGCGGCCGCCTGGTCAGCGACGCCGAGGCGCCGGCGTTCTGGGTCGTCCAGGACGCCGACGGCAACCGGTCCTGCATCTGCACGCCGGCGGGCCGGTAGCGCACCACGACCACATCGTGGGACCCAAAGTCCAGCATTCGAGACGCGTGGCACACTGACTTGACGACGAGAGGCGTCGACGAGGACGGTAAGCGCATGCGCACTGAGATTCTTGTACGCACGCGACGCGTGAGCTGAGGCCTTGGCCCCAGCTAACTCACGCGTCACCCCTCGTTGCCCACCGGGTCGAGGGGTTTTTTGTTGGCCGAGCAACCACGATGAGGAACCGAGATGAGCGAGCAGGGCGCGGAGATGACCGGCGCGCAGAGCCTGGTCACGGCGCTGGAGTGCGCAGGCACGGACACGATCTTCGGCATCCCGGGCGGCGCCATCCTGCCGGCGTACGACCCGCTGATGGACTCCACCCAGATCCGGCACATCCTCGTACGCCACGAGCAGGGCGCGGGGCACGCCGCCCAGGGGTACGCCGCGGCGACGGGCCGCGTGGGGGTCTGCATGGCCACCTCCGGGCCGGGAGCCACCAACCTCGTCACGCCCCTGGCCGACGCCCACATGGACTCCGTGCCGCTGGTGGCGGTGACCGGTCAGGTCGGGGCCGCCATGATCGGGACCGACGCCTTCCAGGAGGCCGACATCCGGGGCATCACCATGCCCGTCACCAAGCACAACTTCCTGGTGACGGACCCGGCCGACATCCCGCGCACGATCGCCGAGGCGTTCCACATCGCCTCGACCGGTCGACCCGGTCCGGTGCTGGTCGACATCGCGAAGTCGGCGCTGCAGTCGATGACCACGTTCACGTGGCCCAGTGAGCTGTCGCTGCCCGGCTACCGGCCGGTGACCCGCCCGCACAGCAAGCAGATCCGTGAGGCGAGCCGGCTGATGCTCGAGGCGAAGCGCCCCGTGCTCTACGTCGGCGGCGGCGTGATCCGCGCGGCCGCGTCCCGGGAGCTGCGCGAGCTGGCCGAGCTCACCGGCATCCCCGTGGTCACGACGCTGATGGCGCGCGGCGCGTTCCCCGACAGCCACCCGCAGCACCTCGGCATGCCCGGCATGCACGGCACGGTCGCCGCGGTGGCCGGGCTGCAGCGCAGCGACCTGATCATCAGCCTGGGTGCCCGCTTCGACGACCGAGTGACCGGCAACCTCGACTCGTTCGCGCCGCTCGCCCGGGTGATCCATGCCGACATCGACCCGGCCGAGATCGGCAAGAACCGGCACGTCGACGTCCCGATCGTGGGCGACTGCCGCGAGGTCATCGGCGACCTGGTCGTGGCGCTGCGGGCCGAGGCCGAGGCCGGACGCGTCGGTGACTACGAGCAGTGGGTCGACTTCGTCGCAGGCGTCAAGAAGACCTACCCGCTCGGCTACGACACTCCCGCCGACGGCAGCCTGGCTCCGCAGTACGTCCTCGAGCGGCTCGGCGCCATCGCCGGTCCGGAGGCGATCTACTGCTCCGGGGTGGGGCAGCACCAGATGTGGGCGGCGCACTTCGTCGGCTACGAGAACCCCCGCACCTGGATCAACTCCGGCGGCCTCGGCACGATGGGCTTCTCCGTGCCGGCCGCCATGGGTGCCAAGGTGGGCCGTCCCGACGCGACCGTGTGGTCGATCGACGGTGACGGGTGCTTCCAGATGACCAACCAGGAGCTGGCCACCTGCGCCATCGAGGGCATCCCGATCAAGGTGGCGATCATCAACAACGAGGCCCTCGGCATGGTCCGGCAGTGGCAGACGCTCTTCTACAACGAGCGCTACTCCAACACGAACCTGCAGCGTGGTGGGGGCGCCGTGCGCATCCCCGACTTCGTCAAGCTCGCCGAGGCCTACGGCTGCGTCGGCCTGTCCTGTGACACCCCCGACGACGTGGACGCCACGATCGAGAAGGCGATGGCGATCGACGACCAGCCCGTCGTCGTCGACTTCCGGGTCCACCGCGACGCGATGGTGTGGCCGATGGTGGCTGCCGGCACGAGCAACGACGAGATCAAGTACGCCCGCGACCTGGCACCCGAGTTCGACCAGGACGACCTGTGAGCGGCGCGAGAGCGCGCGAGCAGCGCGGGCCGGCCGGGAGCACGGCGCCGGCGCTCGCGCCGCGAGCGAACGAGGAGGAGCGATGAGCAAGCACACCCTGAGCGTCCTGGTGGAGAACAAGCCGGGCGTCCTGGCCCGCATCGCCGGCCTCTTCAGCCGCCGCGGCTACAACATCGACAGCCTCGCCGTGGGGCCGACCGAGGACCCCGAGGTCTCCCGGATGACGATCGTGGTCGCGGTCGAGGAGTCCCCGCTCGAGCAGGTGACCAAGCAGCTCAACAAGCTCGTCGAGGTCATCAAGATCGTCGAGCTCGACGGCACGGCATCGGTCAACCGGGAGCTGCTGCTCGTGAAGGTGAAGGCGAACGCCGACACCCGCGGGCAGGTGCTCGACGCCGTCCAGCTCTTCGAGGCGAAGGTCGTCGACGTGACGCTCGACGCCGTCACCATCGAGGTCACCGGCAACACCGACAAGCTGGCCGCGTGCCTCGCCGTACTCCAGCCCTTCGGCATCCGCGAGCTGGTGCAGTCCGGCATGGTCGCGATCGGCCGCGGCAGCCGATCCATCACCGAACGCACCGTCCGACCCGTGCCGATCGCGCCGGCGCGGGCCGGCTGACCGGCTTCGGAGTCACCGGATATCCGGTGACTCCAGGGGTTCGTGGCCCTCACCCGGGCCACAAACCTCACGACACGCCCACGAACCCCCCACCATCCCAACGCAAGTCCGACGCAGTCCCCGACACAAGGAGAGCCGCACAGTGGCTGAGATGTACTACGACGACGACGCCGACCTGTCCCTGATCCAGGGCAAGAACGTGGCCGTGCTCGGCTACGGGAGCCAGGGCCACGCCCACTCCCTGAGCCTGCGCGACTCCGGTGTCGACGTCCGCATCGGCCTGCCCGAGGGCTCGAAGAGCCGTGCCAAGGCGGAGGCCGAGGGCCTGCGCGTGCTGACGCCCGCCGAGGCGGTCGAGGAGGCCGACGTCATCGTCATCCTCGCGCCCGACCACAAGCAGCGGGACCTCTACAAGAACGACGTCGAGCCCAACCTGACGCCCGGCGACACCCTGGTGTTCGGCCACGGCTTCAACATCCGCTTCGGCTACATCACCCCGCCCGAGGGCGTCGACGTGTTCATGGTCGCCCCCAAGGGCCCCGGCCACCTCGTGCGCCGCGAGTACGTCGACGGCCGCGGCGTGCCCGTGCTCGTCGCCGTGGAGGCGGACACCTCGGGCCAGACCTGGCCGCTCGCGCTCTCCTACGCCAAGGCGATCGGTGGCCTGCGCGCCGGCGGCATCAAGACGACGTTCACCGAGGAGACCGAGACCGACCTCTTCGGCGAGCAGGCCGTGCTCTGCGGCGGCGCGAGCCAGCTGGTGCAGTACGGCTTCGAGGTCCTCACCGAGGCCGGCTACCAGCCCGAGGTCGCCTACTTCGAGTGCCTGCACGAGCTCAAGCTGATCGTCGACCTCATGTACGAGGGCGGCATCGCCAAGCAGCGCTGGTCGGTATCCGACACCGCCGAGTACGGCGACTACGTGTCTGGCCCGCGCGTCATCACCCCCGATGTGAAGCAGAACATGCTCGCCGTCCTCGAGGACATCAAGAACGGCTCGTTCGCGCAGCGCTTCATCGACGACCAGGACGCCGGCGCTCCGGAGTTCAAGAAGTTCCGCGAGGAGTCGGAGGCGCACCCGATCGAGGCCACCGGCCGCGAGCTGCGCAAGCTGATGGCCTGGGTCAAGAGCCACGACTCCGACTACGTCGAGGGCACATCCGCCCGGAGCTGAGCACCCCGGCCCGGCAGCGGGGCGGGCGGGAAGAGAAGCGGCAGCGACGACGTTGGACCAGTCATGCAAATCGAGATCTGGTCCGACGTCGTCTGTCCGTGGTGCTACGTCGGGAAGCGCCGGCTGGAGTCCGCGCTCGCCGGGTTCGCCCACCGCGACGAGGTCGAGGTCGTCTACCGCTCGTTCGAGCTCGACCCCAGTGCCCCGCACCACGGGCACGAGCCGACCCTGGGGGTGACCGCCCGCAAGTACGGTCTCAGTGAGGCCGAGACGCGGCAGATGAAGCAGCAGCTCATCGAGGCCGGGGCGGCGGAGGGTCTGGAGCTCCGGCTCTTCGACACCGTCCACACCAACACCCTCGACGCCCACCGGGTGCTGCACCTGGCGCTGGCGACCGGCGGTCCCGCGGTGCAGGCCGAGCTCAAGGAGGCGCTGCTGGCGGCGTACTTCGTGCGCGCCGAGAACATCGGCGACCACGACGTGCTGCGCGCCGCCGCGACCGCTGCCGGACTTGATCCCGCGCGCGTCGAGGAGGTGCTGGCCTCCGACGAGTACGCCGAGGACGTGCGGGCCGACGTCGCCCGGGCCCAGGCCTACGGCGCCACCGGAGTGCCGTTCTACGTCGTCGACGCGAAGTACGGCGTGTCCGGCGCCCAGCCGGCCGAGGTCTTCGGCCGGGTGCTCGAGCAGGCGTGGGCCGACTCGCAGCCGCGACTGAGCATGGTCGGTGGCGGGGACGCCGAGACCTGCGGCCCCGACGGCTGCGCGATCTGAGAGTGTGGCCGACGCCACGTCGAACATAGGTTAGGCATACCTAAGGAACACCGTAGCATCGGCTCCGTGTTCGCCAACTTCCTCATCGGACTGCGTGAGGGGCTCGAGGCCTCGCTGGTCGTCAGCATCCTCGTGGCCTACCTGGTCAAGTCTGATCGTCGTCACCTGCTCCGCTGGATCTGGCTCGGGGTGGCCTCCGCGATCGGGTTGAGTGTCGCGTGCACGCTGCTGCTCGGCTTCCAGTCCCGCCAGCTCGACTTCCGCTCCCAGGAGCTCCTCGGCGGCACGATGTCGCTGCTCGCCGCGGCCTTCGTGACGTGGATGGTCTTCTGGATGGCGGGCGCCGCCAAGACCATCGCTCGCAACCTCCGCGGGCGCATCGACGACGCCGCCGACAGCCCGCTCTCCCTCGTCGTCATCGCCTTCCTGGCCGTCGGCCGCGAAGGCATGGAGACCGCGGGCATCTTGTGGACCAACACCCGCAACGCCACCGGTCGCGACATGCCCGAGGGCTTCGAGACCACCTCCGGGCCGCTGGTCGCGGCGATCCTGGGCATCCTCGTGGCCATGGTCGTCGGCTGGTTCATCTACCGCGGCGCGATCACCGTCAACCTCAGCCGCTTCTTCGCCTGGACCGGCGCACTGCTCATCCTGGTGGCCGCGGGCGTGCTCTCGTACGGCGTTCACGACCTCCAGGAGACTGGCGCCCTGCCCGGCAGCGGCCACCACCTCTTCGACATCTCCGGCTACCTCAACGCCAGCTCCTGGTACGGCTCGCTGCTGGCGGGGCTGTTCAACTTCACGCCCAGCCCGACCTACCTCGAGGCGTCCGTGTGGGTTCTCTACGTCGTGCCCGTGCTGGCCCTGTTCCTCTGGATGATCAACCACCGCTCGGCAGCGCCGCGACCGGCCCCCGAGTCCGTTCCCGTCGCCTGATCCGCACAAGACACCGAAGGACACCCGTGAAGCGCACCCTCGTCGCGACGTTGCTCGTCGCCCTCCCCGTCCTGGCCGCCTGCGGCACCGAGAGCACCAAGCAGTCCGAAGGCGAGAGCGGTAGCGCCGACGCGCGCACGGTCGCGGTCGACTCCTCCGACGACGCCTGCGCCCTGTCGGGCACCGAGGCGCCGGCCGGGCCCCTGACCTTCAACGTGGCCAACTCCGGCAGCGACGTGACGGAGTTCTACCTCCTGGCCGAGGACGGCCTGCAGATCGTCGCCGAGGTCGAGAACGTCGGCCCGCAGAGCACCAAGCCGCTGACCACCCAGGTGCCTGCCGGCCGGTACATCACCGCCTGCAAGCCGGGCATGAAGGGCGAGGGCATCCGCGCCGACTTCACCGTGACCGAGTCCGCCGAGGCGGCCGCCGTCAGCGCCGACGACCAGGAGCTCATCGACCAGGCGCAGGACAACTACGCGGCGTACGTCGAGGACCAGTCCGCACAGCTGCTCGCGAAGACTCAGCAGTTCGTCGACCGCTACCGGGCGGGTGACGACGACGCGGCCCGCGACCTGTACGCCGACGCTCGCACCCACTGGGAGCGCATCGAGACGGTCGCCGAGTCGTTCGGTGACCTCGACCCCAAGATGGACGCCCGCGAGGCCGACCTGGCGCCCGGTGAGAAGTGGACCGGCTGGCACCTCATCGAGAAGGACCTCTGGCCCCAGCGCGCCGAGGGCTACCAGCCACTGACGACCAAGCAGCGGGCGGCGTACGCCGACGACCTGCTCGCCAACACCAAGACCCTGGACAGCCGCATCCAGAAGCTGACCTACACGATCGACGAGATCGCCAACGGCTCGCGCGGCCTGCTCGAGGAGGTCGCCAGCGGCAAGGTGACCGGCGAGGAGGAGTACTGGTCGCGCACCGACCTCTACGACTTCCAGGCCAACGTCGACGGCGCCAAGGTGGGCTTCGAAGGCGTCAAGCCCATCCTGGAGCAGAAGGACGCCGACCTCGCCGAGCAGCTGCAGACCCGCTTCGACGAGCTGCAGGTGCTGCTCGACGAGCAGCGCGAGGGCGACGGCTTCGTGCTCTACGACGACCTGGCCCAGGACGAGATCAAGGGGCTGTCCGACGCCGTCAACGCCCTCTCCGAGCCACTGTCGCGGCTGACCGCGGCTGTGCTGGCCTGACCGGGCTGAGATGACCGAGCCTGTCCCACAGCCGAGCCCGCCCCGGGTGTCGCGGCGGCGGCTCCTCGGCGGCGGCGTCGCCGCGGCCGGGGCCGCCACTGGGGCGGTCGCCTTCGCCGCCGGCAGGCTGACGTCCGGCGACGAGGCGCACGCGGCATCGCGTGCCGCGTCGTACGCCTTCCGTGGTGCGCACCAGGCGGGCATCGTCACTCCCGCGCAGGACCGGCTCCACTTCGCTGCCTTCGACGTGCTCGCCACGGCCGACCGCGACGACCTGGTGGCCCTGCTGCGGGCCTGGACCGACGCGGCCGAGCGGATGACCCGGGGCGAGCCGGCGGGGGAGATCGGGCCGGTCGAGGGGGTGACCAACCTGCCTCCCGACGACACCGGCGAGGCGATCGGCCTGCCGGCGAGCGGGCTGACGATCACCTTCGGGTTCGGGCCCTCGCTCTTCCGCGACGCCGACGGCTTGGACCGCTTCGGCCTCGCCGACCGGCGACCCGAGGCCCTCGAGGAGCTGCCGCACTTCCCGGCCGACGCGATCGACGAGGCGCGGTCGCGGGGCGACCTCTGCGTCCAGGCGTGCGCCGACGACCCGCAGGTCGCCGTCCATGCGATCCGCAACCTGGCCCGCCTCGGCTTCGGCACCGTCAGTGTGCGGTGGTCGCAGCTCGGCTTCGGGCGCACCTCCACGACCTCGACGTCGCAGTCGACGCCGCGCAACCTCTTCGGCTTCAAGGGCGGCACAGCCAACGTGAAGGCAGAGGAGGAGGCCGCCCTCGACGCGCACGTGTGGGTGAGCGACAGCGACGACCAGGCCTGGCTCGCCGGCGGCTCCTACCTCGTGGCGCGCCGCATCAACATGCGCATCGAGACCTGGGACCGCCAGCCGCTCGGCGACCAGGAGATGTTCGTCGGCCGCACCAAGGGCGAGGGCGCGCCGCTGTCGGGCGGCAAGGAGTTCACCGAGCCCGACTTCGAGATGGGCGGCAGCAACGATCAGCCGATCATCCCGGTCGACGCGCACGTGCGGATCGTGCACCCCGACGCCAACGACGGCGCGCGGATGCTGCGCCGCGGCTACAACTTCGTCGACGGCAGCGACCCGCTGGGCGGCCTCGACGCCGGGCTCTTCTTCATCGCCTACGTCCGCGACCCGCGCACCCACTTCATCCCCGCCCAGCTCGCGATGGCCGAGCAGGACGCGCTGATGGAGTACCTCAAGTTCACGTCCTCGGCGATCTTCGCGGTGCCGCCGGGCGCGCGGCCGGGGGAGTACGTCGGCCAGTCGCTGTTCGCGTGAATCGGTCGCCGTACCGACCTGCCGACTCGCGCCGGGCCGCTACCGGACGAGAGGCCGCGTGCGCGACGATGAGCGCATGAGTGATCACACGCTGGACGAGACCCGCCGCCTCGGGGTCGAGCGGACCGGGATCGAGATCATCGACGAGGCCGCCCGGACGGCAAGGCCCAGTGACCTGTTCTGGCCGTGGTTCGCGGCGAACGTGAGCGTCTTCGGGCTCAGCTACGCGGCATTCGTCCTGTACTTCGGGATCTCCTTCTGGCAGGGCGTTCTCGTGAGCGTCGTCGGGATCGTGGTGTCGTTCCTGCTCTGCGGGGTGATCGCGATCGCGGGGAAGCGCGGCTCGGCGCCGACGATGGTGCTCAGCCGGGCGGCCTTCGGGGTCACCGGGCAGAAGGTGCCCGGCGTCATCTCGTGGCTGGTCTCGATCGGCTGGGAGACCTTCCTGTCCATCCTCGCCGTGCTCGCCACCGCGACGATCTTCGACCGGCTCGGCTGGGGCGGTGGCACCGGCACCAAGGTGGTCGCGACCGCCGTCGTCGCGGCGCTGATCGTCAGCGCCAGCGTCGCGGGCTACCACATCATCATGCGCATGCAGTCGGTGCTGACGTGGATCACCGGCGTCGTCTCGGTGCTCTACATGGCGATGACGATCGGCGACATCGACTGGTCGGCGGTGCAGGACATCCCGGGCGGCTCCAACCAGGCGGTGGTGGGCGCGCTGGTCATGGTGATGACCGGCTTCGGCCTGGGCTGGATCAACATCGCCGCCGACTGGTCGCGCTACCAGTCCCGCAGCGCCTCCAGCGCATCGATCGTCGGCTGGAACACCTTCGGTGGCGCGCTCGCCCCGGTGATCCTCGTGGTCTTCGGCCTGGCCCTGGCGGGCTCGTCGCAGGAGGTCCTCGACGGGATCGCGGTCGACCCGATCGGGACGCTCGCCACCCTGCTGCCCACCTGGGTCCTGGTGCCCTTCCTGCTCGCGGCCATCCTCGCGCTGGTGAGCGGCGCGGTCCTCGGGATCTACTCCTCCGGACTGACGCTGCTCTCGCTCGGCGTACGCCTGGCGCGGCCGCACGCGGCGTTCATCGACGGGGTGCTGCTGACCCTGGGCACGATCTACGTCGTGTTCTTCGCCGACACCTTCATCGCGCCCTTCCAGAGCTTCCTCATCACCCTCGGCGTCCCGCTCGCCGCGTGGGCAGGGGTGATGATCGCCGACATCGCGCTGCGGCGGCGCGACTACGACGACGCGGCGCTCTTCGACCCCGCGGGCCGGTACGGCGCCTTCGACTGGGTCTCGATCGGCACGATGGTCGGCGCCTCGGTGGTCGGCTGGGGGCTGGTGATCAACACGTTCCCGGACGACGCCTCGTGGAACAACTGGCAGGGCTACCTGCTGGGCCCGCTCGGCCTCGGCGGCAAGGAGGGCGACTGGGCCTTCGCCAACCTCGGCGTGCTGCTCGCGCTGCTCATCGGCTTCGTGGTGACCTATGTCGCCAGGCGCGGGACGGTCGCCCGCCAGGAGGCCTGGGACGAACCGGTCCCTGAGACCGGCTCGGGCCGACCGGCGCGGCAGGGGTAGGCTGATCACGCACAGCGTGGTGCACCTCGACCGTTTCCCATACCTGTCCTGAGGATCGCTGTGACTGCACCCAACTCTGGCAAGCCCGTCGTGCTCATCGCCGAGGAGCTCAGCCCCGCCACCGTCGACGCGCTCGGCCCCGACTTCGAGATTCGGCACTGCAACGGAGCCGACCGCGCTGAGCTGCTGCCGGCCATCGCTGACGCCGACGCCATCTTGGTGCGCTCCGCCACCAAGGTCGACGCGGAGGCACTGGCCGCGGCGAAGCGGCTCAAGGTCGTCGCCCGGGCCGGCGTGGGCCTCGACAACGTCGACGTGAAGGCCGCCACCCAGAGCGGCGTGATGGTCGTCAACGCGCCGACCTCCAACATCGTCTCGGCCGCCGAGCTCGCCGTCGCGCTGATGCTCGCCGCCGCCCGCCACGTGAGCCCGGCGCACGCCGCCCTCAAGAACGGCGAGTGGAAGCGCTCCCGCTACACCGGCATCGAGCTCTACGAGAAGACGGTCGGCATCGTCGGGCTCGGCCGGATCGGCGTACTCGTCGCGCAGCGGCTGAGCGCGTTCGGCATGAAGGTCATCGCCTACGACCCCTATGTGCAGGCCGGCCGGGCCGCACAGATGGGCGTGCGCCTCGTCGACCTCGACACCCTGCTCGCCGAGGCCGACTTCATGAGCGTCCACCTGCCGAAGACCCCCGAGACCGTCGGCCTCATCGGCGCCGACGAGCTCGCCAAGGCCCGGCCGCAGCTGGTGCTCGTGAACGCGGCCCGCGGCGGCATCGTCGACGAGGCCGCGCTGTACGACGCCCTCAAGACCGGCCGCATCGCCGCCGCCGGCCTCGACGTCTTCGCCAAGGAGCCCTGCACCGACAGCCCGCTCTTCGAGCTCGAGAACGTCGTGGCCACGCCGCACCTCGGCGCGTCGACCGACGAGGCGCAGGAGAAGGCCGGCATCGCCGTCGCCCGCTCGGTCCGACTCGCGCTCTCCGGTGAGCTCGTGCCCGACGCCGTCAACGTCCAGGGTGGCGTCATCGCCGAGGACGTCCGTCCCGGCATCCCGCTCACCGAGAAGCTCGGCCGGGTCTTCACCGCCCTGGCCGGCGAGGTCGCCCAGCAGATCGACGTGGAGGTGCGCGGCGAGATCACGGAGTTCGACGTCAAGGTGCTGGAACTGGCCGCCCTCAAGGGCGTCTTCACCGACGTCGTCGAGGACCAGGTCTCCTACGTCAACGCGCCGCTGCTCGCCGCCGAGCGGGGTACGTCGGTGCGGCTCATCGCCGACCCCGAGAGCCCCGACCACCGCAACCTGATCACCATCCGCGGCACCCTCGCCGACGGGTCGCAGGTGTCGGTCAGCGGCACGCTCGTGGGCCTCGGGCAGCGCGAGCGGCTGGTCGAGGTCAACGGCTTCGACGTCGACATCGAGCCCACCGACCACCTGGCGTTCTTCAACTACGAGGACCGCCCGGGCATGGTCGGCACCGTCGGCGGCATCCTCGGCGACGCCGGCGTCAACATCGCGGGCATGCAGGTCGCCCGGGACGCCAAGGGCGGCTCCGCCCTGGTGGCGCTGTCGGTCGACTCGGCGATCCCGACGGAGACGCTGGCCGACATCGAGAGCGCCATCGACGCCGTGAAGGTGCGCGCGGTCAACCTGGCCTGACCCGGGGTCAGGCCACCATCACCCGGCCCCGGCGCGAGCCCGGCTCGCTGCCGGCGTGGGAAACCACGATCTCCCAGGCGACCGCCAACCGGCGGACCGCCTCCTCGAGCTCGTCGGCGGGGCGGGTCCAGGGGATCCGGACGAACCGGTCGAGGCCGCCCTCGGCGGCGAACACCGGGCCCGGCGCGACGATCACGCCGTGCCGCTCGGCCTCGACGGCGAGGTCGGTGCCGCCCGACCGGGGCAGCTGGCACCACAGCGCCAGCCCTCCGGTCGGCAGGTGGAACGACCACTCGGGCAGCTCGCGGCGCAGCGCCGCGACCAGCGCGTCACGCTGGTCGCGCAGCTGGGCACGGTGCTCGTCGACGACGGCCGAGCGATCTGCGAGCAGCCGGCCCAGCACCAGCTGCTCCAGCACCGGCGAGCCGAGATCGAGGCCGAGCCTGGCCTCGATGAGCCGTTCGACGTGCTCGTGCGGGGCCCGCAGCCAGCCCAGCCGCAGGCCACCCCAGAACGTCTTGCTGGCACTGCCGATGGTGATCGCGCCGGGGGCGTGGTGCGCCAGGGGCAGCGGCATCTCCTGGCCCTCCAACGAGAGCGCCTGGTGGGCCTCGTCGACCACGGCGATCGTGTGGGTGCGGGCGAGGTGCCGCGCCAGCGTGGACCGCTGCTCGTCGCTCATCAGGTGCCCGGTGGGGTTCTGGAAGTCCGGGATCAGGTAGGCGAGCCGCGGTGACGTCTGCCGCAGCACGGCGCCGGTGGCGTCGAGGTCCCAGCCGCTCGGGTCCACAGGTGACGGCACGACCCGGGCTCCACTGTGCCGGATCGCGGCGACCGCGTTGGGATAGCACGGCGACTCCACGAGCGCCCGGTCTCCCGGCCCGGTGAACGCCTGCGCGACGATGGAGGCGGCGCTCAGGGCGCCGGGCGTCACGAGGATCTGGTCGGGGTCGGTGGGCAGCCCGCGCTCGTCGTACGTCTCGGCGATGGCCTGCTGGAGCTCGGGCACGCCGGCCACGTAGTAGCCCGGCCCGGAGAGGTACGCCGGCAGCTCTGCCGCTGCGGCGGCGTACGCCGCTCCGACGCCCGCCGGGGCGGAGGTGGCCGCGCAGCTCAGGTCGATGGCTGCGGCGTCACCGGGTCGGGGGAACAGGGTCCTGTCGAGGGCGCGCGTCCGGCCGCTCGGGACGCGGGTGAACGTGCCGGCACCGACCCGAGCCTCGGCATAGCCGACCTCGCGCAGGGCGGCGTAGGCCCGGGTGACGGTGGTGCGGGAGACCGCGAGGGCGCCCGTGAGCTCGCGCTCGCTGGGCAGCCTGGTGCCCAGGGCGATCCGGCCGTCGCCGATGAGCAGGCGCAGGGACTCCGCCAGTCCGGCGTACGCGGGGGAGCGGTCGAAGTCGCCGACGAGAGTGGCGACGCGCTGAGAGCTGATCGCGGCGGTCATGCAGGCCACTATCCCAGGATTGGCTATTCATTCCAAGGCCAATGATGGCCACAATATTCTCGTGACTCGTACTCCGTTGGCCCAGTTGACCCCGCTCGAGCAGCTGCGGGCACCGCGCCTCCCGCGACGGCTGGTGCAGCTGATGATCGGCCTGCTGCTCTACGGGTTCTCGATGGCCATGATGATCGAGGCCACTCTCGGCCTCGACCCCTGGGACGTCCTGCACGCCGGGCTCGTCGAGCAGACCGGGTGGAGCTTCGGGACCATCGTCATCGTCGTCGGCCTGGGCGTGCTGCTCCTGTGGATCCCGCTGCGGCAGATGCCCGGACTCGGCACCGTCGCCAACGCGGTGGTCATCGGCGTGGCGACCGACGCGTCGCTGGCGCTGATCACGCCGCCCGACGCGCTCGCGCCGCGGCTGGCCATGGTGCTCGGCGGCGTCGCGCTCAACGGGCTGGCGGGCGCCCTCTACATCGGCTCCCAGCTCGGCCCCGGACCCCGAGACGGGCTGATGACCGGGCTGGTACGTCGGACGGGACTCTCGGTCCGGCTGGTGCGCACGTCGCTGGAGCTGATCGTGCTCAGCGTCGGCTGGCTGCTCGGCGGAGCCGTAGGGCTGGGCACGGTCGTCTACGCGCTGGCCATCGGTCCGCTCGTGCACACGATGCTGCCGTGGTGCACGGTCGACATCGGCGCCGGCGACGAGCGCGTGCTGGACCCCGACGTCGACCGGCCGATCGCCAGCTGAAGGTGGCTAGCGACGGGTGGCGATGATCGCGGCCGCGTCGGAGGCGACCATCACCTCGACCGCGGTGAACCGCTCGTCGGTCAGCCAGCCCTCGCGCAGGGTGTCGACCCGGCCGCGGTGGATCGGGGGCCAGATCTCGCACGGGGTGAAGTCGTCGAGCACGACCAGGCCGCCGGGCTCGACGAGGTCGGCGACGACGTCCACCTGGACGCTGTCGGGTTCGCCGGAGTCGAGGAAGAGCAGCGAGAAGGGCCCCTGGTCGCGCAGCGTCGACCAGTCGGCGGCGAGGACGTCGACCGAGGGGTCGTTCTGGAAGATCTCGGCCGCCGCGGTCGCCAGCCTCGGATCGAGCTCGGCGGTGACGATGCGCGCGTCGTCGCGGACGCCGGAGCGCAGCCAGGCCGTGCCGACGCCGCAGCCGGTGCCGAACTCGGCCATCGTGCCGCCCCGGGTCGCGGCCAGGGTGGCCAGCAGCCGGCCTGTCTCGTTGCGGCAGAACGACACGTAGCCCGCCTTGCGACAGACATCGAACGCGCGGCCGACGATCTCCGGCAGCTCAGGGGGAGCACTCATGAGGTGAGTCTTTCATCTTGGTACGAGTGTCTCGACATATGACCGGTTCGGGAATCTGTCTGCACGGCCGGGTCGGCTCGGCGTAGCGTTCTACCCATCATGCGGAGCGTGTTCGTACTTATCGGCTGCCGCGGCGAGGCCTGACAGATCTGAGCTGTCACCGGGGCCACCTCGCCGCGGTGTTCGGCGTTGCGGTCCCGGATCTCTTCCAGACTCCCGCCGAGCGATTCCGAGGAACTCCCATGTACGACATGTACCCCGACTGGGGACCGGCCAGCCACAGCCCCGAGAACCCCTACAGCGCCGAGGCAGCGACCCGCGCCGTCCAGGCTGCTCTTGACCTGCGAGACAACGGCGGCCAGGCGCCCGAGGACAACTAGCCTCGCCGTCCATGAGCACACCACAGGGCCCCACGGACCCAGCACCCAGCATCCGGCTCGCCGTCATCGCCGGAGACGGCATCGGGCCGGAGGTCACCGCTGAGGCCCTCAAGGTGCTCGAGGCGGTGGCGCCGGCCAAGGTCGAGGCCAACCGCTACGACCTGGGCGCCGAGCACTACCTCGCGACAGGCGAGGTGCTGCCCGACTCCGTGCTCGGTGAGATCCGCGAGCACGACGCCATCCTGCTCGGTGCCGTCGGGGGGAAGCCGAACGACCCGAACCTGCCGCCCGGACTGCTGGAGCGCGGGCTGCTGCTGCGGCTGCGCTTCGAGCTCGACCACTACGTCAACCTGCGACCGAGCCGGATCTTCCCGGGGGCCAGTTCACCGCTGGCCGATCCCGGCGAGGTCGACTTCGTGGTGGTCCGTGAGGGCACCGAGGGGCCCTACACGGGCAACGGCGGCGCCCTGCGGGTCGGCACGCCTGCCGAGATCGCCACCGAGGTCAGCGTCAACACGGCGTACGGCGTGGAGCGGGTGCTGCGCGACGCCTTCGCACGGGCCGACCGGCGTCCGCGCCGCAAGCTCACCGTGGTCCACAAGACCAACGTGCTCGTGCACGCCGGCTCGCTCTGGTGGCGGCTGACCCAGAAGGTCGCCGCCGACTTCCCCGGCGTCACCGTCGACTACATGCACGTCGACGCGGCGATGATCTTCCTGGCGACCGACCCGGCGCGCTTCGACGTGATCGTCACCGACAACCTCTTCGGCGACATCGTCACCGACCTCGCCGCGGCCATCACCGGCGGCATCGGGCTCGCTGCCTCGGGGAACATCAACCCCGACCGCACGGCCCCGTCGATGTTCGAGCCCGTGCACGGCTCGGCGCCCGACATCGCAGGTCAGCAGAAGGCGGACCCCACGGCAGCGATCCTGTCGGCCGCCCTCCTGCTCGACCACCTCGGGTACGCCGACGCCGCGGCCGCGGTCGAGGAGGCGGTCATCGCCGAGCTGGCCGCGCGGGTGCCCGGGGAGTCGCGGACGACGACGGCTGTGGGCGACGCGGTCGCGGCCCGGCTCAGCTGAGCGAGGCTCTCGGGCGTCTCGCGGCTGGACCACGCACGGATGGTCCATGCGTTCGGGCATCCCTGGGGGAAGGCCTGGCCGTTGTTGGAACGTTCGCGCAACGGGCGTTGCTGGAACGTTCGCACCAGAGATCACGCCGTTGTTGGAACGTTCGCGCAAACACCTTTGTGCGAACGTTCCAACAACCGCATGGACACCTGCCTCAGCGCGCTGAGCGGAACCTCTGGAACGGCACCCGGTCGGTCAGCGGGTCGGGCCGAGGCTCGGTGTAGTGCATGGGGTGCTCGATCTTCTCGATCAGCCGGCCCAGGGTCGCGGTCGCGCTGGAGAGCTGCTCGTGCGCCTTCTTGCTCAATTGCAGGATCTCGTCGATGCCGTCGTAGGGCGGGGTGGCGCGCGCGTTCTTGATCATCCGCTCGACGCGGTGCACCGACTCCTCGATGAGGCTGTCGGCGACCTCCTGAGCCTCGGCCATCAGCATCGCGGCGTGCCGGTCGCCGTGGCCGAGACGGGTCTGGAGGTCGGCATTCTCGCGGCGCAGACGCTCGATCTCGGCCTGCATCGCTGTCACGTCCGACACTGACCACTTCTCCGTCGTTCCCGACATCCAGCCCTCCCCGATGAGACCACCTTGCTATCACTTCGAGGGCGGTTTCGGCCAATCAAAAGTCCGCTCCATGACCGCACTCCCAGAAGGGTTGGATACCGTGGCCCACATGGACATCAGCACCACTCTCGCGACGGCACCGGTCGACGACTCCCGGCTCGCGGAGATCCTCGCCAACCCGGGCTTCGGCCAGCACTTCACCGACCACATGGTCACGATCGAGTGGACCCCCGACGAGGGCTGGCACCACGCCCGGATCACGCCGTACGGCCCGCTCTCGCTCGACCCGGCGACCGCGGCGCTGCACTACGCGCAGGAGACCTTCGAGGGGATGAAGGCCTACCGGCACGCCGACGGCTCGGTGTGGACCTTCCGCCCCGAGGAGAACGCCAAGCGGATGGTCCGCTCCAGTGCCCGGCTGGCACTGCCCGAGCTGCCGGTCGACGACTTCGTCCAGGCCGTCGACGCCCTCGTCGAGGTCGACCGGCGCTGGGTGCCGGAGAGCGCGGGGGAGAAGAGCCTCTACCTGCGGCCGTTCATGTTCGCCTCCGAGGCGTTCCTGGGCGTGCGCCCGGCCCGGCACGTCACATTCATGGTGATCGCGTCGCCGGCGGGCGCCTACTTCAAGGGCGGCGTGACGCCCGTGTCCCTGTGGCTGACCCGCGACTACACCCGCGCCGGCCGGGGCGGCATGGGTGCGGCCAAGACCGGCGGCAACTACGCCAGCTCGCTCGTCGCCCAGCAGGAGGCGACCAGTCACGGCTGCGACCAGGTGGTCTTCCTCGACGCCCAGGAGGGGCGGTACGTCGAGGAGCTGGGCGGCATGAACATGTACTTCGTCTTCGACGACGGACACATCGTCACCCCTGAGACCGGCACCATCCTCGAGGGCATCACCCGCGCCTCGATCATCGAGCTCGCAGGCAAGCTCGGCCATCAGGTCGAGGAGCGGAAGTTCTCCATCGACGAGTGGCGCGACGGCGTGACGAGCGGCGCGATCACCGAGATCTTCGCTTGCGGCACCGCCGCGGTGGTGACCCCGGTCGGCACGCTCCAGTCCGCCGAGGGCGACGTGCCCGCGCCGGCCTCCACCGACATCACGATGCAGATCCGCCAGAACCTGGTCGACGTGCAGTTCGGGCGCTCCGAGGACACCTTCGGCTGGATGCACCGCTCGGCGTGACCGCCGGAGAGGCCATGCGCGGGTAATCTCGGCTCGTGACGACCTCCCCGCGTCCGCAGACGCCACCGTCGGGCCTGACGGTCGGCGGCTACACGCTCCTCACCCGGCTGGGGGAGGGTGGCATGGGTGTCGTCCACCTGGCCCAGCGTCCCGGTGGCGACCGGGTCGCGCTCAAGGTCCTGCGGCCGCACATCATCGGCGACGACGAGTCCCGCGCGCGGCTGGCCCGCGAGGTCGGCTCGCTCTCGCGGATCCGCAGCAGGCGAGTGGCGGAGATCGTCGACGCCGACCCGTGGGGCGACATCCCCTACGTCGCCACCCGCTACGTTCCGGGACTCTCGCTCCACGACGAGATCCACGAGTCCGGGCCGATCCGCGGGCAGGACCTCACTTGGCTGGGCCGCTGCTTGGCGGAGGCACTGACCGCCGTGCACGCCGTGGGCGTGCTGCACCGCGACATCAAGCCCTCCAACGTGCTGATGGAGGGCCGTACCCCGATCCTCATCGACTTCGGCCTCGCCCGCGTCGCCGACGACCCGAGGATCACCCACACCGGGTGGCTGCTCGGCACGCCGGGATACCTGGCGCCCGAGATCCTGTACGGCGACGACGCGACCACGGCGTCGGACGTGCACTCGTGGGCGGCGACCGTCGCGTTCGCGGGGCTTGGCCGGGCGCCGTTCGGGCGCGGACCCTCGATGGCGATCATGGACCGCGTCCGCCGCGGCGAGCACGACCTCGCCCACCTCGACGACCCGCTGCGCGAGGTGCTCGTCGCCGCTCTCGACCCCGACCCGGCAGGACGGCCGACGCTGCCGGCGCTGGTGTCGTGGTTCGAGGACCCGCGCAGCCGCGACATCGTCGAGCCGGTCACCGAACCCCTCCGGCTGGTCGAGGCAGACCCGTTCACCCTGCCCCTGGCCGTCGCCGCCTCGGCCCGGATCGACACCCCGACCGAGCACGAGCCTCCCGAGGGCGGGACGGCCTGGCTGGCCGACGACCCGGTCCCCGTGCAGGGCCGGCCCCCGCTCGCCGAGCGCCTGCGCCGCTTCGTCGTCCTCGCGGCGCTGGCCGCTGTCGGCGGTGGCGCGGTGGCGTTCGCGCCGTACCTGTCCTTGCTGGCCCTCCTGCTTCTCACCTGGGTCGTGCGCAGTGCCTCGCTGGCCGCGTCGGCGGCGGGTGACCGGCGCCGGCTCCGCGGCGCCAGGTGGTACGACGGCCCGCAGACCGTGCTCGCCACGCCGTGGCACGTCATGGCCGGCGTGCCCGGCACGCTCCTGCTGTCGCTCTGGGCGGGAGGCATCGCGGCCTCGGTCGCCTTGCTGTGCTTCGCCGCCGGCACCTCACCCGCCCTGGCGCTGGGCCTGTGCGGGGCCGCGTTCGCGTTCGGGCTGTGGTTCGGCCCGGGTGGCTCGCGCGTACGCCGGCCGCTCCGCCGCGTCGTACACCCGATCGCTGCGCGACCGGTCAGCTGGCTCGTCGCGACCGCCGTCGTGCTCGCCCTCGCCGCCGGCCTCGCGTCGCTTGCGGCCAGCCGGGGCAGCGCCTGGGCGCCGGCCTCGGGTGCGCCGTTCTCGTTCCTGGGCTGACTCGTCGGACCGGATCACGAGACCCGGCCCAACGCCGCCCCGCTCTCTGGCAGCATGGGCGACATGCAGCACCCCCTCACCACCAGCATCATCATTCGCTAGCGCGACGGGACACCCCGTCGCGCCGACCTCTCGTTCCACGGGAGGTCTTTTTGTTGCCCGGACACACCCCCTGCCAGCCCGACACGAGAGAACGACCATGGACCTGCAAGGTGACTTCCACGTCTACGACACGACGCTGCGAGACGGCGCCCAGCAGGAGGGGCTCAACCTCTCCGTCGCCGACAAGCTCTCGATCGCCCGCCACCTCGACGGGCTGGGGGTCGGCTACATCGAGGGCGGCTGGCCGGGGGCCAACCCGAAGGACACCGAGTTCTTCCGGCGCGCGCGCACCGAGCTCGACCTCGCCAACGCGCGCCTGACGGCCTTCGGCGCCACCCGCCGCGCGGGCGTCAAGGCAGCCGACGACCCGGGCATCGCGGCCCTGCGCGAGAGCGGGGCGAGCG
Organism: Nocardioides sp. LHG3406-4; assembly: GCF_049897745.1. Classification (NCBI taxonomy): domain Bacteria; kingdom Bacillati; phylum Actinomycetota; class Actinomycetes; order Propionibacteriales; family Nocardioidaceae; genus Nocardioides; species Nocardioides sp. LHG3406-4. The sequence continues at coordinate 311,904 of NZ_JAFCWV010000002.1, forward strand.
TCGTGACGCTGGTCGCCAAGTCGCACGACCGGCACGTCGACCTCGCGCTGCGCACCACCCTGCAGGAGAACCTCGCGATGGTCCGCGACACCGTGAGCCACCTGCGCGCGGAGGGGCAGACCGTCTTCCTCGACGCCGAGCACTTCTTCGACGGCTACCGCGACAACCGCGACTACGCACTCGAGGTGCTGCGGACGGCGTACGACGCGGGCGCCGAGGTCATCGCGCTGTGCGACACCAACGGCGGGATGCTCCCCGGCTGGGTGGCCGACGTGGTCCACGACGTCGTCGACACCACGGGCGTGCGCGTCGGCATCCACTGCCACAACGACACCGGCTGTGCCGTCGCCAACACGCTGGCCGCAGTCGACGCCGGCGCGACGCACGTGCAGGGCACCATCAACGGCTACGGCGAGCGCACGGGGAACGCCGACCTGGTCAGCGTCGTGGCCAACCTCGAGCTCAAGCTCGACCGGCGGGTGCTGCCCGCGGGCCTGCTGCGCGACGCCACCCGCATCGCGCACGCGGTCGCCGAGGTCACCAACTTCCCGCCGGCGTCGCGACAGCCGTACGTCGGCACGTCGGCCTTCACCCACAAGGCCGGGCTGCATGCCAGCGCGATCAAGGTCGACCCCGATCTCTACCAGCACATGGATCCCGTCGGCGTGGGCAACGACATGAGGCTGCTGGTCTCCGACATGGCCGGCCGCGCCTCGATCGAGCTCAAGGGCAGGGAGCTGGGCTTCGACCTCTCAGGTGACCGGGAGCTCGTGACCCGCGTGACCGACCGGGTCAAGCGGCTCGAGCAGCGCGGCTACACGTTCGAGGCGGCGGACGCCTCGTTCGAGCTGCTGCTCGTCGAGGAGGTCGAGGGCGAGCGGCCGGCGTACTTCGACGTCGAGTCCTGGCGCGTCATCACCGAGACCCGCCCCGGCGAGGAGGCGGCCTCGGAGGCGACGGTCAAGCTGCGCGCCGCCGGCGTGCGCTACGTCGTCACCGGCGAGGGGAACGGTCCGGTCAACGCCCTCGACGCCGCCCTGCGCGAGGCGATCGGGCAGGCGTTCCCCGAGGTCGCGAAGTTCGAGCTGATCGACTACAAGGTGCGCATCCTCGACCAGGGTCACGGCACCGACGCGATCACCCGGGTGCTCATCGAGACCTCGGACGGCGAGTCGACCTGGGTCACCGTCGGAGTCGGGCACAACGTCATCGAGGCGTCGTGGGACGCGCTGGTCGACGGCCTCACGTTCGGCCTGCGTCGCCAGGCCGCCGACGGCGGCTGAGCGAGCGCGGGAGGCACGTCTCGGGTGCGACGCCCGGCTGCGGCTGGGGTGCGGCCCTCCTCCAAGGAGCCAGCGGGATCTTCGGGAGGGGCGCATGCTGAGATATGGCCGCACCCTGGGCAGTCGCCCCTGACCCCAGCCGGGCAACGACGCCCTGGACGGCTTCCTGGCCGAGAGCGACTCGGTGTCGGCCGCGTTCGTGGCCCAGGACGGCACGATCCTCGCCGCGAACCCGGCCTTCGAGCGCCTGGTGGGCCGACGGCCTCGCTCCACGAAGTCGTGGCGCCCGGTCAGGTCACATCGTGGCCGACCTCCTCGTCGTGGCCGGGCCGACGTGCATTCCCTGCAGGCGAGGCGGAGAGGATCCGGCGGGCGAGCACGTCATGCGAGCCCGGCGAAGGTCTTCCCACGGAAGTCGGCCAGTCGCTCGGCCTGCTCCGCCAGACCGGACGGCGGCTCACCGCCCGACCACATCCGCACCTCGATCTTGAGCCTGGCTCCGAAGGTGCGCGGCCGCCACGACCCGACCAGGTCGTGGCCGTCGAGGATCGCACCGGGCCGGCCGAGGGTGCGCCAGAGGTCCTTGCGGGCGGCCGGGTCGGGGACGACGAGCTCGCGGTCGCGACCCTGCAGGAACAGGTCGAACGGGCCGAGCAGCAGGACGCCCTCGGCGGCCGGCGGGTCCCGCAGGGCCGGCTCGTCGGCGGCCAGCACCTGCAGCTCCTGGCCGTCCACGATCACGGGCACGACGTCGTCGGGCCAGTGGGCGGCGACCTCTCTCACGGTGGTGTCGAGGTAGCCGGCGACGAGCTTCGGCGTGGCCGGCCCCAGCAGGTGCAGCGTCGCACGCACCGGGTCGAGATGGGCGGGCACCTTCTTCGCCGGGCCGCGCCAGCCGGGGAGGCGCCGCAGCACCGGGGGAGACGTGCCGGCCTCGAGCTCCAGGCCGGCGTGCAGCCCGGCGATCCGGAAGGGCTGCTCGTAGGTGTGTGTCGCCTCGCAGGCCCGGCAGTAGCGCAGGTACGGCGCCTCCAGCCGCTCCGTCAGCGCCGCCGACAGCTCGCCCTTCACCGTGGGGGACCGGACGACATCGCGCATCTCGCCGGCCACCGTGCTCAGTGCGTCGAGGATGCCGATCCCCGCCGTGCGCAGCGGGGTGGCCGCGTCGAAGATCCGCTTGGCGGCGTCGGTGTCGCTCCACGGCCAGGTCGCGGCCGCGACTCCCGCAGCCTCCGACCGACGGTAGGCATGGGGCGCGCCGCGCAGGGTCCAGGCGAGGAACAGGTCGTCTGCCGGGAGCGAGCAGCGGCGCAGCTCGAGTGCCCAGGCCGAGCCGTCCGGCCCGGTGTCCTGCACTCCGAGGTCGAGGACCGACGCGTCCGGGCGGGCCTGCTTCGCGTCGAGGCCCTGCGCGTGTACGCGGTAGCGAAGCACGTGCGCGCGACCGACGCCCCGGTCAGGCATCCCCGACCACGCGACGTACGAGGTCGTCCCAGCCGGCCTGGATCCGGCCGACGGAGACATGCTCGATCTCGGTCTGCTGGGTCAGGATCGTGACCTCCAGCGGCGCGATCAGCGCCGTGGCGAGCATCGGGATGTCACCGCGGACGCCCAGCTGGTCGAGGAGGTGTCGCACGTGCATCGCGGTGAACGAGACCGCGGCGTACGCCCGTGCGCCCGACCTGCCGGCCGCCCGGATCAGCCGTGCGTGGGTGAGGTTGAGCTCGATGCGCGAGCGCCCGAAGGCCAGCAGCCGGTCCATCGGCGCCGCTCCCGGGCCCAGGGGTGGGGGGCCGGAGAGCACCGCGGCCTGCCACGCTATCTCCGACCGGTTGAGCAGTGCGCCCATGAGTCCCTCGCGGCTCTCGAACCTCCGGAAGACGGTGCCCTTGCCGACGCGGGCCTCGGCGGCCACCGCATCCATGGTGACGTGGTCGACGCCGCAGAGGTCGACCAGGCGCTGGGCCGCGGCGAGGAGAGCCTCCCGGTTGCGCGCCGCGTCGGCGCGCTCGGGTGCGGGCTCGTCGGCCAGCGGCAGGTTGATGGGCACCGGCCCAGCCTAGGGCGCAACGTTCTCCGCTCTCAGTGGAATTAAACGGACCGCGGTCCGGTTACTCCGAGCATGACCATCACCCAGCTTGAGGAGCCCACCGTGTCCGACACCCGTGTCGTCGTCCTCGTCGGCAGCCTGCGCGCCGACTCCCTGAACCGTCGGATCGCCGAGACGCTGCGCGCCCAGGCGCCTGTCGGAGTCACCGTGGAGATCGCCGAGGGTCTCGGTGACATCCCGTTCTACAACGAGGAGCTCGACGGTCACGAGGTGCCCGCCGCCGCCCAGTCGCTGCGCGAGCTGGTCGCCGGCGCCGACCGCGTCCTGGCCGTCACCCCGGAGTACAACGGCACGATGCCCGCCGTGCTGAACAACGCGATCGACTGGCTCTCCCGCCCGTACGGCGTCGGGGCCATCACCGGCAAGCAGTTCGCCGTGGTCGGTGCCACGCCGACGCCGTACGGCGGCAAGTGGTCGCACGACGACGCCCGGCGCTCGGCCGGGATCGCGGGCGCCGCGGTGCGTGACGACATCGTCGTGTCGCAGCCCGCGCTGGGGGGCGACATCCTCGCCGACGAGCAGATCGTGGCCACCCTGGTCGGCGCCCTCTCCGCCCTGGTCGCCGAGCCGGTCGCTGCCTGACGCGAGGTCCCGCTGCGGCACCCGCTAGCGTCAGGCCGTGGCCGAACTCCATGACCTGACCGCGCTCGAGCAGGGCGATGCCGTACGACGTGGCGAGGTGTCGCCGGCCGAGCTGGCCGGGCACTACCTGGCCCGGGCCGACCGCGTGGGCGCCTTCATCACCCGCACGCCCGAGCTCGCCCTGGAGCGAGCTCGGGCGCTGCCGTCCCCGGACGACGGCTCACCAGGGCTCGGACCGCTGTTCGGCGTGCCGACCGCCATCAAGGACCTGAACCTGACCGCGGGTGTGCGCACCACGTTCGGCTCGGCGTCCTTCGCCGACTACGTGCCGGAGGCGTCGGACGCGGTGACGCTGGCCATCGAGGCCGCCGGGATGGTGAGCCTGGGGAAGACGAGCACGCCGGAGTTCGGCTCGCCCTGCTACACCGAGCCCGACGTCGCCCCGCCGGCCGTCACCCCCTGGGACACCACCCGGATGGCGGGCGGCTCCTCGGGCGGCGCCGGCGCGGCGGTGGCCGCCGGGCTGGTGCCGGTCGCCCACGGCTCCGACGGCGGTGGTTCGATCCGCATCCCGGCCTCGTGCTGCGGCCTCGTCGGCCTCAAGCCGACACGGGGTCGCGTGTCCGACGCCCCGATGTACGGCGACCCGGTGGGGCTGAGCGTGTCCGGACCGCTCGCGCGCACCGTGCGCGACGCGGCCGCCTTCCTCGACGTGCTCGCCGGCCGTAGCGTGGGTGACCCGTCGTGGGCACCGTCTCCCACGGGCTCGTTCCTCGCCGCCTGCGACCGGGACCCGGGGCGTCTCCGGGTCGCTCGCTTCATCACCCCCGTCATCGCCGACAGCCCGGTCGACCCGGCGTGCGTGCAGGCGTGGGACGACGCCTCGCGGCTGCTCGAGTCGATGGGCCACGACGTGGAGGACGTGCCGGTCCCGCTCCCTCCGGAGGCGGTGCCCGTCTTCGAGATCTGCTGGGCCGTGCTCACGGCGCTCTCCGCCGCCCCGCCCGGCCGCGAGGGCGATCTCCGGCCGCTCACCCGCTGGCTCAGCGAGCGCGGCCACGCGGTCTCGGGGCCGGAGTTCGGCCTGGCCATCGGCGAGATGCGCCGGTTGGCCGCGGGCGCGCTCGCCGCGCTGGCGCCGTACGACCTGGTGCTGACGCCCACCCTCGCCGCCCCGCCGCTGCCCGTCGGCGCGCTGCGCGACGACAACGACCCGGCTGCCGACTTCGAGGCACAGAAGGCGTTCACGCCGTGGACCTCGGCCTGGAACGTCACCGGCATGCCGGCCATCTCGCTGCCACTGCACTGGACCGACGACGGGCTGCCCGTGGGGGTGATGCTGGCCGCGCGCCCGGCCGAGGAGGAACTGCTGCTGGCGGTGTCCGCACGGGTCGAGGAAGCGACGCCGTGGGTTCACCGCAAGCCGCCTGTGTGGTGAAGTGGACAGCATGACCGAGCTGACGCCGTACCTCTGTGTCGCGGGGGCCGACCGCGCGATCACCTGGTACGTCGACGCGCTCGGCGCCGAGGTGGTCTACCCGCCGATCCGGATGGAGGACGGCCGGGTCGGCCACGTGGAGCTCGCCGTCGACGGGGCGCGCTGGATGATGGCCGACGAGTTCGAGGCGGCCGGCGTCGCCGCGCCCGACACGACGCGGGGCTCCCCGGTCTCGCTCCACCTGCAGGTCGCCGACGTGGACGCCGTGTGCGAGCGGGTGGTCGCCACCGGTGTGCGCATCGATCGCGGCCCGGAGGACTCGCCCCCCGCTGGCCGGGTGGCCGTCTTCCGCGACCCCTTCGGGCATCGCTGGTTCCTCAACACCCCGCTGCCGGAGGGGTAGTCCGGTGCATTTCAGGGGTTATTCCGGCAAATGAGCCCGATTCTGCACCGGACTACCACCCCAATGGACGCGCGAGTACGGCGTCAGTCGGTGATCCCGCGGGCATGCAGCGCCTCCCCGGTGGAGCGGGCATGGGCCACCACCCTGACCACCAGCGGCGTGAGCCGCGCGCGGGGGTCGCGCTGGAGCCCGCGGGCGACGGCGGCGTCCCGCGTCTCGCCGGCGATCTCGATCGTGGTCGGCACCGCACGGATCATCAGCGAGAACGCCAGCGCCACCATCTCCGGGTTGACCCCGACGCGGCGCAGCGGGCCCAGCGCCCGGGTGATCGTGTCGAGCATCTGGTCGATCGGCGTCGTCACGGTCAGCACGGTCGCCATCAGCACCAGCGCGACCAGGTCGAGCACCGACTCGACGGCGCGCTGCCAGGTCTGCTGCCAGGTGAGGTAGGCCGCCATCAGGACGGCCACGACCAGGATGCCCCGCAGGGCCCGCAGGGTCGCACGGACGCCCATGCCCGACCAGCCCGCCAGCGTCAGCGCCGCGGCGACGAACGCGGCGGCGCTCACGGGTCCGCGGACCACCACGACCACGATCGCGACCGCCATCAGGGTGAGCAGCTTGGCTCCGGCCGGCAGCCGGTGGAGCACCGTGTGGCCGGGGCGGTAGATCCCCAGGAGCGAGGCGCTCACACGGTCGCCCGGTAGTGCGCGACCGCGTCGGCGGCCGGCCCGTCGTAGACCACGGCGCCGTCGTCGACCACGATCCCGCGCTCGCAGCGCTCGGCCAGGTCGAGGTCGTGCGTGACGAGGACGAGCTGCTGGGGCAGGGCGCAGAGCAGGTCGCCGATCAGCCGGCTGTTGCGCAGGTCCAGCAGCGTGGTCGGCTCGTCGGCGACCAGCACGTCGGGATCGGTGGCCAGCACCCCCGCCAGGGCGAGCAGCTGCCGCTGGCCCCCCGACAGCGTGTGCACACTGCGGTCGGCCAGCTCGGCGAGTCCGTGGCGCTCGAGCACGGCCATGGCCGCCGCCCGGCGTACGCCCTTGTCCTTGTGCGTACGACGCAGCGACAGCGCGACGTCCTCCACGACCGTGGGCATCACCAGCTGGGCGCTGGGGTCGGTGAAGACGAACCCCACCCGGCGGCGCACCGCCGCACCGTCCTCGGCGACGTCGAGCCCGTCGACGAGCACCCGCCCGGAGCTGGCCTCGACCAGGCCGTTGACCAGGCGCGCGAGGGTGGACTTGCCGGAGCCGTTGGCGCCGATCAGGGCGATGCGCGACTCGGTGAGGGTCAGCGTGGTCTCGTGCAGGATCTCGTGCTCGCCGTCGGTGGCGGGCACCCTGACCGAGACCTGCCGGAGCTCGATCCGGCTCACGCGGTGACGGTCTCCTCGCGGGTCGCCGCGACCGGGGTGCGGCGGTCGAGCAGGTCGGGGAAGGCCCGGTGCACGGCGGTGGCGACCAGGGCCATCGCGACGTTCTTGACGACGTCACCGATCCAGAAGACCTTGTCGATGTCGAAGGCGCCGGCCCAGTCGGTGGGGATGCGCCACACCATGCCGGCCATGCCGAACGTGTGGATGAACACCGCGCTGCTCACCAGCCCTGCGACGGTGATCACCGGCACGCTGGTCTGGATGGTCCGGCGCGGCAGTCGCTCGACGATGAAGCCGCACAGCGCCGCGGCCAGCGGGAAGCCGACGAGGTAGCCGACCGACGGGCCGCTGAAGACGGCCAGGCCCGACGCGCCGCCGGAGAAGACCGGCAGCCCGGCCGCCCCGACGACGAGGTAGAGCAGCACGGCCAGGAAGCCGCGGCGCATGCCCAGCACGGCGCCGCTGAGCAGCACCCCGAACGTCTGGAGGGTGATCGGCACCGGTGTGCCGACGTTGAGCGCGGGCAGGATCGCGCAGACGGCGATCAGGGCGGCGAAGCCCGCGATCAGGGCGACATCGGTGGCGGTGCTGCGGGAGGCGCGGATGCTCATGGGCCTGACTCTCAGCTCGGTGCGGGGGACACGTCGACCTGAACGGTGGCCAGGTGAACGGTGTTCAGGTTAGGTTATGGGTCCGGGCCGGTCAACGGAGGTGTGCAGTGCGCTATCACCGCAGCGACGTCGTCGAGCGCGCGCTCGACGTACTCGACCGCTACGGACTCGCCGACCTGTCCATGCGCCGGCTCGCGGCCGACATGGGAGTCGCGCCGAGCGCGCTCTACCACCACGTCGCCAACAAGCAGACCCTGCTGGCCGCGGTCGCCGACGCGATCCTGGTCCGCGGCCGAAGGCCACGCCGCGCGGCCACCTGGGACGGCCGGGTCGGCGAGGTATGCGCCGAGCTGCGCGACGCGATGCTGGCCTACCGCGACGGGGCCGACGTCGTCGCCACGGTGCACGCCTTCGGCCTCGGCGCAGCTGGGCCGGCCGAGGAGCTCGACGAGGTCCTGCTCGAGGCCGGGCTCGACCCGGGTCTGGCCGCCGTCGCCACCCGCACCCTGTTGCACTACGTCTTCGGCCACGCCCACGACGAGCAGATGACGCTGCAGGCCAACAGCGCCGGGGCGATCGACCGTCGACCCCGCGACACCGCCGACTTCGGGCTCGGCCTCGGTCTCATCCTCGACGGTCTCCGCACGCACCTCCCCGCCGAGGACGTCAGCCGTCTCGCAGGTGGTCGCTGAGGATCTGGTCCAGGACGCGCAGCTGGGCCGCGACCTCCTCGTCGTCGTCGCCCAGGGCCCGCCAGCAGGTGACCAGCGCCTTCCAGAGAGCCCAGCCTCGTCCGCGCGCCCAGGTCGCCGCATCCACGGACAGCCGGTCACGGAACGCCTCACGACCGGCGTCGGTCAACAGGGTCCAGGCGACCGCCATGTCGCAGGCGGGGTCCCCGACCCCGCACGTGCCGAAGTCCAGCACGGCGGCCAGCTCCCCGCCCTCCAGCAGCAGATTTCCCCGGGCCATGTCGCCGTGGAACCAGACCTCCGTCCCGTCCCAGCGCGCGGTCAGGGCGTGCTCCCAGATCTCTGTGGCCAGGTCGACGTCGACATGGCTTCGCAACGCCTCGAGGGCGTCGCGGGTCTGCGCGTCGTAGGTGCGCAACGTCCCACCCCGGTACCAGTTGTGCAGACCCGGAGTCGGGCCGCCGGTGGGGTCGATGCCTTGCAACGCGGACAGGAAGCCCGCCAGCGCGACCGCGAACCGGACCGGGTCGGCGATCTCCTCCGCACTCGCCGTGCGGCCCTCGAGCCAGGTGTAGACCGACCATGGATGCGGGTATCCCGCGCCCGGCTCCCCCTTGCCCAGGGGCGTCGGGACGGGTAGTGGGAGCTGGGGAGCGAGCACCGGCAGCCACCGGTGCTCCTTGTCGACCGCCAGGGCGTACGCCGAGGCGCTGGGCAGCCGTGCCGACATCTCCGAACCGAGGTGGAAGGTTCAGTTGTCCCAGCCGCCGTGGGTCACGGGCCGCACCTCCAGGGCTGACCACCGGGGAAACTGCTCGGCCACGAGCCGCCGGACCATCTCCGCATCGACGCTCACGCGCTCCGGCACCGGACCGAGATCAGGTGCGTCACTCACCGGCGCGCCCCCTGCTGCCCATGCTCAACGGCCGACGTCGACCAAGGCTCCGGCGAGCTCGGCGAGGAGCACGCCCCCGGCCAGGTCGAGCCTGGTGTCCTTGAGGGTCGCCACGGTCAGGTCGACCCGGTCGAGTGACGCGCCGCGCAGGTCGGTCCGCGTCAGGTCGGTCTCGCGCAGGGTGGCGCCGGCGAGGTTCGCGTCCCGGAGCACGGTGCCGGTGAGGTTCGCCAGCGACAGGTCGGCCTCGCTGAGGTCGACGCCGCTCAGGTCGAGGCCGCTGAGGTTGGCGCCCCGCATCGTCACCCCCGACCAGCGGCCGCCGATCACCCGGACAGGTCGCAGCGTGCACCCGGCGAAGACCGATCCGACGAGCTTGCACCCGTCGAGCGTCGCGTCGAAGAAGTTCGTACGCCGGAAGTCGCACGCCACGAATGCGGTCGCTACGTGCGTCGACGCGTTGAACCGGCCCCCGTGGAACGTGCAGCTCTCGAAGCTCGCTCCCGATGTGCTCGTCTCCGACAGGTCGACGTCGGAGAAGGTGCAGTCGACGAAGCGCGCCGCGCCCAGGTCGTCGCCGTACCAGTCCTCGCCGGTGATCGACTCGCCGTGCCGTACCGAGGGGGCAGCTTCAGACATCGACCGTGCCGCCGATGCGCCAGTAGACGCCGTCCTCGCGCTCCAGGAACAACGCCTCCACCAGGTAGCGGCGCAGCGCGGCGAAGTCGGGATGGAAGCGCTGCAGGATCTCGTTGACCTCGACCTCGGGGTAGGTCCGGCCGGGCTCGAACTGCTGGGCGAGATGGTCGAGCACCACCATCAGCTTCGACTGCTTGGTCGGGATCGTGTGCAGGCGACCGTCGGCACCGGTGAAGTTGGCGACGACCCGCTGCTCGTCGGGGCTCAGGGGGGAGCTCATGCCGGCTCCCGGTCGAGCAGCGCGAGAGGCCGACGGGCGTCGTCGAGACCGCCACCGGCGTCTCGCACCTCGAAGTGCAGGTGGCAGCCGTCGGGTGCGCCCGAGTCCGACGCGAGCGCCAGGGTCGTGCCACGGCCGACGCGGTCGCCCACCTCGACGAGGAGGGTGCGCGCGTGCGCGATGAGGATGTCGACGCCGAGCCGTTGGTTGCGGATCACGAGCGGCCGTACGCCGTACGCCGGTCCGTAGGCAGCGCTGCTGACCACCCGGCCGCGCCTGCCGGCCCGGATCGGCGTCCCGCACGGCAGCGCGACGTCGATGCCGTGGTGGAAGCCGTGCCCGCCACCGCACCGGCCGTCGGGCGGGTAGTAGGGAGCGCGTGTGCAGCCGTAGCCGATCATCGTCCGGTGCGCCCCCGGGTACCACGGCGAGGTGTAGGCCGTCGTGTCCCGCGAGTAGAACACCCAGCGCGGGTCGGCCTCGGCGGCCGCGACCGGCGACGCCGAGAGCAGCAGCGCCACCACCGGCCCGAGCATCCGCATCATGCGACCCACCCTAGATCGCGAGCAGCCTCGAGCACTCGTCGATAAGCCGCTCGCGCAACGGTGCGGCCCGCCCGGCGAAAGCGCGCTGCGACGCGGCGTACGCCTGCTTGCCCTCGGGCGTCTCGATGGGCACCGGCTCGAACCCCAGGTCCGCCAGGTCGTACGGCGCCGCGCGCATGTCGAGCTCGCGGATGTCGCGGGCGAGCTCGAAGCAGTCGGCGACCAGGTCGCTGCTGATCATCGGGGTGAGCCGGAAGGCGTGCTTGTAGAGGTCCATGTTGCCGTGCAGGCAGGCCGGCTGCTCGTACGCCGCCCGGTCGTCGCGGCCGGGGGACAGCACGTTGAGCGGCCGCGCGGGAGGGGTGAAGAACCGGTAGGCGTCGAAGTGCGAGCAGCCGATCCGGTGCGACTCCACGACCGCGTCGGTGCCGCCCGCGCCGAGGCGCAGCGGCCAGTCGGCGTGCCGGGTCTCGTCCTCGCCGAGCCGGTAGACCATCGCCCACTCGTGCAGCCCGAAGCAGCCGAAGTTGGCCGGGCGCCCGGTGGTGGCGAGGAGCAGCGCGTGCAGCGACTCGACGAGCGGGCGCTGCGCCGCGACGTACTCCGCGGACACGGCGGCGGGGGAGCCCCGGTAGCCCTTCAGCCCGACGTACTCGTCCGCGCCGTCCAGCGCGACCCCGAAGCCCGGATGCCAGCGCCGCAGCTGGGCCGGCCGCTGAGAGTAGTAGGTGAACAGGAAGTCGTGGACCGGATGCTTGACGCGCGACCCCCGCCTAGCGAGGTGCGGGGCCACGAACGCGTCGACGCGGTCGGCGTGCGCCCGCGAGCGCGCCCGCCACGTCGCCTCGTCGAGCACGTCGATATCCACGAACCCGAGCCTACGAGCACTGGTCGGGACGGCCGGGTGCGGCCACACTGCAGGGATGGACGATCACGAGGCGGCCCTCGACCGGGCCCACGCACAAGCCCTCGCCTGGCTGGCGTCGCTCGGGGAGCGAGCGGTGCCGGCGACCGCGTCGATCGAGGACGTCGTGGCGAGGCTCGGTACGGCGCTCCCCGACGGCCCCGAGGACGCCGTCGACGTGATCGACCTGCTCGCGACCGCCTGCGAGCCGGGCCTGACGGCGATGCCGTCGGGTCGGTTCTTCGGGTTCGTGATCGGCGGGACTCACCCCGCCGCCCTAGCCGCGGACTGGCTCACCAGCGCCTGGGACCAGAACGCCGGGCTGCGGCTGGTCACTCCGGCGCACAGTGCGGTCGAGGACGTCACCGAGTCCTGGCTCGTCGACCTGCTGGGACTGCCGATCGGCAGCGCAGTCGGCTTCGTCACCGGCGGCACGATGGCCAACTTCACCGGCCTCGCCGCCGGTCGCGACGAGGTCCTCCGCCGCGCCGGCTGGGACGTCGCCGCCGACGGGCTGGTCGGCTCGCCCGGAGTGCGGGTCCTGGTGGGCGCCGAGCGCCACGACACGGTCGACCTGGCCCTGCGTTACCTCGGTCTGGGCAGCCCCGAGGCCGTCGCGGCCGACGAGCAGGGGCGAGTCGTCACCGACGCTCTCCGGGCAGCGCTGGAGTCGGGCGACGGACGGCCGACGATGGTCGTGCTGCAGGCGGGCAACGTCCACTCCGGGGCGTTCGACCCCTTCCAGGAGGCGATACCACTCGCGCACAAGCACGGTGCGTGGGTGCACGTGGACGGCGCCTTCGGCCTCTTCGCGGCAGCCTCCCCGGCACGCCGGCACCTCGTGGCCGGCTACGAGCTCGCCGACTCGTGGGCGACCGACGCGCACAAGACGCTCAACGTGCCCTACGACTGCGGCCTGGCGATCGTCCGTGACCGCAGCGCACTGCGCGCCGCGATGGGCATGCACGGCGACTACCTGATCCACGACGCCGCGGGCGAGCCGTTCGACAAGGTGCCGGAGATCAGCCGGCGGGGCCGGGCCATCCCCGTCTGGGCGGTGCTGCGCGCACTGGGGCGCGACGGTGTCGCCGAGCTGGTCGACCGGCTCTGCACCCACGCCGCGGCGATGGCGAAGGGGATCGGCGAGATCGACGGATCCGAGGTGCTCAACGACGTGGTGTTCACCCAGGTCTGCGCGACGTTCGGCGACGACGAGCGCACCCGCGGCGTCGTGTCGGGGCTGCTCGACGACGGGACGGCCTGGATGAGCGGATCGAGGTGGCACGAGCGCGCCGTGCTCCGGGTCTCGGTGAGCAACTGGTCCACCACCGAGGCTGACGTGGAGCGCAGCCTCACCGCGCTGCGGGCGGTGGCCGCCGGATAGGCTCGGCCGGTGCGCATCGCCAGATTCACCACAGGAGAAGAGCCCCTCTACGGCGTCGTGACCGGCGACGTCGACGAGTTCGGCCAGCCCGCCGACGACACGGTGATCGTGGCGCTCGCCGGCGACCCCCTCTACGTCGGGGTCAAGCTGCTCCAGCAGGAGCACCAGCTCGCCGACGTACGCCTGCTTGCGCCGGTGCTGCCGCGCAGCAAGGTGGTCGGCATCGGCCGCAACTACGCGGCTCACGCCGCCGAGCTCGGCAACGACCTGCCGACCGAGCCATTGATGTTCCTCAAGCCCAACACGTCGGTGGTCGGCCCGGGCGACCCGATCTTCTACCCGCCGCAGACCCAGGACCTCCAGTACGAGGGCGAGCTCGCCCTGGTGATCGGCCGCATCTGTCGCGACGTGCCCCCCGAGCAGGCGACCGACGTCATCTACGGCTACACGATCGCCAACGACGTGACGGCCCGCGACCTGCAGAGGTCCGACGTGCAGTTCACCCGTGCCAAGGGCTTCGACTCCTTCTGCCCGCTCGGTCCGTGGATCGAGACCGACCTCGACCCGCAGGCGTTCGCCGACGGGGTGCGCCTCCAGACCCACCTCAACGGCGACCTCAAGCAGGACGGGTCGACCGCCGACCTGATCTTCGACATCCCGACCCTTGTTGCCTACGTCTCCAGCGTGATGACGTTGCTCCCCGGCGACGTCATCCTCACCGGCACCCCCGAGGGTGTCGGCCCCATGCAGGTCGACGACGAGGTCGAGATCTCGATCGCCGGCATCGGCACCCTCACGAACAAGGTGGCAACCCGTTGATCCTCACCCCATCCGAATGCTCGCTCCGCTCCGCTTCGAACGGGGACCCCGAATGAGCAACGTCCGCGTCCGCTTCCCTCCGTCCCCGACCGGCAGCCCGCACGTCGGCCTCGTCCGCTCGTTCCTCTTCAACTGGGCGTTCGCGCGCCACCACGGCGGCACCCTGGTCCTCCGCATCGAGGACACCGACACGGCGCGCAACACCCAGGAGTCCTACGACAGCCTCTTCGACCTCTTCCACTGGCTGGGGCTCGACTGGGACGAGGGCCCTGACGTCGGCGGCCCGCACGCGCCGTACCGCCAGTCGGAGCGCGGCGACGTCTACCGCGACGCCCTCGCCCGCCTGGCCGAGGGCGGGCACAGCTACCGGTGCTACTGCACGACCGACGAGGTCGCGGCGCGCCGCCAGGCGAGCGGCTCCAAGGACATGGGCTACGACCGGTTCTGCCGCGACCTGACCGACGCGCAGGTCGAGGCGTTCGTCGCCGAGGGCCGCACCCCCGTCATCCGGTTCCGGATGCCTGACGGCGAGATCGCCTTCGACGACCTCGTCCGCGGCCGGGTCAGCTTCCACAGCGACCACGTGCCCGACTACGCGCTGGCGCGGGCCAACGGCGACCCGCTCTACACCCTCGTGAACCCCGTCGACGACGCGCTCATGGAGATCACCCACGTGCTGCGCGGCGAGGACCTGCTGTCCAGCACCCCGCGGCAGATCGCCCTGTGCACCGCGCTGGCGGATGTCGGCATCGGCACCGGAGCGCCGATCTACGGCCACCTGCCCTACGTCATGGGCCAGGGCAACAAGAAGCTGTCGAAGCGCGATCCCGAGGCGCACGCGCTCGCCTACCGCGAGCAGGGCTTCCTCCCCGAGGGGCTGCTCAACTACCTGGCGCTCCTCGGCTGGGCGATCGCGCCCGACCGCGACGTGTTCACTCTCGAGGAGATGGTGGCGGCGTTCGACATCAAGGACGTCAACCCCAACCCGGCGCGCTTCGACCTCAAGAAGGCCGATGCCATCAACGCCTCGCACATGCGGATGCTGTCGATCGAGGACATCACCCACCGCGCGCTGCCGTTCCTCAAGCAGGCCGGCGTGGTCTCCGACCCGGTGTCCGACGCCGACGCGCAGCTGCTCGAGCTGGCCATGCCGCTGGTCGGCGAGCGCATCAACAAGCTGACCGAGGCCGTCGACATGCTCGGCTTCCTGTTCGTCGACGAGGCCTCCTTCGCCCGCACCGACGACCTCGACGGGGCCGGCCGCGAGGTCGTCCAGGCGGCGTACGACGCCCTCGGTGCGCTGCCGCAGTGGAGCACCGCCGCGATCGAGGAGGCGTTGCGCGGCAAGCTGATCGAGGAGCGCGGCCTCAAGCCCCGGCACGCGTTCGGGCCGGTGCGCATCGCCATCACCGGCCGCAAGGTCTCGCCGCCCCTCTTCGAGTCGATGGAGCTGCTCGGCCGCGAGCGCTCCATGACCCGGCTCCACGACGCCCTCTTCGAATGAGCCCGAGCGGGGAGCCGCTCGGCTACCACGAGCTGCACCGCGGCGGGCGCTCCGGAGCGTGGCGTCCGCTGCTCGGCGTCGTGGTGCTGTTCGCCGGGGTCTTCCTGCTCGCGCCGCTCCTCTGGCAGGTGCTCTTCGCCCTCGGGTACGCCGCGGCGGGCGAGCCCGTGGCCTCGTCGCTGGAGCGGCTGCTCGACACCGGCGACCCGACGCCGATGTCGCTGGCGTTCCTCAACGTGGTGCTGGCCTCGGCCATCCCGGTCGCGTGGTTCCTGAGCCGGGTGCTGCACGGACTGCGCCCGCGGTGGCTCTCGTCGGTGCTCCCGCGGATCAGGTGGCGCTTCTTCCTCGCGTGCCTGGGCCTCTCGGTACTGGCGTTGTTCGCGACCATCGCGGTCACGGCGGTGCTGCCCCAGGAGGGCGGCACGGAGGTGAGCAGCACGGTCAACGACTTCACGTCGACGACGCGGGACTTCCTGCTCGTCGTACTCCTGCTGACGCCGCTGCAGGCAGCGGGGGAGGAGTACGCCTTCCGCGGCTACCTCACCCAGGCGTTCGGTGGGCTCTTCGGCTCGCGGGTGGTCGCGGTCGTGGCGCCCGCGCTGCTGTTCGGCCTCGCGCACGGCGTGGGGCAGAGCCTGCCGGTCTTCGTCGACCGGTTCGCGTTCGGGCTGGTGGCGGGCACCCTGGTGATCCTCACCGGCGGACTGGAGGCGGCCATCGCCATGCACGTCCTGAACAACTTCCTGGCGTTCGGCCTGGCGTTGGCGTTCAGCGACATGGGCAGCGCGCTCAACCCCACAGGCGGCAGCTGGTGGAGCCTGCCGGGCACCCTCACGCAGTCGCTCGTCTACCTCGCGCTGGCACTCTCGGCCGCCAGGCGGATGGGGCTCCGACGCACCACCGAGGGGGGCGTTTTGGAGGCCCCCGGACCCCGCGTGTATCGTTCACCCCTGCGTCCGGAGGGCCCCTGAGCACGCGTCGAAGACGCTCAGAACAGGCCTCCCCATTGGGATATGGTGTAATTGGCAGCACGACTGGTTCTGGTCCAGTTAGTCAAGGTTCGAGTCCTTGTATCCCAGCGAATTACCAGCGCAGTCCCGCCACAGCGGCGGGATTTGGTGCGAAACTCCCGCTCTCGCTAGAGTTTCGTCCGCTGTCTGCAGCACTGCTCCACCAGCAAGCCCCCGTTGTGTAGCGGCCTAGCACGCCGCCCTCTCAAGGCGGTAGCGCCGGTTCGAATCCGGTCGGGGGTACGCACCACGAAGGCCCGGTCACCAGACCGGGCCTTTCGTCATCTCGCGGTGCCGCGATGGACCGTCCGGTCGGTCCGTCACGAACCGCCGGCGGCGAGTCGCATCAGCTCGCTGCTGAAGTCGACGCCGTCGACTGAACGCTGTGCCCGCGTCGCGTTGCCGCCGAATCGGTGCTGGTACCCGTCCCAGTTGTCGGCGGCGATGTCGCGAGGTGCGCCGCTGCGCAGGAGCAGGGCGAGCTCGGTGGCGGCGCGAGCGATGCGCTTGCCCAGGTCCGCGGATCCCCAGTCCTCGGGGGCGGCGTAGAGCGAGGTCGGGGTCGCGATGGCACGGAGGAAGGCGAAGAGGGGGCGCAGCTGCTCGTCCACCACCATGGCGTGCCGAGCGGTCCCGCCGGTCGCGGCGAGGATCACCGGCTTGGCGATGAGCAGGTCGTCGTCGATCAGGTCGGCGAACGACTTGAAGAGTCCGCTGATCCCTGCCTTGTAGACGGGCGTGCTGGCGATGATCGCGTCGGCGGATGCGAGCCGCTCGATCGCTTCTTGGACCTTCTCGGTGGGGAAGCCCGAGACGAGGGACCGGGCGATGTCCACGGCGATGGGGCTGAGGTCGATCACGCCCAGGGTCGTCTCGACGCCGGAGTCCCGGAGGGTGTCGACGGCCTGCTGGGCGATGCGGTCCGCGAGCAGCCGCGTCGACGAGGGGTCGCTGACGCCGGCGCTGACCACCACCAGGCTTGCAGCGGACAGGGGGGTGACGGCGTTCATGATCTGGTCCTCTCGGCGGTGCCGGGACTGCCGGCGAGGAGTGCCCGGCTGAGCGTGGCGAGGGTCTCGAGCTGCGCTGGATCCAGTGCCCGGGACATGGCGGTTGCGACGTGGCGGGCGTGCGCGTGGCCTCGCCTGCGCTGCTCGTCGGCCCCCCGAGGGGTCAGACGGATCCGCTGTGCCCGTGCATCGTCGGGGTCTTCGCTGCGCTCCACCAGGCCTCGGGTCTCGAGTCTCGTCACCAGGCGGGAGATCCCGGCCTGGGTCAGCAGGACGTCGTCACGCAGGTCGCACATCCGCAGCCCCTCGGGGGCTCCGGACAGGGCGTAGAGAACGCCGTACTCACGCGGAAGCAGGTCGCCCCAGTCGCCGTCTCGCTCGAACTCCAGGGCCAGGGTCGCCTGCGCCCGGAAGAAGACCTCCCACGCCTCGTTGGCGAGTCGGACGTTCGGCGTGCTCATCGCAGCGCCGTCGGGAGCCGGGCCTCGACGCTCGGGTCGCTGTCCTGGTACGGCGAGGTGCCCGACAGGTTGTCGCCGCGGTTCGGGTTGGGTCGTGGCTGGCGCGGCTCGGCGTCGCCGTACTTGGCGGTGACCAGCGTGGCGTGCGTGGGGGCGTCGGGCACGTTCGGGGCGCGCCGGGACTCCAGCTCCGCGCGCAGGACCGGCACCACCTCCGTGCCGAGCAGCTCGACCTGCTCCAGGGCGACGTCGACGGGCAGGGCGAGACCGTCCACGGCGAACAGCTGCCGTTGGTAGTCGCCGAACCCCTCCTGGAAGGTGAGCACCTTGTCGATCACCTGCTGTGGGCTGCCGACCGTCAGCGGGGTGGCGGCCATGTAGTCCTCCAGCCGCATGCCCCGGAACACGGGGTAGCTCTCGAAGTACGGCCGGAACGCGTCGACGGCGTCCTGGGAGCGCTTGGCGATGAAGGACATGCCGCCCAGACCCACGATCGCCTGGTCCGCGGTGCCGTGGCCGTAGTGCTCGAACCGCTGCCGGTACAGGTCGACCAACGGCTTGAAGTGGAAGTTGGGCGCCAGGATGTGGTTGGCGAAGAAGCCGTTGCCGTAGAACGCGGCCTGCTCGGCGATCTCGGGCGTGCGGATCGAGCCGTGCCAGACGAACGGCGGCACGTCGTCGAGCGGTCGCGGGGTGGACGTGAAGCCTTGGAGGGGGGTCCTGAAACGGCCCTCCCAGTCGACCACGTCCTCCCGCCACAGCCGGTGCAGCAGGTTGTAGTTCTCCAACGCCAGAGCGACACCGTCGCGGATGTCCTTGCCGAACCACGGGTAGACCGGAACCGTGTTGCCCCGGCCCACCATCAGGTCCAGCCGGCCGTCGGCCACGTGCTGCAGCATGGCGTAGTCCTCCGCCACCTTGACGGGGTCGTTGGTGGTCATCAGCGTGACCGACGTGCTCAGCATGATCCGGTCCGTCAGCGCCGCGATGTGGCCGAGAAGGGTCGTCGGGGACGACGGGACGAACGGCGGGTTGTGGTGCTCGCCCAGCGCGAACACGTCGAGCCCTACCTCGTCGGCACGCCGGGCGACCTGGATCATGTTTCGGATCCGCTCGGCCTCGCTGTAGGTGTAGCCGGTCGTGGGGTCGGGGGCGATGTCACCGACGGTGAAGACTCCGAACTGCATGGACGTTCCTCTCTGTGGGGCGTCGAACGGACGCCGCGAAGAGTGAAACAACTTGACTGCGCAAGTATTCCCTGGCCTGGTGCTATCCCGCGGTCCCGCGATGGACCATCCGGTGCTCGGGCGGTCCGTCGTGGCCCTCCGGGACGCCGAGGTCAACGAAGCCCGCGCGCTCGTAGGCCGCGATCGCTCGCGCGTTGTCACTGCGCACCATGAGGTACGTCGTCCGGTCCAGGCCGTGCGCCCAGTCGACGACCGCGTCGATGAGCGCGCGTGCTGTGCCGGTGCCACGGACCGCGGGGTCGACCCACATCGAGATCAGCTCGGCTCCGTCGTCGTCGAGCACTCCGCTGGCCATCCCGACGGCCTCGTCGCCCAGTCGGGCGATGACGTTGAGCTGCACGTTCTGGAGACGGTCGCGCCACCGCTCCTCTGGCGCCTCGGCCCAGTCGTCGAGGCGGGACCCGAAGGCGTCGGGAGCGTCCGCCAGGGCCCTGAGCCTCAGGTCGCGAAAGGCGGCCCAGTCGTCGGGCGCGAGCTGCGCGATGTCGATGTCGGTCACGCGCGTCAGGTTACGGAAGGCCGCGGAGAGCAGCGTGACACCAGGTGTCCGATTCCCGCCAGAACTCGTGCGAGACTGGCCCCAGGATGGACACATGACCACCACCGCCCCGCACCCCGTGCGCTTGGACAAGGAGTCCTGCTACCGGGCCGTGAAGAGCCGCGACCGCCGCTTCGACGGCGTGTTCTACACGGCGGTGCGGACCACCGGCATCTACTGCCGGCCCTCGTGCCCCGCGCGCACGCCTGGCTACGCCAACGTCACCTTCCATCCGACGGCCGCCTCCGCGCAGGCGGCCGGCTACCGCGCGTGCAAGCGGTGCATCCCCGACGCCACGCCGGGCAGCCCCGACTGGGACGTCGCAGCCGATGTCGCCGGCCGCGCCATGCGCCTGATCGCGGACGGCGTGGTCGACCGCGACGGCGTCGACGGCCTGGCCCGGCGGCTGGGCTACACCTCGCGCCACCTCACCCGCCTGCTCACCCAGGAGCTCGGCGCCGGGCCGCTCGCCCTCGCGCGGGCCCGACGCGCCCAGACGGCGCGCATCCTCATCGAGACCACGCCGATGCCCTACGCCGACGTGGCCTTCGCCGCCGGGTTCTCCAGCATCAGGCAGTTCAACGACACGATCCGTGAGGTCTACGCCGCGAGCCCGACCGACCTGCGTGGCCGACGTGGCAGCACGCGGTCGACGCACGGGACGGTCGAGATGCGGCTCGCCGTGCGCACGCCGTTCGCCGGCCACGCGCTGCTCGCCTTCTTCGCCACCCGCGCGGTGCCCGGGGTCGAGAGCGCGGACGCGACGTCGTACTCCCGCACGCTGCGGCTGCCGCACGGCGTCGGCACGGTCCGCCTCGAGCTCGACGACCTCACCGGCGAGGGCACCGCGTTCGTGCCGGCGACGTTCGCCCTCGAGGATCTCCGTGACACGGGCGCGGCCGTCGAGCGAGTACGCCGTCTCCTCGACGCCGACTGCGACCCGGTCGCCGTCGCCGAGGCCTTCGCCGGCGACCCGCTCCTCGGACCGCTCGTGCGGGCGACGCCCGGCCTGCGCGTGCCCGGCCACGTCGACGGTCATGAGATCGCCGTGCGAGCCGTGCTCGGCCAGCAGGTGAGCGTGGCCGGTGCACGCACGGTCGCGGCCAGGCTGACCCGGCAGTACGGCGCGGTCGTGGCCCCCGACGGCGAGCTCACGCACCTGTTTCCCGACGTCGCCACCCTGGCCGGTCTGGATCCGGAGGACCTGCCGATGCCCCGGGCGCGTGGTCGTGCGCTGATCGCGCTGTGTGCGGCCCTGGCCGAGGAGTCGATCGCCCTCGATCGGGGCGCCGACCGCGACGTGGTCCGGGCCCAGCTGCTCGACCTGCCCGGGATCGGACCGTGGACCGCCGACTACATCGCCCTGCGCGCCCTCGGCCATCCCGACGTGTTCCTGCCCACCGACATCGGCATCAGGGACGCCCTCGCCGCGGTCGGTCGCGACCCGCGCGCCGCGGCTCCGCTCGCCGACACCTGGCGCCCCTGGCGCTCCTACGCACAGATGCACCTGTGGCAGTCACTGGCTGCCGAGACAGAGGAGGACTGACATGTGGACCGTCATCGACTCACCGATCGGCGAGCTGCGCATCGTCGAGCACGCCGGCGCGATCACCGCGATCGAGTTCACGCCGTTCAGGCCCGGTGTGGGGCGCCCGCTCGGCGACCGCGACGACCAGCACCCGGTGCTGGCCGAGGCGGCCCGCCAGCTGACGGCGTACTTCGCCCGCGACCTCAAGGAGTTCGACCTGCCGCTCGCACCGCAGGGCACCGACTTCCAGAAGCGTGTCTGGGACGTGCTGCTCGGTGTCGGCTTCGGAGAGACCGCGTCGTACGGCGAGGTCGCCCACCGGCTCGGCATGACCAACGCCGCGTCCCGCGCGGTCGGCCTGGCCAACGGCCGCAACCCGATCCCGATCGTCATCCCGTGCCACCGAGTCATCGGCGCCAACGGCACCCTCACCGGGTACGCCGGCGGGCTCGAGCGCAAGCAGACACTGCTCTCGCTCGAGCAGGACGCCCTGTTCTGAGGTCGGCTGCCCCGAGACCGGCCACGCGGGCGTCGCCTCGGGCAGGATGAGGGCATGCGGATCCTCGAGCTCGAGAGCCTGGACTCCCGGGAGATCACCCAGTTCGCCAGCGTCGGGTTCACCCTCTCCACGATCGGGGTCCTGAAGCCAGGACACGTCTCCGTGCTCACCCTCGCGCCGGGTGGTGTGGTGGGGCGGCACCCGGCCGTCGGCGTACAGCTGCTGATCGTCCTGGCCGGCAGTGCGACCGTGAGCGGCTCGCACGGTGCCCCGGCCCGGGTCGAAGGTGGGCAGGCGGTCGTGTGGGAGGCCGGTGAGGACCACGAGACGAGGTCGGAGGCGGGCCTCACCGCATTGGTGCTGGAAGGCGCCTGGGAACGCGGTCCGGACTAGGCGACGGTGCCCCGGCGGGTGGCGTGGCCGATCACAGCGCCGAGGACCGCGGGGATGAACACGAGCATGAACGTGAAGGGGATCAGCGGCGCGTCCGCACGCATCAGCTCGCCCGCGCTCATCGACTCGTCGGCCTCGGAGAAGGCCCGGAGGACCAGCCAGCCCTGGGAGAACAGCGCCGACACGACGCCCCAGCAGACGACCGCGGGGAGCGCACCGACCTGGTGGCCGTCGTACACCGCCCAGAACAGGCCGACGAGGGCGAGTGCCAGGAAGGCGAGGAGCCCGGCGCCGATGTTGGCGTCGCCCTTCTCGCCCCAGTTGCTGACGATGAGCTCCATGTAGGCGACGAGGCCGATGGCGAGCGAGGCGAGGCGGATGAGGACCTTCAGGACGTAGCGCATGCCACCACCATGGGCGCGTTCCCGCCGTCGCGCATGCGCCGACGTACTCATCCGGGAGGGACGCCCGCGGGCGCCGGTCAGTCGGCCGCGGCTCGGCGCAGCGACTCGGAGAGCCGCTCGGCGGCCGCGAGCACGGCGGGCGCGTGCATGCGGCCCGGCTGCCGGGAGAGCCGTTCGAGGGGTCCGGACACCGACACGGCGGCGATGATCTTGCCGCCGGGGGAGCGGACCGGTGCGGAGACCGAGGCGACCCCCTGCTCACGCTCGCCGACGCTCTGCGCCCAGCCGCGTCGCCGGATGCCGGAGAGAGCGGTGGCGGAGAACGCTGCGTTCTGGAGACCGCGGTGCATGCGCTCGGGGTCCTCCCAGGCGAGCAGCACCTGGGCTGCGGACCCGGCCCGCATCGTCAGCTGCGAGCCGACCGGGATGGTGTCGCGCAGGCCGGAGGGGCGCTCGGCGGCGGCGACGCAGACGCGGTGCTCGCCCTGCCGTCGCCACAGCTGCGCGGACTCGCCGGTGATGTCGCGCAGCCGGGCCAGCACCGGGCCGGCCGCGGCCAGCAACCGGTCCTCGCCCGCCGCTGCGGAGAGCTCGCCGAGCCGAGGGCCCAGCACGAACCGACCCTGCATGTCGCGGGCCACGAGCCGGTGGTGCTCGAGCGCGACGGCGAGGCGGTGGGCGGTCGGCCGGGCCAGTCCGGTGCCGGCGACCAGGCCGGCCAGGGTGGCGGGGCCGGCCTCGAGAGCGGCCAGCACCAAGGCGGCCTTGTCGAGTACGCCGACTCCAGAGGTGGTGTCCATATGGCAATACTGCCGTCTCATAACATGGGATGCAAGGGGTAGCCTGTGTGATCTAACCGAGGAGTGAGGAGAACGCGATGGGCAAGACCCTGGCTGAGAAGGTGTGGGACGAGCATGTGGTCCGCAGTGCCCCCGGGGAGCCCGACCTTCTCTACATCGATCTCCACCTGATCCACGAGGTGACCAGCCCGCAGGCGTTCGACGGCCTGCGCCTGACCGGCCGCACCGTACGCCGCCCGGACCTGACGCTGGCCACCGAGGACCACAACGTTCCCACGGTCGACTGGGACCTGCCCATCGCCGACCCGGTGAGCAAGACGCAGGTCGACACGCTCCGCAAGAACGCCGCCGACTTCGGCGTCCGGCTGCACCCGCTCGGCGACATCGAGCAGGGCATCGTGCACATCATCGGCCCGCAGCTCGGCCTGACCCAGCCGGGCATGACGATCGTGTGCGGCGACAGCCACACCAGCACTCATGGGGCGTTCGGCGCGATCGCCTTCGGCATCGGCACCTCCGAGGTCGAGCACGTGCTGGCGACCCAGACGCTGAGCCAGGCCAGGCCGAAGACGATGGCCGTCACGGTCAACGGCAGCCTGCCCGCCGGCGTCACCGCGAAGGACCTGGTGCTCACCCTGATCGCGCACACCGGCACCGGTGGCGGCCAGGGCTACATCGTGGAGTACCGCGGCCCGGCCATCGAGGAGCTCTCGATGGAGGGCCGGATGACGGTGTGCAACATGTCCATCGAGTGGGGCGCCAAGGCCGGCCTCATCGCGCCCGACCAGACGACGTACGACTATCTCAAGGGCCGCCCCGAGGCCCCCAAGGGCGCCGACTGGGACACCGCCGTGGCGCACTGGTCGACGCTCCTGACCGACGACGACGCGACGTACGACGCCGAGATCGTGCTCGACGCCTCGACCATGACGCCGTTCGTCACGTGGGGGACCAACCCCGGCCAGGGCGTGCCGCTCGGTGCCTCGGTGCCCAGCCCCGACGACTTCGACGAGCCCGACGACAAGGTCTCCACCCAGAAGGCGCTGGAGTACATGGGCCTCGAGGCAGGCACGCCCATGCGCGACGTGCGGGTCGACACCGTCTTCGTCGGCTCCTGCACCAACGGCCGCATCGAGGACCTCCGGCTTGCTGCCGAGATCCTCAAGGGGCACACCGTGGCCGACGGCACGAGACTCCTCGTCGTACCCGGATCCGTGCGCGTCCGCCTCCAGGCCGAGGAGGAGGGCCTGGACCGGGTCTTCCTGGATGCCGGAGCCGAGTGGCGCGGCGCCGGGTGCTCGATGTGCCTGGGCATGAACCCCGACCAGCTCGCTCCCCAGGAGCGCAGTGCGTCGACGTCGAACCGCAACTTCGAGGGACGCCAGGGCAAGGGTGGTCGCACCCACCTCGTGTCGGTGCCGGTGGCCGCGGCCACCGCCGTGCGCGGCACGCTTTCCTCGCCCTCTGACCTCGTCCCGACCGCACAGGAGGCCTGACATGGACGCGTTCACCCAGCACACCGGCGTCGGGGTCCCGCTGCGCCGCAACAACGTCGACACCGACCAGATCATCCCGGCCGTCTACCTCAAGCGGGTGACCCGCGACGGGTTCGAGGACGGCCTGTTCGCGGCCTGGCGCAACGACAGGTCCTTCGTGCTCAACCGCCCGGAGTACGCCGAGGGCTCGGTGCTCGTCGCCGGTCCCGACTTCGGCACCGGCTCGTCGCGCGAGCACGCCGTCTGGGCGTTGCAGAACTACGGCTTCCGGGTCGTCATCTCGCCACGCTTCGGTGACATCTTCCGCGGCAACTCCGGCAAGGCCGGGCTGCTGGCCGCGCAGGTCGACGAGAAGGTCGTGCAGAGGCTCTGGGACCTCCTCGAGGAGCGGCCCGGCACCACCGTCAGCGTGGACCTCGAGGCCCGCACGGTGCGTGCCGGTGAGGGTCCCGACGCCATCGAGGACTCCTTCGACATCGACGACTACACGCGCTGGCGGCTGCTCGAGGGCCTCGACGACATCGGCATCACCCTCGGACACGAGGCCGACATCGCAACCTATGAGTCGAGCCGACCGAGCTGGAAGCCCGCCACTCTCTGACGTCCGAATCGCCTGCGGGATCCCGGAAACCCTTGCCACGCAAGGGTTTCCGGCATTTTGCGGGGCGTCGCTCCGGCGAAAACCCCTCAGTTGAGCGGGATCGGCCATTTGCGGGCCCTGAAAAAACATTGCGAAAAACGTCGACGGTGATTGTTACCGGGCCCGCGAATACCTAGCGTTCAGGGCAGGCGTCGAGCACCGGCTCGGCCGCAGTAGTTCATTGGAAGGGAAGCTAGTGAACAAGTCACAGCTCATCGACGCGCTCGCTGCGCGCTACGAGGGGAACCGCAAGGCCGCGGCCCATGCGCTCGAGTCGGTCCTGGACACGGTCACTCGCGAGGTCGCGAAGGGCGAGAAGGTCGCCATCACCGGCTTCGGGTCGTTCGAGAAGCGCGTCCGCGCGGCGCGTTGGGTCCGCAACCCGCAGACCGGCGAACGCATGAAGTCCAAGAAGACGGCCGTCCCTGCCTTCAAGGCCGGGCAGGACCTGAAGAACATCGTCTCGGGCGCGAAGAAGCTGCCCAAGCTGTCGCTCGCCGCGCCGGCCAAGAAGGCAGCTGCACCGGCCAAGAAGGCGGCTTCGGCTGCTGGGTCGGCCACCCGCAAGGCGGCGACCACCACGAAGAAGGCTGCTCCGGCGAAGAGGGCCACGGCCACCAAGGCCGCCTCGGCGAAGAAGGCGCCGGCGAAGACCGCCTCGACCACCAAGAAGTCGGCACCGGCGAAGAAGACGACGGCCAAGACCACGACGGCCAAGACGGCCGCCAAGAAGGCTCCTGCCAAGACGGCCACTGCCAAGAAGACGACCGCCAAGAAGGCCTCGACCACCAAGAAGGCGACTGCGAAGAAGGCCACCAAGAGGTCCTGACCCGCAGCCTGTCCCAGCTCTGACCCCGCCCGGTCCGACCGGGCGGGGTCAGCGCGTCTGTGGTCCGTTCACACGCGGCCGGTGACCGCGGCCGTGTGGATGCCGACGCCGAGCGACAGCGCGCGGCCCAGGTCGCCGACGTCGTCGACGTCGAGCCGCAGCGTGGGCAGGTCACCGTCGATGCTGGTCGCCCCCGCGCGTGCGTGCTCAGCCGCCGAGTCGTTGCCGAACGACGGCGCGAACTCGGCGTACGACGCGGTGTAGAGGGTGGTGCCGGAACCCGCGTGGTCCGCGACGTACGCCGGCCCGGAGGGCACCTCGGCCAGGGCTTGGGACAGGTCCACGGCCTTCAGCGCGGGCAGATCGGCGGCCAGCGCCACCGGCCGCAACCGGGGCCAGCGTCGGTGGGCTTCGGCCGCGGCCTGCCGGAGGCTGGCGTTGAGGTCGTCGCTGGCCCCGTCCGGGATCACCGTGCAGCCGGCCGAGGCCAGCTTGTCGGCGAACCGGAAGTCGTCGGTGAGCACCATGACCCGCTCGACGAGCGTGGTGTCGAGGACGGCGGCGATGGTGTCCTGGGCGAAGGCCGCGGCGAGGTCCTGCCGGCGTTCGTCGGGGAGCCCGGTGAGGCGTGACTTCGCCAGTGCCAACGTCTTGACCGGCACGAGGACGACGAAGCGAGGGGATTCGGGCATCGCCTCGATCTTGCCAGTACCCGCGCCATCCGAGCGAGTAGCCTGCACTGACCAGTCCGGGGCACCCAGCAGGGCACCAGTCCGGAACACGAGAAGAACGAGGTCGTCGGTGCGGGTTCGCAAGCTGGAGAAGAAGCGCGGTTGGGCCTTCACCGTCGCCGCTTCGATCCTCAAGCCCACGTTGATCGCCGCCACCTCCCGCACCTGGATCGACGGCGAGAAGATCCCCGCCACGGGTGGCTGCATCGTGGTGGTCAACCACATCTCCCACGTCGACCCGCTGCTGTCGGCGCACTTCGTGTTCGACCACGGCCGGTTGCCCCGCTACCTCGCCAAGTCGGGCCTGTTCCGCAACCGCTACCTGGGCGGCTTCCTCGGGTCGGCCGGGCAGATCCCCGTGGAGCGGCTCACCGCCGGCGCGGTCGGCGCCTACGACGCCGCGGTGGCGGCGATCGAGGCCGGCGAGTGCGTCGTCGTGTACCCCGAGGGCACCCTCACCCGAGACCCCGACCTGTGGCCCATGCGGGGCAAGTCCGGGGCGGCGCGGCTCGCGCTCGCCACCGGCGCGCCCGTGATCCCGGTGGGCCAGTGGGGCGCGCAGCGGCTGCTGCCGCCGTACTCGGTCAGGCCCGACCTCTTCCCCCGCAAGCACATCACCATGAAGGCCGCCGACCCGGTGCCGCTCGCCGACCTCCTCGCCGTCGAGGCGACGCCGGCCGTCGTGCAGCAGGCCACCGATCGGATCATGGCCGCCATCGTGGCCGTCGTGGAGGAGCTGCGTGGCGAGAAGGCGCCGGTGGAGCGGTTCGACCCCAGCGCGGCTGGTGTGAACGTGATCGGCAATCCCAACAAGCGTGCACGTCGGAAGGACCAGCAATGACGAAGGTGGCGGTGTTCGGCGCCGGATCGTGGGGTACGGCGTTCTCCATCGTGCTGGCCGACGCCGGCAACGACGTGACGCTGTGGGGGCGGCGCGAGGAGGTCTGCGAGACGATCAACGCGACCCACCAGAACGCCGACTACCTGCCGGGCATCGAGCTGCCGCCCACGATCCGGGCGACCCACGACCACGAGGAGGCCGCCGCCGGCGCCGAGGCCGTCTTCATGGTGGTCCCGTCGCAGACCTTCCGGGCCAACCTGAAGGAGTGGGCCCCGGTCCTGCCCGAGAGCTCGGTGATCGTCTCGCTGATGAAGGGCGTCGAGCTCGGGACCCTGGACCGGATGAGCCAGGTGATCGCCGAGGAGACCGGAGCCGGCCCCGACCGGATCGCGGTCGTCAGCGGGCCGAACCTGTCGAAGGAGATCGCGCGACGTGAGCCGGCCGCCTCGGTCGTGGCGTGTGAGGACGAGGACGTCGCCCGCCGGCTGCAGGCGCTGTGCCACTCTGCGGCGTTCCGCCCCTACACATCGGTCGACGTGCTGGGCTGCGAGCTCGGTGGGGCCTACAAGAACGTCGTCGGCCTGGCCGTCGGCATGGCTGTCGGCCTCGGGTTCGGCGACAACACCACCGCCTCCGTCATCACCCGCGGACTGGCCGAGACGGCCCGTCTCGCCATGGCGCTCAACGCGAACCCGATGACCCTGATGGGTCTCGCGGGGCTCGGTGACCTGGTCGCGACCTGCTCGTCGCCGCTGTCGCGCAACCGCACCTTCGGGGAGAAGCTCGGCCAGGGTATGACCACGCAGGAGATCTACGACTCCACCCGCCAGGTTGCCGAGGGCGCCAAGTCCTGCTCGTCGCTGCGCGCCCTCGCCGAGCGGACCGGCGTCGACGCGCCGATGGCCGAGCACGTCGATGACGTGGTCGCCGGCAAGCTGACCGCGCCAGAGATGATGGAGCGGTTCGTCGCCCGCGACACCAAGGCCGAGACCGACTAGCTCGCGCCGCTGGCGCTCCTCGCACCTCAACCAGCGGCGCCGCTGGTTGAGGTGCGAGCGCAGCGAGCCTCGAAACCGAGGCGGGCGACGGATCAGGACAGCGTGTCGAGGGCGCGCACCAGGTCGCCCCAGAGGTCGTCGACGTCCTCGATGCCCACCGACATCCGCACCAGGGCGTCTGGGATGGTGGTGGGCTCGGTCTTCCACCTGCGGCGCCGCTCGAACGTCGACTCGACGCCGCCCAGCGACGTGGCGTGCACCCACAGCTTCGTCTTGCGGGTGAGCAGGTCCGCGGCCAGGGGTCCCTGCGCCAGGACGATCGCCACGATCCCGCCGAACCCGGGGTAGCGCACCTCGCCGACCGCCGGGTGCTCGCCCAGCCGCCGGGCCAGCTCGCGGGCGTTGTCCTGAGCGCGCTCCACGCGCAGGTGCAGGGTGCGCAGGCCACGCAGCGTCAGCCACGCCTCGAAGGCTCCAGGAACGGCGCCCAGCAGGTCGCGGCGGCCCTTGAGCACGGCGTACAGCTCGTCGTCGCCGGTCATCACCGCTCCCATGAGCACGTCGCTGTGCCCGGCGAGGTACTTGGTCGCGGAGTGCACCACCACGTCCACCCCGTCGGCGAGCGGGGTCTGGAGCAGGGGAGTGGCGAACGTGTTGTCGACGACGACGTAGGCCCCGGCCTCGTGCGCGGCTGCGGTGATGGTCGCGATGTCGGCGATCTCGAGGGCGGGGTTCGTCGGCGACTCCAGCCAGACCAGGGCGGCGTCGTCGCAGGCGCGCACCACGGCATCGGTATCGGTGATGTCGACCAGCTCGACCCGGAGCCTCCCGCGTGCCTCGAGGTCGGCCAGCTGCATGACGGTGCCGTTGTAGGCGTGCCGTGGCGCCACGACCTTCGCGCCGGTGCCGACCAGGTCCAGCACGGTCGCGACCGCCGCGAGGCCCGACGCGAACGTGAGGCACCGGCCGCCCTCGAGCCGGCCGAGCACGTCCTCGAGGGCCGTCCAGGTCGGGTTCCCGTAGCGGCCGTACTCGACCTCGCCGCCCGCGACGTACGTCGACGCCATGGTGATCGGCTCGTTCAGCGGCGCGTCCGGTTCGTGGGCGGGGCGACCGGCGGTGACGGCTACGGTGCTGGGCTTCAGGGGCGAGTCGGCGGGCATGGGGGACACCGTAGGCGGCTAGGGTCGTCGGCGATGAGTGAGCCCACCAGCCGAAAGCCTCGCGTAGCCGTCGTCTTCGGCGGCCGCTCCTCCGAGCACGCCATCTCGTGCATCACCGCCGGCAGCGTCATGGACGCGATCGACCGCGACGTGTACGACGTGGTGCCGGTCGGGATCGCCCTGGACGGGCGGTGGGTGCTCGAGTCATCGGACACCTCGCGGCTCCAGCTGACGACCGCCGACGCCCTGCCCCAGGTCGACGGCGACCTCGCGGGCCTGGCACTGCTGCGGGAGGAGGGGCACACCGACATCGTCGTGAGCGAGCCCTCCGCGCCGCCGCGGACCCTCGGTGAGGTCGACGTGGTCTTCCCGGTGCTGCACGGGCCGTGGGGGGAGGACGGCACCATCCAGGGCATGTTCGAGATGGCGGGCGTCCGCTACGTCGGCGCCGGCGTCCTCGCCTCGGCCGTCAGCATGGACAAGGCCTACATGAAGGTGATCTTGGAGGCTGCCGGGCTGCCGACCATGCCGGGGGTCATCGTGACCGAGCGCGAGTGGCGCGCGGACGCGGCCGAGTGCCGTGAGCGGATCGCCGCGCTGGGGTTCCCGGCGTTCGCCAAGCCGGCCCGCGGCGGATCGAGCATCGGCATCAGCAAGGTGCACGACGCAGGCGAGGTCGACGAGGCCCTCGACGAGGCCTTCCGGCACGACCCGAAGGTGCTGGTCGAGGCCGCGGCCGTCGGTGCGCGCGAGATCGAGTGCGGCGTACTCGGCACCCTCGACGGCGGTGTCGAGACCAGCCGCCCGGCCGAGATCCGCATCGGCGGTGACCACGAGTTCTACGACTTCGCGGCGAAGTACCTCCCGGAGGAGCACACCGAGCTCGACGTGCCGGCCGACCTGCCGGCCGAGGTCGAGGAGAGGATGCGCGCGCTGGCCGTGCGCGCGTTCGAGGCGGTCTCGGGTGAGGGCCTGGCCCGGGTCGACTTCTTCGTGATGCCCGACCACTCGCTGGTCGTCAACGAGCTCAACACGATGCCGGGGTTCACCCCGACCTCGATGTTCCCCCGGATGTGGGCCGAGTCGGGCCTCGACTACCCGGCGCTGGTCGACCGGCTGCTCACGCTGGCCATGCAGCGCGGCACCGGCCTGCGCTGACCCGTCTTGGGGGGTAGTCCGGTGCAATTCGGGGCTGCGGCGGCTGTCAGAGACCTGATTTGCACCGGACTACCCGTCAGACACAGGGGTGCACGAGCTCCAGGTGCTTGTTGATCGCCGTACGCAGGTCGCCCATCACGGCGTCCGCCTCTGTGCGGTACGGCGCCGGCACGAGCACCTGGATCGCGGGCTCGTAGCCCAGCGACCAGATGGTGATGTCGGCCGACGGGTCCTTGAGTCCGTCCTCGGGCACGTACCACTGCACGTCGTCGACCATCGAGCACTGAGAGAAGTCGTTGAAGGAGTCGGGCATGGCTGCACCGCACTCCAGGACGAGGGCCGGGTCACCCCAGGCGGCGCCGAGGGCGTCGTGGGGCTGGACAGCGCGGCGACTCTCGCCCGCCAGGCTGTCAGGCAGGTCCTCGAGGAGCTCATGGCACGTCGTCGTGTCGGCCGCCGACACGTCGCGGGACTCGATGCTCACGTCGTCGGACCCACAGCCGGCCAGCACGACGCCGACGAGCGCAAGCGCGACGACGCCCCGGATCCGACGGAGTCCGGGGCGACGCACGCAGAGTGGTGCGGTCACGTGGTCAGATGTGCACGACCGGGCAGGTGAGGGTGCGGGTGATGCCCTCGAGGCTCTGCACCTTGGACACCACGAGCTTGCCCAGCTCGTCGACGTTGCGCGCCTCAGCACGGACGATGACGTCGTAGGGACCGGTGACGTCCTCGGCGAGGGTGACCCCCTTGACCTGGGAGATGGCGGTGGCTACCTCGGCGGCCTTGCCGACGTCGGTCTGGATCAGGATGTAGGCCTGGACGACCATCAGGACTCCTCGGTCTCGTTGAGCACGGTCCCCGTCAACCTACAGTGCTGGCGCGACTGGCCGATAGCGGTCCCGCGGCGCACCGACGCCCCGCCCCGGGCGGGTTGTCTGGTGGGATGGGGGCCATGCCCGAGCCGTCGTCACCGCAGCCCCCGTTCCCCGCCGACGCGACGCTGGCCGACGCCGGTGAGTTCGGCCTGATCGGCGCCCTCACCGGCTTGTTCGAGCAGGGCGAGCACGTGCTCGTCGGCCCCGGCGACGACGCCGCCGTGCTGCGCATCCGCAACGGCCACGTGGTGGTCTCCACCGACCTGATGGTCGAGGGCCGGCACTTCCGTCGTGACTGGGCCAGCGCCGAGGACGTCGGTCACCGCGCCGCCGCCCAGAACCTCTCCGACATCAACGCGATGGGCGGCCGCGCCCACTCCCTCACCGTGGGCCTGGCCGCCCCCGCCGACCTGCCCGCGCAGTGGGCCCTCGACTTCGCGCGCGGGTTCGCCGCCGAGTGCGCCCTGGTCGGCGCGAGCGTCGTCGGTGGCGACGTGACCCGCGCCGACCAGGTCGTCATTGCGGTGACGGTGCTCGGTGCCTGCACCCAAAGCCCGGTGCTCCGCTCCGGCGCCGCACCGGGTGACGTGGTGGCCATGTGCGGTCGCCAGGGGTGGGCCGCCGGGGGCCTGGCGGTCCTGGGACGCGGGTTCCGGTCCCCCCGGGTGCTGGTGGAGGCCTATCGCCGCCCGCAGCCGCCGTACGACGCCGGGACGATCGCCGCGGAGGCCGGAGCGAGCGCCATGATCGACATCTCCGACGGACTGGTCGCCGACGCGGGTCACCTCGCCGAGGAGTCGGGGGTGGCCATCGACGTCCGGCGTTCGGCGTTCGAGGTGCCGGAGCCGTTGCACGCCGTCGGGGCGGCGCTGGGGGCCGACCCGATCCAGTTCATCCTCGGCGGCGGCGACGACCACGCGCTGCTGGCGACGTTCCCGTCGGATCGGGTGCCCGACGGCTGGCTGGTCGTCGGCGCGGTCGCGGAGGGGGAGGGTGTGACGGTCGACGGCACGGCGTACGACGGACCGGCAGGCTGGGTGCACTTCTGACCAGCCGTCAGTGCGATTTCATCGAACCGCCGGGCGTCGGATACTCTTGTGCGGTTGCTCGCCGGCCGTCTTCGGCCCGGGCGAGCCCTCGACCTAGTCTCAACGAACCTTCAGGAGTACCCGGTGGCTGCCGTCTGTGACATCTGCGCCAAGAAGCCCGGCTTCGGCAACAACCGGCCGTGGTCGCGCAAGATTACGAAGCGTCGTTTCAACCCCAACATCCAGCGGGTGCGTGCCACGGTCAACGGCACCCCCAAGCGCATGAACGTGTGCACCGGCTGCCTCAAGGCCGGCAAGGTCTCCCGCTGACCTGACATCCGTCACGACGGGCCCTGTGAGCACTGCTCACGGGGCCCTTCGCTTTGGGCCTCGCATCGTCGGTCCGTGCCGGTCACCCGGCCGCGACTGGGTTCCCGCCACCGGGTGTCGCGGACGGGCACTACCCTGTGGCACTCGACCGCTGCCGGCCGGGACAGGAGGGATGCCGATGGAGACCGTGCGACACGGCATCTCCCTCGAGACGGTGCTGCGGTTCGTCGACGTCGCCACCGACGCGCTGGCCGCGGCCCGCGAGGAGATCGACGCCCTCAACGTCTACCCCGTGCCCGACGGTGACACGGGCACGAACATGTTCCTCACCGTCTCGGCGGCTCGCGACGCGATCCGCGGGGCCGTGGCCGACGGAGCCGACTTCGCGTCGGCCCTCACCGCCTTCTCCCGGGGCGCCCTGCTCGGGGCCCGAGGCAACTCCGGCGTGATCCTGTCCCAGCTGCTGGGCGGGATCGCCTCGCGACTGTCCGCGGCGACGCCCGAGGAGCGCAACGCCGTCGTGATGGCCGACGCGCTGCGCCTGGCCACGGACGCGAGCTACGTCGCGGTGGGCGCGCCCGTCGAGGGCACCATGCTCACCGTCGCCCGCGCGGCGAGCGACGCCGCCCTGTCCCGGGCCGCCGAGCCGGGCGCCCGCGCCCGCGACGTCTTCTCGGTGGCCGCCGCCGCGGCTCGCGAGGCCCTGGCGCGCACGCCCGACCAGCTCAAGGTGCTGGCCGACGCCGGAGTGGTCGACGCCGGCGGGCGCGGTGTCTGCGTGGTGCTCGACGCGGCCGAGACGGTGCTGACCGGGCGGGTCCCGCCGGCGGTCGTCGCGCAGCGCGGCGTGCCGCGCATCCCCACGCCCGTGTCGGGCCACGCGCTCAGGCCCGACGGGCCGGCGTACGAGGTGATGTACCTCCTCGATGCCGATGACGCCGCGATCCCTGCGCTCAAGACAGCACTCTCACCCTTGGGCGACAGCCTGGTGGTGGTCGGCGGCGAGGGGCTCTGGAACGTCCACGTCCACGTCGACGACGTGGGCGCCGCGATCGAGGCGGGCATCCGCGCGGGTCGCCCTCACCGGGTGCGGGTGACCCACTTCGCCGACCAAGCGCCCGCCGTCCGCCGTCGCGGGGCCGCCCGCACCGGTCGCCGCATCGTGGCCGTGGCCGCTGGCCCGGGCCTGGCCCGGCTCTTCGAGGAGGCGGGTGCCGTCGTGGTGCAGGGAGGCCCTGGCAAGCGGCCCTCGTCGGGCCAGCTGCTCGAGGCCATCACGGCCTGTGGTGCCGCCGAGGTGGTCGTCCTTCCCAACGACCCCGACTCCGTGCGCGTCGCCGAGATCGCCGCCCGCACCGCCGAGGAGTCCGGCGACCTGCGGGTCGTGATCATCCCGACCCGGGCGCAGGTGCAGGGCCTGGCGGCGGCCGCCGTGCACGAGCCGGGCCGCAGCCTCGACGCCGACGTGCTGGAGATGACCGCCACCGCGCGGCACGCCCGCCATGGTGCGGTCACCGTCGCGGCCAGGAAGGCGATCACCATGGCCGGACCCTGCGAGCCGGGCGACGTGCTCGGCGTCGTCGCCGGTGACTTCGCGGCCGTCGGTGACGACCTGTACGACGTCGCGACGGGCGTCCTCGACCGGCTGCTCGGCGGTGGCGGCGAGCTGGTCACCATCGTCTCCGGGTGCGACGACGGAGCCGAGGGCCTCGGTCAGCGCTGCGCTGCCTTCGTCGAGTCGAGCCACCCGCACGTCGACGTCGTCGTCTACGACGGAGGCCAGGCCCGCTACCCGCTCCTGATGTCGGTCGAGTAGGCACCCGTGGTCGCCATCACCCCCGACTCGCCGATCGCGAGCGTCTTCGGCCGCTCCACCAAGAAGCGCGACGCCATCCAGAAGGGCCTCGGCCTCGACACCGTCGGGGACCTCGTGTGGCACTTCCCGCGCCGCTACGTGA
Source organism: Nocardioides sp. LHG3406-4 (assembly GCF_049897745.1). Lineage (NCBI taxonomy): Bacteria > Bacillati > Actinomycetota > Actinomycetes > Propionibacteriales > Nocardioidaceae > Nocardioides > Nocardioides sp. LHG3406-4. The sequence continues at coordinate 347,314 of NZ_JAFCWV010000002.1, forward strand.
AGACGACCGAGCTCTCCGAGGTGGCCGAGCCGAAGGAGGGCGACCTGCTCAGCGTCGTCGGCCGGGTCACCCGCAGCGAGGTCAAGTCGTTCATGAATCGGCGCACCCGCAAGCTGAGCTACCGGGTCGAGGTGCGGATCGAGACCAACGGGCCCTCCTTCACGCTGTCGTTCTTCGTGCCCTACAAGGGCCAGGCCGAGACCGAGCAGCGCCGGATGGCCGCGGGCAACCGCGGGATGTTCACCGGCAAGGCCCAGCGCTTCGGCGGGGCCTGGCAGCTAGCCTCCCCGCACTCGGTCATGTTCGGCGCGGCGGAGGCGGGCGACGACGACGAGGAGGGGTCCGATGCCGCGGACGCCGGCCTGGCCGCCAGCCTCAAGGGTCTGCTGCCGATCTACCCCGTGACGGCCGGCGTCTACTCCTGGGACGTCCAGAAGGCCGTGCAGTTCGCCCTCGACGTGGTCACCGACGTCCCCGACGTCTTCCCGCCGGCGTTGCGCGAGCGCTACGGCGTGCTCGACGTCATGGCGGCGCTGCGCTGGATCCACGCGCCCGACGACCACGGGCAGCTCGGCGCCGCGCAGAAGCGGTTCCGGTTCGAGGAGGCTCTGATCCTCCAGCTGGTGATGGCCAGACGCCGCGCCGTCCAACGGGCCATGGGGGCGCAGGCCCGCGCCGGCGGCGGTGGGCTCCTGGCGGCGTTCGACGCCCGGCTGCCGTTCACCCTCACCGACGGCCAGGGCGAGATCGGCGCGCTGCTGGAGCGGGAGCTGGCCGAGAGCCACCCGATGAACCGACTCCTGCAGGGCGAGGTGGGCTCCGGCAAGACCCTCGTGGCACTGCGCGCGATGCTCCGCGTCGTCGACTCCGGCGGGCAGGCCGTGCTCCTGGCTCCGACCGAGGTGCTCGCCCAGCAGCACCACCGCAGCATCACCGCCCTGCTCGGGGACCTCGCGGCGGGAGGCATGCTCGGGGGAGCGCCCGACGCGACCCGCGTGGTCCTGCTCACCGGTTCGATGGGCAGGGCCCAGCGTGCCGAGGCGATGCTCGCGATGGCCAGCGGCGAGGCCGGGATCGCGCTCGGCACCCACGCCCTGCTCGAGCAGGACGTCTCCTTCGCCGACCTCGGCCTGGTCGTCGTCGACGAGCAGCACAGGTTCGGTGTCGAGCAGCGCGCGGCACTCACCGACAAGGCCGGCACCCCACCCCACGTGCTGGTGATGACCGCCACCCCGATCCCGCGCACGGTGGCCATGACGGTCTTCGGCGACCTCGAGACGTCGGTGCTCACGGAGCTGCCCGCCGGACGCGCCCCGATCCAGACCAACGTCGTGCCGCTCGCCGAGCAGCCGCACTGGATCGACCGCGTGTGGGACCGCGTCCGCGAGGAGGTCGCCAAGGGCCACCAGGTCTACGTCGTCTGCCCGCGCATCACCGGCGACGAGCCCGAGCAGGGGGAGACCGACCAGGTCGACCTCGACGACACCGGCGCCCCGGTGCCACCGCGGCAGGCGCTGTGGGCGGTGACCGACCTCCTGGAGGAGCTGTCCACCCGCCTCCCCGGCCTGCGCGTGCAGATGTTGCACGGCAAGATGCCCGCCGACGAGAAGGACGCTGTGATGAGGGCGTTCGCGGCCGGCGAGGTCGACGTACTCGTGTCGACCACCGTCATCGAGGTGGGCGTCGACGTCGCCAACGCGACCGCCATGGTGCTCATGGACGCCGACCGCTTCGGCGTCTCGCAGCTCCACCAGCTGCGCGGCCGGGTCGGCCGGGGCGGCCTGCCGGGGCTGTGCCTGCTGGTCACCCGGGCCGACGCCGGGACCGACGCCCGGGTGCGGCTCGACGCGGTCGCCGCGACGACGGACGGCTTCGAGCTCAGCCGGGTCGACCTCGAGCAGCGTCGCGAGGGAGACGTGCTGGGCCGCAACCAGAGCGGCTTCCGGTCGAGCCTGGTCACCCTGCGCGTACTCCGCGACGAGAAGACCATCGTGCGCGCCCGGGAGGCCGCCGAGGAGCTGCTCGCCGAGGACCCGGAGCTCTCCGGTGCACCCCGACTCGCCCGCGCGGTGGACGAGATGGAGCAGACGCGGGAGTCTGAGTTCATGGAGAAGACATAGTGACATGACGCGGATCATCGGGGGGACCGCCGGAGGGCGGCGGTTGCACACGCCCAGGGGGTCGGCCACGCGGCCGACCAGCGACCGGGTGCGCGAGGCACTGTTCTCGGCGATCGAGTCGTGGTGCGGCTCGTTGTCGGGACTGCGATTCCTCGACCTGTACGCCGGGTCCGGGGCGGTGGGCCTCGAGGCGTGGTCCCGCGGAGCGGGCGTCGTCACCCTGGTCGAGCAGGACCGTCGTACTGCCGCGCTGATCGCCGAGAACGCCCGTGAGCTCGACTTCGCCCGGGCCCACGTGGTCACCGCATCGGTGGCCACCGCGCTGACCAAGATGCCCGCCGCGCCGTACGACGTCGCCTTCATCGACCCGCCCTACCCGCTGGAGACCCGCCGGGTGAACGACGACCTGGCCGCGCTGGTCGCGCACCAGTGGCTGGTGCCCGGGGCCATGGTCGTGGTCGAGCGCTCCTCGCGCGGTGAGCCGATCGCCTGGCCCTCCGGTCTGGTCGGGGAGCGGGAGCGGCGCTACGGCGAGACGATGCTTTGGTACGGTCGCGCCGCCCCCAACCCAGAGGAGTAGCGGTGACCGCACGTGTTCGGCGCGTCGTGTGCCCCGGTTCGTTCGACCCGGTCACCAACGGACACCTCGACATCGTCGAGCGCGCCGCCTCGCTCTTCGACGAGGTGGTCGTCGCGGTCGGGATCAACGCCTCCAAGAACCGGCTCTTCACCCCCGAGGAGCGCATCGACATGCTGACCACCGCCTGCGAGCGCTTCCCCAACGTCCGCGTCGACGCCTTCAGCGGACTGCTGACCGACTTCTGCCAGCAGCACGGCATCGTGGCGATCGTGAAGGGCCTGCGCGCGGTCAGCGACTTCGACTACGAGCTGCAGATGGCGCAGATGAACTCCAGCCTGGCGCCCATCGAGACGGTGTTCGTGCCGACCAGCCCGGAGTACTCCTTCCTCGCGTCCTCGCTGGTCAAGGAGGTCGCCAGCTTCGGGGGCGACGTGGCCGGGCTGGTCCCCGCCTTCGTGCACACCCGGCTCACCGAGCGGCTGGCCGATCGATCAGCCGAGCGTGCGCGCCCCGAGGACGGCGCGTGAGCGGCGTGCCCGGCCCGTCCGTTTTGCTCCCGTCGACCGCCGCCGGTTACGATTCACAGGTTCTGTCGTGCCGGACTGGAGTTGACCCCTGAACAGCCTGGACCCGAGAGCGCCGCTCGTGCTCGATACACGCGAGCTCGGTCGCCGCCCGGGGTCCCAGCGTCAGATGGTCCGCACCGTTCCGGCTCCGTCAGAACTCGGCATCGAAGTGCTTCGTGTCGCCGAGGGATCGCCGGTCGAGCTTGACCTGCGCCTCGAGGCGGTCATGGAGGGCGTGTTGGTCACGGGTACGGCGCAAGCCAAGCTCGTCGGCGAATGCGTGCGGTGCCTGGAGCCCATCGACGACGACATCGTCGCCGATCTCCAGGAGCTGTACGTCTACGACGACATCCGGCACGACCACTCTGACGAGGACCTCGACGACGAGACGAGAAAGCTCGAGGACGACCTGCTCGACCTCGAGCCGTTGCTGCGGGATGCGGTGGTGCTCGCACTGCCCTTCCAGCCGCTGTGCCAGGAGGACTGCCCGGGTCTGTGCATCGAGTGTGGTGCACGGCTCGCCGACGATCCCGACCACAGCCACGACGCAGCGATCGATCCGCGTTGGGCGGGCCTGCAAGCCCTCCAGCCGGATCACGACCAGGACTGACCGGCCGGACCAAGGCCAGAAGAACACGATGGCCGGAGACTTCCGGCCCGTATGAGGAGATAACAGTGGCTGTCCCGAAGCGGAAGATGTCGCGCAGCAACACGCGTCACCGTCGGTCGGCGTGGAAGGCCGTTGCGCCCTCCCTCGTGACCTGCGCGAACCCCGCCTGTGGTGCCAAGCACCTGCCGCACCGTGCGTGCGGCACGTGCGGCCAGTACGGCGCCCGCGCCGACCGTCGCCAGGTTCTCTGAACCGGTCGACGCACTGACCACGGACGACCTGCGCGTCGCACTCGGTGATCCCACGCTGGACGCCGGGCTGCTCGAGCGTGCCCTGACGCACCGCTCGTACGCCTACGAGAACGGCGGGCTGCCGACCAACGAGCGGCTGGAGTTCCTCGGGGACTCCGTGCTGGGCGTCGTGGTGACCGAGGCCCTCTACACCACCCACCCGGACCTCTCCGAGGGCCGGCTGGCCAAGCTCCGCGCGGCCGTGGTCAACGCCCGGGCCCTGGCCGGGGTCGCTCGCGACATCAAGCTCGGCCAGCACATCAGGCTCGGCCGCGGCGAGGAGTCGACCGGCGGTCGCGACAAGGCCTCGATCCTCTCCGACACGGTCGAGGCGGTCATCGGGGCGATCCACCTCTCCGGCGGGTTCGAGGCCTCGGGCCCCGTCGTACACCTGCTCTTCGACCCGTTGATGGAGGCGGCCGCCGCCATGGGCGCCGGCCTCGACTGGAAGACCTCCCTGCAGGAGCTCTCCGCCGAGCGCGGCCTCGGCGTGCCGGAGTACGTCATCGAGGACGAGGGCCCCGACCACATGAAGAGCTTCACCGCCCAGGTGCGCGTGGGCGACCAGCTCTACGGCCACGGCGCCGGGCGGTCGAAGAAGGAAGCCGAGCAGGCGGCCGCCGAGACGGCGTACGGCGCGATCCAGGAGGCTGCCCAGACCGGCTCAGCCACCAGCCCCGAATCCAGCCCCGAATCCAGCCCCTTCACCAGCGCAGTCTCCGACCCGGCCTGAGCCGTGCCCGAGCTGCCCGAGGTCGAGGTGGTCCGGATCGGCCTCCAGCGCCATGTGGTCGGCTCGGTCATCGAGCACGTCGACGTGCTGCACCACCGTCCGGTGCGCCGTGACCCGCGCGGCGCCGACGGCTTCGCCGCCGCACTGACCGGCCGGCGGGTCGACGCGGCCCGGCGCCGGGGCAAGTACTTCTGGCTGGCCCTCGACAACGGCGACGCCCTGCTCGGCCACCTCGGCATGAGCGGCCAGATGCTGGTGCAGCCCGCAGGCCAGCCCGACGAGCGCCACCTCCGCGTCCGACTCAAGCTCAACGTGCCGGAGCAGGAGCTGCGGTTCGTCGACCAGCGGATGTTCGGCGGGCTGCTCGTCTCCACCGGCGGCGCCGACCTGCCGACCGAGATCGCGCACATCGCTCGCGACCCGCTCGACCCCGAGTTCGACGACGAGGCGTTCATCGCCCGTGCCCGCCGGCGCTCCTCGGGCATCAAGCGCCAGCTCCTCGACCAGACGCTCATCTCGGGCGTCGGCAACATCTACGCCGACGAGGCCCTGTGGCGGGCCCGCGTGCACGGCGAGCGTCCGGGCGACCGGCTCAGCCGGGCGCAGGTGACCGACGTGCTCGCTCACGCCCGCGCGGTGATGGCCGCCGCGCTCGCGCAGGGCGGCACCTCGTTCGACGCCCTCTACGTCAACGTCAACGGCGAGTCGGGCTACTTCGACCGGTCGCTGCACGCCTACGGGCGCGAGGGCGAGCCGTGCGAGCGCTGCGGCGCCCCCATCCGGCGGGTCGCCTTCATGAACCGGTCGTCGTACTTCTGCCCGTCCTGCCAGCCCGCACCCAGGAGACGCCGTACGGCGGCCCCTCTCCCCGGGGATTGACCGGTCGCGGGCACGGTGGGACTCTTGAAAGGGCCCTGACGGGCCGCCACACCGCCCTCCCGAAAGGCTCGCCCCATGGCCAAGGCGCTGATCGGTCACCTGAACAGCGACCCGCGGACCACCGCTCGTCTCTCCGCCCAGAACCACCACCTGCGCACCCGCGTCGCCGAGCTCGAGCGGCTCGTCGTCCGTCTGCAACAGGAGAACGACCGGCTCACCGCCGCCCAGGCGGCGAGCATCCTCGAGCGCGAGGGTGACGCGCTCGAGCAGATGCTGCGCGCCTGACCGAGAAGCCGAAGCCCCGCCGACCTCTGGTCGACGGGGCCGTTCGGACGCGGAAGAGGTCAGCCGCGCCGCATCGTGCCGTTGGCGGTCTGGCCGTTGTTGGACCACACGCCCTTGAGCTTGCCGCCCTTGCGCTTCACCTTGAGGTCGACCGTCGGGGTGCACACCAGACCCGGCTTGAGTGACTTGGTGAGCTTCTCGGTGAACTTGAAGTAGCCCCCGGACCTGCCCTTGAACTTCAGGGTGCCCGCGCAGAAGCCCTTGTGGGTCACGGTGCCGGTGTACTTGTTGCCCTTCTTCTTGATCTTGAGGACCACGCCGGAGTCCTGGGCGTTGCTCCCGGTGACGTCGAAGCCGCCCGTCCAGGTGCCGGCGATGCCGGCTGCGAGCTGAGCCTCCCGAGGCGCGGCATCGGTGGACGCGTCGGCGGCGGCAGCGGGTGCGACCAGCGCGAGCGTGGTGACTGCGGAGACGAGCAGCGTGCGGATCATGGGTTCTCCTCGGGTCGGTGGCGCGGGTGCGTGAGGATGCCCTACCCGCCCTGGACACCCGCGAAGCCGCGCGCTGCCCCGGCCTGGCCGACCGTCACTGCAACTCCGGCGGCATCGACCGGGCGGCGTACCCCTGCCAGTTGGTCTCGAGGGCCTCCAGCAGCTGGGTGACCATCAACGGGGAGAGGTTGACCCGGGCGACCACGGTGCCCTGGTGGCTGCCGTCGTCGCGCTGGTGGGCGTAGTCCATCCGGGCGAAGTCGATGGTGAACTCGTACGGGCTGTGCGAGACGGCCGCGAAGTTCGACCAGACACCGCCGACCTGGTCGTCGGGGACGGTGATCTGGAAGTTCTGCGGCGGCTCGGAGGAGGCCTCCTCGGCGCTGTTCTGCTCGTCGTCTGACATGCCGTCGAGGCTACCGGCGAGCGGGTCGCCGACGGGTAGGCTGAGCGGCGCTGAGCCTCCCCACGCGGACGTCTGAGAGACTGCCGCGTTCAGTCGACGAGACGTGCCCCCCCGGAGGAGCTACGCGTGTACCTGAAGAGCCTGACCCTCAAGGGGTTCAAGTCCTTCGCCTCCTCGACGACGCTCCAGCTCGAGCCGGGCATCACGTGCATCGTCGGTCCCAACGGCTCCGGCAAGTCCAACGTCGTCGATGCGCTCGCCTGGGTGATGGGCGAGCAGGGCGCCAAGTCGCTGCGGGGCGGCAAGATGGAGGACGTCATCTTCGCCGGCACCTCCGGGCGCCCGCCGCTCGGCCGAGCGGAGGTGCTGCTGACGATCGACAACTCCGACGGCGCGCTGCCGATCGAGTACGCCGAGGTGACGATCAGCCGCACCATGTTCCGCAACGGCGGGTCCGAGTACGCCATCAACGGCAGCTCGTGCCGGCTCCTCGACGTGCAGGAGCTGCTCTCCGACTCCGGCATCGGCCGCGAGATGCATGTGATCGTCGGGCAGGGCCAGCTCGACTCGATCCTGCACGCGACCCCCGAGGACCGCCGCGGCTTCATCGAGGAGGCCGCCGGCGTCCTCAAGCACCGCAAGCGCAAGGAGAAGGCGCTCCGCAAGCTCGACTCCACCGACGGCAACCTCACCCGGCTGACCGACCTCCTCTCCGAGATCCGCCGTCAGCTCAAGCCGCTGGGCCGGCAGGCCGAGGTCGCTCGGCGGGCGGTCGCCGTACAGGCCGACGTGCGCGATGCCCGCGCTCGCCTGGTCGCCGACGACCTCGTCGCCGCGCGTACGGCGCTCCACCAGGAGCTCGCCGACGAGTCGCTGCTGCTCGAGCGACGCCAGCAGGTCGAGGCGGACCTCGCGACCGCGCGGGAGGCGGAGGCGCGACTCGAGGCGGCGCTGCGCGAGGACCTGCCGGCGCTGGCCCAGGCCCAGGAGACGTGGTTCGCGCTGTCCGGGCTCAAGGAGAGGCTCCGCGGCACCCAGTCCCTGGCCGCCGAGCGGGTGCGCAACGCCGCGGGCACCAGCGACGACGAGATCGACGACGGTGGGCGCGACCCCGAGCAGCTCGAGGCCGAGGCGACCCGGGTCCGCGAGCAGGAGCAGCAGATCGGCGCCGAGGTGGAGGCCCTGCGCACCGCCCTCGAGCAGGCCGTCACCGCCCGCCGGGCCGCCGAGGACGCCGCAGCCGAGGAGGACCGGCGCATCGCCGGTCTCCAGCGGGCCGCCGCCGACCGGCGCGAGGGCCTGGCCCGGCTGCACGGACAGGTCAACGCCATCAAGTCGCGGGCGGCCGCCGCCGCCGACGAGCTGGGCCGCCTTCGTGCCGCGCGCGAGGAGGCCGTCGCCCGCGCCGAGCGCGCCCAGCGCGACTTCACCGCGCTCGAGACCCGGGTCGCCGGCCTCGACGCCGGTGAGGAGGGCCTCGACGCCGAGCACGAGGCCGCGGTCTCCGCCCTCGACGACATCGACGAGCGGCTCGCCAAGGCCCGCGACGAGGCCGCGCAGGCCGACCGTGAGCGGGCCGGCCTGCTCGCCCGCAAGGACGCGCTCGAGCTCGGTCTCAACCGCAAGGACGGCGCGGGAGCGCTGCTCGCCGCGTCCGACTCGGTCTCGGGCGTGATGGGCTCGGTCGCGGCGCTGCTGTCGGTGCGCTCGGGCTACGAGGCGGCCGTTGCCGGGGCGCTCGGCTCGGCCGCCGACGCGGTCGCGGTCACGGACGCCGACTCGGCCGTGGCCGCCATCGGCCACCTCAAGGACGACGACCTCGGCCGGGCGGGGATGCTGCTCGGGGGCGCTCCCGCCGACGACCGGTCGTGGCCCGCGCTGCCTGCCGGCGCGACGTACGCCGTCGAGGTCATCGAGGGCCCGACCTCGCTCGAGGGGGCGCTGTCCCGGCTGCTGTTCAAGGTCGCCGTGGTCGACGACCTCGACGCCGCGCGGGCGCTGGTGGCCGACCTGCCCGACGTCACCGCCGTGACCCGCCAGGGCGACCTGATCGGTGCCCACTTCGCCTCCGGCGGCTCGTCCAGCCAGCCCAGCCTGATCGAGATCCAGGCGGCCCTCGACGAGGCGTCGTCGCAGCTGCTCGAGGCGACCGCCTCGGCCGAGCGGCTGGGCTTCGACATCTCGCGTCTCGAGTCCGAGCGGCTCGAGGCCCTCAAGCGCACCGACGTCGCCCTGGCCAAGCTGCACGAGTCCGACGCGACGCTCGCCGCCGTGGCCGAGGAGCTGGGTCAGTACGGCTCGCTGGCTCGCGCGGCCCGCGGCGAGGCCGAGCGACTCGAGCGCGCCATCGCCACCGCGCAGGAGGCCCGCGAGAAGGACCTTGCCGGGCTGGCCGAGCTCGAGCGCAGGCTGGCCGCCGCCGAGGACGCCACCGACGAGGAGCCCGACGTCGCCGACCGCGAGCGCCTCGTCGAGTCCGCCCGGGCCGCCCGCCAGGGCGAGATGGACGCCCGGCTCGGGCTCCGCACCGCGGAGGAGCGGGCCCGGGCCCTGCACGGTCGCGCGGACGCGCTGGTGCGCTCCGCCCGGGCCGAGCGCGAGTCGCGGGCGAAGGCGCGCGAGCGGCGCGAGCGGATCATCCGCGAGGGCCGTGCGGCCGAGTCGGTGGGCGCCGCCGTGGCCGTCGTACTCGGCAAGCTGGAGCGGTCGATCACGCTGGCCTCCGAGGCGCGAGGAGACATCGAGCGGGCCCGGCACGGCCGCGAGCAGGAGCTGCTGGCCGTGCGCGGGCGCCTGCGTGACCTGGGCCGCGAGCACGACGAGCTGGTCAACTCGGTCCACCGCGACGAGATGGCGCGCACCCAGCAGAAGATGCGCATCGAGCAGCTCGAGGAGCGCGCGCTCGAGGAGCTCGGCATGGACCCCGACGGCCTGGTCGCCGACTACGGCCCGGAGACCCTCGTGCCCTACTTCGGCGAGGTGGCCGAGGGGGAGGAGACGCCCGACCCGGTGCCGTTCGTGCGCGAGGAGCAGCAGAAGCGGCTCCGCTCCGCGGAGCGGGCGCTGGCGATGCTGGGCCGGGTCAACCCGCTCGCCCTCGAGGAGTACTCCGCGATGGAGGAGCGGCACAAGTTCCTGACCGAGCAGCTCGAGGACCTCAAGCAGACTCGCAAGGACCTCCTCGACATCGTCCGCGAGGTCGACCACCGCGTCGAGCAGGTCTTCACCGAGGCGTACGCCGACGTGGAGCGCGCCTTCGAGTCGACGTTCACCCGGCTCTTCCCCGGCGGCGAGGGCCGGCTGGTGCTGACCGATCCCAGCGACATGCTCAACACCGGCATCGAGGTGGAGGCCCGCCCGGCCGGCAAGAGGGTCAAGCGACTGTCGCTGCTCTCGGGCGGCGAGCGCTCCCTGGTCGCCGTGGCGTTCCTCGTGGCGCTGTTCAAGGCCCGGCCGTCGCCGTTCTACATCCTCGACGAGGTGGAGGCGGCCCTCGACGACACCAACCTCGGGAGGCTGCTCGAGATCTACGAGGAGCTCCGCGAGAGCTCCCAGCTGCTGGTCATCACCCACCAGAAGCGCACGATGGAGGTCGGTGACGCTCTCTACGGCGTCACCATGCGCGGCGACGGCGTCTCGGCGGTCATCAGCCAGCGCCTGCGCGACGCGGATCAAGACGGCGGGGCCGCGGAGCGGGCCCGGTCCGGACGAGGTCGAGCGAGCCGCACGACCGAGCCTGCGAGGTCGTGACCGGCGTGTCGAGACCAAGCGTGATGGCGGAGCAGCCGCCCCGTCCGACCCGAGCCGACTACGTCGCCTGGCGCACCGTCACGACCCGCTGGCGCGACGACGACGCCTACGGTCACCTCAACAACGCGACCTACTACGAGCTGTTCGACACGGCCGTCAACGCCCACCTCTACGAGGCCACCGGCACCGACGTGCGGCTGCTGCGGCAGATCGGCGTGGTCGCCGAGACGTCGTGCCGCTACTTCCGCGAGCTCGGGTTCCCCCACCCGATCGAGACCGGCATGGTCGTCGACAAGGTCGGCACGTCCTCGGTCGTCTATCGCATCGGCCTCTTCCAGGGAGACGGCGACGAGGCGGCCGCCGAGGGCCGCTTCGTGCACGTGTACGTCGACAACGGCCTGGGCGGCGGTCACCGCCCGGTCGTCCCGCTGCCCGACGTGATCCGTGCCGCGGTCACGCCGCTCCTGCGCCCCTGACGAGTCGCCTGTCACACGCCGCGACGCGCCGGGGGAGGGCATCCGGGACGCCGGCTGTGCCACTCTTGGAGAAGACGTAGACGCCGACCGCTCGGGAGCTGACCGACCGTGACCGCCATCATCCTCATCATGCTGCTCGCCCTGGCGGTCTCGGTCGCCGTGGTCGCCTATGTCGCCTTCCCGCACCGAGGCGAGGAGATCCCCGGTGCGCCGTGGCTGGGCGACGCGATGAGGAAGGGCGTCGAGAGACTGCCGACCCTCGACGAGGACCAGCACCACGACCGGCACCACGTCTGACACCCGTGCGGGTGCGCGGCGCCCGCTGGGAGACACGCGTCTGATTGGATTGCCGCATGGGTGACTGGCTGTTCCTGATCATCGGCATCGCGGTCGTCGGACTGCTGACTGTCGTCGGCCTGCTGACTTCCGGGCGGCGCCGCAAGACCGCGCCACCGGCGAGGGGCACCGACGTCGTCGCGCCGCCGCCGACCGAGGCCGACGTCGAGACGCCCGGCGAGGCTGTCGCGCCGGTCGCCACGGCCCCCACGCTCGAGAGGCCGGAGGGTACGGCGTCACGACTTGTGCGGCTGCGCGAGCGGCTCTCCCGCTCGCAGGGCACTCTCGGTAGGGGCTTGCTGGCCCTGCTCGCCCGCGACAAGCTCGACGAGGACACCTGGGAGTCCATCGAGGACACCCTGCTCACGGCCGACATCGGGGTGACCCCGACCCAGCAGCTGGTCGAGCGGCTCCGCACGCGGCTGCGCGTCGAGGGCGGGAGCGCGCCCGACGCCCGCGCCGTGCTCCGCGAGGAGCTGCTGGCCCTCGTCGACCCGGGCATGGACCGCCGGCTCCAGGTCAGCGGCGCCGACGGCAAGCCCGGCGTGGTGCTCGTGGTGGGGGTCAACGGCGCCGGCAAGACGACGACGGTCGGCAAGATCGCCAGGATCCTGGTGGCCGAGGACCGCACCGTCACTCTCGGCGCCGCAGACACCTTCCGCGCCGCCGCGGTCGAGCAGCTCGCGACCTGGGGCGAGCGGGTCGGCGTCGAGGTGGTGCGCGGCCCTGAGGGCACCGACCCCGCCAGTGTGGCCTTCGAGGCGGTCAAGCAGGGCGTCGAGCAGGGCGTGGACACGGTGATCGTCGACACTGCCGGCCGGCTGCAGAACAAGGCGGGCCTGATGGACGAGCTCGGCAAGGTCAAGCGGGTCATCGAGAAGCAGGCACCGGTCACCGAGGTGCTGCTCGTGCTCGACGCCACGACCGGGCAGAACGGCATGATCCAGGCCCGGGTGTTCTCCGAGGTCGTCGACGTCACCGGCATCGTCCTGACGAAGCTGGACGGCTCCGCGAAGGGCGGTATCGTCGTCGCCGTCCAGCGAGAGCTCGGCGTCCCCGTCAAGCTCGTCGGCCTCGGCGAGGGGCCGGACGACCTGGCACCCTTCGACTCCGGCGCGTTCGTCGACGCACTGCTGGGCTGAGTACGTCGCCGACGACGCAGCACCAGGATCCGGAAGGCAGGGCAGTGGACTCGCAGGAGGACCAGTCGGGAGACACCCCCGGCATCGCGCGCCTGCGGCGCGCGGTCGGCCGGGTGCTCGACGGTCGCCCGAACCTGCCTGAGTCGCCGGCGCGGCTGGGCCCGGACGCCACCCGGCTCATGCAGTCGCCGTTGTTCGACGAGGCCTACTACTCCCGGCAGGCCGGCGTCGAGGGCACCCGTCGCGAGCTGGTCCGCCACTACCTGCGGACGCCCGTCGGCAAGCGGCCGTCACCGCACCCGCTCTTCGACCGCGAGTTCTTCGCGCGCAACTACCGCGCAGACCTCGGGCAGCGCGACGTCTTCCTCGTCTACCTGCGGCGCAAGGCGTTCCGCACGCCGACCCACCCCCTCTTCGACACCCGACGCTACCGCCGACGCAACCCCGGCGCGGCCACCCACCCGCACGGTCCGATCGGTCACTACCAGGAGGTGGGCGCGGCCGCAGGCATCCCGGCCAACCACTGGCTCGTCGGTCATTCCGGTGAGTTCACCCCGAGCCTGCTCGACTGGCTCTCGGCACGCCGCGCGGAGTGGGACCTGCGCCGGGCCGGCATCGTGCGCGGCGCCGTCTCGCGCGCCGAGCTGCGGCGGGGAGCCGCCGAGGTCGCGCCGTACGACAACGTCGAGATCGCCGTGGCCGGCGACCACGCCCTCGTGTCGGTGGTCATCACCCCCGGCACGCACCCCGGCCACCTCGTGACCTCGCTGCGCAGCCTCAGGGGCCAGCGGCTCACGTCGTGGCACGCCCTCGTGCTCGACGACGGGACGCAGCCCGGGCTGGCCGAGCTGCTCGCCGCCGAGCTCCCGGCGGACTCGTGGGAGATCGTGCCGGCGCCGGGCCCGGTGCCGGCCGACCTCAACCGGGCGGTGGCTGCCGCCACGGGCGTGTGGCTGACCTTCCTGTCGGCGGGCGACACCTGGGAGAAGGACCGGCTGCGGCTCGCCCTCGCCGTGGCGCAGACCGAGCGCGGGCTCGCGGTCGCCGACGTGATGCGTCGGGTACGTCGCGACGGCTCCTCCGGGCTGGTGGGCAACGGCTTGCCCCGCGAGCAGGTCCGTGACCGCGGCACCGTCGACGTGGCGCGGCTGCTGGTCGACCGGGCCACGGTGCTCGAGCTCGGTGGCTTCGACGAGTCGTTGCGAGGTGCCTGGGCCTTCGACCTCGTGTCGCGGATCGCCCGTGTCAGCGGGGTGCGGGCGATCATGGCGCTCGGCGTGACCCGCCACGTGGCCTGGACGGCGGAGGCGAAGCACCGGCCGGCGGGCGACCGGCCGGCCTTCGACGACTCCGCCGTCGGCTCGTGGCCCGACGTCGTGCTCAACCGGTCGCTCATCGACTGGGACTCCCTCGCGGTCGCCGAGACCACGCCCGGCCTGGTGTCGGTGATCATCCCGACCTACGCCGACTGGACGATGACCGTCGCCGCCGTCGAGAGCGTCGTCGCCGCGGCAGACGCCGGCGAGGTCCCGGTCGAGTGCCTGGTGGTCGACAACGGCTGCGACGGCGAGACCTCGGTGATCCTCGACTCGCTGGCGTGGCGCTTCGACCGGGTCCGGGTGATCCACAACGCCGTCAACCACGGCTTCGCTCTCGGCAACAACCTCGCGCTGCCGCACGCCCGCGGTGAGTACGTCGTGTTCCTCAACAACGACACGACGGTCGACCGGGGCTGGCTCGAGCCGCTCGTGGCCGCGCTCGCCGATGACGACGTGCTCGGCGCCCAGTCGCTGCTGCTCTACCCGACGGGCGTGATCCAGTCGGCCGGCATCGCGTTCCCGACCACGGGCGGGGTGCCGCACGCGTTCCTCCAGGGCTTCCCGATCGAGGACGCCCTCGGCATCGAGGACCTCTCCTTCTCCGCGCTCACCGGGGCGGCGCTCGCGATGAGGCGTGCCGACGTCGTCGCCCTGCGCGGCTTCGACCCGGTCTTCCGCAACGGCATGGAGGACGTCGACCTGTGCCTGCGGCTCACGGCGCAGCGTCTCGAGACGCAGGGGCAGGCCCGCTTCGTCGTGCTCCCCGAGTCGCGGGTGACGCACCACGAGTCGCAGACTCCCGGCCGGTACGACGCCTACGACACCAACCGCGAGCTCTACCTCCAGCGCTGGGGGAGCAACGCGCCGCGCGACGACGCCGCGCTGTGGGCGACCCGGGGCTTCCGGGTGGTCGACCACGCGGTGTCGTTCCGGCACCGCAGCCAACGCCGACTCGGCGTGCCCGAGCCGGTGCTGATCCGCGACACCTGGCTGCGCGTCGACGAGTCGCCTCCCCGGCTGCGCTGGGCGATCAAGAACCCCGCACCGTTCGGGCCCGACGCCGAGCGCTGGGGCGACACGCACTTCGCCCGGGCGATGGCCTCCGCGCTGCGCGACGCCGGGCAGGAGGTCGTCATCGACCACCGGCCCGAGCACGAGCGCTACACCGGGCGGTTCGACGACGTCTCGCTCGTGCTGCGCGGTCTCGCGCCCTACCGGCCGTCCTACGAGCACGTGACGATCGGCTGGGTCATCTCCCACCCGGAGATGCTCTCCACGGGGGAGGCGGTGACCTACGACCGGCTGCTGGCGGCGAGCGAGGCGTGGGCTGCCCGCCGCTCCCGCGATTGGGGCATCCGGGTCGAGCCGATGCTGCAGGCGACCGACCACACGCTCTTCCACCCAGACCTGGCCGTGCCCGACACCGGCCACCCGGTGCTCTTCGTCGGTGGCTCACGCAAGCAGTTCCGACCGATCGTGAAGGCCGCCGTCGAGTCGGGGCTGCCGATCTCCATCTACGGCAGCCAGTGGCGGCAGTTCGTCACCGGCCGGGTCGTGAAGGACGCCTACCTGCCCAACGCCCAGCTGGGTGCCGCCTACCGCTCCGCCGGGGTGGTGTTGAACGACCACTGGGAAGACATGCGGCTGGAGGGCTTCCTCTCCAACCGGCTCTTCGACGCCGCCGCGAGCGGCGCCCGGGTCATCACCGACGACGTGGTCGGGCTGGGCACGACCTTCGGCCGATCTGTGCAGGTCATGCACTCCTCGGCCGACCTGATCACGATGAGCTCCACGCCCGACCTGGACGAGATCTTCGGCAGCGACGACGAGCGTCGGGCGGTGGCCGCACAGATCCACCGCGAGCACTCGTTCCGGGCGCGCGCGCAGCGGCTGATCGAGATCGCGCTCGAGGCTCGCAGGGAGCGCGGCTTCGACCGCTGAGCGGCGTACGCCGCCCGGTCAGGCGGTCGCGCTGTCGGTGTCGACGATGCGGGCCCGTCGGTCGAGGTCGAGGTGGCGGCGCAGCGGGGTGTCGGCCAGCTCCGGCGGCGGGTCGACGAGGTGCTCGGTGTCGAGCACGGCGCGGAGCAGGTCCGGCCGCAGGGCCGAGCCCATCAGCTCCTCCATGTGCTCGTGCAGCCACGGGTCCCGGACGTACCAGCCGTTGGCCTCGCCGACCCGGAGGTCGTCGGGCAGCGGGCTGCGCGCGATGTAGGACTGCTCGAGCGTGCCCTCCTTGTAGCGGCGGTAGTCGGCCATGCCGTGGTGGTTGCGGCTGGGCTTGAGGTCGGGGGAGGCCTCGTAGCCGCGGCCGGCGTTGACGACCTTGCGCTCGAACTGGGTCCACGAGCGCCACGGCAGGTGGAGCACCTCCATGGAGACCTCGGGCGGCGGCTGGCCGTTGCTCGGCATCGAGGTGACGTGGTTGCCCTGCTGCACGACGATGTCGGACTCGCCACGGTGGACGGCGTTGGGCGTGGGCTGCGCGTGGATGCCGATGGCCCTCAGCTGCGCGTCGGTGCGCAGGTCGCGCCAGCAGAGCCGGCCGATGCCGCTGCCGGCCCAGCCGGCGGGGCCGATGAGGTTGAAGACCGGCACGGTGAAGGCGTTGAGGTGCAGCGGGGTGGCCTCGAGGGCCTGGCGCACCGTGAGCCGCTTGTCGACGGGGATGAGGAACTCGTCCGCGTCGAGGTTCAGCACCCAGTCGGCGCGGTAGTGGGTGCGGGCGCGCCGGGCCATCCGGGTGACCACGTCGCGCTGCTGCTTGCGGTGCTCGGGGTCGTGGTGGAGCTCGATCAGCCCGGTCTCGGCGTAGGCCTCGAGCACCTCGGTGGTGCCGTCGAAGCTGCGGTTGTCGGTGACGATCAGCTTGTCGAGACCCTGGGCGAGGTGGTGCTCGACCATCGCCGCCACGATGTCGACCTCGTCACGCACCATCAAGGTGCCGATGATCCTCATCGTGCGGGGGCTCCTTCACCGGGTCGGTCCACCACCGCACCCTAGTTCACGACCGGCCACGGGGCGGTGCCCTCGGGCCGCCCCGTGGGGCGGCCACGGGGCCGGTCCCCACGAGGGCCCGCTCCTGTTCACCTGCCCGAAACATCGGCGCCGTACTCGTTGCCTGGGCGCAACACGGGGCGCCGTACGCCGAAACCTCGGGCCCGCACAGTCGTGCCACTGGGACGAAGCCGGCCGGTGACAGCGTGGTCGCCGGGGGAGTCGTGCCCTCCGTGCGAACGATCACGAGGTTGAGACACATGGATACTGGCGACACCGCCTGGGTGCTCACGTCGGCGGCACTCGTGCTGCTGATGACTCCCGGCCTGGCCCTGTTCTACGGCGGGATGGTCCGCTCCAAGAGCGTCCTGAACATGATGATGATGAGCTTCTCGGCGCTCGCGGTCGTGACGGTGCTGTGGGTCCTCTACGGCTACTCGATGGCCTTCGGCGACGACGTGGCCGGCGGACTCGTGGGCAACCCGGCCGACTTCATAGGCCTCAAGGGCCTGATGGATCCCGGGGCGCTGGTCTTCACGGTGCCGAGCCTGGCGTTCGTCGGGTTCCAGGCCGTCTTCGCGATCATCACGGTCGCCCTGATCTCCGGCGCGATCGCCGACCGGGCTCGGTTCGTGCCGTGGCTGCTCTTCGCCGCGGTGTGGGCGACGGTCGTGTACTTCCCGGTTGCGCACTGGGTCTTCGCCTTCGACGGCGTCACCGGCGTCGACTTCTCGGGCGGCTGGATCGCCAACAACCTCAAGGCGCTCGACTTCGCCGGTGGCACCGCCGTCCACATCAACGCCGGCGCCGCGGGCCTCGCGCTCGCCCTGGTCCTGGGCAGGCGCAAGGGCTTCGGCAAGGAGGCCATGCGGCCGCACAACCTGCCGCTCGTGATGATCGGTGCCGGCCTGCTCTGGTTCGGCTGGTTCGGCTTCAACGCCGGCTCGGCGGTGGGCGCCAACGTGTTCGCCGCCGTGGCCTGGGTCAACACCCTGTCGGCGACGGCCGCGGCCATGATCGGCTGGCTGGTCGTGGAGCAGATCCGCGACGGCAGGCCCACCTCGCTCGGCGCGGCGTCCGGGATCGTGGCGGGCCTGGTCGCCATCACGCCGGCGGCCGCGGCCCTCAATCCCGTGGGGTCGCTCGCGCTCGGACTGGTCGCGGGTGCCCTGTGCGCCCTGGCTGTCGGACTCAAGTACAGGCTCGGGTACGACGACTCGCTCGACGTCGTGGGCGTGCACCTGGTCGGCGGCCTGTGGGGAACGATCGGCATCGGGCTCTTCGCCACGGCCAGCGCGCCCGCCGCGGTCGACGGCCTGTTCTACGGCGGCGGCGTGGACCAGCTCTGGCGCCAGGTGGTGGGGGCGGGCGCCGTCCTGGCCTTCTCGTTCGTCGCGACGACGATCATCGGGGTCGCGATCTCTCGGACCATCGGCTTCCGGATCGACGAGGAGCTCGAGGTCGAGGGCATCGACGCCGCCGAGCACGCCGAGTCGGGCTACGACTTCACCAGCAGCGGGGGCGGCAGCCTCGGGCTCACCTCGGGCCACCTGGCCACGTCGGCCAGGCCCGCCAGCCCGACCAGCCCGAGCAGCAAGGAAGGTGCGAACGCATGAAGCTGATCACCGCGGTCATCAAGCCGCACAAGTGGGAGGATGTCCGGGAGGCCCTCGAGACCTTCGGCGTCACCGGCATGACCGTGTCGGAGGTGAGCGGCTACGGCCGGCAGAAGGGCCACACCGAGGTCTACCGGGGCGCGGAGTACGACATCGCGCTGGTGCCGAAGATCCGGATCGAGATCGTGGCCGACGACGCCGACGCCGACGACATCCTGGGCATCGTCGTCAAGTCCGCCCAGACGGGTCGGATCGGCGACGGAAAGGTCTGGGTGAGCCCGGTCGAGACGGTGGTCCGCGTGCGCACCGGGGACACAGACCAGGCCGCCATCTAGCCGGAGGGTCACCGCAGGCAGCCTGTCGACCTGCTGCCTGCGGTGGCCCGCCGCTCCGGGAGGAGCCCGCTGCCATGACCGCAACCGACCGGGCCCGGCGCACCACCGAGGCCGACACCCTGTGCCGGGCCGCCTACGAGAAGGCCGAGCTGCCCGCCGCCGGGGTGGCCCTGGTGGCGGTGGGTGGCTACGGCCGCGGCGAGCTGGCGCCGTACTCCGACCTGGACGTGGTGCTCGTCCACGCCGGTGCGGTCGACCCGGGGGAGGGCGCTGGAGATGTCTGGTACCCGCTCTGGGACTCCGGCGCGCGGCTCGACCACGCGGTGCGCACCGAGCAGGAGATGCTCGATGCGGCCGCCCGCGACGTGAAGGTCGCGCTCGGCCTGCTCGACGCGCGACACCTGGCTGGGGACCCGAACCTCACCCTGCGCCTGCGTACGACGATGCTCGCCGCGTGGCGACGCGACGCGCGGTCCCGGCTGCCCGCGCTGCACCGGATCGTCCGGCAGCGTCACGAGCTCGTCGGGGAGGTGGCGCACGAGTCGGTGCCCGACATCAAGGAGGCCGCGGGCGGGCTGCGCGACGCCACCGTGGTGCGGGCGCTCGTGGCCACCTGGCTGGTGGACGTGCCGCACGTGGCTCTCGAGCATGCGCGGCAGGACCTGCTGGACCTGCGCGACCACCTGCACGAGATCGCCGGCCGCGGGGCCGACCGCGTCGGTCCGGAGGCGTGGGCCGAGCTGGCCGCCCGGCTGGGCCTCGAGGGCGAGGCGGCGGCCCAGGTCGCACTGCGCGAGACCGGCCGGCGGATCGCGCACATCCACCGGCTGACGTGGCGCCGCATCGACGGCGTGCTCGCCAGGCCGGTGTCGGTGCGGGGCGCCCGGCGACCGGACCTCCGGACGGTGGCCCCCGGCGTGGCCCTCTCCTCGGGCGAGGTGGTGCTCGACGGCAGGGTCGCGCCGGCCGACGACGCGCTGCTGCTGCTCCGTGCTGCGGCCGAGGCAGCGGAGCGGGACGTCGTACTCTCCCCGGCTACGGCGGCGCGACTGGTGCGTGAGTCCCCGCCGGTGCCCGAGCCGTGGTCGGCCGAGGCGCGGGACCTGCTCGTGCGCCTGCTGGCATCGGGCCGGGGCCTGCTCGGCGTGTGGGAGACCCTGGAGGAGACCGGTGCGGTCGACCGGGTGCTGCCCGAGTGGCAGCGGATCAGGCTGCTGCCGCACGCGTCGGCCATCCACCGGTTCACCGTCGACCGGCACGTCGTGGAGACGTGCATCGAGGCGTCGGCCCTGATCCGCAGCGTGTCGAGGCCGGACGTGCTCCTGGTGGCCGCACTGCTCCACGACATCGGCAAGGGCGAGCTGACCGAGCATGCCGTGGCCGGCGAGCCGATCGCCCGCGCGGTGGCGACGCGGATGGGGTTCGACGCCGCGGCGGTCGATCTGGTGGGCACCCTGGTGCGCCGGCACCTGCTGCTGTCCGGCGTCGCCACCACTCGCGACCCCGACGACCCGGCGACCATCGCCCAGCTGACGTCCCGGATCGCCTCGCCCGAGGCGATGTCGCTGCTGCTGGCCCTGACCGAGGCCGATGCCCGGGCGACCTCGGCGAAGGCGTGGTCGTCGTGGCGCGCCGGGCTCGTGCACCGGCTCGGAGCGCACGCCATCGGCGTCCTGGAGTCGGGGCAGCCGCCGACCGGCGTGGTCCAGGACGTCGTGGACGTGCCCGACGGCGTACGCCGCGGCGCGACGTCCATCGACGTGCTCGAGGCCGACGACGGGGTGCGCGTGCGCGTCATCGCGCTCGACCGGGTCGGCCTCCTGGCCGACGTCGCGGCGATGCTGGCGCTCCAGCGCGCGTCGGTCCGGGGCGCGCGGGCCTGGACGCAGGGCGACGTCGCGGTCACCGAGTGGGACGTCACCGACACCGCCGTCGAGCCCGCCGTGCTGCGGCAGCGCCTCGACTCGATCGTGGCGGGCCGCATCGACCCCGCCCAGCGGCTGCGCCCGGCCGAGCAGGCACGGGACGGCACCGCCTTGGCGCCAACGGTCGCCGTACGCACCGATGCCTCGACCGTGGCCACGGTGATCGAGGTCCGCGCGGCCGACCGGCCCGGCGTGCTCTACCTGGTGTGCGCCACGCTTGCTGAGCTCGGCGTCACCGTGTCGTCGGCCCACATCGACACGGTCGGCCCTCAGGCCGTCGACGTGTTCTACGTGCAGGAGCAGGACGCCGGGCCGCTCGCCGACGACCGTGCCGCTGCCGCCGCGCACGCCCTCCGGGCGGCGCTGACGCCCCCGCCGCGACCCCCGGACCGGTGATCCACGGATTCGTGTGTCGCCGGGGCACGGTTAGGCTGGGAGACCCGAGACCTAGTGAAGGACCATCTTGTTCGCGACACTCTCCGACCGGCTTGCCGACACCTTCAAGAACCTCCGCGGCAAGGGGCGGCTCTCCGACGCCGACATCGACGCGACCGCGCGTGAGATCCGCATCGCCCTCCTCGAGGCCGACGTGGCCCTGCCCGTGGTCAAGGAGTTCGTGGGCGCCGTCAAGGAGCGGGCGCGAGGCGAGGAGGTCAGCGGAGCGCTGAACCCCGCCCAGCAGATCATCAAGATCGTCAACGAGGAGCTCGTCAGCATCCTCGGCGGCGAGACGCGCCGGCTGCGCTACGCCAAGAGCGGCCCCACCGTCATCATGCTCGCGGGCCTCCAGGGTGCCGGCAAGACCACCCTCGCGGCCAAGCTCGCGCTGTGGCTCAAGGAGCAGGGCAAGACCCCGATGCTCGTCGCGGCCGACCTCCAGCGGCCCAACGCCGTCAACCAGCTCCAGGTCAACGGCGAACGGGTCGGTGTGCCGGTGTTCGCACCCGAGGCCGGCAACGGCGTCGGCGACCCGGTCGCCGTGGCCAAGGCCTCCCTCGAGGAGGCCGCACGCAAGCTGCACGACGTCGTCATCGTCGACACGGCCGGCCGCCTCGGCGTCGATGCCGAGCTCATGCAGCAGGCCTCCGACATCCGCGACGCGGTCGAGCCCGACGAGGTGCTCTTCGTCGTCGACGCGATGATCGGCCAGGACGCCGTGAGCACCGCGCAGGCGTTCCTCGAGGGCGTCGGGTACGACGGGGTCGTGCTCACCAAGCTCGACGGCGACGCCCGCGGTGGTGCTGCCCTGTCGATCGCGTCGATCACCGGCAAGCCGGTCATGTTCGCCTCCGCGGGCGAGAAGATGACCGACTTCGACCTCTTCCACCCCGACCGGATGGCCTCGCGCATCCTCGACATGGGCGACATGCTCACCCTGATCGAGCAGGCCGAGAAGACGTTCGACCAGGAGGAGTCGTCGAGGGCGGCCGAGAAGCTGCTCGGCGGCGGCGACTTCACCCTCGACGACTTCCTCGCGCAGATGCAGCAGATGCGCAAGCTCGGCTCGATGTCGAAGATCATGGGGATGCTGCCCGGGATGGGCCAGTTCCGCGAGCAGCTCGACAACTTCGACGAACGCGAGATCGACCGCATCCAGGCGATGATCTTGTCGATGACGCCGGCTGAGCGGGCCAATCCCAAGATGATCGACGGCTCCCGCCGCGCCCGGATCGCCCGAGGCTCGGGCGTCCAGGTGTCCGACATCAACCAGATGGTCAACCGCTTCTTCGAGGCCCGCAAGATGATGCAGCAGATGGCCCGCGGCGGCGGGATGCCCGGCATGCCGGGGATGCCCGCCATGGGTGGCGGTGCCGGCAAGCGTCAGAAGGGCAAGCCGAAGCCTGCCAAGGGGCGCCGGGTGTCGGGCAACCCCGCCAAGGCGGCCCAGCAGGCGAAGGCGGCCTCCGAGAAGCCGGCGGCAGCGCCGGCCAACCCGTTCGGCGACCCCGATGCCGCGGGGGTCGACTACGAGCAGGCTGCGGCTGCGCTGAACCTGCCCAAGGACTTCTCCAAGTTCCTCAAGTAGGGCGCGGACCGCGGTGACCGTGCTGGTGGTCGACGGGGCGAACGTCGTCGGCTCGCGTCCCGACGGCTGGTGGAAGGACCGCGGCGGAGCGGCGCGTCGGCTGCACGAACAGCTGCTCGTCGCCGACCTGCCCTTCGACGAGGTGGTGCTGGTGCTGGAGGGTGCCGCGAAGGGCGGGGTGCCTGCGGGCCGTGACGGTCATGTGCGCGTCGTGCACGCGCCTCGCGACGGCGACAGCGAGATCGAGCGGTCGGCACGGGGGGCCAGGGAGTCGGGCGAGCAGGTCACCGTGGTGACCGCCGACCGCTTCCTCCAGGCCCGCGTGCAGGGACTGGGTGCGATGGCGCTGGGCCCGTCCTGGCTGCTCGACCAGCTCGGCTGACGGGCCCAGCGCCTCCCTCACTACAGGGTCACTGCCGGGTGACTGTGGGGGGTCACCAGAGGGGGATCCTGACCACTCCACCCTCGCCCGCGCACACGCTGCACGTGGTGACGTAGGCGTTGCCGTCGTCGATCGCCACGCCGTACGGCGCGGGGAGGTCCTCGGCGACCGTCTTGTGCGAGCCGTCACGGTCGACGCGCACCAACGAGCCCATCGGGAGGCCCTCCGCCGCCAGCAGTCCGGCGTCACCGGCGATCTGCACCGCGTAGAGCTTGCGGCCGTGCCAGGCGAGGTCGGTGACGTTGGTGAGCCCGGTGGCGTAGACCGTGGGTGCCTGGCCCGGGACGACGCGATAGATGCGTGCGCCGTCTGCGGGGAACGGGAACCCGGTGAGCTCACTGACGTACCACGCACCGTCCGGGCCGCGGACGACCGACGTCGGCACGCTCTGCATCGGGATGTCGCCCGGCGGCAGGAACGGGGGCGGCGGGACCAGGCGCTCGGGGAAGGTGGCGAGCGTCGAGACGTCGCCGTGCCAGCTGACCGCTTGGAGCGCGTTGGCACCGGAGTCGGTCACCACGAAGCCGCGGTGCGTCGTCAACAGCCCGGTCGGGTTGCTGTCGGGACCGGCGCCGTCGGGGTCCTCGTCGGCCTCCGACTGGGCGAGGTCGGCCACCTCGATCTGGCCGCCGCCGAAGCGGCCGGCCAGCAGGGTGCCCAGCCGCTCGCCCCCGGGGATGTCGAGGCGGACCGCCGGGTCGTTGCCCAGGCCCACCGTCACGGCGTACCAGGAGCCGTGCACCGCGACATCGGCCGGGCCGATGGCCTGCGAGCCGTCGGCCGCGGCCAGGGACGGGAGCCCGCTGACCACGCGGGCCTGGTGGCCGTGCCGGACGCGGGTCACGGCACCGGACAGACCGAAGCAGGCGGGGCCCTCGGGACCCTCGACGCAGGCGCCGTCGCCACCGCGACCGGCCTCGGCGACGTACAGCACGGGCTTGTGGCCGTAGCCGTGGCCGCGACCGTGGTCGCCGCCGTGGCGGCGTCCGTAGTGCTGGGAGTAGCTCTCGTCGATCGAGATCTGGCGTGGGTTGTCGAGACCGCTGGCCACGACGGTCCAGGGCGGACCATCGGGTCCGTGGGACCCGTGGCCGTGCGACCCGCCGGCTATCGCGGGAGCGGGGGCGAGCAAGAGGGTCGAGACGACCGTGAGGGCCGTGGCGAGGACGACGGCTGCGCGCCGCCGGGGTGTTGGGAGGAGCCGTGTTGGTAGAGACATGGAGACCACCTCAGGGAGGAGCACGGGGAATTCACCGTGCACACGGCGGCAGATGAAAGGCATCCCCGAGGTGGGGTAAAGGTCGCCCGGGCACGCCGACCTCAGCGGTCGTGCTCGGTGACCTCCGTCGACCGGCCGGAGTGGGTGAACCCGACCGCGGCCACGGAGGGCACCGCCGACCCGGTCGCGACGAGCGCGATGCGGTACTGGAGATAGCGACCGGACTGCTTCAGCCGGTCGCCGTGGTCGCGCGGGCTGCTCCACGTGGACCAGGAGGCGCCGGGCGTGGAGGTGCTCCCGGTGCGGATGGTCACCGTCGCCCGGGTGCCGGCGGGCAACCTGCCGCGCAGGACGGCCCGGCGCCAGTCGACCTTCTGATGGGCGTCGACGACGGTCGAGGTGTACGACGCGCGCCCGCGACCGGCCAGGGTCAGGGAGCCGAACCCCCTCGGGTCGAGCGTCAGGCCCGGGGACATGGTTCCGGTGCGGAACTCCTCGAGCGTCTGGACCGCCACGCCCGCCCCGGCAGCTCGCAGGCGGCGTACGGCGGCCCTGCGGGTGTTGCCGTCCGCGTCGAGCGACTCGACCCGGAAGCCGTAGCTGCGCCGGGCCGCCAGGCCGGTCAGGACCACCTCGTGGCGGCGCGTCAGCTCGTCGTCGCGACGCAGGGTGCCCAGCCGCGACCGGCCGAACCTGACGACCGAGGTCGCCGGCTCGTCCGTGGTCCAGGTAATCCGGGCCGTCCCGTCGGGCAGGGCGAAGGCCCGGACGTCGCCGATCCGCGGCGCTCGTGAGTCGGGGCCGCGGGTGGTGAAGCTGGCCGGCGCCGCGCCGGGTGCGGGCCAGACGGCGACCGAGCCGTCTGCGGCGGTCGACCGGAGGCGGTAGTGGTAGCGCCGACCGGCCGCCAGGCCGTCCAGTGACACCAGGTGCCGGCCGGTCAGCTCGGCGACGGTCGCGCTGGGGGAGAGGCTCTGCGGGGTCGAGCCGAGGAGCACCGTGCTCGAGGCCGGTGCGTCGGTCTGCCAGGCCAGGGTCGCGGTGTCCGACGACACCTCCGTGGTGCGGGCCCCGGCGATGGCGGCGCTGCCCCCGTCGGCGTACTCGGCCACGTGCCCGCCCGAGGACGCCGCGAACACGGCGTACTGCTGGCCCTTGACGGTCATCAGCGAGTAGGGGACCGCGAGGCCGCTGCGGCTCAGCGTCGTCAGGGTCCGGCCGCCCGGGCCGGTGGTCGGCACCATCCCGGTGAGCTGGCTGGCACCGGCGCCGACGTTGACCGTGAAGGTGAGGGTGCTCCCGCTCCAGGACGTGTTGGAGTACGACGACGCGTTGCGGCCGTCGACCCACGTCAGGAGCTGCTTGGCGGTGATCACGGGCACCCCGCGCTCCTGCGCGGAGGCCAGCACCTGGGTGTCCTCGAACGTCGTCGCGTTGTCGGTGTGCAGGTTGGCGGTGAACGCGCCGTAGTAGCCGAGCGGGCCCAGCGCCCGGTCGAGCAGCGTGTCCGGGGTGAAGGGGTAGCTCTGCTCCGACTCGTCCGTCATCTGGGTCGCCGCCTGGAAGACGTCGATCAGGGAGCCGTCGGTGTCCGTGAAACGCATCGGCATGCCCGACCCGGTCATGAAGCCGGGACGGTCGGCCACCCACGAGCCGGGGAAGTAGTAGTAGTTGGTGTCCAGCCGGATGCCGGCGGCGAGCTGTGCCTTGGGCTGCGAGGCCCAGTCACTCCACACGATGCAGTGGTACCTGCTGGTGGTCGGCGCGGGGACGGCGGTGTACTTCGCCTTCCACTCGGCGAGCTGCGCCGTGTAGGTGTCCTGGAGGTTCGCCAGCGACGTGTAGTTGGTGCAGCCGTTCTGCGGGTGGAGGCCGACCTCGAAGCCCTGCGAGGTGAAGGTCGACGCCTGCCCGTTGGTCAGCGGCGAGCCGGGGAAGACGTAGCTGGAGAAGCGCGGGCACTCCCACCGGGAGACCGTGCAGCCGGCCGGGCTGGCGGCGTTGTAGGTGCTCATCCGTCCTTGGGTCCCACCGTTGGCGTGGTCGTCGCCCGTCGCCACCAAAACCGCCTTGTGGGTCGAGGGGAAGTACCAGAACCGCGGCAGGGGCAGGCGGTCCCGGACCATGACGGTGGCCAGGTTGGCGAGGAGCCGCTGCTGCTCGTCGGCCTGCGGGATGGCCACCTTGGCGAGGTTCACCCAGTCGGTGGAGGCGCCGCCGAAGAACTGGTCGTTGGAGCGGTTGGGCAGGAGGGTGTCCCGGTTCGTGCCCGCCCACGCGGGGTTGCCCTGCCTGGTCCAGATCACCGACTGGGCGAGGTCGTAGGCGAACGTCGCGACCTGGCCGCCGCTCGACCCGACCGACCGCCAGGCGACGGCCGGCTGGCCGGTCCCGGCCGTGGCGGTGGTGAAGAGCTCGGCCACCGACGTGGCGCCGCTCAGCGCATAGCGGTTGGCGGTGCCGTGGAACTGCATGGTCTCGGTGGTGATCCCGGCCCCCGGCTCGGTGGCGGCGTCGACCCGCAGGTAGCCGTTGGCCACGGTGCCGGCCTGGGCGGTGAGGCCGGCGAGCGGGAGCAGCCGCGGGTCGGGCCGCATCAGGACGAGGTTGCCGCCCGAGTTGACCCACGCGGTGAGGGCGGTGACGTGGGCGTCGGTGATCGCCACGTCACCGAGGACCACCACGGAGTACGCCGCCAGCGAGGCCGCCGAGAGATCGGTGTTCTTGATAGTGGCGAACTCGTTCAGGCCCTCGGCCCGGGCGATCTCCGCGAGGTAGGACGACGACCTGTTGGCATCGCTCGTGACCAGGGCGATCGGCCCGCCCGGCCCGGCGTCGATGCCGGGCGGAGGCGGCGCCGAGGTCTCGAACGTCCAGGACACCGGCGCCATGGTGTTGCCGGCTGCGTCCCGGGCGCCGCTGAGGCTCACGGTGTAGCCCGTGGAGTAGGCCAGCGGTGAGGTCGGGGTCAGGGTGGCGGTCTGGGTGCCGGCGTCGTAGCCCGTCGTCGCCGCGACGGCCGCGGACGTGGCCGTGTTGCGCAGCACCATCGAGATGGACGCGGGGGTCACGGTCTCGCTGAAGCTCGCCGAGGGCCGGACCGACGCGGGCACGCCGGCCGAGCCCGGGGCCGGGGTCCGGGCGCTGACGGTCGGGGCCTGGTCGTCCACGGCGGTCTCCGCGAAGACGACGTCGACCCAGTAGTTCTCGCTGCCGTAGGTGCTGTTCGGGAAGGCGCCCGGCGTCCCGGTGTAGCGGTAGAGGCCGTTGCCGCCGTCGGTGCCGTCGCGGAGCGCCGTCAGCGGGCCCCGGGTGGTGGCCGCCGCCGCGAAGTAGGCCGAGCTGGCGGCGTACCTCGAGGGCGTGAAGTACGACGCGACGTACGTCGTGTCGGCGCTCACCTGGATGGGTGAGGGGAACGTCGCCTGCTGCCAGCCGCTGGCGGTCTCGTTGGTGAAGGTGACCGAGCCGAGCCTGACGCCGGCGCTGGTCCACAGGCTGCCGACGTGGGTGCCGGTCGAGACGGCCGGCTTGTAGAACCGGAT
This sequence comes from Nocardioides sp. LHG3406-4, assembly GCF_049897745.1. Classification (NCBI taxonomy): domain Bacteria; kingdom Bacillati; phylum Actinomycetota; class Actinomycetes; order Propionibacteriales; family Nocardioidaceae; genus Nocardioides; species Nocardioides sp. LHG3406-4. Next base: position 375,402 of record NZ_JAFCWV010000002.1, read on the forward strand.
GCCGGTGATGAAGCCGTTGGTGCTGGCCCGGAACCTCACTCCCAGCTCGACCGCGCTGGTGTCCGCGTCGGTCCGGTCGGGGACCGCGCTGCTCGGCCAGATGCTGCACGGGCAGTTGCTGGTGCTGGCCGTGGTGGTGAACGTCCAGCTCACCGGGTCCATCTGGTTGCCCGCGGTGTCGCGTGCCCCGGTGAGGTTCGCGGTGTAGGTCGTGCCGAGGGCCAGCGGCGCGTTGGGCGTCAGGGTGACCGTGCGGGTGGTCGCGTTGTAGGTGGTCGTCGCCGGGACCAGGGCGTTGGCCGGGGTGCGCAGCTCGAACGTGACCGTGGCCTGTTGGACGGTCTCGCTGAAGGTGGCGGTGGCGGTGGTGCTCACGGGCACGCCGGTCGCACCGACGGCAGGGCTGCGCCCCGTGACGGTCGGCTTGGAGCTGTCGGCGGCCTCGGTGGCGAAGGTCCAGCTCACGGGATCCATCAGGTTGCCCGACACGTCGCGGGCACCGGAGAGGTTGGCCGTGTAAGTGGTGGACGGCGACAGCGCCGAGGTGGGCGTGAGGGTGACGGTGCGGGTGGTCGCGTTGTAGGTGGTCGTCGCCGGGACCAGGGCGTTGGCCGGGGTGCGGAGCTCGAGGCTGATCGTGGACTGCTGGACGGCTTCGCTGAACGTCGCGGTCACCGTGCTGGACACGGGCACTCCGGTTGCGCCCGGCGCCGGGGTGCGCCCGGTCGCGGTGGGCTTCGTGCTGTCCGGCGTCTCGGTGGTGAACGTCCACGTCAGGGTGCTCATCACGTTGCCCGAGGGGTCGCGGGCCCCGCCGAGGGTGGCGGTGTAGGTCGTGGACGGGGCTAGCGCGGTGGAGGGAGTCAGGGTGGCGGTGCGGGTCCCGGCGTTGTAGGTCGTGGTCGACGTGACCACCGCACCCGTGGGGCTGCGCAGCTCGAAGGTGATGCTCCCCGGGTCGACGGGCTCGTCGAATGCCGCCGTGGCCGTGGTCCCGAGCGGCACGCTCATCGCACCGGGGGCCGGCGTCCTGCCGACCACGGTCGGCTTCACGGTGTCGGTGTCGGCGAAGACGACGTCGACCCAGTAGTTCTCGCTCTTGAAGGTCTGGTTCGGGAAGACCCCGGCGGTGGCGCTGTAGCGGTAGAGGCCGTTGCCGCCGTCGACGCCGTCCTGCAGGGCGGTCAGCGGGCCCCGCGTGGTGGGCGCGGTGAAGTAGCTGGAGGTGACGACGTACCGCGAGGGGGTGTGGTACGACGCGACGTAGGTGGTGCCGGCGGTGACCGCCACCGGGCTGGTGAAGGTCGCCTGCTGCCAGCCGCTGGCGGTCTCGTTGGTGAACGTGACGCCCGCGAGCCGGGCCCCGGCGCTGGTCCAGAGGCTGCCGGTGTGCGTGCCGGTCGACTCGACTGCCTTGTAGAAGCGGATGCCCGTGACGAAGCCGTCGGTGTTCGTGCGGAACTTCACGCCGAGCTCGACGGCGTCGCGATCGGAGTCGGTGCGTGCGGGGGTGGCGGTCGCCGGCCAGATCGTGCAGGGGCATCCGTTCGTGCTGGCCACGGTGGTGAACGACCAGGTCACCGGGTCCATCAGGTTGCCCGATGGGTCGCGGGCGCCGCCCAGGCTCGCGGTGTACGTCGTGGCACCGTTGAGGGCCGCGGTCGGGGTGAGGGTCGCCGTGCGCGTCGTGGCGTTGTAGCTCGTGGTGGCCGGGACCAGGGCATTGGCCGGCGTCCGGAGCTCGAGGGCGATGGACGCCTGCTGGACCGGCTCGCTGAACGTCGCGGTCACCGTGCCGGTCACCGGGACCCCGGTCGCGCCCGGCGCGGGGGTGCGTCCGGTGACGGTGGGCTTCGTGGTGTCGGCGGCCTCGGTGGTGAACGTCCAGGTCACCGGGTCCATGGTGTTGCCGGCGGCGTCCTGGGCGCCGGTGAGGTTCACGGTGAACGTCGTCGAGGCCGCGAGGGGGGCGTTCGGGTTGAGGGTGACCGTCCGGGTGGTCGCGTTGTAGGAGGTCGTGGACGGGACCACGGCGTTCGCGGCGTTGCGTAGCTCCATCGAGATCGAGGCCTGCTGCACCGCCTCGCTGAACACGGCGCTGGCCGAGGTGCCCACGGAGACGCCGGTGGCACCCGGCGCGGGGGTGCGTCCGGTGACGGTGGGCTTCGTGGTGTCGGCGGTCTCGGTGGTGAACGTCCAGGTCACCGGGTCCATGGTGTTGCCCGCCGAGTCCCGGGCCCCGGCCAGGCTGGCGGTGTAGGTCGTCGCCGGCGCCAGTGCCGCAGCGGGATCCAGCGTGGCGGTGCGGGTGCCGGCGTCGTACGACGTGGCGGCAGGGACGAGCCCCCCGCCCGGGCCGCGCAGCTCGAAGCCGATCGTGGACTGCTGGACCGGCTCGCTGAGCTCCGCCGTCGGGCTGACACCGACCGAGACGCCGGTGGCGCCGGGGGCAGGGGTGCGGCTCGTCACCGTCGGCTTTGTCGTGTCGGTGTCGGCGAAGACGACGTCGACCCAGTAGTTCTCGCTGTTGTAGCTGCTGGTCGGGAAGACGCCCGGCGTGCCGCCGTACCGGTAGAGGCCGTTGCCGCCGTCGGTCCCGTTGGCGAGCGCGGTGAGCGGGCCGCGGGTGGTGGCGGTGGCGAAGTAGTCGGAGCTGGCGACGTACCGCGACGGGGTGAAGTACGACGCGACGTAGGTCGTGTTGGCGGTGACCGCGACCGGGCTGGCGAACGTGGCCTGCTGCCAGCCGCTCGCGGTCTCGTTGGTGAACGTGACCGTGCCGAGCTTGGTCCCGGCGCCGGTCCACAGGGTGCCGACGTGGGTGCCGGTCGAGACCGACGGCTTGTAGTAGCGGATGCCCGTGACGAAGCCGGCGGTGCTCGTGCGGAACTTCACGCCGAGCTCCACGGCGGCGGTGTCGGAGTCGGTGCGCTCCGGGGTCGCCGTACCGGGCCAGATCGTGCACGGGCACGTCGCCGGGCCGTTGCCCACGGTGATGGGGGTCCCGGGCCCGGGGGACTGGGTGTTGGCGCTGTCGTCGGTGGCCCGCACCCGGAGGGTGGTCGCGCCGTTGGCCGACGGCGTGTAGGAGTAGGTCCAGGTCTCCCGGCCGGTGGCCCGGTGCCACGTCGCGCCGTTGTCGGTGGAGACCTCCACACCGCCGACGCGACCGCCGGTGTCAGCGGCGGTGCCGCTGACGGTGAGAGGGGTCCCGACGGGCACGGTCGCGTTGGCCGCCGGAGACGTGATGGTCGATGTGGGCGCCACGGTGTCGGTGGAGGCGGTCGCCACGGACAGTCCGGGCCGCAGCGTGGTGGGCTGGGAGCCCATGTCGGCCAGCAGGTTGACGGTCGCCTGCTGGGCGGCGACGTCGGCCGCGGCCGTCCCGCGGTCGTGCTGGCTGTCGAGGCCCCAGGCCCACTGGATGGTGCCCGCGCCGAAGACGAGCGCGCCGCTGGCGTGCCTGTACATCGTCATCGAGTGGGTGGCCGGCCCCTGGCTGTAGCTCGAGCCGTGGTCGGTGATCCGCTCCCCGGAGCCCTGGGTCTGGGAGAGCCGGAACGTGCCGGCGGGACGGTGGCCGTTGTCGAGGTCCTCGTCCCACTCGTAGCCGATCACGTTCGTGCCGATGGTCGTGGTCTGGCTCCCGGTGAGGTTGGCGACGCGGGTGTTGCGCCAGAAGCGCATCCGGCCGTCGGCGCTGCCGACGGACATGTTGATGGCGCAGCAGTTGATGGTGAAGATCTGGCCGGTCAGGGCGTTCTCGGGTCGCCCGCCGTCGCCGGGCGGGCTGAACCGCGGGTCGCGCCAGGTGCCGGTCCAGGTCGGAGCTGCGGGGTCGATGACGGCGTCGGCGTGGGTCTCCTTGTAGGTGACCAGGGTGCGGTTCGGCGTCCCGGAGCCGTCGATGCTGTTCTCCCACCGGGTCTTCCAGAAGACCTCGTTGCCGCTGAAGAAGGCGAGGTTGACGCCGGCTGCCCTGGCTGCCTCGACGTTGGCCCGCTGCTGGCCCGACCAGTACTCGTCGTGGCCGACCGACAGGAAGGTCTGGTGCTCGGTGAGCTCGCCGCCGCGCCGGTGGGAGTCGATGCCGGTCGTGTAGCTGACGTCGTACCCGTTCGACTCCAGGAAGCGCACCATCGGGTACTCCGCGTTGAACACCCAGTCCTCGGGTGCGTTCGCGCGGGTGGTGAACGGCCGGTTGTAGCTCACCTTGTAGGCGCGGCCGGCGGGTGCCCCGGTGTAGAGGCTGTTGCCGCCGTAGGCGTTGTAGGCCTGCCACGTCGTGTCCGAGGTCTGGAAGAGGAGCTCGGAGCCGCCGTCGTCGTCGCGGACCACGAAGAAGACGTGGCTGGCGCCCGCTGTGCCGTCGGTGCGGACGAGTCGGGCGAAGTAGACGCCCGACACCGAGTCGGCCGGCACCGCCCAGGAGGCGTTCTGGGTCCAGTTGCCGCAGTCCACCAGCCCGGTCGCGGGAGCGGTCACGCAGTTCGGCTGGCTGTTCAGCACGGTCGGCAGCACCGTGGCCACCTTGCGGGCGCCGGCGCCGGCGTAGTAGCCCATCCGGTAGATGTCGAGGCGGTACGACGTCGCGACGGTGTCGACCTTGAACCCCACCGTCCCGCCCTGGTCGACGCTGATGTCGGTGGCGAAGCCCTGGATGGAGGAGCTGCCGGCCCCGGTGATGCCCCACTCGCTCTCCGGGCTGCCCGGCTTGGTGTTCTCGCAGGCGACCGGGCTGACCACCGGCGCGTCGCACGGGGCGGCGACGGCAGGGGCGGCCAGCGCCCAGGTGGCCAGCCCGGCCACGACCAGGGCGAGGAGGGCGAGGACGGCGGTCCGCGTGTCGCGGGCGCCGCGACGGCGCGTCATGGGTCTGGGCAGACGCATCGTGGCCCCCCGCCGTCGTTGATGTCGAGTACTGGGGACTGTCGTTCGCGCGGCGGCGGTTGTCATCATCGGTAGTGGGGAGCCGCACGATAGCGTCGGATCATGAGTGCGCTCCGCTTCTCCGGGCCCGTCCTCCCCGAGGGAGAGGTCCGCGACCTCTACCTCGTCGACGGTCGCGTCACCTTCGAGCGCCCACCGGGCGTCGAGTCGGCGGGGGAGGGCTGGATCGTGCCAGGGCTCGTCGACGCGCACTGCCACATCGGGCTCGAGGACCACGGCGCGGTCACCGTCGAGGAGGCCGAGGCGCAGGCGATCGAGGACCGCGACGCCGGCGCGCTGCTCATCCGCGACTGCGGCTCGGCGCTCGACACCTCGTGGATCCACGAGCGCGACGACCTGCCCCGGCTGATCCGGTGCGGCCGCCACATCGCGCGCACGAAGCGCTACATCCGCAACTACGCGCACGAGGTCGAGCCCGACGAGCTCACGTCGTACGTCGAGCAGGAGGCCGGCCGCGGCGACGGCTGGGTCAAGCTGGTCGGCGACTGGATCAGCCGCGAGACCGGCGACCTGGAGCCGAGCTTCCCCGAGGACGCGTTCACCGCGGCGATCCAGACCGCGCACGCGCTGGGCGCCAATGTGACCGCCCACTGCTTCGGGGAGACGGTGCTGCCCGGGCTGATCGCGGCCGGCATCGACTGCATCGAGCACGGCACCGGCCTGTCGCCCGACCTGGTCGAGACGATGGCGCAGCGCGGTGTGGCGCTGGTGCCGACAGTGATGCAGATCGACAAGTTCCCGCAGTACGCCGAGGCGGGGCGCGCGAGGTTCCCCGTCTACGCCGACCACATGACCGACCTGCACGCGCGCCAGCGCGACACGATCATGGCCGCCCACGACGCCGGGGTGCAGCTGTACGCCGGCTCCGACGGCGGGGGTGTGAGCCGGCACGGCAACATCGCGAGCGAGGTGGTCGCGATGGCCGGACTGGGCATGTCCGCGGAGTACGCCCTGGGTGCCGCCTCGTGGCGGGCACGCGAGTGGCTGGGCCGGCCCGCTGGCCTCACCGAGGGAGCGCCGGCCGACTTCGTCGTCTACCCGGCGGACCCGCTGGCCGACCTGTCGGTGCTGCACACGCCGAGCCGCGTCGTACTCCGCGGGAGGGTGGTCGCATGACCGCGATCAGCGAGGTCTTCGCGCCCCTTGGCCTGCGGGTCGCCGCCGGGCCGATCGAGCTCCGCGGCATCTCCGACGACGACATCGTGACGCTGGCGGAGCTGGCCGTCGCCGGCATCCACGAGCCCGAGGAGATGCCGTTCTTCTACCCCTGGACCGACGCGCCGGCCGCCGAGCTCCCGCTGCGGTTCGCGCAGTACCACTGGAGGCTGCGCGCCGAGTGGAGCCCCGAGTCGTGGGAGCTCAACCTCGGCGTCTGGCACGACGGTGAGCTCGTCGGCGTACAAGGCGTGAGCACCCGCGACTTCCTCGTCACCCGCACCGGAGAGACGGGCTCGTGGCTCGGCAGGGCGCACCAGGGCCGAGGCCTCGGGACCGCGATGCGGCAGGCGATGTGTGCGCTCTGCTTCGACCACCTCGGCTTCGCCGAGATCACGTCCGGGGCGTTCCTCGACAACCCCGCGTCGCTGGCCGTGAGCCGCAAGGCCGGCTACCGCGCCAACGGCGTACGCCGCCTCGCGCGACGGCCGGGGGAGCTGGCCCTGAACCAGGGGCTGGTGCTCTCGCCCGGCGACTTCGTGCGCGGCGAGCACGCCCTCGCGGTGACCGGCGTCGACGCCTTCCGGCGCCTCATCGGGCTCGATTCGGAATGACGGGGTCGGGTCTGGCAGAATCACCCGCTGTGCCCTGCACGGCCGGACCCTCTCATCCGGACGTGGCCGGGCCCATCGCAGGAGCCTGACCCGGTCCCCACCTGGCAGAGGGCACCTCACCACACACAACTTCCGAGGAGACACCACAGACGTGGCCGTCAAGATTCGTTTGAAGCGCCTGGGCAAGATCCGGGTGCCGCAGTACCGCATCGTCGTCGTCGACTCGCGCAAGAAGCGCGATGGTCGCGTCATCGAGGAGATCGGCAAGTACCACCCCAAGGAGGAGCCGTCCTACATCGACGTGACCTCCGAGCGGGCGCAGTACTGGCTCGGCGTCGGTGCGCAGCCGACCGAGGCCGTCGAGAAGCTCCTCAAGATCACCGGTGACTGGCAGACGTTCAAGGGGCTTCCGGGCACCGAGGGCACGCTCAAGGTCAAGGAGCCCAAGCGCGACAAGATCGAGATCTTCAACGAGGCCCTCAAGGACGTCGCGAACGAGCCCAAGAGCGGCGCGGTGACCAAGAAGGCAGCCAAGAAGACGGAGGCCAAGGCCGAGGACTCGACGGACGCCAAGGCCGACGACAAGCCCAAGGCGGACACCAAGGCTGACACCAAGGCTGAGGCTCCCGCCAAGGAGACCCCGGCCGCCGTGCCCGCGTCGGAGACGCCTGAGGGCGCCGCCGCCGAGGCTGAGGCTGCTGAGAAGATCACGCCCGAGGACGCCGGCAAGGGCGAGGCCTGAGCGCCGTGCTCGCCGATGCACTCGAGCACCTGGTCCGGGGTGTCGTCGACAACCCTGACGACGTGACCGTGCGCGACAAGCAGCTGCGCCGCGGCTCGATCCTCGAGGTCCGGGTCCACCCCGACGACCTCGGCAAGGTGATCGGACGCAACGGCCGTACGGCGACGGCGTTCCGCACCGTCATCTCGGCCCTCGCGGGCCGCGGCGGTGCGCGCATCGACTTCGTCGACGTCGACCGCCGCTGACACGCTCCACCGCAACGGGCGTCACCCCTCGGGGTGGCGCCCGTTCGTCGTACCCGGGAGTCCCCGACCCCGGGGTTCGTGGGCGAGTCGTGGGGTTCGAGGGCATTGCATGGGCCTCGAACCCCAGGAGTCACCGGATATCCGGTGACTTGCGGGCCCGGGTCGCCGCGCCCCGGGGTTCGTGGGCGAGTCGTGGGGTTCGTGGGCATTGCATAGGCCTCTAACCCCAGGAGTCCCCGGATATCCGGTGACCCCAGCCCGCCACTTACGCTGACCCCCGTGGACAGCATCGAGGTCGTCGTGGGTCGCATCGGCAAGCCGCACGGCATCCGCGGCGAGGTCACCGTCGACGTACGCACCGACGAGCCCGACCGCCGCTTCGCACCCGGCGCCGTGCTCCGTGCCCAGCCACCGGCGGGCTCCGCCTCCCCGCTGCGCAGCATGACCGTCACCAGCTCCCGGTGGCACCAGAGCGTGCTGCTGGTCTGCTTCGACGAGCTCGGCGACCGCAACGCCGCCGAGGCGGCCCGGGGCATCGTCCTGCACGCCGACCTCCCGGCCGACGCGACGCCCGAGGACCCTGACGAGTACTACGACCACCAGCTCATCGGGCTCACGGCCTACGACGAGCAGGGTGCGGAGCTCGGCACCCTCACCGCCGTCCAGCACGGTGCGGCCCAGGACCTGCTGACGATCCGCACGCCCGAGGGGCGCGACACCCTGGTGCCGTTCGTGACCGCGCTGGTGCCCGAGGTCGACGTCGCAGCCGGTCGCATCGTGGTCGCCGACCGGCCGGGCCTGGTCACGCCGTTCCCCGACGATGCGGCCGGCGCCTGATGCGCGTCGACATCGTCTCGATCTTCCCCGACTACCTCGCCCCGCTCGAGCTGAGCCTGACCGGCAAGGCCCGCGAGAAGGGGCTGCTCGACGTCACCGTGCACGACCTGCGCCGGTGGACCCAGGACCGGCACCGCACCGTGGACGACACGCCGTACGGCGGGGGCGCGGGCATGGTCATGAAGCCCGAGCCGTGGGGCGAGGCGCTCGACGAGGTGGCGACCGGGAGCCCCACGATCGTCTTCACGACCCCCAGTGGGGAGCCCTTCACCCAGGACGTCGCCCGGCAGCTGGCCACCCGCGAGCACCTGGTGTTCGCGTGCGGCCGCTACGAGGGCATCGACCAGCGCGTCGTCGAGCACGCCGCGACGCTGGGGGAGGTGCGCGAGATCTCGATCGGCGACTACGTCCTCAACGGCGGCGAGGTCGCGGCGCTGGCGATCACCGAGGCGGTCGTGCGCCTGCTGCCCGGGTTCATGGGCAACCCCGAGTCCCTGGTCGAGGAGTCGCACGAGGACGGCCTGCTGGAGTACCCCGTGTACACCAAGCCCCCGTCCTGGCGCGGGCGTGACGTGCCCGAGGTGCTGCTGGGCGGCAACCACGCCGCGATCGAGCGCTGGCGGCGCGAGCAGGCGCTGCGGCGGACGGCCGAGCGGCGTCCGGACCTCCTGCCGCTCAGCGCGGTGCCGGGAGGTGGCGAGCTGCGGCGTGCCGTGCCGGCCGACGTGCCGGAGCTCTACGTCCTCCAGATGTGCTGCTGGGTGCAGGAGCTGCACGCCAACCCCGGCGTCCGCATCCCGGCGCTGCACGAGTCCCTCGACGACGTACGCCGTTCGCTCGACGACTGGACCTGGCTGGTGCTGCGCCGCGGTGGTCGCCTGGTGGGAGCCGCGCGCGGCCGCGTCGACGGGGAGGTCTGGGACGTGGGCCGGCTGATGGTCGCCCCCGACCTGCAGGGCCAGGGCCTCGGCCGGTTCATGCTCGCCGAGATCGAGGCCGCCGCGCCGCCGAGCGTGACGTCGTACTCCTTGTTCACGGGTGCCTCGAGCCACGACAACATCCGGATGTACAAGAAGGCCGGCTACCGGATCCGTGGGGACGGGCCGCCCGGAGCCGTGGTGCTGACCCGCCCCCGCACGTCCGGCGGGCGCTGATTCGTCGTACGCCGCGGGCTCTGGCAGACTTGCTCCTCGGTCCACGTCGGCCGAAGACCGCTCCGAAGATCACGACCGGAGGGTTGCGTCGGGCTCCTGCCACAGGGGGAGTCCTCGCCGCCGGCCACGCACGGCGCGGGCCACCGATCCACCCATCCGATAACCGCGGCTGACCTGTGGCGAGTCGTGAGGAGCATCATGACCAACGTCATTGCCGAGCTCGGCAACGCCATCAAGCGCGACGACGTCCCCGACTTCCGTGCGGGCGACACCATCAAGGTCCACGTGAAGGTCACCGAGGGCAACCGCTCCCGCGTGCAGGTCTTCCAGGGCGTCGTCCTCAAGGTCCAGGGTTCGGGCATCGGCCGCACCTTCACCGTCCGCAAGGTCTCCTTCGGCGTCGGTGTCGAGCGCACCTTCCCGCTGAACTCCCCGATCTTCGAGCAGATCGAGATCGTCACCCGCGGTGACGTGCGTCGCGCGAAGCTCTACTACCTGCGCAACCTGCGTGGCAAGGCCGCCAAGATCAAGGAGCGGCGCGAGCTCTGAGCGTCGGTCTCCGACCACTCAGTGGTTAGTCTCGCTTCGTGACTTCCGACGACCGCGCGTCCACCTCCACGGCTGATGGCGAGGAGGGCTCGCGGTCCTCCACTCCCACCCCGGCAGCTCCGGCCACCCGCAAGCGCAAGCCGCTTCCGCTGTGGCAGGAGACCATCTTGCTGCTCGTGGTCGCGCTGGTGCTGGCGGTGCTCATCAAGGCGCTGTTCGTGCAGGCGTTCTACATCCCGTCGGAGTCGATGGAGCCCGGTCTCGTGAAGAACGACCGGATCCTGGTCCAGAAGGTCTCTTACTGGGGCGGCGGCGGTCCCGAGCGCGGTGACGTCGTCGTCTTCAAGGATCCAGGTGGCTGGCTCGGCCCTCTCGACGACGCCGGCCCGACCAGCGCGCTGACCAAGGTGATGTCCAAGATCGGGCTCTACCCCACCGGCGGGCACCTGGTGAAGCGGGTCATCGGGGTCGAGGGCGACGTCATCAAGTGCTGCGACGCTCGGGGCCGGATCTCGGTCAACGGCGTGCCGCTCAACGAGAACGACTACGTCAAGCAGGACGGCCAGGAGTGCCGGGGGCCGATGCCGACCCAGTGCGGCGACGACTGGGAGGCCGGGCCCGTGCCGAAGGGCCACATCTTCGTGATGGGCGACAACCGCGGCGCCTCGGCCGACTCCTCCGAGCACATGTGCCCCCAGACCGTGACCGACTGCGTCCCCGGTGACGAGTTCGTCTCTGCCGACCTCGTCGTCGGCAAGGTGTTCGTGCTGCTGTGGCCGCGCGACCACTTCCAGTGGGTCAAGCGGCCGGCGACGTTCGCCGACGTCGGCGCCTCACCCTGAGGAACGCGCTGTGAGCGAGCTGCCCCGAGGTGCGACCGTACGGCGCGACGCCGGGCTCTACGGCTACGAGCGCGCCCTGCGGCGCGCGGGCATCGAGCCGGTCGCCGGCGTCGACGAGGCGGGCCGCGGTGCCTGCGCCGGCCCCCTCGTGGCGGGTGCCTGCATCCTGCCGGCGGGCAAGGCCGGCATCGTCCCGGGCCTCGCCGACTCCAAGCTGCTGACCGAGAAGGCTCGCGAGCGCGCCTACGCCGAGATCCTTCGCCGGGCGAGCGCCTGGTCGGTGGTCGTCATCGAGAGCGAGGAGTGCGACCGCCTGGGCATGCACGTCGCCAACGTCGAGGCGCTGCGCCGGGCCGTGGCCCTGCTCGACGTCCGGCCGGCCTACGTCCTCACGGACGGCTTCCCGGTGGACGGCTTCGACGTGCCCGGCCTGGCCATGTGGAAGGGCGACCGCGTCGCCGCGTGCATCTCCGCGGCGTCGGTGCTGGCGAAGGTCACCCGCGACCGCATCATGTGCGACCTGCACCGCGACTGGCCGGCGTACGACTTCAAGACGCACAAGGGCTACATCACCGACGAGCACGCCGCGGCCCTCACCACCCACGGGCCGTCGCCGGTGCACCGGATGCGGTTCGTCAACGTACGTCGTGCCGCCGGGCTCGAACCGCCGCTGCCGGTGCAGAATGGGCACGACCACCATCACGAGGAGACACCATGAGCGCCGAGGATCTCGAGAAGTACGAGACCGAGATGGAGCTCACCCTCTACCGCGAGTACCGCGACGTCGTCTCCATCTTCAAGTACGTCGTCGAGACCGACCGCCGCTTCTACCTGTGCAACCAGGTGGACGTGAAGGCCCGCACCGAGAACGGCGACGTGTTCTTCGAGGTGTCGATGACCGACGCGTGGGTCTGGGACATGTACCGCCCGGCGCGGTTCGCCAAGAACGTGAAGGTGCTGACGTTCAAGGACGTCAACGTCGAGGAGCTGAGCCAGCAGGACCTCGAGCAGCCGCCTCTTGGCTGACGTGGCTACTTGCTGAGCCCGATGTCTCCGGGGGTCGTCGCCACCGTTGCGTCTACCGACTTGGTCACCGTAACGCATCCCTTGGTGCCATTGCCCGTGGCGCTCTTGACGACGACCGGTCCCCCTTCGAAGCCGAAGCAGGAGTTGCCGTTGAAGTCGAGGACGCTGCTCACGGCGTAGACCTTCCCGGTGATCGAAGTGTTTCCGTTGCCTTGAAGAATGATCGGGTTGGAGTTGCTGCGGGAGTACACGATCGTCATGCCCTTGAAGACACCGTCCGCCTTCGTGGGGGTCAGCGACACATCGCCGTTCTTGAAGTCGAGGGTCCCGGTGGTGACGTAGAGAGTGACTCCACCTAGGGCGGGGTCATTCCTCAGCAGGGTCCCGTTCTTCATGTCCCACGTGCCGGTGATGACATAGGTGCCTGGGGTCAGGGTGCAGGTGCCCTTGGAGATCGATACCGACCCGTAGCGGCCAGGGCCGTCTTCGCACGGGTCGCTCTTCGCCGTGCCTGTGACCGCAGGAAGAATCATGGAAGCGAAGGGATCTGTGAACGGAGGGATCTTCGTTGCGGCGGGAGTGAAGTTGCCGCCCGTCGTTGTGCCGCTGACACCGATCGCGCCAGCGCTCCACAGCGATCCCGGATTGGCGTTGATGTCGCCGTTGACGGCGATTCCACCGGGGCTGACCGAATAGTCGGCGTTGCCGGGGCTGACCCCGCCCATGAAGCACAACCCACACTTGATGTCGAGAGCAGCCGCGACCTGCGCCTCGGCGCCAGCCGCCACCGTCACCTCGTCAACACCCGCGGCGCGGCCCAGGCCGGTGACGATGTCGCGACCGGGGACGGTGACCCGAACTTTGGTCGGCTTGGCGATCTGGTCGAACGAGATGCATGGGGACGAGAACGCAGGGACGACGTAGGAAGCGGGGCGACCAACATCGGTGCACGCCGCCCAGTCGGCGTCTGTGGTCCCGTAGTTGATCGCCGCGTAGGACTTGGCGGCCGCCACTGCCATGGCCACACACGGCTTGGTCGGGCAGCCGCCCGATGCGGTGGGCAGGTAAAGCTGGTTGGCAGCGGCCAGCGCCGACGCATCGGCGGCGTTCTGCGATTGGCGCCGCGTGTCACGGGCCAGGCCGAGGTCGACGACCAGCGCGGCGATGACGAAGAGGGTAATCGCCAAGAACGCCACCATGATCGCGACGGCGCCGCGTTCGTCGCGTCTGCGGGCGGCAGTGCGCATCGTCAGCATCCTGTCGGCCAAGCAGGAGCGCCTGCGGGAAGAGCGGGCGTCGACACGGCGGAGAGCGGGCTCGGCACGGGAGTGTCCTTCTCGATCGACATCTGGGTCTTGGAAAAGATCCATCCACCGTCCGGCATGGGGAGTAGTCCGACGCCTCCATCAGACTTGACGTAGGCGCAGACGACCAACGGAGATCCCTTCGCCCATGACGCAGCGCTGACCTTGACGTACTCGACACCGGTCAGTGCGTCGATCTGCTTCTTGGTCTCGCACGCCAGTTGCGCCATCTGACCCGTGCCGCAACCGGTGATCGGGGTCTGGACAACTCCTATCCTCGCGCCCTCACGGACGCCTTGGCGGGTGCTGAGCGAGTCGTTGAAGTACAGGCCGTACTGGAGGATGCCGAAGACCAGCAGGAACAAGATCGGCATGACCAGCGCGAACTCCACCGCGGCGGCCCCACGCTCGCTCCGCCGGCGTCGCAGGGCAGCGGCTCGCCATGACGGGGAGGGTCCGCAGGCTGCGTCGGATCGGCAGGGGAGCACGGCACAATTGTGCGGCTCGCCCTCGGCTGATGTAGGGGAATGGGCAAAGCCATCTAGACCGACCCCGAACCCGTCCACAGGGTCGCCGAAACCGTGCTCATCCACAGGGCTGCCTCCGGCGTCCGACCGGCGTCGGCGCCGACGACGACGCTGCGGTCAGGAGGTTCATCCATGACCCGAAGCCAGACCGCAGACCACCGCATCGCACCGCCCACCCACAACGGGGCCCTCGGCGAGTACGGCGAGACCCTCGCCGCCCGGCATCTCGTCGCTGGAGGCATGGTGCTGCTCGACCGCAACTGGCGCTGTCGCGAGGGCGAGGTCGACCTGTTGCTGCGCGACGGCGACGTCCTGGTCGCCTGCGAGGTGAAGACCCGCACGACCTTCGAGTGCGGCACCCCGCACGAGGCGGTCGACGCGGCCAAGGTGGCCCGGCTGAGACGGGTCGCAGACGAGTGGGTGCGCGAGCGGTCCCTGTCGCCCGGTGACATCCGGGTCGACCTGGTCGCCGTGCTGAGGCCCCCACGCGGCGCCTCGGTCGTCGAGCACGTGGCTGGAGTCGGCTGATGCCGTTCGCCACCACCCACACCGTGAGCCTGCAGGGCTCTGTCGGGCACCTGATCGAGGTCCAGGCCGATGTCTCCCAGGGGCTGGTGGGCATGACCGTGGTCGGCCGCCCCGATGCCACGCTCAACGAGGCCCGCGACCGGGTGCGGATGGCCATCGCCAACTCGATGCTGGCCTGGCCGTCCACCCGCCGGGTCACCATCCTGCTCGGGCCGGCCGACCTCCCCAAGAGCGGCACCCACTTCGACCTCGCGATGGCGGTGGCGATCAAGGCCGCCGAAGCGCTCGTGCCCGCGTCCGCGCTGGAGTCCACCGTGTTCATCGGCGAGCTCACGCTGTCGGGCGGGCTGCGCTCGGTCCCGGGCGTGCTGCCGATGGTGATGGCCGCGGCGCAGCGCGGCGTGGTCCGGGTGTTCGTGCCCGAGCCCCAGGTGCGCGAGGCGGCCATGGTGCCGGGCATGGAGGTGTTCGGTGTGCGGTCGCTCGCCCAGGTGTTCAGCATGCTCAACGGCGAGCCGGTCCCCGAGGCACCGCCGGTCGCGCCCATGTCGGGGGCGAGGCTGCTCTCCTGGCGCGGGCAGCACCAGCGGGCCGAGGTCGACATGGCCGACCTGGTCGGCATGCCCGACGCCAAGTACGCCGTCGAGGTGGCCGCCGCCGGCGGGCACCACCTCCTCCTCTCCGGGCCCAAGGGGGCCGGCAAGACCACCCTGGCCGAGCGCATTCCCTCCGTGCTGCCCGACCTGAGCCCCGAGGAGGCGCTCGAGCTGACGGCGATCCACTCCCTGGCAGGGGCCCTCGAGCCGGGCGACGACCTCATCCGTCGCCCTCCCTACTTCGCACCGCACCACGACGCGAGCAAGGCCAGCCTGCTCGGCGGCGGCACCGGCCGAGTGCGCCCGGGGGCGGTGAGCAGGGCGCACTGCGGCGTGCTGTTCCTCGACGAGTTCCCGCTCTTCCGCACCGACGTGGTCGAGGCCCTGCGCGAGCCGTTGGAGGGCGGCGCCGTGACGATCGCGCGGGGCGAGGAGTTCGCGACCTTCCCGGCCCGCGGGATGGTGGTGCTGGCGGCGAACCCCTGCCCGTGCGGCGACTACACCCCGTCGGTCCCACGCAACCAGTGCACCTGCCACGAGGCGGTGCGCCGGGCCTACCGACAGAAGCTGACGGGTCCGATCGCCGACCGCATCGACATCCTGCGGCACGTCGAGCCGGAGGCGCCGCACGGATCGGCAGACGTGTTCGCGCTGCGTGAGCGGTCCGACCAGGTCCGCCGCCGCGTCACCCTGGCCCGCGAGCGACAGGCCGAGCGCTACGCCGGCCGCGGCTTCCGCCTCAACAGCCAGGTCCCCGGCCACCTGCTCGAGTCGGAGTGGCCACTCGAGCCGCCGGCGCGCGCCCTGCTCGACGAGGAGCTCTACGGCGGCCGGTTGACCCGCCGCGGCGCGGTGCGGGTGCACCGGCTGGCGCTCACCGTGTCTGACCTCCGTGGGCTCGAGCAGCCCGGTCTCGACGAGGTCGCCGTGGCCCTGGACCTGCGCTCCGGGGAGCCGCTCGAGCTGCCGGCGCTGGGGCGTGCCGGATGAACGCGGCGGCGGCACCGTCCGACGACGAGCGTCTGGCCCGGGTCGCGCTGGCCCGACTCGGCGAGCCGGGAGAGACCCGGCTGGCCGGGCTGGCGGCGGAGCTGGGCGCCGTCCGGCTGTACGAGGCTCTGTGTGCCGAGCGAGATCCGCGCGGCCTGCTCGCGGACGTGGCCGGCCGGCTGGCGGGTGTCGACCCCGAGCGCGACCTCCGGCGTGCCGAGAAGCTGGGCATCCGCTACGTCATCCCCGGAGATGCCGAGTGGCCGAGCCGCCTCGATGACCTCGCCGGTGCCGGTTCGCTGCACGAGCGCAGCGGTGCACCGATCGGCCTGTGGGTCCGTGGCCCTCTCGACCTGTCGTCGCTCGATCGGTCCTTGGCAGTGGTGGGCTCTCGGTCCGCGACCACCTACGGCCTCCGGGTGGCCGACGAGATCGCGGCCACGGCCGCGCGATCCGGCGTCTCGGTCATCTCCGGTGCCGCGTTCGGCATCGATCAGGCGGCCCATCGCGGGGCGTTGGCCGTCGGCGGCATGACCGTGGCGGTGCTCGCGTGCGGCGCCGACCGGGCCTATCCCGAGGCGCACCGGGCTCTCATCGACCACATCGGGAGCGTGGGCGCCGTCGTCTCGGAGTCCCCGCCCGGGTGCTCACCCACCCGCATCCGCTTCCTCGCCCGCAACCGGCTGATCGCCGCGCTCGGCACTGGCACGGTCATCGTGGAGGCCGCGATCCGCAGCGGCGCCCTCAACACCGCCAACTGGACCGACCGGCTGAACCGAGTGGTGATGGGCGTGCCCGGGCCGGTGACGAGCGCCCAGTCCCAGGGCGTCCATCAGCTCGTCCGCACCGGCGCGGCCAGCCTGGTCACCTGCGGCAGCGACGTCCTCGAGCTCATCAGCCTGGCCGGTGACCACCTGCGCGAGGACCCTCGTGAGCCGACGCGTCCGCGCGACCGGCTCACCTCTCGCCAGCGCCAGGTGATCGACGCGGTCCCGGTGCGTGCGCCGGCCCCGGTCGACTCGGTGGCCCGCACTGCAGGCATGGGGCTCCTGGAGGTCCGGAGCACGCTCACCAGACTCGCCGAGCGCGGCCTCGTGGAGCTCGTCCGGGGAGGGTGGCGTCTGGTCGACACCCGCGGGGGTCGCGGCCCTGGGGAGGAGGCGAAACTCGTTGGTCTCCCGGGATCCGCCGGCGATAGCCTCCGCACGTGACCGCCACTTCCGCTGACCTGCTCGAGGCCTACGACGACCAGCTCAGGCAGGAGGCCGAGGTGACGTCCGCCCGGGAGTGGCACCGCCACGGCCCGCTCGTGCGCGCCATCACCGGCCGCGGGGGGTTCGTCACCTACCGCGATCTGGCCGGACTCGAGGGCTCTGCGCTGGACGCGCTGATCGCCGACACGGTCGCGTGGTTCCGCGACGAGACCGACGTCAGCATGTTCGAGTGGAAGACGCGCGGTCACGACGCTCCCGCCGACCTGCCCGAGCGGCTGGAGGCCCACGGCCTGGTGGCCGATCCGGTCGAGACAGTCATGATCGGCGCCGCCGAGCGCCTCGACGTGGCCGTTGACCTGCCCGCCGGCCTGGTCGTGCGCCGGGCCGGCGACGGGGGAGACCTGCTGGCCGACGTCTCGGCCGCCGCCCGGATGCAGGAGAGCGTCTTCGGCAAGTCCGGTGGCCCCGACCCAGCCGAGCTCGCCGAGCAGCTGGTCGAGTCCCCGGAGCTCTCGGAGCTGTGGCTGGCCGAGGACGAGCACGGCACGGTGGTCTCCGCCGGACGCCTCGAGATGGTCCCGGGCACCGAGTTCGGTGGGCTGTGGGGCGGGTCGACACTGGCCCAGTGGCGCGGGAAGGGGATCTACCGTGCCCTGGTGGCAGCCCGGGCACGGTCGGCGCTCCGGCTGGGCGGGGTCTACCTGCACAGCGACTGCACCGACATGTCCCGGCCGATCCTCGAGCGCAGCGGCCTGGTCGCGGTGACCACCACGACGCCGTACAACTGGGCCCGTTCTTGAGCGTGCGCCTGCCGGCCGCGGCGCGCCGCGGTTCCTAGACTCGGAGGATGGCCGAGCGGAGACGTGCGCATGAGCGCTGACGGCACGCCGGCCGACGAGGGACACGATGACGAGCTGCCCGAAGGGTTCGCCCGGTTGCTGGGGGAGTACGAACGGCACCTGGTCTCCGAGCGGGACCTGACCCCGCACACCGTGCGGGCGTACGTCGGCGACGTGCACTCCCTGCTCGACCACCTGCGCCGTCTCGGCCACGACGACGTCGCGACGATCGACCTTCGGAGCCTGCGCAGCTGGCTGGCCAAGCAGCACTCGATGGGCAGCGCCCGCACGAGCGTCGCCCGCCGGGCGACCGCCGCCAGGGTCTTCACCGGGTGGCTCGCGCGCACCGGTCGGGCGCCGGCAGACGCCGGCGCATCCCTGGCCTCTCCGAAGAAGCCGAAGTCGCTGCCACCGGTCCTCCGCGCCGACGAGGCGCGCGACCTCATCGAGAGCGCCGCGGAGCTGGCGGACGACGGCAGCCCCGTGGGGGTCCGCGACGTGGCCATGCTCGAGCTGCTCTACGCCACCGGCATCCGCGTGGGCGAGCTGGTGGCGCTCGACATCGACGACCTCGACCACGAGCGTCGGGTCGCCAGAGTGTTCGGCAAGGGACGCAAGGAGCGGACCGTGCCCTACGGCCAGCCCGCCGCGGCGGCGCTGGCGCGCTGGCTCACCCACGGTCGCCCGCAGATGAGGGCCGAGGGCGCCGGAGCGGCGCTCTTCCTCGGTGCCCGAGGCCGGCGGATCGACCAGCGGGTGGTGCGCGACATCGTGCACCGGCTGATCGCGGCCGTGCCCGGCGCACCCGACATCGGACCGCACGGACTCCGGCACACGGCGGCCACCCACCTCCTCGAGGGAGGTGCCGACCTCCGGTCGGTGCAGGAGCTGCTCGGGCACGCCTCCTTGGCCACTACCCAGCTCTACACGCACGTCACCACCGACCGGCTGCGCACGGCGTACAGGCAGGCGCACCCGCGCGCGTGAGCCAGGCTCGCAGTGGAGCGAACCGGAGCCACCCGGCGTAGGGGACCAGCGTCGTGGGCGGTGCGAATGGGACGTCGCGCCACAGGGGCAGCAGCCGGATCTCGCCGCCCTCGCCGACGAGCTCGAGGGGATCGAGATAGGTGTCTCCCCGCAGCCAGCCCCAGTGCAGGCAGGCGCGCGGGAAGCAGTGGGACATGGGCACGGTCAGGCGCCCGATCGCGCCTCCTGCCTGGACCTCGTCGCCGACGCGCACCGTGGCGGTCACCGGTTCGTACGTCGTGCGCGTCTCGCCGTGGTCGACGACCACCACGCCGCGACCCGCGAGCTGGCCGGCGAAGGTGACCCGTCCGGCCGTGGCCGCCAGCACGGCCTGCCCTGGCATCCCCGCCAGGTCGACGCCGCGATGACCAGCACCCCAGGGATCGTCGGGTGGGTCGAAGCCGGCCACCACCTCGGGCTCGGGTGACAGGGGCCAGACACCCGTCGGCTCCGCGGCCGGATCGGGTGGGGTCGAGGCGCGGGCCGGTGCAGCCGCCAGGAGAAGGGTGACGGCGACGACGGCGGACAGCACACGGGAGAACATGGGTCGAGCCTGGCCGGTGCGGGGCGCTCCTGCCTGGCGCCTGTCGAAGCCTGTGGAGAGGATCGGTTTCGTCGCTGCTGTGGACACCTTGCGGTCCGACGGCACCGATTGGTCCGCCCGGCCGTGGTGGCCTAGGATTCACGCAGCAGCCCTCCGGGGCTGACTTCGCACGCTCGCAGACCGCGACGGAGCTGCATTCCTGGACTCCGACCACCCGTGGGCGCCGATCCTCGGTTCCACTCCTCCGCCCGTTCCGGGGGGAGTGGATGAGATCGCGCGTGAGCGTCAGGGCCGCCGGCACCTGTCGGTGGCATGAACTGAAAACCACACAGCGGTACGCCGTCCGTCCGACCTGGTTCAAGGTCGGGCCCTGGTCAGTGACGACCAGCACACGACGCGCGTGACCGCATCACCACAGGAGATCCACATGGCAGTCGTCACCATGCGCCAGCTTCTCGAGAGCGGCGTCCACTTCGGGCACCAGACCCGTCGCTGGAACCCGAAGATGAAGCGCTTCATCATGACCGAGCGCAACGGCATCTACATCATCGACCTGCAGCAGTCGCTGGCCTACATCGACCGCAGCTACGCCTTCGTCAAGGAGACCGTGGCCAAGGGCGGCGTCGTGATGTTCGTCGGCACCAAGAAGCAGGCCCAGGAGGCGATCGCCGAGCAGGCGACCCGCGTCGGCATGCCGTACGTCAACCAGCGTTGGCTCGGCGGCATGCTCACCAACTTCCAGACCGTGCACCAGAGGATCAACCGCCTCAAGGAGCTCGACGAGATCGACTTCGACAACGTCGCCGGCTCCGGTCGCACCAAGAAGGAACTGCTGCAGATGAAGCGCGAGCGCGACAAGCTCGACAAGACCCTGGGCGGTATCCGCGAGATGACGCGCACCCCCTCGGCCGTCTGGATCGTCGACACCAACAAGGAGCACCTGGCGGTCGAGGAGGCGCGCAAGCTGCGCATCCCGATCATCGGCATCCTCGACTCCAACTGCGACCCCGACCTCGTCGACTTCCCGATCCCGGGCAACGACGACGCGATCCGCGCGGTCGGCCTGCTGACCCGCGTGGTCGCCGACGCAGTCGCCGAGGGCCTCATCGCCCGCTCGGGCGCCAAGACGGGCGCCGACGCGGCCACCGTCGAGGAGCCGCTGGCCGAGTGGGAGCGCGAGCTGCTCGCCGGTGACGCCGACAAGGCCGCCGTGGCTGCCACCGGTGGCGACGCCGCCACCGACACCGCCGCCGCCGAGAGCACCGGTGCTGCCACCGAGGCTCCCGCCGCCGTCGCCGCTGCGGAAGCCGCCGCCGAGCCGGTCGCCGACGCCGAGCCGGCAACCGAGGAGCCGGCCACCGAGCCCGCCACCGAGGCTCCGGTCGCCGACGCCGAGCCGGCAACCGAGGAGCCGGCCGCCGAGCCGGTCGCTGACGCCGAGCCGGTCGCCGACGCTGAGAAGAAGGACTGACCTCCGCGTCGGTCCCACCTCGAACACACAACTCAGGAAGAAGGAACATGGCTAACTTCTCCGCTGCCGACGTCAAGAAGCTCCGCGAGCTCACCGGCGCCGGCATGATGGACTGCAAGAAGGCGCTCGAGGAGGCCGAGGGCGACTTCGACAAGGCTGTCGAGCTGCTCCGCGTCAAGGGAGCCGCCAAGGCTGCCAAGCGCGGTGCCGAGCGCGAGGCCTCCGCCGGCCTGGTCGCGCACTCCGCCGGCGTGCTCGTCGAGCTCCGGTGCGAGACCGACTTCGTGGCCAAGGGCGAGGACTTCGTCGCCACTGCCCAGAAGATCGCCGACGCCGCGTCCGAGGCCAAGCCGGCCGACGTCGAGGCGCTCAAGAGGGTCCCGCTGGACGGGCGCACCGTCGGCGAGGTCGTCGAGGGCCTCGCGATCTCGATCGGCGAGAAGATCGAGCTCGGCCAGTACGTCCACTTCGACGGCGACGTCGTGGCCTACATGCACAAGCGTGCGGCCGACCTGCCGCCCGCCGTGGGTGTCCTGGTCGAGTTCACCGGCTCCAACCCCGACGCCGCTCGCGGTGCCGCGATGCAGATCGCCGCGATGAAGCCGCAGTACCTCACCCGTGAGGACGTCCCGGCAGACATCGTCGAGCACGAGCGGGCCATCGCCGAGGCCACCTCTCGCGAGGAGGGCAAGCCCGAGCAGGCGATCGCCAAGATCACCGAAGGACGCCTCAACGGCTTCTTCAAGGACGTCGTCCTGCTCGAGCAGCCGTCGGTGACCGAGAACAAGAAGACCGTGAAGAAGGTCCTCGACGAGGCCGGCGTGACGCTCACCCGTTTTGCCCGGTTCGAGGTCGGCGCCTGACCCGATAGGGTTCCCACGACGTACGACGAGGAGGCCGGTTCGATGACTCAGCAATGGATCACCGAGCCGGCCTTCTCATGTCCCCACCTCGACGGCACCGTGAAGGAACTCTCGTGACCGCCTACCACCGCGTCCTGCTCAAGCTCTCCGGTGAGGTCTTCGGAGGCGGCCGCGTCGGCGTCGACCCCGACGTCGTCGCCAAGGTGGCCAAGGAGATCGCCGCTGTCGTCCGCGCCGGCGTGGGGGTGGCAATCGTTGTCGGCGGCGGGAACTTCTTCCGCGGGGCCGAGATGCAGCAGCGCGGCATGGACCGCTCGCGCGCCGACTACATGGGCATGCTCGGCACCGTCATGAACTGCCTGGCCCTCCAGGACTTCCTCGAGAAGGAGGGCATCGAGACGCGCGTGCAGACCGCGATCGCGATGGGCCAGGTCGCCGAGCCCTACATCCCGCGCCGGGCGATGCGGCACCTCGAGAAGGGCCGCGTCGTCATCTTCGGCGCCGGTGCCGGCATGCCGTTCTTCTCCACCGACACGGTCGCCGCCCAGCGCGCGCTCGAGACCAAGTGCGAGGTGGTGCTGATGGCCAAGCAGGGCGTCGACGGCGTCTACAGCGCCGATCCGAAGAAGGACCCCACGGCCACGAAGTACGACACGCTCACCTTCCAGGAGGCCCTCCAGCAGGGCCTCAAGATCGCCGACGCGACGGCTTTCGCCCTCTGCATGGAGAACGAGATGCCGCTCATCGTCTTCGGAGGCGACGACGAGGGCGCGATCCTGCGCATCGTGCAGGGTGAGAAGATTGGCACGCTCGTCAGCACCGAGGCCTGAGCGGCCTCGACTACGCTCGACCGGCCGGTCGCCGTACGACCAGCACACCGGAACCCACCCCAGGAGTACGTCGTGATCAACGAGATCCTCAACGAGGCCGAGGACAAGATGAAGAAGTCGGTGGAGGCGACCCGGGAGGAGTTCGCGACGATCCGTGCCGGGCGCGCCAACCCGAGCATGTTCAGCAAGATCGTCGTCGACTACTACGGCTCGCCGACGCCGCTCCAGCAGCTGGCGTCGTTCACTGCGCAGGACGCCCGCGTCATCTTGATCTCGCCCTACGACCAGGGTGCGATGGCCAACATCGAGCGCGCCATCCGCGACTCCGACCTGGGCGTCAACCCGGCCAACGACGGCACGGTGCTCCGCTGCGCCTTCCCCGAGCTCACCGAGGAACGGCGCAAGGAGTACATCAAGCTCGCCAAGGGCAAGGCCGAGGACGGCCGCGTCTCCGTGCGCAACATCCGTCGTACCGCCAAGCAGGCCCTGGAGAAGCTCGACAAGGACGGCGAGGTCGGCACCGACGACGTGACAGGTGCCGAGAAGCGTCTCGACTCCTCCACCAAGACCTACACCGACCAGATCGACGAGCTCCTCAAGAACAAGGAAGCCGAGCTGCTCGAGGTCTGACCTCGACGAGCCGCCATGACTGACACGCCCCCACCCGCCGGCCCGACGGCACCGGCAGGACCCCCGGCCCGGGACCACGGCCGCGCCGGGCGCAACCTCCCTGCCGCCATCGCCTCCGCCGTCGTGCTGCTTGCGGCCATCGCCGCGTCGCTGCTTGTCTGGAAGACCGCCTTCATGGTGATCGTGGCGGCGGCCGTAGCGGTCGCGATCTGGGAGCTGCGTCAGGGCCTGCTCGCCAAGGACATCGACCTGCCGCAGCAGCCGCTGATGGTCGGCGGCGTGGTGATGGTGGTCGTGGCCTACTTCTGGGGCGCCCCGGCACTGGTGACGGCGACCGCGGTGACGGCTCTCGTGCTCATGCTCTGGCTGCTGCGCCGAGGCGTCGCGGGCTACGTCCAGACCGCGACCGCGTCGGTCTTCACGCTCGTCTACGTGCCGTTCCTCGGCTCGTTCGTGGCCCTGCTGCTCGCCGAGGGCGGCGCGACCGGCTTCGACCACTTCGACGAGGGCGTCAAGGGCATCATCGCGTTCATCCTGGTCACGATCGCCTCCGACATCGGCGGCTACGTCGCCGGCGTGCTGTTCGGCCGGCACCCGATGGCCCCGGTCATCTCGCCGAAGAAGTCGTGGGAGGGCTTCGCCGGCTCGCTGGTCTTCACGGTCGCGGCCGGTGTGGCCCTGGTCGTCTACCTGCTCGACGGCGACTGGTGGGTCGGCGTCGCGCTCGGCCTGATCGCCGTCGTCATGGCGACGCTCGGCGACCTGTGCGAGTCGGTGATGAAGCGCGATCTCGGCATCAAGGACATGAGCCAGGTCATCCCGGGTCACGGCGGCCTGATGGACCGGCTCGACTCCCTGCTCGCCACCATCGCACCGATCTGGCTGCTCCTGCACTACCTCGTCTTCTGATGAGGGTGCTGGTCACCGGCGGCCGGACCGGATACCTCGGTCGGGCCGTGGTCGCTGCCGCGCGCGCCGCCGGGCACGAGGTGACGGGTGTCTCGAGCGCCGACGCCGACCTCCGCGACGCGTCGGCCGTGTCCGGCCTCGTCGCCACGCACCGGCCCCACGTGGTCATCCACACCGCCTACGTTCAGGCCGACTGGGCGGTGACGGCCACCGGTGCCGCTCACGTCGCGGGCGCGTGTGCGATCGGCGGCGCCAGGCTGGTCCTGGTCTCCTCCGACGTCGTCTTCTCGGGAGCAGACGGTCTCTACGACGAGACGGCGCCTCCCGACCCGATCACGCCCTACGGCGCGGCCAAGGCGGCGGCGGAGACGGTCACCGCGGCGCTGGTCGGCGACTCCGTGGTGGCCCGCACGTCGCTCATCGTGGGTGACGGGGACTCCCAGCACGAGCGGCTGGTGCACGGCCTGCTGCGAGGTGCCGGGGGCGCGCTCTTCGACGACGAGATGCGGTGCCCGGTGCACGTGGAGGATCTCGCGGCCGCCCTCGTCGAGGTCGGCACGTCCGACTACCGCGGCATCCTCCACGTCGCCGGCGCCGAGGCCATGAGCAGGCTCGACCTGGGCCGGCTGATCGCCCGGCGCGACGGCCTCGACGCCTCGCGGCTGCGCGGGGTGTCCCGGGAGGCGGCAGGCGTGCCCGGACCGATCGACGTACGCCTCGACTCCACGCGTGCGGCCGGCGTGCTGGCCACCCGGCTGCGCGGCGCCTCGGAGTTCCTGTGAGCCTGTTCCTCGTCCGGCACGGCCGGCCGCTGATCGACACCGCGGTGCCGGCCCGCGCATGGGAGCTCGACCCGCGGGGGTACGACGACATCTGGGCGCTGCGCGAGTCGGGTCGCGTTCCCGGGCGGGCCGCGTGGTTCAGCTCTCCCGAGCCCAAGGCGATCGGCACGGCCACGCTGCTCACCGACGCGCAGGTCGGTGTCGTCGACGACCTCGCCGAGCACCGCCGCGAGTCCACGGACTGGATCGACGACTTCGAGGGCACGGTGCGCCGGGCCTTCGCGGAGCCCGACCGGGCGGCGTACGACGGGTGGGAGCCGCTCGCCGACTGCCGGCGTCGCGTCGTCTCCGCGGTGCGGCCCGCGCTGGCCGCCGTGGGCGAGGGCGACCTGGTGCTCGTGGGGCACGGCACCGCCTGGACCCTGCTCGTGGCGGAGCTCACCGGGAGCGCCCCCGACCTCGGGGTGTGGGCGGCCCTCGCCATGCCGGACGTGATCCGTCTCGACGGCCCGTTCGCCACCTAGGATCCGGTCATGACCACCGATCAGTCGGACCGAGCCCCCGACCACGAGGTCGAGGGCGCCGCCGACGCGAAGTCGCCGCTCGACTGGTGGCACCACAGCCACCCGACGTTCGCGGCACTGACGGGCTTCTTCGCCGGCATGGTCTTCGTCACCGCCGTCCCGGGTGGCTTCGCGGGCATCCTGCGCCTGATGTTCCCCTACCACCGGGCCGAGGAGCTCTTCCCGCTCGTCGCCATCGGGCTCGTGGTGCCGATCGCCCTGCTGACCAAGCGCAAGACCCGCAGGTTCGGCGTCTTCATGGTGATCGGCATGGTGCTCACGGCGCTGGTGGTGCTCGGGGTGGCGTCGCTGGTGCTCTACTTCATGGTCCGCTACGACTCCTGAGCCCGCCTCGACTCGCCTCGAGTCGGTCAACGCAGCCGTTCGGTGGGATGATCGGTCGGTTATGTCTGACGCCCCCATCACCCTGCCCCTGGTCTTCACCGAGCCGCGCGGACGCAAGAAGCCGCCGCGACACCTCGCCGACCTCGACGAGGCTGGCCGCAAGGAGCTGCTGAGCGAGGCCGGGCTCCCGGCCTTCCGCGCGACGCAGCTCTCCACGCACTACTTCAGCCGGCTGGTCGACGACCCTGCGCAGATGACCGACCTCCCGGCCGCGCAGCGCGACGAGCTCGTCTCGACCCTGCTGCCGACCCTGATGACCCCGCTCCGCACGCTCGAGGCCGACAAGGGCACCACCCGCAAGACCCTGTGGAAGCTCTTCGACGGCGCCCTCGTCGAGTCCGTGCTGATGCGCTACCCCGACCGCGCCACGGTGTGCGTCTCGAGCCAGGCCGGCTGCGGCATGGCCTGCCCCTTCTGCGCCACCGGCCAGGGCGGGCTGCAGCGCAACATGTCGACCGCCGAGATCGTCGAGCAGGTTGTCGCGGGTGCCCGGTCGATGGCGCGCGGCGAGGTCCCCGGCGGGCCGGGACGCGTGTCCAACGTGGTCTTCATGGGGATGGGTGAGCCGCTGGCCAACTACAAGGCCGTGATCGGCGCCGTGCGCTGCCTCACCGACCCGAACCCCGCAGGCCTGGGCCTGAGCGCCCGCGGCGTCACCGTGTCGACGGTCGGCCTCGTGCCGCGGATGATCCAGCTCGCCGACGAGGGAATCCCGGTGACCCTGGCGCTGAGCCTGCACGCACCCGACGACGAGCTGCGCAACGAGCTGGTGCCGGTCAACACGCGCTGGTCGGTCGCCGAGACGGTCGACGCGGCCTGGAACTACGCGGCGAAGACCAAGCGCCGAGTCTCGATCGAGTACGCCATGATGCGCGGCATCAACGACCAGGCCCACCGCGCCGACCTGCTCGGCGACCTCCTCAACTCCTACGGCGATTGGGGCTGGGTGCACGTCAACCTGATCCCGCTGAACCCCACGCCGGGCTCGAAGTGGACCGCCAGCGACCCCAGGGACGAGCGCGAGTTCGTGCGCCGGCTCGAGGCGAAGGGCATCCCCACCACGGTGCGGGACACCCGCGGCCGCGAGATCGACGGGGCGTGCGGGCAGCTGGCCGCCGCCGAGTGACCTCGGTGCATCGGGTCGGATGACCCGACGGCCGCCGTTCACGTGTCGTCCACGGCAGGACGGGCGTGAGTTCGGGGGCGGTTCCTAGCGTCTGAGGCATGGCGCTCACCTCGCTGGCACCACGCAGGCAGGCCCACCCCGTGGCTGGGCCGCCCCGGCTGCGCGTGCTGGTCGTCTCCGAGTCGTTCCTACCGCAGGTCAACGGAGTGACCAACTCCGTTCGTCGGGTGCTGGAGCATCTCGCCGCCGAGGGCCACGAGGCTGAGCTGGTCGCGCCGACCGGCCCCGAGACGTACGCCGGGTTCACGGTGACGCACACGCGCGGCACCAGCCTGCCGTGCTACCGGGACTTCCGGATCGGTCTCGAGACGCGGCGCCGGCTGAGGGCCGCCATCACCCGGTTCCGGCCCGACGTCGTGCACATCGCGTCTCCGGCCACCCTCGGCCACCAGGCGGCGCGAGCGGCGCGCGAGCTCGGCGTACCGACCGTCGCGGTCTACCAGACCGACCTGGTCGGCTTCGCCCGACAGTACGGCGTCCCGGGCGGCGCGGCGGCGATGACTGCGCTGACGCGGCGGATCCACACCGGGGTGGACCGGACCCTGGTGCCCTCGACGGCCAGCCTGGAGCAGCTCCGCGCGATGGGGATCGCCAACCTCGGACGCTGGCCCCGGGGCGTCGACCTCGCGCAGTTCGACCCGCGACACCGGTCCGACCGGCTGCGCGACCGGCTCGCGTTGCCCGGCGACCTGCTCGTCGGGTACGTCGGCCGGCTGGCCGCCGAGAAGGAGCTCGAGCTGCTGGTGCCGCTGGACGCGACACCGGGCGTCCGGCTGGTGCTCGTCGGCGGGGGACCGGAGGAGGGGCGGCTGCGCGCGCTGCTGCCCAACGCCGTCTTCCTCGGCGTCCTGCACGGGCAGGACCTCTCCGTCGCCTACGCGAGCCTCGACGTCTTCGTGCACACCGGCCGGCACGAGACCTACTGCCAGGCGGCGCAGGAGGCGCTCGCGTCGGGGGTGCCCGCGGTCGCACCGCGGGCGGGAGGTCCGATCGACGTCATCGACGACGGGGTGGCCGGCTTCCTCTACGCGCCCGGCGACGCCGCCGAGCTGACGTCGTACACCAAGCGGCTGGTCGACGACCCGATGCTGCGCCTGCGGATGAGTCGCCAGGCCCGGCGCAGCGTCGAGGGCCGCTCGTGGCACAGCGTCAACGAGCTGCTCGTCCGTCACTACCGCGAGGTCAGCGGGGTGGGCCTGGCTCGTCGTCGGGCCGGGTGACCCGGCGTCACCCGCTCACCAGCTCCGCGGCCTCGTCGACGGTCTCTACCAGGTGCACGTGCTGCTCCATCGGCCGACCGCGGGCGAGCGCCTGCAGGAGCGGCCACGCGGGAAGCACCCGCGTCCAGTGGTCGCTGCCGACCAGGACCATCGGCGCGACCGCGGACTCGTCGGCGTAGTAGTTCTCGCAGGCGTCCTGGAAGATCTCCTGCACGGTGCCCGCGGCGCCACCGAGAAACACGATGCCCCGGTTGCAGACCTGAAGCAGGACCGCCTCCCGGGCCGGGTTGCCGAAGTACTTCGCGATCGCCGTGGCGAAGACGTTGGGCGGCTCGTGGCCGTAGTGCCAGGTGGGCACGCCGAGCGTCTCAGTCGCCTCGGAGTGCCGGTCGAGCACGTCGAAGCCCGCGGCGGCCCAGGCCTCGACGGACGGCCGGTACGACGGCACGGCGGCCAGCTCGGCGAGTGCCTTGTCGACCGCCTGTGCCGGGGCTCCGGCCAGCCTCGCGCCCAGGTTGGCGGCCTCCATCGCGCCCGGTCCGCCGCCGGTGGCGACCGTGCGCGAGGCCCCGAGCAGGTGACCGAGGCGGGCCGCGTCGGCGTAGCCGGGTGAGCCGCGCTCGACTGCGTGCCCGCCCATGACGCCGACGAGGTCGCGGTCCGAGACCCACCGGGCGAGCGCCTGGTCGATGGCGTGGTCGTGCAGCGCCTTGGCGAGAGCCGAGTCCTGTGAGCGTCGGCCCTTCGACCAGGCATAGGCCCGGCCGTCGAGGGAGTCGCGGTAGGACGCGGCGCCGTACAGCTCACGGGCCGTGTAGAGCTCGGTGCGGTAGCCGTCGACCGGGGAGTCCGGCGGCTGGGGGAAGACCAGGGCACCCTCCGCGCGGACGCGCGCCTCGTCGCCGTCGGCGAAGCGGCACCCGAGGAACAGCGCACCGCCCGCACGGCACCCCGCCAGGGTGCGCGAGTGGTTGGTCAGGTCGATGCCACTCAGCCGCCAGCCGGACAGTGAGGAGGTGCCGTCGGCGACGCGTCGTACGAACTCCTCGGCAGTCTCGACGTCGACCACGCGTCCCCGGCTGCGCCTCACCCGCCAGAACCTAGCCCACCGACAGTCTCAGAACGCGTGCGCCATCAGCTCGGCGAACAGGTCCTGCTCGTCCACCTCGAGCCCGCGGGCCCGGAACCAGGTGCACATGTTGGTGCAGTCGCGCATCAGGTAGTCCATGCCCTGGGGGTTGCCGACCAGGTCGACCATCTGGGGCAGGTCGATGACGACGAGCCGGTCACCGGCCGCCAGCGTGTTGTACGGCGACAGGTCACCGTGCACGACCCCCGCCTGCGCCATCGTGGCCAGGGTGTCCCGGAGCTGGTCGTAGTACGACGCCAGCAGGTCCGGAGCGGGCCGGGTCTGGGCCAGCCGCGGTGCCGTCTCGCCGTCGTGGGTGATCCACTCCATCAGGATCTCCGTGCCGTCGATCTGCACCGGGTAGGGCACCGGCACCCCGAGCTCCCAGAGCCGCGTGAGCGCTCCCCACTCGGAGACGGCCCACTCCCCGGCCGCGACCAGTCGACCGAACGTCGACTTGCGCTTGAGGGCGCGCTCGTCGCGCGACCGCTTCATGGAGCGCCCTTCGGTGTAGGACGCCGCCCGGTGGAACGTGCGGTGGTTGGTGTCCCGGTAGCGCTTGGCGGCCATGATCACGCCGGCCTCGGGCTCGAGGGGGTCGGCGCGCTCGAGCAGGAAGACGTCGGCCTCCTTCCCGGTCTTGAGGATGCCGAGGTCGGTGTCGATGGCGCCCTGGGAGGTCACCACCCAGTCGGGCCGCGGCTCGGGGCCGCGGCTGAGGGGCTCGACGCTCATCCAGGTCGACCAGCGCTGGGTCGCCTCGTCGAGGTCGTCGTAGGTGGTGAAGTCGAAGACGAAGCTGGGGTCGAGCTCGTCAGCCGGCTCGGGGGCCGGGCCGAGGGCCCATTCGAGGGCCCGTTCGTGCGGGGTGTGCGTCATGGCTGGATGTGCTCCGTGAGGTCGAGAGGGTCTGGTCTGCGGACAGGCCAAGGACAGTGGTGGTCACGTCACTGCTCCTCTCGCTCGACGGGCACGCGTCAGCGCCCCGGTGGTGTGTCTGAGTGCTCAGCATGGAGGTGCGGTGGGCGGCGCCGCAACGCAATTAGCGCGATGTCGACGACCGGGTAGGTTCGGCGGGTGATCTCCCACTCCACGGTACGCCGCGTCATCGGCCCGCTCGCCGTCGTCCTCGCCACCGGTCTCGTCGGTGGGGCAGGAGCCACCGCCACGAGCCACCGGGCGGCGACGCCCGGCTCCAGCGGCATCGGTGACACCTACTTCCCGGCCGATGGCAACGGCGGCATCGACGTCCAGAGCTACGCCGTGCACGACCGGTACGCCCTCGCCTCGAAGAGGCTGCGGGGGTCGACCCGGATCACGCTCCTCGCGACCCAGGACCTCTCGTCGTTCAACCTCGACTTCCTCCTGGGCGTTCGCAAGGTCACCGTCGACGGGGTGCGCGCCGACCACGCCAAGCCCAGCGAGCACGAGCTGCGCATCACGCCCGCGGCGCCGATCGCCACCGGGACCACCGTGACCGTCGTGGTCGACTACGACGGCCGCCCCGCCCGGCACCGCTACGAGGGTGAGAGCAACTGGCTGGCGAACGGGCGCGAGGCCGTCGCGATGAACGAGCCGCACATGGCGCCGTGGTGGTTCCCCTCCAACGACCACCCGCGCGACAAGGCCCTGATGGACATCACGATCACCGTGCCCCGCGGCAAGGAGGTCGTGGCCAACGGCCGGCTCGTCGACAAGAGCTCCCACAAGTCGACCACGACGTGGCACTGGCGCGCCGACGAGCCGATGAGCACCTACCTGGCGTTCTTCGCGGCGGGTGACTTCGAGATCGACCGGGGCACCCACCAGGGTCTGCCGTGGCTGGTGGCCGCGTCGAAGGCGCTGCCGCCCCGGGCGACGAGGGCCTCGATGCGCCAGCTGCGCCGGAGCCCCGCGATCGTCAAGTCGCTGGAGGCCGACCTCGGCGCCTACCCGTTCTCGGTCACCGGTGGGCTCGTGACCGCGCTCGACCCCGGCTTCGCCCTGGAGAACCAGACCCGTCCGACCTATCCGGCCCTGGGCTCCGGCTCGACCAGCCTCCTCGTCCACGAGCTCGCGCACCAGTGGTTCGGCGACGACGTCGGCATCGACCAGTGGCGCGACATCTGGCTCAACGAGGGGGCCGCCACCTTCATGGAGGCGCGGTACGCCGAGACGCACGGCGGCCCGGCCGGCGCGGCCTGGCTGCAGAGCCAGTACGCCGCCTTCGGTGCCGGCGACTCCTTCTGGAGGACGCCGGTCGTCGATCCCGGCGAGGCCGACATCTTCGACAACGCCGTCTACACCCGCGGTGGCATGGCACTCCAGGCGCTGCGCAACCGCATCGGTGAGCAGGCCTTCTGGACGCTGCTGCCCACCTGGCTGTCGACCCGCTCAGGCGCCAACGGCAGCTCCGAGCAGTTCGAGGCGCTCGCCGCGCAGGTCAGCGGCGAGGACCTGACCGGCTTCTTCCAGGCGTGGCTGCGCGACCGGGCGAAGCCGGCGAAGACCGCCGACAACGGCCTGCTCTGAGGCAGGGGCTCAGCGGACCCCCCAGGAGTACGTCTGCTTCTTGAGCTTGAGGTACATGAACGTCTCGGTGCCCTCGACGCCCTCGATCGCCCGGATCTTGGTGGAGACCAGCTCGAGCAGGTGCTCGTCGCTCTCGCATACCGCCTCGACCAGCAGGTCGAACGTGCCGGCGGTGATCACGACGTAGTCGACCTCGTCGAACGTCGCGATGAGGTCGGCGACGCCTTCGAGGGGCCCCCTGATCCGCACGCCGATCATGGCCTGGCGGGCGAAGCCGAGCTCCATGGGGTCGGTGACGGCGACGACCTGCATGACGCCGGTGTCGGTGAGCCGCTGCACCCGCTGGCGGACGGCGGCCTCCGAAAGGCCGACGGCCTTGCCGATGGCGGCGTACGAACGGCGCCCGTCCTGCTGGAGCTGTTCGATGATCGCCTTGGAGACGTCGTCGAGGTGTCCTCCGGGTCGTGCCGCCGCATTCATGACACGCAACGTACAAGACGATGGAACCCCACCGAAACACCCGCGGAGACCACAGATTTCGTTGCGATCGGCGCGTTGGTCAACCGGATCCCTTGTGAGACGCGACCGTGCATGACACGATCCCGACAACTCGCCGTACGACGAAGGGTGGGGCATGGCGTCCACGAAAGCCGGTCTGAGCCGACGAGCGCTGCTCCGCGGCGCCGGCACGGTGGCCTTCGCCGGGGCGAGCGTCGCGGCGCTCAAGCTGCCGTTCTTCGAGGTGTCGGGCGCCCAGCAGGACCCGGCAAAGTGCATCGCGCGCGACCGGTCGGGCACCGACAAGCGACTCGTCGTCTCCAACTGGCCGGGCTACATCGACCCGAAGCGCAAGGAGACCTCGACCTTCCAGGTCTTCCAGCAGCAGACCGGCATCACCGTCGACTACACCGACGACGTCAACGACAACGCGGAGTTCTACGCGAAGGTCCGCAACCAGCTGGGCACCTGCGAGCCGATCGACCGGGACATGGTCATGCTGACCGACTGGATGGCCGCCCGGATGATCGGCCTGGGCTGGATCCAGCCGCTCGACCCCGACAAGGTGCCCAACCTCCACGCCAACCTCATCGAGCCGCTGCGCAACCGCCAGTGGGACCGCGACCTGAGCTACCACGCGCCCTGGCAGACCGGCCTCACCGGAATCGCCTACAACGCGGCGAAGACCGGCGAGGTGAAGACCTTCGCGGAGCTCCTGACCAAGCCCGAGCTCAAGGGCCGGGTCACCCTGCTCTCGGAGATGCGCGACACGATGGGCTTCATGCTGCGCATCGGCGGCGCGGATCCCGACGACTTCACCCCGGAGGAGTGGGAGAACGCGATCGAGGAGCTGCGCAAGGTCGTCGCCTCCGGCCAGGTGCGCGCGTTCACCGGCAACGACTACACCCAGGACCTGGCGGCCGGGAACATCCTCGCCTGCGAGGCCTGGTCGGGCGATGTCATCCAGCTCCAGTTCGAGAACCCCGACATCAAGTTCGTGGTGCCGGAGGAGGGGCTGGCGCTGTGGAGCGACAACATGCTGGTGCCCAACCAGGCGACGCACCAGGCCAACGCCGAGGCGTGGATCGACTACTACTACCAGCCCGAGGTCGCCGCCAAGCTGGCCGCCTGGGTCAACTACATCTGTCCCGTCGAGGGGGCCCGCGAGGAGATGGAGAAGATCGACCCCAGCCTGGTGGACAACAAGCTCATCTTCCCCGACGAGTCGGACCTCGCCGACACCTTCGACTTCATGCCGCTCGACGACCGGCAGACGATCGCCTACGAGAGGGACTGGTCAGATGTCATCGGTGGCTGAGCAGAGGGCCGACGCACCCGACGGGGCGTCGTACGACGGCTTGCGGATGCGGTCGCTGACCAAGTCGTTCGGCTCCTTCACCGCGGTCGACTCCCTCGACCTCGACGTGCCTCGTGGCTCCTTCTTCGCCCTGCTAGGCCCCTCGGGGTGCGGCAAGACGACGACCCTGCGGATGCTCGCCGGCCTGGAGGAGCCCACGTCCGGCACCATCCACCTGGCCGGGGAGGACATCACCCACCGACGAGCCCACCAGCGGCCCGTCAACACGGTGTTCCAGAGCTACGCGCTGTTCCCGCACCTGACCATCTTCGAGAACGTCGCCTTCGGCCTGCGCCGGCGCAAGGTGCGTGAGGTGTCCCAGAAGGTAGGGGAGATGCTCGAGCTCGTCGAGCTGGTCAGCCAGCGCGACAAGAAGCCCGCGCAGCTCTCCGGCGGGCAGCAGCAGCGGGTGGCGCTGGCCCGGGCGCTGATCAACGAGCCCGAGGTGCTGCTGCTCGACGAGCCCCTCGGCGCGCTCGACCTCAAGCTGAGGCGCTCGATGCAGATCGAGATCAAGCGCATCCAGAACGAGGTCGGGCTGACCTTCATCCACGTCACCCACGACCAGGAGGAGGCCATGACGATGGCCGACACGGTCGCGGTGATGAACGCCGGCATCATCGAGCAGCTCGGCCCGCCGGCGGAGCTCTACGAGAACCCGCGCAGCACGTTCGTGGCAAACTTCCTGGGGCAGTCCAACCTGATCGAGGGCACCGTCACCGGCCGCGACGGCGACCTGGTCACCGTCGACATGCACGGCACCGCCGTGTCGGTCCCGGCGGACCGCTCGCACGCGTCGGGCGACAAGGGCTGGATCGGCATCCGGCCCGAGAAGGTGCTGGTGGGGGAGCCGGGCGAGGAGCTCGACGCGCCGGGCAACACCATCCCCGGGGGCGTGGTGACCGACGTCAGCTTCGTCGGCGTCAGCACGCAGTACCTCGTACGGATGCCGTGGGGCCAGGAGCTGCAGGTGTTCGCACAGAACACCGGGCGGCACCGGCTCTTCCGCACCGGCGAGCAGGTGGAGCTGTCGTGGCGGCCGGAGTACGCCTTCCTCCTCGACCACGCCCAGGACGCCTCGGCCGGCGCACAGCGGGCGGACGCGTCGTGAGACGAGCCCGGACCGGCTACTTCCTGCTGCTCCCGGGGATGCTGTGGCTGCTGCTCTTCTTCGTGGTGCCGTTCTACTCACTGGTCGCGACCAGCCTCTACGACCCGGCCGGGTCCGACTTCCGCGGCTACGACATGACCTACCACGTCGCGAACTACGCCGACGCCGTACGCGACTACTGGCGCCCCCTGCTGCGCTCGCTCGGGTACGGCGCTGCAGCCACGGCGTTCTGCCTGGTGCTGGGGTACGTGCTGGCCTACGCCATCGCCTTCAAGGCCGGCCGCTGGAAGAACCTCATGCTGGTGCTGGTCATCGCGCCGTTCTTCACCAGCTTCCTGGTGCGCACCCTGTCGTGGAAGCTGATCCTCGCCGACGACGGCTGGGTGGTGAACACCCTCCAGGCGCTGCAGGTGCTCGGTGACGACGGGCGGCTGCTGGCCACCCCGGTCGCCGTGGTCGCGGGTCTCACCTACAACTTCCTGCCGTTCATGGTGCTGCCGCTCTTCGCCAGCCTCGACAAGGTAGACCACCGGCTGATCGAGGCCTCCAGCGACCTCTACGCCCACCCGGTGGTGGGGTTCTTCAAGGTGACCTGGCCGCTCTCGCTGCCCGGCGTAGTGTCGGGCACGCTGCTGACGTTCATCCCTGCTGTGGGTGACTACATCAACGCCGAGCTGCTCGGCAGCCCCAACCAGCGGATGATCGGCGGGATCATCCAGAGCCTCTTCACCGACGCCAACGACTACCCGGCGGCCGCGGCGCTCTCGGTGATCCTGATGGCCCTGATCGTGGCGATGGTGCTGGTCTACGTGCGCCGCGCCGGGACGGAGGAGCTCCTGTGAGCTGGCTACGGCGCAACCTCGTGCTCGTCCTAGGCCTCGTCGTGCTCGTCTACACCTTCGTGCCGATCTTCGTGGTCGTGCTGATGAGCTTCAACGCACCGCGCAGCCGCAACGTCTACTCCTTCGACGGGTTCACCCTCGACAACTGGCTCAACCCGTGCGCCGACCCGTCGATGTGCCACGCGCTGGTGCGAAGCGTCGAGATCGGGCTGCTCGCCACCCTGGTCGCCACGATCCTCGGCACGCTGGCGGCGTTCGCGCTGGTGCGGCACCGCTTCGCCGGGCGCTCGTCGACCAACCTGCTGATCTTCCTGCCGATGGCCGCACCCGAGATCGTGCTGGGGTCCTCCCTGCTCGCCCTCTTCGTGGCCTCTGGCTTCGCCGGGCAGCTCGGGTTCTGGACCATCCTCGTCGCCCACATCATGTTCTGCCTGTCGTTCGTGGTCGTCACGGTGCGAGCCCGGCTCGCGGGCATGGACGACAACCTCGAACAGGCAGCCCAGGACCTCTACGCGACGCCTGCCCAGACGTTCTGGCGGGTGACCTTCCCGCTGGTGTTCCCCGGCATCCTCGGGGCGGCGCTGCTGAGCTTCTCGCTGTCCTTCGACGACTTCATCATCACCAACCTCAACGCCGGCACCACGACGACGTTCCCGATGTACGTCTGGGGGGTGGCGCAGCGCGGCGTACCCATGCAGGTCAACGTCGTCGGCACGCTGATGTTCGTCGTCTCCATCGCGATCGTGCTGAGCGCCGAGCTGCGCCACCGGCGGGCCCGGACGACGTGAGCCCGGAGCGTTCCCTGGTCGACGCCGCGCCGTCGGTCTTCTGGCTCGACGACCCGGCACGACCCCCCGCCACGGCTCCGTTGCGCGGTGCGGTCGACGCCGACCTGCTGGTCGTCGGCGGCGGCTACACCGGGCTCTGGACAGCGCTGCGTGCCCTCGAGCGCCACCCGGGTCGCTCCGTCGTCGTCCTCGAGGCGGGCCGGTGCGGCGACGAGGCGAGCGGCCGCAACGGCGGCTTCGCTGACGCCAGCCTCACCCACGGCTTCGGCAACGGGTGTGCGCGCTGGCCCGAGGAGCTCGCGCAGCTCGACCGGCTCGGCGCCGACAACCTGCGCGCGATCGGCGAGACCGTCGCACGGCACGGCATCGACTGCAACTGGGAGGAGACCGGCGAGCTGACCGTGGCCCGAGCGACTCACGAGCTGCGGCAGCTGGGGGAGCAGGCCGAGGCGATGACCGCGGCCGGCCACGTCGTCGCGCTGCTCGACGAGGATCAGCTGCGCGCCCGCCTCGACTCCCCGACGTACGTCGGAGGCCTGCTCGACCAGCAGGGCACGGCTCTTGTCGAGCCGGCCCGCCTGGCCTGGGGGCTGCGGCAGGCCTGTCTCGACCTCGGAGCGGTGATCCACGAGCACTCGCCGGTGGTCGCTCTAGAGGGGGACGGTACGGCGCTCGTCGCCCGCACCAGACGCGGCCGGGTGCGCGCGGGGCAGGTGGCGCTGGCCACCAACGCCTTCCCGTCCCTGCTGCGGCGCCTTCGGCTGATGACGGTGCCGGTCTACGACCACGTGCTGATGACCGAGCCGCTGACGAGTGCCCAGCTCGCCTCTCTCGGCTGGGCGGGCCGTGAGGGCGTCGGTGACGCGGGCAACCTCTTCCACTACTCCCGGCTGACGCGGGACAACCGCATCCTGTGGGGCGGCTACGACGCGGGGTACCACTTCGGGTCGAGGATCGCGCGGTCGCTCGAGCAGTCGGACGCGGTCCACACCCTGCTGGCGCGCAACTTCTTCGCGACGTACCCGCAGCTCGAGGGTTTGCGCTTCACGCACCGCTGGGGCGGCGTGATCGACACGTGCACGCGGTTCTCGGCGTTCTACGGGACGGCGTACGCCGGCCGGGCGGCGTACGCGCTCGGCTTCACCGGGCTGGGAGTGGCCGCCACCCGCTTCGGGGCCGACGTGATGCTGGACCTGCTGGCCGGTGAGGAGACGGAGCGGACCCGGCTGCGGATGGTGCGGGAGAAGCCGCTGCCCTTCCCGCCGGAGCCGCTGCGCTACGCCGGGATCCAGGCGACCCGCTGGTCGATGGCGCGCGCCGATCGCAACGACGGCCGGCAGAACCTGTGGCTCAAGACCCTGGACCGCCTCGGTCTCGGGTTCGACTTCTGAGCGGTCCTCACCTACCCGTTGAGTTGCGCCTCCCGCACCGTTGAGTTGCGCCTCCCGCACCGTTGAGGTGCGCCTCGCGTACCTGTTGAGTTGCGCCTCGCGCACCGTCGAGTTGCGCCGGCGTACCTCGCGATGTCCCTCAACGCGACTCAACAGCAACGAGGGCGCAACTCAACGGGTACGGGGACGCGACTCAACAGCAACGGGGGCGCGACTCAACAGCAACGCGGGGGTCAGAGCAGGGACCACGCCTTGTCGAGCACCACGCGGAGGATCTGCTCGATCTCGTCGAAGTGCTCCTGGGTGCAGATCAGCGGCGGGGACAGCTGCACTACCGGGTCGCCCCGGTCGTCGGCACGGCAGTAGAGGCCCTCGTCGTACAGCGCCTTCGAGAGGTAGCCGCGCAACAGCTTCTCGGACTCCGCCTCGTTGAAGCTCTGCTTGGTCTCCTTGTCCTTCACCAGCTCGATGCCGTAGAAGAAGCCGTCACCGCGTACGTCGCCCACGATGGGCAGGTCGAGCAGCCGCTCGAGCGTCGACCGGAAGGCGCCCTCGTTGTCACGGACGTGCTGGAGGATGCCCTCGTTCTCGAACGCGTCGAGGTTGGCCATCGCCACGGCTGCCGAGACGGGGTGGCCGCCGAAGGTGTAGCCGTGCGCGAAGGAGTTGGTGCCCTCGAGGAACGGCGCCATCAGCCGGTCGGTGGCGATCATCGCGCCCAGGGGTGCGTACCCCGAGGTGATGCCCTTGGCGCAGGTGATGATGTCCGGCTGGTAGCCGTACCGGTCGGCGCCGAACATGTGACCCAGTCGGCCGAAGGCGCAGATCACCTCGTCGGAGACCAGCAGTACGTCGTACTCGTCGCAGATCTCGCGCACCCGCTGGAAGTAGCCGGGGGGCGGCGGGAAGCAGCCGCCGGCGTTCTGCACCGGCTCGAGGAAGACCGCGGCGACGGTGTCGGGGCCCTCGTTCTCGATCGCCACGGCGATCTGGTCGGCGGCCCAGCGGCCGAAGGCCTCGGGGTCGTCGCCGTGGATCGGGGCGCGGTAGATGTTGGTGTTGGGCACCCGGAACGTCGAGGGCACCAGCGGCTCGAACTGCTGCTTGAGGGCGGGCAGGCCCGTGATGGACAGCGCGCCCTGGGTGGTGCCGTGGTAGGAGATGGCACGGCTGACCACCTTGTGCTTCATCGGCTTGCCGGTGAGCTTGAAGTAGTTCTTGGCAAGCTTCCACGCCGACTCCACGGCCTCGCCGCCACCGCTGGTGAAGAACACCCGGTTCAGGTCGCCGGGCGCGTAGCCGGCGACCCGCTGGGCCAGCTCGATGGCCTTCGGGTGGGCGTAGGACCACAGCGGCATGAAGGCCAGTTCCTTGGCCTGGGCCGCCGCGGCGTCGGCCAGGTCCTCGCGGCCATGACCCAGCTGAGAGACGAAGAGACCGGCGAGCGCGTCGAGGTAGCGCTTGCCGTGGCTGTCCCAGATGTAGGCGCCCTCGCCCCGCACGATCACCGGCACCTCGGCGTCGTCGTAGGTCGAGTGGCGAGTGAAGTGCATCCACAGGTGATCCTTGGCGGCCTGCTGCAGATGCCCGTACCTTGTGTCCATGGCAACCATCCTGGGGGGCGTTCGCCTAGCGAGGCAAGGGATTCCGTGTCGATTTCGCCCAAATAGGCACGTATTTCGTGCAGGAATGCCCATATGACCGTCGTCTTCCGCAATGGAACGGTGTTCGACGGGCGAAAACACGTGGGGCGGACGGATGTCGCGGTCGAGGGCGACCGCATCGTCGCGGTCGGCCCGGACCTCGATGTCGGGGGCGAGATCGTCGATCTCTCCGGCGGCCTGCTGGTGCCCGGCTTCATCGACGCCCACGTGCACGCGGTGCAGGGTGGTCTGGAGCGGGTCCGCTGCGACCTCTCCGTGGACGCGGAGAACAAGCAGGTCTACCTGGAGACGATCGCCGCCTACGCCCATGCCCACCCGGACCGACCGTGGATCCTGGGCGGGGGCTGGTCCATGGCGGTGTTCCCGGGCGGGACACCCACCGCCGCCGAGCTCGACACGGTGGTCTCCGACCGGCCGGCGTTCCTGCCCAACCGTGACCACCACGGCGCCTGGCTCAACACGGCGGCGCTGCGCCGGGCCGGCATCGACCGGCACACGCCGGACCCGCCCGACGGGCGCATCGAGCGGGACGCCGACGGCGAGCCGACCGGAACCCTCCACGAGGGCGCCATGCGCCTGGTCACTCGACTGCTGCCCCGCACCCAGGACTCGGAGTACGACCAGGCCCTCCTCGAGGGGCAGCGCTACCTGCACTCGCTGGGCGTCACGGGCTGGCAGGACGCCATCGTCGGCGCGTACGCCGGCATGGACGACCCCGGCCCGATCTACTGGCGGGCCGCCCGGCGCGGTGACCTCACGGCGTACGTCGTGGGCGCGCTGTGGTGGGAGCGCGACCGCGGCCTCGAGCAGCTGCCCGAGCTCCGTCGGCGGCGCGACGAGCTCACCGACGGGCGCTTCCGGGCCACGACCGTCAAGGTCATGCAGGACGGCGTCGCCGAGAACGGCACGGCAGCCATGCTCGAGCCGTACCTCGACAGGTGCGGCCACGCCACGGGCAACCGCGGGCACTCGTTCGTCACCGCGTCCGCCCTGGCCACGGCCGTGGCGGCCCTCGACGAGGACGGGTTCCAGATCCACGTCCACGCGATCGGCGATCGCGCCGTCCGGGAGTCGCTCGACGCGTTCGCCGGGCTCCGCGATGCCGGGCGGAGCGACCTGCGCCACCACCTCGCGCACCTGCAGATCGTGCATCCCGACGACGTCGGCCGCTTCGCCGAGCTCGGGGTCGCGGCGAACCTCCAGATGCTGTGGGCGTGTCTGGAGCCCGAGATGACCGAGCTGACGCTGCCCTACCTCGGTGCGGAGCGGGCCGGATGGCAGTACCCGTTCGGCGACCTGCACCGCGCCGGCGCGCGGCTGGTCGCGGGCAGCGACTGGCCGGTGACCTCGCCCGACCCGCTGCTGGCCATGCACACGGCGGTCAACCGCACCGGCTACAGGGCTGCCGGGCCGATGGGGTCGGAGCCCTTCCTGCCGGGTCAGGCCCTCGACCTGGCGACGGCGTTCGCGGCGTACACCTCGGGGAGCGCCTGGATCAACCATCGTGACGACGCCGGGGTCATCCGTCCCGGCGCGGTCGCCGACCTGGTGGTGCTCGACCGGGACCCGTTCGCCGGCCCGGTCGAGGAGATCGGCGCGACCCGGGTGGTCTCGACGTGGGTCGACGGCGCCAAGGTGCACGGTTGACGCCTCGGCGAGGCGTCAGCTGACCTCGTCGTCGTCGGGCAGCGCGTCCTCGGGGTGGTCCCGGACGTAGCCGCGGACCTTCTCCTCGCGCACCGCCCGCCACAGCTCCCGGGCGGCGGAGTCGTCGATGATGTTGACGGACCCGGCGCCCTCGACCGTGTCGTACCGCTCGAGCGGCAGGGTCAGGAACTTCACCTTCGAGGCGTCGAGGCCTCGAAGGCTGACGGCGAGCGCTCGGATGTCGCCGTTGGTCCAGCCGGAGTCGACCGTGAGGTTGCCCGCGATCGCGTCGAGGATGTTGCTGAGCTTGATCGGGTTGCCCAGGGTGTCGTCGGCCAGGGTCTTGCGCATGAGCGCGCGCATGAAGTTCTGCTGCCGGTCCACACGGGAGAAGTCGCCCTCCGCGAGGCCGTAGCGCATCCGGACGTACTTCAGCGACAGCTCGCCCTTGAGCAGCGTCGTGCCCTGCTCCCACTGCTGGTGCTGCTTGGGGTCGTAGACGGCCTCGGGGATGTAGACCTCCACGCCGCCGATCGCGTCCGTGAGATCGGTGAAGCCCGCGTAGTCGATGATCGCCATGTGGTTCATCCGCAGCCCGGTGAGGTTCTCGACGGTCCGCCACGTTCCGATCGGGCCGTAGGCGGAGAAGGCGGCGTTGATCTTGTCGAGGCCGTGCTCCCGCCCCTCCGGGTCGTGGATGGGGACGTAGGAGTCACGCGGGATCGACACGACGTACGCCGCGCTCCGGTCGGCCGGGATGTGCACCACCATCATGGTGTCGCTGCGGTAGGCGCCCGGGTCCCAATCACCGTCGGCGAGGAGCTCGGCGACCGTGGGCTTGTCCGCCAGTCTGTCGGGGTTGTCGGCGCCCATGAGCAGGACGTTGATCGACCGGTTCGGGCTGGCATCGGGCCGGTCGCCCTGCCCGATGGCCGAGGCGTCGATGCGGTCGATGTCGGAGAGCTTGCCGTTGAGGGACCAGGCATAGCCGCCCACGGTGGCGGCCACGAGCACGGCCCCGGCGATCAGGAGTACGCCGCGGCGGCGGTGGCCGCGGACGGCCTGCCACACGGCCGTGCCGACGAGCGAGACCACGAGCGCGGCCAGCAGCCAGGCGACGAGCTCGAGGTGGCCGTGGAGGAGGAGCCACGAGAGCGCGGCCACCACCGCGGCGATGGCGAGCACGATCAGTGCGAAGGCGATCCAGGCTCTGCGCATCCACCCGTCCCCGTGTCGTGAGCGCCCCGACGCCCCGTGCGCCCCGCTCGACCTCGGGATGATCCTGCCGTACCGGTGGTCGTCCGACGGGGTACGCCACGGCCGCGTCGCCGATGACGACGGAATCAGTCGCG
The DNA here is from genome assembly GCF_049897745.1 of Nocardioides sp. LHG3406-4. NCBI lineage: Bacteria > Bacillati > Actinomycetota > Actinomycetes > Propionibacteriales > Nocardioidaceae > Nocardioides > Nocardioides sp. LHG3406-4. The sequence goes on from NZ_JAFCWV010000002.1 coordinate 418,233, forward strand.
ATTCGTGGTCAGCACCTATCGAATCCGCGGGAACTGTCGCTACTGTCGGACCATGTCAGCAGAGTCGTTCAAGAACGTCATCGACGGCGCCCTCGTGGACGCCGCGTCCGGTGGGACCTACGACGTGGTCGATCCCAGCACCGGTGACGGCTACGCCACCGCACCCATGTCGCGCGGAGAGGATCTCGACCGCGCCTACGCCGCCGCCGACCGTGCCTTCGAGGGCTGGGGCGGCAGCACGCCGCAGGAACGCGCCCGGGCCCTGCTTCGGATCGCCGACGCGATCGACGCGCGTGCCGACGAGATCGTCAGGGTGGAGTCGCGCGACACGGGCAAACCACTCGGGCTGACCGCCAGCGAGGAGCTGCCACCGAGCTCTGACCACTTCCGGTTCTTCGCCGGTGCCGCGCGAGTGCTCGAGGGGAAGTCGGCGGGGGAGTACCTCGCCGACCACACGTCGTTCGTCCGCCGGGAGCCGATCGGCGTCGTCGGGCAGGTGACGCCGTGGAACTACCCGCTCATGATGATGATCTGGAAGATCGCCCCGGCGCTCGCAGCCGGCAACACCGTGGTGCTCAAGCCCAGCGACACCACTCCCGCGTCCTCGACACTGCTGGCCGAGATCTGCCAGGAGTTCCTCCCGCCGGGGGTGCTCAACGTCGTGTGCGGTGACCGCGACACCGGGCGTGCCCTCGTCGAGCACCCGACTCCGCAGATGGTCTCGATCACCGGCTCCGTGCGGGCGGGGATGGAGGTCGCGGGCTCGGCCGCCCAGGGCCTCAAGCGCGTGCACCTCGAGCTCGGCGGCAAGGCACCGGTCATCGTGTTCGACGACGCCGATGTCGAGGCCGCGGCCGCCGCCATCGCCGAAGCGGGCTACTTCAACGCCGGCCAGGACTGTACGGCGGCCACGCGCGTCCTGGCCGGCCCCGGCATCCACTCCGACTTCGTCGCCGCGATCACCGAGCAGGCTCGCGGCATCCGCACCGGCATGCCCGACGACGAGGACGTGCTCTACGGCGCTCTCAACAACGCCGACCAGCTGAGCCGGGTCAGTGGCATGGTCGACCGGCTCCCCGACCACGCGCGCCTCGAGACGGGCGGACGACGCCAGGGCGAGACAGGCTACTTCTACGAGCCCACCGTCGTCTCGGGGCTGCGTCAGGACGACGAGCAGGTGCAGGACGAGATCTTCGGGCCCGTCATCACCGTCCAACAGTTCAGCGACGAGGGGGAGGCCCTGCGCTGGGCCAACGGCACGAAGTACGGACTGTCGTCCTCGGTGTGGACCAAGGACCACGGGCGGGCGATGCGGATGTCGCGCAAGCTCGACTTCGGCGTGGTGTGGATCAACACCCACATCCCGTTCATCTCGGAGATGCCCCACGGTGGCTTCAAGCACTCCGGATACGGCAAGGATCTCTCGATGTACAGCCTCGAGGACTACACGCGCATCAAGCACGTCATGAGCTACATCGGTGAGTGACGCGATGCGCATCCTGCTCGTCGGAGCGGGCGGCGTCGGTGGGGCGTTCGCCGCTATCGCCGCGCGACGTGACTTCTTCGAGTCGGTCGTGATCGCCGACTACTCGCTGGCCAGCGCCGAGCGCGCAGCCGCCGTCGACGACCGGTTCGAGTCCGCCGAGGTCGACGCGTCCTCCGCGTCCTCGGTGGAGGAGCTGTGTCGCGAGCACTCGATCACGCACGTCATGAACGCCGTCGACCCGCGGTTCGTCATGCCGATCTTCCAGGGCGCGTACGCCGCGGGCGCCGACTACCTCGACATGGCCATGTCGCTGTCGCGACCGCATCCCGACGCGCCGTACGAGCAGACCGGGGTGAAGCTGGGCGACGAGCAGTTCGCCGCCGCGGAGGCCTGGGAGCGCGATGGGCGCCTGGCCCTGGTCGGCATCGGCGTCGAGCCGGGCCTCTCCGACGTCTTCGCGCGCTACGCGGCCGACCACCTCTTCGGCGAGATCGACGAGCTCGGCGTGCGCGACGGTGCCAACCTCACGGTCGAGGGTCACGACTTCGCCCCGTCGTTCTCCATCTGGACGACGATCGAGGAGTGCCTCAACCCGCCCGTCGTGTGGGAGAAGGACCGCGGCTGGTTCACCACCGAGCCGTTCAGCGAGCCGGAGGTCTTCGACTTCCCTGAGGGCATCGGACCGGTCGAGTGCGTCAACGTGGAGCACGAGGAGGTGCTGCTGATGCCGCGCTGGATCGACGCGAAGCGCGCCACGTTCAAGTACGGCCTCGGCGACGAGTTCATCGACGTCCTCAAGACGCTGCACAAGCTCGGCCTCGACTCCACCGAGAAGGTGAGGGTCGGCGGTGTCGAGGTCTCGCCGCGCGACGTGGTCGCGGCGTGCCTGCCCAACCCGGCCGAGCTCGGCCCCAGGATGAAGGGCAAGACCTGTGCAGGGCTCTGGGTCACCGGGACCGGCAAGGACGGTGCCCGGCGGTCGACGTACCTCTACCACGTGGTCGACAACGAGTGGTCGATGTCTGAGTACGGCCACCAGTGCGTCGTGTGGCAGACGGCCGTGAACCCCGTGATCGCGCTCGAGCTGCTGTCTCGCGGCGTGTGGTCGGGCGCGGGCGTCCTGGGTCCGGAGGCGTTCGACGCCGTCCCGTTCCTGGACCTGCTCAACGAGTACGGCGCCCCGTGGGGCCAGCAGGAGCTGCCCGGATGACGGTGAGCGGCATCGACTGGTTCCGCGCCGGGGAGACCCTGAACGCCTGCTACAACGCCGTCGACCGGCACGTCATCCGCGGGCTCGCCGACCACCTCGCCCTCGTCGGCGACCGGGAGTACTCCTACGCCCGGCTGCTGACCGAGGTCGGCGCCTTCGCCGGGGCCATGCGCGGCGTGGGCGTCTCCACCGGTGACGAGGTGCTGGTTGGCGGACTGCCGCCTGTGCAGCACGTCGTCGTCACCTTGGCGTGCGCACGGCTGGGCGCCGTCGTCTTCGACGCCGAGCCGCCGGCCCCCGTTCTGGCCGTGCTCGGCACGTTCCCCGTCGACGCCACGGGAGACCTCCCGGTCATCACGGCGGACGTCACCGGCGACCTGACGTGGGAGATGGCGATGACGGCCGGACGGTCCGACCCCGCCGGATGTTCCGACGTACGAGCCGAGGCCCCGTTGCGGGTGCTCGGAGGGCGACCCGTGCCGACCGCCGAGCACCTCCTCGCCGTCGCGGACGGCGAGGTCCACGACGACGTCTTCGGCCCGCTGCTCGCCGGAGGGACCATCCACCTGCCCGGGTGGTAGTCCGGTGCGAATCGGGGCTCTGAGGCCCGTTGCAGCCCTGATTTGCACCGGACTACCCCGCAAGGGTCAGGCGTCGACCACCAGCAGCGCGGTGGGCTCGATGCCGAGCCGCACCCGGTCGCCGGGGGAGAGCGTGATCGCGAGGGAGCTGGCGATCTGCGCCATGGCGTGCTGGCCGTCGTCGAGGTCGGCGTAGACGCGCGAGATCGGGCCCAGGAAGCCGACCGACATGACCGTCGCGTTGTCCGCCCCGTTGCCACCGACGGTGATCGCCTCGGGCCGCACCATGGCCTTGCCGGTGCCCGAGGGGATCGAGCCCTCGATCACGGGCACCGTCGTGCCCAGCACGCGCGCCGTACCGCCGCTCACCTCGGCGTTCATCAGGTTGTTGAGGCCGACGAACTCGGCGACGAAACGGGTGGCCGGGTGGGCGTAGAGCTCGGCGGGAGCGTCGATCTGGTCGAGGCGCCCGGCGTTCATCACGCCCACGCGGTCGGCGACCGCCAGCGCCTCCTCCTGGTCGTGCGTCACGAAGAGCGTCGTGGTGCCGACCTCGAGCTGCACCCGGCGGATCTCGTCGCGCAGCTGTGCCCGCACCTTCGCGTCGAGGGCCGACAGCGGCTCGTCGAGCAGCAGCACCGACGGCTCGATCGCCAGCGCGCGAGCCAGTGCCACGCGCTGCTGCTGGCCGCCCGAGAGCTGGCGGGCGTACCGGTCGGCATGCTGGGAGAGGCCGACGAGCTCCAGCATGTCGTCGGCGCGGCCGCGACGGTCGGCCGAGGGGCGCCCGCGCAGCTTGAGCCCGAAGGCGACGTTGTCGCGCACGGTCATGTGCGGGAAGAGGCTGTAGGCCTGGAAGACCATCCCCATGTCGCGCTTGTTGGCGGGCACCCGGGTCAGGTCGTTTCCGCCGACCGAGACGGTGCCGGAGGTGGGGCGGTCGAGCCCGGCCAGGATGCGCAGCGCCGTGGTCTTGCCGCAGCCCGACGGCCCCAGCAGGGCCACCAGCTCGCCCGGCTCGAGGTGGAGGGTGAGCCCGTCGAGAGCGCGTACGGCGCCGTACGTCCGCGTCAGGTCGGTCAGCTCGACGGCCAGGCCGCGGGCGGTGTCGGTGGCGGTGGTCATTCGTTGGTTCCTCCGGTGTCGGGAGCGCGGTTGCCGCTGAGGTACGACAGGCCCAGCAGCAGTGCCGAGACCACGACGATCGAGGCCAGGGCCCCGGCGACCGCGGTGGGCGCCTCGGTCTTGTAGATCGCCGCGAGCGCGACCGGCATCGTGTCGAAGTGCAGGAGCGAGGCGAACGTGAACTCGCCCAGCACCAACGCGACCGCGATGAACGCGGCGCTGAGCACGCCGGTGACGATGTTGGGCAGCACGATCCGGGTGATCACCGTCAGCCAGCCCGCGCCGAGCGAGCGGGCCGCCTCGGACAGGGTGGTCACGTCGATGGCCGCCAGCGCTGAGTCGATGGACCGGTACGCGTAGGGCAGCACGAGCACGACGTACGCGAAGGTCAGGGTCAGTGCAGAGTCGCCCAGGAAATAGGTCACCCACGCATAGACGTTCGCGATGCCGACCACGATCACCAGGGCCGGGATCGTCAGGGGCAGCAGGCATAGGAACTCGATCACCCGCGACATCCCCGGCACCTTCAGGCGCACCCAGATCATGGTCGGCACGAGCAGCACGACCATCAGCAGCACGGTGAAGAGCGCCAGCAGGAGGGAGGCGATGATGGCCTCGCGCAGGTCCTCGTTCTCGACGAGCGCGCGCCAGGCGTCCCAGGTGCGGCCCTCGTCGCCGCGGCCGCGGGTGCTGAAGTCGAGCATCGAAAGCAGTGGCAGCAGGAAGTACGCGGCGAACAGCGTCAGGGCGACGGCGCGGAAGACGCGGAACCCGGTCGACTGGCCCGTCACTTGATCCACCGCGACGTACGGCGCAGCAGGAGCGCGTAGAGCCCCATCACGATCGCCACCACGACGATCATCTGTAGCGCCAGCGCGAACCCGAGGTTGGCCTGACCGAGCAGGACCTCGCTCGTCAGCGCCGAGCGGATGAGGAGCGGGCTGATCGGGTTGCCCTGGCTGACCAGCACTGCGGCGGTCGCGTAGGCCGCGAAGGCGTTGGCGAAGAGCAGCAGTGCCGAGCCGAGGAACGCTGGCGTGAGCAGCGGGAAGCCGACCTGGCGCCAGTACTGGCCCGTGGTGGCGCCGAGGCTGACGGCCGCCTCGCGCCACTGCGGCCGGAGCCCCTCGAGGGCGGGCGTGAAGACGATGACCATCAGCGGGATCTGGAAGTAGGTGTAGACGACGATCAGCCCGTTGAGGCCGAAGAGCCAGCCGGAGCCGTAGATGTCCAGCCCGAGCGAGGACTGGAGCGCCTGGGTCAGCACGCCGTTGATGGCTAGGAGGGAGATGAAGGCGAAGGCCAGGGTCACCCCGCCGAACTGCGCCAGCACCCCGCACACCGAGAGCGTCGCCCGCCTCAGCAGGCTGCGCTCGCCCAGCGACAGGATCAGGTAGGAGAGCAGCGCGCCCAGGAAGGCACCGATGGCGGCGGTGCTGGCGGAGAGCAGCACGCTCTTCCACAGCGAGTTGAGCGCGGCGTCGGACGTGAGCGCGCGGACGTTGCCGAGCGTGAAGCCGCCGCCCTCGCTCTGGAAGGCACCCACGATGACCGTGACCGTGGGGACGATGAGGAAGACGAGCAGGAAGCCGAGGAACGGCAGCAGCGCCAGGTAGGCGCCCAGGGAGGAGCGACGGCCGGCGCCGGTGGGGGGCGGAGTGCCCACCACCGGCGCCGGAGTCGCGACGTCGGCGACGCTCACGGTCAGCTGATGACCTTCGACCAGTTCTTCGCCAGGTACTCGGTGGCCACCTCGGTCTGCTCGTTGGTCGGGATCACCGGGGTGCCGGCGACCTCGGGCAGCGCGCTCCACAGCTTCTCGTCGATGGTGCCGGCCTCGGCCATCGCGTCACCGCGGACCGGTCGGGCGCCACCCTTGAGCCAGAGGTTCTGGCCCTCGTCGCTGTAAAGGAACTCCTGCCACAGCCGCGCCGCCGCGGGGTGCGGGGCGTCGGCGTTGATCGCCTGGTAGTAGTAGCCCGCGACCACGGCCTCCTCCGGGACGACCGTCTTCCAGGTGTCCACGTTGGCCGCTGCCGCCGCGCCGAGGTAGTCCCAGTCGATGACGACCGGGGTCTGGCCGGACTCGATGGTCGCGGAGTCGGGGTCCACCGGCAGGAAGTTGCCGGCCTTCTTCAGGTCACCGAAGAAGTCGACCCCGGGCTTGATGTCGTCGGCGGAGCCGCCGTTGGCGATGGCCGCCATCATCACGCCGCTGAACGCCGCGCCGGCCTGCGTCGGGTCGCCGTTGAGGGCGACCTTGCCCTTGAACTCCGGGCCGAGCAGGTCCTCGAGCGAGGTCACGTCGGGCACCTCGGCCGAGTCGTAGCCGATGGACATGTAGCCGCCGTAGTCGTTGACCCAGGCGCCGTCCGGGTCCTTGAACTCCTCGGGGATCTCGTCGAAGTTCTCGACCTTGTACGGCGCGAACATGTCGGTGTTGGCCAGCGCCACGGACTGTCCTAGGTCGAAGACGTCTGGGGCGCGCTCGGTGCCCTTGAGGTCGTTGGCGGCGTTGATCTCGTCCTGGCTGGCCGCGGTGGGCTGGTCGGAGTTGACCTCGATGTCGTACTTCTCCTCGAACGTGGAGATGATCTCGCCGTAGTTGGCCCAGTCGGGCGGGAGCGCGATGACGTTCAGCTCGCCCTCTTCCTGCGCAGCCTCGATGAGTGCGTCCAGGTCCCCGAAGTCGGCCGCTGAGGTCGCCTCGTCGGCCGACGTGCCGGACTCGGTCTTGGTGTCGTCGCCGCTGTCGTCTGGCGCCGCGCATGCGGCCAGGGCCAGCACGGTGGTGGCTGTGGCCAGCAGTGCCGGGATGCGTGTCTTTCTCATGTGCCGGTGAACCTCTCGTCTGGGACGGATGTGTCCGGTGGGTCACGGTCGGGCATCCACGTGTATTGCGGGTGCGAGGTGGATTCCGCGCGGAAGAACTGCAGCCGACCATACGGCGTCCGGCTGGTCAACGCCGGTGCTGGGAGGATGGCTGCATGCACAGACGCGACGTGGTGATCCTCGGCTCCACCGGATCAGTCGGGACCCAGGCCCTCGACGTGGTCCGCGCCCACCCCGACCGGTTCCGCGTGGTGGGGCTCACCGCGGGCGGCTCCAACCCCGCGCTCTTCGAGGCCCAGGTCGCCGAGTTCGCCCCCGCCCACCACGGGCTGGGGGAGGCTGCTTCAACGGAAGTGGCGGCGGTCGCGTGCGACGTCGTGCTCAACGGCATCACCGGCGCGGTGGGCCTGCGACCCACTCTGGCCGCCCTCGACGCCGGCAACACCTTGGCCCTGGCCAACAAGGAGTCGCTGATCATGGGCGGCCCGCTGGTGCTGCGTCGGGCTGCCGAGGGCCAGATCGTGCCCGTCGACTCCGAGCACTCCGCCCTGGCCCAGTGCCTGAGAGGCGGCAGTGAGGCGGAGGTACGCCGTCTCGTGCTGACCGCCTCCGGCGGCCCGTTCCGCGGGCGGAGCCGCGAACAGCTCGCCGGCGTCACGGTGGACGAGGCGCTGGCTCACCCGACGTGGGACATGGGTCCGGTCATCACCATCAACTCCGCCACCCTGGTCAACAAGGGTCTCGAGGTCATCGAGGCGCACCTGCTCTTCGGCATCCCCCTCGACCGCATCGAGGTGGTGGTGCACCCGACGAGCGTCGTGCACTCGATGGTGGAGTTCGTCGACGGCTCGACGCTGGCGCAGGCCAGCCCGCCGACCATGCTCATCCCGATCGCCCTCGGGCTGGGCTGGCCCGACCGGGTGCCCGACACGGCACCGCCGGTGGACTGGACCAGCCCGCAGACGTGGCAGTTCCTCCCGCTCGACGACGAGGCGTTCCCGGCGGTGGCACTGGCTCGGGCGGCCGGGAAGCGCGGGTCCACCGCACCAGCCGTCTACAACGCGGCGAACGAGGTCTGCGTGGAGGCCTTCCGGACCGGGCGGCTGAGGTTCGTAGAGATCGTCGACGTGGTGAGCGCCGTGGTCACCGCCCACGACGTACCCTCGGAGGAGCAGCTCACCGTGGACGACGTCCTGGGCGCCGACCTCTGGGCCCGCGAGGAAACCGCCCGCCTCATCAGCCCGACCCGGGGGACCGTCACCACATGACCGCCATCTTCTACACACTCGGCGTCGTCGCCTTCGTGCTGGCGATCCTGGTGTCGATCGGTCTGCACGAGCTCGGTCACATGATCCCGGCCAAGAGGTTCGGCGGGAAGGTCACCCAGTACTTCATCGGGTTCGGCCCCACCGTGTGGAGCAAGCGGGTCGGCGAGACGGAGTACGGCGTCAAGGCGATCCCGCTCGGTGGCTACGTCAAGATCGTCGGGATGCTGCCGCCCGGCGCCGTGGAGCTGGCCGACTCGGTCGAGGTCGACGCCGACGGCAACCGGGTCGTGCGGGTCCGCAAGTCCAACACCGGGCTCTTCACCCAGCTCATCTCCGACGCGCGTGCGGCCGAGTGGGAGACCATCGGCCCCGAGGACGAGAGCAGGCTCTTCTACAAGCTGCCCTGGTGGCAGAAGGTGATCGTGATGGCCGGCGGGCCGACGGTCAACATCGCCATCGCCCTGGCGATCTTCGCCCCGGTCTTCGCCACCTACGGCAACCCCAGCGACCTCAAGGTGAGCCTCACCGTCGAGAACGTCGCTCCCTGTGTCGTGCCGGCGGCCGAGGACGCCCGTGCCTGCCGCGCCGACGACCCCGCGACTCCGGCGGCCCTGGCGGGTCTCCGGAAGGGCGACCAGTTCCTCGCGTTCAACGGGGAGCCGGTCTCGACGTGGGGGGAGCTCTCCAAGCTCATCCGTGACAACGACGACGGCGCCGCCACCCTGACGATCCTGCGAGACGGCGAGCAGCTGACCGTCGACACCAACACCACGGTGGCCGCCCGCCCGTCCACCGAGGGCGCGGAGGACCTGGTTCAGGTCGGCTTCCTGGGCGTCACCCCCGCCGTCGACCGCGTGACCGGCGGGCTGGGCTACACCCTCGGCCAGATGGGCCAGATGACCGTCGACACGGTGCAGGCCTTCGCAGAGCTGCCGGCGAAGGTCTGGGGCGTCGGCCGCGCCATCGTCGGCCTCCAGGAGCGCGAGCTCGACAGCCCGGTCTCCATCGTCGGTGGCGGCCGCTTCGCCGGCGAGACGGTCTCCCACGACGACTTCCCGGTCAAGGAGAAGGCCGTCTTCCTGCTCATGCTGATCGCCGGCTTCAACTTCTTCATCGGCATGTTCAACTTCCTGCCGCTGCTGCCCCTCGACGGCGGCCACATCGCCGGTGCCCTGTGGGAGGCCGTACGCCGCGGCTGGGCGCGGCTCCGCGGCCGACCCGACCCCGGCTACGTCGACGTGGCCAGGCTGCTGCCGGTGGCGTACGTCGTCGGCCTGAGCCTGCTGGTGATGGGCGTCGTCCTGATCGTCGGCGACCTCGTGGTGCCGCTCCACATCCCCGAGTGAGGCCTGACCGGCCGGTCCATAGACTGGCGCCATGACTTCCATCGGGCTCGGCATGCCCCCCATGCCGCCGCCGGTCCTGGCTCCGCGCCGGCCCACCCGCCAGATCCAGGTCGGCAAGGTCGGCGTGGGCAGCGACCACCAGATCTCCGTCCAGTCGATGACCACGACGCTCACCAGCGACGTCAACACGACGCTGCAGCAGATCGCCGAGCTCACCGCCGCCGGCTGCGACATCGTCCGGGTGGCGTGCCCCAGCCAGGACGACGCCGACGCACTGCCCGAGATCGCCCAGCACTCCCAGATCCCCGTGATCGCCGACATCCACTTCCAGCCGAAGTACGTCTTCGCCGCCATCGACGCCGGCTGTGCCGCCGTACGCGTCAATCCCGGCAACATCCGCAAGTTCGACGACCAGATCAAGCAGATCGCGGCGGCCGCCAAGGACCGGGGCACCTCCATCCGCATCGGCGTGAACGCCGGCTCGCTGGACAAGCGGATCCTCGACAAGTACGGCAAGGCGACCCCCGAGGCGCTCGTCGAGAGCGCCGTCTGGGAGGCCGGGCTGTTCGAGGAGCACGACTTCCACGACTTCAAGATCTCGGTCAAGCACAACGACCCGGTCGTGATGGTGCGCGCCTACGAGCTCCTCGCCCAGGCCGGCGACTGGCCGCTGCACCTCGGCGTCACCGAGGCCGGGCCGGCCTTCCAGGGCACGATCAAGTCGGCGACCGCGTTCGGGGCGCTGCTCAGCCAGGGCATCGGCGACACGATCCGGGTGTCGTTGTCGGCACCGCCCGTCGAGGAGGTCAAGGTCGGCCTCCAGATCCTGCAGTCGCTCAACCTGCGCGAGCGCAAGCTGGAGATCGTGTCCTGCCCCTCGTGCGGCCGCGCCCAGGTCGACGTCTACACGCTGGCCGAGCAGGTCACCGCGGGTCTCGAGGGCCTCGAGGTCCCGCTCCGCGTCGCCGTCATGGGCTGCGTCGTCAACGGGCCCGGGGAAGCACGAGAGGCCGACCTCGGCGTCGCCTCGGGCAACGGCAAGGGCCAGATCTTCGTCAAGGGCGAGGTGATCAAGACCGTGCCGGAGTCGCAGATCGTGGAGACCCTCATCGAGGAAGCGATGCGCATCGCCGAGGGCATGGAGCCGGTCGAGGGCGCCGGCGCCGCCGTCTCCGTGTCCTGACCTGCGTGCGCCCCGCGCGGTAGCGTCGCGGCATGAAGAGGATCCCGGGGCTCTGCACGGCTGCGCTCCTGCTCGCCCTGCTCGCGCCCGTCTCCGCGTCGTCGGCGGCCGATGCGGCCCGCGAGGAGCTGGTGCCGATCACCCAGCGCGCCATCGCCGCGGTCGCGCTGGAGCACCTGCCGACTGACACCACGAGCCGGTCCGCGATGTACACCCACCAGCGCAACCCCGACGGCCTGCTGGGCGCCGACCTGCGCTACCACGGCGACGGCGAGTCCGACGGCGACCTGGTGCGCGTCAGCGTCGGACCGCGCCACGACGCGGCCTGCTCGGAGTACTCCCACTGCGTGAGCCTCGCCTCGCCCCCCGGCACGACCACCACGCTGGTGTGGAAGACCGAGGAGCCGGAGGAGGATCCGGGCATCTACTACGTGCTCTTCCGCCACGACGACGAGCAGGTGCTCGCCTACGCCGCCGGGCCGGTGATCCGCAGGGACCCACGGCTGCAGCAGCTCGAGATCCCCGTCGACCTCCTCGTCGCGGTCGCCCAGGACCCGCGGCTGCGGCTGCTCACCACGCAGGCGGTCGTCGACGCCGGAGCCGCGCTGCCCGAGTGGGAGGGCGGTGAGCCCGACCCGTTCGCGCTGAGCATCGTGCCGTCGAGCGACCGCGCCCTCGCCGCGGCGTACCTGCTCTCGCGGGGCGGCTACGCAGACTTCAAGCGGATGTTCCCCTCGCCGCTGCGTCGCGACTTCGGCCCGGGCACGCTGGGCGCCCGGCTGACGCTCAAGCAGCGCTACGGCGCCCGCGGCACCTACGACGTGCTGGCGGTCCCGCACGCGCCGGGCTGGATGCGACACCCGTGCCGGAAGCGGTTCGCCGGCCACTGCGTCACCGTCCAGCGCAAGCGAGGCGCTGTCCGCTTCGCGTGGCGACCGAGCCGACCGGGCCTGCCGGGAGAGACCTGGGCCATCGACGTGAGGCCCACCGAGACGGTGGCGATCCGCACGTCGGGCTACCGCGTGCCGGTCGGCCGGGAGGACGCCATGGTCGCCGCCGACTGGTTCATGTTGCGCACCCAGGTCACCCGACGCACGCTCGGCCTGACGACGACCAAGGAGACGACCGAGGACCGCTTCGCGACCCGCCGCTGGAGGCCCTGACGTATCGGCCGCAGCGCCGAGGCCGCGCTCCGCGTAGGCTCGCGGCGTGCTCACGACCCGCCGGGGAGTTCGCGTGCTCGGCGCCGCGGACCTCGCCTCGTTCTCCGCCCTTGCCGCGCGAGACGCGGTCGTCAACGTCTTCGCCGACTACCGGGCCCGCACCACGAACCTGGACCCTCGCTGGCTCGGCGGTGAGATGTGGGGCTACTTCGACGCGGGCGACCTGGTCGCCGCGTGCCACGTGGGGGCCAACCTTGTCCCCGTGCAGTGCGACCAGGTCGCCGCCCAGGCCTTCGCCGAGCGCGCCATGGCGCGGGGCCGGACCTCCTCGACCATCGTCGGCCCGTCCGCCGCGGTCGACGTCATGTGGAACGTGCTGGCGGGGGAGTGGGGGCCGCCGCGGGACTGTCGCTGGCACCAGCCCCACCTGGTGCTGGTCGAGGATCCCGCGGTCGAGCCCGACCCGGGCGTGCGCCGAAGCACCCGGGAGGACCTGCCGACGCTCTACCCGGCGTGCGTGGCGATGTACACCGAGGAGGTCGGTGTCTCGCCCGAGGCCGGCGGCGGCGCGCAGTACTACCGCGCCCGGATCCTCCAGCTGATCTCGCGTGGCTGGTCGTTCGCCCGCTACGACGACGACGGCCGGGTGCTGTTCAAGGCCGAGGTCGCATGCGTCTCGCCGTACGCCGCGCAGGTGCAGGGCGTCTACGTGCCGCCGGAGCACCGGGGCCGGGGGCTGGCCACCAGCGGGATGGCGGCCGTCGCCGCCGCCGTACGCCGCGACATCGCCCCGGCGGTCTCGCTCTACGTGAACGAGTGGAACGCGCCCGCCCGGGCCGCCTACGAGCGGGTGGGCTTCCAGGAGACCGGGACCTTCTCGACCATCATGTTCTGACGGGCCTTCTGGGGGTCCAGCACGCATTCTTGACTGTTCGTTCCAGAATCCGTAGGGTTCACGTGTGGCCAGGCCCAGGGAGTTCGACGCCGACGAGGCGGTCGAGCGCGCGAAGTGCCTGTTCTGGGACCAGGGGTTCCATGCCACGTCGGTCTCGGACCTGGCCGGTGCGCTGGGCCTCGGCGCCGGCAGCCTCTATGCGGCGTTCGGCTCGAAGGAGGGTCTCTACCAACGTGCCCTCGAGCGCTACTGCGAGGAGCAGCCGGCCGCGCTCATCGAGGCGCTGGACTGCGCGGACGGCATTCGTGCGGGCCTGCGGGGGATCCTCGTGGGTCTGATGGAGATGGACCTGGCCGAGCCGCGGGGCTGCTTCCTGGTCAACGCCACCGTCGAGCGCGATGACCACCCGGCCACGATCGATCGGGTCTCGGCCACCCTCGCCCGGGTCGAGTCAGCGTTGACCGGTGCGCTCGAGCGGGCGAAGGCGGGCGGCGAGCTCGGGGTCGACAAGGACCCGGCCGCCCTGGCCCGCTTCTTCCTCACCTTCATCCAGGGCCTCCGCGTCGTCGGGCAAGCCCGGTTGGGCCGAGCCGCGGTCGAGAGCGCGATAGCGAGCGCGCTGACCGTCCTGGACTGATCGCTGCCGACGTCGTCTGCAGCCTGATACGCACGCCCAAGTTATGTAATGATCACTCAAGAATAGGAATGCGTCACATGGAGCTCAACCTCAAGAACAAGGTCGTCGTGGTCACCGGTGCGAGTCGCGGGATCGGCCTGGCCATTGCCCGGGCCTTCGCCCAGGAGGGCGCCCGCGTCGTCGCCGGAGCACGCACGCCCGGCGAAGCGCTCGGCGAGCTCGCCAAGGACTACGACGTCGTGCCGGTCACGGTGGATCTCGCCACCGCCGAGGGAGCGGTCCAGATCGTCGAGGCCGCCACCGCCTACGGGCCGGTCGACGTCCTGGTGAACAACGTCGGCGCCGTGACGCCGCGGCTGGGCGGCATCGCCGCTGTGACCGACGAAGAGTGGGTCGCCACCCTCAACATCAACCTGCTGAGCGCCATCCGCACCACCCGGGCAGCCCTGCCCGGACTGATCGCGACCGAGGGCGCGATCGTCAACATCGGGTCGGTGAACTCGATCCTTCCCGACCCGAGCGTCGTCGACTACGCCGTAGCGAAGGCGGGGCTGGCCAGCTACGCCAAGTCGCTGTCCAAGGAGGTGACCCCGCAGGGCGTGCGGGTCAACACGATCAGCCCGGGACCTGTCGAGACGGACATGTGGCTCGGCAGCGGGGGCCTGGCTGAGACGATCGGAGAAGCCATGGGCGTCTCACTGGAGCAGGCCGTGGCTGCCGTCGTCGAGGGGCTGGGTGGGTTCGCCACCGGTCGCTTCACCCGCCCGGAGGAGGTCGCCGACCTGGCGCTCTTCCTGGCCAGCGAGCGCAGCGGCAACATCACGGGCGCCGACTTCACCATCGACGGCGGCTTGATCAAGACCATCTGAGACGCACCACGCGCCCCCGCGGTCTCGGGCCACGCGGCTCGAGACCGGCGGGCGTGCGGCACCGCGCAACCGCGTGGCTGACCCGGCCCGCTCTTACGGAAGCTCGGTCGGCTTCGGGTCGGTGGCGTTCTCGCACACCGCGACGTCGCAGCGCACGGTCGCCGACATCACCTTCGCGTTGGCGTCGAGCAGGATCGTGTCGTCGTCCTCCCATGTGATCTGGCCGAACCAGACACCGGTCCGGTAGTGGGCCAGCCTGGTGCCGGTCCTCGTGCGCAGGATGACGTCGCGGGGCCGATGCCGTCGCTGAGGATGTCCACGGTGGCGATGAGCCGCTCGTCGGGCGAGATGCTCTCGACCCGCTCCTTGCACGAGCGCCAGATGGTCCTGCCCGGCCGGCTGATCCGGCTCAGCACCGTGCAGCCGCCCTGATACGGGTCAGCGGTGTAGCTGGCGAAGAGGTCGTTGCCGAGATCGGCGTAGCCGGCCGGGCGCTTCGAGACGGTGGTGAGCCTGCCGCTTCCGCTGGCCCACCAGTAGGTGCCGCGCTTCCAGTCCGACAGCAGCACCTTCGCGCCGGTCATCCCGAGGGTCGTGGGGTAGCCGGAGAAGGTCCTGCGCCGCAGCGGCTCGCCGGTGGTCGCCGAGTAGATCGTCCGCGGCTGGGCCTTGCCACCCGTGACACCGGTGACGACGATCCTGCGCCCGTTCTCCGACAGGTGCACCGACGCCGCGGTGGGCGTCTTCACGACGGTCGACACGTTGCCGGCGGCATCGATGCGCCGCACCGCGGTGCTCATGGCGTTGACGGCCACGAGGTGACCGCCGCCCGATGCGCCGAGCAGCCACGCGTACCTCCCGCCCAGCGGCACCCGGAGATCGCCGTCGACGAAGGTCTTGCCCTCGAGGTGGGGGATCGCGACGTCGGCGCCGCGCCCGAGAGTGGCCGGGTCGAGGTCGGTGGTGGGTACGCCGGCGAAGGCGGGCGCTGCGACGAGCGCTGCGGATGCGGCGACGGCGATGGCCGCGAGCTTGGTCCTCATGTGGTTCCCCTGTGTCGTCGGTGTCACCTGTAGGACGCGACCAGTGGGCACTTGGTTGCCAACTGGTTCGCGACGGCCGCACGCTCCGCCGTACCCTTCACCGCATGATCCTCCGGATGTCCAAGCTGTTCGTGCGCACCCTCCGCGACGACCCCAACGACGCGGAGGTCCCGAGCCACCGGCTGCTGGTCCGGGCGGGCTACGTCCGCCGCAACGCCCCGGGCATCTACACCTGGCTGCCCCTGGGCCTGCGGGTGCTGCGCCGGATCGAGGACATCATCCGCGAGGAGATGAACGCCATCGGCGCCCAGGAGATGCTGTTCCCGGCCCTGCTCCCCAAGGAGCCCTACGAGGCGACGAACCGCTGGACGGAGTATGGCGACGGCATCTTCCGGCTCAAGGACCGCAAGGGTGCTGACTACCTGCTCGGCCCCACCCACGAGGAGATGTTCACGCTCGCGGTCAAGGACCTCTACTCCTCCTACAAGGACCTGCCGCTCTCGATCTACCAGATCCAGACCAAGTACCGCGACGAGGCGAGGCCTCGGGCCGGCATCCTGCGCGGTCGCGAGTTCGTGATGAAGGACTCCTACTCCTTCGACATCGACGACGCGGGTCTCGAGGCGTCCTACCAGGCGCACCGCGACGCCTACATCAAGATCTTCGACCGCCTCGGCTTCGAGTACGTCATCGTCAAGGCCACCTCCGGCGCGATGGGTGGCTCGAGGTCGGAGGAGTTCCTGGCCAAGGCCGACGTCGGCGAGGACACCTACGTCCGGTGCACGCACTGCGACTACGCCGCCAACGTGGAGGCGGTGGCGGTTCGGCCGCCCGCCCCCGTGCCGTACGACGACGTCCCTGCCGCGCACGCCGAGGAGACCCCCGACACCCCGACCATCGAGTCGCTGGTCGCCTTCCTCAACGACAAGCACCCCCGCGACGACCGGCCGTGGGCGGCGGGCGACACGCTCAAGAACGTCCTCCTCGTGCTCCGGCACCCCGACGGCACGCGCGAGCCGCTGGCCATCGGCCTCCCGGGGGACCGCGACGTCGACCAGAAGCGGCTCGAGGGGCAGCTCGAGCCCATCGAGGTCGACGCCATGACCGAGGAGGAGCTCGCCGCCCACCCCGACCTCGTCAAGGGCTACATCGGCCCGGAGGTGCTGGGGGAGAAGTCGGCATCCGGCATCCGCTACCTCGTCGACCCACGCGTCGTGGAGGGCACCCGCTGGGTCACCGGCGCGAACGTCGACGGGTCGCACGTCGTCGACCTCGTGGCCGGCCGCGACTTCACCCCCGACGGCACCATCGAGGCCGCCGACGTGCGCGACGGGGACGCCTGCCCCAACTGCGGCGAGGGCACGCTCGAGTCCGCTCGCGGCATCGAGATGGGCCACATCTTCCAGCTCGGCCGCAAGTACGCCGACGCCCTCGGCCTGCGCGTGCTGGACGAGAACGGCAAGCTCGTCACCGTGACCATGGGCTCCTACGGCATCGGTCCCTCGCGGGCGGTGGCCGCCATCGCCGAGAACACCCTCGACGACATCGGCCTCTGCTGGCCGCGTGAGGTGGCGCCCGCCGACGTGCACCTCGTCGCGGCGGGCAAGGACCCGGCGATCTTCGAGGCCGCGGAGAAGCTGGCCACCGAGCTCTCGGCACGCGGCGTCGAGGTGATCTACGACGACCGTGCCGGCAAGGTCTCGCCCGGCGTGAAGTTCAAGGATGCCGAGCTGATCGGCGTGCCGACGATCGTCACGGTGGGTCGTGGCCTCGCCGACGGCACTGTCGACGTCAAGGACCGTCGTACTGGCGAGAAGACCGAGGTCGCCGTCGGCGACGCGGTCGAGCACGTGGTCCGGGTCGTCCGCGGCTGACGCCACCCCGCCGGGCGGTCTACGCTTGCTGCCCATGGCACTCAACTCTCGGGCGCTGGGGATCATGCGCAAGAAGCCGATCGAGCAGGTCGAGGACGAGTCCGGCGACGGCCTCGAGAGATCGCTGGGGCTCTGGCAGCTCACCGCGATCGGCGTCGGCGGCATCATCGGTGCCGGCATCTTCTCCCTGGCCGGCGCGGTCGCGAGCGGCGCCGAGGGCGGCAAGGGCGTGGGTCCCGCTGTCGTGCTCAGCTTCCTGATCGCGGGCGTCGCCAGCGCCGCTGCGGCCCTCTCCTACGCCGAGTTCGCCGGGCTCATCCCGCGCGCCGGCTCGGCCTACACCTACGGCTACGTCGTGCTCGGCGAGCTCGTCGGGTGGTGCATCGGCTGGGACCTCCTGCTCGAGTACGTCGCCATCGTGGCGGTCGTGGCCATCGGCATCTCCGGCTACTTCTCCTTCCTGCTCGACCAGGTCGGCCTGGACCTGCCCCAGTGGATGCTCGGCGCCCCGGGCACCGGCGACGGCCACCGGGTCGACCTCTTCGCCATGCTCCTGTGCCTGCTGATCGCGTGGCTGCTGACGCTCGGCATCAAGAACGCCGCCCGCGTCGAGACCATCGTGGTGGGACTCAAGATCGCCGTGGTGCTGCTGGTCATCGTCGTCGGCTTCTTCCACATCTCCTCCGACAACTACTCGCCCTTCGCGCCGGCCGGGTTCGGGGGAGCCATGACCGGGGCCGCCACGGTCTTCTTCGCCGTCTTCGGGTACGACGCGATGTCGACCGCCGCCGAGGAGTCGAAGGACGCGCAGCGACACATGCCGAAGGCGATCATCTACAGCCTGGCCATCTCGATGGTGCTCTACGTGCTGGCCTGCCTGACCCTGGTCGGCATCCAGAACTACGGCGAGATCGACCCCGACGCCGGCTTCTCGACGGCCTTCGCGAGCGTCGGTCTCGACGGCGTCGGCACGATCATCGCCGTCGGCGCGATCATCGGCATCCTCACGGTGATGTTCACGTTCATGCTCGGCGTGACCCGGGTCTGGTACTCGATGAGCCGCGACGGCCTGCTGCCGGCGTGGTTCGCCAAGACCGACCAGAAGCGGCACGTGCCGGTGCGCGTCACCTGGATCGCCGGCATCCTGTCGGCGGGGATCGCCGGGCTGATGCCGATCGCCGAGGCCGCCGAGCTCACCAACATCGGCATTCTGCTGGCCTTCGTGGTCGTGTGTGCCGCCGTGATCCGCCTACGCCACACGAACCCCGAGCTGCCCCGGACCTTCCGCTGCCCGGGGGTCCCGGTGGTGCCGCTGGTCGGTATCGGGTTCAGCCTCTGGCTGATCTCGTTCCTGGCGTGGGAGACGTGGCTGCGCTTCGCGGTCTGGTTCGTGCTCGGCCTGATCGTCTACTTCGCCTACTCGCGCCACCACTCGCTGCTCGCCCGTCAGCAGCAGGAGACCGTGGAGCGGTGAGCACCATCGACGCGGTCATCTTCGACTGGGGCGGCACCCTCACCCGATGGCACGACATCGACTTCCACGCCGAGTCACTGGCGCTCGCCCAGGCGGTGCCGACGGTGGAGGGTACGCCGGCCGACGAGGCCGCCCGCGCCGAGCAGGCTGCCCGGCTGCACCGGGCCGGCGCCGTCGTCTGGGGCCGCAGCCGCGACCAGCACGTCAGCTCGACCATCGCCGACCTCTTCGACGAGGCCGGGCTCGAGCACGACCCCGAGCTGCTGAGTGCCTACTTCGACTTCTGGGAGCCGCACACCGCCACCGACCCCGACGTCGCTCCGCTGTGGCAGAAGCTGCGCGGGCGCGGCATGGCGGTCGGGGTGCTCTCCAACACCATCTGGCCGCGCGCCTGGCACAGGGGCTTCTTCGAGCGCGACGGGGTGCTCGAGCTCGTCGACGGCGACGTCTACACGAGCGAGATCGCCTGGACCAAGCCGGACGAGCGAGCCTTCCAGGCGGCCATGGAGGCCGTGGGCGCCACCGACCCGACGCGCTGCGTCTACGTCGGCGACCGGCTCTTCGACGACATCCACGGAGCGTCGAGCGCCGGGATGCGCACCATCCACATCCCGCACAGCGTCATCCCGGCGAGCCAGGTCGGGCACACCGTGGGCGAGCCCGATGCGGTCGCCCACCGACTGGCCGACATCCCGGAGATCGTCGACAGCTGGAGCTGACGGCCCCGGCTTCGGGGGTACGTCTTTCTGCAGGTTTGCGCACTGCAATCTTCTGCAGTCGCGAAACTCTCGCCCTGGCTCCCGGCGTCCTGCATGATTTCGCACATGAGACAGGGGTGACCCGCTCATCGGGGTGACGCTGACCAGCCCGAACGGTCCGCGTGCTCGCCGCTCTGGGGCAGATCTCGGGACTGTCCCAGGAGGCTGAGCACGCGGACCGTTGCATTTCGGCCAGTGCATCCCATCCACCAGTCGGTGCGCCATCTCGGGATCGCACCGCCGACGAGAGGACAGCTCGTGACCACACGCATCAGCCGCATCACCCGCTCCCTGTGCCGGACCACGGCCATCAGCCTCGCGCTCGCGGGCACGCTCGTCGTCCTCGGCGGCGCCGCGGAGTCCGCCTCCGCCCGGATCCTTGCGGAGCGGGACGTGTGCGCCACCGACTTCGGGGCCTCGGCCCGAGGCGGTCACGGCGCCGACCACCGCGACGTCTCCGCCAGCGAGCAGAAGTCCATCGACGCGCAGACCGCCCGGATCCTGCGGGACAAGACGGGCTCTGCGACGGTCGCGCCCACGCAGTTCGGCGGCTCGATCCCGGTCTACGTGCACGTCATGCGGACGGCCTCCGGCGGCGACGACGTGACCGACTCGCAGATCGCCCAGCAGATCGACGTGCTCAACGCGACCTACGCCGGCCAGGAGTCCTCGACCGCCGCCAACACCGGCTTCACGTTCTCGCTCGTGGGCACCTACCGCTACAACAACAACACCTGGAACCGCGACGGCGCGTCGGCCAAGTACCGCTCTCAGACGCGCAAGGGCGGCCCGAACGCGCTGAACATCTGGCTGGTCGACTTCAGCTACCTCGGCATCGCGACGTTCCCGTGGGACTACGCCAAGAACCCGTCGATCGACGGCATCCGGGTGCAGTACTCCTCGCTCCCCGGCGGCTCCTCCACCAACTTCAACCTCGGTGAGACCGCCACCCACGAGGCCGGCCACTGGCTCGGGCTCTACCACACGTTCCAGGGCGGCTGCACCACCACGAACGACTCGGTGGCCGACACGCCTGCCCAGGGGAGCGCCTCCAGCGGTTGCCCGGCCGGCCGCGACTCGTGCTCGCTGCCGGGCACCGACCCCATCCACAACTACATGGACTACAGCTACGACTCCTGCTACACCGAGTTCACTGCCGGTCAGAGCTCGCGGATGTCGTCGATGTTCACGGCCTACCGCGCCTGACAGACCCGTCCGGCTGACCCGTCCGGCTGACCCGTTCGAGAGCCTCGGGCGGGTCAGCTGCCGTCCGGGGCGAGGTCGACTGCTCCGGGAAACGGCTGCGGGACGCCGCCGAACGCCAGCTGCCGGACCGCCGCGTCGGTGAGGGCGGTGATCGCCCAGCGGCGATGGGCGCGCACCGAGTTGGCCACGAGCGAGGAGTACGCCGAGGCGCACGCCTGCTCCACGCCGAGCGCGGTGCGGCGTACCTGCTCGGCATCGGCCAGTGGCGACGGCAGCTCGTAGGCCGGCGCGGCTGCCACGGGCTCGCCTCCCGCCTCTGTGACGTAGCCGGTCAGCTGGTCTCGGCGGCTCCGGTGGCGGCGGTAGCCCTGGAGGAGGGCGTCGTAGAGGGCAGGTTCTCGGGACTGGGAGGTCTGCGCACCCAGGACGCCGTACAGGTAGACCGTCGCGTGCTCGGCCGTCAGGGTCGTCTGGAGCGCGTCGAGGAGCGTCATCCGGCCGCGCCGGCCCGGTCGAGCGCCAGCAGGCCCTGCTGGAGCGCAGCCGACATCACCGCGAGCATCCGCGCGAAGGGGCCGCTCTCTGCGCGCTGCGCCCGGCCGACCAGCTGCGTGGCCAGCTTGCTCTCCGCAGCGCGCACGGCGGCCAGGGCCTGCGGCTCGTCGGCGGCCACCGAGGGCGACCCTGCGGGCGTGGCCGTCGCGGAGGGGGTCTCGGCCCGCTCGGCGGCCGCCCCCGCGAGCGCCGACTGGTGCGCAGCGTGCAGGTCGACGAGACCCGCGAGCCGCCCGGCCAGCGCAGGATGGGCGACGGTGGTCGCGGCGACCAGCGCGGCGACCTCCACGGTCGCGGCCTGCGTGTCCGCGAGAGCCTTTAGGTCCGGGTCGTCGGGTGGCCGGCCCGCGGCGGCATCGTCGTCCGAGCGGGGATCGAGGTCGCACGCGGCCAGACCCAGCGCGGATCCGGAGAGGCTGACGACGAGTGCGCGCCGGGTCACCCGGTGGCGGGTGGTGTCGGTGGGGAGCGGGGCGCGAAGCACGCAGCCGACCCTATCGCCGGCGTCGGCGGCGCCGCCGGTTGCCGCTATCGTGGACGGACACAACAGCACAAGGAGGTCGAAACCGTGAGCTCGATCGACAAGCCCGTGGGCGGGGCGTCCCACCCTGCGAAGGCGAAGCAGGACGCCGTCCGGGAACGCATCGAGGCCGAGCTCAGGGACCCTCTGGCTGCCCTCGGTCTGGACGTGGAGGCGGTGGAGCTCACCCCGGCGGGCAAGCGCCGCGTGCTGCGTGTCGCCGTGGACCAGGACGGCGGGGTCACTCTCGACGACATCGCGGACACCACGCGCGAGGTCTCCCGGCTCCTCGACGAGTCGGACGTGATGGGCGAGCTTCCCTACACGCTCGAGGTCACGTCCCGCGGCGTGGACCGGCCGCTCACGCTTCCTCGCCACTGGCGCCGCAACGTGGACCGGCTCGTGAAGGTCAACCTCCTGGAGGGCGGCGAGATCACCGGTCGCATCGTCGCCAGCACGGACACGTCGGCCACCGTCGACGTCGACGGCGAGCAGCGCGAGGTCGCCCTCGCCGACGTCGACCGGGCCCTGGTGCAGGTCGAGTTCAACCGCAAGCGCACCCAGCCGGACACCGAAGACACACCTGAGAAGGACGACGCCTGATGGACATCGACCTGAGCATCCTGAGGATGCTCGAACGCGAGAAGGAGATCTCCTTCGACGTCCTCGTGGAGGCGATCGAGCAGGCCCTGCTCACGGCGTACCACAAGACGCCGGGAGCGCAGGCGCAGGCGCGAGTCGAGCTCGACCGCAAGACCGGGCACGTCACCGTGCTCGCCACCGAGGTCGACGAGGAGGGGGCCAAGGTCGCGGAGTACGACGACACCCCCGACGGCTTCGGCCGGATCGCCGCCACGACGGCCAAGCAGATCATGCTGCAGCGGCTGCGCGACGCCGAGGACGACATCCGGTTCGGTGAGTTCTCCGGCAAGGAGGGCGACATCATCTCCGGCGTCATCCAGCAGGGCCGCAACCCCGACGACGTCATGGTCGACCTGGGCAAGCTCGAGGCGCTGCTGCCCCTGGGTGAGCGCGTGCCGGGGGAGAACTACGAGCACGGCACCCGGATCAAGTGCATCGTCGTGTCGGTGCGCAAGGGCATGCGCGGGCCGCAGATCACGCTGTCGCGCTCCCACCCGAACCTGGTCAAGAAGCTCTTCGCGCTGGAGGTGCCCGAGATCGCCGACGGGACCGTCGAGATCGCCGCGATCGCCCGCGAGGCCGGCCACCGCACCAAGATCGCCGTGCACACCACCGCGCAGGGCGTCAACGCCAAGGGCGCGTGCATCGGTCCGATGGGCCAGCGGGTGCGCAACGTGATGGCCGAGCTGCACGGCGAGAAGATCGACATCGTCGACTGGTCCGAGGATCCCGCCGAGCTCGTGTCGCACGCCCTCTCGCCGGCCCGGGTGACGAAGGTGGAGATCGTCGACCTGGCCGCGCGGTCCGCGCGCGTCGTCGTACCCGACTTCCAGCTGTCACTCGCCATCGGCAAGGAGGGCCAGAACGCCCGCCTCGCCGCCCGGCTCACCGGCTGGCGCATCGACATCCGCAGCGACGAGGCCCCCGACCCGGAGTGAGCCTCCGACCGCGAGCGGTCGCGCAGGGGAGCCTCACGGGGCTTCCGTGCGCTTCACGGGGGTTGCAACGCCCGTGAAGCGTCGCGATACCCGGCTACCCGGGTATCGCGGCACGGCCCCCTCAGCCGATCGCGCGGTCGTACGTGACCCAGCGCGTCGCGACGGCGAGGTCGTCGTACAGACGTCGCGCGGTGCTGTTGTCGTCGTCGGTGATCCAGCGCACGAGCTGGTCGCCGCGGGCCGACGCCAGCTCGGTCACGGCCTCGATGAGGGCCCTCGCCACGCCACGGCCTCGGGCCTGAGGGAGCGTGAAGAGGTCGTCTAGCCAGGTGCCGTAGCCGCCCTCGGACGGCCGGGCGTACCGCCGGTGGTGCGCCAGGCCGACGATCTCACCGTCGACCTCGGCGACGAGCCCACCGACCGGGTGGCCCGGATCGCGCAGCCACTCCCAGACCGTCGCGAGCGTGGCGGGGTCCTCGGGCATCTCGTAGAAGGTGCGGTAGCCGGCGAACAGCCGCTCCCACGCCGGGCGGTCGTCATCGACGACGGGACGGACGACGACGGTCGGGCGGGTCATGCGCACCATTGTGCGGCAGGCACGCAGGCAGGCGGGCCGGCCGCGAAAGCGGCCGGTTCGTCGTAGCCGGGGCGACCCGGTAGAGTTGTCGCAGTGGTCGGCACCCGCAACACCCCTGTGCGAACCTGCATCGGATGTCGGGGGCGGACCACGAAGAGCGAGTTGGTGCGCATCGTCATCGGCACGGACCAGGCCGGGCAACCGGCCGCCGTACCCGATCCGACCGGCACCGCACCCGGCCGCGGAGCGCATCTG
Source organism: Nocardioides sp. LHG3406-4 (assembly GCF_049897745.1). Taxonomy (NCBI): domain Bacteria; kingdom Bacillati; phylum Actinomycetota; class Actinomycetes; order Propionibacteriales; family Nocardioidaceae; genus Nocardioides; species Nocardioides sp. LHG3406-4. Next base: position 442,670 of record NZ_JAFCWV010000002.1, read on the forward strand.
CACCCCACGACCGAGTGCTGCGAGCTCGCGGTGCGCAGGCGGGCATTCTCCCGGGCCCTCAGGGCCCGAGAGGGACTGGCCAGCACACCGGTGAGGGACTACCTCGACTCGCTACCCACCGTGATCGACCGACCAGAAACTGGAGCAGGCAGCTCATGAGCACTCGATGAGTTCTTTCCGATGAGCCAGCACCACAACTAACGGTTCCGAATCACCCCATCCTTCTGGGGCTCGGACCAGAAGGAGCAGCGTTCCAACGTGGCAAAGACCCGAGTCCACGAACTCGCCAAGGAGTTCGACGTCGAGAGCAAGTTCGTTCTCGAGAAGCTCAAGGAGATGGGGGAGTTCGTCAAGTCGGCATCGTCGACGGTCGAACCCCCCGTCGAGATGCGCTTCAAGAAGCAGTACGGCGACGAGCTGAGGGCCGCAGCGGCCCCGGCGCCCGCCGCCCCCGCCGAGGAGGCCGCGAAGCCGGCCCGCAAGGCGCCGGCCGCGAAGGCCGCCGCGCCGGCCCCCGAGGCCGCACCCGCCCCCGAGGCCGCAGTGGCGGCCCCGGCCGAGACGCCGGCCGAGACCCCGGCAGCCGCCGCCGCGAGCACGGCGTCGTCTGCGCCGCGCCCCGGCCCCAAGCCCGGCCCCAAGGCCGCCCCGGTTGCTGACACGACACCGGAGGCCCCGGCCGCCGAGGTCGCAGCGCCCGAGGCGCCCGCCGCCGAGGCCCCCACCGCCGGTGCCACGCCGAAGGCCCCGGCCCCGCGCCCGGTCGGCAAGCCCGGTGGCACCCCGCGCCCCGGCAACAACCCGTTCGCGCCCAGCCAGGGCATGGGTCGACGTCCAGCCGCTCCCGCAGCCCCGCCCGCGGCCGACGACCAGCAGCGACCGCCGCGTCCTCCGGCGGCACGCGAAGGCGGCGTCCCGGCTCGCCCGGGCATGCCGCGCCCCAACCCGGCGATGATGCCCAAGTCCCCGGCCGCGTTCGGTGCCGGCCCAGGCGGCCGTGCCCCGGCAGGTCGCGGTGGCCCCGGCGGAGCTCCCGGTCGCGGTGGCCCCGGCGGTGCTCCCGGCCGTGGCGGCGCTCCCGGTCGCGGTGCGCCCGGCGGCGGTGCCGGAGCCGGTGCTCCGGGACGTCCCGGCGGCTTCGGCCCCAGCGGTGGCGGTCGCCCCGGCGGCGGTCGTCCCGGCCAGCGTGGCCAGACCCAGGGAGCCTTCGGGCGCCCCGGTGGCCCCTCGCGTCGAGGCCGCAAGTCCAAGCGGGCCCGTCGCCAGGAGTTCGAGGCCATGCAGGCCCCGACGATCGGTGGCGTGCGCGTCCGCAAGGGCGACGGCGAGACCGTCCGGCTGGCTCGGGGCTCGTCCCTGACCGACTTCGCCGACAAGATCGGCGTCGACGCTGCTGCCCTGGTCCAGATGCTGTTCAGCCTGGGCGAGATGGTCACGGCCACCGAGTCGGTCAACGACGAGACGTTCGAGCTGCTCGGCGAGGAGCTCAACTACGTCGTCGAGGTCGTCTCTCCCGAGGACGAGGACCGCGAGCTGCTCGAGTCCTTCGACATCGACTTCGGCTCCGACGAGGGCGACGAGGGCGACCTGGTCATCAGGCCGCCGGTCGTCACCGTCATGGGTCACGTCGACCACGGAAAGACCAAGCTCCTCGACGCACTGCGTGACGCCAACCAGGTCGACAAGGAGGCCGGTGGCATCACCCAGCACATCGGCGCCTACCAGGTCCACACCGAGGTCGACGGCACCGACCGTCGCATCACCCTCATCGACACCCCGGGTCACGAGGCGTTCACCGCCATGCGTGCGCGTGGTGCCCAGGCGACCGACATCGCGATCCTCGTGGTGGCCGCCGACGACGGTGTGATGCCGCAGACGGTCGAGGCGCTCAACCACGCCAAGGCGGCCGGTGTGCCGATCGTGGTCGCGGTCAACAAGATCGACAAGGAAGACGCCGACCCGACGAAGGTGCGCGGCCAGCTCACCGAGTACGGCCTCATCCCCGAGGAGTACGGCGGCGACGCGATGTTCGTCGACGTCTCGGCCAAGGCCGGGCTCAACCTGGACAAGCTGCTCGAGGCCGTCGTCCTGACTGCCGACGCGTCACTCGACCTGCGGGCCAACCCCGAACAGGACGCCCAGGGCCTGGTCATCGAGGCGCACCTGGACCGCGGTCGCGGTCCGGTGGCCACGGTGCTGGTCCAGCGCGGCACGCTGCGCGTCGGCGACTCGATCGTGGCGGGCGCCGGCTACGGCCGGGTGCGCGCCATGCTCGACGAGCACGGCGACAACATCACCGAGGCCGACCCTTCGCGTCCGGCCATGGTTCTCGGTCTCACCGCTGTCCCGGGTGCCGGCCAGAACTTCATCGTGGTCGACGACGACCGGATGGCGCGCCAGATCGCCGAGAAGCGTGAGGCCCGCGAGCGGGCGGCCATGCAGGCCAAGCGCCGCGTGCGTCGTACTCTCGAGGACTTCATGGCCTCCATGGAGAAGGGCGAGAGCCAGGAGCTCAACCTCATCCTCAAGGGCGACGTGTCCGGTTCGGTCGAGGCCCTCGAGGACTCGCTGGCCCAGATCGACGTCGGCGAGGAGGTCAGCCTCCGGGTCATCGACCGCGGTGTCGGTGCGATCACCGAGACCAACGTCGACCTCGCTGCCGCCTCCGACGCCATCATCATCGGCTTCAACGTCAGGCCTCAGGGCAAGGCGGGCCAGATGGCTGACAAGGAAGGTGTCGAGATTCGCTACTACTCGGTCATCTACCAGGCGATCGAGGAGATCGAGGCAGCGCTCAAGGGCATGCTCAAGCCCGAGTTCGAGGAGTCGACCCTGGGGCAGGCGGAGATCCGCGAGATCTTCCGCTCGTCCAAGTCCGGAAACATCGCGGGCTGCATGGTCACCTCGGGTGTCATCCGCCGCAACGCCAAGGTGCGAGTGCTGCGCGATGGCGCGGTCGTGGCCGACAACCTCGACCTCTCGTCGCTGCGCCGCGAGAAGGACGACGCGTCGGAGGTCCGCGAGGGCTTCGAGTGTGGTCTGGTCCTGAGGAACTTCCAGGACATCAAGATCGGCGACATCGTCGAGTCGTTCGAGATGCGCGAGATCCCGCGCGCGTAGGTCACTGCGCCCGCGCCGGGCTTCGGTCCGGCGCGGGCGGCAGCCTCGCTCGCAATCCACCCTCGTCGCTCGTCCCTCGCGACGAGGGGGCCAGTCCCATCCATGCTCGCTCGGCAGCCGCCGCCCGCGCCGTACGGATCGGGCCCGGCGCTCCGAGGGCATCATGGGCGCGGGAACGCGCTCGGCAGAAGGAGAAGACCATGGCTAGCCCTCGTGTTCGCAAGATCGCCGATCGGATCCAGGTGATCGTGGCGGAGATGCTCGAGCGTCGGATCAAGGACCCGCGGCTGGGGTTCGTGACCATCACCGATGTGCGGGTCACCGGCGACACCCAGCAGGCCACGGTCTTCTACACGGTGTTCGGCGACGAGGCCGAGGTCGCCGGGACCGCCGCGGCGCTCGAGTCGGCCAAGGGGCTGATCCGCTCCGAGGTCGCCAAGCAGCTGGGCATGCGGCACTCGCCGTCGATCGAGTTCATCCGCGACGCCCTCCCCGAGAACGCCCGACACCTCGACGAGGTGCTGGCGGCCGCGCGAGCGGCCGACGAGGAGGTCGCCGCCCAGCGGGCGAGCGCCCAGTTCGCCGGCGAGACCGATCCCTACAAGAAGCCGCGCGACCTCGACGTCGCGGACGAGACGGAAGACGAGGCCGGCGCCGAGCCGGGCGACGACGAGCCACGGTCACAGGACACGTGACCGAGGCCGCCCCGACGGGGCTGGTCGTCGTCGACAAGCCTGCCGGGATGACGTCGCACGACGTGGTCGCCCGCGTCCGCCGGCTGGCCGGCACCCGCAAGGTGGGACATGCCGGCACGCTGGACCCGATGGCGACCGGGGTGCTCGTGCTCGGTGTCGGCCGGGCCACCCGGCTGCTGGGCCACCTGATGCAGACGGAGAAGGCGTACGACGCCACCATCCGGCTCGGGATGACCACCACGACCGACGACGCCGAGGGCGAGGAGCTGACGCGCACCCCTGCGAGCGGGGTCGACGAGGCCCGGATCCGGTCCGTGCTGGCTGGCTTCGTCGGCGACATCGAGCAACGGCCCAGCGCGGTCTCCGCCATCAAGGTCGACGGCAAGCGGGCCTACCAGCGAGTGCGCGACGGTGAGGCGGTCGAGCTGCCGGCGCGGCCGGTCAGCATCCACGAGCTGACGGTCCACGAGGTCTCACCCGCGACCGACGACCAGTGCGTCGACGTCGAGGTGTCCGTGCGATGCAGCAGCGGCACCTACATCCGCGCGATCGCGCGCGATCTGGGGGAGCGGCTCGGCGTCGGCGGGCACCTGACCGCGCTGCGGCGTACCGCCGTCGGGAGGTTCGGCCTCTCGGTGGCGCACACGCTCGAGGAGCTTGCGGAGTCCTTCGCCGTGGTGTCGCTCGAGGACACAGCTCGGGCGACCTTCGCGTCCGTGGTGCTCGACGCCGAGGAGGCCACCGACGTGCGTGTCGGGCGGCAGCTCGACCGGACGCTGCCCGGCCTGTGCGCGGTCTTCGCGCCGGACGGTGAGTTCCTCGCGCTGTACGAGCCGGCTGGTGACCGGGCCCGCCCGGTGGCGGTCTTCGTGACCTAGGCTGCACGCCGTGAGTCTTCGGCTTCCTGTCTGGCGATCCCTCGACGAGATTCCCGCTGACCTCGGCGCGACCACCGTCGTCATCGGCAACTTCGACGGGCTGCACCGCGGCCACCGCGTGGTCGTCTCGCGGGCCCGCGCCCGTGCCGACGAGGTGGGGCTGCCCCTGGTGGCGGTCACGTTCGACCCGCACCCCATGTCCGTGCTGCGACCCGAGCACGCCCCACCGCAGCTCACCAGCATCGCCACCCGCGTCGACCTGCTCGCCGACGCCGGCGTCGACGCCGTGCTCGTGCTGCCCTTCGACCGGTCGATGGCCGCGTGGACGCCGCGGGAGTTCGTCGACCGGGTCCTGGTGCGGGCGCTCGCGGTCCGCGCCGTCGTCGTGGGGGCGAACTTCAGGTTCGGCACCCGCGCATCGGGTGACGTCGCCCTGCTGCGCGAGCTCGGTGGGCAGGAGGGCTTCGAGGCCGTGGGCGTCGACCTCGACGGCGGACCGCAGGTCTGGTCCTCGACCTACGTCCGCACCTGCCTGGCCGCCGGCGACGTGGCCGGGGCGGCCGAGGCGCTCGGCCGGCCCTTCAGCGTGACCGGGGTCGTCGTGGAGGGCGACAAGCGCGGCCGCGAGCTGGGCTTCCCGACGGCCAACGTGCCCACCTCGGCGCTCGAGGCGGCGCCCGCGGACGGCGTCTACGCCGGATGGCTGACCCGCCGCGACACCGGCGAGTGCTACCCCGCCGCCATCTCGGTCGGCACCAACCCGACCTTCGACGGCGAGCGGGCGCGACGGGTGGAGTCCTACGTTCTCGACCGCGACGACCTCGAGCTCTACGGCGTCGAGGTGGAGGTCGCCTTCGTCGAGCGGCTGCGCGGGATGGTGAAGTTCGAGGGGGTCGACGCCCTCATCGAGACGATGCACGACGACGTACGCCGAGCCCGGGAGATCCTGGGTGCCTGAGCCGGGCACCGGGGCCGGTATCCCCGGGCCCGCTGACCTGCGGGCGGCGGAGGGATGGTTCGCGGCCAACGGACTGCCCTACTTCGTCGACGACGTGCGCCACGAGGTCTCGAGTCGGCTGTCGCGCGAACGGCTCGTGCTCGTCGCCTCCGGCGTCCTGGTCGTGGCCGTGGCGATCGGCATCGTCGCGGCCCAGGTGTTGGACGGCGACGTGTCGCTCGGCATCTCCTCGGCCGTGCAGGTCCTGCTGGTGCTGGTCCTCGGCTACGGGCTGCTGGTGCTGCGGGTCGGGCCGATCGCGGCCTGGGCGGGGCGGCGTACGTTCCGGAGCCTGGGGATGCTGTTCCAGCTGGCCACCCGGGCGCTGCCGCTGCTCCTGCTGTTCGTGACCTTCCTCTTCATCAACACCGAGGTGTGGATGGTGGCCGGGAGCCTCGACGGGGGAGTGATGGGGCTGGCGGTGCTGCTCTTCGCGGCGATGGCCACGATCTTCCTGCTCGTGCGGCTGCCCGAGGAGGTCGCGCGCATGGACGACGGCCTCGACGGCGACCGGGTCGGCAGCGCCTGCCGCGGCACCCCGCTCGAGGCGTGGACCGGCCTCGACGGCGGTCCCGGCATCGACGAGCCGATGACGCGGCTCGAGCGCAGCAACCTCGTGCTCGTGCTGCTGGTCAGCCAGGTGATCCAGGTGCTGCTGCTGTCGCTGTCGGTGTTCGGGTTCTTCCTCGTCTTCGGAGCCGTGACGATGGACCCCGACGTGATCGAGAGCTGGATCGGCGAACCTCCGACGCAGCTGTTGGGCCAGTCCCTGGTCAGCCGTGAGCTGGTGCAGGTCGCGACGTTCCTCGCGTCGTTCTCGGGCCTCTACTTCACGGTGTACGCCGTCACGGACGAGACCTACCGCAAGCAGTTCTTCACCGAGGTCACCGACGAGCTCGAGCGGGCGATGGGTGCGCGGGAGATCTACCGGGCGATGAGGCGCGCCCGCTAGCCAGCCAGCCAGTCAGCCAGCCCCTCCACCCCCACGACACGCCGCTGCCCTCCGCACCGCACACTATTACGCTTCGCGCAGTAGTGTGCTCTGCATGGATACCACCCAGCTCCTCAAGGGGGTGCTCGACCTCGCGGTGCTCGCGGTCGTCGACGCAGAGGACGGCTACGGCTATGACGTCGTACGCCGCCTGCGCGCCGGCGGGCTCGACGACGTGGGCGACGCCTCGGTCTACGGCACCTTGCGCCGGCTCTACGCCGCCGGCGCGCTCACGTCCTACGTCGTCCCGTCCGACGAGGGTCCCCACCGCAAGTACTACGGCATCACGCCCACCGGCCGGTCGCAGCTGAAGAGCCAGACCGACGACTGGGCCCACTTCTCCGCCACCGTCACCGGCATCCTGCAAGGAGTTCCCGCATGAACACCGCATCGATCGCGCCCGAGGTGGCGCAGTTCGCCTCCGCGGTCAGGGCCCAGCTGGCCGACCTCACTCCGGACGAGCGAGAGGAGCTGGCCGGCGGACTGGAGGCCGACCTCGCCGACCTGGTCGACGAGCGCGGGGTCGAGGCGCTGGGGGAGCCGGTCGCCTACGCCCAGGAGCTGCGCGGGGCTGCCGGCCTGCCCCCGGCGATGGGCAAGGCCCTGGATCGGCGCCCCCTCGGGGAGGCCATCGACGCCAGGCTCGACCTCGGGAGGGAGCGGTGGGACCGGGCGGTCACGGGGCTGCCCGGTTCCCCCTGGGAGTTCGTGACCTCGCTCCGGCCAGCGTGGTGGTTGCTGCGTGCCTACGTCGCGGTGCAGACGCTCGACTACGCCCTGGACGGCAATTACGACTTGGCCTGGGTGCCGACGCTCGGCGGGCTGGAGTGGCCGCTGCTGATCGTCGCGGCCGTGCTGAGCGTCCAGTTGGGTCGAGGTCGGCTGTGGCCGGCCGCGGGCTGGGCGTTGGGTCTGGCTCGGCTCGTGCTGCTGGCCCTGAACGTGCTCGCTGTGGTCATGATCGTGCCGATCTTCGGGTCCCTGCCCAACGTGTCCTGGCAGAGCATCGGCTACGCCCAGGCGGACCCGGTGTCCTCCGGCGCCGGCATCACCAGCAACGGCAACGACGTCAGCAACATCTACCCCTACGACGCCGAGGGCCAGCCGCTGGTCGGCGTCCAGCTCTTCGACCAGGACGGCAAACCGCTCAAGGTCGACGAGTTCGTCCAGGGCGGCGACTACAGCACCTGGGCCTACCCCTGGACCAACGTCAACGGCAAGGTCTGGAACGCCTTCCCGATGCCGGAGGCTAAGTACGACACGGCGGGCTACTGCTGTGACCGGATGCCGTCGCCCTGGACCTCTGACACGCCGCCCACCTTCCCCCGCCCGCCGCTCGACCAAGTGCCGTCGGTGAGCATCCCGGAGGCGGCGTACGGCGACCGGGCGGAGGCGGAGGTCTCCGAGGCCACGCCCGAGAAGACCCCTCGGGACAAGGCGGGGCAGGAGCAGAAGAGGAAGGCGGGGCAGAAGTCGGGCGACGACGCGGCCCGGTGATGGCCCTGTGGGCCGTGCGCGGCTTACTCTCGCGACACCATCCTCGATGAAGTGGAGAATCCATGGGTTACGGACTTGGTGTCTTCCTGCTCGCTCTGGGCCTGATCCTGGCGCTCGCCGTGCAGGACGCGGTCGAGGCGATCGACCTGACCATGGTGGGCTGGATCCTGGCTGCGGCCGGGGTCCTGGTCATCGTCCTCACGGCAGTGCAGCTCAACGCCCGCCGTCGCCACACCACCGTCGCGACCTCCACCGACGCGCAGGGCCGTCAGGCCACGACCGAGCGCCGGACGGAGACCGACCCGCCCCCGCCCCCGGCGGTCTGAGACGCGCCTGACACGCGCCTGACACGCACAGCCGGCGCCCGGCCCTCCAGCGTTTTGGGGGCCGGGCGCCGTCGTTGCTAGTCTCCTTGGGTTGCCCACTCCGGTGGGACATGCCGTACGAACGGCCGCGGATCCAGAGAGCCCGGGCATCCTGCCCGGCGCGCCGCGCAACGAGACCGGAAGGAACCCCCATGTCGATCGGTACCGACGCGGAGACCAAGAAGAAGATCATCGCCGAGCACGCCACGACCGAGGGCGACACCGGCTCGCCCGAGGTGCAGGTCGCTCTGCTGAGCCACCGCATCAGCCACCTCACCGAGCACCTCAAGACGCACAAGCACGACCACCACAGCCGTCGTGGCCTGCTGCTGCTCGTGGGCCAGCGCCGTCGTCTGCTCAACTACCTGCAGAAGACCGACATCGAGCGCTACCGCTCGATCGTCGAGAAGCTCGGCCTGCGCCGATGACATCCGGAGCGGTCGCCCATCGGGCGGCCGCTCCTGCTGCATCACCCCGTGCTGCACCATCGAAACACCCGCAGCCGACCAGTAGGGTCGACTGCGACAACTGAACACTCACCACTCCAGGAGCGACCCGCGAACGCCGCCCGGTCCTCGGTAGTGGCTCTCAGGACCACGGTCCTGCGGGCCTCGATCGAAGACCGGCACATTCCAGCAGGTCAGCCTGCTCATCCCAGGTCACGCGCGTGGTCGCTCCGCGTACATGAAAGGGACCACCTTCGTGGAACCAGAAATCTCTGCTGTAGAGACCGTGCTCGACAACGGCAAGCACGGAACCCGCACCGTCAAGTTCGAGACGGGCCTCCTGGCCCGCCAGGCCGCCGGCTCGGTGACCGCCTACCTCGATGACGAGACCATGCTGCTCTCGGCCACCACGGCCGGCAAGCAGCCCAAGGACCACTTCGACTTCTTCCCCCTGACGATCGACGTCGAGGAGCGGATGTACGCCGTGGGCCAGATCCCCGGCTCCTTCTTCCGGTCCGAGGGCCGCCCGGGCGAGGACGCGATCCTCACCTGCCGCCTCATCGACCGCCCGCTCCGCCCGACGTTCAAGAAGGGCCTCCGCAACGAGGTCCAGGTCGTCATCACGGTGCTGGCGCTCGACCCCGACCAGCCCTACGACGTCCTGGCCATCAACGCCGCGTCGCTGTCGACCCAGCTCTCCGGCCTGCCGTTCTCCGGCCCGGTCGGCGCCGTCCGCGTCGCCCTCATCGAGGGCCAGTGGGTCGCGTTCCCGTCGCACTCGCAGCTCGAGAACGCCGTCTTCGACATGGTGGTCGCCGGCCGGGTGACCGAGACCGGTGACGTCGCGATCATGATGGTCGAGGCCGAGGCCACCGAGCAGACCTTCGAGCTCGTCCAGTCCGGCACCCAGGCACCGACCGAGTCGGTCGTGGCCGGCGGCCTCGACGCCGCCAAGCCGTTCATCAAGCAGCTGTGCGAGGCGCAGGTCGAGCTGGCCAACGTCGCCGCCAAGCCGGTCCAGGACTTCCCGGTCTTCCTCGACTACGAGGACGACGTCTACGCCGCCGTCGAGAGCGCCGTCAAGGCGCCCACCGCCGACGCGATGACCATCGGGGACAAGCTGGAGCGCGAGCAGAAGATCGACGAGATCAAGGCCGGTCTGCTCGAGTCCCTCGGCGCCAAGTTCGAGGGCCGCGAGAAGGAGATCGGCGCCGCGTTCCGCTCGCTCAACAAGGCGCTCGTCCGCGAGCGCGTGCTGCGCGACAAGGTCCGCATCGACGGCCGCGGGCCGGCCGACATCCGGCCGCTGCACGCCGAGGTCGGCCTCATCCCGCGGGTCCACGGCTCGGCCCTGTTCGAGCGCGGCGAGACCCAGATCCTGGGTGTCACCACGCTGAACATGCTGACGCTCGAGCAGAAGCTCGACACGCTCTCCCCGGAGAAGACGCGCCGCTACATGCACAAGTACGTCTTCCCGCCGTTCTCCACGGGTGAGACGGGTCGCGTCGGCTCGCCGAAGCGCCGCGAGGTCGGCCACGGTGCGCTCGCGCGCCGCGCCCTCCTGCCGGTGCTGCCCGACCGCGAGACGTTCCCGTACGCGATCCGCCAGCTCTCCGAGGCCATGGGCTCCAACGGCTCCACCTCGATGGGCTCGGTCTGCGCCTCGACCATGTCGCTGCTGCAGGCTGGTGTGCCCCTCAAGGCGCCGGTCGCCGGCATCGCCATGGGCCTCATCTCGGCCGAGATCGACGGCAAGACCGAGTACGTCGCCCTCACCGACATCCTCGGTGCCGAGGACGCCTTCGGCGACATGGACTTCAAGGTCGCCGGCACCAGGGAGTTCGTCACCGCGCTCCAGCTCGACACCAAGCTCGACGGCATCCCGGCGGAGGTGCTCGCCGCGGCGCTCGACCAGGCCCGCGACGCTCGCCACGCGATCCTCGATGTCATGAACGAGGCCATCGACGAGCCCGAGGAGATGTCGGTGCACGCGCCGCGCATCATCAGCGTGCGGGTGCCGGTCGACAAGATCGGTGAGGTCATCGGCCCCAAGGGCAAGATCATCAACCAGATCCAGGACGACACGGGCGCGTCGCTGTCCATCGAGGACGACGGCACGGTCTACATCGGTGCAACCAACGGCGAGGCGGCCGAGGCTGCCCGCGCCATGGTCAACGCGATCGCCAACCCGACGATGCCCAAGGTCGGCGAGCGCTACCTCGGCACCGTCGTCAAGACGACCAACTTCGGTGCGTTCGTCTCGCTCATGCCCGGCAAGGACGGCCTGCTGCACATCAGCAAGCTGCGTGGCCTCGCCGGCGGCAAGCGAGTCGACAACGTCGAGGACGTCGTCTCGGTGGGTCAGAAGATCCAGGTCGAGATCGGCGAGATCGACGACCGCGGCAAGCTGTCGCTGATCCCGGTCGTCGACGAGTCCGGCTCCGAGGCGCCGGCCGACACCGACACTGAGACCGTCGAGGCGACTGACTCAGAGTGACCACACGCTCCAACAGCGGTCCGACCGGCCAGCAGGCTTCTGCTGGCCGGTCGGCCCTTTCCCAGGCAGTGGCGTCCCAGCCGGTCGGATCCACCCGCACCCTGCAGACGGTGAAGGGCAGCGACGGCCAGGTGACATCACGCGTGCGTCGTACGCTCCTGCCCGGCGGCCTGCGGGTCGTCACCGAGCAGCTGGCCGGGGTGCGCTCGGCCAGCATCGGCGTGTGGGTGGGAGTGGGCTCGCGCGACGAGGCCCCCACCCTGCACGGCTGCTCGCACTTCCTCGAGCACCTGCTCTTCAAGGGCACCCGCGAGCGCACCGCACTCGACATCTCGGTCGCCCTCGACGAGGTAGGCGGTGAGTTCAACGCGTTCACCGCGAAGGAGTACACCTGCTTCCACGCCCGGGTGCTCGACGACGACCTGCCGCTGGCCGTCGACGTCCTGGGCGACATGATCACGAACTCGCTGATGACGGTCGAGGACGTCGACGCCGAGCGCGAGGTGATCCTCGACGAGATCGCGATGCACGACGACGACCCCGACGACGTGGTGCACAACCTCTTCGCCCTGCAGGCGTGGGGCGACTCGCCCCTGGGCCGACCGATCGCCGGCAGTCACGAGTCGATCGCGGGCCTGACCCGGGACCAGATCGTGCGGTTCCACCGCAAGCACTATCGCCCGGCCAACATGGTGGTGGCGGTCGCGGGCAACCTCGACCACGCCAGCGTCGTGCGCCAGGTGCGGAAGGCCTTCTCGCGCCAGGGCTTCCTCGATCGCGACGAGGCCCCGGTGCGCCCGCGCCGCGCAGCACGTGCCCGCCGGGTGCACCCCGGCACGTCGGCGACGACGAAGCCCTTCGAGCAGGTCAACCTGGTGCTCGGTGTCGGCGGGCTGACCCGGCGCGACGACCGGCGCTTCGCCCTCGGTGTGCTCAACACCGCACTGGGTGGGGGCACCTCGTCGCGGCTGTTCCAGGAGGTGCGCGAGCGCCGCGGGCTGGCCTACTCGATCTACTCCTTCGCCAGCCACCACGCCGACGCCGGCCTGGTCGGGGTGTCCGTGGGGTGCCTGCCCGGCAAGGTCGACGACGTGCTGGCAGTGGTCCGGCGGGAGCTCGCCAAGGTGGCCGCCGACGGCATCACCGCCGTCGAGCTCGAGCGCGGCATCGGCCAGCTCCGCGGCGGCCTGGTGCTCGGCCTGGAGGACTCCGGGTCGCGGATGTCACGGCTGGGCAAGGCCGAGCTGATCCACGACGAGCTGCTGACCCTCGACGAGGTGCTGGCCCGCATCGAGGGCGTGACCCTCGAGGAGGTGCGCAGCCTCGCCGCCGAGCTGTTCACCCAGCCCGAGATCCTCGCCGTCGTCGGCCCATAGGGCCGGACCGTCAGGCGTCAGCGACGACCCACGATGCCGATGACCGGCGGGGCCTTCTGCTCGACGATGGAGATGCGGAAGCCCGCCTTGGCGAGCGCGGCGGAGGCCTTCTCGACGATGCGCGGCACGAGCTCGGGGCGGTTGGCCTCGTAGAACAGGTAGACCGCGCCGCCGGGCACCAGGCGCTCGTGCAGCAGCGCCACCTCGTCGTCGCAGCCGCGCACCCAGAAGAGGTTGACGTTGAAGGCGAAGACCTTGTTGAGGCGCTTGACCGGGACGCGCAGCGTGGCCAGGTCGATCTGGCGGACGACCAGCCGCCCGGCGTCGACGTACTTGGCGTTGCGCCGCTTGGTGCGGTCGACGCCCGACTCCGAGCGGTCGATGGCGAAGAGCTTGCCGGTCTCGAGCCGCGAGCAGATGAGCTCCGCTCCGGCGCCCGGGCCGCACCCGATCTCGAGCACCTGGTCGTCGGGCCGGACATCGATCACGTCCACCGCCCACTTGATCCGAGGCGGAATGGTCTGCACAGACATGGCACCAGCCTCCCATGTGCGGCGCCCGGTCGTCTGCCACGGGTCTCGCGGCGTCGCCGTGTCCCCGTCGCCGCGCCGTCTGCCACTAGGTTGGGCGGGTGAGCGAGACGATCAAGGTCGGTGTGCTGGGTGCCCTCGGCAAGGTGGGGTCCGAGGTCTGCCGGGCCGTCGAGGCGGCGCCTGACACCGAGCTCGTTGCGCGCATCGACGCCGGTGACTCCCTCGACGCGCTGGTGTCGGCAGGGGCTGACGCCGTGGTCGACTTCACCCACCCCGGCGTGGTGATGGACAACCTGCGCTTCTGCATCGAGCACGGCATCCATGCCGTCGTCGGCACCACCGGCTTCGACGACGGCCGCTTGGACACCCTCCGGCGCTGGCTGGCCGACGCGCCCTCGGTCGGTGTCCTGGTGGCGCCCAACTTCTCCATCGGCGCGATCCTGATGATGCGGTTCGCCGCGACGGCCGCACCGTTCTTCGAGTCCGTCGAGGTGGTCGAGCTGCACCATCCCGACAAGGCCGACGCGCCGTCGGGGACCGCGCGGCGTACGGCGGAGCTCGTCGCCCGGGCCCGTCGCGAGGCGGGCAGCGCACCGATGCCCGACGCGACCACCACCGCGCTCGACGGGGCCCGGGGGGCCGACGTGGACGGCATCGCGGTGCACAGCGTGCGGGTGCGTGGGCTGGTGGCCCACCAGGAGGTGCTTCTCGGTGGACTGGGGGAGACGCTGACCATCCGCCACGACTCGCTCGACCGGGCGTCGTTCACCCCCGGCGTGCTGGCCGGGCTGCGCGCCATCGCCTCCCGCCCCGGTCTCACGGTGGGCCTGGAGCACGTTCTCGACCTCTGAGCCCGGTCTCGGGGCCCAGCGGTCGGGCTAGACCACCACGCGCAGCAGCGCGGCGGTGAGCGCCGACCCGAAGACCACCACCAGGAACGGGGCACGCAGCAGCAGCGCGACCACCGCGAAGGCGAGGCCGGCGGCGCGGGCGTCGAGCACGAGGCTCTGTCCGGCCGCGAAGACCTGCACGCCGACCAGGGCGGCCAGCAGGGCCACCGGCATCAGGTCGGCGATGCGAGCGACCACAGGCCGCTCGAGCACGTGTGACGGCACCGAGAGGCCGGCGAGCTTGAGCAGGTAGCAGCCGAGGCAGGCCAGCAGCACCGCGGTCCACATCAGGCGTCGCCCTCCCTCGTGCCCCAACGGGTCAGCAGCGCGCCGGCGAGCAGCGCCACCCCGCCCGCGGCAAGCACCGGGACGCCGGCTGCGGCGAAGGGCACGAGACCCAGTGCCACCGCGACGGCGAGCACGGCGACCATCCGGTGGCTCGGGTCGCCGAGCCTCGGCCACAGCAGGGCCAGGAACGCGCCACCCACCGCGGCGTCGAGCCCGTAGCGGCGGGGGTCGCCCAGCGCGTTGCCCGCGATCGCGCCGGCCAGGGTGGCCAGGTTCCACAGGACCAGCACTGAGACGCCGGTCGTGACGAAGCCCAGTCGCGCGGCTGGTGTGGAGTCGCGGGTCACCGACATCGCGGTCGACTCGTCGATCAGCACGTGCGCGGCGGCCAATCGGCGTACGCCGCGGAAGCGGAGGAGCGGGGCCATCCGCAAGCCGTAGAGGGTGTTGCGGGTGCCGAGCAGAAGGGCGGTCGCCGTGCCTGACAGCGGAGCGCCACCGGCAGCGACCACCCCCACCAGGGCGAACTGCGACGCGCCGGTGAACATCAGCAGCGACAGCGCGCAGGTCTGGAGCACGCTCAGCCCGGAGGCGACGGAGATGGCGCCGAACGAGATGCCGTACGCGCCGGTGGCGAGGCCCACTGCGAGGGAGTCACGGATGATCCCGCGCCGCGACGCGGGGGAGAGGCAGTCGGGCTCGGCGGACACGGTCGGGACGCTAACAGCGCCCACCCGGCGCCCGCGGACGGGTCAGCGGTGCCGGTGGCGCGGGCGGCTGTCGTGGGTGTGCGGCTGGTGGAGCAGTGCGTAGGCCGCCACGGCCCCCACGGCCGCACCGCCGACGAGGCCCGTGCCGACGAGGAAGGGGATCGACGGGCTCGAGCCCAGCCAGGCGCCGATGGCGGCACAGACGAGCAGTACGGCGGCCAGGACGCCGATGCGGTGCAGCCTGGGCAGCGGTCCGATCACGATGTCCTCCCCGTGCTGGACCCGGCGGGAGCCGGATCTCCATCGTTGCCGGTCAGGCGCCGAAATCAAGCGGACGGTCCTCAGGCGAGCGCCGTGTGCAGCCGTACCTGCTTGACCGTGGTGGCACCGGTGCCGTCGAGGTCGAGCTCGCGGTGGGCGGAGTCGGGGGCCCACCCGGCGTCGGTGAGGAAGCGGCGCAGCGCGTCGTCGCCGGCGACCACCCAGCAGGTGGCCCGGGTGAAGCGGTCGGCGACCAGCGTGTCGACCGCGGCCTGCAGCAGCCGGGACCCGTGGCCCTTGCGGCGCTCGGTCGGCTCGACGGTGAGCTCGGACAGCTCACCGTCCGACACCGGGTCGCTGTCGGGGTCCCCGGCAGGGGAGGTGAGCACGAAACCCAGCACCCGGTTGCGCTCGAGCGCGACCAGCACCCGGTTGCGCGCGTCCGCCGGCTTGGCGAGCGCGTCGCGCCATGCCGCGGCCAGGGCGTCCAGGTCGGTCGGCAGCGCGTCGGCGGGCACCAGGCCGGCGTACATCTCGGGCCAGGCGCGCAGCTGCACCCCGGCGATCGCGGCCGCGTCGTCGGGCCAGGCGACGCGCACGGAGACGTCGGCGCCCGACGAGCGATCGGGCGACTGACTGGGAGCACTCATGGCGCCCATCCTGCCCTGACGGGCAGGGCATTACAGACCGGCGTCCGAACTACGCAAGCGTGTCACACACTGGTACCGTCGGGGTGTGTACGGAAATGACTTCGGCGCCCCCGCGGACGATCCCCGCCGGGTCGCCGCGACCGACGTTCCCGACGCCCCCGAGGGCTTCGAGGAGCTCCTCGCGAGCGACGGCCGCGTCGAGCCGCGCGACGCCATGCCCGAGGCCTACCGCAAGACGCTGATCCGGCAGATCGCCCAGCACGCGCACTCGGAGATCATCGGCATGCAGCCGGAGGGCAACTGGATCAGCCGGGCGCCCAGCCTGCGCCGCAAGGCGATCCTGATGGCGAAGGTGCAGGACGAGGCCGGCCACGGCCTCTACCTGTACGCCGCGGCCGAGACGCTCGGCGTCGACCGCGCCGACCTGCTCGACCAGCTCCACTCCGGCCGCCAGAAGTACTCCTCCATCTTCAACTACCCGACCCTGACCTGGGCCGACATGGGTGCGATCGGCTGGCTCGTCGACGGCGCCGCGATCGTCAACCAGGTGCCCTTGTGCCGCTGCTCCTACGGCCCCTACGCCCGGGCGATGGTGCGGGTCTGCAAGGAGGAGTCCTTCCACCAGCGTCAGGGCTTCGAGATCCTGCACACGCTCTCCCACGGCACCGCGGCGCAGAAGGCGATGGCGCAGGACGCGGTGGACCGCTACTGGCTGCCCAGCCTGATGATGTTCGGCCCGCCCGACGACGACTCGCCCAACTCCGCGCAGTCGATGGCATGGGGCATCAAGCGGTTCTCCAACGACGACCTGCGCCAGCGCTTCGTCGACATGACCGTGCCCCAGGCCGAGGCGCTGGGCCTCAGCCTGCCCGACGAGGCCATCGCCTGGAACGACGAGCGCGGGCACTACGACTTCTCGCCGATCGACTTCACCGAGCTCTTCGAGGTCATCAAGGGCAACGGTCCGTGCAACCAGCAGCGGATGGCCCACCGGGTCGGTGCCCACGAGGACGGTGCCTGGGCGCGCGAGGCCGCGTCGGCGTACGCCGCGAAGCAGGCGGCCCGCACCAAGGCTGTCGCATGAACACCCCGCGAACCTCTGCGCTCCTTCCGCTGCGCTCCCTCCGCGCACAGCTCCGCGGGGACCCCGCATGAGCGACTGGCCCCTCTGGGAGGTCTTCGTGCGCGCCCGGCGCGGCCTCTCGCACGTCCACGCCGGCTCGCTGCACGCCCCCGACGCCGAGATGGCGCTGCGCAACGCCCGAGACCTCTACACCCGACGGCAGGAGGGCGTCTCCGTCTGGGTCGTGCCGGCCGCCGCGATCTCCGCGTCCAGCCCCGACGAGCGCGACGCCTTCTTCGACCCCGCCGCCGACAAGGTCTACCGCCACCCGACGTTCTACGACGTCCCCGAAGGCGTGGAGCATCTATGAGCGACCTCTTCGACTACGTCGTCGCGCTGGCCGACGATGCGCTCGTCAACGCGCAGCGGCTCGGCTGGTGGATCAGCCGGGCACCCCAGCTCGAGGAGGACGTCGCGCTCGCCAACATCGGCCTCGACCAGCTCGGCCAGGCGCGGTCGCTGCTCTCCTACGCGGGCGAGGTCGAGGGCGCCGGCCGCTCCGAGGACGACCTCGCCTACTTCCGCGACGAGCGCGAGTTCCGCAACGTCTGGCTCGTCGAGCGCGAGCAGGCCGACTTCGGCGTCGCCATGGCGCGCCTCCTGATGGTCGCCGCCTGGCAGTCCCACCTGTACGCCGCGTTGCGCGGCAGCCGCGACGCCACCCTCGCTGCGGTGTCGGCCAAGGCCGTCAAGGAGGTCGCCTACCACCTCGACCACGCCGGCCGGTGGGTCGTGCGGCTCGGTGACGGCACCGACGAGTCGCACGTGCGCATGCAGGCCGCCCTCGAGGCCGAGTGGCCGTACCTCGAGGAGCTCTTCGACGGCTCCTACGTGGACCCGGCACTGGTGAGCGACGGCGTGGCTGTCGACCCCGCCACGCTGCGCGACGACGTACTCTCCACGATCCTCGCCGTCGTCTCCGAGGCGACCCTGTCGGTGCCCGACGTACGCCCGGCGATCGGCGGTGGGCGCGACGGCCGGCACACCGAGCAGATGGGCTTCCTGCTCGCCGAGATGCAGCACCTGACCCGCTCGCACCCGGGGGCAACGTGGTGACCACGCGCACGAGAGCCTGGGCGGTCGCGGCAGGCGTTCCCGACCCGGAGATCCCCGTGGTCACGATCGAGGACCTGGGCATCCTCCGTGACGTCACCGAGGACGACATGGGCCGGGTCCACGTCCAGATCACGCCGACCTACTCCGGCTGCCCGGCCATGGAGGCGATCCGCGACGACCTCGTCGAGCAGCTGAGCGACGCCGGCTACCGACAGGTCGAGGTGGAGTTCGTGCTGGCTCCCGCCTGGACCACCGACTGGATGACCGACGAGGGCCGGGCCAAGCTCGAGGCCTACGGCGTCGCGCCACCCGGCCGGCGCGCGGACGCCCCGACGCCGGTGAGCCTCTCGGTGCGCTGTCCGCAGTGCGGCTCTCCCGACACCCGCGAGTCCAGCCGATTCGGGTCCACGGCCTGCAAGTCGCTGTGGGTCTGCAACGCGTGCCGGGAGCCCTTCGACCACTTCAAGACGATCTGATGACGGCGACGGCCGTCCATCACGCTGCCACGTTCCACTCCCTCGCCGTTCGCAGCATCGACCCGCTCACCGACGACTCCGTGGCGATCACCTTCGACGTACCCGAGCCGCTGCGTGACGACTACGCCTTCACCGCAGGTCAGCACCTCACGATCCGCGGTGACGACGACGTACGCCGCAGCTTCTCCATCTGCACACCGCCCTCCTCGGGGGTGCTGCGGATCGGCGTCAAGAGGCTGCCGGGCGGCGGCTTCAGCGACCGGGTCGTCGGGGGCCTGCAGCCCGGTGACCGGCTGGACGTGATGACGCCCGCCGGCCGTTTCACCGTGACTCCCGACCCCTCGACGGGCAAGCGGTACGTCGCGATCGCCGCGGGCTCGGGCATCACCCCGCTGCTGTCGATCGTCGCAGCCGTGCTGGAGGGCGAACCCGACTCGTTCGTGACCCTCATCTACGCCAACCGCACCGCGCGTTCGGTGATGTTCCTCGACGAGGTGCACGACCTCAAGGACGTCCACCCCACGCGTCTCCAGATCCTGCACGTCCTCAGCCGCGAGACCCAGGACGTCGAGCTGCTGTCGGGGCGCCTGGACGCCGACCGGCTGCGCGCCATCCTCGACGCGTTCGTGCCGGTGGCCGAGGTCGACGACTGGTTCGTGTGCGGCCCGCAGCCGATGGTCGAGGAGCTGCGCGGCGCGCTGCGCGACGCGGGAGTCGAACGGGTCCACACCGAGCTCTTCCACGCCGACGCCGCCCCCCGGGCGCCGATCGCCGAGCTCACGGGCACCGACGACGGCGCCGCCAGGGTCACGATCCGGCTCGACGGGCGGTCCATCGACCTGGCCCTGCGTCCCGACGGGCCCAGCGTGCTGGAGGCAGCGACCGCCGTGCGCAGTGACGTCCCGTTCGCGTGCAAGGGCGGCGTGTGCGGCACCTGTCGCGCCCAGGTGCTCGAGGGCAGTGTGGCGATGGACGCCAACTACGCACTCGAGCCAGAAGAGGTCGCGCGCGGCTACGTGCTGACGTGCCAGTCGCACCCCACCTCAGCACGCGTCGTGCTCGACTACGACGCCTGATCCCGCGAAAGCAGCAGCGTCCCCGCGGTGGCGAGGAGCAGACCCGCGGCGATGGCCGCGCCCCAGCCCTCGCGCACGCCGTCACCGAGCCAGGCGAGTCCGGCCAGCGCCGGCACGAACGTCTGAGCGGTGATCATCGGGGCGCTGGCCGCCGAGACCAGCGACCGGTCGAGGGCCAGCGAGTAGAGCCAGAACGCCACCACTCCGAAGGCCGGCACCGTCAGCGCCGCGATCACGATCGCGGCCGAGAGCGGCAGGTCCACACCGCGTACGGCGAGCGCCGACCCGGCGTACCCGAGTCCGGCCAGCCAGCCCAGGGTCAGCGCACCCGCGCGGCGCACGGCCAGCCCGGCGGCGAGGAGCGCCACGACTCCGGCCAGCACGGCCACCGCGAACGGGGTGCCGGTGACGGTGTCGCCGGCTGGGCCGGCGCCGACGGCCAGCAGCACCAGCCCGGCGGTCACCGCGCCGACACCCAGCCAGTGCCAGCCGGTGAGCAGCTCCGAGAGCCGTGCCGAGGCCAGGGCGGTCACCGGCAGTGACAGCGCGACGCTGGCCTGGGCCAGGTAGAGCGGGAGCAGCCAGATGGCCACGGCGTGCAGCACGAACCCGACCAGGTACGCGCCGACCACGGCGAGCATCCACGGGTTGCGCGCGGCCCAGGTGACGAACCCGGCGAGGCCCTGCGCGTTGCGGGAGTCGCGGCGTACGGCACGGGCCTGGGCTACCGCGGCCAGCCCGAAGAGGACCGCGGCGGCCACCCCGGCGAGCAGGCCGCCCGCCATGCCCGAGGACATCAGCGGTAGTGCTCGGGAAGCTCCTGGCCGATCTTGACCTGTGCCTTGGGCAGGCGCATGAACTTCATCTGCAGGGCCCGCATGACCGCGTAGTAGGTGGTGCCGTTCGTGGGCGAACCGGGGAACCGGCGGGTGAGCTCGCGACGCAGGCGCAGCCGCAGGAAGATGATGTCGATGACGACCAGCAGCAGGGTGCCGAGCAGGACGACGTTGCCGATGCTGGCGAGGTAGGCGTTGTTGGAGTAGCCGAGGACCAGCGTCGCCAGCATCAACGGGATCATCAGCTCGATGAGGGAGAACCGCGCGTCGACCAAGTCGCGGATGAACCGGCGCTCGGGCCCCTTGTCACGGTTCGGCAGGTAGCGGTCGTCGCCGCCCTTCATCGCCGCCCGCATCTTCTGGCTCGACTCCGACCGGGCGGCGCGCTGCGCAGCGGCCATCTCCTTGCGGGTCCGGGGGGTCTTGGCGCGCGCTCGTGCTGCTGCCTCGGCCTCCTTGCGGGTCGGCGTGGGACGGCCCTTGCGGCCGCGGGCCGCGGCGTCGTCGGAGCCGCCCGGGGACGCGCTGCCGGCGGGGACGGGCTCGGGCTTGGAACGACGGAACACGCTTGCCTCACGGTTGGTACGGCTGGATGGACGAATGCTCGATCGGAGGGCTCAGCCTACCGGGCGGCTGCGCTCGCCCCTGCTTGCGTTTGGTCCTAGGGTGAGAACACGACCACGAGTGACCGCCCCGGTGATTGACCAGCGATCGGACGGCACCACGAACCAGGAGGGGTCGCCACCTCATGAGCCTCATGCAGCGCATCAGTCTGATCTTCCGGTCGAAGGCCAACAAGGCCCTCGACAGGGCGGAGGATCCCCGCGAGACGCTGGACTACAGCTACCAGCGGCAGCTCGACCTGCTCTCCAAGGTACGCCGCGGGGTCGCCGACGTCGCGACCAGCCGCAAGCGCGTGGAGCTCCAGGTCAACCAGCTCGAGGCGCAGAGCGCCAAGCTCTCGAGCCAGGCCGAGAAGGCGATCGGCATGCAGCGCGAGGACCTCGCGCGGGAGGCGCTCACGCGCAAGTCGGGGCTGGTCAACCAGATCACCGACCTCAAGGCCCAGCACGCGCAGCTCCAGGGCGAGGAGGAGAAGCTCACCCTCGCCCAGCAGCGGCTGCAGGCGAAGGTCGAGTCGTTCCGCACCCGCAAGGAGACCATCAAGGCGACCTACACCGCGGCGGAGGCACAGACGCGGATCGGCGAGGCCATGTCGGGCATCGGCGAGGAGATGGGCGACGTCGGCATGGCCATCCAGCGCGCCGAGGACAAGACCGCGCAGATGCAGGCTCGCGCCGGTGCCATCGACGAGCTGATCGCCTCCGGTGCCCTCGACGACGTGTCGCGGCCCGGTGGCAACGACGACATCGCCCGCGAGCTCGACTCGATGAGCTCGCAGAGCGACGTGGAGTCCGAGCTGGCAGCCCTCAAGGCGAAGTCCGCACCCCAGGCCATCGAGGCGGCCGACGACGGCGACATCCTCCAGGACGACGAGGAGCAGGTGCAGCGCGAGGCCAGCAAGGAAGGCCCGGCATGATCGTGCGCATCCTCACCGAGGGTCAGTTCGACGTGTCCGACGAGGCACTCTCCGCGCTCAACCAGCTCGACTCCGCAGTGGAGTCCGCCATCGACGCGGGTGACGAGGAGGCGTTCCGCACCGCCCTCGCCGCGCTGCTCGACGGCGTACGCACCGTGGGCGTGCCGCATGAGGCGGACAGCCTCGACGAGTCCGACCTCATCCTCCCGCCGTCCGACGCCACCCTCGACGAGGTCCGGCAGCTGCTCTCCGACGACGGACTGATCCCTGGCTGATGGCCCGCTCCCGCTTCATCAAGGACACCGGGCTCACCCTCCGCATGACGACGGTGATGTTCCTGCTCGGTGCACTGTTCGTAGGGCTCGTCGTGGTCCTGATGTTCGTCGTCCCGTCCAACCTGGTCGTCTTCGTCGGGCTCGCGGGCATCGCGGTCGCGTTCTACCAGTGGTGGAGCTCCGACAAGGTCGCCATGCGGGCGATGCGGGCGCGCGAGGTCACGCCCGACGAGGCACCCGAGCTGCACGCCATGATCGACCGGCTCTGCACGATGGCCGACATGCCGAAGCCCAGGGTGGGCGTCGCCGACCTGGACCTCCCGAACGCCTTCGCGACCGGGCGGTCGCCGCAGCGCGCCGTCGTCTGCGTCACCACCGGCATCCTCGGCAAGCTGAACGCCGAGGAGCTCGAAGCCGTGCTCGCCCATGAGCTCTCGCACGTGGCACACCGGGACGTGCTGGTGATGACCGTCGCGTCCTCGGCCGGCATCGTCGCCGGCATGCTCACCCGCGGGGCCCAGTTCGGCGGGTTCGGGGTGGCCCGGCGCGGGAACAACAACGGCGGCGCGCCGGCCTTCCTGATCGCGCTGCTGGTCAGCCTGGTGGTGTACGCCGTCAGCTTCGTGCTGATGCGGATGCTGTCGCGCTACCGGGAGCTGTGCGCCGACCGGTCGGCGGCGTACCTCACGATGAAGCCCGCGGCGCTCGCCTCGGCTCTGCAGAAGATCACCGGCGAGATCTCCACGATCCCGCAGAAGGACCTGCGCGCCAGCGCCGCGATGAACGCGTTCTTCATCGCCCCGGCGATCAGCGGCGTCAGCTGGAAGTCGATCACGTCCACCCACCCCTCGCTGGAGCAGCGCCTGGAGCAGCTCGCCAAGATCCAGGCCGAGCTCGGCCGACCGACGGGCTGACCCCGTGGGCCTGTGGGACGCGATGACCGGTCGGAGCCGGATCAAGGAGCCCGACCTCGACGCGATGTTCCTCGTGCCGAGCGCGGCCATCACCCTGCAGACGGCGGCAGGATTCATGCCCACGGGCACGGGAGCGGTCTGCTACCGGGCGGCCGCCGGGGCGGCGTTCGCCCAGGCGCAGGCCGATATCGTCGCCCTGATCGACGACGAGCCCGCCGCGCCGTCGGTCACCACCACGACGGACGCATTCGGCTTCACCTGGCTCGAGGTCGTAGGCAGTCCGGACGACATGGCGGGGCTGTGCACCGACCTCCACGCCGTCAACTCCACCATCGAGGCGCAGGGCTTCGGTGGCGGCCTGCTGTGCACCCTGGTGCCGTTCCGTGACGCCGCCGGCCGCACGTTCGGGCTGGTGTATCTCTACAAGCAGGGCACGTTCTACCCCTTCGCCCCGGTTCCGGGCCTGCCGGCAGGGGAGCAGCGCCGCGACAACCTCCTCGAGATCACCGTCCGCGACCATCTGCAGGCCGAGCTCCCTTTCGAGAAGGACCTGCAGAGGTGGCTGGCCGTGTGGGATGCTCGTGGTTTGTGAACACCCGGCAGCAGCGCAGCGTGGCGGTGGAGGAGTATCGCCTGCTCCAGCAGCCGCACCGGGCCGAGCTGACCGGCCTCGCGGAGCTCGCCGCGCGGGTCTGTGACGTGCCGATGGCGGCGATCATGGTGCTCGGCGACGCCGGCCCGTACTCCGTGGGCTCCTTCGGTTTCGACGCCGACCAGGAGGCTGCGGCCTCAGCGCTGTGTACGTCGTCGCTCCTGGACTCTGGGCCCTTCGTGATCCCCGATGCGGCTGCGGACGAGCGCTACGTGGCGAGCGTGTTCGTCAACGGCGAGCGCAGCGCGATCCGCTTCAGTGCCGCGCACCCGCTGACCACGCCCGAGGGCGTCAGGTTCGGGGTGGTCTGTGTCTTCGACGAGGAGCCGCGCGCGGCCGTGCGTCAGGCCGACGATCTGGCCCTGATCGCCGAACGGGTGGTCGGGGTCTTCGAGCTCGAGCTGGCCTCACGCCGGTTGTTCGAGGCGTCCGAGGCGCTGGCTGTCGCGCAGGACGGCTTGGCCGCCTTCGCCGGCACCGTCAGCCACGACCTGAAGAACCCGCTCGCCGCTGTGGCCATGTCACTCGAGATCGCCCAGGACAACATCGACCCCGCCGACACCCTGGTCGCATCGATGGTCGCCCGCGCCGAGCGGGGGGCGCAGCGGATGAAGGACATGATCGACGACCTGCACTCCTACGCCCGGCAGGGCACCCCACCGGAGAAGCGCGACGTCAAGGTGGGCGACCTGGTCGCGGTGGCCCTGGGCGGCCTGCCCGACTCCGTCGAGCGCTCGGTCGTCGAGGTGGGGCCGATGCCCACTGTTGTCGCGGACCCCGGGCAGCTCCAGGTCGTGCTGTCCAACCTCCTCGACAACGCCGTGAAGTTCGCCGACCCCACGCGCTCCCTGCGCGTCGTGGTGTCGGCCACCCAGGGCGACGACGAATGGGTCCTCTCCGTCGCCGATTCCGGCGTCGGCGTCCCCGCCGGCGAGCGCGTGCGGGTCTTCGAGCCGCTCGCCCGCCTCGACAAGTCCGTACCCGGCACCGGTCTCGGGCTGACCACGGCCCGCCGCATCGTGAAAGCGCACCAGGGCCGCATCTGGCTCGACGAGACGCTCGGTGGCGGCACCACCGTGCAGTTCACACTGCCTCACGCGTAAGCGCGGGGGTCAGTGACGTCGGGAAGCGACCCGGCGGACTGGACCTGTCCCTCTCCCGGTCCATGCCGTACCCAAGCGATTTGACCGATGAGCAGTGGGACCTGCTGGAGCCGGTGTTCAACGCGCCAGGAAAGCGCGCCGCAGGCACGCCCAGGGCCTGCGGTGTGTCGTGGACGCCATGCTGTACATCGGCCATACCAGCTGCCAGTGGCGCTACCTCGCGGAGTCGTTCGGACCATGGACTCGGGTGTGGTCGCAGTTCCGCCGCTGGTCACGCAATGGCACCTGGGCGCAGGCCCTGACGGTGTTGCACGCAGCGGCTCGCCGGCAGGACGGAAGGGCGGAGGAGACGCCCTCGATGGCCGTCATCGACACCCACCTGGCACGGGGCGCCTCGAACGGCGGCTTCACCTTCGACGACCGAGGCGGCCCCTACGGCCGCACCAAGGGCGCCAAGCGTGTGATCGCCGTCGACGTGACCGGCCTTCCGGTGGCTGGGGTGGTCGTGCCGACCTCGACGCACGAGAACCGGGCCAGCGAGCTGATGCTCGAGCACCTGACCCAACAGGGCGTCACCGAAAGGCTCGAGCTGGTCTTGGTGGACCGCGGGGTCACTGCGGCTGCTGCTCGCGCACTCGGCCGAGACCACGACCTTGAGGTCCGCCGAGTCGGGTGGGACGACAAGCAGCCGGTCTTCCGCCCCATCCGGCACGCCTGGCGCGTCGAGGTCGCCCACGGCCGCCTCGGGCGCTCCCGCCGGCTTGCGAAGTCGTTCGAGAACACCACCGCGTCGGCTACCGGCTGGCTTCAGGTCGCCTGCATCGCCACGACGCTGCGTCTTCTCTCACGAGAACGAGCCCGCCGGCGTCCTGCCGCGCTCGCACCCTGACCTAGCCGCCCTCCGCCGACCGAGGAGCACGCGGCAGGTCCGGATAGTCGCATCGCAGAGGCGACCCTCGCGCTCTCCTTGACATCGAAGGTCGATGCGGACACGTTGTTTCTCAACGGAACTCCGCCGAAGGTCAGGAAATCCGAAGATGCGTCAGGACCGCAACTTCATGCTTGCCAGTTGGATTGCGCTGGCGGCTTCGGTCGTCACGACGCTGGGGGCGCTGTGGGTAGCCGCCGTCGGCCTCACCGGGTTGACCGGCCAGAGCGACTACTCCCACCGGATCAGTCTCGTGCCAGGCACCCATCTGCTTGAGATGAGCTATCAGCCCTCCTGGGAGGTCGTTGCATTCACCGAGGTCTGCCCTCGTATCAACCTCCGCGACCCCCAGGACGACTGCGAGAACGTCCTCCTCCGCGATGCGCAGGGCCCACGACAGGACCCGCCCTTCCTGCTCCCGGACGACGAGGTCCGAGCAGTGTCGGCCCATCTCGAGGGCCGGATGCTCTTCGACGCCCAGCCTGGCTGGAACCCCCTGGTCGCATCGCTGTACGGAATGACGGTGCTCAACCTGCTTGTCCTTGCCTTCCTGCTGTCGCAGCTGTGGCTGCTGCTGCGCGCCGTCTCCCATGACGCGCCGTTCACCGACCAGGTGGTGCGTCGACTACGCGTCATCGGTCTCATCCTGATCTTGTGGGAGCTGCTGGAGCCCTTCCTGTGGTTGTTCCTCAGCCCCAAGGCCTGGGACTACGGCCTCCTCAGCGCCGGTGCACAAGGTGTGGGCCTGCACCTGGGGTCGATGGAGCCAGGCGGACCGCAGCTCACGCGGATGGCCTTCGGGGCGCTGTTGCTGCTGCTGGCGCAGGTCTTCCAGCGCGGCGTGCGCCTCGAGCACGACCAGAGGCTCACGGTCTGATGGCGATCGACATCCGCCTCGACCACGTCCTGCTCGACCGCAGGATGACCCTCACCGAGCTGGCTGATCGCGTCGGCATCACCATCGCCAACCTCTCTATCCTCAAGACCGGCAAGGCGCGGGCGATCCGTCTCTCGACCCTCGATGCGATCTGCCGAGAACTCGACTGCCAACCCGGCGACCTGCTGACCCACGTCCCTGACAACGCGCCGGGACGCGCCCGCCCCACACGTCGGTGAGCTCAGTTCCGGTGAACGGGATACCCCAGCGCGGACGCCAATAGGACACTCAGTTACGTCCGCATGGCACGCCCCCTGCCCCGCCGGTGTGGTCTCGGCGGGGTGTGGGGCGTGGTGGTCAACCCGGCTCGGTGCCGGTGTCGTCGCGGACGTAGGTGTGGCCGTGCGGGCTGGTCCAGGTGTACGCCGCGGGGCCGGTGCGCTCATATGCCCAGGCCGAATGGGTCTTGAGCCGGTGATGTCGCCGGCACAGCGCGGCGAGGTTGGTGGTGTCGGTGGGTCCGCCGGTCTCCCAGGGGACGATGTGGTCGAGGTCGCAGCCCCGGGCGGGTCTCGTGCACCAGGGGAACACGCACGTGCGGTCGCGGAGGATCACCTGCTCGCGGAGCCGGGGTGAGGGCTGGTAGCCCTCGCACACGATCGGCTGGTGGAGGTCGAGGACGGGTTTCACCACCACCTGGGTGTGCGAGCGGGCGCACCAGTGCCGGACCTGGTCGATCGTGGCCAGGGTGCCGGGCTCGAGCCGGGCGACCGGGTCGTCCTCGCTCAGGTGCACGTGCAGGACCACCTGCCGGGCGGTGCCTTGGTTTCGAGACGGTTGCTGCGCAACCTCCTCAACCAGCGGCAGAGCGAGCTGGGCCCGAGCGAGCTCTCCGACCGCGGCGGCCCGCCGGGCATCGAGGGACTCCTCGGACCCGAGTGTCTTGAGGGTCTCGGCGCCGCGGGTGACGGCGGCGGAGAAGTCCAGGGCGTCGGCGAGGTCGAGCTCCGCGGTGACCCGCATGGTGCCCGCGAACGAGACCTGCTGGTCCTCGATGGTCACATGCCTACCGTCGGCGGCGAGCCGGGCCGTCTCGGCGGCGCGGGCGGGCTCGTACCGGGCGATGGCCGCGTCCACCAGCCGGTCCACCGCGGTGGTCGTGGTGCGGTGTGCGAACGGGGTCAGCTGGGCGTCGACGTACGCCGCCGCCTGGGGTGACAACCCGGCGTGGATGGTGGTCTCCGCGATCCGCCGGGCCCGCCACGCCGGGAGGTCACCGGCCTGGACCCGGCGCCACAACCTGGGCAGCCGGTGCCGGAGCTCGAGGGCTTGGCCGATCAGCTGCTTCGCCGCGGTGGTGGACAGGCCGAGGACGGCACCGAACTCGGGAATGCAGAACTCCGCGACCAGTGGTGCACCCGGGCCGGCGACCGGCTCCTCGTGCTCACCCCCACCCGGCACCGTGAACGCGGCCGCATCCGACACCGACTCGGGAGGGTGCAGGTCGGCCCACTCACAGGCTGCGACCAGCAGCTCCGCCTCCGCCCGATCCGCCATCCGGCGGCGGGAACGGGCGAACGCGAGCACCGCGGCTGCGGTGTCGGGGAGCTCGCTGGTGGTGATCGCCATACGAGAAGCCAATCACCGACCACCGACATTTCGGCGCCCCGATTCGGGTGCCTGTGCATACCCGGGCGGTCTTGGTTTCGAGGCTCGTCGCTGCGCTCCTCGCACCTCAACCAGCGACCTGCTCGCACCTCAATCAGCGACCTGTCGGGCGCCGGTCGCACCTCAACCAGCGACCTGCTCGCACCTCAACCAGCGACCTGCTCGCACCTCAACCAGCGACCTCCTTGCTCCTCCACCAGCGACACAGCGACCCGCTCCTCGCACCCCGACCAGCGCCACCGCGGCGATCACTGCCCGGATGGCACCGCTGGGCGCCGGGGATCTCCTCCGAACTAGAATCACGCCATGACCACCGTCGACCTGCCGCTCCTCCCGTTGGGCCGCGGCACGGACCTGTCTGCCGAGCGGGGCGTCGAGTGCCCCGGCGACCTGCCCGCCGCCTCCGACCCCGACCTGGTCGCGCGAGCCCGCGCCGCCAAGGCTGCGCTTGGGGAGCGCGTCTTCGTGCTGGGCCACCACTACCAGCGCGACGAGGTCATCGAGTTCGCCGACGTCACCGGCGACTCCTTCAAGCTCGCGCGAGACGCTGCGGACCGGCCGGAGGCCGAGTTCATCGTGTTCTGCGGCGTGCACTTCATGGCCGAGTCGGCCGACATCCTCACCAGCCCCGACCAGAAGGTCGTCCTGCCCGACCTCGCGGCGGGCTGCTCGATGGCCGACATGGCACGGCTCGGCCAGGTCGAGGACGCCTGGGACGCGCTCGCGGACGCGGGGGTCCAGGACAGCGTCGTACCGGTCACCTACATGAACTCCTCGGCCGACATCAAGGCGTTCTGCGGCCGCAACGGCGGTGTCGTCTGCACGTCGTCCAACGCCGACGCCGCCCTGGAGTGGGCGTTCGACCAGAAGCCAGACGTCGAGGGCCGCGCGAAGGTGCTGTTCTTCCCCGACCAGCACCTCGGCCGCAACACCGCCGTGCTCAAGCTGGGCATCCCGCTGGAGGAGTGCGTCGTCTGGGACCCCCGCCAGCCCTCGGGCGGGCTCACCCCCGAGCAGCTCCGCGCGGCGAGGATCATCCTCTGGAAGGGCCACTGCTCGGTGCACGGCCGCTTCTCGCCCACCGTCGTCGACGACCTCCGGGCAAAGCACCCCGGCATCAACATCCTGGTGCATCCCGAGTGCACCCACGAGGTCGTGCTCAAGGCCGACCTCGTCGGGTCGACGGAGTTCATCATCAAGACCATCGAGGCCGCAGAGCCAGGCACCACCTGGGCGATCGGCACCGAGCTCAACCTCGTCAAGCGGCTGGCCGACGCGCATCCCGACAAGAACATCGTCTTCCTCGACCGCAACGTCTGCTACTGCTCGACGATGAACCGCATCGACCTGCCGCACTTCGTGTGGGCGATGGAGTCGCTGGTCGCCGGGAACGTCGTCAACGTCATCTCGGTGGACCCGCAGACCGAGATCGAGGCCAAGGTCGCGCTGCAGCGGATGCTCGACCTGCCGGGCAAGTCGCACCGCGACTGAGCAGACCGGTTCACGCCCCCACGGCCTCGCGTTCGACCAGCACCTGGCGTGGCTCCCGCTGCGCGGCCCTGCGCCGCCCGGCGAGCAGGCCGGCGACTGCGCCGAGCGCAAGGCCAGGCAGGGCCCATGCCCAGCCAGTCAGGGTGAACCACGCCGGCTCAGACTCGGCAGCCCGCACCGGGGGTACGGCGGCCGGTGCCGGCGCCGGGGAGCTGGCTGAGAGGTCGGGTGAATACGCGTCCGCTGCTCCGCCGCCGCCCTTCAGCAGTCCCTGGAGCAGCCCGAGCAGCTGCCCGCCTGAAGCGGCTCGGTGCCAGGTGGTGGTCTGCTCGGCCCCGGGATCCATCACGCCGTCCACCATCGTCGTCTCGAGGTAGACCTGCCTGCCGTCGACGTGGATCCGGTCGGTGCGCCAGATGAGCTGGTCGTGGATCAGCCAGGTGACGTTGTACTGCTGCCCGCCCTCCCCGAACGCCGGCGGCGGCACGACCTCGGTCGTGTCGGCGACCAGTAGCTCGAGCTCGGCGTACCTGCTGTCGCTGTAGTACAGCGCGGCGGCGTCGTGGCCCGGCCTGGTGAGCAGCACGCTCGTGGGGCCGCCGGCGTGGGCGGCATGCGGCAGCCCGAGCACCGGCGCGAGCACGGCGGCCAGGGCGATGATGAAGGTCGGGAAGCGGCGCATGGTTCCTCCTCGAGGCGGGTCTGGGGTGGATACACCGCCGACGGGCCACAGGTTCCGTCAGCCGCAGGACTCCGCGATCTCGGCGGCCCGGTCCCGGCTCAGGTCGCCCTCCAGCCGCATCGTCACCCCGGCTCGCACCCAGATCAGCGTCGCGGCCGCCAGCCGTGGCGGGTAGCTCCGGGCCATCGCACCGTCGACGAGTAGGACGACCTCGTGCGGTGTGGGGAACCACAGTGCCTCGAAGCCGCCCACGGGCACGAGCTCGGCATCGAGCGAGGTCTTCCAGAACCGCGGCTCCAGCTCCCCGTCGAACTGGTCCATCCGGAGCGTCTCGGCGCCGCTGCCCCAGGTCATGGAGACCAGGGCGCGGTCGGGCGAGACCGCCACGCGATCGGGCTGCCCCAGCGCGGCCGGGACGGTCACGTCGAAGCCGGCCAGCCGCTCGGCCTCATCGAGGGACACCCGTCCCTCTGCCGCAGGCACGTAGGGCTCACCACCCACCTCCGGCAGGCCCTCCTCGACGACGACCCCGTGGAAGCCGAACCACTCGCGCACCTCGGCGCCCACCGGAGACAGCACGATGCCGAGCCCCAGCAGGCCGACGATCAGGGCCGCGAGCCAGCGCGCCCGGGCCCGCACCCACGACGTCACCGTCGAGAGCCTGGAGGGCGCCGGCTCGGCCGCGAGCCGGGCCAGCACCCGCTCCGCAAGGTCGATGGGTGGGTCGACGCGCACGGCCCGGCCGAGGTCGAGCAGCCGTGACTCGAGGTCAGGCATGACGGGCCGCCTCTCCGGCGTCGACGCCGAGCACACCGCGCAGCTGGGCCAGGCCGCGGCTCAGTCGCGACTTCACCGTGCCCTTCGGGATGGCCAGCACCCGCGCCGTCTCCGCCTCGTCCAGCTCGAGCAGGTAGCGACAGGTCACTACGGTCCGGAGCCTGTCGGGGAGCTGCCCGACGGCGCGCAGGAGTCGCTCGCGGTCCTCCCGGTCGGCCACCTCGCCGGCCGGGTCGAGCAGCTCCGCCTGGAGCACCCGGCGCTCGCGGGCGCCTCGTCGTACCGCAGCCCGGTGATGGTTGTGCGCCTCGTTGGCCACGATCCGCAGCAGCCACGGCCGGAACGGCTCGGTTGTCCTGAACCTGCCGAGCGAGCGGTACGCCTTCACCCATGCCTCCTGGACGACGTCCTCCGCGTCCGGTCCCGCGCCGAGGAGGGCAGCGGTCCGCATCGCGACAGGCGAATGACGGCGCACCAGCACGGCGTACGCGTCAAGGTCTCCCGCGCACGCCCGGGCTACCAGCAGGGCGTCGTCTTCGGTGCTGATCGTGGCTCCGTTCGGAGGTCCGACAACCTTGTCTACACCGCCCGGCGGCCCTCGGTTCCAGCCGAACGCGCTCGCTACAGCAGCGAGCCGTGATGGATGTACGGCGTCGGCGGCTTCATGCCCCGCACGCCGAGATACCCCTGGGTGCGCAGGGACAGGCCGGCCGCCAGCCCGACGTCGATGGCCCACTGGTTGGCGGCCGTGACGTGGGGCACCGACGTCTCGCCCTCCGCCTCGGCGAGCGCCGCCCACAGCAGCGAGGTGGCGGTGCGACGGTTCGAGGCTGCCAGCAGCGCAACACCGCGGTCGTCGAAGTAGGCGTAGCCCTCGCCCGTCCGGTGGTCGACGACGATCGCCCGGTGGTGTGCGAAGAGGAACTCGTGGTCGGAGCCGTGCGCCGCCCCGCGGGTGGCCCGGTCGACGGAGTTCATCAGGTCGATGTCGCCCCGCGTGGCCTCGCGTACGCGTTCGACGAACGGCACGGCGCTGCGGTCCACCTCACCCGAGAGGAACATCTGCGGGTGCAGGTCGAAGCCCGCGAGCCGGTAGCGGCGGAAGGCGCGCGGGTCGTCCGACGAGCTCAGCATGCCGCGCAGCGCGCCGCGGCTGTGGTCGAGGGCGGTGGCCAGGAGCGCCTTGCCGAGCCCCCGGCCCTGGATGCCCGGCCGCACGGCGTACGTCGCGAGGAACCACGTCGTGTCTCGCCGGTAGGACGTCGCGAAGCCGAGGAGCTCGCCGCCGCCCTCGGCCACCCAGCACCCGGCGGCGTCGCTCTCGAGGAACCGGAGCGTGCGGGTCACCCAGAGGTCGGCACGGGCCCGCGACCGCAGCCGCGGCTCCGCGGCGCCACGAGGGGCGTGGGCGCGGGCCACCTCGAGGAAGGCCTCCGCCGAGAGGTGCTCGGCCGCCGGCACGTCGGCCGGCGTCATCGGGCGGATCATCACCCCGGCGGGCACATCGGCCGGGATCGCGGGCTGCCCCGTCGTCGGGTTCGTCATCGTGAGGAGAGCCTAGGCGGGCCGCCGGCGGGTCGCATCCGCATCGTCGGGAAGGATGGGGGCATGCGCGTGCTCATCGCCCCCGACAAGTTCGCCGGCACCTTGACCGCGCCGGAAGCCGCCGCCGCCATCGCGGCCGGGTGGGCGCGTCGGGCACCGCACGACGAGCTCGACCTCGCTCCGATGTCCGACGGCGGACCCGGGTTCGTCGACGTCCTGCACGCCGCGACCGGCGGCGAGCTCGCCGCGGTGACGGTAGGTGGTCCGTACGCCGAGCAGGTGCCGGCGACGGTGCTGGTGGCCGGTGACACGGCCTACGTCGAGAGTGCCCAGGCCTGCGGCCGCCACCTGACCGAGCACGGGGGCGACCCGGAGGGCGCCTCGTCGTACGGCGTGGGCGAGCTGCTGCTGGCCGCTCGCGACGCGGGCGCGAGGACGATCGTCGTGGGGCTGGGCGGCTCGGGCACGACCGACGGCGGCGCCGGCCTGCTCGCTGCCCTGGGTGCGACCGCCGACCGGCCGCTCGACCGCGGCTGCGCCGGCCTCGCGGGGGTCTCCCGGGTGGACCTGGCTGCCGCGCGGGCGGCTGTCGAGGGGCTCGCCCTGGTCGGCGCCAGCGACGTCGACAACCCGCTGACCGGCCTCTTCGGCGCCGCCAAGACCTACGGCCCGCAGAAGGGCATCGCGGAGGAGCGGCTCCCGGCCGTCGACGCCGTGCTGGAGGAGTGGGCGGTCGCCACCGACCGCCGTACGGCGCTCGAGAAGGGCGCGGGGGCGGCGGGAGGGCTCGGCTTCGCGCTCCTGCTGCTGGGCGCCCGGCGCGAACCCGGCATCGGACTGGTCGCCGAGCAGGTCGATCTCGCGGCGCGGGCCCGGAAGGCGGACCTGGTGGTCACGGGGGAAGGTGCCTTCGACTTCTCCAGCCGCTCCGGCAAGGTGCCGTACGGCGTCGCGCAGGTCGCCGCCGACGCGCTGCGGCCCTGCGTCGCGCTCGCAGGGCAGGTGCTAGTCGGTGCCCGCGAGATGCGGGCCCTGGGAGTCGAGTCGGCCTACGCGATGGTCGATGCGGTCGGCGAGGAGAGATCGTTCACCGACCCCCACGGGGCGCTCGCCGACCTGGCCGAACGGGTGGCCCGGACCTGGTCCACGGGGTGGTCGGGCGGCTCCGGCCGACTCGGGGAATAACCCCCGATGTGCGACCATTGGAACGAGTAGCACCGCTCCACCCTCAGACCCCCCAGGGAGATCACATGACCGAGCAGCTCGAGACCACCGAAGAGCGCCGTACCGACCAGATCAACCTGAGCCCGGTCGCGGCTTCCAAGGTCCAGAGCCTCCTCGAGCAGGAGGGTCGCGACGACCTGGCCCTGCGCATCTCCGTCCAGCCGGGCGGCTGCTCGGGCCTGCGCTACCAGCTCTTCTTCGACGAGCGCACGCTCGACGGCGACGTCACCACCGACTTCGACGGCGTGACCGTGGTCGTCGACCGGATGAGCGTCCCCTACCTCAACGGCGCGATGATCGACTTCGTCGACTCGATCGAGAAGCAGGGCTTCACGATCGACAATCCCAACGCCACCGGGTCCTGCGCCTGCGGCGACTCGTTCCACTAGTCCCCGGTCACCAGCAACGAAAGGCCCCCGACCAGCAGGTCGGGGGCCTTCTCGCGTCCCGGGTCAGTCCAGGTGCAGGTGCAGGGAGCCGGCCAGCCGGGCCGCCGCGTCGCTGATCGAGATCTCGCGCTTGGCGACCTCGCGCGGGAAGTCCTCGAAGCGCAGGCTCGGCGCCTCGCCGACCGCGGCCAGCGCGGCTCGCTCGAGGCCGAGCGCGGAGACGACCACCCGGGCGTCGTCGCGCATCTGCGCGGGCGTCGACAGCTCGTCGTACACGCAAGGGGAGTCGACGGCCGGCTTCGTCATGCCCCCGACGCTAGGCGTTACCGATTGGTACTCCAAGGTGGGCGCGCGGGTAGGGTCTGCGAACATGTCGCTGCTCATCGCGGGCTCCATCGCCACCGACCACCTGATGTCCTTCGCGGGCAAGTTCTCCGACTCGCTGGTCGTCGACCAGCTCGACAAGCTGTCGGTGTCCTTCCTCGTCGACGACCTCGAGGTGCGCCGCGGTGGATGCGCCGCCAACATCTGCTTCGGCCTCGGCAACCTCGGCCTCAACCCGGTGCTCGTCGGAGCGGTGGGGGAGGACTTCGGCGACTACCGCGCCTGGCTCGAGCGGCACAACGTCGACTGCGACTCGGTGCACGTCTCCACGACGAAGCACACCGCGCGGTTCGTGTGCACCAACGACCAGGCGATGGCGCAGATCGCCTCGTTCTACCCGGGTGCGATGAGCGAGTCGCGCGAGATCGAGCTCGCGCCCATCATCGAGCGCGTCGGCCCGAGCGACTTCGTGCTGATCGGCCCCGACGACCCTGACGGCATGCTCCGCCACACCGACGAGTGCCGGCAGCGCGGCTACCGCTTCGTGGCCGACCCGTCGCAGCAGCTGGCGTTCGGCGACGGCGAGCTGATCCGCCAGCTCATCGACGGCGCCGAGATCCTGTTCTCGAACGAGTACGAAGCGTCCCTGATCACGCAGAAGACGGGCTGGAGCACCGACGAGGTGCTCGACCGCGTCGGCACGTGGATCGTCACGCTCGGACCCCAGGGGGTGCGCGTCGACGGGCGCGGCCGGGAGTCGATCAGCGTCCCCGCGGTGCCCGAGATCGAGAAGGTCGAGCCCACCGGCGTCGGCGACGCCTTCCGGGCCGGCTTCCTGGCCGCGCTCGCGTGGGGTCTCGACCACGAGCGCGCCGCCCAGCTCGGCTGCCTGGTCGCGGTCTACGTCGTCGAGCAGATCGGCACGCAGGAGTACACCCTGTCGCGCAGCGACCTGCTGAAGCGCTGCACCGAGACGTACGGCGAGCGGGTGTCGGCCGACTTCGAGCCGCACCTGAAGACGATCCATCCCTAGGTCACGCCTAGGTCACCCCTAGGCGCTGCGCCGCACCAGATAACGCGGCTCGCCGTCCTCGGCGGTGTCCTCGCCGGCGTACTCCTGACCCCGCATCCGGCACCAGGCCGGCACGTCGATCCGCGCCGCCGGGTCGCGGGTGACCACGCCGACGACCGAGCCCACCTCCACCTCGGCGATGCGACGGGCGAGCTCGATCACCGGCATCGGACAGAGCATGCCCCGGCAGTCGATCTCCAGGTCGGGCGTCACAGCCCGACCCGCGCTCTCAGCTCGGTGACGACGTCGGGCAGGGCGGCCAGGAAGGCTGAGACGTCCGCGTCGGTCGTCCCGCGCCCGACGGCCAGCCGGACGTTGCCGTGCGTGAGCGCGCCCATGGCGGCCAGCACGTGCGACGGCTCGAGGGTCGAGGCCGTGCAGGCCGACCCGCTGGCGATGCCGAAGCCGCGCCGGTCGAGCTCGTGCACCAGCGCCTCGCCGTCGACGTACAGGCAGGAGAAGGTGACCAGGTGCGGCAGCCGCCCGACCGGCTCGCCGACGACCTCCACGTCCGGCAGCTGCGCCACAGCCTGCCGGATCCGCTCGACGAGCGCGTGCTCGCGGGCGTTGCGCTCGTCGCGCTCGGCCACCACGGCCTGCAGCGCGGCGGCCGCGGCCAGGGCGCCCGGCACGTTCTCGAAGCCGCTGCTGCGCTCGTCGACCCGGTCGTCGCCCGGGAAGGGGTTGCGCCAGCGGGCGCCGGTGCGGACCAGCAGCAGCCCCACACCCGCCGGCCCGCCCCACTTGTGGGCCGAGCCGGCCGCCACGGCCCAGCCGTCGGGAAGGGGGAGGCGCCCCGCCGACGCGCAGGCGTCGACGAACAGGGGTACGTCGGTGCTGGCCGCGATGTCCGCGACCGGCTGCACCGTGCCGACCTCGTGGTTGGCGTGCTGCACGGCGAGCACCCCGACGGGCTCGCCGGCTTCGGCCAGCGCCCCCATGACGGCCTCGGGGGTGACGAGTCCCTGCGGTGTCACGGGGACGACCCGCGTCGGCGACTGGGCCCAGCGGGCGGCGTGGATCACCGCGGAGTGCTCGACGGCCGAGTGCACGAGGGTGCGGCCGGCCCGTTCGCGGCCGCGCATCAGGCCGAGCAGGCCACGGTGCACGGCGTCGGTGCCGCTGGCGGTGAACGTCACCTCGCCGGTGCGTACGCCGAGGCTGCCGGCGACGGCCTCGCGGGCGTTGCCGAGGAGCAGCCGGGCCGTCCGGGCTCCGTGGTGGAGACGGCGCGGGTCGGCGTACCCCTGGTCGATCGCGGCGAGCAGCACCTGGCGCGCCGCGGGGTGCAGCGGCTCGGACGACGCGGCATCCAGGTCTGCGTAGGTCCCACCCCCGGTGGGGGAGGTCTCGTCCCGGGAGGGAAAGGTCACAGGCCGAACCTACCGGGCCACCCGCTCGCTCCTGCCGGTGCCGATTCGGATACTGTTCGACTCATACGTGATTGACCGAGAGAGAGGCTCGTTCGTGGGTCTGCAACTCCCGTCGCGGGCAACTGCGCCGCTCAAGAGGGCCGCAGCTGCAACCGTGCTCGGACTCGCCCTGCTCACCCTCAGTGGGTGCGGCGATGCCTTCGAGAAGGACCAGCTCGCCAGGATCGGGATGCCCGAGCCCGCGACCGAGACTGCGCCGTTCACCCTCGAGCTCTGGCAGTGGGCGTGGGTGGCCGCGATCGCCACCGGCGTCCTGGTGTGGGGCCTGATCTTCTACACGGTGTGGCGCTTCCGCCGCCGTCACGACGACGACATCCCGGTGCAGACGCGCTACAACCTGCCTCTGGAGATCTTCTACACGATCGCGCCGATCATGATGGTCGTCGTCTTCTTCTACTGGACCGTCGACGTCCAGAACAAGCTCGTCGATCTCGACCCCGAGCCCGACCTGACGGTCGACGTGGTCGGCCAGAAGTGGTCGTGGACCTTCAACTACACCGACCAGGGCGAGGGCGGCCGCACGCCCTACACCGCAGGCAGCGGCTCGCAGATCCCCACGCTCGTGCTGCCCGTCGACGAGACCGTGCAGTTCAACCTGCAGTCGCCCGACGTGGTGCACGACTTCGGCGTCGACGCGTTCCTGTTCAAGATGGACGTCATCCCGGGCCGCATCAACCGGTTCCAGGTGACGCCCACCAAGATCGGCGACTACAACGGCAAGTGCTACGAGCTCTGTGGCACCTACCACGCCCGGATGATCTTCGACGTCAAGGTGGTCAGCAAGGCTGACTACGACGCCTACCTGGAAGACCTCGCCGACGAGGGCTTCATCGCCGACCAGCCCCTCCTGGGCGGGGCCGACGCGCGCACCCAGGCCGGGCTCGAGGACGACGCACACGAAGAAGGAGGCAGCGAGTGACCACCACGGACGCCCGCGTGGGCACCAGTGCCCCGGGCCGCAAGCCGCTGGGCCAGCAGGTCGTGCGCGTGCTCACCACGACCGACCACAAGCTGATCGGCAAGCTCTACCTCGGCACGTCGTTCGCCTGGTTCCTGATCGCCGGCGTGATGGCCATGCTGATCCGCTCGGAGCTGGGCTTCCCCGGCCAGCAGATCGTCAACGAAGAGGTCTACAACCAGCTCTTCACCATGCACGGCACCATCATGCTGCTGCTGTTCGCGACCCCGCTGTTCTTCGGCTTCGGCAACGTCATCATGCCGCTGCAGATCGGCGCTCCCGACGTGGCGTTCCCGCGGCTGAACATGTTCAGCTACTGGCTGTTCCTCTTCGGCGGGCTCATCGCCGCCTCCGGCTTCCTCACCCCCAGCGGCGCGGCCAGCTTCGGCTGGTTCGCCTACACACCGCTCTCCGATGCCGTGAACTCGCCCGGTGTCGGTGGCGACCTATGGATCATGGGGCTGTGGATGGCCGGCCTCGGCACGATCTTGGGTGCCGTCAACTTCATCACCACGATCATCTGCATGCGCGCACCCGGCATGACGATGTTCCGGATGCCGCTCTTCGTCTGGAACACCCTGGTCACCAGCCTGCTCGTGCTGATCGCGTTCCCGATCCTGGCCGGCGCGCTGCTCTCGCTCGAGGCCGACCGGATGCTCGGCGCCCACGTCTTCGACAGCTCCCACGGCGGCCCGATCCTGTGGCAGCACCTCTTCTGGTTC
This sequence comes from Nocardioides sp. LHG3406-4, assembly GCF_049897745.1. NCBI lineage: Bacteria > Bacillati > Actinomycetota > Actinomycetes > Propionibacteriales > Nocardioidaceae > Nocardioides > Nocardioides sp. LHG3406-4. The sequence goes on from NZ_JAFCWV010000002.1 coordinate 482,005, forward strand.
TTCGGGCACCCGGAGGTCTACATCATCGCCCTGCCGTTCTTCGGCATCGTCTCCGAGATCCTGCCGGTCTTCAGCCGCAAGCCGATCTTCGGGTACGTCGGCCTGGTCGGCGCCACGCTCGGCATCGCGATCCTCTCGGTGGCCGTGTGGGCGCACCACATGTTCGTCACCGGCGCGGTCGACCTGCCGTTCTTCTCCGGCATGACCTTCCTCATCGCCGTACCCACAGGCGTGAAGTTCTTCAACTGGATAGGCACGATGTGGGGCGGATCGGTGTCCTTCGACACCCCCATGCTGTGGTCGATCGGCTTCCTCACCACGTTCCTCTTCGGCGGCCTGACCGGTGTCATCCTGGCCAGCCCCCCGCTCGACTTCCAGGTCTCCGACTCCTACTTCGTGGTCGCGCACTTCCACTACGTCGTGTTCGGCACCGTGGTGTTCGCGATGTTCGCCGGGTTCTACTTCTGGTGGCCGAAGATGACCGGGCGGATGCTCGACGAGCGACTCGGCAAGGTGCACTTCTGGCTGCTGTTCGTCGGCTTCCACACCACCTTCTTGGTCCAGCACTGGCTCGGTGTCGAGGGCATGCCGCGACGCATCGCCGACTACCGCACCGAGGACGGCTGGACCACCCTCAACCAGGTCTCCACGATCGGGGCGTTCCTGCTGGGTGCCTCGACGCTGCCGTTCCTCTACAACGTCTACCAGTCCCGCAAGTCGCCGAAGGTCGCCGTCGACGACCCGTGGGGCTGGGGCCGCTCGCTCGAGTGGGCCACCTCCAGCCCACCGCCTCGCCACAACTTCGTGACGCTGCCGCGGATCCGCTCCGAGTCGCCCGCCTTCGACCTGCACCACCCCGAGGTCGCCGCGATGGAGCTCGAGGTCAACGATGCCGAGCGGGAAGGCAGGGTGGCCGACGCGCCCGACGTGGAGGGTCGCAGAGAGATGCTCGAGGACCGCACCGGCACCGATATCGACAACGGAGAGGGTGACAACCGATGAAGGTGGAAGCCTGGATCTTCATCATCACCACCATCTTCCTGGTGCTGGTCAGCCCCGCCTACTGGGTGATCACCGGTGACTGGACCGGCACGTCCGCGCTGACGATGGCGACGCTGCTGACCTTGATGGTCTCGCTCTACCTCGGCTTCCACGCCGCGAAGATGGAGCCGCGTCCCGAGGACCGCAAGGACGCCGAGATCGCTGATGGGGCAGGCGAGCTGGGCTTCTTCCCGCCGTACTCCTGGTGGCCGCTGTGGTGCGGTGCCACGCTCGGGCTGATCGTCTTCGGCGTCGCCATGGCCGAGTGGTGGCTGGTCATCATCGGATTCGCCCTCGGCGCCGTGGCGCTGAGCGGCTGGATCTTCGAGTACTACCGCGGCGAGCACGCGCACTGAACCACCCCGCCCGGTCGGGGTCAGCGACCCGCGATCTGGCGATCAGGTAGATCGTGGGGTGCCGGGTTACTCTGGGATCGATCCACGATCTCGCCTGGGGGAGTCACGCATGTCCGCAGCCGTTCCGCGCCGTCGCCGTGTCCTGGTGGCCGCACTCGCACTCGCACTCGCACTGACAGGTCTCGCTGCCTGTGATGCGACCGACTCGATCACCGGCGAGCCCGATGCCGCCCCGGCGCCCTCCTCGTCCCCGCCCGCGCCGAAGGTCAAGCTCGCGGCGGCCCACAAGGACGGCCTGGCCATCGACCAGGGCCTGGTCTTCACGGCCCAGCAGGGCACCCTGCGCAACCTCAAGGTGTCGTCCCCGGAGGGTCCGCTCCAGGGCGAGGTCGGGCCCGACGGGACCTCCTGGACCGCGACCGGGCGCCTCGAGCCCGGCACCACGTACACCGCCTCGGGCTCGGCTGAGCGCAGCGACGGGTCCACGCAGAAGGTGCACGCCAGCGCCACCACGAGGGACCTGACCCTCGACCAGCAGACGTTTCCCTCTGTCGCGCCGTTGCAGGGCGAGACGGTGGGCGTGGGGATGCCGGTCGTCGTGACGTTCGACATCCCGGTGACCAACAAGGCTGCGTTCGAGAAGCACATGGAGGTCACCAGCACTCCGGCCCAGCCCGGCGCCTGGCACTGGCTGAGCGACCAGGAGGCGCACTGGCGTCCCCGCAGCTACTGGAAGGCCGGCACCGACGTGACCGTCGACGTCGACATCAACAGCGTGCCCGCCGGCGGCGGCGTCTACGGCCAGGAGAGCCGCCAGGTCGCCTTCCACGTGGGAGACGCCGTGATCAGCAAGGTCAACGCGCAGACCCACCAGATGCAGACGTTCATCAACGGTCAGCTGGCCAAGACGACGCCGATCACCACCGGCAAGGCCGGGTTCACCACCCGCTCGGGCGTGAAGGTGATCATGGAGAAGTTCCGCAGCCGCCGGATGAACTCCGAGACGATCGGGATCGCCAACGACAGCTCCGAGGGCTACGACCTCGACAACGTCGAGTACGCCATGCGGGTGACCTACTCCGGTGAGTTCCTGCACGCCGCTCCGTGGTCGGTCGGGTCGCAGGGCTACGCCAACGTCAGCCACGGCTGCACCGGCATGAGCACGGCCAACGCGAAGTGGCTCTACGACCGGTCCAAGCGCGGCGACGTCGTCGAGTACACCGGCACCGACCGGCCGATGACGCTCGACAACGGATATGGCGACTGGAACGCGTCGTACGCCGACTGGAAGGCCGGCTCGGCGCTCTCCTGAGGCTGCCTCAGTCGTCGCTCAACAGCTGGTGCACCCGGGGGATGACCTCGCGCCCGTAGAGCTCGATGGTCCGCATCAGCTGGTCGTGCGGGAGCGGTCCGTTGCTGTACTTCAGGTCGAAGCGCGACAGGCCGAGCGTGCGCACGGTGTCGGCGATCCGGGTGGCGACCGTCTCGGGCGAGCCGACGAACAGCGCGCCGTGGTCGGCCTCGGCCTCGAACCCCTCGCGGGTCGCGGGCGCCCAGCCCCGCTCCCGGCCGATGCGGTCGCGGTTGGCCTTGAAGTGCGGGAAGAGCAGCTCCCGGGCCTCCGCGTCGGTGTCGGCGACGAAGCCGGGGGAGTGCACGCCGAGCGGCAGCGCCTCCTGTCCCAGCTCGGTCAGCGCCCGCCGGTAGAGGTCGGCGTACGGCGCGAAGCGGGCCGGCTCGCCGCCGATGATCGCGAGCATCATCGGGATGCCGTAGCGCGCGGCACGCACCACCGACTCCGGTGAGCCGCCGACGCCGATCCAGGCCGAGAGCCGGCCGGACTCGGTCTTGGGGTAGACGTCGGCGTCGACCAGTGGCGCCCGGGTGCGCCCGGACCAGGACACGGGCGTCTCGGACAGCAGCGCGTTGAACAGGTCGAGCTTCTCCTCGAAGAGCGCCTCGTAGTCGGCCAGGTCGAAGCCGAACAGCGGGAACGACTCGGTGAAGGAGCCACGGCCCAGGGTGATCTCGGCGCGGCCGGAGGAGACGGCGTCGAGGGTGGCGAACTTCTCGAACACCCGGACCGGGTCGTCGGAGGACAGCACGGTGACCGCGGTGCCCAGCAGGATGCGTTCGGTGCGGGCGGCCGCAGCGGCCAGCACGATCTCGGGCGCGGACACGGCGTAGTCGTCGCGGTGGTGCTCGCCGACTCCGAACGCGTCGACGCCCACCGAGTCGGCCAGCACCGCCTGCTCGACGGTGTTCCGGAGGACCTGCGCGTGCGAGAGCCGTTGACCGTGCTCGTCGACCGTGACGTCGCCGAAGGTGTCGAGGCCGAAGCTGACTGTGCTCATTGATCCTCCGGACGGTTCAGGGCCCGGCCATCACTGGTCCGGGCCCTGAGCGGTTGGTTGGCGCACCTCAGTGCGAGCGGAGCTCCTCACCGTCGACGGCATGGTGACCGTCGAACTGGTGACCGTCCGCCGCGTGGTCGAGGCCGGCCTGGAGCTCGTGCTCGTGCTCCGCGTGGTGATGGGCCTCGGCCAGCTCCTCGGCGGTCGGCTTCTGCACGTTGGCGCCGAACATCGCCTTGGACAGCTTGGCCCGCATCGAGTTGGCACGGGTGCCGGGAGCCGCCACGCCGTTGGCGTCGACGTCGGACTCGAGCTCGTAGATCTCGTCCCGGTCCCGCGCGGTCAGCGTGTAGGCACGCTTCTCGTCGATCGGCAGGTGCCGCTCGGTGTAGCCGCCGTCGGCCGACCGCATGATCACGCCGGTCTCATAGCCGTGGAGCAGCGTCTCGTTGTCGTGGCGCTGGAGCGAGATGCACCAGCGACGCGTGATCACGAACGCGATCAGCGGGCCGATGAAGATGGCGGCGCGCATGAAGTAGGTGATCTGGTTGATGCTCAGGTTGAGCCTGATCGCGATGATGTCGTTGCCGCCCGCGGCCCAGGCGAGGCCGTAGAAGGTCATCAGCGACACCATGACCGCGGTCCGGGTCGGAGCATTGCGAGGACGCTGCAGCAGGTGGTGCTCGCGCTTGTCGCCGGTGATCCACGCCTCGACGAACGGCAGCATTATCACGATGCCGAGCATGAGCGGCGGCAGGATCAGGATCGGCACCATGACGTTCCACGAGATGGTGTAGCCGAAGATCACCGACTCGACGCCAGGCATGATCCGGAGCAGGCCGTCGGGCCAGCCCATGTACCAGTCCGGCTGGGAGCCGGCGGTGACCTTGGTCGGGTCGTAGGGACCGAACTTCCACACCGGGTTGATGCTGAGCAGCGCACCCATGACCGCGGTGACGCCGAAGACGATGAAGAAGAAGCCCCCCGCCTTGGCGGCGTAGACCGGCAGCATCGGGAAGCCGACGACGTTCTGCTCCGTGCGGCCGGGGCCGGGCCACTGGGTGTGCTTGTGGTAGACGAGCAGCAGCATGTGGGCGGCGATCAGGGCCAGGAGCAGGCCCGGGATCAGCAGCACGTGGATGGTGAAGAGCCGGGGGATGATCGCGTCGCCCGGGAACTCACCGCCGAAGAGGAAGAACGACATGTAGCTGCCGACCACCGGGGTGGCCTTCAGGAAGCCGTCGGCGGCGCGGATGCCGGTGCCGGAGAGCAGGTCGTCGGGCAGGGAGTAGCCGGTGAAGCCCTCCAGCGTGCCCAGCAGGAGGAGCAGGCACCCGATCACCCAGTTGAGCTCGCGGGGCTTGCGGAACGCTCCGGTGAAGGCCACGCGCAGCAGGTGGACCATCATCGACGCCACGAAGAGCATCGCGGCCCAGTGGTGCATCTGCCGCATGAGCAGGCCGCCGCGCACGTCGAACGAGAGCTTCAGGCTCGAGGCGTAGGCCTCGGACATGTGGATGCCGCGAAGCTGGTCGTAGGAGCCCTGGTAGGCGACCTCGCCCATGCTGGGGGTGAACCACAGCGTCAGGAACACGCCGGTCAGCAGCAGGACGACGAAGCTCCACAGCGCGATCTCACCGAGCATGAACGACCAGTGGTCGGGGAAGACCTTGCGCAGGTTCTTCTTCATGACGGTGGCCAGGCCCAGGCGCTCGTCGGCCCAGGTGGCGATGCTCCCGGCCCGACCGCTGCTCTTGGGGGTGGCGGGCTTGCCGGCGTTGGTCGTGGCCACCTTGCTGGTGTCGACGCTCATTGCCTCTCACGCTCCCAGTAACTGGCCCCGATGGGCTCTGTGAAGCCGCTCTGTGCAACAAGATACCCCTCGTCGTCGACAGCCAGGGGCAGCTGCGGGAGGGGACGGGCGGCGGGGCCGAAGATGACCCGTGCCGAGTCGGCCAGGTCGAAGGTGGACTGGTGGCACGGGCACAGCACGTGGTGGGTGGTGCGCTCGTAGAGGGAGATCGGGCAGCCGACGTGGGTGCAGATCTTGGAGTAGCAGAGGATGCCGTTGACCGACCAGTTGTCCCGGCCGCGGCCGGGGACGATGTCGTCGGGCTCCATACGCACCACGATGACCGCGCCCTTGGCCTTCTGGACCTGCAGCGGGACGCCCTCGATCTCCTCGTAGCCGTTCTCCTCGGTGGGGAACAGCGCCTCGGGCGCGGCGTTGACCAGGTCGCCGACCTCGATCTCGGACGCCTTGATGGGCGTGCCGACGACGTCACGGACCACGCGCATGCCGGGCTTCCAGATGGTCTGCGCCAGCTTGTCGCCCGGGAGCGGGCCTAGGTCGCGCAGGAGTACGACGGCCGGCAGGCCGAGCAGGCCGACCGCGCCGAGCAGCGAGTTGCGCACCAGCGGGCGGCGTCCGATCCCGGACTCCATGATGCCGGTGTCGAGCGCCTCCAGCGTGGCCGCGCGGTCGTCGTCGGAGGAACGGCCCGGGTGCCGCATCTCGATGATCTCGTGATCGGCCATCAGCTTTCGGGCCCACTGGATGACCCCGATGCCGATGAAGAGCAGCGCTCCGCCGAGGGCCAGGCCGAGGGCCACCGTGGAGGCGCCCAGGCCGGCGAAGGTGTCGACGGAGTCGCCGATCTCGAGGCTGAAGTAGGCGATGACGAAGAGCACACCGCAGACCATCGAGAGGAAGAACAAGGTCGCGATCTGGCGCTCGGCGCGCTTGCCCAGCCGGTCGTCGACGTCGGTCGGCCGCCAGACGTGCGGCGGGAGACCGGGGTCGGCGATGGGCTCCTGGGTGGTGGCGGGGACTGCGCTGGCGTGGGAGCCGACCGCAGGCACGCCATCGTGCGTGTCGCTCATGCGTCCACCTTCTTCTTCGTGCTGCGCGTCGTGTGCGCCGCGATCCACACGGCGAAGCCGACCAGGCCGCCGATGCCGACGATCCAGGCGAACAGGCCCTCGGAGACGGGGCCGAGGCCGCCGAGACCGAAGCCGCCGTACTCGGGCGTCTCCTGGATGCTGCCGAGGTAGGCGATGACGTCGCGCTTCTCCTCGGGCGAGAGGTTGCCGTTGCTGAAGTTCGGCATGTTCTGCGGGCCGGTCAGCATGGCCTCGTAGATGAAGCGGGGCTCGACGCCGTGCAGGGACGGGGCGTAGCCGCCGCGCGGCATGGCTCCGCCGGAGCCGTTGAAGTTGTGGCACGCCGTGCAGTTGGTGAGGAAGATCTGGCCGCCACGGACGATGGCCGCCTCACGCTCCTCGTCGGAGAGCCCGTCGATGCTGTAGTCGTCGGCGTCGGGGATGTCGGGGCCGGGCGCCAGCGAGGCGACGTACGCGGCGAGGGCGCTGACCTCCTCGTCGGTGTAGACGGGCTCCTTGCGGGGCACCTGAGCACCGGGCTGGGCCATCGGCATCCGGCCGGTGCTGACCTGGAAGTCGACGGCAGCGGCGCCGACGCCCACGAGCGACGGACCGATCTGCTTGCCCTCGCGGACGGTCGAGATGCCCTCGCCGTTCTGGCCGTGGCAGAACGAGCAGCCCACGAGGAAGAGCTCGCGGCCCTGGGCGGCGAGCTCGGCGTCGCTCTCCTGCTCCTGCGCCTGCGCGGGAGAGAAGGCGGTGTAGAGCCCACCGGTGAGGAGGAGGCCGAGGAGCAGGAGCACGACGCCGGCGAGCGGGGCGCGCCGGTGCCGTGAGAGGCGACCTGCAGTTCGGTTCAGGAGACGCACATTGAGTCCTTGTCAGGTCCGGATCCGGGGGCTTACTTGATCAGGTAGATCGTGGCGAACAGCCCGATCCACACCACGTCGACGAAGTGCCAGTAGTAGGACACGACGATGGCGCTGACCGCCTGCTCGTGGGTGAACTTGCGGGCGATGTAGGTGCGGCCGAGGACGAAGAGGAACGCCACGAGCCCGCCGGCGACGTGGAGGCCGTGGAAGCCGGTGGTGAGGTAGAACATCGTGCCGTAGCCCGAGCTCGGGATCGTCACGCCCTCGTGGATCAGCTCGGCGTACTCGAGCGCCTGGCCGCCGATGAAGATGGCGCCCATGATGTAGGTGAGGATGAACCACTCGCGCAGGCCCCAGCCGCCGACCTTGAGGATCGAGCCCCGGCGGCCGACCTGACCGCGCTCCGCCGCGAAGACGCCCAGCTGGCAGGTCAGCGACGACAGCACCAAGATCACGGTGTTGACCGACGAGAACGGCACGTTGAGCTTCTCGGTCTCCTGTGCCCACAGGTCGGTGCTGACCGCGCGGATCGTGAAGTACGACGCGAAGAGGGCAGCGAAGAACATCAGCTCGCTCGAGAGCCAGATGATCGTGCCCACGCTGACCATGCTTGGTCGGTCGTGGTGCCCGTGTAGTCGGGATGCCGGAATCGTCGTCGCGGTGGCCACGAAGTCATTATGTCGGTAGCCATGACCGAGGGGCACCTGGGCCCCTCCCGTTTCGTGGTCATATTGTTCACAGGGTGTCCAGCGCCCCGCCCGACCTGCCCGAGATCACGCTCGGCCGGGTGTTCACCGACTGGGGGCTCGACCCGGTCCCCTTCGTGATCACGGTCTGGGTGGCGGGCCTCTATCTCGTCGGCGTGGCCGTGATGCGGCGGCGCGGGGACCGCTGGCCGGTGGGTCGCACGGTCGCCTTCGTCGCGGTGGGGATGGGCGCGTTCCTGTTCGCCACGGCTTCGGGTCTCGCGCGCTACGACACCACCCTCCTGTCGGCCCACATGGTCCAGCACATGATCCTGTCGATGGTGGTGCCGCTGTTCCTGGCGTTGGGGGCCCCGGTCACGCTGGCCCTGCGCACGCTGCCGGCGCGACCGCGTCGCTGGCTGCTCGCCCTCCTGCACTCGCCGGTCGCGAAGGTGCTCTCCTTCGCCCCACTCGCCTTCGCGCTGTACGTCCTCTCCCCGTGGGCCCTCTACTTCTCTCCCTGGTACGACGCGAGCCTGCGCTCGGCGTACGTCCACGAGCTCATGCACGTGCACCTGGTGCTGGTCGGGTCGCTGTTCTTCTGGCCGTTGATGGGCATCGACCCGGTGCCGGGCCGGGTGGGCTACCCGGCCCGGATGCTGCTGACGGTGCTGACGCTGCCGTTCCACGCGTTCCTCGGCGTGACGATCATGGGCCAGTCGACGCTGATCGGCGGCGAGTGGTACCTCGCCCTGCGGGAGGGGCCGATGGGCGCGTGGCTGCCCGACGCGATGGACGACCAGCACGTCGCCGGCGGTCTCCTGTGGGCGTCGGGTGACCTGATCGGGCTGGTCTTCTTCGCCGTGCTCTTCACCCAGTGGGTGCGCTCGTCGATGGCGGAGGCGAAGCGCGAGGACCGCCGGCTCGACCTCCTGGAGGAGCGAGCGGCCGCCGATGCCGCGCGCTCCCCGGACCGGTAGCATCGGCGCCGTGACCGACACAGCCGCCGCCCGGACCGCGCCCCTGAGGGTGCTGGTCTACTCCGACGACATCGACACCCGTCAGCAGGTCATCCTCGCGCTGGGTCGTCGTCCGCACCCCGATCTGCCGGAGCTCGAGTACGTCGAGGTCGCGACGGAGCCGGTCGTGATCCAGAACATGGACGCCGGTGGCATCGCGCTCGCCATCCTCGACGGCGAGGCCGTCCCGGCCGGGGGCATGGGCATCGCCAAGCAGCTCAAGGACGAGATCTTCCAGTGCCCGCCGGTGCTGGTGCTGACCGGCCGGCCCCAGGACGCCTGGCTGGCCACCTGGTCCCGGGCCGAGGCCGCCGTCTCACACCCGATCGACCCGGTGGCCCTGGCCGAGGCGGTCGTCTCGCTGCTCAGGTCGCGGGTGCCGGCGACGGCCTGACCCGGCCATGACCACCACCTGGGCCGACATACTCTCCACCCTCGTCGCAGGCACCGACCTGTCGTCGCAGCAGACCGAGTGGGCGATGGGGCACGTGCTCGCGGGCGCTGCCACGCCGGCACAGATCGCCGGCTTCGCCGTCGCCCTGCGCGCCAAGGGGGAGACCGTCGACGAGGTCGCCGGCCTCTCCGACGCGATGCTCGCGGCCGGCAACCCCATCAAGGTGTCCGGCCGGCTGCTCGACGTCGTCGGCACCGGCATGGACCGGTCGATGTCGGTCAACATCTCCACGATGGCGGCCATCGTCGCGGCTGGCGCCGGTGCCCGGGTCGTCAAGCACGGCTCTCGCTCGGCGTCGTCGACGTCGGGGTCCGCCGACGTGCTCGAGGCGCTCGGCATCCGCCTCGACCTGCCGGTCGCCCGGGTGGCAGCGGTGGCCGAGGAGGCCGGCATCACGTTCTGCTTCGCGGCCGCGTTCCACCCGGCGATGCGGCACGCCGCCGCCCCGCGGCGGGAGCTCGGCATCGGCACGACCTTCAACTTCCTCGGCCCGCTCTCCAACCCGGTGCGACCGGACGCCCAGGCCATCGGCTGCGCCGACCTGCGGATGGCGCCGATCATGGCCGAGGTCTTCGCCCGCCGCGGACTCGACGCGTGGGTGTTCCGCGGTGACGACGGCCTCGACGAGCTCACCGTCTCGACCACGTCGACGCTCTGGGCCGTGCGTGGCGGCGAGGTCACCCGCACGATCGTCGACCCGGCCGACCACGGCATCGCACTCAACCCGGTCGAGTCGCTGCGCGGCGGCGACGCGGCTCACAACGCCGACGTCGTCCGCCGGATGCTGGCCGGCGAGACCGGGCCCGTGCGTGACGCCGTACTCCTCAATGCGGGCGCCGCCCTTGCTGTGTACGACGCCGGCGAGGGGACGGTCGGCGAGCAGCTGCAGCGCGGCCTCGACCGGGCGACCGAGGCGGTCGACTCCGGTGCCGCGGCGGCGACGCTGGACCGCTGGGTGGCGGCCTCAGGCCGCTGAGGGCAGCTCGAGCACGAAGGACTCGCCCTCGCGGCGGAACCCGAGCCGGCCGTAGTAGGCGCCGACCATGCGGGGCGGTGTCACCACGCGCCGGAGACCCAGGCTGGTGAGCAGGCCGCTCTTGCGCCACACGAACTCGCCGGGGGAGAAGTCGCGGTAGCGGGGCGTCACGTAGTCGAGCAGCACGTGTGCCGTGTCGCCGTCGGCGTGCAGCAGGACGACCCCGACGGTCTCGTCGCCGCGCTGCACGAGGTAGGCGTGGTTGTCGGCGTGCGACTCCCAGCGGAAGTCGGGCTGGAAGACGAGGATGTCGGGGCCGTGCAGCCGCAGGATGTGGCGGAGGTACTCGTCGTCGTGACGCACCTGCAGCACCTCGAACGCGGCGTCGTCGTGCCGATCGCGCAGCAGTCGCACGATGAACCACACGTTGATGGCACAGAGCACGGCGTTCATGCCGACCATCGGCCACACCTCGACCAGGGCGTTGAAGACCACGAGCAGCACGCAGGCGGCGAGGTTGAGCACGCGGAAGCGCAGCACGCGTGACTGGAGGAGGGAGTAGACCAGCAGCGCGCTGCCTCCCCAGCCGAGGATGTCGAGCCAGTGGTCTTCGAGCCAGGTCACGGGGGGAGAGTACTGGCCCACGCCCGCGATCAGCGGATCTTCGAGGTCAGCTTGCTCTCGGTCAGCGGGTTCCCGGCTCCGTCCCGGATCGCGGCACTGTTCAACGACACGAAATAGGAGCCCGGCTTGAGCTTCTTCTTCGGCTTCAGCGTCAGGCCGTTGCCGGGCTTGAGCATCTTGACCGTGGCCTTTATGGCCTTGGCCTTCTGCTTCGACTTCTTCGACTTCGACTTGGTCTCGAGGTAGAGCTTGACCGTCTTCGCGCTCGCTCCGACGACCTTCTCGCTGAACATGATCTTGATCGTGCTCTTGGGCTTGAGCTTCTTCGGAGTGAACTTGACGACCTTCGGGGCCGTGGAGTCGAGGCTGAGGGCGCGGCCGGCACTGGTGCCGAGCGGCTTATCAGCAGCATCGAGTGCCGTGACCGTCCAGGTGTAGTCACCGGTGGCCAGGCTCGAGGGGGCGTACGCAGTGGCGACCGTCTTGAACGTCGACGTCGAGCCGCTGGCAGCGCGGACCTGCAGCGAGTACGACGCGGCCCCGACGACGTCACTCCATCGGAAGAGCGCGGCGGTTCCCGACAGCCTGGCCCCAGGTCCCGGACCCAGCAGCTCGGGCGCCGTTCCGCGTGAGACGAACGAGCCGGTGGCCGACCAGGGGCCCACGTTGCCGCTCGAGTCGGTGGCACGCACGCGCCACACGTAGGCGCTGCCGTCAGCGGGAATCGGCTGGTTCCACGCGTACGACGCGTTCTTGACCGTGGTACCGAAGACCTTGCTCGCGGGTGAGAACGCCTGGTCGTTGTTGCGGTATACCTCGACGGTGTAGCTCGACGCGAACGCCTGCGGAGCCCATTCAAACGGGGTCGTGCCGGCCACGGCGGCTCCGCCAACGGGCGATTGCAGGGCCACCGGCGGGCTCGACTTGGTGAACGTGACGGTGGGTGACCAGGTCAGGCCGTTCTTCTCCGAGTCACGCGCCTGCACGCGTACGTAGAGCGTGCGCTCGGGATACAGGTCGTCGTACGCCGTGTAGGTCGTCTGATCCACGTACTTCTCGTCAACGTACGGCGCGCTGAAGGAGGGCTCGTCATCGACCTGGACGTGGTAGTCCAGGGCCGTCTGGATGCCGGCCTCGCCCATGGAGCCGTTGGCGAGGTTGGAGGCGAGGTAGTCGTCCCACGTGAACGTGACGTCGTGGCCGGCCACGTTGTTCGCTGCCAGCCCGGTGACTGCTGGTGACGCCTTGACGAACGACACCGTGCCCGGCAGCGGTGCCGGCTGGGACACCGGCGTCGGCCCGCAGTTGTCGAACGCATCACAGGGCTGGACATACCAGAAGTAGGGCTTGCCGGCCTGGCTCTCCGGGAGCGCGGAGACCTCGTCACTCAGCTTCAGCGCCAGCCGGCTGTAGGCGGTTCGAATCGGGTTCCGGATCTCCGAGGTAGTGAAGTTCTCGTCCTGGGCGAAGAAGACCCTGTACTCCGCCGCGCCGGGCATGGGGTCCCAGGACAGCACCGGAGTCGCGCGAAGGGCCGGGCAGGTGACGGCCTTGCAACCCTTGGCCGGGTCGTCGCTGCCGGCCCCTGTGAGGGCGACCTTGTGACCTGTGATCGGCGCGTTGACGTCGACCATGGTGCCCGGCGGGTTGGGACCGTTCCAGGTGAAGGCCTGGGTGGAGCTGAAGATGCCCGGCAGGCCACCGCCGGGGTACGGCAGGTCGATCGGTCGGACGCGCCAGTAGTAGGTGGTGTCGGGCGGTGGGAACCTGCACTCGCTGCCGCCGGCGCCTCGCGGGACGTAGGTGGTGCCTGCGACGTCGCACGACGAGACGTTGTTGTTGAAGTTCGGGTCGGTCGAGACGTACAGCTCGTAGTGGCTGGCGTGCTGGGCAGGCGTCCACTGGAAGTAGGGCGCCCCCTGCGTGGTGGCCCCGAGCGGGTAGAGCGGCTGCACCTGGTCGGGCCACGCCCTCTTGAAGTTGTTGACCGACTGGGCCCACGGTGTCGGCTGGCCGGCGAGGTCCTTGGCGCGAACGCGCCACCAGAACTGGTCGTTGGCGAGCGTCGTCGGCGGCGAGTACCGGGTGCTCTCCACGTTGGTGAGGCTCAGCGTGACGTTGTTGAAGCCGGCGTCCAGGGCGACCTGGAGGTCGTACGCCGCGGCGCCCGGCACGGGCTGCCAGTCGAGGACGACGTCCTCTATGAGGTAGTCGGCACTGTCGATGGGGAAGGACAGGACCGGTGTGGCCAGTGGCTGGATGACGAACGAGACGGGGCTAGACGGCACGCTGCGCAGGGACGACGTCTTGATCGCCGTCACCCGCCAGAAGTAGTCACCGGCGCCGAGCGGGTCGGGGACGACCAGGGACGTCGTCTTGGTGGTGTAGCTGCGTGCTCCGATGAAGTCGCTGTCACCGTCGACCTCGACGATGTAGGACGTCGCGCCCTGGCTGGTCTCCCACCGCAGGAGCGGCGGTGACTGCGGCTGGGGCAGGGAGGCACCGTTGGCGGGTGCGGTCGGGACGGGAACGTCGACCGGGCTCACGTCGAACGAGCCGGCGGACCAGCCTGAGCTGCCGCCGGAACCGGTTGCGCGCACCCGCCAGAAGTTCTTGCCGGACTTCAGCGCCTCGGTGGGTACGGCGCGGGTGTTCTTCGTGGAGGCGTTGAACTCGGTGGACCCGAACCCGGAGTCGTCGTCGACCTGGACCTGGTATCCGGTGGCACCCGAGACCCGGGACCAGCCGAGGATCGGCGTGCTGGCGTTGAGCCGGTCGACCGAGAGACCGTTCGGCGAGGAGACGGCCGCGGCCGCCATCGACACGGCCCCCGGACCGACGACGCCGACACCCACTGCGAGCGCGGTGAGGGCCGAGGCGACGATGCGGCGTGCCTGGACGCCCTGACCTGCTGACATGACCGTTCTCCCCTGTTACCGAGTGGTACCGGGCCACGCTAGGTGAGTGGTCGGGGGCTGTCAGAGGAATGAGATGAATCGGTCCGATCGTCAGTCGAGGCCCAGCGAGAACGCCGACTCCAGGTCGTGGCGGGAGTAGGCGCGGAAGGCGATGTGGGTCTCGGTGGCCGTAACCCCGTCGACCTTGTTGAGCTTGTCGGCGACCACATTCGCGACGTCGTCGTGGTTGGTCACCCGCACCAGCGCTATCAGGTCGATCTGGCCGGTCACGGAGTAGACCTCGCTGACGCCGTCGAGGGCGGCGATCGCCTCGGCCACCTCGGGGATGCGTGCGACGTCGGCCTTCACGAACACGATGGCGGTGATCATGGAGGACACGCTAGCGGGCGGGGCGGTGCACCGGGCTGGGCAGGCGCTGCTCGTCGAAGGGCACCAGCGAGAGCCGCGAGTGGTTGGCAGCGTCGTAGACAGACAGGTGCCGGGTCGCGCCGGCCACCGGGCACGCCCACTCGCCGTCGACGTCGATGAGCCGGATGCCGGGGGCCTCGAGCCAGCGCAGCACCTTCTCGGTCTCCTCAGCCGTGGCAGCCGGCACCGGGCCGGGTGCGCCGCGCACCGACTCGGCGCTGGCGCGGAGCTCGGCGACGTACTGGAGGGCGTCCGCGCCGGACGGGATGACCCCGGCCGCCGCCAGCCGGCCGTATCGGACGACGTGCACCGCCCATCGGCCGTCGTCCTCGCGGCGACCCGCCACCACCTCCGGGCACCGGGTGAGGGCGGAGAGGCGCTGGGTGCGGGCAGCGGCACGCACGAACGACGACAGCCGGTCGCGATGCACGCCGGCCTCCTCGAACCGCTCGAGCTGCGCCAGCGACGACATGCGCCGGTTGATCGCCTCGACCACCTCGTCGGGACTCTGGAGCAGGGCGTCGCGCAGCTGGCGGACCAGGGCGGCGTACGTGGTGGCGTCGACGCTCCCGTCGCAGGGCGAGAGACACCGACCCATCTCGGCCAGCACGCACGCCGACCGGGTTGCGGCGGTGGGTGTGTGCGGCAGCTTGTCGGAGCACTGGCGCAGCGGGAAGGTCTCGTGCAGCGCGGCCAGGCACTTCTCGGCGGTGCGGCGCGAGGAGAAGGGACCGAGGTAGTCGGCGGCGTCGTCGAGCACCCGGCGCACCAGTGAGAGCCGGGGCCAGGCCTCGCGGGTGAGCTTGACGAAGTGGACCTTCTCCGGGAAGCGGGAGCGGCGGTTGTACTTCGGCTTGTGCTCGGCGATCAGTCGCAGCTCGCGCACCTCGGCCTCGAGCGGGGTCGCGCACTCGATGCCGGTGACGACGGTCGCCAGGTTGACCATCTCGCCCATCCGAGAGCGCGTCTCTGAGGCGGTGAAGTAGGTGCGGACGCGGGAGCGCAGGTCACGCGAGGTGCCGACGTAGAGGACGCGGGCACGGTCGTCCTTGAACAGGTAGACGCCGGGGGAGTGCGGCAGCGCCTCGGCGAGGTGGCGCTTCCTGCGCTGGGCTGCGCTGACCCGGGAGCTGAACGTCTGCAGCTCCTCGAGCGTGTGGACGCCCAGCCCCCCGAGGCGCTCCATCAGGCCGTGCAGGACGTCGACGGTGGCGCGTGCGTCGGCCAGCGCCCGGTGGTTGGGCGTGGTCGCGGAGTTGAAGACCCGGGCCAGCGACGACAGCTTGCAGTTGGGCGCGTCGTCACGGGTGATGACGCGCCGGGCCAGCTTGGCGGTGTCGAGCACCTCGAACCGTGGCCACGGCCGACCCTGCTCGCGCGCGAAGTGCTGGAGGAAGCCGACGTCGAACGGCGCGTTGTGAGCCACCAGGACGGTGCCGGCCGCGAACTCCAGGAACGCCGGCAACGCAGACTCGATCGGCGGCGCGTCGCCGACCATGGCGTTGGTGATGCCGGTGAGCACTGCGATGAACGGCGGGATCTCCGAGCGCGGGTTGACGAGGGTCTGGAACTCGCCGAGCACCTCCCCGGAGCGCACCTTGACGGCGCCGATCTCGGTGATCATCGAGCCCGCTGCCGCCGAGCCGCCCGTCGTCTCGAGGTCCACCACTGTGAATGTGATGTCACGCAGCGGACGGCCGAGCTCGTCGAAACTGCGTTGCGCCTCCCACCGGGAGGCTGCACTCCGCACGGCAGTGCTCATGCCCGGGCTCATGTCCCGGACGCTAGACGTGGGCACCGACAAAGCCGGGACGGCTCGCGGACTACGCTGACGGCGATCGGCGTGCCGATGCTCCGTCCGGACCGAACCGAACCCGCTCGACAGGAGACTCTCGTGACCACAGCCCTTCCCGACGGGTCGCACCGCTGGCGCTGCGCCGGCTGTGGAAACCTGACCCGCTTCGACGTCAGTCGCAGTCGACGGACCACCGAGTTCTGGCACTTCGACCTCGCCGGCGACCACGTCGTCGAGAACGAGCAGGTCAACGACGAGGCCCTGGAGTCGGTGACCTGCCGCTGGTGCGGTCGCTCCGACGCCATCGAGCTCGTGGACCGCAATGAGGCCTCGCTCGCGGACGACCCCACGGGCGACGATCCGGCGGCTGGCCGGAGCTAGGACGAGGTGACCGCCTCGTGACCACCGGATGAGTGCCGCGCCGGAGCCCGCATCGGACGCGGCAGCTCCGCAGCTGGCGGACCTTCCCGACGTCGTACGCCTGCGGGTGCTGGCGCTGGCTGCTGCCGCGCTCCCGGCGGTGAGCGACATCCCTGCGCCGCTGCGGAGGGTGGTGCTCTTCGCGCCGCAGCGCCGCGCCCGGCTGGGCGGGTCGGCCATCGCGGCGGCCCTGGCCGACGACGGGTTCCGAGCCGCGGTCGGGGTGCAGGTCGCCGCGGCGGCCCAGCCCGGCGACGACCCGGCCTCGACAGCTGCCTGGTCCTGGCTGACGCGCCCCGACGACTGGCGAGAGATGTACGCCGATGCGCTCGGCCGACTGAGCCCGGCCGCGTCGACGGATGCCGGGACGGCCGAGCTGGACCGGCTGCGCCAGCGGGTCGATGCGCTGGAGTCCCAGCTGCGCGAGGGGAAGGCGAACCACCGGCAGCGGCTCGACGAGCTCAGGGGCGAGAACATGACCTTGCGGCGCAAGCTCGGCGACACGCGCGCCAGCCAGCGCGCGACCCAGGCCGCGCTCGACGAGGCCCGCGCCGCGCTGTCGTCGGCCGAGGGCGCCGCCAGTCAGGTCGCCGCCCGCGCGGAGACCGAGATTCGCCGGCTCCGCGCCCAGGTCGACGAGCTCACGGCCGGCGTGCGGACCGACAGACGAGACGCACGCACCCAGCGCGACGAGGCCACCCTGCGTGCCCGGCTCCTCCTCGACACGGTGCTCGACGCCGCCAACGGCCTGCGTCGCGAGCTGGCGCTGCCCACGGTGGAGGGGGCGCCCGGCGACCGCGTCGAGGCCGAGATCGACGCCGCCGGCGCGCCCGTCACGGCCCGACCGAGCCCTCCGGCGGGTCCCGCGCTGCTCGAGCAGCTGCTGACCCTGCCGCGCGCCCGGCTGATCGTCGACGGCTACAACGTCAGCAAAACCGCCTGGGAGCAGTCCTCGCTGGAGGCCCAGCGAGTCCGGCTCCTGGGAGGCCTGGCTGCCGTGGTCGCGCGCACCGGCGCCGAGACCACCGTGGTGTTCGACGCCGCCGCATCGACCAGCCGCCCCGTCGTCGCGACACCGCGTGGGGTGAAGGTGCTGTTCAGCCCGGAGGGCGTCATCGCCGACGACGTGATCCGCGACCTGGTGGCCGCCGAGCCGCCAGGTCGCCCGCTGGTGGTCGTGACGAGTGACCAGGAGCTGGCGGCCGACGTACGCCGTGCGGGTGCGCGCTGCGTCGACTCCGCGGCGCTGGTCGTCCTGCTCGGTCCTACCGGCTGAGCGGGTAGAACATCTCGTCGGCCGCGTAGCGCTGGCCGATCGAGAAGTCGTACTGCACGAGGGCCATGTCGTGCAGCAGCTCCCTGGCACGAGGGGTGAGTGTGGTGGCGGTGTACTCCCTACCCGTGGGGTCGAAGTACTTGCCCTGCTCCATCGCAGGGACCTCGGCGCGCACCGCCTCGAGCAGGGCGTAGTATGGCGGGATCCGCGCGCCCGCCATCTCGAAGAGCATGGGCAGGAACATCGTCGGGCTGGTTAACGGCTCCGCTGCCGGCACCGTGCCCTGGTTGGACCAGATGAAGTACGGCGTGCGGTACATCCCGATCCCCGGGTTCTTCTCGACGATCTCGTCGCCGTAGATGCCCGGCTGGTGGTCTCCGTAGAACACTACGTACGTCGGCTCGTCGGTCTCTTCGAGAGCAGCCAGCATCCGGTCGAGCGACTCATCGGTGTACGTCAGGCCGCGGGCGTACTGGCCGGCCGAGTCCGCCTGCTCATCGGACACGCCGTCCACGGGGAGCGGATGAGCGTAGGACCCGGCCACCGGCACGTGGTTCTGCATCGTCACGAGGTTGATGAAGGCAGGCTGGTCGATGGTGCGGATCTGGTGGAGCACCTCGTCGAAGGCGCTCTCGTCGGAGATGAAGTCCCCGTTCTCGATCTTGGCGTCGGACTGCATCGTCGTGTCGTGGATGAACTCGTCGAAGCCCAAGTTCTCGTAGACCTTCTTCCGCTGGTACATCCCGGTGAAGTACGGGTGGATCGCGATGGCACGGTGGCCCGTGCCCTTGAAGAGGCCCACCGCCGAGGGAAAGCCGTCCTGATCGGCGACGAACTGCTGGTACGGCGTGTTCGTCTGCGGTGAGAGGAGGGCGAGCGACTGCCCGGTCAACGCCTCGAACTCCATGTTCGCCGTACCCCCGCCGTACAACTGGGCGAGCATCGTGCCCGAAGACGTGCCCGACATCGTCGCTCGGGTGCGCGGGATCGGGTCCTCATCGAGCTCGAGGCCCTTCAGCTGGGTCGGGTCACTGAACGCCTCGCTGAGGATGACGACCACATTGGCGTCGTCCAGGCGGGCGGCGTCGCGGCCGCGGTTGGTCTCGGCGGCCGCGGCTCTCCACCGAGCAGTGAGGGCACGCATCGTCGCCTCGCTGTAGCCCTCGGGAGCCTTCATCGCCACGGACGGCATGTTGTAGAGGAACCCTCCGACGAAGCCGTTGGCCCGGTAGTTGAGGCGTTGGTACCAGAACTTCCAGGCGACGTCCTTGCTCTCGTAGACGCCGCGCCACGCGTTCCCGGGCTCGTTGAACCGGGTGGCCTGGACGAGGGCGACCACGCACGCGAGCGCAACAACGGCGCGTACGACGAGCAGCGCCGTCCAGCGTCGGGGGGCGGTGCTCCTGCGCACGCGTGGGAAGGCGGGCTCGAGCCGGTGTCCGATCCAGATGAACGCGACCAGGACGGCTAGGACCAGCAGGACCGCGAGCAACCAGGTGGTGGGTGAGGCCATGGCAAGCACGAAGCGCGGCGTCGACAGGAAGTCGAGGTCGCTGGGGTAGAGCGGCTCCGAACGGACCCGCAGCTTGGCGACATTGGCGCCGGCGACGACGAGCGTGAGAGACAGCATGACTCCGAGGGAGAGCCAGAGCCGGCCAGTGATCGCCATGAGGAGATAGATCACGATGGTGAGTGCCGCGATCTCGAGGTAGAAGCCGCTGCCGCGGGTGAACGGGCTGTACCAGTGGTCGTTCCAGCCCGCGGCGCCCCACGTCGTGCTCCACTCGAGGAGCAGCGCGCACACGCCGGCGAAGAGCACCGCGTAGATCACCGAGATCAGCAGCACCCGAAGCTGTCGCAAGCGCGATATCTGGTCGTTCATGGCGCCTCGATGCTAAGTGGCCCAGACCGGTCGTGTGAGCGGTTTGGGGCAAGACGCACGGGTGGCGACACGCCGACCTCGGGTCGGTGCGGGGCGGAATGTCGGTGCCCCCTGGTTCAGTCCAGGACATGACGACACGGATCGACTGTGACACCTGCCTGGTGCGGGGGCTTGCCTGCCACGACTGCGTGGTCACGGTGCTCCTGGGCCCGCCTCCCGAGCTCACCTTCGACGACGACGAGCGCGCAGCACTGGACGTCCTGGCGGCGGGCGGGCTGGTGCCACCACTGCGCCTGGTCCGGCCGGTGGCCGGCCCCGAGGCGGAGTCCGCGTGACTGGTGTGACGCATGTGAGTGGTGTGACGAGAAGTCCGCGATTCGGTCGATTGGGCCGCGACATCCTGTTGAAAGTTTGGCCAACCCCTCCGGTCGCGGTTAGTCTCGGTCGCTCAGGCTCCCGTGACAGTGGATCATCAGGATCCGCGCGGGGGCCGCGCCGAGTCCTTTGGGCCGTGGGCGACCACGACCCGGAACCGGGGAACCAAATCCCTCTGGGGTGAATCGCCGTCAAGGCGGCCGCGCACGCGGCCGAGGAGACGGTGTAGGGCAAGTCGTGCCCGAACCCGTCAGCTCACCCGGTAGGCGTACGACACCACAAGGGAGACCGCCCGCTCGTGATCCACGACCGGCTGCGAATCAGCACCGCCCTCGTCGGGCTGACCGCGATAGCCGTCACCGGCTTCGTCGCGGCCACCCCCGCGCAGGCCGAGCCCGAGATCAAGGACGTGCAAGCGCGCGTCGACCGCCTCTACCACCAGGCCGAGCAGGCGCAGGAGCGCTTCCACGACGCCAAGCTGCAGCTCGACGACCTCACCCAGGATCTCGGCACCCTTGAGTCCGACGAACGTCGCCAGGACGCCCGCCTCGACGTCGTCCGCGACCAGGTGCGCGACTCGATCCTGCGTCAGTACCAGGGCGAGAGCATCTCCACGGTGGGCCAGGTCGTCGTCTCCGACGACCCCAGCGCCTTCCTGGGACAGCTCTCGACGATGTCGGCCTTCAACGACCTCCAGTCGGACCTCTTCTCCTCCTACTCCACCGAGCTCGATGCCCTCGACCTTCGTCACGAGGCCACCACCGAGCGGTCGACGGAGATCAAGGAGGTCACCGCTCAGCTGGCCGACGAGAAGGCGGAGGTCGACGAGAAGCTGGCCGAGGCCAAGGAGCTGCTCTCCGACCTCAAGGACGACGAGCGCCAGCGCCTGATGTCCCTCTCTCGTGGCGACACCACGCGCCTGCCCTCGGACGTGCCTGCCTCGGGCCGCGCCTCGGCGGCCGTCGCCTACGCCATGGCCCAGGTCGGCGACTCCTACGTCTACGGCGCCGCCGGCCCGAGCGCCTTCGACTGCTCCGGCCTCACGATGATGGCCTGGGCGCAGGCCGGCGTCGGCCTCCCGCACTCCTCCAGCGCCCAGTACGGCTCCGGTCCGCACGTCGCGGCCAGCGACCTGCAGCCCGGCGACCTGGTGTTCTACTACAGCCCGATCAGCCATGTCGGCATGTACATCGGCAACGGCCTGATCGTGCACGCCGCCAACCCGGGCACGGGCGTGGCGGTCGCAGGCCTCTACTCCATGCCGTACGTCGGAGCCGTGCGCCCCGGTTGATGGGGCCCCGCAGATGACCTCGAGGACCGGTCACCCACGCTGGTGGGTGGCCGGTCTTTCGTTGGTCGTGGTGTCGGCCCTGGTCGTCGGGGGCACGCTGCTGCTCCGCGACGACACCTACCGCGTGCCGATCCAGCGCGGTGGTGCCGCAGCGGGGGAGCGACCGAGTGCGCGGCCCGCGCTCGCCAGCTCGGCCCTGCACGCGCTCGAGCACGCCGTGCAGTCAGGTGACGCCACGGCCGTGGCGTCGCTCGCGCCCGACGTCGCGGCGCGGGCGTTGCTGGCAGCCGTGGTGGCGAACAGCCGCGACCTCCACGTCGAGGACTTCTCGATGCGCTACGTCGACGAGATCGGCGCGACGGAGCCCGACGGGTCGTGGCGGGCCGCCGTCGACCTCACCTGGGCCTTCGCCGGCTTCGACCGCAGCCCAGCAGCTGCGGAGGTCGTGGTCGGCTTCGTGCCCATCGGCGACGGCGTGGGCATCGCCTCTCTCGGAGACGCCTCGAGCACGTCCAGCGAGCGCCGCTCGCCGGTCTGGCTGGGCCAGCGCGTACACGTCGTACGGGCCGAAGGCATCCTGGTGCTCGCCGCGGAGTCACGCCGGGTCGCCCGCACGTACGCCGACCGGCTGCGCGCGGCCTACCCCGTGGTCCGGGCGGTCCTGCCCAGGTGGCGGCCGTCCGTGGTGGTCGAGGTGCCGCCGTCGGCGGCCGCTCTTGACGCGGCCCTCGGATCGCCCCGAGGAAGCTACGAGGCGGTCGCTGCTGTGACCACCACGGTCGACGGCTCCCAGGACGACCAGGCGCCGGTGCACGTGCTCGTGAACCCCGATGTCTCGGGGCGGCTGCGCAGCCAGGGCGCGCAGATCGTGATGACCCACGAGGTGGTCCACGTCGCGACCGGCGCAGCACTCAGCCCGATGCCGTTGTGGCTGCTCGAGGGTTTCGCCGACTACGTCGCGCTCCGCGAGGTCCGGCTGCCGCTCTCTGTCACGGCTGCCCGGATCGCGCGTCAGGTGCGCCGCGAGGGGCCACCCGACCGGCTGCCGGGCGCTGAGGAGTTCGACCCGTCGGCCGAGGGTCTCGAGGCGGTCTACGAGTCGGCCTGGCTCGCCTGCGTGGTGCTGGCCGACCAAGTGGGGGAGGACGGGCTGAAGGAGGTCTATCGCGACGCCGACTCCGGCACCGCGCCGAGGGCCGCATTGCGCAGGGCCGGCATCGGCCAACGGCACCTGGTCCGGCTGTGGCGGGAGCGCCTGCAAGACTTGGCGTCGTGAAGCAGACGCCCCGGTCGGGAGAGCGACGGATCGCCGGCTGGGTCACCCTCGTGGGCTGCGTGAGCTTCGTCGTGCTCGCGATCCTGCTGGTGCCGTGGCAACCGGTCCCCGGAGGCCGGGTGGCGCCGGTGGACCCGGGATCGGTGTTCGGCTCGGCGGAGCTGTCCCGCGCCGAGGACTACGCCCGCTGGGCGCGCGTGTGGAGCTGGGGCTCCCTCGCGGTGTCGCTGGCGGTTGCCGCGCTGCTGGGCTTCACTCCGATCGGCCGGCGCCTGATGCAGAAGCTGCCCGGACCCTGGTGGATCAGGGTCGTGCTCGGTGTGGCGGTGTGCGACCTGGCGGGACGGCTGGTCACGCTGCCGTTCGCCGTGATGCTGCGCCGGCAGCAGCTCGACTACGACCTGACGAGGCAGTCGTGGGGCGGGTACGCCCTCGACACGGTGAAGGGCGAGGCCCTGGACATCGTGGTGTTCAGTCTCGCGCTGGTCGTGCTCGTGGGGCTGGCCCGGCGCTGGCGCCGTGCGTGGCCCGCGATCGCGGCGGCGTTGCTGGCCGGCTTGGTCGTGCTGGGATCCTTCGTCTACCCGCTGCTCGTGGAGCCGCTGTTCAACACCTTCACGCCGTTGGCCGACGGTGGGCTGCGTACCGGCATCTTCGAGGTCGCCGCCGAGGAGGGGGTGCCGATCGACGACGTGCTGGTCGCCGATGCCTCACGCCGTACGACCACCCTCAACGCCTATGTCAGCGGCTTCGGGAGTACGCGCCGGGTGGTCCTCTACGACAACCTCGTCGAGGACCTGCCCCGGGACGAGGCGCTCTCGGTGGTGGCGCACGAGCTGGCGCACGCCCGCCACCGCGACGTCGTGGTGGGCACCACCTTGGGAGCCGCCGGCGCGGTGGCCGGGGTCGGCCTGCTGGCCCTGGTGGTCGGCTGGCCGCGACGCCGCCGTCCAGCGAGCGCGGGGGACCGGATGGCGGACCCGGCCGTGGTGCCACTGGTGCTGGCCCTGATGGCGTTCGGGACGGTGCTGTCGATGCCGGTGCAGAACGGCATCAGCAGGCAGATCGAGACCCGTGCGGACGTCGACGCGCTGCGGGTCACCGGCGAGCGGGCGCCGTTCGTGGAGCTTCAGCGCCAGCTGGCGCTGCGCTCGGTCGCGGACCCGACGCCGCCAGGGTGGTCGCAGTGGTGGTTCGGGTCGCATCCCGGCGTCCTGACCCGGATCGCGATCGCAGAGCGGGTGTTGCCCGACTGACCCGATCTCCGCCTGGCTACTCGCAGGAGGTGCTGATGGTGGTGCCGGTGGCGCTGGTGATGTGCTTGCAGCTGTCCAGGGACACTTCCCCGGCAACGCCACCGAAGGCATAGACGGCCACGGCGATGACCGCGGCGATGCCCGAGACGAGCAGTCCGTACTCGACAGCGCTGGCACCGCGCTCGACCGACCGGCAGGGCATGGTCATTGGCTCGCCTCGTGGGTGATCAGGGCCGGGGAAGGCAGATGGCCGTGGGCTGGTGCCCACGGCCATCGGTGCCTCAAGAAGGGTTGATCGGATCAGCTGGACGAAGACGCGCAGGTCCCGGAGATCGTGGTCTCGGAATTGCTCGTGATCGCGGTGCAGGTGTCGCTGAAGGCTTCCTTGACGATCGGGCCGAGGGCCATCACGGCGACGACGATGATGGCCGCGATGCCGGCGATGAGCAGGCCGTACTCGACGGCGGAGGCGCCGCGCTCGTCCATCTTGGCCTTCTGGCCCTGGATGAGGATGGTGAGGTACTGGATCATGGTGAGTCCTTCCGCTAAGGATGCTGGGTCGGTAGGCACTCGCCTGGCCCGATGGGTCAATCGTCGCCGTTGTCGCCGATCCGTGCGGTCCACACATCAGTCGAGGATTGGTAGCCCGAACGGGCTACCCCGGCAGTGACCCGGGTGCGCCCTCAGCGGCCGTTCGGCGAGATGCTCGACAGCAGACCGCTGCGCATCGCCGTCACCAGCGCCTGGGCGCGGTTGGTGGCGCCCAGCTTCTGGTAGATCCGGGCGATGTGGGACTTCGCCGTGGACTCGCTCATGTAGAGCTGCCCGGCGATCTGGCCGGCGCCGAGACCGTCGGCGAGCAGCAGCAGCACCTCGTGCTCGCGGTCGGACAGCCGGGTCGACTCCCCGGTGGTCCGGCGGATCATCGCGGCCGAGAGGCCGGCGCACAGGAACGTCCGCGGAGAGACGGCGGCGTGCTTGGCGGCCTTGACGACCTCGGTGGACGGCGAGTCCTTGCCGACGAACGCCGAGGCGCCCGCCTCCATGGCGGCGAAGATCTGCTCGTCGCCGGAGTGCATCGTGAGGACGACGAGCCCAGTGTCGGGCTGGTCACGGCGGACGGCGCGGACGACGTCGAGACCCGTGCCGTCGGGGAGCTGGAGGTCGGTGACGATGACCTGTGGCCGGTGCGCGTTCCAGCCCTCCATGGCCTGGGCGACGGACCCGGCCTGGCCCACGACGCTCATGGTCCGGTCGAGCGAGAACGCGGTGGCGAGACCGTGCCGGATCAGCTCGTGGTCGTCGACGAGGAGGACGGTCGTCGGGCTGGCGCTGTCGGCGTTCATGCGTCGATGCGGTCCTTCGGGGTGGTGGGGTCGGCCGGTCTGACGCCTGCAGTATCGCCTACCCGCACCGAGACACGGGTGCCGCCGCCCGCTCGGGGGCCGACCTCGAGGGTGCCGCCGATCAGCGCGGCGCGCTCGCGCATGATCGAGAGACCGTGGGAGTCGCTGCGCCCGGGCTGCAGTCCACGACCGTTGTCGGTGACGACGATCTCCGCGGACGGCGCGTGGACGCGGCAGTGCACGTCGATGAGCGAGGCATGGGAGTGCCGCACGGCGTTGTTCATCGCCTCCTGGGCGATACGGAGCAGCTCCGCCTCCACCTCGTGCCGCAGGCGGCTGGTGCGCTCGTCGGCGGTCACCGCGATCGGCATGCCGCTCACGTCGCTGAGATGACGCGCGAGGGCGGCGATCGCGGCGCCGAGGCTCTCGCTGGATCCGGCCTGGGTGCGCAGCGTCATCACGGAGTGGCGCACCTCGCCGACCACGGACGTGATCATCGACCGCAGCTGGCGCAGGGCCGCCTCGTGGTCCGGGGTGGGCGCCGAGCTGATCAACGCGTCGACGATGTAGCCCATCGACGCGATGTCCTGCGCCACCCCGTCGTGCATCTCCCGTGCGAGCCGGCGCCGCTCGTCGGACGTGGCGGCATCTCGGAACTCGGCGAACAGCTGGGCGGTGTCGAGGCGCAGGGCGATCGGCTCGAGGCCGGTTGCGATGGAGCGGAGCTGCTTGGTCAGCCCCAGCAGCTCGGGATCGAGACCGGCGGCCAACCGCCCGCTGACGACAGCGATGGTCTCACCCGACGTGGTCAGCGGGAACGCGAAGTCGTGGCCGACCACCTGCACCGTGGACTCGGACCAGGCGGTGTCCGCCAGCTCGTCGGTGTACGGCGGCTCGAGCTCCTCGGAGGAAGCCTGGTTCGCGAGGGCGATGAGGCGGTCCTCGCGGCGTACGTAGAGGACCGCGCGCTGCACGGGCAGCTCGGCGCTCACCTCCTCGAG
This sequence comes from Nocardioides sp. LHG3406-4, assembly GCF_049897745.1. Classification (NCBI taxonomy): domain Bacteria; kingdom Bacillati; phylum Actinomycetota; class Actinomycetes; order Propionibacteriales; family Nocardioidaceae; genus Nocardioides; species Nocardioides sp. LHG3406-4. The sequence continues at coordinate 508,514 of NZ_JAFCWV010000002.1, forward strand.
GATCGAGCCCGCCATGCTCGTCGGGTCCAGGCCGCCGCTGAGCTTTCCGGAGAGGTCCAGCAGCTCACGGATGAGCAGCCTGGCCTCGCGGTAGGGCGCGGAGCTGTCCGGCTCGTCGTCGGCCAGCGAGCCCAGGAAGCTGGCGACGAGCCCGAGACCGAAGCCGGTGACCAGCCAGGTGAACACGTCGGCCATCTGGTCGGCCGTGGGAGCCGCCTGGCCGAGTCCGATGACGACGACCAGGCCGATGGCCTCGGCGGAGACGGACGCGGCGACTCCGCGCGCGCCGCGCCACAGACCATGGGCGAACGGCGGCACCGCGAGGGCCGCCAGCAGGGCGGGAGCCTGCGCGAAGGCGATGCCGCAGACGAGCCCGACGAGCAGGGCCTCGGCCAGGCACACCAGGACCAGCGGCAGGCGGGTGCGGATGGCCAGCGACACCGAGAACCAGATGCCGATGAGGGCGATCAGGCCCAGCACGCCGTAGATCTCGCGAGCCCACAGCACCGGCGCCCCGAGTGCGAGCAGGACGAAGGCGCGCGCCCCGTCGACCAGCCCCGAGTGCGGCCGCACGGCCCGGCCCATCAGCCGAAGTTTTCCATGATGTTGATGGCGGCGGGGCCGAGCACCGCGATGAACAGGCAGGGGAGGATGCAGAAGATCAGCGGGATGGTCATCTTGACCGGGACCTGCATGGCCTTCTCCTCGGCACGTTGACGCCGTTTGATGCGCATTTCGGACGACTGTACGCGCAGGACCTGCGCAATCGGGATACCGAACGCGTCGGCCTGCACCAGGGCGCTGATGAAGCTGCGCAGCTGGGCGAGGTTGGAGCGCTCGGCCATGGCCCGCAGCGCGTCGGCTCGCGAGGATCCGATCTGCATCTCCCGCAGCACTCGCGAGAGCTCCTCGGCGAGCGGGCCGGTGGTGTTGTAGGCGACCTGCTGGACGGCGGCGTCGAAGGCCAGCCCGGACTCGACGCTGATGGTCATCAGGTCGATGGCATCGGGGAGCTCCTTGGCGATCTGCGCCTGCCGGTCGTAGGCACGCTGGTAGAGGTACAGGTTCGGACCGAAGTAGCCGACGACCGCGCCCACCAGGGTGAAGCCCACGCGCGGGCCCAGGCTGAGGCCGAGCAGGGTGGTGACGAGCCCGGCCACGACCAGTCCGGCGACGGCGCCGATGACCTTGAGCGAGACGACCCGGTCGACGCTCCAGCCGACCGGACTGCCCGCCAGGTCCAGCTTGTGGGTGATCCGCTGCGCGGAGTCGGCCCCCGTGAGGCGGCGGCCGAGGCCGAGGGCCCGCTCATGGAGCGGAGCCATGATGCGCTCGGAGAAGGGCTTCTCGAGCTCCGCGGTGAGCTCCTTGGGAGCCCCACCCATGGAGTGCAGCGCGGCGATCGCCCGCTCGACTCCGGGCTGGTGCTGCGTGCTCCCCGAGGTGGCCAGGGACAACAGGTAGATGGCGAGGACGATGAGCAGCGCGCCCAGGATCAGCAGCAGGGTCATGTCACACCTCCACCTTCACGAGCCGGCTCATCCAGAACGCCCCCACGGCCAACGCGACAGCGGCGCCGCCCATCATCAGCCAGCCGAGTGGCGAGGTGAACATGACACCGAAGTAGTCGGGCTGGGTGAGCAGCAGGTAGACCATGAACAGGGGAGGGAGGAGCCCCAGCACCCAGGCGGAGAGCCGGCCCTCGGCGGAGAGGCTGAGGACCTGTCGCCGCAGGTACTCGCGCTCGCGGATGGTGCCCGCGACGGTGTCGAGCAGCTCGGCGAGGTTGCCGCCGACCTGGCGCTGGATGCGGATGGCCATGACGACCCAGGAGAAGTCCTTGGAGTCGAAGCGCTCGGCGACCCCTTCGAGGGCGTCGTCGATGTTGACGCCCAGCCGGGTCTCCACCAGGACCCGGCGGAACTCGGTGGCCACCGGCTCGCCACCCTCCCGGACGATCGTGTCGATCGACTGCGCGAGGGAGAGCCCGGCGGCGAGGGAGCCGGAGATGAGCTGGAGCGTGTCGGGCAGGGCGGCGTTGAAGGCCTTGTAGCGGCGCTTCTTCATCATGCCCAGCCACACCCACGGCACGAGGACTCCGAGGAGCAGGAACACCAGTCCGAGGACGATGTTGCCGCGCCCGACGAGCAGACCGAGGAGCCCGGCGCCGACCACGATGCCGGCGTGCAGCAGGAGCCACTCCGACGGGAGGAACCCGCTGCCCGCCGCGTCGAGCCTGCGCGCGATCCGCTGCTCGAGCGACTTGTTGCGGCTGAGGACGCCGGCGGCGGCGCCCTTCGCCTGGGCCAGGGGCTGTTCGGCCTGCTTGCGCTCGGCGGGTGTCGGGCCGCGACCCCCGGCGGCGGCGTACTGGACGACCCGCTCTGCCGCGGTCAGCTCGGCCGGGCGCCCCAGGGACAGCACGAGCATGGAGATGAAGCCGAGGAGACCGATGCCGACGAGGCCGACGCCGGTGTAGACGCCCCACAGTGGGATCTGGATCGCCGAGTCGGTGCCCGGGGGCGACGGCAGGGGCGTGGTCGCCGGCTTCGCGGTGCGCTCGCGCACCGGCGCGAAGATCTCGGCCGTCAATGTCGTGGCGCCGGCCTGCAGGGAGACCGCGACCGTGGCGTCGGTCGCGGTGACCGAGGCGGGCACGTTCGCCGTCACGAGCACCTGCCGGGCCAGCACGTCGGCCTCCGCGGAGAACGTGTCGGCCAGGGCTCCGGAGTCGGCGCTGATCACCTGGCCGTCGCCGGCGGCGGCCATCAGCGAGAGGGGCTCGACGGCGTCGCCGGCCTGCTCGAGGGACACGACGTCGGTGAGGACCTCCGCGTCGCTGATGGCGCTCTGGACGGCCGAGATCTCGGTGCGGCTCGTGTCGGCTCCGTCGGAGAGGACGAGCAGGCTGCGCTGCCCCTCGGTCCCGGCCATCTCGACGCCTGCGAGAACGCCGTCGTACAGGCGGGTCTTGGGCCGCAGCGACAGCTTGTCGATGACGCCGCGGGCGGCGTCGCGGTCGAGCGTGGGCGACAGGGGCGTCGAGACGTCGCTGTCGAAGGTCACGATGCCGACGTAGACGTCGGCGGGGAGGGTGTCGAGATAGACCAGCGCCGCGGCCTTGGCCGCAGCGAACCGTGCTCCCCGCATCGAGTTGCTCGTGTCGATGGCGAGCACGGAGGTACGACGGACGGTGGTGCTGCCCGCGGCACGCTTGGCCGTGGCGTCGGCGGCCGCGCCGTCGATCGTCACCTCGGCGGACGACAGGTCGATGTCGGAGTCCGGCGGGACGCTGACGAGCAGGCTGACGGCGCCGGCCTCGTGCTGCACGTGGGTGATGGCGGCTTCGTCGGCGGCGTACGCGGCCTGACCCGGGCCGAGAAGGGTGATCGTCGCCAGCGCAGCGACCACGACCACCCGGGGCAGACGCGCCATCACAGGCCGTCCATCGCGAAGAGCATCGGGTCGACGTTCACGTTGGAGTACTGCATCTTCTCGAGGAACTTCGGACGGAGGCCGGTGGCCCGCAGTCGGCCGAGCGCCGATCCGTGGATGTCGAACCCGGCGGAGTTGTCGAAGGCGAAGATGTCCTGCAGCGTGATCACGTCGCCCTCCATCCGCTCCACCTCGGTGAGGTGGGTGATCCGGCGGGTGCCGTCCTTGAAGCGTGTCTGGTGGACGATGAGGTCGACCGCGGAGGCCACCTGCTCGCGGATGGCGCGGATCGGCAGGTCCATGCCCGCCATCAGCACCATCGTCTCGAGGCGCGCCAGGGTGTCCCGGGGACCGTTGCTGTGCAGCGTGCAGATCGAGCCGTCGTGGCCGGTGTTCATCGCCTGGAGCATGTCGAGGGCCGAGGAGTCACGGACCTCGCCCACGATGATGCGGTCGGGACGCATGCGCAGGCTGTTCTTGACCAGGTCGCGGATCGAGACCTCACCCTTCCCCTCGATGTTGGAGGGCCGCGACTCGAGCCGGACCACGTGCTCCTGCTTGAGCTGGAGCTCCGCGGCGTCCTCGATGGTGACGATCCGCTCGTCGTGCGGGATGAACGACGACAGCACGTTGAGGGTGGTGGTCTTCCCGGCGCCGGTGCTGCCCGAGACGATGATGTTGAGACGGCCGCGCACGCAGGCGTCCAGGAAGTCGGCGGTCCGGTTGCTGAGCGAGCCGAACCGGATCAGGTCGTCCACCGTGAGCGGGTCGGCGGCGAACTTGCGGATGGTGAGCGCGGAGCCGTCGATCGAGAGCGGGGGGATGACCGCGTTGACGCGGCTGCCGTCGGGCAGCCGGGCATCCACCATGGGACTGGACTCGTCGACGCGCCGCCCGATGCGCGACACGATCTTGTCGATGGTGCGGCGCAGGTGCAGCTCGTCGGTGAAGTTGGCGTCGGCGGCCACGAGCCGGCCCCCGCGCTCCAGCCAGATGCTGTCGGGTCCGTTGACCATGACCTCGGAGACCTCCGGGTCACGGAGGTAGGGCTCGATCGGCCCGTAGCCGAGGATGTCGTCGCTGATCTCCTGCGTGACGCGGGTTCGGTCGACGGCGCTGAGCGGCTTCTCCTGGGACGACAGCACGTCGTGCAGGGCGCCGCGCACCTTCTGGTCGAGCTCGTTCTGGTCCAGGTTGGCGGCGTAGAGCGTGGGGCCGAGCTGGCGCAGCAGCTCGGTGTGGACGCTGGCCTTGATGTCTCCCAGCCGGTCGGTCTGCTGGGGGAGCGAGCGCCGGGACGGCGGCTCGCCGGCAGGTACGGCGGCCCGCCGCTTGCCGACCTGGGTCGTCGACGGCTCGGGCGGGGGCACGGGAGCGGTGACCGTGGTGGTCAACGGCGCCCCGATGATCAGGTCGTCGAGGTCGTCCCGGTCGTCCTGAGGGGGCTCGACCCCGTCAGCGGCGGGTGCGTCCTCCTGGCGACGCCGTGCCTGCGCGAGTCGATCGGCGAGACCGCTCATCTGGTCACCTTCTGATTCGGAAGCGCCGGGAGCCGGCGGTCGATGAGGCGTCGTGGTCGAGCACCTCGCCGGTCAGCCGGGTCGCGAGGGCGCGGATGACCTTGGAGGACTCGTGGTCGGGCGAAGAGACGACGATCGGCTGGCCGGCGTTGGTGGCGGCCGCGATCTCCATCGAGGTGACCATGCGTGCGGCGACCTCCATGCCGAGGATGGACTCGACCTTGTCGGCGCCCAGCCCGACCTGGTCGTCCGCCCGGTTCAGGAGCAGGTGGCGGTGGTCCAAGGCGATGCTGAGCATGTCGAGGGTGTCGAGCGCCACGCGCACGTTCTTCAGCGTGGGTACGTCGAGCGTCGCGACGATCACGCACTCGTCGGTGCCGTCGAGCGCGGTGAGTGTCTGCTCGTCGAACGTCGGCGCGCTGTCGACCACGATGTAGTCGAAGTGCTCCTGCAGCGCCTTGATCACTCGGGTGACGAGCGCGCCGGTGACCCGGTCTCGGGCATCCGGCAGGCTCGGCGCCGCCAGCACCATCAGCCCCGACTCGTGGGGGGTCAGCATGCTGTGGACGAGCCCGAAGTCGAGGGTGCTCTCGCTGCCGATCAGGTGCTCGATCGAGTGCGTCGGGAACAGCTGGAGGGTGATCGCCACGTCGCCGAAGGCGAGGTCCATGTCGACCAGGCAGACCTTGCGGCTCGCGTCGGCGGCCAGGGCCAGGGCCAGGTTGACCGACACCGTGGTCTTGCCGACCCCACCCTTGGGCGAGAAGACGGTGAGCACCTTGCCCAGCGTCGGCGCCGGGGCACTGCCGCGCAGCGCGATCCACACCTCGTGCGCACGGTCGAGCGCTGCGCCGATGGCCGCCATGTCGCCGTCACTGACGACCTCGCGCACCCCGGCGTGCATCGCCCGGGTGAGCACGTCGGTGTCCACCGCCTGACGGATCAGCACGACGCCGATGGTGGGGCGCTGGGTGCGCATCTGGTCGGACAGCGTGAGGGCGGCGTCCAGGGACAGGTTCGGGCCCAGGACGACGGCGTACTCCTCGTCGCGCTGGTCGAGCCACGTCTCGAGCCGCTCGAAGGTGTCCATGGCGTGGCTGCCGGGCGGCAGAGCCTTGAGCAGCTCGGCCACCTTGACCTGGTCGGGATCGACGACGACGGGCATGTCAGGTCACTTGAAGAGGTTGTCGATGGTGACGCCGGAGTCTGAGGCCGTCACCTCGCTGTCGGAGTTGCGCAGCGCGAACGAGAGGTCGCCGTTCTGCTGGGAGTAGATGACCCGCTCCGCCTCCTTCTGGTCGACGGCCAGGGTGAGGATGGTGGCCGGCAGGGCCTCGACGACGGCGCCCTCGCCCGGGGCCGTCGGGGTGGTCGAGCCCACCGCGATGACCGTGACGTCGGGCAGCAGGAGACGCGTGATCGGCTCGTCCTCGGAGACGGTGCCGTCGACGACCGCCTTCCCGGTGCCGTTCACGAAGATCGAGACGCGTGATCCCGCCTTGATGAAGCCGGCCACGCGGGAGACGTCTGTCAGCTGGACCGAGATCGCCATCTTGCCCTCGGGGATGGGGAGCAGGGAGGCATCACCCGCGTCGCCGAACTTGTCGGTGATGATCTGCTCGCCGGGGTAGATCCGGGTGTTCGCGGCCTCGCCGACGAGGTCGTCGATGGTGGACACGACGTTCTGCATGGCTGCGTCCGCAGGCACGGGCTGGAGCTGCAGCTTGCCGCCAGCGGCTGCCGCGTCGATGGTCTCGCCAGGCTCGATCATCGCGACTGCGCGCAGCACCTCGACGTGGTCGAACTTAGCGGCGGCACGACTGTCGGCGCCCTGGACGTACAAGAACACGAGCACGGTGCCCAGCGCAGCGACGATCACGGCTGCCAGGAGCATGAGCTTGCGACGGTCCATCGGGGGCTGGCCTCTCACTCAGGGACGGGTGGCGTCCCTGTGGTTCGTCCGGTCGGCGGTCCGGGAGGCCGAGGCCGGCCCGGTACGGCTACACGATCAAACGCTAGTGGTCAATGAGGCTGCGCGTGGTGGTTTTCGTCAAGGAAGGTAAAGAGCCTCGACGTCGTCCCGGAACTCCCTGAGCACGACGTTTCGCTTGAGCTTCAGGCTCGGGGTGAGCTGCCCGTCCTCCTCGGTCCAGGAGACCGGCAGGATCGCGAACTTGCGGATGGACTCCGCCTTCGACACGGCCTTGTTGGCGTCCTCGACGGCCTGCTCGATCGCCGCGTTCAGGTCGGCGTCGTCGACCAGGTCGGCCACGCCGCCGGACTTGCTGTGCTGCTCCGCCCAGTCCGGGAAGGTCTCCTCGTCGATCGTCACGAGTGCGGCGATGAAGGGCTGGCCGTCGCCGACGACGATGCACTGGTCGATCAGCGGATGGGCCCGGAGCCGATCCTCGAGGACCGCGGGCGCGACGTTCTTGCCGCCGGCCGTGACCAGGATCTCCTTCTTGCGTCCGGTGATCCGGACGAACCCCTCGTCGTCGACCTCGCCCACGTCGCCGGTGTGGAACCAGCCGTCCCGGTCGAGCACCTCTGTGGTGCCCTCCTCGTTGTGCCAGTAGCCCGCGAAGACCTGGCCGCCGCAGAAGAGCAGCTCGCCGTCGTCGGCGACCCGCACCGCGGTGCCGGGCAGCGGCCGACCGACCGTGCCGATCTTCTGTGCGTCGGGCAGGTTGGCGGTGAGCGCTGCGGTCGTCTCGGTGAGTCCGTAGCCCTCGAGGACGGTCAGCCCGATCCCGCGGTAGAAGTGACCGAGCCGGTCGCCCAGCGGGGCGCCGCCGGAGACGGCGTACTCGCACCTCCCGCCGAGCGCAGCGAGCAGCTTGCCGTAGACGAGCCGCTTGAAGACCGCGTGCTGCGCGCGTACGGCGACACCGGGCCGGCCCTTGTCGAGACCGCGGCTGTAGGCGATGGCCGTGTCGGCGGCGCGGTTGAAGATCGCGCCCCTGCCGTCGGCGGTGGCGCGCTGGGAGGCCGTGTTGAAGACCTTCTCGAAGACCCGGGGGACCGCCAGGATGAACGTCGGCTGGAACGCCTGCAGGTCGGCGACCAGGTTCTTGATGTCGGAGCTGTGCCCGAGGCGGACGCGCGCCTTGACGCAGCCGATCTGGATGATGCGCGCGAACACGTGAGCCAGCGGCAGGAACAGCAGGGTCGACGAGCCCTCCACGTCGAAGAGCCGGTCGAGCTCCTCGACGGCCACGCCCAGCTCGAACATGAAGTTCCCGTGCGTCAGCATGCAGCCCTTGGGGAGGCCGGTCGTGCCGGACGTGTAGATCAAGGTGGCCAGGTCGAGGGGCGTCGCGCTGGTACGCCGGGCCTCGAGCTCGTCGTCGGAGATGTCCTCGCCCAGCCCCGCGAGCACGCCCACGGCGTTGTCGGTGATGGACCAGACGTGGTGCAGCTCGTCGAGGTCGGTGCGCACCCCGGCGATGCGGGCCATGTGCTCGGTGGCCTCGGCGACGACGGCGCGGGCACCGGAGTCGCTCAGGATGTGGTGCACCTGCTCGGCCGAGGAGGTCTCGTAGATCGGCACCGTGACCGCGCCGGCGAACCAGATGGCGTAGTCGAAGAGGGTCCATTCGTAGCGGGTCTTGGAGATGAGGGCCACGCGGTCGCCGGCCTCGATGCCCGCAGCCATCAGGCCCTTCGCCACCGAGCGCACCTCGGTGAGGAAGTCCTGCGCCGTGACGTCCTGCCACGTCTCGCCGACCCGGCGACTGAACACGACCGTGGCGCCTGCCTCCCGTGCGTTGGCGACGACGTCGTCGGTGAGGTTCCCGGTGGCCGGGATCTCGGTGTTCAGGGGCGTGGAGAACTCACGCACGGGGCCTCCTGCGGGGTGTGGCTGATGACCATGCGCACGGTACCGCCGGGTGGGCGAGTCCGCCCACGGGGGCGCTGCTGGCCGCTCTCGCGAGGTCGTCGATCCGGTAGGGTCGCAACCCCCAGCCCACCCCGTCGGTCGCCCGCGCCGACTCGCACCCTCAGGGGTCTCGATGGCCGAACAGACCACCTCCTCGATCGTCATCGACGCCGCACCCGCCGACGTGATGGCCGTCATCGCGGACTTCCCGTCGTACCCCACGTGGGCCAAGGGCGTGAAGACCGCCGACGTCGTGCGCCAGGGGTCGGACGGCCGGGCCGACGAGGTGTTCTTCTCGCTCGACGTCTCCCCGATCAAGGACGAGTACACGCTGAGCTACCAGTGGTCGGGCGACGACGAGGTCACCTGGACCCTCGTCGAGGGCAAGATGCTGAGGTCGCTCGACGGTGCCTACGTCCTCCGCGAGCTGGGCAACGCCTCCACCGAGGTCACCTACCGGCTGGCCCTCGACGTGTCGATCCCCCTCATCGGGATGCTCAAGCGCAAGGGCGAGAAGATCCTGATCGACACGGCTCTCAAGGGGCTCAAGAAGCGCGTCGAGTCCCTCTGACGTTGCGGATCCTCCTCTTCACGGGCAAGGGCGGCGTCGGCAAGTCGACCGTCGCCGCCGGCACCGCGGCGCTCGCCGCCGCCGGCGGCCACCGCACCCTGGTGCTGTCGACCGACGCGGCGCACTCGCTCGCCGACGCGTTCGCGACCCCGGTCGGCGCGGAGCCGACCCGGATCGCCGAGGGGCTCTACGCCCAGCAGGTCGACGCCCAGCTGCGCTTCGAGCAGAGCTGGGCCGACATCCAGCGCTACCTGCTGCGGGTCCTCGAGGTCGCCGGTGTCGACCCGGTGGCCGCCGCCGAGCTGACGGTCATCCCGGGCGCGGAGGAGGTGCTCGCCCTGCTCGAGCTGCGCCTCCACGCCGTCTCCGACGAGTGGGACGTCATCGTCGTCGACTGCGCGCCGACCGCGGAGACGCTGCGCCTCCTCGCCCTGCCCGAGGCGCTCGGCTGGTACATGCAGCGCGTCCTCCCGGTCGAGCGGCGCGTGGTGAAGGCGCTGCGGCCGGTGCTCTCGCGCGCCGCCGGAGTGCCGATGCCCGAGGACACCGTCTTCGACGCGGTCGAGCGGCTGTACGCCGAGCTGGAGGAGGTGCGCGCTCTGCTCTCCGGGCCCGAGGCGAGCGTCCGGCTGGTGATGACGCCCGAGAGCGTCGTGCTGGCGGAGGCGCGGCGCTCGTACACGACCCTGTCGCTGTTCGGCTACCGGGTCGACGGCGTGGTCGCCAACCGGATCTTCCCCGGGGCCGACGGTGACGACTGGCGGTCGGGCTGGGTCGCAGCCCAGGACGTCGTGCTGGCCGAGGCCGCGGCCTCCTTTCCGGGGCTGCGGCTGTGGCGCTCGGTCTACCGCGCCGCGGAGCCGGTCGGGGTCGAGGCGCTGATCGACCTCGCCCGGGAGGTGTACGACGACACGGACCCCCTCGCGACACCGACCCAGGACGGGCCGTTCCGGATCGTGCGCACGAGCCGGGGCGCCGTACTCTCCCTGCGGCTGCCGGGCGTCACCAGGGCGGACGTGGATCTCGGCAGGAACGGCGACGAGCTCGTGGTGACGGTGGGGTCGTATCGTCGTCTCCTCACGCTGCCTGCCGGACTCACCCGGCACCGGGTCACCGGAGCACGTGTCCAGGACGGCGAGCTGCAGGTGCGGATGGAGGACGGGACGTCGTGACCCATTCAGGGAGCCGGTCGGGCGATGAGCCGCCGGAGGTGGGCAGCCTCGCCGAGGAGGCCGCCAAGCTCATGGGCGCCCTGTCGGGGTGGGCGCGCGAGCACGGCGACCTGGGCGCGAACGTCGGCGACCTCGCGTCGCGGGCGAGCGATGCCGTCCGCGACGTCGAGGCGCACCTGGCGACCGGCGCCGCCGAGTGCACGTGGTGCCCGGTCTGCCGCACCGTGCACGCCGTGCGCTCGATGAGCCCGGAGGTGCGCGGCCACCTGACCTCGGCCGCGACGTCCCTCATGCACGCGGTCGTCGGCGCGCTCGCGACCGCGGTGCCGGACGACGGCCGGGAGGGCCGCTCGGCCGACGTGGAGCACATCGACGTCGACGAGGGCGACTGGGAGGACGACGTATGAGCCTGGCGTGCGGGATCGACGTGGGCGGCACCAAGATCGCGGGCGGCGTCGTCGACCCCGAGGGCAAAGTGGTCGAGGAGATCCGGGTGGAGTCACCGGCCACCGACAGCGAGGGCATGGAGGACGCCATCGTCGCGCTCGTCGGCGAGCTGCGGTCGCGCCACGAGATCGTCGCGGTGGGAGTGGGCGCCGCCGGCTACGTGGACCGCAACCGGGCGACGGTGCTGTTCGCCCCCAACATCGCCTGGCGCGACGTCGACCTGCGGGCCGAGCTCGAGGCGCGCGTCGACCTTCCCTTCGTGATCGAGAACGACGCCAACGCGGCCGCCTGGGGAGAGTTCAGCTTCGGAGCCGGCGAGGACGTCGACGACCTGCTGCTCGTCACCGTCGGCACCGGCATCGGCGGCGGCATCGTCCTGGACGGCCGGCTGCACCGGGGCGCCTTCGGCGTCGCTGCCGAGATCGGCCACCTCCGCCTGGTGCCGGGCGGGCACCTGTGTGGCTGCGGCAACCGCGGCTGCTTCGAGATGTACGGCAGCGGCACCGCGCTGGTCCGCGAGACGCGTGCGGCGGTCGAGGCGGGATCGCCGTTCGCCCAGCCCCTGCTGGAGCGTGCCGGCGGTCGGGTCGAGGACATCGACGGTCCGCTCATCTCGGTCGCCGCGGCCGAGGGCGACCGCTTCGCGATCGGGCAGCTCGCCGACCTGGGCCGCTGGCTGGGAGAGGGCATCGCCTCGCTGGCCGCCGTCCTCGACCCTGCCGTCGCCGTCATCGGCGGCGGTGTGAGCGCGGCCGGTGATCTGCTCCTCGACCCGCTCAGGGCGGCGTTCGAGGCGTCGTTGCCGGGCCGTGGCTACCACCCCGAGCTCGAGATCCGCGAGGCCACGCTGGGCAATCACGCTGGGCTGATCGGCGCCGCAGACCTGGCCAGGGTCCGTGACTGACACCGGGGGACCGATGGCCGAGCCCGTGTGGATCGGCGTCGACGTCGGCGGCACCAAGGTGCTCGCCGGGGTCGTCTCCGACGAGGGCACCGTGGTGCGCACTGCCCGCGCCGCCACCCCGGGCCGCCGCGTCGACGCCTCGCTCATCGAGGACGCCCTCACCGACGCCGTGCACGCGGTGGCCGGGGACTCGCCCATCGCCGGGGTGGGCCTGGCGGCGGCCGGGTTCGTCGAGGCGACGGGGGAGCGGGTGATGTTCGCCCCGCACCTGCCTTGGCAGGACGAGCCGGTGCGGGCGCGGCTGGCCGAGCGCTGGAACGTGCCGGTCGCGCTCGAGAACGACGCGACGTGCGCGGCGGTCGCCGAGTGGGAGTACGGCGCCGCGCGCGGGGCCGGCTCGGCCGTGGTGGTGACCCTCGGAACCGGCATCGGCGGCGGGCTCGTGCTCGACGGTCACGTGGTGCGCGGGGCCAACGGCATGGCCGGCGAGTTCGGCCACATGCAGGTGGTGCCGGACGGTCAGCAGTGCGAGTGCGGCGGGCGCGGCTGCTGGGAGCAGTACTCCTCCGGCAACGCGCTGGTCCGCTACGCCCGCGAGCGCCTCGGCCACGAGCCGACGATGCTCGAGGAGGCCTGTGGCGGGCACCCCGAGCAGCTCACCGGGCCGATGGTCACCGATGCCGCCGCGGCGGGAGACCTGCTGGCGCGCGCGGCCTTCGCGACGGTGGGCTCCTGGCTGGGAGTGGGCGTCGCCAACCTGGTGGCGGCCTTCGACCCGGACTGCGTGGTCATCGGGGGCGGCGTCTCGGCCGCCGGTGACCGGCTGCTCGACCCGGCCCGGGTGGCCCTCGAGCGGTCCCTGGTCGGAGCGGCGCACCGCGTCGTACCTCCGGTGCTGGCAGCGCACCTGGGCCCGCGGGCCGGCCTGGTCGGGGCTGCGGTGCTCGTGCGGGAGAGTCAGCTCCGGCGGTAGTCGGGCACCAGCTCGATCGCGAGCTGCTCGAGGAAGAGCCCGACGTCGGTGACGATGCCGCGGGCCTGCGAGGAGCCGCGGTCGGCGAGCTTGGTGACCGTGGCCGGGTTGATGTCGACGCACACCAGCGGGATCGACGCCGGCAGGATGTTGCCGGTCGCCACCGAGTGCAGCATGGTCGCCACCATCAGGCAGAAGCCGACGTCCTTGATCTCGGCGCGCATCGCCCGCTGGCCCTCGATGACATCGGTGTAGACGTCGGGCAGCGGGCCGTCGTCGCGCACCGAGCCCACCAGGACGAACGGCTTCTCGTGGGTGACCAGCGCGTGCATGATGCCGCCGGTGAGGATGCCGCTGTCCACGGCTGCCTTGATCGAGCCCTGCTTGCGGATGGTGTTGAGCGCCCGGATGTGGTGCTCGTGTCCGTGCTCCACCCCGCGGCCCTGGGCGAGATCGACGCCCAGCGAGGTGCCGTAGAGGCTCGACTCGATGTCGTGGGTGGCCAGCGCGTTGCCGGCGAAGAGCACGTCGACGAAGCCGGCGTCGACCATCGACACCAGCGCCGGCGCAGCACCGGTGTGGACGACCCCGGGGCCGCCCACCCACAGCACCTTCTTGCCGGCCGCCTTGGCCTCCCGCATGCCGTCGGCGACCTGGCGCACCAGCACCGCCTGCGGCTTCTCCGACGACACGTCGGACTCCATGAAGCCGAACGACTCCTGGCTCTTGTCGACGACCGGCACGGTCACCTTGATGCCGGATGCGCCGCACACGACCTGCATGCCGGTGCGTACGTCGGACATCGGCAGCGTGTAGACGCGGCGACCGTCGTCGTGCGCCTCGACGACGAGACCGCAGTCCATCTCCGGGTTCTCGACGTCGAACCACCGGCCGTCGAGGCGGATCTTCGTCGCCAGGTTGGTGGTGGAGTAGAAGCCGTCGGGGAAGACGCCGTCCTGCTCTGCCTCCCGCACGGCGGCCTCGCCCGGGTCGACCTGGTTGACTCCCCGCGTCTGCAGCCGCATCAGCAGCCGTTGGAGCGCCTCGTCGTCCTCGGCCGTGACCGTGATGGTCGCGCGGGAGGTGTCACCCGCCTCGTGGCCCACGTCGAAACGGTCGATGGCGTAGTCGCCGTCGTACTCGCGGATGTCGTCGAGGATGCGCGACAGGATCCCGCTGTCCATCAGATGGCCGGTGACTTCCACGCTCTCGCTGACGCTCACGGTGGTCACCCTAACGGCGCCTCGGACGAGCGGTCAGATCCGCGCGCCGTCGTCGCCCGGGTCGCGGGGGCCCCGCGGCATGTTCGCGACCAGGTAGAGGAAGCCGCCGACGAACGCCATCACCAGGGCGTAGGCGAGCAGGCGCGGCATTCCCCAGCCGAACACCGTGAACAGGAGCAGCACCAGTGGAGCGCCGAAGAGCCCGAGCCACGCCACGCGACGCTTGGGCTCGACCCAGGGCAACGGCGGCGGGGGCGGCGGGACGAAGCGCTCTTCCTCGTCGTACTGCTCGGAGACGGGAGGCGTGGTCGCCACCAGCTCGGGCTCCAGGCCCGGATCCGGCGGCGGCGGGGTCTCGGGGGCGACCGTGGGCCGCTCCCCGTAGTGATCGACGATGTCGCGCCACGCGCGGTCGAGGTCGCGCTCACGCCCCGGCTCGTCGTTGCTGGTCACCTATGAAGCGTAGACGCCCGGCGGTGGTCGACGTCGCGCGGTCGGTCGCCTCGGGTCGGTGCGCGAGGGGTGTGCTTGGGCCGTCGGGGAGCATGTGTCCGTGTTCGGCGGAGAGAGGGCGCGGCGGCGGCGCACCGCCCGTGAGCTGGAGCGGCGACTGCGCGAGCTCGACGAGCTCGACCGTCGGTTCGGGCTCGGCGCTCTGCCGCCTGCGACGGCTCCGCGTCGGGCTCGACACCCCGTCCGCACGTTCTGGGTGGTCGTGCTCACCGCCGCGCTCCTCGCGATCGTCGTGGCGATCCATCCCAGTGACACCATGGCGCAGGTGCGCGCCCTGGCCGGTTTCGGCGGCCCCGACGGGTCGGGGAGCCACGCGTTCTTCCGCACCCAGCCTCCCGGTCGGGAGCCGGTGGGATACGACCCCTGCCAGGTCATCGAGGTGCGGGTCAACCCCGACGGCGCACCGCGCAACTGGGAGACCCTCGTCCGGACCTCCATCGAGCACGTCAGCGACGCCTCCGGACTGCACCTCTCCTACGAGGGGACGACCGACAGCCGCGACTTCAGGGGTCGCGGCGGCGAGCGGGCCCCGGTCCTGGTCGGCTGGGCGACCGAGGACGAGATCCCCGACCTGGCCGGCGCCGTCGCCGGGCTCGGTGGCAGCACCGCTGTCGAGTCGCGGCCCGGCCACCTGGAGTACGTCACCGGGACCGTCGTCCTCGACTGGGCGGCCTTCGACGGCCTCGAACCCGGGCGGGGGACCGCGATCGCCCAGGCGGTGGTCGACCACGAGTTCGGCCACCTGGTCGGCCTCGACCACGTGGAAGACCCGGACGAGCTGATGAACGCCGAGACCACCGGACGCCAGCTGACCTGGGGACCCGGCGACCTGGAGGGCCTGGCCCGGCTGGGCGCGATCGACTGCGGGTGAGCCGGGGCTAGCCGGCCGCGGGTGCCGTCACCCTGGCGATGAACGCGGCCGACTCCTCGTAGATCGCCTCAGCCTCGTTGTCGAGAGTGGCCACGTGGTAGCTGTCGTCGAGACTGCGCACGGTGAAGTCGGTCGACGAGACACCCGAGCGGATGAGCTGGAGCGAGAGCGGGTCGACGACGTGGTCCTCGGTGGACTTGAAGAACAGCACCGGCGCGGTCACCGTGGCGAGGTCGGCGCGCAGTGGCTTCCAGTTGGCCATCATCGAGTGCGCTGCGCGCAGCGGCGTCCGGACGTAGCCGTGCTCCTGTACGCCGTGCTTCTTGATGTCGTTGGCGATGCCGGGGAAAGACCTCACGAACCACTTCAGCACTGGCAGCGCCAGCACGTCCTTGCGCATCGTGGCGACCGCCGCGTTGACCAGCACCACGCCGGCCACCTGGTCGGGGTGGTCGGCGGCCAGCCGCAGGGCCAGGCCGCCGCCCATCGACAGCCCGCCGACCACGACCGAGTCGTTGCCGGCCACGAGCAGGTCGAACGACCGCGACACCTCGGCGTACCAGTCGCTCCAGGTGGTCGTGTTCATCTCCTGCCAGGACGTGCCGTGCCCGGGCAACCGGGGCACCTCGACGGCGTACCCGCGCTCGGCCAGTGCCTCACCCCAGGGTCGCATCGACGCGGGGGAGCCGGTGAAGCCGTGGCTGAGCAGTACGCCGACCGGCCGGCCGCCGGTCAGCTCGGGCCGGGCCGGCGCCGAGAACGGAGCGGCGGTGGGCAGGACTGACGACATGGCGGCATCGTGCCAGAGCGACGGCTCGCGAGGGAGCGCCACGGACGGTGGCGACGGGCTAGAGTCCGATCGTGCTGTATTGGTTCCTGAAGTGGATCGCCCTCGGGCCCGTCCTCCGACTCTTCTTCCGCCCCCAGGCGACCGGGGTGGAGAACGTCCCCGACGAGGGTGCGGCGATCCTCGCGAGCAACCACCTGTCGTACACCGACTGGATGTTCATGCCGCTGACCCTGACCCGGCGGGTGACCTTCGTGGCCAAGGCGGAGTACTTCACCACCCCGGGGATCAAGGGGTGGTTCCAGAAGAAGTTCTTCTCCGGTGCCGGTCAGGTGCCCATCGACCGCGGTGGCGCGTCCGCGGCCGAGGGCGCGCTGAAGTCGGCCAAGGCCATCCTCGCCAAGGGCGACCTGTTCGGCATCTACCCCGAGGGCACCCGGTCGCACGACGGCAGGCTCTACCGCGGCAAGACCGGGGTCGCGCGGCTCGCCCTGGAGACCGGGGCGCCGGTCATCCCCGTCGCCGTCGTGGGCACCGACGTCGTCGCCCCGCCCGGCAAGAAGTTCGGCTCGTTCACGCGGCCGATGGTCCGCTTCGGCACGCCGCTGGACTTCTCCCGCTACGAGGGCATGGAGAACGACCGCTACATCCTGCGGTCGATCACCGACGAGATCATGTACGAGATCATGCGCCTCTCGGGCCAGGAGTACGTCGACATGTACGCCTCCGACGCCAAGGACCTGTCGAAGAAGACCGACGACGCCCGGCGTGCCGAGCGCGAGGCGGCGGCCGAGGAGAAGAAGGCGTCCTGACCGTCATGGTCGGTGGGCACGCTGCCGTCAGGGCGTCGGCGGCTGCCGTCGCGGTCGAGGACCGCATGTACGCCGCCCTCGCCGTGCTGCGGGTCATCGTGACCCTGAACCTCGTCGTGCTGACCTTCTGGCGGCGCGACAACTTCGACCGCCCCGGGGCCGCGGCCGTCCTCGTGCTGCTCCTCGTCGGGTGGACGGCGTTCGCGCTCTGGGCGTACGCCGCCGCACCGCGCCGCACCGCGACGCTGCTGGCGGGCGACCTCGCAGTGGCTCTCGGTGCGCTGCTGGCCACGCCCTGGCTCAAGGGTGAGGACTTCCGGGCCACCGTGCCGGGCTTCTGGATCATGGGCGTGCTGCTGGCGTGGGCCGTGCACTGGCGCTGGCAGGGCGGACTCGTCGCCGGCGCGTGCCTGTCGGCCGTCGACCTCGTGATCCGGCCCGACGTCAGCGAGGCCAACTACGGCAACGTCTTCCTGCTGATGATCGGCGGCCCGATCGTCGGCTACATGTGCCAGTCACTGCAGGAGATGGCAACCGAGCGCGACCTGGCCCAGCGCGCCGCGGCCGCTGCCGGCGAGCGGGCCCGGCTGGCCCGAGCCGTGCACGACGGCGTGCTGCAGGTGCTGGCGATGGTGCAGCGCCGGGGCACCGAGCTGGGCGGCGAGTTCGCCGACCTGGGCCGGCTGGCCGGCGAGCAGGAGTCGTCGCTGCGCTCGCTCATCCGGCAGCAGGACACCCTGGCAGGCGAGTCGGCGTCCACCGACCTCGCCGTCGCGCTGGAGACCCTGAGCGGCCCGCACGTGAGCGTCGTGACGCCGGGGACGGCCGTGCCGCTGCCGGCGTACGTCGTCTCCGAGATGGTCGCCGCGACGCGTGCCTGTCTCGACAACGTGGCCGTCCACGTCGGGGCCGAGGCGCCGGCCTGGGTGATGCTGGACGCCGTGGACGAGCACGTTGTGGTGTCGGTGCGCGACGAGGGCCCCGGCATCCCGGCCGGCCGGTTGGTCGCCGCGGAGGCGACGGGCCGGCTCGGAGTGGTCGCGTCGATCCGTGGCCGGCTCGAGGAGCTCGGCGGCACCGCCACCGTGACGACCGGGTCGTGGGGCACCGAGTGGGAGCTGGCCGTGCCGCGACCGGAGGGCGACCTGACATGACGATCCACAGCGAGCACCCCTTCCTGGACCCCGACCCCGACCAGGCGCGGCGGCTTCGTGGCCGGCTCGGGGGACAGGTGTCGCTCTGGACCGCTGGGTCCGGTGCGGAACGGGCCGGCCTCCCCGTCTCGTCGATGCTCGTCGTCCCCGGCGTGCCGCCGATGGTGATCGGCCTGCTGGACCCAGACTCCGACCTGGGCCAGCTGCTGCGGGGGAGCGAGGCGGCGCGGTGCGTCGTCCAGCTCCTCGAGTGGCGCCACCGCGACCTTGCGGAGCAGTTCGCCGGTCAGATGCCCGCACCGGGCGGTGCGTTCGCCCAGGCGCAGTGGGTGCAGACCGGCTCCGGGCCGCGGCTGGCGGACGCGTCGACGTGGGCCGAGGTCGTGGTCGGTGACGTCCGCGACGTCGGCTGGTCGGTCGAGGTCACCGCGGCCATCGCAGGCCTGGTCGTCGGCGACGACGACGAGCCGCTCCTGCACCGTCGAGGTCGCTATCACCACTAGGTTGGACCCCGTGACTGACGGGGCGCCCACCGGGCCGATCAGGGTGATGGTGGTCGACGACCACCCGATGTGGCGCGACGCGGTCGAGGGCGACCTCGAGGCGGCCGGCTTCGAGGTCGTGGGCGTGGCCGCTACGGGGCGAGAGGCGATCGCCCGCTTCCCGGCGGCCCGGCCGCACGTCGTCGTGCTCGACCTCCAGATCCCCGAGCCCAACGGGGTCGAGGTGACGCGCGCCGTGCTCGAGCACGACCCGTCGGCGCGGGTGCTGATCCTCTCCGCCTCCGGTGAGCAGGCCGACGTGCTCGAGGCCGTGAAGGCCGGGGCGACGGGCTACCTGGTGAAGTCGGCCTCGCGCGACGAGCTGATCGCGGCCGTCAACCGGGTGGCCGCCGGCGACACCGTCTTCACGCCCGGGCTGGCCGGACTGGTGCTCGGGGAGTTCCGCCGCATGTCGGGACCGGCCCAGCCTGACACCGACACCCCACAGCTCACCGAGCGCGAGACCGAGGTGCTCAAGATGGTGGCGAAGGGGATGAGCTACAAGCAGATCGCCGAGCGGCTCGTGCTGTCGCACCGCACCGTCCAGAACCACGTGCAGAGCACCCTGCGGAAGCTGCAGATGCACAATCGCGTCGAGCTGACCAGATACGTCATCGAGCAGGGGCTCGATGACGATGAGTGAGCTCGCCGCGGCGTACCTCTCGCGGCTCGGGATCGCGGAGGCACCACCCACGCTGGCGACGCTGGAGGCCCTGCACCGGGCGCATCTCGAGCTGCTGCCCTACAACAACCTTGACATCATGCTCGGGTCGCCGCAGCCCGTCGACGAGGCCGCCTGCCTGCGCCAGGTGGTGGAGACCGGCCGGTCGGGGTACTGCTTCCACCAGAACGGCGCCCTCGGGGCGGGCCTGCAGCACCTCGGGTTCACGGTCGAGAGACGACACGGACACGTGTGGAGCGACCCAGGGGCGCGCGACGGCGCCGACCTGAACCATCTCGTGCTGGTGGTCTCCGGCCTGCCCACCGAGGCGAACCCGGGCGGCCGCTGGTGGCCCGACGCCGGTTTGGGCGAGGGCTTCCTCGATCCTCTGCCGCTCCTGGTGGGCAGCCACCACGACGGCCTGCTGGCCTTCGAGATCAACGAGCTGGACGACGCCGGCTGGTCGTTCGGCAACGACCCGCGTGGCTCCTTCACCGGCATGGCGGCGCGGTCGCTGCCGATGGACGTCCCCGGCGCGCACGCGGTGCTGTCGACGCCGCCCGACGGTCACTTCGCCCGGCTCCTCGTGGTCCAGCGAAGGTCGGTCGGCGCCCTCGACACCGTGCGGGGGTGCGTGCACACCAGGATCGACGCCGGCGGCACGACGCAGCGCGACCTGACGACGTACGACGACTGGCACGACGCGCTCGTCTCGGTGGGGCTGAGCCTCTCCGGCGTCGAGGACGACCGGCTGCGCGGGCTGTGGGACACCACGTGGCGCGCCCACGTCGCCTGGGACGCGGCAGGGCGACCGTGACCGCCGCGGGCGGTTGGCGCCGTGCCGGCGCGGACGACGCCGCGGCACTGATGCTGGCCGAGCGAGCGACCAACCTGGTCGCGCTCGCGCACGTCTTCCCGCCGGATCGCTTCCCCTTCCCCGACGACGACGTCCTGGCGCGCTGGGCGCTGGTGCTCGACGATCCCGGAGTGACCGTCGAGGTGTTCGACGGACCCGAGGGCGTCCTGGCGTTCAGCGCGTGGGACGTGCGCACCCTCCGACACCTCGGCGTGCACCCCGACCGGTGGGGGTCGGGCCTCGGGCGCGCGGGTGTCGAGCGGGCGGTGGCGGCGATCCGCGACGGCGGGGAGACGCCGTACCTGTGGTGCCTGGTCGACAACCACCGGGCCCGTGGGCTCTACGAGCACCTCGGCTGGGTGCCGACGGGCGAGCGCGGGGAGGCGGAGTTCCCGCCGCACCCGACGCAGATGCGGTACGTGCTCGGCGACTGAGCCGGCGGTCGGGCAGGGGGCGCCGGACGGCGGCTGACGCGGCTGCCGCCTATGCTCGCGGCGTGTCCACCGACCCGCTGCTGGCCATCGCCGACGAGCTCTACGCGCTGGGTGTCGCCGAGTTCACGGCCGCCAGGGACGCCCGGGTCAAGGAGCTGAAGGCCTCCGACAAGGAGCTCTCCGCACGGGTCAAGCTGCTCAGGAAGCCGTCGGTGGCGGCGTGGGCGGTCAACCTGTTCGTACGCCGCGAGGCCGAGCAGGTCGAGCAGGTGATCGCGGTCGGCGCGGCCCTGCGGGAGGCCCAGGCGAACCTCGACGGCGACGAGCTGCGCGCGCTCACGCGTCAGCGGCGCCAGCTCACCGCAG
This sequence comes from Nocardioides sp. LHG3406-4, assembly GCF_049897745.1. Lineage (NCBI taxonomy): Bacteria > Bacillati > Actinomycetota > Actinomycetes > Propionibacteriales > Nocardioidaceae > Nocardioides > Nocardioides sp. LHG3406-4. The sequence goes on from NZ_JAFCWV010000002.1 coordinate 529,635, forward strand.
CGGTCAGCAGCCGGGTCCGGGCCTGCGCGGCGGACGAGCGCCAGCGGCTGAGTGACTCCGTCGTCGAGCAGGTGGAGGCCACGCTGACCGCCGCGATGCTCGACGAGGGCGCGGCGGCCGCCGTCCGCAGCGGGATGCTCACCGCGTCCCTCGCCGCGACGGGGGTCGAGGCCGTCGACGTGGCAGCGGTGGTCGCGGCGCCCGGGGCGCTCGGGTTCACGGCCTCCGTCAGGCAGGCCGACGACGAGCCGCCGGCCGCGCGGCCCGAGCTGCACGTCGTACCGGATCCCGAGGCGGACCAGAAGAGGCGGAAGGCAGCGCAGGAGAAGCTCGATGCCGCCGAGGCCGGGGTCGCCGAGGCCCAGGAGGCCTACGACACGGCGGCGGTCGAGGTGGGTGAGCTCGAGGCGCGCAGCATGCAGGTGCAGGCCCAGATCGACGAGCTGCGCCGGCAGATCGCCGAGCACGAGGCCACCGCCGAGGAGGTCGACGACGAGCTCTCGGACGCCGAGGACGTGCGGGCCGAGGCGGAGGAGACCCTCGCCGCCGCGATCCGCGACCGCGAGGCGGCAGCGGCGGCGCTCGCGAAGCTCGACTAGCTCGTGACCGCGTCCGCGCTGCGGGTGCGGCTCCCGAGACCGAGACGCTGACCCAGACGCCGGGTGGGGCTAGTCGTCGGCCCAGCCCTTCGACCGCTCGACCGCCCGGGTCCAGCGCGCGTGGGCCGCGTCCGCCGCGGCTCGGTCGCCCTGGGGGGTGAACCTGCGGTCGAGCTGCCACGTGTCGCGCAGCTCGTCGGTGGAGGACCACATGCCCGTGCCGAGCCCGGCGAGGAACGCCGCACCCAGGGCGGTGGTCTCCACGACCTCGGGTCGCTCGACCGGCACTCCGACCTGGTCGGCCTGGATCTGGCACAGCAGGTCGTTGGCCGCGGCCCCGCCGTCGACGCGCAGGGAGGAGAGCTCCGGCATCGTCTCCAGCACGTCGCGGACCTCGAAGGCGATCGCCTCGAGCGTCGCCCGCACGATGTGGGCACGGGTGGTGCCGCGGGTCAGCCCGATGATCAGCCCGCGTGCGTGCGGGTCCCAGTGCGGTGCCCCCAGGCCGGTCAGCGCGGGCACGAAGACCACGCCCTCGGTGTCGTCGACGGTCGCCGCGACGGCCTGCGTCTCCGCTGCGGACCCGACGATCTGGAGGCCGTCACGCAGCCACTGCACGGCCGCCCCGGTGACGAAGATGGCGCCCTCGTTGGCGTAGGTGAGCACGCCGTCGGGTGAGCGCCAGGCCGCGGTCGAGAGCAGCCCGGCATCCGAGCGCTGCACCGTCGTGCCGGTGTTCGTGAGGATGAACGACCCGGTGCCGTAGGTGCACTTGGAGTCGCCCTCGTCGAAGCAGGTCTGGCCGAAGAGCGCGGACTGCTGGTCCCCGGCGATGCCCGCGATCGGCAGCGACAGCCCGCAGAACGACGAGGCGTCGGACGATCCGATCTCCCCCCAGCTGGGTACGACGTCCGGCAGGGCGTCGCGCGGCACGCCGAAGAGCCCGCACAGCTCGTCGGACCAGTCGCCGGCCTCCAGGTCGAAGAGCAGGGTGCGGGAGGCGTTGCTGACGTCGGTGACGTGCCACGTGCCCCGGGTCATCCGGGCGACGAGGTAGGAGTCGACGGTGCCGACGGCGTACCTGCCCGACTCGACGAGCGCCCAGGTGTGCGGCTCGTTCTCCGCCAGCCACGTCAGCTTGGTGCCGGAGAAGTACGGGTCGAGGCGCAGGCCGGTGAGCTCGCTGACGCGGTCATCGTGGCCCTCCTCGCGCAGCCGGGTGCAGATGTCGGCGGTACGCCGGTCCTGCCAGACGATGGCCCGTCGCGGTGAGCCCAGGGTCTCGCGATCCCACAGCACGACCGTCTCGCGCTGGTTGGTGATGCCGATGCCGCGCAGCCGGCTCGCGTCGACCTTGGTCAGCACCTCGCGGGTGGCCTCCAGCGTCGCCTGCCAGATCTCCTCCGGGGCGTGCTCGACCCAGCCGGGTCGCGGGAAGTGCTGGGCGAACTCCTGGTAGCCCTTCGCGGCGATCGTCCCGTCGGGGTCGACGACGACCGCGGTCACGCCGGTGGTGCCGGCGTCGATGGCGAGGACGGACATGTCGGGAGCTCCTTCACGGGGGCAGGTCGCGGCCCAACCTAGTGCCGCCGGCCGGGACGGGCACGAGGCTAGGGTCACGGCCATGCGCGACACCCGAGGTGAGGACTACGCACGCCGCCTGCAGGCCAAGGAGGGCGCGCTGTGGAAGCGGGTGCTGAACGTCCAGGCGCCGTACCGGTGGAACCTGCGCCGTCAGGACCTGGGCCGCACGCTCGACATCGGCTGCGGGCTCGGGCGCAACCTGACGTCCCTGCCACCGGGCTCGGTCGGGGTGGACCACAATGCGGTCTCTGTCGGCGTCGCCAGGGAGCGCGGGCTCACGGCCCTCACGACCGCCGAGTGGGAGGAGTCCGAGCTGCGGGTGGCCGAGTCCTTCGACGGGTTCCTCGTCGCCCACGTCATCGAGCACCTGCCCCCGACGGCCGGGGAGGACCTGATGCGCTCCTACGTGCCCTACCTGCGACCCGGAGGCAAGGTGCTCTTCATCTGCCCCCAGGAACGTGGGTACGCCTCCGACCCGACCCACGTCCGGTGGACGACGGGCGAGGACCTCCAGGACCTGGCGCGGACCGTCGGCCTCGAGCCGCGGCCGTGGCGGAGCTTCCCGCTTCCACGCGCGGCGGGGAGGGCCTTCGTCTACAACGAGTTCAACGTGCTGGCCACGAAGCCGGCCCGCTGATCACTGCTGTCGCAGGATCGCCAGCACCCGCCGGTCGATCCAGCTGCCATCGGCGGCGACCCGCATCTCGTAGTTCTCCGAGCCGCTCCACGCGGCCAGGTCGGGGTGGCCGGCTGCGCGCACGAGCGCGCCGATCTCCTCGCCGAGCGCGGCGTCGATCTCGACCTTCTCCTCGTCGGTCGACGCGGTCAGGTAGAGGTCGTTGAGGTCGAGCAGCCTGGCCAGCTCGGTGAGCGGCTCGGGGTGGTCGTCGACGCGCAGGTCGACGGCGATGTCGTCGAGGCCGTCGTACCCAGCTCCGTCCCGTACGACGAGCAGCGCGGCCGACTGCCTCCCGCGGCGGTCACCGCCCGTTCGGTCGCCGGCCTCCATGGCCGCCAGCAGGCGACGCTCGAAGGCGGTGCCGACCGAGCCCTCCCAGGCGGCCAGCATCGCGTCGACCACCTCGGGACCGGTGAGGATGTTGCCCTGGATCGCGAAGCCGGCGCCCGTGACGCCGCCCGCCCAGTCGAAGCACTCCCGGCCGGTGTGGGAGACGGCGTTCCCGTCGACGTCGACGATGCCCACCTGGCGATGGTCACGCCCGTCGTCCTCCTCGAGCAGCCGTTGCAGGGCGACGCCGGCGGTGGCGCCCTCGTCGAGGTGGGAGAGGGCCAGGCCCTTGTAGGCGACGTTGGCCGACGCCTGGGTCGCGATGGCGCCCACCCCGGCCACGGCGGCGGGCACCGCGGACCCCACCGCGAGGAACTTCGAGGCGACGGCGACCCCCCAGGACTCACCGTCGTCGGACCTGGCCACGATCGAGAACGTCATGGCGAGAGGCTAGTGGCCCGGAGGTAGCGTTGGTGACCGAAACTCGCTTGCGGGGATGTCGGTGCCGCCGGGGAGGATGTGCACGTGCTCTCCCGCCTCGGCTTCCCGTCCATCGGCCCCCACCGGCGCTTCGTCACGGCCATCGCCGTCGACGCGCTCGGCAGCGGCGTCTTCATGCCGCTCACGATGCTCTACTTCCTCGCGGTCACCCCGCTGAGCCTGCTCCAGGTCGGGGCCGCCATCTCGATCGCCTCGGCGGTCTCCCTTCCCGCCGGCCCGGTCCTCGGCGCGCTCGTCGACCGCTTCGGCGCCAAGCAGGTGCTGCTCGCCGGCAACGCCCTGCAGGCCGCCGGGTTCGTGGCCTACCTGTTCACCGAGTCGTTCGCGGCGGTGCTGCTCTGGACGATCGTGGTCACCGTCGGCCGCACGGCGTTCTGGGGCTCCTACGGCAACATCGTCGCCGCGATCTCACGGCCGGGGGAGCGGGAGCGCTGGTTCGGCTTCCTCGGGGCGCTGCGCAACGTCGGCTTCGCCGTGGGTGGGGTGGCCTCCGGCATCGCGCTGGCCATCGGCACCGACCTGGCGTTCGAGGCCGTGGTGGCCGCGAACGCCGCGACGTACGTCGTCGCGTTCTGGCTGTTGCTGGCGGTGCCGGCCACCGCCCGGGGCGGGCAGCAGGCGTTGCCCGGCTCGTGGCGGACCGTGCTCGCCGACCGGCCCTACCGGCTGCTCGTGGTCGCCCAGATGGGCTACTCCATGCCGATGATGGTCCTCAACTTCGCGATGCCGGTCTACGTCGTCGAGGTGCTCGACCTGCCGGGCTGGATCACCGGCGTGATCTTCACGGTGAACTGCATCATGGTCGGCCTCGGGCAGGGTCTGGTGGTCAACGCGATGACCGGGCGGGTGCGCTCGCGCGTGCTCCTGCTCACCCAGGCCGTCTTCGCGGCGTCGTTCGTGGTGTTCCTCGTGTGCGGGTGGCTGGCTCCGGCCGTCGCCACCGGCCCGGTCGTCCTGGGCGGCATCGTCTACACCCTCGCCGAGCTCACCGGCGGGCCGGTGCTCGCCGCGCTGTCGGCGGAGGCCTCGCCCGACCACCTGCGCGGGCGCTACCTCTCGCTGATCCAGCTCGCGTGGAACCTCAGCGGCACCATCGCGCCGGTCCTCTTCGCGTGGCTGCTCGATCGCGGGCCGGAGCCGCTGTGGGTCCTCATGCTCGCGCTCGCCGCGGTGACGGTCCTGGTAGTGAACCGGTTGGCCGCGATCATGCCGGCGGCAGCCGCGAGGGTCACCAACCAGGCCGAGCCGGTGGCCAGCTGACCCGGAACGGCCGTGTCGCGCGGGTGACGGTCGCCAACCCTGGCCCACGGTCGCTACTCTCGCCAAGGTTGTGAACGTTCCAATTTCCCGAGCAGCGGAGGGTCCATGCGCGTCGGAGTACTCACCGGAGGCGGGGACTGTCCCGGCCTGAACGCCGTCATCCGCGCGGTCGTGCGCAAGGGCGTGCATGAGCACGGCTTCGAGTTCGTCGGCTACCGCGACGGCTGGAAGGGGCCGCTCGAAGGGCTGAGCAAGCCACTCGGGATCGAGGAGTGCCGCGGGATCCTGCCCCGCGGGGGCACCATCCTGGGGTCCTCGCGCACCAACCCGTTCAACGTCGACAACGGCGTGGAGCGGATCCGGACCAACCTCGAGCAGGACGGCGTCGACGCGCTGGTCGCCATCGGCGGGGAGGACACCCTGGGCGTCGCCACCAAGCTCGCCGACCTCGGCGTCAAGGTCGTCGGCGTGCCGAAGACGATCGACAACGACCTCTCCGGCACCGACTTCACCTTCGGCTTCGACACCGCGGTCAACATCGCCACCGACGCGATCGACCGCCTGCACACCACGGCGGAGTCGCACCACCGGGTGCTGGTGGTGGAGGTGATGGGTCGGCACGCGGGCTGGATCGCCCTGCATGCGGGCATCGCGGGCGGCGCCAGCATGGTGCTCATCCCCGAGCAGCCCTTCGACATCGGCGAGGTCTGCGCGCACGTCGAGACCCGCTTCAAGAGCCAGTACGCCCCGATCGTGGTCGTCTCCGAGGGCGCGGTGCCGCGTGAGGGGGGCGACATGACGCTGGTGTCGGGGGAGAAGGACGCCTTCGGGCATGTCCGGCTCGGCGGCATCGGCGACCGGCTCGCCAGCGAGATCGAGCAGCGGACCGGCAAGGAGGCCCGCGCCGTCGTACTCGGGCACATCCAGCGTGGCGGCACCCCGACCGCCTTCGACCGCTGGCTGGCCACCCGCTTCGGGCTGCACGCGATCGACGCGGTCGCAGACGGCGAGTTCGGCACGATGATGGCGCTGCGCGGCACCGACATCGTCCGCGTGCCGCTCATCGAGGGCACCGGCGAGCTCAAGCTCGTCAGCGAGAAGGAGTACGGCGAGGCGGCGGTCTTCTTCGGCTGAGCAGCCGCGCCTCGGCCCAGCCGCTGGGGCGCTGGCCGACGCGCCACGGGCCGACGAGGCAGCCGGTGCTGGAACTTCGTTGTGATCTGGGTCACGATGGGCTGATCCGGGCCCCTGCGACCCGGCCACGGAGGGAGCAGCCATGAGCGCCAGCGAGACCGACACCACGGACGTGAACGGGGACGAGCCGGACCTCGTCAGGGTGATGGGGCCGAGGCTCCTGCTGCTGTTCATCGTCGGCGACATCCTCGGCACCGGCGTCTACGCACTGACGGGCTCGGTGGCGGGCGAGGTCGGGGGCGCGGCGTGGGCGCCGTTCCTCGTCGCCTTCGCGGTCGCGACCGTCACCGCGTTCTCCTACCTCGAGCTGGTGACCAAGTACCCCCAGGCCGCTGGTGCGGCGCTCTACACCCACAAGGCGTTCGGGGTGCACTTCGTGACGTTCCTCGTCGCGTTCACGGTGATGTGCTCGGGCATCACGTCCGCCTCGACGGCGTCCAACGCCTTCGCGGGCTTCCTCAACGACGGGTTCGACCTCGGCTTCGAGGTGGGCGGCATGGGGATCCTCCTGATCGCCCTGGCCTTCATGACCCTGGTCGCGCTGGTCAACTTCCGCGGTGTCGGCGAGAGCGTCAAGGCCAACGTCGTACTCACCCTCGTCGAGCTCTCCGGCCTGCTGCTGATCATCATGATCGGCCTGTGGGCCGTCACCCAGGGCAACGCGGACTTCTCCCGCGTGGTCGTCTTCGAGAGCCCGAGCGACAAGAGCACGTTCTTCGCCGTCACCGCGGCTACCTCGCTGGCCTTCTTCGCCATGGTCGGCTTCGAGGACTCCGTCAACATGGCCGAGGAGTGCCGCAACCCGATCCGGGACTTCCCGAAGATGATGCTCACCGGCCTCGGCATCACCGGCACGATCTACGTGCTCGTCTCGATCACCGCCGTCGCGCTGGTGCCCGTCGGCGACCTCATCGATCCCGAGAAGGGGCAGGCACTGACGCAGGTCGTCGCGGCCGGTGCGCCCGACCTGCCGTTCGACACGATCTTCCCCTTCATCGGGATGTTCGCGGTGGCCAACTCCGCCCTGATCAACATGCTGATGGCCAGCCGGCTGATCTACGGCATGGCCCGGCAGGACGTGCTGCCCCGCACCTTCGGCAAGGTGCACCCGACGCGGCGCACGCCGTGGGTCTCGATCATCTTCACGACCCTGATCTCGTTCGGCCTGATCATCTACGTCGTCCGCGCCAGCGGCTCCGAGGACGGTGCGACCTCCGTCGCGCTGCTGGGCGGGACGACCGCGCTGCTGCTGCTGTGCGTGTTCACCATCGTCAACATCGCGGTCCTGATCCTGCGCAAGCAGCCCGTCGACCACGACCACTTCAGGGCGCCGACCGTGCTGCCCCTGATCGGCGCGGTCGCGTGTGCCTTCCTGGCCGGGCCGTGGGCCCGCAGCGACGACCAGCAGGAGCAGTACCAGATCGCCGGCGGCCTGCTCGTCGTCGGCATCGTGCTCTGGGTCCTCACCTGGCTGACCAACCGCGGCATCCGCGCCAAGAAGACCGGCTTCCGTGACATCGAGCACCTGGAGGACGCCGACGACCGCTGAACCGACCGCCCATCGGCCATGAATCGGCCGGCGCCCCCGGTCGCCGTACCCTGGATGTCGTGAGCACAGTCCCCACCCTCGAACAGCTGCACGCCATGGGCGCAAGGCAGCAGCCGTCCTACCCCGACCGCGCTGCCGTCGACGCGGCCGTGGCCCGCCTCCGCACCGTGCCGCCACTCGTCTTCGCAGGCGAGTGCGACGAGCTGAAGGAGAAGATCGCAGCCGTGTCCCGGGGCGAGGCGTTCCTGCTCCAGGGCGGCGACTGCGCCGAGACCTTCGACGGCGTGACGGCCGACAACGTGCGCAACAAGCTCCGGGTCCTGCTGCAGATGGCGGTCGTGCTGACGTACGCCGCCTCCGTGCCGGTGGTCAAGCTCGGCCGGCTCGCGGGCCAGTACGCCAAGCCGCGCTCCTCCGACCTCGAGACCCGCGACGGCATCACGCTGCCCGCCTACCGCGGCGACGCGGTCAACGGCTACGCCTTCACCCCCGAGTCGCGGGTGCCCGACCCGCAGCGGCTCGTGGACGTCTACAACTCCTCGGCCGCGACGCTCAACCTGGTGCGCGCGTTCGTCACCGGTGGGTACGCCGACCTCCGCCAGGTGCACACCTGGAACACCGACTTCGTCCGCGACTCGGTCGCGGGCCAGCGCTACGAGCTGGTGGCGGCCGAGATCGACCGGGCCCTGACCTTCATGCAGGCGATCGGGGCGGACCCGGACGAGTTCCACCGGGTCGACTTCCACTCCAGCCACGAGGCGCTGGTGCTGGAGTACGAGCACTCGCTCACGCGCATCGACAGCCGCACCCAGATGCCGTACGACGTCTCCGGGCACTTCGTCTGGATCGGCGAGCGCACCCGCCAGCTCGACGGAGCGCACGTCGAGCTGATCAGCCACATCAAGAACCCCATCGGCGTCAAGCTCGGACCGACCACCTCGGCCGACGACGCGATCGCGCTCGCGGGCAAGCTCAACCCCGACAACGAGGCCGGGCGTCTGACCTTCATCACCCGCTTCGGCGCCGGGAAGATCCGTGACGGCCTGCCGACCCTGGTCGAGAAGGTGACCGCGGCGGGCATCAACGTCGCGTGGGTGTGCGACCCGATGCACGGCAACACGTTCGAGGCGTCCTCGGGCTACAAGACGCGCCGCTTCGACGACGTGATCGAGGAGGTCCAGGGCTTCTTCGACGTGCACCGCGCGGTCGGCACCTGGCCCGGTGGTGTCCACGTCGAGCTCACCGGCGACGACGTCACCGAGTGCGTCGGCGGTGGCGAGGAGATCGACGAGGCCGGCCTGGCCGACCGCTACGAGTCGGTCTGCGACCCGCGCCTCAACCGGGTGCAGTCGCTCGAGCTGTCGTTCCTCGTGGCGAAGATGCTGCGCAAGGCCTGAGGCCAGCAGACCGCGAGGGACGAGCGGGCTGCGTCGGCCGAAGGGGTAGAGCAAGCCCCGCGTTGGCGAGCTTGCGAGCCGGCGCGACGGGCGCGTCGAAACACGGGTCGTTCACAGGCTGCCTCTGGTCCGGCGGTAGGTTCTGCCCGTGATCGACCTCCGCTCCGACACCCTCACCCAGCCCACCGACGCGATGCGGGCGGCGATGGCCGCCGCACCCGTCGGCGACGACGTCTACGGCGAGGACCCGACGGTCCGCGAGCTCGAGGAGCGGGTGGCAGGCATGTTCGGCCACGAGGCCGCGCTGTTCACGCCCACCGGCTCGATGGCCAACGTGCTCGCGGTGCGGCTGGGCGCCGGACCGGGCACCGAGGTGCTGTGCGAGTCGTCGGCGCACATCGCCCGCGCGGAGCTCGGCGCCCACGGGGCCTACAGCGGCGTGACCATGCGCACCTGGACCCACCCGCGCGGCGGCATCGACCTGGCCGCCATCGAGGCGATGTGGGCTCCCGACATGGGGCCGTTCTTCGTGCAGACGCGGATGGTCTCGATCGAGAACACCCACAACTTCGCGGGCGGCACCGTGCTGCGTCCCGACGACATCCTGCCGCTGCGCGACGTCGTCGACGGGCACGACGCCTGGCTGCACATGGACGGGGCGCGGCTGTGGAACGCGCACGTCGCGACCGGCGTCCCGCTCAGCGAGTACGGCGCCTGTGCGGGCGTGCTGACCGTCTGCCTGTCCAAGGGCCTCGGCGCCCCGGTCGGGTCACTGGTCGTCGGCCGGCAGGCGCACATCGACGAGTCACGCATCTGGCGCAAGCGGATGGGCGGCGGGATGCGCCAGGTCGGCATCCTCGCGGCCGCCGGGCTGCACGCCCTCGACCACCACATCGAGCGGCTGGCCGACGACCACGAGCACGCCCGCCTGCTGGCCGAGGCGTGCGGCGTGGACCCGGCCGGGGTCGAGACCAACATCGTCGTGGTGCCCCGCGACGACGCGGCGGCGTTCGTGGCCGGTGCCGCCGAGGAGGGGGTCCGCATCGGAGCGGTCGGCCCGCGCGCCGTACGCATCGTGACGCACCTCGACGTGACCCGCGCCGATGCCGAACACGCCGCCGCCGTGCTCGCCCGCCTCACCCCCCGTTGAGTTGCGCCGTCGTACCCGTTGAGTTGCGCCGTCGTATCGAGCACGGAACGGACGCGCAACTCGACAGGTACGGACGCGCAACTCGACAGGAACGGACGCGCGACTCAACGGGTACGGACGCGCAACTCAACGGGTACGGCGTGGGTCAGGCGGACGACCCGCCGAGCCGGACGTCGCTCACCGGGGTGTAGTCCCGGCCGGCGCGCGCGCCGGGCGCGGAGACGGTGTCCAGGGTGAGGGTGACCGTCGACGTGACGACGCCCTCGGTGCCGATGGTCTGCATCGCCGGGCTGTCGATGAGCTCCTGGTCCAGCGTGCTGCCGTCGTCGAAGCCCCAGGTGACCGAGGTGATGCGGCGGTTGCGGGGGTACCAGTCCACCGGGCCGTCGACCTTCGCGTAGCCGTTGACCAGCCCCACCGAGGCGATCCGGGTCGGCCCGGGCAGCGTGAAGGTGAGTACGACGCCGGTGCCGTCGCCCGGCATCCGCCAGGCGGTCGACGGGTCTCCGTCGAGCATGTGCACGGCGTCGTAGGTGACCGTCTTGCCGTCGAGGTCCTGGTTGGGTGGAGCGGTCTCGGGCGCCGCGGCGGTGGCCGTCGCGGTGATGTCGGAGGCTCCGGCGGGCAGGGGGGCCGACCCGGGGGACGCTGGTGCGTCGCTGGCGGGCCCAGCGGACGACCCGGCGGAACCCTTTGCGGGCGACCCGTCACTGCCCACCGCCCAGCCGACCATCGCTGCGATGACGGCGAGGAGCAGCCAGCCCAGCAGCCACGGCAGCCAGCGCGGAACCTCGCGGTGCGGGCGCGGCCCGGCGTCCGGTACGACGAGCGGCACCCGCTCGAACTGGGCGGTCGCGACAACGCCTTCGGACACCGGCGTTCCGCAGTTGGTGCAGAACCGCCCAGCGCCCACGTCGCGGCCACAGGTGGCACAGGTCGCCATCAGATCCTCCCGGCGTTCAGGACGCTCGACAGGGTAAGCAGTCGCCAGCGCGTTTGCCCAACCGCCCGGCGGTCGGGGCAGGCTCGTCACACGGCGATGTGGGTCACCTCACCTTCGAGCTTGCGCCGGGGCGCCAGCTCGACGACCAGCATCGCGGCGAAGACCATGGAGCCGCCGAGCAGCAGCCGGCCGGTGACCGACTCGCTGCCCAGCAGCACGGCGAAGAGGGCCGCGAAGACCGGCTCCATGCTCATGATGATCGCGCTGCGGGTCGGCGGCAGGTGGGCCTGCGCCCACGTCTGGGCGACGAGCGCCAGCGCGCCCGCGAACACCGCCATGTAGACCACCGACAACCAGTCGCGGCCGGTGCTCGGCAGCACGATGCCGTCGGGGATCGTGGCGACGAAGCAGACCACCGTGATCACCATGATCTGCACGATCGTCATCCCGATCGCCTCGCCCGGCCTCGACCAGGCCCCGAGCCCGACGATGTGCAGCGCGTAGAGGATCGCGGCCACGAGCGTGAGCGCCTCGCCGTACCCCACCGCGAAGCCCTGCAGGGTGAGCACGGCCAGGCCGGCCGTGGCGAGCGCGACCGCGAGCCAGGTCATCGCGGTGATCCGGCTCTTGAGGAGTACGGCGGCCAGCAGCGGCGTGCACACGACGTACATGCCGGTGATGAAGCCGCTGACGCTGGCCGCCGTGTGCGCGAGCCCGGCCGTCTGGAGGATCTGCGCGACGCCGTAGAGCAGGCCCAGCACGAGCGCGTGTCGTCGTGAGTCGGCCGAGAGCCGGCCCAGGGCGCGGGGCGCCATGACCAGCAGGGCGACCGTAGCGATGGCGAACCGGACGGCCAGGAAGTCCAGGGTCGGCACCCGGTCGAGGAGGTCCTTGATGAGGAAGAACGTCGACCCCCAGCACGCCGTCATGGCGAGCAGGGCCAGCATCGCGAGCAGGGTCGTACGACGGGTGGCGGCGTCCTGCGCGTCGTGGACGTCGTGCGCATCGCCAGGGGTGCCGCTCATGCTCGGAACCCTAGTGACCGGGTGCGAGGCACTCGGCAGCCGGCTGGCGGCCGGACGAGGTGCAGCTAGACGAGGTACAGCTAGACGAGGTACAGGGTGATCGTCGAGCCCTTGGCCACCATCTCGCCGGCCCCGGGATCGGAGCTGAACACGAACCCGACGCCGATGTAGCTGTCGGAGTGCTCCACCTGCACCTGGAACCCGAGCTCCTGAAGTCGTTCGGTCGCGGCCTCGACGCCCATCGCGACGACCTGCGGGACCTCGATCAGCTCGGGTCCCTTCGAGACGACGAGGGTGACCGTCTCGCCCTTGAAGAGGGTGCCGGTGGTGGGGTTCTGGCTGATCACCGCACCGGCCGGCACGGTGGCGCTGAACTGCTCCTGCTGGCGGTCGACGACCAGCCCGCGCTTCTCCATCGCCTGCTCGGCACGGTCGGCAGGCTTGCCGGTCCAGTCCTTGATCGTCAGCGGCTTGCGGCCCTTGCTGACGACGACGTTGACCGAGGCGTCGCGCTTGAGAGCGGTTCCGACGACGGGATCGCTGGCCATCACCACGCCCTCGGGCACGGTCTCGCTGTATCTCTCGACGGCCTTGCCGAACGCCAGGTTGGTGGCGAGCAGCGCGTCCTGCGCCTGGTCGAGCGTCCGCCCCTGCAGCTCGGGCACGGAGTAGCGCTCCGGGCCCGCCGAGAGCACCAGGGTCACCGTGCCGCCGTCGAGCACCCGGTCGCCGGGCTTGGGATCGGTGGCGAGCACCTGGCCGGCGGGGATGCTCTCGGAGTACGCCGGGTCGGTGACCTGGGCGTCGAGGCCCGCCTTGCCCAGCTGGGCCTCGGCGGCGGCCTGCTCGAGGCCGAGCACCCCGGGGGTGGTCGTGTAGCGGGCCGAGCCGAACCACCAGGCACCAGCGGCCAGCACCCCGACCAGCAGCAGGGCCAGCACCAGCGTGACCGGGCCGCGCCGGGAGCGGCGCGGGGTCCCGGCCGCGGGTCGTACGTCGGGACGCGGGGCAGGCAGCCGGTCGATGCGCCCACGTGGCCCCGGAGCCATGGATGCGTGCGGCTCGATCGAGGTGGTGTGCGGCGAGACGGGCACTGGCACGACGCTGGTGGTCGGGTGCTCCGCCGGGGCGGCGCGCACCTCGGCGAGGTCGCTGGTGTCGAGCCACTCGGGTGCGTCCTCGAGGTCGGGCAGGTCCAGCGCCGCTCCCCGGATCGGCATCAGGTCGGCGACCAGCTCGGGGTCCTCGGGCACGCCCGCGGCGAGTGCCTGGGCGACGCGGTGCAGCTGGTGCAGGAGCACGGCGGCGTCGGCCGGTCGCTGGCCCCGGTCCCGGGCCGTGGCCCGGGCGACCAGCGCGTCGACGTACGCCGGGAGGCCGGGGACGAGCACCGACGGTGCCGGGACGTCCTCGTGCACGTGCTTGTAGGCGACCTGGATCGGCGACTCGCCCTCGTGCGGCTTGTGGCCGGTGAGCAGCTCGTACATCACCACCCCGGCTGCGTAGACGTCGGCGCGGGCGTCGGCCCGGCCGTCGACGACCAGCTCCGGCGCGAGGTAGGAGACGGTGCCGATCAGTACGCCGCCCGTCGCGGTGTGCTGGGTGTCGGTGCTCACCGCCTTGGCCAGCCCGAAGTCGGCCACCTTGACCCGGCCGTCGTCGGCGATCAGGACGTTCTCGGGCTTGATGTCGCGATGGATGAGGCCGGCCCGGTGGGCGGCGGCCAGCGCGGAGAGCACGGGCTCGAGCAGCGCCAGCGCCCGCGAGGGCGACATCGGCGCCTCCTTGCGGATGACGTCGCGCAGCGTGTGGCCCGAGACGAGCTCCATCGCGAGGAAGACGACGCCGTCCTCCTCGCCCTGGTCGAAGACGCCGACCACGTTGGGGTGGGAGAGCCGGGCAGCCGCCCGGGCCTCGCGCACGAAGCGGGCGGCGAACTCGTCGTCGTCTCCGAGCCCGGGATGCATGACCTTGACCGCCACGACGCGGTCGAGCCGGATGTCGGTGGCCTCGTAGACACTGGCCATGCCGCCGCGGGCGATGCGCGCGCCGATGCGGTAGCGACGGTCCAGGAGCCGACCGACCAAGGGGTCGCCAGCACCGGCGCGGACGCTGCGGGCGCGCTCGTCTGGCTGCACGGCTGGACCTCCGTCTTCCGGATGGGGAAGGATCCGGGCCTCAATCGTACGGATCGACGGCGCGCGGGGGCTTATGTGTCCCGTTGCGGCGTGGCGCAGCGCCCGTCAGGCGGTGGTCACACAGGGGTTCTGCCGCCGGAGTTCGACGGGCCGGTAGGCCAGCGCCGTCGGCGTACTGCCACGCTTGGGCCATGACTTCCAGCACCGGTGACATCACTGGCCGCATCGTCGCCGTGCTCGGCGGCACCGGACCCCAGGGGCGCGGCCTCGCCCGACGATGGGCCGCCGCAGGGATCCCGGTCGTGATCGGCAGCCGAAGCGCCGAGCGGGCGGCCGAGACGGCCACGGAGCTCGCCGCCGCGACCGGCGGCGTCGTGAGCGGGGCCGACAACGCCACGGCCGCCGAGCAGGGCGACGTCGTGGTCGTGGCGGTGCCGTGGGACGGCCACCGCGACCTGCTGGCCGGCCTGGCCCCGCTGCTGGCCGGCAAGGTCGTCGTCGACTGCGTCAACCCACTCGGCTTCGACAACCAGGGCGCCTACGCACTGCCGGTCGACGAGGGGTCGGCCGCGCAGCAGGCGCAGGCCGTGCTGCCCGAGGCAACGGTGGTGGCGGCGTTCCACCACGTCAGCGCGGTGCTGCTCGACGACCCCGACGTGGCCAGCGTGGACATGGACGTGCTCGTGCTCGGCGAAGAGCGTGCGGCCACCGACCTGGTGCAGGCGCTGGCCGACGCGATCCCCGGCATGCGGGGCGTCTTCGCCGGCCGGCTGCGCAACGCCCACCAGGTGGAGGCGCTGACCGCCAACCTGATCAGCATCAACCGCCGCTACAAGGCGCACGCCGGTGTGAAGGTGTCCGACGTGTGACGTGCTCCCATGGGGTGGGAGAGTTGTCCCATGAGTGAGCAGCCCGACGGGCCCGACCTGTCCGTCCTCGTACCCGACTGGATCGACTGGGCCGAGACCGCACGCCTGTTGGGAGTCTCGGTCAGCCGCGTCCGCACGATGATTCGCGAGCACGAGCTCGCCGCCGCCGTGCCCTCTCCGGGCGCGGGTCAGCAGGTGCCGGCCGACTTCGTGCAGGACGGCCTCGTCGTCAAGGGCCTGCCCGGGCTGCTGACGGTGCTCCACGACGGTGGGTACGACGACCGGCAGAGCATCGCCTGGCTGTTCACCGACCTCGACCTGCCCGGCCGGCCCATCGACGCGCTGCGCGAGAACCGCGGCTCCGAGGTCAAGCGCCGCGCGCAGTCGATGGCCTTCTGACCCCACGGTCGCCTCGAGGCTGCGCCCTCAGGCGCATCAGCGGCTCAGCTCCGCCGGCACGTCGAGCCGGGTCAGCTTGTGCGGGTTGAAGATCGCGTCGATCCGGCTGATCCGACCGTCCTCGATCACGAGGTTGACCGCACCCTTGACCTCGCCGCCGAGCTCGATCCGGGCGGCGCAGGCCCCGTTGAGCCAGATCGTGCCCACGACGGCGCCGGGTGCGTGCTGATCGAAACGGGCGAGCAGCTGCGCTACGCGTCGAGCACCCTGGATCGGGTGCCGCGACGCGTTCACGACGCCGCCCCCGTCGGACCTGACCACGACGTCGGGGGCGAGCAGGTCGAGGAGCTCCTGCACGTCGCCACCCTGCAGGGCCGCGAGGAACTGCTCGACGACGGACTCCTGCTCGGCGCGGTCGACCCGCATCCGCGGCCGCCTGGCGGCGACGTGGTCGCGCGCGCGACGGGCGATCTGCCTGACCGCGGCCGGCGACTTGCCGACCGCCTCCGCGATCTCGTCGTACGGCGTCTCGAACACCTCGCGCAGCACGAACACCGCCCGCTCAGCCGGCCCGAGCGTCTCGAGGACGGTCAGCATCGCGATCGAGATGCTCTCGGCGAGCTCCACGTCGTCGGCGACGTCGGGGCTCGTCAGCAGCGGCTCGGGCAGCCACGGCCCGACGTAGTCCTCGCGACGCCGTGCCACCGTGCGCAGCCGGTTGAGCGCCTGCCGGGTCACGATGCGCACCAGGTAGGCCCGCGCGTCGCGTACGTCGGCCCTGGCCGTCTCACCGAGACCGGCCCACCGCAGCCAGGTCTCCTGGACGACGTCCTCGGCGTCCGCCGCCGAGCCCAGCATCTCGTAGGCGACCGTGAAGAGCAGGCGACGGTGGGTGACGAACGGGTCGTCGGTCATGCCTGCGACGCTATCCCGCCGGGCCGGGCGAGAGGCGCCAGCCCGCACGCCGCCGAGAACCCCTGGGCCTCGATGCCGAGGGCGACGTTGGTCCGCGCCATCTGGTTCGCGATGGCGACCCACACGGTGAGCTCGACCAGCCCGGCGGCGCCGATCCGCTCGAGCAGGCGGGCGGAGAGCTCGTCGGTCACGGTGGGCGGCGTCTGCGATGCCGCCTCGGCGTACTCGAGGACGTCCCGCTCCAGCGGCGAGAAGACGTCGGACTCACGCCACCGCGGCACCTCGCGGGCCTTGGCGACGTCGAGCCCCTCGTTGTGCGCCTGGAAGTAGCCCAGGTCGAGGCAGAACGAGCAGCCGATCAGGGCCGCCACAGCCATGTGGGCGTAGGACTTGAGGTCCCGGTCGCACTCGTGCCACGACGCGGCCTTCCTGCCGAGGGCCATGCCCGCCTTGAGCGAGGCGGGGTGGTTCCACATCACCCCGAGGGGCTCGGGCACCTCGCCGAACATCTTGCGGCTGAACCTCTTCATCACGGCGCCGTAGACGCCGGTGATCTCCGTGCTGGGAACTCGGGTGTGACTGCTCATGCCTGCTCCTGGTGTCCTGTGGTCGGGACATGGAGACACCGGCCGAGGCCGGCCTGTGACAAGTCGCGGTGGATCCCGGCTCAGACGACCCGCTGGGTCGCGGCGGCAGCCAGCTCGCGGAGTACGCCGCGGGCGACCTCGTCGATCTCGGCGCCCTCCAGCGTGGTGACCGCCCGGTCGGCCAGGGCCTCGATGACCTCCTCGACCTGCGCGTGCGCACCTGACCTGTCGATCACCTCACGCAGCCGGCCGACCTCCGCGGGGGACAGCGCGGAGCCGAGCGAGGCGTCGAGGAGTGCGGCGTCGTCGCGACCGACAGCGTCGAGGGCCAGGGCGACGAGCACTGTGCGCTTGCCCTCGACCAGGTCGTCGCCGGCCGGCTTGCCGGTGACGGCCGGGTCGCCGAAGACACCGAGCAGGTCGTCGCGCAGCTGGAACGCCTCGCCCAGCGGCAGGCCGAAACCGCCGAGCACCCGCACGGTCTCCTCGTCCGCGCCGGCGAGCGCGGCGCCGATGTGCAGGGGCCGCTGGATGGAGTACTTCGCGGACTTGAACCGCAGCACGGTCATCGCGGTGTCCACGTCGGCCCGCCCGCGCGCCTGCACCGACACGTCGAGGAACTGGCCGGCGATCACCTCGCTGCGGCACAGGTCGAACACGCGCAGCGCCCGGCTCACGTCGGGCTCGGCGAGCCCGCAGCAGCGCAACATCTCGTCGGACCAGGCCAGGAGCAGGTCGCCGAGCAGGATCGCCGCCGCGGCGCCGTACTGCTCGGGGTCGCCGCGCCATCCGGCGGTGCGGTGCTGGGCCTCGAACGTGCGGTGCGTAGCGGGCCGGCCGCGCCTTGTGTCGGAGGCGTCCAGGTAGTCGTCGTGCACGAGGGCGCTCGCGTGCAGCAGCTCGAGGGCGGCGCACGCGCGGACCAGCGCGGCCTCGTCGACCGGCTCGCGCACGGCGCGGTAGCCCCAGTAGCAGAAGGCGGCGCGGAACCGCTTGCCGCCGCGGACGCTGGCCCGGGCCTCGGCGAGCAGCCGGGCGGCGTCGCTGCCGAGGGCGGCGAGCCGGTCGGCCTGGTCGTCGAGGAAGGTGTCCAGGGCGGCCTGCACGGAGGCCCTGAAGGCCGCGGCGTCCCAGCCTGAGGTGGGGGACGGGGCGATCACCCTGGTGAGACTAGCCAGTGGACATTGCCGTGACCGGGACCGCCCCCTCCCTAGGATCAGGGCCATGAGCAACGATCCTGCCCGCGGCATCGGCGAGCTCGTCCGCGAGGGCGGGCGGTCGTTCTCGTTCGAGTTCTTCCCGCCCAAGGACGAGGCGGGCGAGGAGATCCTGTGGCGCTCGATCCGCGAGCTCGAGCCGCTGGCGCCGACCTTCGTCTCGGTGACCTACGGCGCCGGAGGGTCGACCCGGGAGCGCACCGTGGCCATCACCGAGCGGATCGCGCGCGAGACCTCGATGCTCCCGATGGCGCACCTGACCTGCGTGGGCCACACGACCGACGAGATCGCCGGCATCCTCGCCGACCTCGAGCAGGCGGGCGTGCGCAACGTGCTCGCGCTGCGCGGCGACCCACCGGCGGGTCCCGGCACGCCGTGGGTGCCGACCGAGGGCGGGGTCACCTACGCCTCCGAGCTGGTCGCCTTCATCAAGCAGAACGCCGACGTGTCGGTCGGCGTGGCCGCCTTCCCCGAAGGCCACCGCGACGCCGAGAGCCTCGACGCCGATGCGCTCGCGCTGAAGGCGAAGTACGACGCCGGCGCGGAGTTCGCGGTCACCGAGATGGTGCTGCGGGCCAGCGACTACGTCGGCCTCGTCGAGCGGGCCCGCGCCCTCGGCGTGGACTTCCCGATCATCCCCGGCGTCATGCCCATCCTCAACCTCAACTCCATGCGCCGGATGGTGCACATGTCGGGCCGCGAGATGCCGGCGGAGACCGAGGCGCGCATCCTGTCGTTGGCCGACGACCCCGACGCGCTGCGTGCCGAGGGCATCGCCATCGCCACCGAGCTGTGCGAGGCACTGCTCGCTGCCGGCGCGCCGGGGCTGCACTTCTACACCCTGAACCGGTCGAAGGCGACCCGCGAGATCTTCCAGGCGCTGCGCCTGCCCGTCTGAGGGCTACCGTCGGCGCATGCGCATGCGCACCGTCACCGTCACCGGGCACGGGTCGGCCCCGGCCGTCCCCGACTCCGCAGTGGTGCGGGTCGCCGCCGTGCGCCGGGCCGCCGGCGTGGCCGAGGCGTTCGCCGCCGTGTCGGCGTCGGTGGAGCGGATCGGGGAGGTCGCCCGCCGGCACACCGAGCCGCACCGCATCGCCTCGCAGGGCCTCAACGTCTGGACCTGGCACGACAACCAGGGCGAGGCCCGTGGCTTCGAGGCCCGGCACGGGCTCGCGATCGGCTGCCCCGACCTCACCGCGGCAGGCAGCCTGCTGACCGACCTGGCCCAGGAGATCGGTGACGCCCTCCAGCTCGACGGCGTCACCCTCGAGGTGTCCGATCCCGCAGCCGCGCAGGGCCGGGCTCGCGAGGCGGCGTACGCCGACGCCCGGGAGCGAGCGGCCCAGCTCGCGGCGCTCAGCGACGCCACCCTCGGCGCCGTGCAGCAGGTCGTCGAGGGCGGGGGTGCGCGGCCGATGGAGACCGGAGAGCTCGCGCGCGCGGCCTCCACGAGCACGGCCAGGATCGAGCCGGGCGAGACCCGGATCGGCGCCGGCGTGACGGTGACCTTCGAGCTGCTCTGAGCTCAGCCCGCGGGGCCGATCGCCTGCGCCACCAGCGCTGCCGAGAGGCCGACGTACGGCAGTCCGGAGCCGGGAGTGGCATGCGCACCGGCGGCGTAGACGCCGGGGACCGGCGTGGTCGGGCCCAGCCGCCTGGTCACCGTGGACCGGCCCTGCCACAGCACGCCGAGAGGGGAGCCGCCCCACTCGTCGACGAGGTCGCGCGGGCTCAGGTCGAGCCGGGTGACGAGCCGCTGACGTACGTCGAGCCCGCGCCGGGCCAGCGCCACCAGCACGTCCTCCGACAGCCGGCCCCGGCCCAGGACCGTCCACGCGTGCGCCCCCTCGGGCGCCGTACCGCCGGGGCGCACGATCAGCAGGGGCTCCTTGACCGGGTCGCCGGGATGCAGGACCACCTCGCCGGCCAGGTCGGGCACGCCGCCCTCGAGACCGACGTGCGCGACGACCGGCGGGATCGCGGGCATGGTGGCCCGCACGTACGTCGCCAGCGCGGGCAGCCGGCGCGGGTCGATCGCGCACACCACGGCGTCGGCGTCGATCCGGCCCGACGGCGTGGCCACGGCTACGGCGCGGCCGTCGCGGACCACCACGTCGAGCGCCGGCGTCGAGGTCAGCACCTCCACCCCGCGGGTCTCGAGGCGGCGTACGAGCGCGAGGCCCAGCCCCGCCATCCCGCCGGGCACCCGCCAGGAGCCGAACCGCTGCTCGAGGTAGGAGACCACGCCCGCCCAGGCCGGCACGTTGCGCAGGTCGTGGCCGTCGGCGGTGAACGGCAGCGCCGCCACCTGCCGCAGCCGCTCGTCGGAGAACGCCTTGCGCAGCCGCCGGTGCAGCACCTCGCGGCCGGTGAGCCGTGCCGTCAGCTCTCGGGGTGCGAAGGTCGGGTCCCACGGCCGCTCGAGGTAGTCGCGCCGCAGCAGCTCCCAGTCGTCGGCGAGCGGGTCGACGTACGCCGTCCACGATCGGCCGAGGCCGGGGCCGAGCGCCTCGAAGGCCGCGACCTGGCCGGCTCGCGAGCCGCCGGGCAGGGCCAAGGTGGAGCCGTCGGCGAAGCGGTGCTCGCGGAGGGGGTCGACCGGCTCCAGGTCGACCTCGCGCTCGAGCGGGCGTCCGGTCTTGCGGAAGAGGTCCCGGACCACCGCCGGCAGCAGGGTCGTCGTCGGGCCGGCGTCCCACGCGAAGCCGTCCCGCGACCGGGTGGCCAGCGCGCCGCCGAGCCCGGTCGAGCGCTCGAGCAGGGTGACCCGATGCCCGGTCTTGGCCAGCCGCGCGGCCGTGGCCAGGCCGCCGAAGCCGCCACCGATCACCACCACGCGCATGGCGGACAGACTAGGCGGGCACCACGTCGCGCTTCTTCCAGCGCCGCCAGCCACGGCGCACGAAGCGACCCACGACCACGAGCAGCACCAGCCCCACGAGCAGGAGCACGCCGGCCACTGCGGCGGCCGCTCGCGGGTTCTGGATCGCGAAGGCGACGACACCGAGGACGGCCACGTCCTCCGCGAGGCTGGCGCCGATGTTCGAGAACGGCTCCGGCGAGGTGTTGATGGCGAGCCGGCCGCCCGCCTTGACGAGGTGCGAGAGCAGGGCGGTGCCGCCGCCGACCACGGCGCCCACGGCCTGGTCGAGGGAGGACGCCTCACCGGCGAGGAGCACCCCGATCACGGCGCCCACCGTGGGTCGGATGGCCGTCGAGATGACGTCCCACGTCGAGTCGACGTAGGGGATCTTGTCGGCGACGAACTCCATCGCGTAGAGGAACCCCGCCACGGCCAGGACGTCGCCACGGTGCAGGACGTCGGGCACCTGGCTCAGGTCCTGCACGCGGTCGGTGATGCCGAGCACGAGGATCACGAGGTAGGCGTTGACGCCGCTCGCCCAGCCGCTCGAGAACACCAGTGAGAGTGAGTCCACGCCGTCAGTGTGGCCGACCGCGGCTCAGTCGACCAGCGGTCAGCCGGCGTCGGCGGTGCAGCTGACCGTCATGTCCTTGGTCGGCATCGTCCACTGCGGGCAGCCGCGCTCACCCCTCGGAGGGACGGGCATGACCAGCGCCGGGTCGAGGCCGATCCTCGCGAGGTCGGCGGTGGGTACGACGAGTCGCTCGCGGGCGGTCGCGAGGTCGGGCGCGCGGACGGTCTCGCTGGTGAAGGTCACGAACGTCTCGGACTTGATGACCTTGACGTCGCTGGAGAACCACAGCCGATCGGGCGCGATGGAGGGCAGCTCGTCGGCCGTCACGGCCATGAAGTTGTCGTTCCAGGCCTGGAGCCCGGCGCTGTCGCGCATCGGCCGCTTGGCGCTCAGGGTGGTGATGGCGACGTCGCCGTCGGGAGTGCGGTCGACGCTGCACTCGACGTAGTAGCCGGCATCGAGGCCCTCCGCGCAGTACCTGTCGGGGTCGCCCTCGGCGAAGCTGCGGGCGTGCTCGACCGTGAGCGACAGCCGGTGCTCGGAGTCGGCGCCGTACTGCATGGCGAGGCCGCTGGCCCTGTCCCAGTAGCGCGGCGGCAGCTCCTGGGACTGCGAGTCGAACGCCACGAACTCGGCCGGCCCGAGGTCGGGCACCGAGGCGCTGAAGACCGAGCGGGCATGGTCGTCCATGATGCGCGGCATCTGCGCCGCGTCGTACGCGTCGAGGGCCTGGGTGATCGCCGGGTCGATGACCCGGTCGGTGCCGGGTCCTTCGGACCGCAGCTGCGGCAGGGCCACGGCGCCGACCGTCAGCACCGCGGCGCCCGCGAGGCCGGCCAGCACACGCCGGCGGCGTACGACCCGGCGACCTCGGGTGACGACCTCGACGGGGCTGTGCTGGAAGGCGGGTTCGTCGTAGGACACGTGGTCGCGGACCAGGGTGGCGAGATCCTGCTCGGTCATCGAGACTCCTCGGTCAGGACGAGCTGGGGGAGATGGGTGCGGAGCGTGGCCAGCGCCTTGGCGGTCTGGCTCTTGACGGTGCCCTCGGTGATCGCCAGGGCGTGCGCGACGTCGGCCACCGAGAGGTCGTCGAGGAAGCGCAGCGCGACGATCGCCCGCTGCCGCGGGGCGAGCAGGTCGAGCGCGGCCCCGACGTCGAGCGGCGAGGCCTCGGCCCCGTGGACGGCGCGGTCGGGGAGCTCCTCGACAGGAACGTCGCGGCGCCTGCGCAGGTGGCTCAGGCACTCGTTGACGACGACCCTGCGGGCGAACGCGTCGGCCGAGTCCCTGCGCACGCGCGGCCAGGCGGCGTACACCTTGACCATCGCCTGCTGGACGAGGTCCTCGGCGGTGTGCCAGTCGCGGACGACGAGGTACGCCGTCCGGCGCAGGGCCGCGCGCCGGGCGACGTAGAACTCCGTGAAGTCCGCTTCGCGCTGCTCGCGACGCATCGGGGTGCTCCTTGTCGACCGGTGGGTGTCACCCCTCCTACGCCGTGGCCGGGCCTCCGGGTTGCCCCGTGCCGTGGGAGATGACCCGCGCGAGCGTCTCGGCGTCGCGGGCGACCACCGTGGTGCCGTCGGCGGCCGTGATGATCGGTCGCTGGATCGCGCTCGGGTGGGCGGCCAGGGCCGCCAGCCAGTCGGCGCGGTGGGCGGGCTCGCGGGGCAGGTCGATGCCCGCGGCACGGGCCTCCTTGTCGCGGGCGATGTGCCAGGGCTCGACGCCGAGGCGGGCCACGACGTCGGCGAGCTCGTCGACGGTGGGCACGTCGTCGAGGTAGCGCCGCACGGTGTGCTCGACACCGGCCTCGTCGAGCGCGGTCACGGCCGCCCGGCACTTGCTGCACGAGGGGTTGAGCCAGATCTCCATGGGGCGGTCCGTCACTCGACGTCGATCTCGGTCGCGCCGGTCATCGACACGAGCTCGGTGAACGTGGTCGAGAAGACCGCGGCCGGGTGGCCGGCGGCGGCCCACACCACGTCGTACCGGCGCAGCCAGGAGTCGATCCAGGTCGGCACCGGGACGGGGTGGGCGATGGGGGAGACGCCGCCGATGACCTGGCCGGTGTGGGTGCGCACGAAGTCGGGGCTCGCGCGCGTGAGCGGTGGGGTGCCCATCGCCCGCGCGACCTTGTGGGTGTCGACCCGATGGGCACCGGAGGTGAGGATCAGCACCGGCGCGCCCCCTGCGTCGAAGAGCAGGCTGTTGGCGATCGCGCCGACCTCGCAGCCCAGCGCCTGGGCGGCGAGTGCGGCAGTGTGGACGCTGTCGGGGAGAATGACCACGTCGCCGGCGCCGCCGCGACGTGCGTGCTCGGTCCGGAAAGAGGTGATGGAAGGGTGCTCGCTCGCCATGGTGCGACCCTAGTCACCGGGTCCGACTGCCTGTCGGGCACCGCCGTTGTCTCGAGCTCGACCAATCGGGGGATTGCATGACCAGCGCCAACCAGCCCGCCAGCCGTGCCGGTGAGCCGACCGGTGAGTCGGCCCATGCTGCCGCGTCGGGCCGGCCGACGTCGGTGACCCTCGTCGTGCGCGTGCTCCTCGCGCTCGTCGCCGTCACCGGACTGGCCGCGGTGCTGGTCTGGGTGCGCCAGGACAAGGTCATCCGCACCTGGGCCGAGGGCAACGTCGCCGCCCGCAAGCTGCTGGCCGAGGGCGGGTTGGAGGCGGTCAAGGACAGCCCGATCGCGCCGTCCTTCGTGCCGCTGGCGATCGTCTTCTTCGTCGTCTTCGCCCTGCTGGTCCTGGTGCTCGTGGCGTTCTTCGTCGAGGGCCACGAGTGGGCGCGACTGTCGCTGGCGGCCACCGCGCTGTTCGGCGTCCTCGCCGCGGCCGTGGTGGTGCGCCTCGGGCTGCCGGTGCTCTTCACCGTGGTGGCCGTCGTGGCGATCGTGCTGTGCCTGTTCCTCCTCCTGCTGCTCTGGCACAAGGACACCAACCGGTACTTCCGCCAGCACTGAGAGCCGCACTGAGAGCCGCACTGAGAGCCGCACTGAGAGCCGCACTGAGCGCCGACTTCGTGACCCGGCTGGGCACCCTCCTTCGCAGCCCATGGCGTCGGGTTGGTCGAACGGTTGATCACCGACGGCCACTTCTCTGACGGGCGGTCCACCGGCCCCGAATCCGTCGCCGCCGGACCATTGACGAACTGTCGGTGCGCCGGTGTACCTTGGCGTTGTTCGAACAAGTGTTCGATGCGACCTCGGTGGCGGTGACCTCGACCCCCACCGTCACCGGGGTCGGCCCCGGGGTCGACGGCGCTGAGGAGGAGAGCAGATGAGGCGGTACGACGACCCCGTGGAGGTCCGCAGAGGGCGGATCGGTGGAGAGCCCGAGACGGCCGAGGAGGGCCCCGAGCAGTTCCTGTGGCGCGGCCGGCTGTGGAAGGTGCGCTCCGTGGTGGCGCACTGGGTGGAGACCGTGCCGTGGTGGCAGTCGGCCGGGGTGCGAGCGGTGGTCGGCACCGACGCGGCGCCCATCGGGGAGGCCGGCTCCGACCCGGATCGCCGGGCTGACGACCTTCTCGTCGAGCGCGAGATGTGGCGGGTGCACGCGGGCCGGGGGAGCAGCGCCCCCGGGAGCCCCGGAGATGGTGTCGGAGATGGGGGCGGCGTCTTCGACCTCTCCTTCGACTGGTCCGACGGCCGCTGGCTGCTCGTCGGCTGTGTGGACTGAGGGCCCGGTGAGCGACGTGAACCCCTACCTCCTCCCCGCGACCACCCACTCCTACCTCGCCCGGGCGGCGGAGTCGCTGCAGGAGGCGATCACCGCGGCCGACGTCCCCAGCCGCTACGCCTGCGCCCACGTGGCTGCGCTGCGTGCCACCGCCGCCCTGCTCGCCGCCCGGGCCCATCCGGCGCCGGGGCGACGCCGGCAGAAGAACGCCTGGGTGCTGCTGGCCGACGTGGCCCCCGAGCTGGCGGAGTGGGCGACCTTCTTCGCTGCCGGTGCCGGCAAGCGCGCGGCCGCCGAGGCCGGGTCCACCCGGGCGGTCACCGAGCGCGAGGCCGACGACCTGGTCCGTGACGCCGACCGTTTCCTGGGGATCGTCGAGTCGGCGCTCGGCCTGGTGCCGCACGCGCCGGTCGCCCAGCGGCTGGTGGTCGCCGGCGGCCGGGCCGGGGTCGCCTAGTCCGGTCTCCGGACACCACCCTCGACATCACCCTCGACTTCACCCTCGACGCAGCCGCGAAGGCAGGCACATGTCCGACCCGTTCGTCCATCTCCACGTGGCCTCCGGCTACTCCCTGCAGTACGGCGCCTCCCACCCGCACACGCTGGTCGAGCGGGCCGTCGAACAGGAGATGGACACCCTGGCGCTGACCGACCGCGACGGCACCTACGGCGCGGTGAAGTTCGCCAAGGCCTGCAGCCAGGCGGGGATCCGTCCGGTGCTGGGGGTCGACCTCGCCGTGCTGCCGGTCTCTGCCGGCCGAGGAGGGTCGAGGCCCCCGGCCGCCCGGCGTACCCCCGTGCGGGGTGGGGCGTTCCGTGACGAGCAGAGTCGGCCCAGGGTCACTCTGCTGGCCCAGGGCCGGGCCGGCTGGGCGGCGATCTGCCGGCTGGTCTCGGCCACCCACCTCACCGGCGAGCGGGGCCGTCCGGTGGCCGACCTCGACCTCCTCGCGCCGCACCTGGCGGGGGGAGGCGTGCTCGTCCTGCTCGGGCCGGCCTCCGAGCTCGGTGCCGCGGTGGCCCGGCGCCGTGACGACGACGCCCTGGCGATCCTCGACGCGTGGCGCGCCGCGCTGCCGCCCGAGAACCTCGTGGTCGAGCTGGTCTCCCACCGGCTGGGGGCCGGCGCCCAGGCGGTCTGGGGCCCCGGGTCCGCCCCGCACGCCGCCCGGATGGCCGGTCTGGCTCGCGCCGCCGGCGTCCGGGCCGTGCTGACCAACGCGGTGCGGTACGCCGACCGGCTCGACGCCCCGACCATCGACGTCCTCGACGCGGCGCGGCGGCTGGTCCCACTCGATCGACGACACCTGGATCGCGGCAACGCCGAGGGCTTCTTGAAGTCCGGCAAGCAGATGCACGAGGTGGCCGAGGAGATCTGCCGGCTCGCCGGGCTCGGTCCCCGTGACGCCCGGTCGCTGCTGGCCTCCACCCGCACGATCGGCGACCGCTGTGCCCTGGACCCGCGGGCCGACCTGGGCATCGGCGAGGTGCACCTCCCGGAGTTCGAGCTGTCCTCCGCTGCCGCCCCGTCCGGCACCTCGTCTGGCACCTCGTCTGGCACCTCGTCTGGCACTTCGTCTGGCATGGCAGTCCGGGAGATCTCCGGCCTCTCCGAGGCCGACGCGATGCTGCGGGCCCGCTGCGAGGGCGGCATCGGCCGGCGCTACGGCTCCGCACCCCGCCAGCGCATCTGGAAGCGGCTCGACGACGAGCTGGAGCTCATCCGCGAGCTCGGCTACGCCTCCTACTTCCTCACCGTCGGCGACGTCACCGACCTGATCAAGGAGATGGGCGTGCGCAGCGCGGCCCGTGGGTCGGGCGCGGGCAGCCTGGTCAACTACCTGCTCGGTGTCTCCGGCGTCGACCCGATCCGTCACAACCTGCTGATGGAGCGGTTCCTCTCACCCCTGCGGCAGTCGCTGCCCGACATCGACATCGACGTGGAGTCGGCCCGGCGGCTGGAGGTCTACGAGGCGATCCTCGACCGCTACGGCGGCGAGCGGTGCGTGTGCGTCTCGATGATGGACACCTACCGCGTCCGGCACGCCGTCCGCGACGTCGGCGCCGCACTGGGCATGCCGCCGGGCGAGATCGACGCGATCGCCAAGGCGTTCCCGCACATCCGGGCCCGAGACGCCCGGGTGGCGCTGCGCGAGCTGCCCGAGCTGCGGGCGAGCGGGTTAGCCGAAGATCGGCTCGACCTGATGTTCCGGTTGGTCGAGCGGCTCGACGGGCTGCCGCGCCACATCGCCGTCCACCCCTGCGGGGTGCTGCTCTCCGACGCGACCCTGCTCGACCGCACGCCCGTCGAGGCGAGCTACGCCGGCTTCCCGATGAGCCAGTTCGACAAGGACGACGTCGAGGACCTCGGCCTGCTCAAGCTCGACGTGCTCGGCATCCGCATGCAGTCGGCGATGGCGCACGCGGTGGGGGAGATCGCCCGAGTGGATGGTGTCGACATCGATCTCGACGACGAGGCGCAGGTGCCCTTCGACGACGGGGTGACCTTCGACATGATCAGTGCCGCCAAGACCCTGGGCGTCTTCCAGATCGAGTCGCCCGGCCAGCGTGAGCTGGTCGGCAAGTCCGGCATCGACTCCTTCGACGACATCATCACCGACATCTCGCTGTTCCGGCCGGGGCCGGTCAAGAGCGACATGATCACGCCCTACCTCGAGGTCAAGCAGGGCTGGAAGACCTCCGCCTACCTCCACGAAGACCTGATCCCGATCCTGGCGCCCACCCACGGTGTGGTGGTCTTCCACGAGCAGGTCATCGAGATGATCGCCCGGTTCGCCGGCGTCGGCTACGCGGAGGCCGACGAGAAGCGCCGAGCCCTCGGAGACGTCGAGGGGATGGCCGAGACCCGCCTGTGGTTCATGCCGCGGGCCCTGGGCCGCGGCTACTCCGTGGCGGTCGCCGAGCGAGTCTGGAAGGTGCTGGAGGCGTTCGCGTCGTTCGGCTTCTGCAAGGCGCACGCGGCGGCGTTCGCCCTCCCGACCTACCAGTCCGCCTGGCTCAAGGCGCACTGGCCGGCGCACTTCCTGGCCGGGGTGCTCACCCACGACCCGGGCATGTACCCCAAGCGCCTCATCCTCGACGACGCCCGCCAGTTCGGCATCGAGGTGCTGGGCCTCGACGTCAACGCCAGCGCCAAGGACTACGTCGTCGAGCAGCTGGCCCCCGGGAGCGGCACCGGCCCCGAGGACACGAGCCCCGAGGACACCCGACCCGAGTACGGCATCCGCCTCGCCCTCGCCGAGGTCAAGGGCATCAACGCGGGCGAGGTCGACCGCATCGTCGCGGCACGGCCCTTCCACTCGCTCACCGACTTCTGGCACCGCGCCGCGGTGTCCCGGCCGGTCGTGGAGCGGCTGGTCCTGGCCGGGGCGTTCGACTCGACCTACCGCATCGGGTCCGCCGGCGTCTCCGACGTACGCCGTCGCGGCCAGGTCACCCGCCGTGACCTGCTCCTCCAGGTGGCCGAGCTCGACCGGCACGCCCTCGACCGGGCCAGCCGGGGCGGGCGCGGTCGCGGGCTCGCCGCCGGGCGTCGTCCGCTGCCGGCCGCGCAACGGGCCGTCGACGCCGCGATCCGCAACAGCAGTGATCCCACCACCAGGGATGGAGCCAGGGACGGAGCGACCCCGGATGGAGCGACCCGCGACGGGATCTGGGGCCGGGCCGCGGCCCAGTCCCGCGCCCCGGCCGTGCCACGCCCCGTCGACTCGGTGCAGCTCACCCTCGCCCTGGGCGACGAACCCGCCGAGGGTGAGATCACCGGGCTGCCGGAGCTGACCACCGAGGAGCGCATGAAGGCCGAGCTGGAGATCCTCGGGCTCGACGTCAGCCGGCACGTCGTCGACGGCTACGCCGACTTCCTCGACGCTCTCGGGGTGACCCGCAGCCGCGACCTGCTGTCTCGGCGGAGCAAGGCCGAGCTGTTGGTCGCCGGGGTGAAGGTGGCCACCCAGACCCCGCCGATCCGTACCGGGCGGCGGGTCATCTTCCTGACCCTCGACGACGCCACCGGGCCGGTCGACGCGACGTTCTTCGAGGACGCCCAGGGCTCCTACGCCGCCACCGTGTTCGAGTCGTGGCTGCTCGTCGTCCGCGGCGAGCTGCGGCGGACCGGCCGGCGGGGAGTGTCGTTGCGGGCCACCGGCGCCTGGTCGCTGCCAGACCTGCAGGCCAGGTGGGAGCAGGCAGCCACCCCGGATGACGGGCTGGCCGCGGTCCGGGAGGCGATGAGCGCCGCTCCGGCCGGGTTCGGCGATCCGGCGGCCCCGGAGCAGCGGCGCGTGCTGGTCCACTCCAGCGGTTTCCAGATGTCGCCGTACGCCGACATCATGCCGGCGGGGGACAATCCCCGCGACGTCGCCCGCAAGCTGTGGCACCGCTCCCCGGGGAGTCCGGGATGATGCCACTAGGGTTTGCCGCATGTCCGAGAGCGCTCGCCGAGGCACCGCCCGCACTGCGGTGGTGTGGGATGCCCTGCAGGAGGCGCTCGACGAGCACGCGCGCATCGTCGACATCGGTGGCGGCACCGGCGGGTTCGCGGTCCGGCTGGCCGAGCTCGGCCACACCGTCACCGTCGTCGACCCGAGCCCCGATGCGCTGGCGGCGCTCGCGCGGCGGGCGGCCGAGAGCGACGTCCTCGACCGCATCGTCGGCATCCAGGGCGACGTCGACGGGCTGCTCGAGGTGGTCGAGGAAGCCGACGTGGTGCTGTGCCACGGCGTGCTCGAGGTGGTCGACGACCCGGCTGCCGCCCTCGCCACGATCTACGAGGTGCTCCGCCCCGGTGGCGTCCTCAGCCTGCTGGTCGCCCAACGCCACGCGGCGGTGGTGGCCCGGGCGATGGCCGGTCACTTCCAGCAGGCACTCGACCTGCTCGACCGCCCGTCGCCGGCCACCGGCGGTCGCTCGGGCAGCCGCTTCACCCACGACGAGGCGGCCGGCCTGCTGGCCGGTGCCGGCTTCGTCGCCGACTCCGTGCACGGCGTACGCGTCTTCACCGACCTGGTGCCCGGCTCCCTGCTCGACCTCGAGCCCGGTGCCACCGCCGCGCTGGTCGAGCTCGAGCGGGCCGTGGCGACCCGCCCCGAGTACCTCCCCCTCGCGACCCAGGTCCACCTGCTCGCCCACCGCTGAGGCGCCCTCAGCAGCCACCCGACGGGGGCGGCCATGACCAGCAGCCTGACCCCGATCCTGCACGTCGACATGGACGCGTTCTACGCGTCGGTGGCCACCCGCGACCGACCCGACCTGCAAGACGTCCCGGTCATCGTCGGTGGTGGCAGCAGAGGCGTGGTGCTCTCGGCCAACTACCTGGCCCGCCAGTACGGCGTCCGCTCGGCGCTGCCGATGACCCGGGCCCGCCGGATGTGCCCGCAGGCCGTGGTGCTCGCTCCCGACTTCGAGACCTTCGGTCAGGTCTCGGCGGCGATCATGGAGAACTTCCGGCGGATCACCCCGCTGGTCGAGGTGCTCTCGCTCGACGAGGCGTTCCTCGACGTCTCCGGGGCGACCCGTCGACTGGGATCACCACCGGAGATCGCCGAGCGGCTGCGCGCGACCATCCACGACGAGCAGGGCATCACCTGCTCGGTGGGGGTGGCCGCGTCGGTGTCGGTGGCCAAGCTCGCCAGTCGTCGGGCCAAGCCCGACGGGGTGATCGTCGTACCCCCGCAGGCCGTCACGTCGTTCCTGCACCCGCTCGACGTGGGCGAGCTGTGGGGTGTGGGGGAGAAGACCCAGGCGATGCTGCACCGCCTCGGTCTGCGCACGGTCGGCGACGTCGCCCACACCTCGGTGCGCACCCTGCGTCGTGCGGTGGGCGACCATCTCGGCAGCCACCTGCACGATCTCGCCTGGGGCGTCGACCACCGTGTCATCACCCCGCGACGGGGACCCGACGAGCCCGACCGGTCGATGGGCGCCGACGAGACCTTCGCCCGCGACACCGACGACCGCGAGGTGATCGGCCGCGAGCTGTTGCGGCTCTCGGCCAAGGTCACCCGGCGGATGCGCGTCGCCGGCGTCGCCGGCCGCACCGTCACGATCAGGGTCAGGTTCGCCGACTTCACCACCATCACCCGGTCGCGCACCCTGCCCGAGGCCACCGACGTGACCCAGGAGATCTACCGCACTGCGACGAGGCTCTACGACGCCCTGGGTCTGCAGCGCGCCCGGCTGCGACTGGTGGGGGTCCGGGTGGAGGGGCTCATGCCGCGCGAACGGGTGCACCGACAGCTCGTCCTCGGTGAGCGCGAGCACGGCTGGGCCGACGCCGACCGGGCGGTCGACCGGGCCACTCGCCGGTTCGGATCAGCGGCCGTCCGCCCGGCCAGCCTGCTCGGCTGACCACCCGGAGAATCCAGCGGCCACAATTCGGCGGCCATTTTCCCGAGCCGCCTACCGTCTTGGCGAGCCCCTGCCTAGACTTGGCCTACGCGGGCCCGCCGCGCGTCGATTTCGGGTCAGGAGGAACCGTGCCGCTCTCTGAAGAGGAACTGCGACTGCTGGAGCAGATGGAACGCGCCCTCGTCGAGGAGGACCCGAAGTTCGCGCACACCTTGCGTGGCACTGCCTTCGCCCGTCGCTCACGTCGCCGCGCCGTCCTGGCCGGTGCCGTCTTCCTCGTCGGCGTCGCCGTCTTGATGACCGGCGCCATCACCGAGCGGGCCTGGGTCGGCATCATCGGCTTCCTCGTCATGCTGGCGGCGGCGGCCGTGGCGCTCACCTCGTGGCAGGGCCGCGGCAGCGAGCAGGCCGCACCCCGCGAGACCTCGCACGGCGGCTTCGGCGTCGTTGACGGCGGCCGCAAGAGCAAGACCAAGACCAGCAGCGCGTCCTCCGGCTCCTTCATGGAGCGGATGGAAGAGCGCTGGCGGCGCCGGCGCGAGAGCGGTTTCTGAGCCGCTCCGCTCGACGCCGTACGCCGCCGCAGCTCAGGCGGCCACGATCCACCGGCGACGTCAGTGACCACCCGCCGCGCCGCGGCTAGCCCACGTGGTCGGTGACGCCCCCGCCGGTCACGACCCGGACCTCCGACACGTCGGAGGCCACGACATGCTCTCGCCGCAGCACCGAGGTCGGGAACCACAGCGCGCGCTGAAGGGTCCGCGGCGGGACTCCCCGGCCCAGCGCCTCGACACACGTCTCGACGTCGGCGCGCAGGGTGGCCCCGTCGTCGGGAAGTCCGGGAGCGTCCGGGCGGGCGTAGCGCGACCGCTCCACGCGCACGACCAGCCGATCGAGTGCCGCCACCGCCTCCGGGGCGAGCTCGGGCCCGCGCGCGGGACGCTGCTGGCCGGCGCCGGCGGCGCCGCCGAACAGGCCGGCCACGGCCAGGCCGGCTGCCCGGGGTGACCGGCCCGAGGGCCACCGGTGGCCCAGGTCGACGACGCTGTCACGCAGCTCCTGCCAGGCCGACTCGACGTCGCCTGCCTGCCACCGCCGCTGCCGGCGACGCTGACGCACCAGCCGCGGCAGGAGCAGGAGTACGACGACCAGGGCGATGCCCGCCAGCACCCCCGCGACGATGCGCCACGGCACCGACGTGCCGGACCCGTCTGCTTCGTCGCCGGCCACCGCGCTGGGGTCCTCGGTCGTCCGGTCGGGGAGGGCCTCGTCCTCCGTCGCCCCGGTGCTCGGACCGACCGTCGGGTTGACGGCCGGGAGCTCGGCCTGGGTGTAGGTCGGGGTGTCGGGCGCCCGGTCGGCCGGCGTGGGCTCGAACCGCACCCAGCCGGATCCCGGGAAGAACAGCTCGGGCCACGCATGCAGGTCGTGGGCGGAGAACTGCCACACGTTGGCACTCACGGGCGCGGGGGTGAGGAAACCCACCGAGACCCGAGCCGGGATGCCGAGCGAACGGGCCATCAGCGCCATCGTGGCGGCGAACTGCTCGCAGTACCCCTCGCGACCTCCCTCGGAGAGGAACGTCTCGAGGGCGTCGTTGT
The DNA here is from genome assembly GCF_049897745.1 of Nocardioides sp. LHG3406-4. Classification (NCBI taxonomy): domain Bacteria; kingdom Bacillati; phylum Actinomycetota; class Actinomycetes; order Propionibacteriales; family Nocardioidaceae; genus Nocardioides; species Nocardioides sp. LHG3406-4. The sequence goes on from NZ_JAFCWV010000002.1 coordinate 563,061, forward strand.
CGACGGCCTCGACATCGAGGTTGTAGGTGAAGTTCGTGCGGAACCAGTCCTGCAGCGCGCGGGCCTTGCGGAACGGGGTCGGCGCGTCTGCGGTCACCTGCGACGCGAGGTCGCGCACGACGCGAGGCAGGGTGCGTGGAAGCTCGAGGTAGTTCAGGGAGACGCCGGTGCTGCCCGGTCTCGACTGGTCGAGGCTGGTCTCGTCGTAGGTGAGGTCGACGCCGTTCATCTCCCACTGGCGCCCGGCCGTGGTGAGGCCGTCGCTGCTCGCGATGTAGTCCATGGTGCTGCGGTCGAAGCGCCAGTCGCCGGAGGCGTCGATGGACGTGACGGACGAGACGGCCGGCAGCCAGGTCGACTTGAACTCGTCGGTGGCGTTGAACACGAACGACGACTCCTGGCGGCCGACCAGGTCGGAGACGCCCTGCAGGGCGGGCATCACGCCGCGCGCCGGCTGCGTGGTCGGGATGTCCCGGTCGCCCGGGGTCCACTGCTCACCGGTGTAGCGCGTCAGGACCGAGATGCGGACGTAGTCGGGTCGCGGCCCCGGCGTGGTGACCCGCAGCAGCGGCACGTCCTCGCCGCGCTGCAGATCACGCCGCAGGTCGACCATCGGGCTCTCGACCACGACGTCGTCGCCGGTGCCCAGGCCGGGTCCGTCGAACAGGTCGAGACCCGCCGACGGCAGTGCCACGGGTACGACGATCGCCAGGGCGGTCGCGATCCCGCCCATGGCGAACGCGGCGCCGCGCACCGCGCCGGTGCGCACGCCGAAGGACGTCGGGTCCGCCTCCTCGTCCTGCGGGTTGAGCCCGCGACCCCATCGGGAGAGGTGCTCGTCGTGCTGCAGGAAGAGCATGAAGAGGTAGCCGCCGGCCATCAACGAGAAGAGCAGCCATGACACGCCGCCCCCAGGCAGGCTCACCGGCAGGCTGTAGAGCGCGAGGAGGGGAAGCCCAGCGAGGGCGACCCGCTGCCAGGACACGGCGACCAGGTCGACCAGCAGCATGCCCGCGGCCCCACCCATGAGCAGCAAGGGAGTCACCGGCGGCACGTTGGCGGGCACCGGTGCGGCGTACCGCGTCGAGGAGTCCATCGCGTCGCGGACGGCGGCACCGAACTCGGCGAGCGCGTCAGGTCCGGGCAGCAACGAGCCCGTCACGGTCTCGAGCACGAGCGTCCCGGCGACGGCGACCTGCAGCGCGACGACCCCCCACAGCGGCCAGCGCAGCCAGCGGGCGACCGCGCCGATGCCGGCGTTGACCAGGCCGACGAAGAACAACGGCACGAGGAACCGGGAGGCGTCCTCGGTGAGCTGTCCCCACGCCATGACCACGACGAAGACGGTGAACGCGGACGCGAGCGAGAGAACGAGCCCCTGGGCGAGCCCGGCCCGGGCGCGGCTCATCGGGTCGCCGCCTCGGTCGTGCTGTCGGCGGTGCGCTGGCGGCGGCCCGAGCGGCCGAGCTCCTGCCACGCGGCGTCGAGGCGGTCCCGGGGGCCCAGCGGCACAGCCCGCCAGCCCTGCGCGACCAGGGCCGCCGCGGCGCTGCCGGTGGTGCTGGGGGCGAGGTGCGGTGCCCACGCGTCGACGTCGAGGGCGACGGCCATCGAGGCGCTGCTGTGGTGGAGCAGGCGGGACAGGAACGGCTGGTCGGTTGGCGTCATCGAACCGAGCACGGCGACCACCAGGCCGCCGCGACCCGACTCGGTCAGCCAGCCGGTGTCGAGGCGCGGCTGGTGCTCGGCCTGCACGACGGCGAGGGCCTCGAGCAGGGGAGCGGTGTTGACGTCGGCGTCACGGAAGTGCCAGGCGGTGCTCGGGTCTTCGCCGGAGGCCGTGACCAGCCGCACGGTGAACCCGCGGTGGGTCAGGTGCACCGCGATCGAGGCGGCTGCGGACACGGCGGTCTCGAGGGAGGACGCGAGGCCCTGACCCCGGTGCGAGACCAGCCGGTTGTCGAGGAACAGCGTGGCGCGAGACTGCCAGGGCTGCTCCTCGCGACGCACCATCAGCTCGCCGACGCGTGCCGAGCTGCGCCAGTGGACGCGCCTCAGGTCGTCGCCACGGCGGTACTCGCGCACCGTGACGTCCTCGGCGCTGCCGATGGCGAAGGCACGCGGCCGGTTGTCGCCGGACCCGGTCCAGGCGCCACCGACGGGGATCTGGGGGAGTGGCACCGTGCGCGGGGTCACGGTCAGCGGCGCGCTGCTGTGGAAGGCGCGACCGAGCTCGACGAGCCCGAACGGGTCGCTGACCCGCACCGTCATCGGCCCGATCTCGAAGTGGCCGCGGGCGTCGGAGCGGATCTGGTAGCTCACGTGCCGGCGCCAGCCGTGACCGATGCCCTCCAGCACGAAGCGGGGGCGGGTGCCCAGCACGTAGGGCACCTGGTCCTCGAGGAGGAGCACGCCGGTCGGGGTGCGGCCCTCGTTGGTCAAGGTGAGCTGCACCCGCGCCGGCTGTCCGGCCGCGACCAGCTGGGGCGTGACGGTGCGCACCAGCGCCAGGCGGTAGCGCGAGCGCCCGATGAAGTACGCCGTCACGAGCGGCAGCGCCATCGCGAGGACGCCCACCCGGGCCAGCGTGGGCTGGCCCATGACCAGCGCGCAGACCACGGCGGTGAGGCCGGCGGCGAGGAACGCCCGGCCGCGGATGGTCAGCCCGGCGAGTGCCTCACGCACGACCGGCCGAGGGATCGGGGTCGGGCACCGGGACGCGCTCGACGATGCCGTCGAGGATGGTGGTGCTGTTGCGGCCGCTCATCGCCGCCTCGACGTTGGGGAGCAGCCGGTGCGCCAGGACGGGTCCGGCGAGCGCGTGCAGGTCGTCGGGCAGCACGTAGTCACGCCCGGCCAGCGCCGCAGCGGCCTTCGACGCCCGCACCAGGTGCAGCGTCGCGCGCGGGGACGCGCCGAGCATCAGCTCGGTGCTCTGCCGGGTGGCGGTGGTGAGGGAGACGGCGTAGCGCTGCACCGCCTCGGACACGTGCACCCGGCCGACGATCTCCACCAGCTTGCGGATCTCGCCCGCGTCGGTGACCGGCTCGAGGTCGTCGAGCGGGTTGTGCCTGGTGTGGGAGTTGAGCATCGCGATCTCGGCTGCCTCGACCGGGTAGCCGACGGAGACCCGCGCCATGAAGCGGTCGCGCTGGGCCTCGGGGAGCGCATAGGTGCCCTCCATCTCGATCGGGTTCTGCGTCGCGATCACCATGAAGGGCGCCTCGAGGTGGTAGGTCGTGTTGTCGACCGTGACCTGGCGCTCCTCCATGCACTCCAGCAGCGCCGACTGGGTCTTGGGCGACGCGCGGTTGATCTCGTCGCCGACCACGATGTTGGCGAACACCCCGCCGGGGCGGAACTCGAACTCGCGGGTGTCCTGGTTGAACACCGAGACCCCGGTGACGTCCGAGGGCAGCAGGTCGGGCGTGAACTGGATCCGCCGCACCGTGCAGTCGATGCTGCGCGCCAGCGCCTTGCTCAGCATGGTCTTGCCGACGCCGGGCACGTCCTCGATGAGGAGGTGACCCTCGGCCAGCATCACGACAAGGGCCGCCCTGACGACGTCGGGCTTGCCCTCGATGACCTTCTCGATGTTCTGCCGGACCCGGCCGGTGACCCGCCTCAGGGTGTCGAGATCGGCGCCGTCTCCAGCCGATTGGCCGTTCGCCTCAGTCACGCCGGTCCCTTCCCCGCACACAGTGAGATCTGTCTCACGACACCCTAGGTCGTGCCGGCAAGATACGCGCCCGAGTCGGCGGCCGGCGTCCCCGCCGCATCACGATTTGGTTGCGCCCCCGCCAGCGCCTTCCTCCACCACTTTCCTCCACCTCAGGACGATCCGCCCCACCTGCGCTCCACCACGGCCTACGACGACCGGCCGGAGCCGCCCTTCCACGCCCAGCCTGGCTCGTTCGGGCCCGACGCCACCGCACGCCCGTCGGCCGGCGCCGCGCCCGGTCGCGCCCGGAAACGGGGTGAAAACACGGCAAAGATGGTTGACCGTGGAGTGATGTGGAGTAGAGTGGAGCGAAGTGGAGGAAAGGTCGATTCCTTCCGTTAGCAGCGGGGAGGGTCCGGATGTTCTTCGGTACCTACACCCCGAAGCTCGACGAGAAGGGCCGGCTCTTCCTTCCGGCGAAGTTCAGGGAGCAGCTGGCGGAGGGACTCGTGGTGACCAGAGGGCAGGAGCGCTGCCTGACGGTCTGGTCGATGGACGACTTCCAGCAGCTCTACGAACGCCTGGCCTCGGCGCCACTCACCGTCAAGGGCGCTCGTGACTACTCGCGCATGTTGTTCGCCGCCGCCTCGCACGAGGTGCCGGACAAGCAGGGCCGGATCTCCATCCCGTCGGTCCTGCGCGACTACGCCTCGCTCCGCAAGGACGTGGTGGTCATCGGCTCGATGAACCGCATCGAGATCTGGGACCCGACGGCCTGGACGGCGTACTCCGAGGAGCAGGAGCAGAAGTTCTCGGATCTCTCCGACGAGGTCTTCCCCGGCATCTAGGCCCCGGCATCTAGGGGTTGGCGACAACAACAGAACACACGCCGCAGGGCGAGGTCTCGTGCCCGCTCTCCCGAGCCATCTGGGGTCACTTCCCCGGCACCAGAGGGCACTTCCCATCGTGGGAGCGGGCAGGGACCTGGCCCTGCGGCGTCTTGCAGCACAGAACACCAGATCGAGGGCACCAGATCGAGGGCACCAGATCGAGAGCAGCAGTCAGCAGCACCAACCAGTTGGGGTCGAGACCATGAGCAACGCTCACGTCGCAGGGCACGTCGCGCACACGCGGGCTCCCCGCGTCCGTGACCAGGCCCGAGCGGTGGTCGCCCTGATGACGTTCTCGGCCCTCGCGTCCGGGTGCCTCGCGGCCGGTCTCCTCCTGCTCACGACGCTGGGCAGGTAGGCAGCCGATGTCTCAGCACGGGTCAGGGCCCCGCAACCGCCCGGCACACGTCCCGGTGCTGCTGGACCGGGTGGTCGCGCTCTTCGCACCCGCGCTCGATCACCCCGGCAGCGTGATGGTCGACTGCACCCTGGGCCTCGGCGGGCACAGCGAGGCGGTGCTCGAGCGCTGCAGCCTGGCCCGGGTCATCGGCATCGACCGGGACCCGCACGCCCTGGAGGCGGCCGGCGAGCGACTCGCGCCGTACGGCGACCGCTTCACCGGCGTGCACGCCGTCTACGACGAGATCGCCGACGTGCTCGACGACCTCGGCCTGGCGTCGGTCGACGGGGTGCTCTTCGACCTCGGCGTCTCCTCGATGCAGCTCGACGTGCGCGAGCGCGGCTTCGCCTACGCCGAGGACGCGCCGCTCGACATGCGCATGGACGACTCGGAGCAGTCGGGCGGCCCCACCGCCGCCGACGTGCTCAACACCTACCCGGTCGGCGAGCTCACCCGGATCCTCAAGGAGTACGGCGAGGAGCGCTTCGCCCGGAAGATCGCCCATGCCGTGGTGCGTGAGCGGGAGAAGGAGCCCTTCTCGTCGTCGGCCCGCCTCGTCGAGCTCCTGTACGCCGAGATCCCGGCGCCGGCGCGCCGGACCGGAGGGCACCCGGCCAAGCGGACCTTCCAGGCGCTGCGCATGGAGGTCAACGACGAGCTGGCCGTGCTGCGGCGGGCGATCCCGGCCGCGATCGACGCGATCGGCGTCGGGGGCCGGGTCGTCGTGGAGTCCTACCACTCGCTGGAGGACCGGCTGGTGAAGCGCGCCTTCACCGCGGTCACCCGCCTCGACGTGCCCGAGGACCTGCCCTTCGTCCCGGAGGGCGCCGAGCCCGCCCTGCGCCTGGTCACCCGCGGCGCCGAGGTGGCCGACGAGCACGAGATCGAGCAGAACCCCCGCGCCGCGTCGGTACGGCTGCGAGCAGTCGAACGAGTCACCCCCTCACGAGGAGTCGCCTGACATGAGCAGCCCGGCCGTCCAGCTCCGCTCCCGCGTCGCCCACATCGGCGAGGCGGCCGTCGAGCGCGCCCGTCTCAGCGTCGTACCCAGGAACCGGGTGCGGGCACCTCGCATCCCGTTCGTGACCCTGGTCAGCCTGGTGCTGCTCGGCGGCGTGATCGGCCTGCTCATGTTCAACACCTCGATGCAGCAGGCATCCTTCGCGGCGAGTGACCTCGAGGACCAGGCCACCACCATGGCCGCCCGCGAGCAGACCCTGCGCCGTGAGCTCGACGAGCTGCGCAATCCGCAGCGGATCGCCGAGCAGGCGCAGCGGATGGGCATGGTAGTCCCGGCGGCGCCCGCCTTCCTCGGCCTCGACGGCAAGGTGACCGGCACGCCGACCCCCGCGACGCCGCAGGACGCGCTCCAGCTCACCCGCCGGCCGGCCGCCAAGCCCGCCGTGCTCGACCCGCCGGTGACGGTGGTCGAGGTGCCCGCGACAGTCACGCCCGACGCCACCGCCCAGACCGGGCAGACCGAGAAGCACGGCCACAAGAAGGGCAAGAAGAAGAACCGCTGACGCGACACGTTTCTCCGACGGGGCCCAGCCTCGGCCGGCCGACCCGCTTCGACCGGTAGACATGGCGGAGAGCGTCCGCCGATCCCGACCGCCGATCCCGAAACCACACGGAGCACGCCTTGCCGCCGCCGCCGAACCCCCCGAAGCCCGCCTCCCGGCGCACCCGCGCGGGCCGAACGGCTGGCCGGTCAGCTGGCCGAACAGCTGGCCGAACAGCTGGCCGAACAGCTGGCCGAACAGCTGGCAGGGGCGCCCCGAAGCTGCGGCTGCGGTTCGGGTTCGTGGTCATCGCGATCGTGCTCTCGGTCTTCGCCGCGCGACTGGTGCAGCTTCAGGGCATCGACCCGAACGCCTACGCGCAGATGGCCGCCGAGGAGGCCCTCGATGAGGTCGTGCTCCCGGCCGAGCGGGGCGCCATCCTCGACCGCAACGACGTGCCGCTGGCGGACTCGGTGGCCGGCAAGATGGTCATCGCCGACCCGCAGATGACCAGGGACAAGGCCAACGAGCTGGCCAAGATCCTCTCGACGGAGCTCGGTGTCGACTACTTCCGCACCCTCGAGAAGCTGCGCTTCGACGGCGGCGAGGGTGCCGCCGGGGGCCGGTTCCAGTACATCGCCCGCCGCGTACCCTCGACCCAGGCCACAGACCTGGTCGAGCATCTCCGCGAGCTGAAGTTCGAGGGCATCACCACTCAGGACGACCCGGTCCGCGACTATCCCGCCGGCGAGGTCGCGGCCAACGTCCTGGGCTTCATGGGCACCGACGAGCCGCTGGGCGGCTTCGAGCGCACCTTCGACGCCCAGCTCGGCGGCAAGGACGGCCACGCCAGCTACACCGAGGGCCGCGGCTACCGCGTCCCGCTGGGCGAGAGCTCCACGGTCAAGCCGGTCGACGGCGCGCCGCTGCGCACCACCCTCGACCGCGACCTCCAGTGGTTCACCCAGAAGGTGCTCGACGAGACCCTGGACCAGTACCACGCCGAGTCGGGAGCGGCGACGGTCATGGACAGCCGCACCGGTGAGATCCTCGCCCTGGCCGACGCGCCGACGTACGACCCGAACCACCCTCTCGACTATTCCAAGGAGGACCTCGGGTCCCGGGCCCTGAGCGAGCCGTACGAGCCGGGGTCGGTCGAGAAGGTGCTCACGGTCTCCTCCCTGATCGACGCAGGCAAGGTGACGCCCCGGACCAAGATCCGGGTGCCACCGTCGCTCGACCGCCAGGACCGCTCGATCGGTGACTGGTGGGACCATGGCGACATCCGGCTCACGCTGGCCGGGGTGATCGCGAAGTCGTCCAACATCGGCACGGTGCTCGCCACCGACCAGTTCACCCCGCCCGAGCTGACGGCGTACCTGAAGAAGTTCGGGCTCGGCGAGAAGACCGACGTCGGCGTCCGCGGAGAGACCCGCGGCATCCTCACCCCCGGCGAGGAGATGACGTCGCAGACGAAGGACCGCGTCGCCTTCGGCCAGTCGCTGTCGGTCAACGCCGTGCAGATGACCGCGGCTGTCAACACGATCGCCAACGGGGGGGTGCGCATCGACCCGAGCCTGATCCGTGGCTCGGCCGTGACCGACGACGGGGTTCGCGTCGGCACCGACACCGTGACCGAGCGTCGTGTGGTCAGCCAGAAGGCGGCCCACCAGACGATGATGATGATGGAGCGGGTGGTCGACGACGAGGTCGGAGTCGCCCCCCAGGCGCAGGTCCCGGGCTACCGCGTGGCCGGCAAGACCGGCACCGCGCAACGCGTCGACGCCACGTGCGGCTGCTACGACGGCTCGACCTCGGTCTCCTTCGCCGGCTTCGCCCCGGCCGACGACCCGCGCTTCACCGTCTACGTCGTGGTACACGCCCCGGCCGGCGACGGCGGTGGCGGCTCGATCGGTGGTCCCGCCTTCTCGCGGATCATGGGCTACGCCCTGTCCCGCTACCGCGTCCCGCCGACCGGTACCCGGCCCTCGCGGCTGCCCGTCGAGTGGTGAGGTGCGTCAGGCCCCAGTGCCGGCCAGCCCACCGCGTCGGCGGCGGCGATAGTCTCCGAACGTGGTGAGCGACACGCCGATCCCGGCTGCAGCGGGCCAGACCCGACCACGTCGCCCGACCCCGCACGTGCTCGCCGACCTGGCGACGTGGCTGGGCTCACGCACCGGTGTCGATGCGTCCGTCGACGTATGTGGCGATGCGTCGGTGGTCGTCACCGGGGTCACGCTCAGCTCCCGCCGAGTGGTGCCCGGAGACCTGTACGCCGCCCTCCCGGGCGCCCGCTCCCACGGTGTCGGCTTCGCGGCCGAGGCGCTGGCCGCCGGCGCCGTGGCGGTGCTGACCGACCCGGTCGGCGCCCAGCGGCTGCCCGCGGGGACCCCGGCCGTCGTCGTACCCACGCCGCGAGCGCTGCTCGGGCCGCTGGCCGCCCACGTGTACGGCGACCCGGCCGCCGACCTGCGGATGATGGCCGTCACCGGCACCCAGGGGAAGACCACCACCACCCGGCTGGCCGAGGGTGGGCTCCAGCGGGCCGGCATCCCGGCCGCGGTGATCGGCACCGTCGGCACCCGCATCCTGGGCGTCGACGTGAAGAGTGACCTGACCACCCCGGAGGCGCCCGACCTGCACGGGCTGTTCGCGCTGATGCGCGAGCAGGGCGTGGCCGCCTGCGCGATGGAGGTGTCGAGCCATGCGCTGGTGATGGGCCGGGTCGACGGCGTCGTCTTCGACGTGGCGACGTTCCTCAACCTGGGCCGCGACCACCTCGACTTCCACGCCGACATCGACGACTACTTCGCCGCCAAGGCCTCCCTCTTCACCCCGGAGCGCGCCCGGCTGGGCCTCGTGAACGTCGACGACGAGTGGGGACGCCGGCTGGTGGAGCAGGCGACCATCCAGGTGCGGACGTTCTCCATCACCGGGGCCGAGGCCGACTGGCACGCCGTCGACGTGGAGTCCACGGCGACCGGCTCCACGTTCTCGGTGCGCGGTCCCGACGGGATCGCCGTCGCCGGCGGGGTCGGCCTGCCGGGCTCCTTCAACGTCGCGAATGCGCTCGCCGCCGTCGCATCGTGCGCTGAGGCCGGGTTCGAGGCGTCGCGGGTCGCAGCCGGCGTCGCCACGGGCGGTGGGGTGCCGGGCCGGCTCGAGCGCATCGACGCTGGCCAGGACTTCGTGGTGGTCGTCGACTACGCCCACAAGCCCGACGCCGTCGAGGCCGCCATCGGCACCCTGCGCCCGCTGACCTCGGGGCGGGTGATCGTGGTGCTCGGCGCCGGTGGTGACCGCGACCCGGGCAAGCGGCCGATGATGGGCGAGATCGCTGCCAGGCTTGCGGACGTGCTCATCGTGACCGACGACAACCCACGCACCGAGGACCCGGCAGCGATCCGGGCGGCCCTGACCGCAGGTGCCAGCGGGCCGGGCGAGGTGGTCGAGATCGGCGACCGCCGCGAGGCGATCCGCGCCGCGGTCGACCGCGCCCGCCCCGGCGACATCGTCCTGATCGCGGGCAAGGGGCACGAGACCGGCCAGGAGATCGACGGCGTCGTCCACCCCTTCAACGACCGCGAGGTGGCCGCCGCCGCCATCCGAGAGGTGACCAGGTGATCGCGATGAGCCTGGCCGAGGTCGCCGCCGTCGTCGGGGGACAGGTCGCCCGCGACGACGGCGTCATGGTCACCGGCCCCGCCTTCATCGACAGTCGTGCGGTGGTCCCCGGGGGGCTCTTCGTCGCCATCGAGGGCGAGCACGCCGACGGCCACACGTACGCCGAAGCCGCCGTCGACGCCGGCGCGGCCGCGGTGCTCGGCACCCGTGACACCGGCGTGCCCGGGGTCATCGTGGCCGACCCGGTCGCCGCCCTCGGGCGGCTCGCTCGTCACGTCCTCGACGCGCTCCGCGACGTGACCGTCCTGGCGCTCACCGGGTCGCAGGGCAAGACCGGCACCAAGGACTACCTCGCCCAGGTGCTCACCGCGGTCGGCCCCACGGTCGCGACGGCGGGCAACTTCAACAACGAGATCGGGGTGCCGCTCACGGTGCTGCGCGCCACGCCGGACACGGCGTACCTCGTCGTCGAGATGGGCGCCCGCGGCCTCGGTCACATCGGCTATCTCTGCGAGCTCGCGCCGCCCCGGGTGGCAGCCGTCCTCAACGTCGGCACCGCTCACATCGGCGAGTTTGGCGGACAGGCCGCCATCGCGCAGGCGAAGGGCGAGATCGTCGAGGCCCTGCCCCCCGACGGCACCGCGGTGCTCAACAGCGACGACGACCTCACTGCGGCGATGGGGGAGCGCACCTCCGCCCGAGTCCTGACGTTCGGCACCTCCGGCGACGTGACGTGGCGCGGGCTCGAGCTCGACGAGCTCGACCGGCCCAGCTTCGAGATCGGGTACGCCGGCACCTGGCGTCCCGTACGCCTCGGCCAGGCCGGCCAGCACCAGGTGTCCAACGCCGCCGCAGCCGCGGCGATGGCGGTGGCCGTCGGGGTCGGGATCGAGGTGGTGGCGCACGCGTTGACCGGCAGCGTGGCGACGAGTCGCTGGCGGATGGAGCTGCACGAGCGGCCCGACGGGCTCGTCGTCGTCAACGACGCCTACAACGCCAACCCCGCCTCGATGCGGGCCGCGATCCAGACGGTCGCGCGCATCGGCGCCGCCCGCGACGGACGGAGCGTGGCCGTGCTCGGCGTGATGCTCGAGCTGGGCGACGAGTCGGCCGCTGCCCACGCCGATCTCGGCCGGGTCGCCGCCCGGGCCGGCGTCGACGTCGTGGTCACCGTCGGGCAGGAGGCCGCGGCCATCGCGGCCGGCGCTCGCGACGTACCCGGTTGGTCGGGTGAGGCGATCGTCACGGCGAGCCGGGACGAGGCACTGCGCTGGGTGATGGAGAATGTGTCGGCCCCTGACGTCGTCCTCGTCAAGGCCTCGCGCGGCGCGGCCCTGGAGCACGTCGCCGACGCACTGATCGCCCACCGACCAACCGAAGGGGACAGCCGATGAGAGCCATCCTGTTCGGCGGTGGGCTCGCGCTGGTCTTCTCGCTCCTCGGCAGCCGGGTCGCGATCACCGTGCTGTCCCGCTACGGCTACGGGCAGGAGGTCCGCGACGACGGGCCCACGAGCCACCACGCCAAGCGCGGCACGCCCACCATGGGCGGCATCGTCATCATCGTCGCCTCGGTGCTCGCCTACTTCCTGGCCAAGCTGCTTACCGGTTCGACCCCCTCGGTCTCGGCGCTGCTGCTGCTCTTCCTGTTCGTCGGCCTCGGTGTGGTCGGCTTCCTCGACGACTTCATCAAGATCGTCAAGCAGCGCAGCCTCGGCCTGCGCAGCAAGGCCAAGTTGATCGGCCAGACCGTGGTCGCCGTCACGTTCGGCATCCTCGCGCTCTCCCCGGCGCTCGCTGACGAGCGCGGCCAGACACCCGCCGCGCTGCACATCAGCTGGATCCGCGACTTCGAGTCGTGGAAGCTGCCGATGATCCTGGTGGTGCTCCTCATCTGGGTGATCGTCACCGGCACCAGCAACGCCGTGAACCTCACCGACGGCTACGACGGCCTCGCCACCGGCGCCTGCGTGATGGTGTTCGGCGCCTACACGCTGGTCAACATCTGGCAGAACAACCAGTCCTGCGCCGTCCAGCAGGGCGCGTCCTGCTACGAGGTGCGCGACCCGCTCGACCTGGCGGTGGTCGCCGCGGCGATCATGGGTGCCTGCTTCGGCTTCCTGTGGTGGAACGCCTCGCCGGCACAGATATTCATGGGGGACACCGGCTCGCTCTCGCTCGGCGGTGCGCTGGCCGGGCTGGCGATCCTGACCCGCACCGAGCTGCTGCTGATCATCCTGGGCGGTCTGTTCGTGGCCGTCACCTTGTCGGTGATGCTGCAGGTGACCTGGTTCAAGGCCACGAGGCGCCTCACCGGGATCGGGAAGCGCCTGTTTCGAATGGCCCCGATCCAGCACCACTTCGAGATGCTGGGCTGGGCGGAGATCACCATCGTGATCCGCTTCTGGATCATCACCGGGCTGTGCGTCGCCGCCGGCCTGGGCATCTTCTACGCCGAATGGGTGGCCGGCGCCGGATGACAGACCCGCTCGCGCTCGGCCGCCACGACGCCTGGGACGGCGTACGCGCGGTCGTCGCCGGCTTCGGGGTGTCCGGCTTCGCCGCCGCCGACAACCTCAACCACCTCGGTGCCGACGTCGTCGCGCTCGACGAGCAGACCAGCGACACCATGGCCGAGAAGGCCGAGCTGCTCGAGGTCCTCGGCGCGAGGATCCGTCTCGGCACCGGCGCAACTGCCCTCCTGCCCGACGACGTCGACCTCGTGGTCACCTCGCCCGGCTGGCGTCCCGACGCCCCGTTGCTGGCCCAGGCGCGGGCGCGCGGCATCCCGGTGTGGGGAGAGGTCGAGCTCGCGTGGCGGCTGCGCGACCCGGATCGCCCGGCGCCCTGGCTCGCGGTCACCGGCACCAACGGCAAGACCACGACCGTGCAGATGCTCGACGCGATCCTGCGCGCGGCCGGCCTCCGCTCGGTCGCGGCCGGCAACGTGGGGCTGCCGATCGTCGAGGCGGTGATGGACCCAGTGCCCTACGACGTGATCGCGGTCGAGCTCTCCAGCTTCCAGCTCCACTACGCCGAGTCGATGAGTGCGGAGTCGGCAGCAGTGCTCAACCTCGCCGAGGACCACCTCGACTGGTACACCGGACCGTCGGGCATGGAGCAGTACGCCGCCGACAAGGGCCGCATCTACGAGCGGGTGCAGCGGGCCTGCGTCTACAACGTCGCCGATCCAGAGACCCGCCGCCTCGTCGAGGAGGCCGACGTCCTCGAGGGCGCGCGCGCGATCGGCTTCACGCTCGGGGTGCCCGGGGTCGGCATGGTGGGCGTGGTCGAGGACATCCTCGCCGACCGTGCGTTCATCGAGCAGCGCGACACCAGCGCCGCCGAGCTCTGCACCATCGCCGACCTCGCGTCGCCGGCACCGCACTTCGTCGCCAACGCGCTGGCCGCCGCGGCGCTGGCTCGGGCGCACGGCGTCTCCCAGGCCGCCGTCCGAGACGGGCTGCGGTCGTTCCGCCCGGACGGCCACCGCATCGCCCACGTCGCCACGCTCGACGGGGTCGCCTGGGTCGACGACTCCAAGGCGACCAACCCGCACGCCGCCCAGGCGTCGCTGGAGGCCTACGAGCACGTGGTCTGGATCGCCGGGGGCCTGGCCAAGGGTGCGCGGTTCGACGAGCTCGTGCGGGCCGTGCGCGGCCGGCTGCGCGGCGCCGTACTCCTCGGCCGGGACCGCCACGTCATCGCCGAGGCGCTTTCGCGACACGCACCGGATGTGCCCGTGGTCGAGATCGGCGACGGGGAGACTGGTGACCCCATGGAACGTGTCGTGGGGGCTGCCGCCGACCTCGCCCGTCCGGGCGACACCGTGCTGCTGGCCCCGGGATGCGCATCGATGGACATGTTCGCGAACTACAACGCACGCGGCGACGCCTTCGCCGCAGCGGTGCGCGCGCGAGCTGGGGACGACTGACCGACGGCGAGCGACCAGGAGGGGACCGATGGCCACCACCAGCCCCGACCGCCTCACCGACCGGGTCACCGATCGGGACCCCGCCGCCGCTCCCTCCTGGCGTGATCGGAGCTCCGTCGCCTCGTGGCTCACCACCCTGCGGCACGCCCTCGACCGGCCCCTCACGTCCTACTACCTGCTGCTCGGTGCCTCCGCGCTGCTGCTGACCATCGGCCTCATCATGGTGCTGAGCGCGTCGAGCGTCTCGTCCTTCAGAGGCACCGGCGACTCCTACACCGTGGTCAGGCGTCAGCTGCTCTGGGTGCTCCTCGGCCTGCCCTGCGCGTGGGTCGCCTCGCGACTGCCGCACCGGTGGATCCGTCGGCTGGCGTGGCCGGGCTACCTCGTCTCGCTGACCCTGCTGCTCCTCACCGCCTTCCTGGGCGAGGAGCGCAACGGCAACCAGAACTGGCTGGCCATCGGGCCGCTCGCGATCCAGCCCTCGGAGATCGCCAAGCTCGGGCTGGTGCTGTGGGCGGCCAACGTCTACGCCCGCAAGGAGCGCCGCCTCGACCGCGTCCACGAGATCATGATCCCGGTGGTGCCGGGCATGATCCTGGCGGCGGGCCTCGTGGTCGTCGGCAAGGACCTCGGCACCGCACTGGTGCTGTTCGCCATCCTGCTCGCCATGCTGTGGGTCGTCGGCGCACCAGCACGGCTCTTCGTCTTCGCGACGTCGGTCATCGGCGTCATCGCCTTGTTCCTCGCGACCACCGACGGCGAGCGCCGGGATCGCCTCACGTCGTTCGCCGACCCCTTCACCGACTTCCACGGCACCGGCTGGCAGCCCGCCCACGGCCTCTACGCGCTCTCGACGGGGGGCTGGTTCGGCCAAGGGATCGGTGCCAGCACCCAGAAGTGGGGCGACCTGCCCGAGGCGCACACCGACTTCATCTTCGCCGTGCTCGGCGAGGAGCTCGGTCTGGTCGGCACGCTGCTGGTGATCGCGCTGTTCTTCACCATCGCGTTCGCCGCGCTGCGGGTCGCGCTGCACACCACCGACCCGTTCACCCGCTACATGACCTTCGGCATCGTCGTGTGGCTGCTGGGCCAGATGATGATCAACGTCGGCATGGTGCTCGCGATGCTGCCCGTCATCGGCATCCCGCTGCCTCTGGTGTCGTACGGCGGGTCGGCCCTGCTGCCCTCGCTGGTCGCGCTCGGCCTGCTCATCGGGTTCGCCCGGCGCGAGCCCGAAGCCGCGGCGGCGCTGGCCGCGCGCAGACGCAAGCGCTCCGCGGGCCTGGCCGCGGGCGGCCGGCGCCTAGGCTGAGGGCGATGCACGTCCTCCTTGCCGGCGGTGGCTCCGCCGGACACACGTCACCCCTGCTCGCCACCGCCGACGCGCTTCGGCGGTTGGCACCCGAGACCGAGATCACCTGCCTGGGCACCCGGGAGGGGCTCGAGGCACGACTGATCCCCGAGGCCGGCCTGCGGCTGGAGCTCGTGCCGCGAGTGCCGCTGCCGCGCCGCCCCGGCGCCGACCTGCTCCGCGTGCCCGGCCGGCTCCGGGCCGCCCGCCGGGCCGCCCTGGAGGTCGTCGACCGGGTGCGTCCCGACGTGGTCGTCGGCTTCGGCGGCTACGTCTCGGTGCCGGCCTACCTCGCCGCCCGCTCGCGCGGGCTGCCGGTCGTCGTACACGAGGGCAACGCGATCCCCGGCCTCGCCAACCGGCTGGGGGCTCGGCTGACCCACCACGTCGCCACGAGCTTCCCCGGCACCGACCTGGCCCATGCGACCTACATCGGGCTACCGGTCCGGCGGATGATCTCGACCCTCGACCGGGCGGCCCTACGCGACGAGGCGCTGGCCAGTTTCGGGCTCTCGGCCGACCGGCCCACGCTGCTGGTGACCGGAGGCTCGCAGGGCGCCGCGCGCATCAACGCAGCCGTCTCCGGGGCCGCGCCCGCCCTCGCCGCCGCCGGCGTCCAGGTGCTGCACGTCGTGGGGCCGAAGCACACGCTCGAGCTCGCCGAGGATGTCGGGACCTACGTCGTCGAGCAGTACGTCGACCGGATGGACCTCGCCTACGCCGCGGCAGACGCCGTGCTGTGCCGAGCTGGCAGCAACACGGTCACGGAGGTCTCCGGCGTCGGGCTGCCTGCGGTCTACGTGCCGCTGCCGATCGGCAACGGCGAGCAGGCACTCAACGCCCGACCCGTCGTCGACGCCGGCGGCGGGCTCCTCGTCTCCGACGCAGCCCTGACTCCCGAGTGGGTGGCTGCCACCCTGCCCGGGCTGCTCAACGACCGGGACCGGCTCGATGCCATGGGCGCCGCGGCGGCCCACGTCGTGCCGCTCGACGCCGACGAGAAGCTCGCACGCATCGTGCTGGACGCCGCCCGCGATCCCGGAGCCGCCCGATGAAGGTGCCCGTGCCGGACGTGCTGCTGCCGGCGGACCAGCTCGGGCGCGTCCACTTCGTGGGCATCGGCGGAGCCGGGCTCTCGGCGATCGCGCGCATCATGGCCGCGCGCGGCCTGCCCGTCACCGGTAGCGACGACCAGGACACGCCCTTCCTGCCTACGCTGCGCGAGCTCGGCGTGCCCTGCCACCTCGGCTACGACGCCGCGCACCTCGGGGACGCCGACACGGTCGTGGTCACCACGGCTGCGCGCGACGACAACCCGGAGGTGGCTGAGGCCCGGCGTCGCGGCTTGCGCGTGCTGCCGCGCTCGGCCGGCCTCGCCTCGGTGATGGCCGGCCGTCGCGTGCTGGCCGTGGCCGGCACCCACGGCAAGACCACCACCACCGGCCTGCTGGTCGCCGCGCTGCTGCGGGCCGGTGCCGAGCCGTCGTACGCCGTGGGAGGCGTGCTGGGAGCCACCGGCCGCAACGCCGACGAGGGCACCGGCGACCTGTTCGTCGCCGAGGCCGACGAGAGCGACGGTGCCTTCCTGGTCTACTCGCCGTACGCCGCCGTCGTGACCAACATCGAGGCCGACCACCTCGACCAGTGGGGCACCGAGGAGGCCTATCACCAGGCCTTCACCGACTTCGTCGACCGCGTCGACGTCGAAGGCTTCCTCGTCGTGTGGGCCGACTCCGAGCCGACCCGGTCGCTCGCGGCGGCCGCCCGGGCCGAGGGTCGCCGGGTGGTGACCTACGGCCGCTCGGCCGACGCCGACGTGACCCCGGCCGATTTGACGGTGGCCCTGCAGGTGCCGGGTGACCACTACGTCCTCAACGCGCTCGCGGCCCTGGCCGTGGGCGTCGCGCTGGGCTACGACTCCGCGGACCTGCAGGCCGGCCTCGCGTCGTACGCCGGGACGGCGCGGCGGATGGAGCTCAAGGGCACGGTCGGCGGGGTGCGCGTCTACGACAGCTACGCGCACCACCCGACCGAGATCGCCGGCGACCTGCAGGCGGCGCGCTCGGTCGCCGGGTCCGGCCGGGTCATCGCCGCCTTCCAGCCGCACCTGGTCTCGCGCACCCGGGCCCTGGGCGCCGAGATGGGCGTCGCCCTCGGCGCGGCCGACGAGGTCGTCGTGCTCGACGTCTACCTGGCGCGCGAGGAGCCCGACGCGGCCGTCACCGGTGCGCTGGTCGCCGACGCCGTCCCGCTGCCCCAGGACCGGGTGGCGTACGTGCCGGCCTTCGACGAGGTCGCGGCCGAGCTCGCAGGTCGTGCCCGCGACGGTGACCTGGTCATCACCCTGGGCGCGGGCACCGTGACCTCGATCGGCCCCCGCGTCCTCGAGCTGCTGGCCGCCCGATGACCGAGACCGGCGGGCTCGCCCCAGTGCGCGACAAGGCTGCCGAACGCACCCGGAAGCGGTTCGCCCGGCGGCAGTGGGCTCGCAGGTGGCTGACCTGGCGCTACGTGCTGGTGTTCGTGCTGCTGGTCGCGGCGGTGGTCACCGCGGTCTGGCTGGTCTTCTTCTCCGCGGTGCTGGCGGTCAAGTCCGTCACCGTGACCGGCGCCGACCTCCTCAGCGAGCGCCAGGTCAAGCAGGCCGCTGCCGTGCCCGAGGGCGAGCAGCTCGCGGTGCTCGACACCGCGGGCATCCTGTTGCGGGTGAAGGCGCTGGCCGCGGTGAAGTCGGCGGACGTCGCGAAGCGGTGGCCCGACGGGGTCGAGATCCGGATCGTGGAGCGACAGGTCGTCGCGGTCGTCGACCTGGGCGGCCGCTGGCGGGGGATCGACTCCGAGGGAGTCGTCTTCCGTGAGTACGACCGCCCGCCGGGCGGCCTGCCCCGGGTGCAGGTGCTGGCCACGGCCGATCGCGACGCCCTGCGGGAGGCAGCCGAGGTGGTCGCGGCCCTGCCGGCCGACCTGTCGGCCCGGGTCGACCACGTCGAGGTCGCGACCGTCGACCAGATAGCTCTCGTGCTGCGCGACCAGCGCCGGGTCGAGTGGGGGAGCGCGGAGGAGTCGGCCGAGAAGGCGAGCGTCCTGGCCGCGCTGCTCGAGGCTCGGGAGGCCCGGGTGTACGACGTCAGCGTCCCCGGCCAGCCGGTCACCAGCGACAGCGCTCGCTAGTCGCCCGACCGCCGGACGCGGTGCTGCTCGCCACTCGCCGGCAGCAGAAGTCGCGGCGCGCTGCGGCGTGTCTCACCGATTCGGTGCGCCGCCGTACCTAGGGTCATGACCATCGCGAGGTTGACATAACTATAACCCTCAGGTTCACGGTTAGGGTTCCGGCCCGCGAGCAGCACCCCGGCACGACCCGCAGATCAGGCCGATCGCTTCCCCACCAGCGAACACACCCGGACGTCCGGTCAGGCACCGGACCCGAACACGGAAAAGAGGCGCACCAGCCGTGGCAGCAGCGCAGAACTACCTGGCCATCATCAAGGTCGTGGGTATCGGTGGTGGTGGAGTCAACGCCGTCAACCGGATGATCGAGGTCGGCCTCAAGGGCGTCGAGTTCATCGCCATCAACACCGACGCCCAGGCCCTCCTCATGAGCGACGCCGACGTCAAGCTCGACATCGGCCGTGAGCTCACGCGAGGACTCGGCGCCGGTGCCGACCCCGAGGTGGGTGCCCGGGCGGCCGAGGACCACGCGGACGAGATCGAAGAGGTCATGAAGGGCGCCGACATGGTCTTCGTGACCGCCGGCGAGGGCGGCGGCACGGGCACCGGCGGCGCGCCGATCGTGGCCCGCATCGCCCGCTCGCTCGGGGCCCTGACCATCGGCGTCGTGACCCGACCGTTCGCCTTCGAGGGACGCCGTCGCGCCAACTCCGCGGAGGAGGGCATCTCCCAGCTCCGCGAGGAGGTCGACACCCTCATCGTGATCCCCAACGACCGGCTGCTCTCCATCAGCGATCGCAGCGTGTCGGTGCTGGACGCGTTCAAGCAGGCCGACCAGGTGCTGCTGCAGGGTGTCTCCGGCATCACCGACCTGATCACCACGCCCGGCCTCATCAACCTCGACTTCGCCGACGTGAAGTCGGTGATGGCCAACGCGGGCTCCGCCCTCATGGGCATCGGCTCCGCCCGTGGCGAGGACCGTGCCGTCGCAGCGGCCGAGCAGGCCGTCTCGAGCCCGCTGCTCGAGGCCAGCATCGACGGTGCGCACGGTGTGCTTCTCTCGATCGCCGGCGGGTCCGACCTCGGCCTCTTCGAGATCAACGAGGCGGCCGCCCTGGTGTCCGACGCGGCCCACCCGGAGGCCAACATCATCTTCGGGGCCACCATCGACGACGCGCTGGGCGACGAGGTGCGGGTGACCGTCATCGCAGCCGGCTTCGACGGCGGCATGCCCAAGCGCCGCGAGGAGGGCTCGAGCCTGCGTCGTCCGGCCAAGCCCCAGCAGACCCAGGCCGAGACCCGGGCCGCGGTCCAGGACGTCGCGACCCAGCGAGCCGAGGTCCGGCAGCCCGCGTCGGTCGGCGCGAGCCAGCCCGCGGCGCCGGTGACCCAGGCCGCGCCGCCCCGCCAGCCCAGGCAGGTGCAGTTCGACGACGACGAGCTGGACGTCCCCGACTTCCTCAAGTGAGACCCTGAGGTCGTGTTCGCCTTCCGTGACCGGCGTGGCCCGGTGGAGGTCGCCTTCACCGATCGCCACGCCGGTGGCGCGTTCCCGCCCGGGACGCCCCTCAACCTCAGCCTGCGCCGTGACGGCGTCCCCGTCTCGGGGCCCGACGCCCCGGGCGTCGAGGCGCTCGAAGGTGTCTTCGCGAGCTGCCGCGCCCCGGTCGGGCTGACCCAGGTCCACGGCGGTGACGTGGTCGTCGTCGACGAGGAGTACGACGGGCGCGAGCTGGTCGCGGACGCCCTGGTCACCTCGGTGCCCGGCCTGCCCCTGATGGTGCGGGCCGCAGACTGCGTCCCGGTGCTGCTGGCCGACGCCGAGGGGCGCGTGGTCGGTGCTGCGCACGCCGGCCGGCCGGGCCTGGTGGCCGAGGTCGTGCCGCACACGGTGGCCGCGCTGCGCGGGCTCGGCGCCGCCGACCTGCGCGCCTGGGTCGGGCCCCACGTCTGCGGAGCCTGCTACGAGGTGCCGGCCGACATGCAGGCCGAGGTCGTGGCCGCCGTGCCGGAGTCCGCCTCGACGACCTCGTGGGGCACGCCGGCGCTCGACATCGGAGCCGGTGTCCGTGCCCAGCTCGACGCCCTCGGGGTGCCCCACCGGTCGGTGCACCGGTGCACCCGCGAGGACGACGACCTGTGGTCACACCGGCGCTCCGGCCCAGCCGCCGGGCGACTGGCTGGCCTTGTGGTGATCTCGCCGTGACCGAGCGCAGCGACCAGATCGCGGCCGGCCTCGACGCCGTACGCCGTCGCATCGAGACCGCCGGCGCCGAGGCCGGACGCGCCGAGCCGGCCGGCCTCGTGGTGGTCACCAAGTTCTTCCCGGCCGAGGACGTGCGCATCCTGGCCGACCTCGGGGTGACCGACGTCGGCGAGAACCGCCACCAGGAGGCCCAGCAGAAAGCGCACGCCTGCGCCGACCTCGGGCTGCGGTGGCACTTCGTCGGCGGACTGCAGAGCAACAAGGCCGCAGCCGTGGCCGGCTACGCCGACGTCGTGGAGTCGGTCGACCGGGCCAAGCTCCTGACGGGGCTGCAGCGCGGCGCACACAAGCGTGGCGCGACCGTCGACGTCCTGCTCCAGGTCAGCCTGGACCCTCCCGGGAGCGGTGGCCGGGCCGGCGTCGACCCCGGCGAGCTGTCCGCTCTCGCCGACCGGGTGGGGGAGTGCGGCGCCCTCAGGCTGCGGGGGCTGATGGCGGTCGCCCCGCTGGGAGAGGACCCCGACGAGGCGTTCGCCCGGCTGGCCGACGTGCGTGCCGGCCTGCTTGCCTCGCACCCCGGCGCCGACGTGCTGTCGGCGGGCATGAGCGGCGACCTGGAGGCGGCGATCAGGCACGGTGCGACACACGTGCGTGTCGGCTCCGCGGTCCTCGGTCCGCGGCCCCCCGTCTTGTAGTGTCGAAACAGACGACGGTGCCCGCGATGGGCGCCACGACGTACCGGAGGAAACTGTCATGAGCGGCGCGATGCGCAGGATCGGCGAGTACCTCGGCCTGCTCGAGGACACCGGTCGGTACGACGAGTACACCGGCGACTACTTGAACGACGACGCTACCCACCAGCAGGAGCAAGTCGAGCGTCGTCCCGCCCCCGTGTCCGACCTGAGCGAGCGCCGCCGCCCGGCCTCGGTCCCCACTGCTGGAGTCGTAGCCGAGTTGAGCCGCATCACCACCCTGCACCCGAGCACCTACAACGAGGCGCGCAGCGTCGGCGAGAACTTCCGCGACGGCACCCCGGTCATCATGAACCTCTCCGAGATGGATGACGCCGACGCCAAGCGCCTGGTCGACTTCGCCGCCGGGCTCGTCTTCGCCACCCGGGGCAGCATCGAGCGGGTCACCAACAAGGTCTTCCTGCTCTCCCCGCCGAACGTGACGGTGGCCGCCGAGGACAAGGAGCGCATCGCTGAGGGCGGCTTCTTCAACCAGAGCTGATACGCGGTGCAGATCGTTGGTCAGATCCTCTACGGGATCCTCTGGTTCTTCATAGCCCTGCTCTGGGTGCGCTTCATCATCGACTGGGTGCAGGTCTTCGCCCGCAGCTGGCGTCCCAGCGGGCCCCTGCTCGTGGTGCTCGAGCTCGTCTACTCGGTCACCGATCCGCCGATCAAGCTCGTCCGGCGCTGGCTGCCCACCCTCCGGATCGGCAGCGTCGCGCTCGACCTCAGCTTCCTGGTGGTGATGATCGTCGCCTGGCTGCTGCTCCGGGTCGTGGTGATGGTCTTCTTCGCCTGACCCAGCAGCCCCATGGGTCACTAACCACCTGCGTCGATGTGGCGCTATTGTTCCAAAGACAGATCGAAGTTCGCCGACTAACGAATGGGTGAGGTCATGCCGCTGACGCCTGAGGACGTGAGCCTGAAGCGCTTTACTCCCGTCCGGCTCCGCGAGGGGTACGACATGGGTGAGGTCGACCAGTTCCTCGACGAGGTGGAGGCCGAGCTGGCCCGTCTCAACAAGGAGAACAACGATCTTCGGGCCAAGCTCTCCGCGGCGCAGGTCTCCGGTTCGACGTCCGCGCCCCCCGCTGCGGAGGAGAGGGCGCCCGAGCCCGTCAAGGAGCCCGAGCCGGAGCCGGTGAGCCCGCCGCCCGCGGCCGCTGCCGTCGCCGCCCCCGGTGCGGTCGAGACGATCCGCGTCGCGACGATGCCCGAGGCCTCCAACGCCGCAGCACGGCTGCTCGAGATCGCGACGCGCAACGCCGACGAGCTCATCGAGGAGGCCAAGGACGAGGCCGACAAGATCGTCGGCTCCGCCCGCACCAAGGCCGAGCGCCTGGAGTCGGAGTCCAAGGGCAAGTCCGACCGCCTCGAGGCCGACGCCCGGCAGCGCGCTCAGATGCTCGACTCCGAGACCGCCGAGCGACGCCAGCAGATGTTCGGAGATCTCGAGAAGGAGCGCGACAAGCTCAAGACCGAGGTCGAGAACCTGCGCTCCTTCGAGCGCGAGTACCGCTCCCGCCTCAAGAGCTACTTCACCCAGCAGCTCGCCCTGCTCGACGGCAACGCCGACAGCGACGCTCCGTCCGGTGGTCTCGGCAGCCCCGGGGGTCCCGGCGGCGAGGTGACGGCTCCCAAGCGGCTCCGCTCGATCCTCGGCGACGACGACGCCTGAGCGCCCACCAGCATCACCCGTTCGACGACGGCCGGCCCCATGCGGGGCCGGCCGTCGTCGTACGGCGGGGCTGTTTGAAGCGCTTGGGGGAAGGGGCTACCCTCCCTGCGAGCATGTGGCAGCGGCCGCATCTTTTTTTCTCTCTACAAGAGGGGGCTCTCCGTGGCTCGCAGTACGCGCAAATCGTTGACGGGTACGGCGGCAGCGGCGGCCCGGAAGGTGATCGGCAAGAAGGACTCGGCGCCCACCGCCAAGAAGTCCGCCCCGGTGAAGAAGGCGGCACCCGCGAAGAAGGCGGAGCCGGCCAAGAAGGCCACGCCGGTCAAGAAGGCCGCACCCGCGAAAAAGGCCGCACCGGCCAAGAAGGCCGCTCCCGCGAAGAAGGCCGCACCCGCGAAGAAGGTCTCGCCGAAGCGCGACGTGCCGGCGAAGAAGACCCCGGCGACCAGGGCGCCGGTGAAGAAGGCCGCCCCGCGCAAGGCACCGGTGAGCTCGCTGCGGGTGAAGGAGGGCGAGGCCGCCTGGACCAAGGCCGAGCTGAAGGAGGTCCTCGACGACCTGCACGAGCACCGGGACCGCCTCGTAGACCTGCTGGAGAACCAGGAGCGCGAGCTGGCCGGGCTGATGAAGGACGCCGGTGACGGCGCCGGGCAGGACCAGGCCGACATGGGCGCCACCAGCTTCGAGCGCGACCACGAGCTCACGGTCCTCAACAACGAGCGCGAGATGCTCGCCCAGATCGACAGGGCGCTGGGCCGCATCGACGACGGCACCTACGGGGTGTGCGAGTCCTGCGGTGAGCCCATCGGCAAGATGCGGTTGATGGCTTTCCCGCGTGCCACACTGTGCCTGCCATGCAAGCAACGGGAGGAGCGTCGCTGAACACCAGCGACCGTGCGGAGTCACCGCGAGCGTCATCCTCGTCACGGGGCTGGCGACGGGGTGCCTGGTGGGCCTTTCCGGTCACCGCCCTGCTCGCCTACGGCCTCGACCTGGGCACGAAGACGTGGGCGGTCCGTGCCCTCGACGGAGGACGCGACCGCGAGCTCGTCGGCGACCTGTTGACCCTGCACCTCACGTTCAACCCAGGCGCCGCGTTCTCCACCGGCACCCAGTTCACCGTGCTGCTCAGCTGCCTGGCCATCGCGGCCGTGTGCCTCGTGCTCGCGTTCAGCATCCGGGTGCGCGACGGACTGTGGGCAGTCGCCTTCGGACTGCTGCTGGCCGGCGTCGGCGGCAACCTCACCGACCGGCTCTTCCGCGAGCCCGGCCCGATGCGCGGCCACGTCGTCGACTTCCTGCAGCTGCCCAACTGGCCGGTCTTCAACGTCGCCGACATGTGCATCAACGTCGCGGCGGGCCTGATCATCCTCCAGACCTTCCGCGGGGTGGCCCTCGACGGCTCCCGCGGCCGTGACGAGCCGGTGGAGCCGGGCGACGGTCCCGAGCCTGACGGGGCCAGGCCGTGAGCGGGTACGCCGACCACCGGACCGTGATCGTCCCCGAGGGGCTGGCCGGGGAGCGCGTCGACGCCGCGATGGCCCGGATGTTCGGCTTCTCGCGCACCCGTGCCGCCGACCTGATCGCCCAGGGTCACGTCCAGCTCGACGGGGGCGAGGTCGGCAAGAGCGCTCGGGTGCACACCGGCTCGATGCTCGACGTCGCCATCCCGGTCGAGGTCGACCCGCTGGAGATCAAGGCAGAGATCGTCGAGGGCATCAAGATCCTCCACGACGACGACTCGATCGTGGTGGTCGACAAGCCGGTCGGGGTCGCCGTACACCCCTCGCCCGGGTGGTCGGGGCCCACCGTCGTGGGGCACCTGGCCGGCGCCGGCTTCCGAATCTCGACGAGCGGGGCCTCCGAGCGCCAGGGCATCGTGCAGCGCCTGGACGTCGGCACGTCCGGTGTCATGGTGATCACCAAGTCCGAGCGGGCCTACTCCGTGCTCAAGAACGCCTTCCGCGACCGCACCGTCGACAAGACCTACCGCGCGCTCGTGCAAGGCCACCCCGACCCGCTCGAGGGCACGATCGACGCACCGATCGGCCGGCACCCGCGCCACGACTACAAGTTCGCGGTGATGGCCGACGGGCGGCACAGCGTCACCCACTACGAGACCCTCGAGGCGCACCGCTTCGCGAGCCTGCTCGAGGTCCACCTCGAGACCGGGCGAACCCACCAGATCCGGGTGCACATGGCGGCCCTGAAGCATCCGTGCGTCGGCGACCTGACCTACGGCGCCGATCCGGTGCTGGCCGCCCGCGTGGGGCTGGAGCGGCAGTGGCTGCACGCCACCAAGCTGGGCTTCGAGCATCCGGAGACGGGGGAGTACGTCGAGTTCGAGTCGGCCCTGCCCGACGACCTGGCGCACGCGCTCGAGGTCATCCGGGACTCCGACTGAGGCCAGGCGAGGAGCCGCATGACTGACCTCACGATCCGGCGCGGCGCCCGGGAGGACCTGCCGGCGGTGGCGGAGCTCTACCTGACGGTGCGCAAGGCCGCCGAGCCGCTGATGCCGCCGCTCGCCCACGTCGACGACGACGTGCGGGCGTGGGTGCTGGGCTGGAGCCTGCACCTGCGCGAGGTGTGGCTCGCCTTCGCCGGGGACCGCCTCGTCGGCTTCGCGAACCTGTCGCCGCACTGGCTCAACTCGCTCTACGTCGACCCGTCGGCGCAGCGCGACGGTGTCGGCTCGGCCCTCCTCGACGTGGTGAAGTCGCGACTCGAGGGCGGCTTCGCGCTGTGGGTGTTCGAGACCAACACCCCGGCCCGCGACTTCTACCTCCGGCACGGGCTCGTCGAGCTCGAGCGCACCGACGGCTGGGGCAACGAGGAGCGCGCGCCGGACATCAAGATGGCCTGGGCGGGCCCGGACCCGGTCGGGTTCTACCGGTGGATGATCGACGAGGTGGACGACCAGCTCGCCGACCTGCTCGCCCGCCGGGTGGCGCTGACGCGCGCCGTACAGCCGCACAAGGCGAGTGCCGCGCGCGACCCCGACCGGGAGCGCGAGATCGCCGTCCGGATGGCCGAGAGCGCGCCGGAGCTCGGCACGGAGCGGATCGCCCGCATCCTGGACGTCGTGATCACCGAGTCGCTCGACGCAGCGGGCTCGTGAGCGCCCGGGTGGAGGCCGAGGACTGGCGCCACGGGAGGACGACGAGATCCGGATGCCGGGTGGCGGCCCCCGACACCGAGCACCGGGTCGGCGCGAGTTGTCGGTGCGCCCTGCCACAGTGGGTTCGCCCGGTCCCGTAGGCTGACGCTCTTCCCCGAGACAGACGCCCGGACGCACCGACCGGGCTGCCTGGTTCCTGTCCGTCTCGACCCGTGTTGGGAGCAGCACCCCGCCCATGGCTGAAGGTTCTCGCGACTCGTTCGTGCACCTCCACGTGCACACCGAGTACTCCATGCTCGACGGAGCTGCCCGCCTGCAGCAGCTGGCCGATCGCACCGCCGAGCTGGGCATGCCGGCGATCGCGATGACCGATCACGGCAACGTGTTCGGGGCCTATGAGTTCTACAAGTCGTGCAAGGCGGCCGGGGTCAAGCCGATCATCGGCATCGAGGCCTACTTCACCCCCAACATCTCCCGCTTCGAGCGCAAGGGCGTCAACTTCTACGACGGCGGCCCCGACGACGTCTCGGCCCGCGGCGCCTACACCCACATGACCCTGCTCTCGGAGTCGACCGAGGGCATGCACAACCTCTTCCGGTTGACCACGGGGGCCTGGCGTGACGGCTTCTTCAAGCAGCCCCGGATGGACCGCGAGCTGCTCGCCCGCCACAGCAAGGGCATCATCGGCACCACGGGCTGCCCGTCGGGCGAGGTGCAGGTGCATCTGCGCTACGGCAAGTACGACGAGGCCCGCCGGGTCGCCGCCGAGTTCCAGGACATCCTGGGCCGCGACAACTACTTCCTCGAGCTGATGGACCACGGCCTGTCCATCGAGACCCGGGTGCGCGACGGCCTGCTGCGACTGGCCAAGGACCTCCGGATCCCGCTGCTGGCGACCAACGACTCCCACTACGTCATGCGTGAGGACGCCGCGAGCCAGGAGCACCTGCTCTGCATCAACTCCGGCTCCACCATGGACATCCCGGCCGGCGACGGCCCGGGCCAGCGCTTCGCGTTCAGCGGCGACGGCTACTACATCAAGAGCCCCGAGGAGATGCGGTCGCTGTGGGTCGACAAGTACGACCTGCGTGAGGCCTGCGACAACACCCTGCTCATCGCCGAGCGCTGCGACGTCTCCTTCACCGAGGGCAACGGCACCTTCATGCCGCGCTTCCCCTGCCCCGACGGCGAGAACGAGGACTCCTGGCTGGTGAAGGAGGTCGAGAAGGGGCTGCAGTTCCGCTACCCCGGGGGGATCTCCGACGAGGTCCGCCAGCGCGCAGACTTCGAGGTCGGGGTCATCACGGCGATGGGCTTCCCTGGCTACTTCCTCGTGGTGGCCGACTTCATCAACTGGGCCAAGCAGCAGGGCATCCGGGTCGGCCCGGGCCGCGGCTCGGGTGCCGGCTCGATGGTCGCCTACGCCATGCGCATCACCGACCTCGACCCACTCGTGCACGGCCTGCTCTTCGAGCGCTTCCTCAACCCCGACCGCGTCTCGATGCCCGACTTCGACATCGACTTCGACGAGCGCCGGCGCGGCGAGGTCATCCGCTACGTCTCCGACAAGTACGGCGACGACCGCGTGTCGATGATCGTCACCTACGGCACCATCAAGGCCAAGCAGGCCGTCAAGGACTCCTCGCGGATCCTGGCCTACCCGTTCTCCATGGGCGACCGCGTCACCAAGGCGATGCCGTCGTCGGTGATGGGCAAGGACGTCCCGCTCAAGGACATCTTCGACCCCAACCACAAGCGCTACGGCGAGGGCGGCGAGTTCCGCGCCCTCTACGACGGCGACCACGACGTCAAGCGCGTGGTGGACACCGCCATCGGGATCGAGGGCCTCAAGCGCCAGTGGGGCGTCCACGCCGCAGGCGTGATCATGTCGAGCGAGCCGCTGCTCGACATCATCCCGATGCTCAAGCGGCCCGCCGACGGCGCGATGATCACCCA
The DNA here is from genome assembly GCF_049897745.1 of Nocardioides sp. LHG3406-4. Lineage (NCBI taxonomy): Bacteria > Bacillati > Actinomycetota > Actinomycetes > Propionibacteriales > Nocardioidaceae > Nocardioides > Nocardioides sp. LHG3406-4. The sequence continues at coordinate 591,285 of NZ_JAFCWV010000002.1, forward strand.
GTTCGACTACCCGACGTGTGAGGCGCTCGGCCTCATCAAGATGGACTTCCTGGGGCTGCGCAACCTCACCGTCCTCGACGACGCCATCAAGAACATCGAGGCGAACCGCGGCGAGACCGTGGTGCTCGAGGAGCTCGAGCTCACCGACGAGGCGACCTACAGGCTTCTCCAGCGCGGTGACACGCTCGGGGTCTTCCAGCTCGACGGCGGGCCGATGCGCGCGCTGCTGCGCTCGATGCGACCCGACAAGTTCGAGGACATCTCGGCCGTGGGTGCGCTCTACCGCCCCGGCCCGATGGGCGCCGACTCCCACAACAAGTACGCCCGCCGCAAGACCGGGCGCGAGCCGGTCACGCCGATCCACCCCGAGCTCGAGGAGCCGCTGGCGGAGATCCTGGGGGAGACCTACGGCCTGATCGTCTACCAGGAGCAGGTCATGGCGATCGCGCAGAAGCTCGCCGGCTACAGCCTGGGCCAGGCCGACATCCTCCGCCGCGCGATGGGCAAGAAGAAGAAGGCGGAGCTCGACAAGCAGTTCGAGGGCTTCTCCGCCGGCATGGTCGAGCGCGGCTACTCCATGTCTGCCGTCACGACGCTCTGGGACACCCTGCTGCCGTTCTCCGACTACGCCTTCAACAAGGCGCACTCCGCGGCGTACGGCCTGGTGTCCTACTGGACCGCCTACCTCAAGGCCAACTTCCGGGCCGAGTACATGGCCGCCCTGCTCACCTCGACCCGCGACGACAAGGACAAGTCGGCGATCTACCTCAACGAGTGCCGCCGGATGAAGATCCAGGTGCTCCCGCCCGACGTCAACGAGTCGGCGTCCGACTTCACCCCCGTCGGCAACGACATCCGCTTCGGGCTCACCGCCATCCGCAACGTCGGGCACAACGTGGTCGAGGGCATCGTCGCGGCGCGCACCGAGAAGGGCCGCTACACCGACTTCAACGACTTCATGGAGAAGGTGCCCGCGCTGGTCTGCAACAAGCGGGTGATCGAGTCGCTGGTCAAGGCCGGCGCCTTCGACGACATGAAGCACAAGCGCCGGGCGCTGGTGGCGGTGCACGAGTCGGCCGTCGACCAGTACATCGACATCAAGAAGAACGAGGCCATCGGCCAGGACTCCCTCTTCGGCGGGCTCGACGAGGCCGAGCAGGGCTTCGGGGTGTCGGTGCCGGTGCCCGACATCGAGGAGTGGGACAAGATGACCCTCCTCGGCCACGAGCGCGAGATGCTCGGGCTGTACGTGTCCGACCACCCGCTCAACGGCCTCGAGCACGTTCTCTCCAGCGGCACCGACTGCACCATCGGGCAGCTGATGCTCGACGAGGAGCGAGCGCACGGCAGCACACTCACGATCAGCGGCCTGATCACGTCTGTGCAGCGCAAGATCACCAAGCGTGGTGACGCCTGGGCCACCGTCACGCTGGAGGACCTCGACGGCGCCATCGAGGTGCTGCTCTTCCCGAGCTCCTACCAACTGGCATCGCCGTACCTCGTCGAGGACGCGATCATCCGGGTCAAGGGCCAGCTGTCCCGCGACAAGGACCAGCCCGAGCTTCGCGGCCAGGAGGTCACCAAGCCCGACCTGTCCGACGGGCCATCCGGGCCTGTCGTCATCTCGATGCCCGCCACGCGATGCACCGCCGCCACCGTCGACCAGCTGCGCGAGGTGCTGGCCACCCATCCCGGCGTGACCGAGGTGCAGCTGCGGCTGATGACCCGGGCCTCCACGACCGTGATGCGCCTCGACGAGCGGCTGCGGGTCACCCCCTCGCCTGCCCTCGTCGCCGACCTGAAGCAGCTCCTGGGACCCGGATGCCTGGCCAGCTGACCAGGCTGACCAGGCCCCGCGGGCAGGTCTCGCGGTGGCTGCTGCGCGCCGTGGTCGTGCTGCTCCTCGCTGCTGCGCTGGGTGCGCTGGCCGGTGTCGTGTGGGAATGGGTGTGGACCCCGCCCTCCGGGGTTGCCTACCGCGGACACTGGGTGCTCGACGAGAACGGCCTCCCGACCGAGTTCTCCGGCACCGGCTGGTACATCCTCATCGCGGCCGCGGGCGGCATCGTGCTCGGGGCCGGCACTGCGCTGCTCACCCGCGACGGCGAGGTCGCCAGCCTGGTGACGGTCACGCTGGGCGCCCTCCTGGCCGGGTGGCTGATGTTCCACGTCGGCCACGACCTGGGCCCGCCCGACCCGGCCACGCTCGCCGCGGGGGCCGACGACCTGACCGCGATCCCGGGCGACCTGCGAGTCGGCGGCGCCGGCCTCCACCCACGCCCCTACGCCCTCGACTCGGCCGCGTTCGTGGCGTTCCCGGCAGGTGCCCTGCTGGCGTTCGCGGGGCTGCTGCTGGGGCTCGCACCTCGGCGTCCATCGAGGGATTGACAGTGGGTCCGCGCGGGTAGGCTGCCCCCAACGTGTTCGCGCCGGGACGGCCCTTGTCGTCCCATCGTCAGGGGGAGTCACCGTGTCCGATCAGTTTCCGCCGCAGGGCCCGCAAGGCCCGCAGGATCCGCAGGGCCAGCCGCCACAGGGGCAGCCCCCGTACGGCCAGCCGCCGCAGGGGCAGCCGCCGTACGGCCAGCCGCCACAAGGGCAGCCGCCGTACGGCCAGCCGGGCTACGGTCAGCCCGAGTACCTCGCCAGTGGCAGTGGTCAGCCGGTCGGCCCCGCTCCCGCCGGGTCCTCCGGAGGCGGCAAGAAGAAGGCCATCATCGCCGGTGCCGTCCTCGGTGGCCTCGTCGTCGTCGGCGGAGCCGCCTACGGCATCTCGACGTTCATGAGCGCGGGCGCCCAGGCGGCCGAGGCCCTCCCGGCCGGCACCGTCGGCTACGCCTCGATCAACCTCGACCCCAGCGGCAGCCAGAAGATCGAGGCCCTCAAGACGCTGCGGAAGTTCCCGGCGTTCCGTGACGAGGTCGGCCTCCAGACCGACGACGACCTCCGCAAGCGGTTCTTCGAGGAGCTCCAGAAGTCCGGAGCCTGCGAGTCGATCGACTACGACCAGGACGTCAAGCCGTGGCTGGGTGACCGGATGGCGTTCGCCGCCGTCGACACCGGCGACGACCAGCCGCACCCCGTCGGGGTGATCGAGGTCAAGGACGCCGGCAAGGCCGAGGACGGCTTCGCGAAGCTCCAGGAGTGCGGGGAGTCCGCCACCACCGAGGAGGGCGGCGACGGCGCCCCCACCGGCGGCTACAAGATCGAAGGTGACTGGGCGATCCTCGCCGAGACCGACGAGATCGCCGGCCAGGTCGTGGATGCGGCCGCCGACAAGTCGCTCGCGGACGACGAGTCCTACAAGCGGTGGATCGACGAGGCGGGAGACGCCGGGATCGTCAGCATGTACGCCGCCCCGGCCGCCGGTGAGTACTTCGCCTCACAGCTCGGCACGCTCGAGGACCAGGTCGGCGCCCTGTCCGGCGTCGACTCCGAGGCCGAGGCGCCGCCCGTGCCGCGCGATGAGCTGATCGAGATGGGCTTCACCGACGACGAGATCGACGAGATGTACGGCGACATGGGGGCGACCGACGCCGAAACCCCGGCGCCGTCCGTCCCGCCGGAGGTCACCGACGCGCTCAAGGACTTCGAGGGCGCTGCGGCGACGATCCGGTTCGACGACGGGGCGCTGGAGTTCGAGGTCGCCGGGGACGTCGGCAAGCAGGCCGACACGCTGTCCGGCAGCGACCGCGGCGGCGACGCGGTGGAGACCCTGCCCGAGGACACCCTCGCCGCCGTCGGCGTGGGCTTCGCGGACGACTGGTTCTCCAGCGCGATCGACCGGTTCTCGTCCATGTCCGGCAGCGAGGTCGACGTCGAGTCGATGATCGCCGACCTGGAGGCGCAGACCGGCCTGAGCTTCCCCGAGGACGCCGAGACGCTCGTCGGCGACTCGGTGGCGATCGCCGTCGGCAGCGACATCGACCCCGAGGCGATCTTCAACGGCGGCGGCCCGGCCGACATCCCGGTCGGCGTGAAGATCAAGGGCGACCCCGACGAGATCGAGGCGGTCCTCGCCAAGATCACGCCGCAGCTCGGGGAGCAGGCGTCCCTGCTCGAGACCGAGGCCAAGGGTGACTACCTCGCGGTGGGCCCCAACGCCGACTACCGGGCCAAGCTCGCCGAGGACGGCGGGCTCGGCAGCACGGAGGCCTACCAGGACGTCATCGAGGAGTCCGACAAGGCCGGCGCCCTGCTGTTCGTCAACTTCGACGCCAACGGCGACTGGCTGAAGTCCCTTTCCGGCGACGACCCGAGCATCGCCGAGAACGTCGAGCCGCTCTCGGCGTTCGGCATCTCGGGTTGGGTCGAGGACGGCGTCTCGCACGGCCTGGTCAAGCTCACCACCGACTGAGCCCGTCCGCGTTGGTCATCCCGAGCGGTGCGCCAGCCACATTCGCCTCGTCCCGGAATGTGGCTGGCTCACCGCCGGCAGGCCATGGGGAGGCTGTGCGCGTCAGTTCGGTGACCAGCGGGTCCGCGCCACGTCGGTGGCCGGCAGCGACGGGATCGCGTTCATCGCCCGCAGCTCGGCGCGCAGCAGGTCGGTCACCAGGATCAGCCGCTCCTGCGGGTCCTCGGCCTCCAGGAGGCTCTGCCGCTCCGCCATCGGCAGCGGCGCCAGGGCGGCGAGGGTCCAGGACAGGTAGAGGGGGTCGCGGGGGAGCCTGCCGGCGAACGGGTCGCCGCGGAACTCGCTCACCCGGGCCCGGTAGGCGGTGAAGACCGCGCGAGCGCGGTCGGTGATCTCGGCGTCGACATCGGCGTCGGGCTCGGGGTAGTCGCTGACGCGGCCGGCGGGGAACTCGCCGTCGGTCTCCAGGCCGTCGAGGCGGATCCGGTCCCGGCCGAGGGCCACGATGTCGAACGTGCCGTCGGCGTTGGCCTCGACCTCGCCCAGCTGCAGCCGGCAGCCGACCCGGTAGAGCGACTGGGCGCCGTGGTCGCCGACCTCGTAGCCCTCGCGGATGGCGACCGACCCGAACAGGCGGTGCTCCGGGTCGGGTTCGCGCAGGAGGTGGTGGATCAGCGCCCGGTAGCGGTCCTCGAAGACGTGCAGAGGCACCTGCACGCCCGGGAAGATCACGGTGTTCAGCGGGAACATCGGCAAGGTGGGCTGCGGGTCGCTCACGCTCCGACACTAGCCCCGCACCGGGCACGGCACGTGCAGCCTCGCCCGACCGGCGGACGGCGGCGCGGGCCGGGGCGCCGTACCCACCTAGAATCACCCCATGATCCGCCGCATCGACCTCCGTGGCACTGCCAGCCCTGGCAGGCCCGTCGACTACCGGTCCGCCGTGCCGCGCGCCGACTTCGACGTGGAGGCAGCGACCCATCAGGTGCGGCCGACCTGCGACGCGGTGCGGGCCCGAGGGGTCGACGCGATCGTGGAGCTGACACAGCGCTTCGACGGCATCGAGCAGCACGACATCCGGGTCCCCGAGGAGGCGCTCACGCAGGCGCTGGCCGACCTCGACCCGGCCGTCCGCGCCGCCCTCGACGAGTCGATCCGCCGGCTCCGGCTGACCTGCGAGGCCGAGCTCGAGCGCGACGTCGTGACCCGGCTGTCCGACGGGGCCACCGTCACCCACCGGATGGTCCCGGTCGACCGGGTCGGCCTCTACGTGCCCGGTGGGCTGGCACCCCTGGTCTCCAGCGTGCTGATGAACGTCGTCCCGGCCCAGGTCGCCGGCGTCCGGTCGATGGCGCTCTCGAGCCCGCCGCAGAAGAGCAACGGCGGGCTCCCCGAGCCGGCGATCCTCGCCGCCTGCGCGCTCCTCGGCGTCGACGAGGTCTACGCCGTCGGCGGCGCCCAGGCGATCGCGATGTTCGCGTACGGCGCCGGCCCCTGTCGCCCCGTCGACCTGGTGACCGGCCCGGGCAGCATCCACGTGGTCGCCGCCAAGCGGCTGCTCAAGGGTGTGGTCGGCATCGACTCCGAGGCCGGACCCACGGAGATCGCGATCCTGGCCGACGACTCCGCGGAGGCGTCGTACGTCGCTGCGGACCTCCTCAGCCAGGCCGAGCACGACCCGCTGGCGGCCGCCGTGCTCGTCACCGACTCCGAGCGCCTCGCCGGCGAGGTCGAGGCCGAGCTCGACAAGCAGGTCTTCGCCACCCGCCACACTGAGCGCATCCAGGTCTCCCTCGGCGGGCAGCAGTCGGGCATCGTCATGGTCGACGACATGGAGCAGGGGCTCGAGGTCGTCAACGCCTACGCGGCCGAGCACCTCGAGATCCACACGATCGACGCGTCGTCGCTGGCCGCCCAGGTGCGCAACGCCGGGGCGGTGTTCGTGGGCCCCTTCGCGCCGGTGTCGCTGGGCGACTACTGCGCCGGCTCCAACCACGTGCTGCCGACCGCCGGATGCGCCTGCCACTCCAGCGGGCTGTCGGTGCGGTCCTTCCTCAAGGCGATGCACGTCGTCGACTACTCCCGCGCCGCGCTGGCCGAGGTCGCCGACCACGTCGTCACGCTCGCCGCGGCCGAGGACTTGCCCGGCCACGGTGCCGCCGTGACGGTGCGGTTCGAGCGATGACCTTCCCCCCGCTCCGCGAGGAGCTGCGCGGCATCCAGCCGTACGGCGCGCCGCAGCTCGACGTACCCGTGCAGCTCAACGTCAACGAGAACCCCTACCCGCCGCCGGCGGACTGCGTCGCAGACATCGCCGCCGCCGTGGCGGAGGCCGCGACCACCCTCAACCGCTATCCCGACCGCGAGTTCACCGCGCTGCGCGAGGCACTGGCCGGCTACCTCAGCGGCGACAGCACGCACCCGGTGGCGGCCGAGCAGGTGTGGGCCGCCAACGGCTCCAACGAGGTGATGCTGCAGCTGCTGCAGGCCTTCGGTGGCCCGGGCCGCTGCGCGCTGAGCTTCGCGCCGACGTACTCGATGTATCCGGAGTACGCCCGCGACGCCATGACCGAGTGGGTCGTCGGGCGCCGCGAGGAGGACTTCTCGCTCGATGCGGCGGCCGCCCGCGAGCTGGTGCTCGCCCACCGCCCGGCCGTCGTGCTCCTGCCCTCGCCCAACAACCCGACCGGGACCGCGCTGCCTCCCGAGGAGGTGTCGATGCTCTGCGAGGCGGCCGGCGACGGGGTCGTGGTCGTCGACGAGGCGTACGGCGAGTTCCGGCGTCCCGGGGTGCCGAGCGCGCTCGACCTGCTGCCCCGCCACCGCAACCTGGTCGTCTCGCGCACGATGAGCAAGGCCTTCGCGCTGGCCGGGGCTCGGCTGGGCTACCTCGCCGCCGCCCCGGAGATCTGCGACGCGATCCGGGTCGTGCGGCTGCCCTACCACCTCTCCGCGGTCACCCAGGCGACGGCGCTGGCGGCGCTGCGGCATGCGCCCGCCCTGCTGGCACGGGTGGCCGACCTGCGCGCCGAGCGTGACGCGACGGTCGACTGGCTGCGCGCCCAGGGCCTGGTGGTGGCCGACTCCGACGCCAACTTCGCGCTCTTCGGCACGTTCGCCGATCGGCGCGCGGTCTGGCAGGGTCTGCTCGACCGCGGTGTGCTGATCCGCGAGACCGGGCCGGACGGGTGGCTGCGGGTCTCGATCGGCACGCCGGCCGAGATGAACGCATTCAAGGACGCACTGGTCGACGTGATGAAGGAGCAGGCAGCATGAGCCGCACCGCCAGGCTGGACCGGACGACCCACGAGTCGAAGGTCCACGTCTCGATCGACCTCGACGGCACCGGGCGCAGCGACGTCTCGACCGGAGTCGGGTTCTACGACCACATGCTCACCGCGTTCTCGCGGCACTCGCTCATCGACCTCGAGGTGCGCAGCAGCGGCGACACGCACATCGACGCCCACCACACCGTCGAGGACACCGCGATCGTGCTGGGCCAGGCGCTGCGCGAGGCGCTCGGCGACAAGCAGGGCATCCGTCGGTTCGGCGACGCCACCGTGCCGCTCGACGAGGCGCTGGTGCAGGCCGTCGTCGACGTGTCCGGCCGGCCCTACTGCGTGCACACCGGCGAGCCCGCCGGCCAGGAGTACGTCGCCATCGGTGGCGGCGGCGAGCCGGGCGGCGCCGCCTACCAGGGTTCGCTGACCCGTCACGTCTTCGAGACCCTGGCCTTCCACGCCCACCTCGCGCTGCACGTGCGGGTGCTGGGCGGCCGCGACCCGCACCACGTCGTGGAGGCGCAGTTCAAGGCGGTGGCCCGGGCGCTGCGCGACGCGGTCGCGCTCGACCCGCGCGAGCCCGGCGTGCCCTCGACCAAGGGCACGCTCTGACCGTGGCCGAGAAGCAGCCCACCGTCGTCGTGCTCGACTACGGGTCGGGCAACGTCCGTTCCGTGGTCCGCGCGCTCGAGCGCGCCGGCGCCGACGTCACCCTCACCGCCGACCGGGCGGCAGCGCAGGACGCCGACGGGCTCGTCGTGCCCGGGGTGGGCGCGTTCGCCGCCTGCATGGCGGGCCTCCGCGCGGTCCGCGGCCACGAGGTGATCGGCCGACGGCTGGCCGGCGGCCGGCCCGTGCTCGGCATCTGCGTCGGCATGCAGGTGCTCTTCGAGACCGGCGTCGAGCACGGCGTGACCAGCGAGGGCTGCGGTGAGTGGCCCGGCACGGTAGAGCGGCTCCAGGCGCCCGTCGTACCCCACATGGGCTGGAACACCGTCGAGGTCCCCGACGGCACGTCCGTATTCGCGGGCATCGAGGGGGAGCGGTTCTACTTCGTGCACTCCTACGCCGTCCGCGACTGGACGCTGGTGACCAACGACCGCACCCGCGCCCCGCTCGTGACGTGGGCCGAGCACGGCGGGGACCGGTTCGTGGCGGCGGTCGAGAACGGCCCGCTGACGGCCACCCAGTTCCACCCCGAGAAGTCCGGCGACGCGGGGGCCGCGCTGCTGCGCAACTGGGTGACGGGTCTGAGACCTCAGTGAGCCCCCAGTGAGCCCCCGGTGAGCAAGGAGCGGGCCCGCCGGCGCGAGGAGCGCGAGCGGGAGGCGGCCATCAGGTCGGCCGCCCGGGCGGCCGAGGAGGAGCGCCGCGCCCGCAGTGCCGCCCGCAAGAGGCGGCTGACCGGGTGGGCGCCCGACCGCGGCCACAGCCGGCAGATGGGCACCCTCGCCCGCCGTCGCAGGCAGCAGACGACGATGTTCTTCGCCGGGCTGGTGCTCCTGAACCTGATGATCTGGTTCATCTGGTCCGACCTGCGGCTTCAGGTGCTGGCCGCCATGGTGACCGTCCTGGGCGCTCCCGTCTTCTACACGTTGATGTTTCCCCGTCGCCGCTGACTCTGAGCCAAATGGGGGTCGCGTCGGCGCGGGCGGCTGGCTAACTTCCGTGCATGGCCACGATGAGCATGAACCAGATCATCCACGCTGCCGTACGCCGTGACGTGGCACGCACCGAGCGCGCACTGCGCGCCCTGCCCGAGGGTGACCGGGCTCGCGCAAGGCAGCTGCAGGGTGCCTGGCGCAACCTGGTCCGAGAGCTGACCCACCACCACGAGTCGGAGGACGAGCTGGTGTGGCCCTTCCTGCTCTCCCGCGGCCTGGACGCCGAGCTGATGGGCACCATGGAGGGGGAACATGCCGCCATGAGGGACGCGCTCGCCGACGCGAGTCGCGCGATCGACGAGGTCGTCGGCGAGCCGACCGCGGTGCGCGCCCACGCAGCGGCCGACGTCGTGTCCCGGTCCAGCCTGGTCATCAACAGCCACCTCGAGCACGAGGAGCAGGACGTCGAGCCCCTCGTCGCGCAGTTCGAGGACGACCCGGAGTGGAAGGCCGTGGCCAAGAGGCTCCGGCCCGCGGCGCTGGCGGACGCCGGCAGCGCCCTGGCCTGGATGCAGGACGGCGCGAGCGAGCGGGAGCTCGCCTCGTTGCGGGCGACCATCCCCGGGCCGGTCGTGGCCGTGATGTCGAGGGTGTTCGGCCGCCGCTACGCGCGCGAGGTCGCCCCCACCTGGCGCTGAACCGGGACGGAGCGCTCGCGCTCCGTCTCGCGTCCACGCGGCCGGTCACCGGCCAGGCGCCCGACTTCTAGGATCGGCTCCATGAGCGACTACCTCGAACTCCTGCCCGCGGTGGACATCAAGGGCGGTCAGGCCGTCCAGCTCGTCCAGGGAGTCGACGGCTCGGAGAAGCGCTTCGGCGACCCGATCGAGGCGGCGCTGCGCTGGCAGGCCGCGGGCGCCGAGTGGATCCACCTCGTCGACCTCGACGCGGCCTTCGGGCACGGCCAGAACCGGGAGCTCCAGGCGCGGATCGTGGGAGCCCTCGACATCAAGGTCGAGATGAGCGGCGGGATCCGCGACGACGAGTCGCTGGAGGCCGCGATGGCGACCGGCTGCCGTCGGGTCAACATCGGCACCGCCGCCCTGGAGTCCCCGGAGTGGTGCGCGTCCGCCATCGCGTCGTACGGCGACCGGGTCGCGGTCGGTCTCGACGTGCGCGGCCGCACCCTGGCGGCCCGTGGCTGGACGCGCGACGGCGGCGACCTCTACGACGTGCTGGCCCGCCTCGACTCCGAGGGGTGCGCCCGCTACGTCGTCACCGACGTCGACAAGGACGGCATGCTGCAGGGCCCGAACCTCCAGCTGCTGCGTGACGTCTGTGCGGCCACCGACCGCCCGGTCGTCGCCTCGGGCGGGATCACCGAGCTCGCCGACCTCGAGGCGCTGCAGGGTCTGGTCGGCGAAGGCGTCGAGGGCGCGATCGTCGGGACGGCGCTCTACGAGGGCCGTTTCACCCTCGAGGACGCGCTCGCCCTGACCCTCCCGGAGCGGACGACGTGAGCCTCGCCGTACGCGTCATCCCGTGCCTGGACGTCGACGGCGGCCGGGTGGTCAAGGGCATCAACTTCGTGGACCTCCGCGACGCCGGCGATCCCGTCGAGCTCGCCCGGGCCTACGACGCCGAGGGTGCCGACGAGCTCACCTTCCTCGACATCTCGGCCTCGCACGAGGGTCGCGCGACCACGATGGAGATCGTGTCGCGCACCGCCGAGGAGGTCTTCATCCCGCTGACCGTCGGCGGGGGAGTGTCGTCGGTGGACGACGTCGACCGACTGCTGCGCGCCGGCGCCGACAAGGTCGCCATGAACACCGCCGCCATCCACCGGCCCGAGCTGATCAGCGAGGTCGCCGACCGGTTCGGCAACCAGGTGCTGGTGCTGTCGGTCGACGCGCGCCGCGCGGGCACCGACTCGGGCTTCGAGGTCACCACGCACGGCGGCCGCAGGTCGGCCGGGCTCGACGCCATCGAGTGGGCTGCCCACGCGGCGGCTCTGGGCGCCGGTGAGATCCTGCTCAACGCGATGGACGCCGACGGCACCCAGGACGGCTTCGACCTGGACCTGATCCGGGCCGTACGTCGCGAGGTGAGCATCCCCGTCATCGCCTCCGGGGGCGCCGGGCGCACCGAGCACTTCGCCCCCGCGGTCGAGGCCGGCGCCGACGCCGTACTCGCCGCCACGGTCTTCCACTTCGGCACCCTGCGCATCGGGGAGGTCAAGGACGCACTGTCGGCGTCGGGGCATCCCGTTCGCTGAGCGGTCTCAGCAGCGGCGAAGAGCAGTCGCGACCGGGGGCCGGCACCTAGGATCTGGCCATGCCCACGATCCCGTCAGCCACCGCTGGTCTCGCCGCTCTCGCCGTCTCCGTCGTCCTGCTCGCCGCCTGCGGTGCCCCGACGGACGAGGAGGAGCCCACGACCACCGAGACGGCGGCCTCCGACTGCGCCAAGGACCAGCTCGACACGTTCGCCGACGGTGTGCTCACCGTCGCCACCGACGACCCGGCCTACGAGCCGTGGTTCGTCGACAGCGACCCCAGCAACGGCAAGGGCTACGAGTCCGCCGTCGCCTTCGCGATCGCCGAGGAGCTCGGCTTCGCCAGGGACGAGGTCGAGTGGGTGACCATGCCGTTCAACGCGGTGGTCAGCCCGGGGGAGAAGAAGTTCGACTTCGACCTCAACCAGGTCTCGATCACCGACCAGCGTCGCAAGGCCGTCGACTTCTCGTCGGGCTACTACGACGTCCGCCAGACCGTGATCACCACGAAAGGCAGCCCCATCGAGGGCGCCGGGTCCCTGGCCGAGCTGAAGGACGCCAAGCTCGGTGCCCAGGTCGGGACGACCAGCTACGTCGCGATCAGCGAGCAGATCCAGAGCACCCAGGACGCCGCGGCGTACGACACCAACGACCAGGCCGTCCAGGCACTGGAGAACGGCCAGATCGACGGCATCGTCGTGGACCTGCCCACCGCCTACTACATGACCGCGGCCCAGCTCGACGACGGCGTGATCGTCGGCCAGCTGCCCGCAGCGTCCGGGGACGTGGAGCAGTTCGGCGCGGTGCTGGACAAGGGCAGCCCGCTCACCACGTGCGTCAGCCAGGCCGTCGACACGCTGCGCGAGGACGGCACCCTCGACCAGCTCGCCGAGGAGTGGCTGGCCCAGCAGGGCGCTCCCGAGCTCTCCTGATGGGCGCCCGATGACCGCGGGTACCGACGGCTGGCAGCCTTCCCCGGTACAGGTCGAGCGGGACGCCTACCGCCGGCGTCGGTCGGTGCGCAGTGCGCTCATCGCCGTGGCGAGCACGACGGTGCTGGTCGGGGGAGCGGCCGCGGCCGTGGTCACCTCGCCCGGCTGGCAGCGGGTCCACGAGACCTACTTCAGCTGGGACAAGGCGGTCGACTCGTTCCCGGCCGTCCTCGACGGGCTGTGGCTGAACATCCGGGTGATGGCGGTCTGCGCCGTCGTGATCTTGGCGCTGAGCCTGACGATCGCCGTGATGCGCACGATCCGCGGCCCGGTCGCCTTCCCGCTGCGCCTCATCGGCACGGCATACGTCGACGTCTTCCGCGGCCTGCCGCTGCTCCTCCTGCTCCTCCTCCTGGGGTTCGGCGGTCCGGCGCTGAAGCTGTCGGGGCTGCCCACCTCGGCGCTCTTCTGGGGCTGCACGGCGCTCGTGCTCTCCTACTCGGCGTACGTCGCGGAGGTCTTCCGCGCGGGCATCGAGTCGATCCACCCCTCCCAGCGACTGGCGGGCCGGTCGCTGGGGCTGAGCACCGGACAGACGCTGCGCCATGTGGTGCTGCCGCAGGCGTGGCGCCGGGTGCTGCCACCGCTGATGAACGACCTGGTGTCGCTGCAGAAGGACTCCGGCCTGATCGCCGTGCTGGGCGTCGTGGACGCGATCCGGGCGGCCCAGATCGAGACGGCCGAGGACTTCAACTACACGCCGTACGTCGTCGCGGGGGTGCTGTTCATCTGCCTCACGATCCCGATGGCCAGGGCCACGGACTGGTTCGCGCGCAAGCAGGGGTTCCACGGGGCCGGGGGGATGCTGTGAGCGACGGAGTCGAGCGAGGAACGAGCGAGCGACCGAGCTCACCGAAGGGTGCTGTGAGCGAGCGACCGAGCTCACCGGCCGAGGCGACGGCCCTGCTGGAGATGCGCGGGGTGCGCAAGGCCTTCGGGCCGCACGTGGTGCTGCGCGACATCGACCTGGCCGTCGAGCCGGGTCAGTGCGTGGTGCTGATCGGCGCGTCGGGGTCGGGCAAGTCGACGCTGCTGCGCTGCGCGAACCTGCTCGAGACGGTCGACGACGGCGTCATCACGTTCGAGGGCGAAGACGTCTCCGACCCGCGTGTGGACGCCGACGCGGTGCGGTCCCGGATGGGGCTGGTCTTCCAGGCCTACAACCTGTTCCCGCACCTGAGCGTGCTCGGCAACGTCACGCTGGCGCTGCGCAAGGTGCACGGGGTGGCGAAGGCCGAGGCCGACAAGCGGGGCAGGGCGATGCTCGAGAGAGTGGGGCTGGCAGAGAAGGCTGCCGCCCGACCCGACGACCTCTCCGGCGGCCAGCAGCAGCGGGTGGCGATCGCCCGCGCACTGGTGGCGAACCCTCGCCTGATGCTCCTCGACGAGGTGACGTCCGCACTCGACCCCGAGCTGGTGGGGGAGGTGCTCGACCTGCTGACCGGGCTGCGTGACGACGGGGTGACGATGCTGCTGAACACCCACGAGATGGGCTTCGCGCGCGACGTCGCCGACACGGTCTGCTTCCTGCACGACGGTGCGATCCACGAGTCGGGCACGCCCGCGCAGGTTCTCGGCGACCCGCAGGAGGAGCGCACGCGCGCCTTCCTGTCACGGTTGCGGACCTAGGCACGTCCTGGCTCAGCGCAGGCAGCCGGCCATCACCCCGACCTTGCGGAACCCGGTGAGGTCGCCGGCGCCCCACTGCAGAGGCGGTACGTCGTAGCCGCCGCCGTGGCCGTTCATGTGCTGGAGCGGGTCGTTCACGTGGCCGAGGCCCATCACGTGACCGAGCTCGTGCTGGAGGATCTGGATGGTGTTGGTGGCGTCGATGGCGGGCTCGAGCGCGTCGAGGACGACTCCACTGCGGTACATCTCGGCGACCCTGCGCCCCCGTGCGTCGCGAGCCCAGCGCGAGTCGACCGCGCCGCCTCGCCCGGAGACTCCCTCGCCGATCCGCCAGCGCGTCTCCGAGGGCTTGGCCCAGGCGATCACCAGGTCGGTCCGGCGGGGCCAGCGTCCCTTGGCGCCCGGGACGTAGCCGGTGGTGCCGGCGTACTCGAACCGCACGCCGGATGCCATGGTGACCGCCCCGAGCGCCGCCTGGGACGCCTGCTGCGCCGTCTCGGGGTCGGGAAGGCCCTGGGTCGAGTTGAGGCGGTACCTCACCGTCTGGCAGGGATTGATGCGGTAGCGGGGACTTCTCCGGATCGGGCGCCAGGCCCCCGGGCTGCCGGCGGGCTGGTATCCCGGCTCCACGGTGATCCTCTTCGCACTGGATGCATCGGCTCGCGCCCTTCTCGAGCGGGTGCTGAGCACTCTCATCTTGCTCGAGTAGAGCCAGTCCGTCGGGACCACGAACGAGTAGGCGCCGTCGCTCGATGAGCGGGCCTGGTCGACCCTGCGCCACCCGGAGGCGGTCCGCTGCTGGAGGACGACGCGTCGCTCGCCGGGGACCTTGCCCGTGACCCCGCCCGTGACCCCGCCCGTGACCCTGCCTTTGACGCTGCCCTTGACGCTGCCCCCGACCGTGCCCGTGACGGTGACCAGCGAGCCGGCGACGGCCGACCGCGCGGACCAGGTGGCTGACGTCTTGGTCCGCGACGGACGGGGGGCCGCCTCGGCGCTGGGGACGGAGGCCCCCGACATCACGGTCAGGGTGGTGGTGAGGGCAGCTACCGAGACCGTGAGCGTGCGGGTCATGCGGGACTCCCGGAGTCGGGTCGGGCGATCGGGTCGGGGCGACTCCGAGGGTCCGCTGCCGCCGGGGTCAGGACGGCACCCCGCCACCACAGGCTAGATGCCCCGGTCGCGGTTGCGTAGGGATCGACGTGGCTTTCCTGACCGACGTACGTGACGCGGCGGCGTGGCCGGACGCGGCAAACGATTCGGTGAGTGTCGGTGCCGGGGAATAGCCTGACCCGGCCAGGTGGTTGCGGGCGACAAGGAACGGGGAGGCGGACGCGCGAGTGAGTGACCAGACGGCTCGGTCAGCAGGCAGGATCGACCGACGAGGCACGACGAGCGCCGGATTCCGCGTGCTGGCTGTGGGCATCCGCCGTGAGCCGGCGATCTTCATCTTGTCCACGCTCGGCAGCGTGCTGTTCGCCGTCCTGACGGTCGCCGACGCGTGGGTGCTCGGCTGGTCGACCGACCATGTGGTGATCCCCGCCTTCCGCGACGGCGAGATCGGCACCGGGATGCTCTGGGCGGTCGTCGGGCTCTTCCTCGGCGTGGCCATCCTGCGCGCGGTCGGCATCGTGGCGCGCCGCCTCGGCGCCGGCGTCATGCAGTACCGCATGCAGGCCCACACCCGTCGCGCCGTCACTCGCCAGTACCTCTCCCTGCCGATGGAGTGGCACCAGCGCCACCCGACCGGGCAGCTGCTCTCCAACGCCTACTCCGACGTCGAGGCGGCCTGGGGCCCGATCGCGCCGCTGCCGATGGCGCTCGGCACCCTCGTCATGATGGTCATCGCGATCGCGCAGATGCTCTTCGCCGACGTGGTGATGGCGGTCGTCGGGTTGCTCGTCTTCCCGGCCGTCGTCGTCGCCAACCTCGCCTACCAGCGGCTCGCCTCTCCGCTGATGACCCGCGCCCAGGGCCTGCGCGCCGAGGTCAGCGAGATCGCCCACGAGTCCTTCGACGGCGCGATGGTGGTCAAGACCCTCGGCCGCGAGACCGAGGAGACCGACCGGTTCACCGCCAAGGCCCACGAGCTGCGCGACGTCAACGTCCGCGCCGGCCGCATCCGCGCCGCCTTCGACCCGACCCTCGCCTCGCTGCCCAACCTCGGCGTCCTGGTGGTGCTCGCGGTCGGCGTCGAGCGGGTGATGAGCGGGGCCACAGACGCCGGCGACGTGGTCACCGTGGCCTACCTGCTCACCATCGTCTCCTTCCCGATCCGGGCGATCGGCTGGCTCCTCGGCGAGTTCCCGCGCAGCGTCGTGGGCTACCGCAGGGCCAAGGCGGTCATCGACGCGACCGGATCGATGGAGTACGGCGACGCCGTGCTCCCGTCGGTTGCCCGCGGCGCCCGCCTCGAGGTCGACGGCCTCGCCTACTCCTACGACCACGACGTGCCACTCCTGCGGGATCTGTCGTTCAGCGTCCAGCCCGGCCGCACGGTCGCCATCGTGGGTGCCACGGCCTCCGGCAAGAGCACGCTGACCAACCTGATGACCCGGCTGGTCGACCCCGACGCCGGCGCGATCACCGTCGACGGGGTGGACCTCCGCGAGCTCCGCCCCGGAGCCCTCGCCCGGGCGGTCGCCACGGTCCCGCAGACGGCGTTCCTCTTCGACGACACCGTCCGCGGCAACGTCACACTCGGCGCCGACATCCCCGACGAGGACGTCTGGGCCGCTCTGCGCGACGCCCAGGCCGACGGCTTCGTGGCGGCCCTGGAGCACGGCCTCGACTCGATGCTGGGTGAGCGCGGAACGTCCCTGTCGGGAGGCCAGCGCCAACGCATCTCACTGGCCCGTGCGCTCGTCCGCCGCCCCCGCCTGCTCATCCTCGACGACGCCACGTCGGCGGTCGACCCGGAGGTGGAGGCGCGCATCCTGGCCAGCCTGCGCAACGCCGGCGGTGACACCACCCTGGTCGTGGTCGCCTACCGCAAGGCCACGATCGCGCTCGCCGACGAGGTGGTCCACCTCGAGGACGGCCGGGTCCGCGACCGCGGCACGCACGCCGAGCTGCTCCGTCGGAGCCCCGGCTACGCCCATCTCGTCAATGCCTACGAGCACGTTCCCGCGGAGGACAGCTGATGACCGCCGTGACCACCGAGCGCCGCGACGCCGGCACCCTCGTCGAGTCGGGCGAGGACATCGGCGCGATGGAGACGATCCGCCGTGGCGTCCACTTCTCTCCCGAGCTGCGCGAGGGCATCGGCGTCACGCTCCTGCTGGCCGTGGTGGCCTCCCTCGGCCAGATCGTGGTGCCGGTGGCGGTCCAGCAGACCCTCGACCGCGGGCTGGCCGGGTCCGGTGGCCCCGACGTCTCGTTCGTGGTGTGGATGGGCGTGATCTGCGCGGTCGCCATCGGCGTGACCAGCACCGCGTCGTACCTCATGACCAGCCGGCTGTTCACCACCTCCGAGCGGGGGCTGGCCACGCTGCGGATCAAGGCCTTCCGGCACGTGCACGACCTCCCGCTGCTCACCCAGAACACCGAGCGCCGGGGTGCCCTGGTCTCGCGGGTCACCACCGACGTCGACCAGGTCAGTCAGTTCCTGGTGTTCGGCGGCCTGATCTTCGTGGTCAGTGTCGGCCAGATGCTCGTGGCGACGGTGATCATGGTCATCTACAGCTGGCAGCTCGCGCTCGTCGTGTGGCTCTCCTTCGCACCGCTGTTCGGCTCCATCCGCTACTTCCAGCGCAAGCTGTCCGACGCCTACAGCGTCGTACGCCGGCAGGTGGGCGTGCTGCTCTCGGCGATCTCCGAGCCGGTCGTCGGTGCCGCGGTGGTCCGCTCGTACGCCGTGGAGGGGCGCACCCAGCAGCGCATCGACGACGCGATCGACGAGTTCAAGTCGGCCAGCACCCGCGCCCAGAGGTTCACCGTCGTGTCGTTCTCGCTGGGCGGCATCTCCGCCGGACTCGCCAACGCAGGGGTCCTGGTGGTGGGCGTGCTGCTGGGCTTCACCTCCGACATGACGCCCGGCACGATCCTCGCCTTCGCGTTCCTGGTCACGTTGTTCGTGGGACCTGTCCAGATGGGCACCCAGATCCTCACCGACGCCCAGAACGCCATCGCGTCGTGGCGGCGGGTCATCGGCATCCTCGAGACGCCCGCCGACCTGGTCGACCCCGGCGAGGAGGGGCGCGCCCTGCCGCGCGGCCCGATCGACGTCTCCTTCCAGGCGGTGGAGTTCTCCTACCCGGGCGGGCCGCCGGTGCTGCAGGACGTCACCATGGACATCGCGGCCGGCACCCGCGTCGCCATCGTCGGCGAGACCGGCTCCGGGAAGTCGACCTTCGCCAAGCTGCTCACCCGGCTGATGGACCCCACCGACGGCGCGGTCCTGCTCGACGGGATCGACGTGCGCGAGGTGCGCCAGGCCAGCCTGCGCTCAAGCGTCGTACTCGTGCCGCAGGAGGGGTTCCTCTTCGACGACACCATCACGGCCAACGTGCGCTACGGCCGGCTGCACGCCACCGAGGCGGAGATCCTCGCGAGCGCCGAGGAGCTCGGCATGGCCGACTGGCTCGCGGGGCTGCCGCGCGGGCTGGAGACCAAGGTCGGCCAGCGCGGTGAGTCCCTGTCGGCCGGCGAGCGCCAGCTCGTCGCGCTGTTGCGGGCCCACCTCGCCGACCCCGACCTGCTCGTCCTCGACGAGGCGACCTCGTCGGTCGACCCGGCCCTCGAGATGCGCATCGGTCGTGCCCTCGAACGCCTGATGAGCGGCCGCACCAGCGTGACCATCGCCCACCGGCTCTCGACGGCGGAGGCCGCCGACGAGGTGGTCGTGGTCGACCGCGGCCGGATCGTCCAGCGCGGCCCGCATGCCGCGCTCGTCCAGGTCGAGGGTGTGTACGCCGGCCTGCACGCGTCGTGGATGGCCCAGCAGTCGCACTGATCAGCCCCGTGGCAGGTCGATCTGGGTCACCACCGTCGACTGGGCTGCCGGGATCGTGGTGGTCCGCCACAGCCCGCCGTCCTCCCGGCCGCACAGCTGCTCCTCGACGGGAAGGTCCGGGCACACGATGTTGTGAACGCTGACGTCGCGAATCTCCATCACCACCGATGCATCAGGGGGACCGGCAGCGGAGGCCAGTGGCCGCACGTGCACCAGGACGCGACGCTTCGCGGCCGCCGCACTGTGGGTCGTGGCACCCACCAGCCGGTAGGTCAAGGTCACCACGACGCTGGGCTCGGGGAGCCGGACCTCCCAGGGACCGGCGGCGCCCGCGGGCGGCACGGACATCCTGACGTCGCCCGCGTCCAGCTCGAGGTCGAGCACCCGGGGCGCGGTGCCCAGCGGGCGTGACGAGGTCGACGGTGGCAGGCGCAGCTCCAGGGCCAGCAGGGGCTTGCTGGTGCGGAGCACCTCGGTCACGTTGACATCCCCTGACGCCAGCGGCACGACCTCGACCTCGAGTCGTGGTGCCGCTTTGACCACGGCTGCTTGGGAGGCGATCGGGACGATGTCCGGCAGCCCCGTCGGGTCGGGCTCGTCGCGGGAGAAGGAGGCCCGGATCGCGAGCGCCATGGCAGCCACCGTCAGCAGCGTGGCAGCCACGACCACCAGCCCGCGCCAGCCGAGGTCGCCGGCCTCCTCGGTCTCGACCTCCTCTGATGCCATGGCATCCCTCCGGTGACCCGGTCGGCGACGAGTGCGGACAACATCAAGGTACGCGCGGAGACCCGCCCCCGACGTCGACAAAATGGGGGATGGTATCCCCGGTGCGCTGACGTAGCCTCCAGCCCTCATCAATGAGGGGGGCTCCATGAAGGTTCGCCGAATCCTCACCGCGCTGGCCGTCGCCGTCGTCGCGACCACCGTGTCTGCGCCTGTGTCAGCGGCTCCGTCGGCGGCCGGGGGCTCGGCGCCGCCGGCAGCCTCCGTCTTCGTCATCCAGGGCGTCACCGGATCGACGTGGTCGATCACGCTCGACGACGAAGAGCTCAGTGCCGCCGCCGGTCCCAAGGACATCCTCGGGCCCGTCAAGCTGGCGGCCGGCAGCCACACCGTCACCGCCACCGACCCCGGCGGCGCCGAGGTCACCGCCACGGTGGAGGTCGAGTCGGGCGAGAGCCTCGACGTCGTGCTCCACCGCCCGGTCGACCCGACCGGGCGGCCGCTCTTCACCACGTTCGAGAACGACCTGGCGCCGGTCAAGGCAGGCAGCGGTCGCGTCACGGTCGCGCACACGGCGTCGGCGCCACCTGCCGACATCCGGGTCAACGGCGAGGTGCTGCTGGCTGACGTGGCCAGTGCGGAGGAGATCACGGCCGTGGTCCCCACCGGGGTGTACCCCGTCGACATCGTGCCGGCCGCGACGGACGGGCCGGTGGTGCTGGGCCCGGTGGACCTCGAGGTCGCCGGCAGCGCCCTCACTCGCGTCTTCGCGGTCGGGGTAGCGGCCGACCAGACGATGGATGCGATCGTGCAGGTGCTTCCGGTGCAGAGCACGGACGCGACGGTGCCAACGTCGGTGCCCGCCGGCGACGGCAGCATGGCTGCAGCCGCTGACGCCACCTCGCCGATCGTGACGCGGCCCGGCGTCTGGCTCCTGCTCGGCGGTGCCGCGCTGGTGGCCCTGGGGATGCGAAGGCTGCGCCGCCACTGATGGGCCGCACGCTCGCCCTGCTGGTGGGTGGCGTCGTGATGGCCTGCGCCGGCGTCTGGTCGCTCGGGGCGAGCCACCCGGATCCGGCATCGACGCGGGCCGTCGCAGCCGACGGTCCGGCGCTGCCGCTGCCGGCGAGCCCCCCGGTCGCACCTCCTTCCTCCGAGCAGCCCGAGCCCGGACATCGGTCGGCGCCGACGGCGCGACGCGCACGACCGGCGCATCCCGGTCGCAGGCCCTTCTCACCCACGACCGTCACGTTCATCGATGCCCACGACCCCGAGACCGCGCCCGTCGACCCGGTGGGCACGAGCGTCGACGAGACCCTCGACCTGCCGCCCGACCCCGCCCGGATGGGCTGGTGGACCGGAGGCTCCCAGGCCGGGGCGCCGTACGGGAACGTGGTGCTGGCCGGGCACCTCGACTCGGCGCGGTTCGGCGTGGGGTTCTCCGCGCTGATGGCCGAGCTCGACGTCGGGGACGAGGTCGAGCTGTCCGACGACGACCAGGCACTCGGCTACGTCGTCACCGACCGCTTCCTCCAGCCCCGCACCAGTGTGGCGGCGCTGGCATCGTTGTTCTCCGACCGCGGCCGACCGCTGCTGGTGCTCATCACCTGCGGCGGCAGCTACGACTCGGCGGCCGGCGCCTACTCCGACAACATGGTGGTCCTCGCCCGCCCCACGCAGCCTCCGCGACCCAAGCACCCCGTCCGCGCTGGTTGACTGCTGGGATGACGGACCGGGTCCCTGATCACCGCCTCGAAAACGCCCACATCTAGTCGCCCGGTTGCTGGCACCCAGGCTGCTCGGCCGACATCCCGCTCTACCCGACGGGCCTCCAGGCGATGCTCGGCGAGCTGGGCTGAGACGGCGGTACCCGGGTGCTCCCGGCACGGCGGGATACTGGACCCGTGACCGAACTCGATCCAGCGATCGCCGCCCGCGTGGTGTTCAACCCCGACGGGCTCGTGCCGGCGGTTGTCCAGCAGCAGGGCACCGGCGAGGTGCTGATGCTCGGCTGGATGGACGCCGAGGCGCTGGCGCGCACCCTCACGACCGGCCGGGCGACGTACTGGAGCCGCAGCCGCCAGGAGTACTGGGTGAAGGGGGACACGTCCGGCCACCACCAGCACGTGCGAGGGGTGCGCCTCGACTGCGACGGGGACACCCTGCTCGTCACCGTCGACCAGGTGGGGGTCGCCTGCCACACCGGCGACCGCACCTGCTTCGACGCCGACGTGCTGCTCGACGACGGAGCAGCGGGTGGCTGAGCGCCGGCGTACCTTCGGACCGGTGGTGCTGCTCGGCCTGGCCGGTGCCGGGCTCAGCGCGGTCGCGGGCACGAAGGCGTGGCTGCACGCGGGGGCGGATGACGTCGAGCCGGGCTCTGCCTACGCCTCGGTGCTGATGGCCGAGTCGGGCGTCGGGCAGATGCCGCTGGCGGGCGCGCTGGCCCTGGTTCTGCTCGCCTGCTGGGGCGTCGTACTCGTCACCCGCGGCCGCGTACGCCGGGTGGTGACCTGGCTGGCGCTGCTCACGGCCCTCGGCCTGGCCGCGACCGTGGTGGCGGGCTGGTTCACCCTCGACGACCAGTTCCGTACGGCGCTTCGCGACTTCGTCGGCACCGAGCCCGAGTTCTCCTGGACGGCGTGGTTCTGGGCGGCCGTCGTCGGGGCGCTGCTGTCGCTCGCCGCGGCCGTGGCCGCCGTGCGGTTCGTGCGGTCGTGGCCCGAGATGGGCAGCAAGTACGACGCCCCCGCATCCCGTGAGCCGAAGCGGCCCGACCCGGCGAGCGATGAGAGCCAGGAGCTGTGGAAGGCCATCGACGAGGGGCGCGACCCCACCGGCTGACCGATCTCCTAGACTCGAGCACAGCACCCGACCGGAACACAGGAGCACCTCATGGCTGACAACCACGGCAACACCCCCGCGGCATGGACGGCCGTCGGCGTGGCCATGCTCGGGTTCCTCGTGGGTGGCATCGCGCTGATGCTCAGCCCGGTCAACCTGACGCTCTTCTGGATCGGTCTCGCCCTGGGCGCCGTCGCACTGCCGGTGTTCCTCGTGATGGCCAAGCTGGGGCTGCACGGCGACGCGACCGACCACAAAGATGAGCTCACCACCGAGCCCACCCGCTGACCTGGCGGGCCGCGACACCGAGCGGTCCCGCGCCCGGCGGCTTGCCTCGCCCCTCGGCGCCGCCGGTCTGGCGATGCTGGCGACCGCAGCCCTCTACGTCCGCGACCCGCACGCCGGCGGCTCGTGGGGCCGGTGCCCGACGGCGCTCCTCGGCTTCGACTGCCCCATGTGCGGCAGCCTGCGAGCGGTCAACGACCTGACGCACCTCGACGTCGGGGCGGCGCTCTCCAGCAACCTGCTGCTGATGGTCGCCCTCCCGGCGATCCTCCTGCTGTGGTTGCGACGCGTGGTCGCGTGCTGGCACGGGGGAGACGCCATGGCACCGCTCGTCCCGCCGGTGTGGGTGTGGTGGACGCTCGCGGCTGTGGCGGGCGTCTTCATGCTCGTGCGCAACCTGCCTGCTGGCAGCTGGCTCGCGTCCTAGCAGCCTTCCGGCCCGTGAGCCCGGCGTCGGCGCCGACCGCCGGGGTGAGAGGCTGGACCCACACCCATCCGCCCGTCTGGAGGCAAGTCGTGTCCGTGCTCGACGAGATCGTGGCCGGCGTGCGCGACGACCTCGAGCAGCGCCGTGCCTCGGTCCCGGTGACCGAGCTGCGCGCCGCGCTCGCCGACGTCGTACCGCCCCGTGACCCGATGCCCGCGTTCCGCGCCGCCGGGTCCAGCGTCATCGCCGAGGTCAAGCGCAAGAGTCCGAGCAAGGGGGACCTTGCCGACATCGCCGACCCGGCCGCGCTCGCGGGTGCCTATGCCCGCGGCGGCGCCGCGGCGATCAGCGTGCTGACCGAGAAGCGCCGCTTCGGCGGCAGCCTCGACGACCTGCGCGCGGTCCGCGCCGCCGTCGACGTGCCGCTGCTGCGCAAGGACTTCATCGTCGAGAGCTACCAGCTCGTCGAGGCCCGCGCCGCCGGTGCCGACCTGGCCCTGCTGATCGTGGCCGCGCTCGGCCACGACGACCTGCGCCGCCTCCACGACGAGGCGGTCGAGCTCGGGCTGACCGTGCTGGTCGAGGTCCACGACGAGGCCGAGACGGAGCGGGCGGTCGACCTGGGAGCCGAGCTGATCGGCGTCAACGCCCGCAACCTCAAGACCCTCGCCGTCGACGCGGACGCGTTCGGCCGGCTGGCCCCCCTGATCCCCGACGACCGCGTCCTCGTGGCCGAGTCCGGCATCGGCGGCCCCGACGACGTGCGGCGA
Organism: Nocardioides sp. LHG3406-4; assembly: GCF_049897745.1. Lineage (NCBI taxonomy): Bacteria > Bacillati > Actinomycetota > Actinomycetes > Propionibacteriales > Nocardioidaceae > Nocardioides > Nocardioides sp. LHG3406-4. The sequence continues at coordinate 615,426 of NZ_JAFCWV010000002.1, forward strand.
TTCGTCGGCGAGGGGGCTCGCGTCGTTCTCGTCGGCGAGGCCCTGGTCCGCGACGGCGACCCCGAGCGGGCCGTGCGGCAGATGACAGGAGTGCAGGCATGACCCACACCTACGACGCCGACGAGCTCGGCTACTTCGGCGCGCCCGGCGGCGTGCGCTGGGGCGGACGCTTCATGCCGGAGGCCCTCGTCGCCGCACTCGACGAGCTGACGGCCGCGTGGCAGGACGCCATGGCCGACCCGGAGTTCGTGGCGGAGTTCGACGCGATCCTCACCGACTACGCCGGCACGCCGAGCCGGCTCTACTACGCGGAGCGGCTCAGCAAGCTGGTCGGCGCCCGCATCCTGCTCAAGCGCGAGGACCTCAACCACACCGGGGCCCACAAGATCCGCAACGTGCTCGGGCAGGCCCTGCTGACGCGCCGCATGGGCAAGACCCGGGTCATCGCCGAGACCGGCGCCGGGCAGCACGGCGTCGCCAGCGCCACCGCCGCGGCGTACTTCGGGATGGACTGCACCGTCTACATGGGCTCGGTCGACACCCGGCGCCAGGCGCTCAACGTCGCCCGCATGCAGCTGCTCGGCGCGAAGGTCGTGCCGGTCGACTCCGGCAGCGCGACCCTCAAGGACGCCATCAACGAGGCCCTGCGCGACTGGGTCGCCTCCGTCGACCACACCGCCTACCTCTTCGGGACCGCGGCCGGGCCGCACCCCTTCCCGAGCATGGTCCGCGACTTCTGCCGCGGCATCGGCGACGAGGCCCGCGCCCAGTGCCTCGAGCAGTACGGCGTGCTGCCGGACGCGATCGCGGCGTGCGTGGGCGGCGGCTCCAACGCCATCGGGCTCTTCACCGCGTTCCTCGACGACGACGGCGTCGCCATCCACGGCTTCGAGCCCGGCGGCGAGGGAGTCGACACCGGCCGGCACGCGGCGACCATCCACGCCGGCGCCAGTGGGGTGCTCCACGGGGCCCGCACCTTCGTGCTCCAGGACGACGACGGCCAGACCGTGGAGTCGCACTCGATCTCAGCCGGTCTCGACTACCCGGGCGTCGGACCCCAGCACGCCCACCTCGCGGCGATCGGCCGGGCGACGTACACGCCCGTCACCGACGCCGAGGCGATGGAGGCGATGGCCCTGCTCAGCCGCACCGAGGGCATCATCCCAGCGATCGAGAGCGCGCACGCCATCGCCGGAGGGCTCCGGGTGGCCGAGCGCCTGGCGGCCGAGAAGGGGCCCGACGCGACCGTGCTGATCAACCTGTCCGGTCGCGGTGACAAGGACATGGGGACCGCCATCGAGCACTTCGGGCTCGGCGAGCCCGAGGAGGAGCCGGTATGAGCGTCTCGCGTGCCTTCGAGGCCGCCCGGGCCGAGGGGCGCTCGGCGCTGGTCGGCTACCTGCCGGCCGGCTTCCCCGACGTCGACGGCTCCATCGAGGCGATGCGCTGCATGGTCGACGCCGGCTGTGACGTGATCGAGGTCGGACTGCCCTACAGCGACCCGGTGATGGACGGCCCGACCATCCAGGCAGCGGCGCAGCAGGCGCTCGACCGCGGCGTCCGGACCACCGACGTGCTCCGCACTGTCGAGGCGGTCGCCGCGACGGGCGTGCCCACCGTCGTGATGACCTACTGGAACCCCGTCGAGCGCTACGGCGTCGACCGCTTCGCCGCCGACCTCGCCGACGCCGGGGGAGCGGGGCTGATCACTCCCGACCTGACCCCCGACAGCGCCGAGGGCTGGATCGCCGCCGCCGACGTCCACGACCTCGACAAGATCTTCCTGGTAGCGCCGTCCTCCACAGACGAGCGCATCAAGATGACCACCGCCGCCTGCCGTGGCTTCGTCTACGCCACCGCGGTGATGGGGGTCACCGGCGCCCGCACGAGCACGAGCGATCTCGCCGGTCCGCTGGTGGCCCGCACCCGCGCGACGACCGAGCTGCCGGTGTGCGTGGGTCTGGGCGTCTCCAACGGCCGCCAGGCAGCCGAGGTCGCGTCGTACGCCGACGGCGTGATCGTCGGCTCCGCGTTCGTCCGCGCCGTCCTCGACCACGCCGGCGACCGGAAGGCCGCCCTGAAGGCCCTGAGGGACCTCACCACCGACCTGGCCGAGGGAGTACGCCGTGCCTAGGTCGCTGCTCGGCCTGCTCGTCGCCGCCCTGCTGGTGAGCGGGTGCGGCGCAGCGGGCCAGGTCGTCCTGCCGCCCGACGAGGACGGCCTCCACGGAGCGCGCCTCGACCAGCCCTACACCGTGCCCACCGCGCCGTTGACCGCGACCGACGGGTCGCCGTACTCCCTGGCCGACAGCACCGACAAGCCGCTGACGCTGGTGTTCTTCGGCTACACCAGCTGCCCCGACATCTGCAGCATCGTGATGAGCTCGCTCGCCTCCGCGGTCACTCGCCTCGACGACGCCCAGCGTGCAGAGGTCGACGTGGTCTTCGTCACGACCGATCCGGCGGTCGACGACCGCGAGAAGGTGCGCAGGTTCGTCGACCGGTTCGACCCGGACTTCGTCGGGCTCACCGGCGACCTCGATACGATCATCGCCAACGCCGACTCTCTCGCCATCGCCGTCGAGAAGGGTGAGAAGCTGCCCTCGGGCGGCTACGAGGTGGCGCACGGCACCCAGGTCGTCGGCATCACCGCCGACGACCGGGCCCACGTTGTGTGGACCGAGGAGACCTCGGCTGCCGAGTTCGCCGACGACATCAAGACCTTGCTCGACGAAGGAGCCTGACCGTGCCCCTCGACCTCTACGCCGCGTTCATCCCCAGCCCGTCCGACGGCGTCTGGAACCTCGGCCCGGTGCCGCTGCGCGGCTACGCGCTCAGCATCATCGTCGGGATCATCTTGTCGATCTGGGTCGCCGAGCGTCGCTGGGTGGCCCGCGGCGGCACCTTCGGCGACGTGCAGGACCTCGCCATCTGGATGGTGCCGTTCGGCCTGGTCGGCGGCCGGCTCTACCACGTGATCACCGACTACCACCTCTACTTCGGTGAGGACCGCAACCCGGTCACGGCGCTCTACGTCTGGCGCGGCGGCCTCGGCATCTGGGGCGCGGTGGCGCTCGGTGCGCTGGGCGCGGCGATCGGCGCCAGGCGCAAGCACATCAAGCTGCTGCCGATGCTCGACACGCTCGCGCCCGCCGTACTCATCGGCCAGGCGCTGGGCAGGTGGGGCAACTGGTTCAACCAGGAGCTCTTCGGCCGCCCGACGGACGCGCCGTGGGCCCTCGAGATCGACGCGGCCCACCGGCCGCCCGGCTACCTCGACTTCGCCACCTTCCACCCCACGTTCCTCTACGAGTTCATCTGGAACCTCGCTGCGTTCGCGGTGGTGGTCTGGGCCGACCGGAGGTTCCGCCTCGGGCACGGCCGGGTCGTCGCGCTCTACGTGATGGCCTACACAGCGGGCCGGGGCTGGATCGAGTACCTCCGCATCGACACCGTCCAGATGAACGACGTGTTCGGCCTGCGGCTCAACGTCTGGACCTCGATCGTGCTGTTCGTGCTGGCCCTGGCCTACTTCGTGTGGGCCACGCGCAACCGTCCGGGCCGCGAGGAGGTCGTCTACACCGACGGCCGCCCGGTCGCGGGGTCCGAGCGTGCCGAGCAGGCCGACGAGCCGGCTGAGGCTGGCGGCGACGTCGCCGCCGACCGGTCCGACCTCACCAGCGTGGAGCCGGAGCCGGGTCCACGAGCAGGCGGGGACGCACCCTCACCGACGCCGGAGGCCCGGCCCGAGGAGCGGTGAGACGGGTTCGGCCGAGCGGGGCTGATAGGCCCCGGACCGCCGTCTCAGGAGCGCGGCACGAACGTTCCAAGGCCTGAAACGGCGATCCCACCGGTCGTTGCCGGGTGTTAGCCTTTCCGCGCAACAGCTTGGGCCAACGTCGTCCCGCGCAGCACCGCCAGACCTGCACCGAACCCCGTGCCCGGAACCTGCTCCGGCACGGGCCAGCCAGTTCGCCCACCTCGTGGGCGCAGACGACGACGGGAGAATGCACATGCACGCGTTCCCGCCGCCCGCAGCCGGGGCACGACCCGGACCTTGGGCAACCCCGCAAGCCCAGGGGCTCTACGACCCCCGCCACGAGCACGACGCGTGTGGTGTGGCCTTCGTCGCCACGCTCACGGGTGTGGCCAGCCACGACATCGTGGCGAAGGCGCTGACCGCCCTGCGCAACCTCGACCACCGTGGTGCCGCGGGCGCCGAGGTGAACTCCGGCGACGGCGCGGGCATCCTGCTGCAGGTGCCCGACGCGTTCCTGCGCGGCGTGGTCGACTTCGAGCTGCCGCCCCAGCACTCCTACGCCGTCGGTACGGCGTTCGTCCCCGGCGACGCCGAGCAGGTGGCCAAGACCCGCCAGCGCATCGAGGAGATCGCGGCCGAGGAGGGCCTCGCCGTCCTCGGTTGGCGCGACGTCCCGGTCGAACCCGGCATCCTGGGGGCCACCGCGCGCGGAGTGATGCCGGCCTTCATCCAGCTGTTCGTCGCGGGTGACGGCAAGCGGGTCTCCGGCATGGCCCTCGAGCGCCTCGCCTTCTGCCTGCGCAAGCGCGCGGAGCACGAGACCGACGTCTACTTCCCATCGCTGTCGTCGCGCACGCTCGCCTACAAGGGCATGCTCACCACCGATCAGCTCGACAACTTCTTCCCCGACCTGCTCGACGAGCGCATCGCCTCGGCCCTGGCCGTGGTGCACTCCCGCTTCTCCACCAACACGTTCCCGAGCTGGCCGCTGGCCCACCCGTTCCGGTTCATCGCCCACAACGGCGAGATCAACACCGTCATGGGCAACCGCAACTGGATGCGTGCCCGTGAGGCGCTCCTCGACTCCGACCTGATCCCGGGCGACCTCGACCGGCTCTACCCCATCTGCACCCCCGGCCACTCCGACTCCGCGTCCTTCGACGAGGTGCTCGAACTGCTCCACATGGGCGGCCGGTCGCTGCCCCACTCGGTGCTGATGATGATCCCCGAGGCCTGGGAGAACCACACCGAGATGGACGCCGCCCGCAAGGCGTTCTACGAGTTCCACTCGGCCCTGATGGAGCCGTGGGACGGCCCCGCGTGCGTGGTGTTCACCGACGGCTCGCAGATCGGCGCGGTGCTCGACCGCAACGGCCTCCGCCCCTCCCGCTACTGGGTGACCGACGACGGCCTCGTCGTGCTGGCGTCCGAGGTCGGCGTGCTCGACCTCGACCCGGCCACCATCGTGCGCAAGGGCCGGCTGCAGCCGGGCCGGATGTTCCTCGTCGACACCGACGAGCACCGGATCATCGAGGACGAGGAGGTCAAGGCCGAGCTCGCCGCCGAGAACCCCTACGACGAGTGGCTCCACGCTGGTCAGATCCATCTCGACGACATCCCCGAGCGTGAGCACATCGTGCACACCCACGCCTCGGTCACCCGCAGGCAGCAGGTCTTCGGCTACACCGAGGAGGAGCTGCGCGTCCTGCTCACGCCGATGGCCAACACCGGCGCGGAGCCGCTGGGATCGATGGGCACCGACACCCCGATCGCCGCGTTGTCGGAGAAGCCGCGACTGCTCTTCGACTACTTCGCGCAGCTGTTCGCGCAGGTCACGAACCCGCCGCTCGACGCCATCCGCGAGGAGCTCGTGACCTCGCTCTCGGGCACCATCGGCCCGGAGGCCAACCTGCTGGACCCGACGCCCGCGTCGTGCCGCCAGGTCGTGCTGCCGTTCCCGGTGATCTCCAACGACGACCTCGCCAAGATCCGGCACATCAACCGCGACGGCGACATGCCCGGCTTCATCACCCACGTCTCCCGCGGCCTCTACGAGGTCGAGGGCGGCGGCGCCGCGATGGCCTCGCGCCTCGACGAGATCTGCGCCGAGGTGTCCGAGGCGATCGCCGGGGGAGCGCGCATCATCGTGCTCTCCGACCGGCACTGCACCGCAGAGCTGGCGCCGATCCCGTCGCTGCTCCTCACCGGTGCCGTGCACCACCACCTGGTCCGCGAGAAGACCCGCACCCAGGTCGGCCTTCTCGTCGAGGCCGGTGACGTGCGCGAGGTGCACCACGTCGCCCTGCTGATCGGGTACGGCGCGGCCGCGGTCAACGCCTACCTCGCCATGGAGTCCGTCGAAGACCTCGCCCGGGAGGGCTACTACGTCAAGGCCGAGCCCGAGGTGGCGGTCAGGAACCTCGTCAAGGGCCTCGGCAAGGGCGTCTTGAAGGTGATGTCCAAGATGGGCGTCTCCACGGTCGCGTCCTACACCGGCGCGCAGATCTTCGAGGCCGTCGGCCTCTCCCAGAGCGTGGTCGACAAGTACTTCACCGGCACCACGTCCAAGCTCGGCGGCATCGAGCTCGACACGATCGCCGAGGAGGTCGCCCGCCGGCACGCCACGGCGTACCCGCGCGGTGGCATCGCCCCCGCGCACCGCGAGCTGGCGATCGGCGGCGAGTACCAGTGGCGCCGCGAGGGCGAGCCGCACCTGTTCGACCCCGAGACCGTCTTCCGGCTCCAGCACGCCACCCGCTCCGGCCGCTACGACGTCTTCAAGCAGTACACCGCCACGGTCGACGCGCAGTCGGAGCGGCTGATGACGCTGCGTGGGCTCTTCCGGTTCAAAGAGGGCGAGCGGACGCCGATCAGCATCGACGAGGTCGAGCCGGTCTCCGAGATCGTCAAGCGCTTCTCGACCGGCGCGATGTCCTACGGGTCGATCAGCCAGGAGGCGCACGAGACCCTGGCGATCGCCATGAACCGGCTGGGCGGCAAGTCCAACACCGGTGAGGGCGGCGAGGACGCCGATCGCCTCCACGACCCCGAGCGTCGCTCGTCGATCAAGCAGGTGGCGTCGGGCCGGTTCGGCGTGACCAGCGAGTACCTCACCAACGCCGACGACATCCAGATCAAGATGGCGCAGGGCGCGAAGCCGGGCGAGGGCGGCCAGCTGCCCGGTCACAAGGTCTACCCGTGGGTGGCCAAGACCCGGCACTCGACGCCCGGCGTGGGCCTGATCAGCCCGCCGCCGCACCACGACATCTACTCCATCGAGGACCTCGCCCAGCTGATCCACGACCTCAAGAACGCCAACCCCGCGGCGCGGGTGCACGTCAAGCTGGTCGCCGAGGTGGGGGTCGGCACGGTCGCGGCGGGCGTCTCCAAGGCGCACGCCGACGTCGTGCTCATCTCCGGCCACGACGGCGGCACCGGCGCCTCCCCGCTGACGTCGCTCAAGCACGCCGGCGGTCCCTGGGAGCTCGGCCTGGCCGAGACCCAGCAGACGCTGCTGCTCAACGGCCTGCGCGACCGGATCGTGGTGCAGGCCGACGGCCAGCTGAAGACCGGACGCGACGTGGTGATCGCCGCCCTGCTCGGCGCTGAGGAGTACGGCTTCGCCACCGCGCCACTGGTGGTCAGCGGCTGCATCATGATGCGCGTCTGCCACCTCGACACCTGCCCGGTCGGCGTCGCCACCCAGAACCCCGTTCTGCGCGAGCGCTTCACCGGCAAGCCGGAGTTCGTCGTGAACTTCTTCGAGTACGTCGCCGAGGAGGTTCGCGAGATCCTCGCCGAGCTGGGGTTCCGCACCCTGGACGAGGCGATCGGCCAGGTGGGCGTCCTCGACGTCACCCGGGCCGTCGACCACTGGAAGGCGACCGGGCTCGACCTGACGCCGATCCTCCACCAGGTCAACCTCAACGAGGAGTTCGGCGGCCAGTTCGCCGACCAGGACCTGCACCGGACCAAGTCCCAGGACCACGGGCTCGACAAGGCGCTCGACAACCGCCTGATCGAGCTCGCGGCGCCCGCCCTCGAGCGCGGCGAGCAGGTCCGTGCCGAGCTGACCGTCCGCAACGTCAACCGCACCGTCGGCACGATGCTCGGTCACGAGGTGACCAAGCGCTACCGGGGTGCGGGCCTGCCCGACGGGACCATCGACCTCACCCTCACCGGCTCGGCCGGCCAGTCGTTCGGTGCGTTCGTGCCGCGCGGGGTGACCCTGCGACTCGTGGGCGACGCCAACGACTACGTCGGCAAGGGACTCTCCGGCGGCCTCATCGTCGTGCGTCCGCACGACAGCGCCACCTTCGAGGCGCACGAGCAGGTCATCGCCGGCAACACCATCGGGTACGGCGCCACGTCGGGGGAGATCTTCCTGCGTGGCGGGGTGGGCGAGCGGTTCTGCGTGCGCAACTCCGGCGCCACGGCCGTGGTCGAGAGCGTCGGCGACCACGGGTGCGAGTACATGACCGGTGGCCGCGTCGTCGTACTCGGACCGACGGGGCGCAACTTCGCGGCAGGCATGTCCGGCGGCTACGCCTTCGTGCTCGATCTCGACCCGCAGCGGGTCAACCACGAGCTCGTCGGGCTGGCCCCGCTCGACGACGAGCGCGCGGAGGAGCTGCGCGAGCTCGTCGAGCGCCACCGCGACGAGACCGGCTCGACCGTCGCGGCCGGGCTGCTCGCCGACTGGACGGCTGCCCGCACCCGGTTCTCGCTGGTGATGCCGAGCGACTACAAGAGGGTCCTGGAGGCCCGCGCCGAGGCTCTCGCCGAGGGCCTGACCGAGGACGAGGCCGCGGCCCGGATCATGGAGGTGCTTCATGGCTGACCCCAAGGGATTCCTCAAGCACGGCCGCGAGGTGCCTTCGCGTCGCGCCGTCGCCGAGCGCACCCAGGACTGGAACGAGGTCTACCCCGACGGCATCGGCCGTGCGCTGCTGCCGATCATCAGCACCCAGGCGGGTCGCTGCATGGACTGCGGCATCCCGTTCTGCCACCAGGGCTGCCCGCTGGGCAACATCATCCCGGAGTGGAACGACCTGGTCTGGCGTGACGACTGGGAGGGTGCCATCGAGCGGCTGCACGCCACCAACAACTTCCCGGAGTTCACCGGGCGGCTGTGCCCGGCGCCGTGCGAGACCGCCTGCGTGCTGGGCATCAACCAGGACCCCGTCACGATCAAGAACGTCGAGGTCTCCATCATCGACCGCGCCTGGGAGTCCGGCTACGTCCGGCCCCAGCCGCCCGAGTGGCTCTCCGGCAAGACGGTGGCCGTCGTCGGGTCCGGTCCGGCCGGCCTGGCCGCCGCCCAGCAGCTCACCCGCGCGGGCCACACCGTCGCGGTCTACGAGCGGGCCGACAAGATCGGGGGCCTGCTCCGCTACGGCATCCCCGAGTTCAAGATGGAGAAGAAGCACCTCGACCGCCGGCTCGAGCAGATGCGCCGCGAGGGCACCGTCTTCCGCGCCGGCGTGAGCGTGGGCACCGGCGAGCTGACCGGCACCCGGCTGCGCGAGCGGTACGACGCCGTGGTGCTGGCCACCGGCTCGACCGTGGGCCGCGACCTCGACGTGCCCGGCCGCGAGCTCGACGGCATCCACCAGGCGATGGAGTTCCTCCCGCAGTCCAACCGCGTCTCGCTCGGCGAGGAGGTCGAGGGCCAGATCACCGCCGAGGGACGCAACGTCGTCATCATCGGCGGAGGCGACACGGGAGCCGACTGCCTCGGCACCTCGATCCGTCAGGGTGCCGCGTCCATCACCCAGCTCGAGATCATGGCCCGGCCCCCCGAGCAGCGGCCCGAGGGCCAGCCGTGGCCGTCGTACCCGATGACCTTCCGGGTGTCCTCGGCCCACGAGGAGGGCGCCTCACTGGGTGTGCAGAGTCGCGTCTACGCCACCTCGACCACCGAGTTCCTCGGCGACGAGCAGGGCCGGGTGCGCGCCCTGCGCGTGGTCGACGTCGACGAGAGGTTCCAGCCGGTGCCGGGCACCGACCGGGAGATCCCGGCCGAGCTGGTGCTGTTCGCGATGGGCTTCACTGGTCCCGAGAGGGAGGGCCTGGTCGAGCAGCTCGGGGTCGACCTGGACGAGCGCGGCAACGTCGCGCGGGACGGCCAGTACGCCGCGTCCGTGCCGGGTGTCTTCGTGGCCGGCGACGCCGGTCGTGGGCAGTCGCTGATCGTGTGGGCCATCGCCGAAGGACGTGCCGCAGCGGCCGCCGTCGACACCTACCTCACCGGCTCGACGACGCTGCCCGTCCCGATCCCGCCGACCGCTCGGCCGCTGACCGTCTGACTCGTTCGACCGGCTGGCTCGGCAGCCACTCGGATTGGATCGTTCAAGTAGTAGGGTCGCGGCGTGCGTAGAGCAAAGATCGTCTGCACCCTCGGTCCGGCGACCTCGTCGCCCGAGCAGATCCGGACCCTCGTCGACGCCGGCATGGATGTCGCCCGGCTCAACATGAGCCACGGCTCCCACGATGACCATGCCCGCAGCTACCGCCTCGTGCGCGAGGCGAGCGACGCGACCGGTCACGGCGTGGGCATCTTCGCCGACCTGCAGGGGCCGAAGATCCGCCTCGAGAGGTTCGCCGACGGCCCGGTCGAGCTCGAGGTCGGCCAGACCTGGACCATCACCACCCGCGACGTGATGGGTGACGGAGTCATCTGCGGGACGACGTACAAGGGGCTGCCCGGCGACGTCGCCCCCGGCGACCCGATCCTCATCGACGACGGCCGGGTCCGGCTGAAGGTCATCGAGGTCAGCGACACCGACGTCACGACCGAGGTGATGGTCGGCGGACCGGTCAGCAACAACAAGGGCATCAACCTGCCCGGGGTGGCGGTCTCCGTGCCGGCGGTGTCGGCGAAGGACATCGACGACCTCCGGTTCGCCCTGCGCCTGAGCGTCGACTTCGTGGCCCTGTCGTTCGTGCGGTCGGCCGCCGACGCCGACGACGTCCGGCGCGTGATGCGCGAGGAGGGGGTGATGGTCCCGCTGATCGCCAAGATCGAGAAGCCGCAGGCGATCAACAACATCGACGAGATCGTCAACGCGTTCGACGGGTTCATGGTCGCCCGCGGCGACCTCGGCGTCGAGTGTCCCCTCGAGGACGTGCCGTTCCTCCAGAAGCTCGTCGTCGAGAAGGCCCGCCGCAACGCCAAGCCGGTGATCGTGGCGACCCAGATGCTCGAGTCGATGATCAGCAACCCCGCCCCGACGCGCGCGGAGGCCAGTGACGTGGCGAACGCCGTGCTCGACGGTGCCGATGCGGTGATGCTCTCGGGGGAGACGAGCGTGGGTGCCTACCCGTTCGAGGCGGTGCGCACCATGGCCCGCATCATCAGCTCGACCGAGGACCACGCCCTGCCGAGCATGGCCGCCATCGACTGGCAGCCGCGCACCCCCGGAGGCGTTATCGCGAAGGCTGCCGCCGAGGTCGCGGAGCGCACCGACGCGTCGTACCTCGTCGCCTTCACCCAGAGCGGCGACTCCGCCCGCCGGCTGGCTCGCTACCGCGGCTCGATCCCGGTGCTGGCCTTCACCCCGGAGCCCGTGGTCCGCTCGCAGCTGTCGCTCACCTGGGGCGTCGAGACGTTCCTGACCCAGACGGTCGAGCACACTGACGAGATGGTGCGCCAGGTCGACGAGGCGCTGCTGCAGATCGGCCGCGTCAAGGAGGGCGACCGGGTCGTCATCATCGCGGGCAGCCCGCCCGGCATCCCCGGGTCGACCAACGCGCTGCGCATCCACCGGATGGGCGACGCGATCAACGAGGTCGCCCCGGCCTACCGACGCCGCTGACCTGACCGGACGGTCCGCAAAGTCCTCATGTCCTGCCGGTCCTGGTCGATGGTCCACGCGTGACCCGACGCCACTGACCTGGCGTGGGCGCGTCGTGGGCGTCGCCACCACCCCGTACGTCGCCCCGGCTCTCCGTGTGAGCGCAGTCGGTCCCGCCCGAGGCACATGGGGTTCCCCGGGCGGGGCCGTCGTGGTGCCGGGCAGTCGGCTCGTGGGGCTGTCGTTTGGTCCCAAACCGCAGGTTTTCGGGCCCCTGGCGTGCGGTTTCTGCCCAATCGAGGGTGTGGAAGCGCGGTGTGCTGCGGCGGCTCCGTGGGGCGGGGGAGCGGGCGATGTGCGGCGTGGGGGTGGTCGTTTGGTCCCAAACCGCAGGTTTTCGGGCCCCGGGCGTGCGGTTTCTGCCCAATCGTGGGTGTGGAAGCGCGGTGTGCTGCGGCGGCTCCGTGCGGCGGGGGAGCTGCCGATGTGCGGCGTGGGGGTTGTCGTTTGGTCCCAAACCGCAGGTTTTCGGGCCCCGGACGTGCGGTTTCTGCCCAATCGTGGGTGTGGAAGCGCGGTGTGCTGCGGCGGCTCCGTGCGGCGGAGGAGCTGCCGATGTGCGGCGTGGGGGTTGTCGTTTGGTCCCAAACCGCAGGTTTTTAGGCCCCGGACGTGCGGTTTCTGCCCAACCGACGGCCCCCGAGCACCCGGGCAGCCGGACGAGCGACCCAGCACGGGTGCCCCGGGTGAGATTCGAACTCACACTGGATGGTGTTTGAGACCATTGTCTCTGCCGTTGGACTACCGGGGCTCGGCGACCGCAAACGCTACCCGACCCGGCAGGCACCCTCGACTGGGGAGTGGCCCGGCGCGGCGATAGCCTGCGGGTGTGTGCCCACTTCCGTCGGAGACCCCCGCTTCGCCCCGTGTCGTGATCGCCGAGGACGAGGCCCTCATCCGGATGGACCTCGCGGAGATGCTGGCCGAGGAGGGATACGACGTCGTCGGCCAGGCCGGCGACGGCGCCCGGGCGATCGAGCTGGCGCTGGAGCTCCGCCCCGACCTGGTGATCCTGGACGTGAAGATGCCGGTGCTCGACGGCATCGCCGCAGCCGAGCGGATCGCGGAGGAGCGGATCGCGCCGGTCGTCATCCTGACGGCCTTCTCCCAGCGCGAGCTGGTCGAGCGGGCCCGCGACGCCGGCGCCATGGCCTACCTGGTCAAGCCGTTCACCAAGCAGGACCTCGTGCCGGCCATCGCGATGGCGGTCAGCCGCTTCGCTGAGACGCAGTCGCTGGAGGCCGAGGTGGCCGACCTCACGGAGCGCCTGGAGACCCGCAAGGCCATGGATCGGGCCAAGGGCATGCTGCAGGCAGAGCTGGGCCTGAGCGAGCCCGAGGCCTTCCGCTGGATCCAGCGCACGGCCATGGATCTGCGGCTCTCGATGCGCCAGGTGGCCGAGGGAGTGGTCGAGCACGGGGTGCCCAGCAGGTGACGGCGGCGTAACCCGGGGGGCAGGCGTTCGTTACGCCGTACGTCACGAATCGGCAACGAACGAAATACCCCTCTGCTGAGTCATGCCCACGCCGCGTTCTTGGTGCTAGGTTTCGGTCCACCAACGACCGTGGTGTGATTCACGCCTGCGGCCCAGCTCTGCGGAGGATTCATGACCCGTTCCAAGAAGCACGTGCGCGCACTCGCCGCACTGATTGCCACTGCAGGGCTCACCCTGAGCGCCTGTGGTACGACCGACGACGGTGGCGACGGCGGCGGTGGCGGCGGCAGCGACAGCGCCGCCTGCGACGTGACGCTGGCTTTCTTCGGCCCGCAGACCGGCCCGGCCGCCGGCCTCGGTGAGCCGATCATCAACGGCGCGCAGCTGGCCATCGACCAGTACAACGAGGACGCCGACTGCGAGGTCGGCTTCGACAAGATCGACTCGCAGGGCAGCCCCGACCAGGCCCCCTCGCTGGCCACCGAGGCCGTGGGCAACGACGCCATCATCGGCGTCGTCGGACCCGCCTTCTCCGGTGAGTCGGCAGCGGCCGGACCCATCTTCGCCGAGGGCGGCCTCCCGACGATCTCCCCGTCCGCGACCAACCCGACGCTCGCCGAGAACGGCTGGGACACCTTCCACCGTGCGCTCGGCAACGACGCCACCCAGGGCCCGGCTGCCGCGAAGTACATCCGCGACACCATCAAGGCCAAGGCGATCTTCGTGATCGACGACGCGTCCGAATACGGCGCCGGCCTCGCCGGCATCGTCCAGGACGAGCTGGGCGACATGGTCGTCGACTCCGACACGATCCAGGTCGGGCAGACCGACTTCTCCGCCACCGTGACCAAGGCGAACTCCTCCAAGGCCGACACGGTGTTCTTCGGCGGCTACTACGCCGAGGCGGGACTGCTCGTCCGGCAGCTGCGCGAGGCCGGCTTCAAGGGCACCTTCGTGGTGGCCGACGGCGTGAAGGACCCCGGTTACATCGAGGCAGCGCGCGACGCCGCCGAGGGCACCATCGTCACCTGCCCGTGCATCCCCGCCGAGGACCCGGCCGTGACCGAGTTCGCCGACGCCTACGAGGCCGAGTTCGGTGGCCCCCCCGGCACCTACGCCGCTGAGGCGTACGACTCGGCGAACATCTTCCTCGACGGCATCGAGGAGGGCATCAGCACCCGCGAGGACATGCTGGAGTTCGTCAACAACTACGACGAGGCCGGCGTCACCAAGCAGCTGAAGTTCGACGAGACCGGCGAGCCGGCCGACGTCCACGTCTACGCCTACAAGGTCGAGGGCGGCGAGATCGTCTCCGACCAGGAGATCAGCTGACGGGTTAGCTGAAGAACAAGCATCAATCGTTGCGGCCGGGGGGCATGCCCCCCGGCCTCAACCATGCAACACTCAAGGCCCTGGAGGCTTGGTGAACTTCGACTTCCTGTTCAGCAACTTGCCCGAACTGACCGTCACTGGTCTGGCGTTCGGCGCGATCTATGCCCTCATCGCCCTCGGCTACACCATGGTGTACGGCGTCCTGCAGCTCATCAACTTCGCTCACTCCGAAGTGTTCATGTACGGCACCTTCGCCGCACTGTGGACCGTGATGGCGCTCGGCGGTGACGGCGACGTGGGCACCGGCCGGACCATCGTGATCTTGGTGGCGGCGTTGTTCGCGGCGATGGCGATGTCCGCCGCGATCGCACTGATCCTCGAGAAGTTCGCCTACCGGCCGCTCCTCAAGCGCAACGCGCCCCGGCTGATCGCCCTGATCTCCGCGATCGGCGCCTCGTTCGTGCTGGCCGAGCTGATGGGCCTGCGCGACCGGGTGGCCGGTTGGTTCGGCCTCGAGGACAACCTGAGCGAGTACGTCAGCGGCGCGCGGATCAACCGCAGCATGCCGTCGATCCTGCAGCGGCAGGACCTGTTCTCCATCGGCAACTACCGGGTCACCACCCTCGACCTGCTGGTCATCGGCTCGGCGATCTTGATGATGGTCGCCCTCGACCAGTTCGTCCGGCGATCCCGGCTCGGCCGGGGCATCCGGGCGACCGCCCAGGACCCGGAGACGGCAGCCCTCATGGGCGTCAACGCGACGCGTGCCGTGCAGGTGACCTTCCTGCTCGGCGGCATCATGGCCGGCGCCGCAGCCTTCCTCTACATGCTGAAGATCGGCTCCACCCGGTACGACGCGGGCTTCCTGCTCGGGGTCAAGGCGTTCACCGCCGCCGTGCTCGGTGGCATCGGCAACCTGCGGGGTGCGCTGCTGGGTGGCCTGGTCCTCGGTGTCGTGGAGAACTGGGGATCGGCGCTCTTCGGCTCGGAGTGGCGCGACGTCGTCGCGTTCGTGCTGCTCGTCGTCATCCTGCTCTTCCGCCCCACCGGCATCTTGGGCGAGTCCCTCGGAAAGGCACGCACGTGAGCACGTCGACCGCCCCACGGGGCACCAAGATCAAGTCCCTGGGACTGCGGGAGCGGATGGCCGGGCTGCCCAAGCCGGTCAAGGTCGCGCTGCTCATCCTGGCCGCGTTGCTGGCGTACGCGCTTCCCCTGCTCGAGCCGCCCTTCATCTCCCCGCCCGGCACCGACTTCGGCGGCGTGCTGTTCACCGTGACCATCTACTGCATCGTGGCGCTCGGCCTGAACATCGTCGTCGGCTACGCCGGTCTGCTCGACCTCGGCTACATCGGCTTCTACGCGGTCGGCGCCTACACCGCCGCCATCTTGACCTCGTTCCACGCCAACTGGCCGCTGCTGCTGGCCATCCCCGTCGCGATGGTGACGACGACGATCTCCGGCATCCTGCTCGGGGCGCCGACGCTGCGCGTGCGCGGCGACTACCTCGCGATCGTGACGCTCGGCTTCGGCGAGATCATCCGGCTCGTCGCGGTCAACTCCGGGTGGCTGGGCGACTCCCGGGGCATCTCCAACATCGCCCGCCCGCCGAGCCTGAACCTCTTCGAGATCCCGCACCTCAACTGGGACACCGGCGTCCCGCTGCTGGACTTCAACGACACGACCAAGTTCGTCGAGTTCGGCGTGCTCGACCAGATCCCCTACTACTGGCTCGGCCTGACGGTCGTCATCATCGTGCTGTTCGCCGACCGCCTGGTCAAGGACAGCCGCGTCGGGCGCGCGTGGGAGGCGACCCGCGAGGACGAGGACGCCGCCGAGCTGATGGGCGTGCCGACGTTCAAGTTCAAGCTCCTCGCCTTCGCCTCCGGCGCCTTCATCGGCGGCCTGGCCGGCGCCCTGTACGCCAGCCGGCAGAGCTTCATCAACCCCTTGTCGTTCCCGCTGCTCTTCTCGATCCTGTTCCTGGCGGCCGTCGTGGTCGGCGGACAGGGCAACCGGTGGGGCGTCGTGGTGGGCGCGATCCTGGTGGCCTACCTCCCCGAGAGGTTCCGTGACTTCGCCGACTTCCGCGTGCTGGTCTTCGGCCTGGCGCTGATGCTCCTCGCCATCCTCCGGCCGGAGGGCCTGCTGCCGCCGCGCCGTACGGTGAGAGCCAAACAGATGCAGCAGGAGATCGAAGCCCTCGAAGTGGGCACCGACGACGAGGAGGGGTCCCGTGTCTGAGCAGACCGACACGAGGGCCACGGTCCTCGACGTCTCGAACCTCACACTGCAGTTCGGTGGCCTCACGGCCCTCGACGACGTGTCCTTCGAGATCCGCGAGGGCGAGATCCTCGGCCTCATCGGGCCCAACGGCGCCGGCAAGACGACCTGCTTCAACGCGATCACGGGTGTCTACTCGCCCACGAGCGGAGACATCCGCTTCCAAGGCACGTCGCTGAAGGGCCGCAAGCGGTTCCAGATCACCAAGCTCGGCATCGCCCGGACGTTCCAGAACATCCGGCTCTTCAAGGCGATGACCGCGCTCGAGAACGTCATGGTCGGCGCCGACGCCCAGCACTCCACCGGCATGGCGAGTGCCCTGTTCCGCCTGCCGCGTCACCGTCGCGAGGAGGAGCACGGCCACACCCGCGGCATGGAGCTGCTGCGGTTCATGGGGATCGAGCGGCACGCCGACGAGCTCGCCGCCAACCTGTCCTACGGCGACCAGCGGCGCCTGGAGATCGCACGGGCGATGGCGACCGAGCCCAAGCTGATCTGCCTCGACGAGCCGGCCGCCGGCTTCAACCCCGCAGAGAAGGTCAAGCTCATGGAGCTGATCAAGCGGGTGCGCGACCAGGGCTACACCGTGCTCCTCATCGAGCACGACATGAAGCTCGTGATGGGGGTGACGGACCGGATCGTCGTCTTGGAGTTCGGACGAAAGATCGCGGAGGGCAAGCCCGACGAGATCCGTGACAACCCCGCCGTGATCGCCGCCTACCTGGGAGTGGATGAAGAAGATGCTTCTTGAGGTAGAAGGTCTGTGCGTCAACTACGGACACATCGAGGCCATTCGCGACATCACCTTCGACGTCGAGGAAGGCAGCATCACCACGCTGATCGGCGCCAACGGTGCCGGCAAGACCACCACGCTCAAGACCCTCTCGGGTCTGCGCAAGGTGCGCGAGGGCACGGTGCGGTTCGACGGCAAGGACATCACGTCCCTGCCGCCGCACGAGCGCGTCAGCCTCGGCATCAGCCAGTCGCCTGAGGGCCGGGGCATCTTCGTGGGCATGACAGTGCGCGACAACCTCGAGATGGGCGCCTACGTCCGCAAGGACCGTGGCTCGGCCGCTCACAAGGCCGACTTCGAACGGGTGATGACGCTCTTCCCGCGGCTCCACGAGCGGATCGGGCAGGTCGCCGGCACCATGTCGGGCGGTGAGCAGCAGATGCTGGCCATCGGCCGGGCGCTGATGGCCAAGCCGAGGCTGATCCTGCTCGACGAGCCGTCGATGGGCCTGGCGCCCAAGCTGATCCAGCAGATCTTCTCGATCGTCACGGAGATCAACCAGCAGGGCACCACGGTGCTGCTGGTCGAGCAGAACGCCGCCCAGGCGCTCAAGCGCGCCGACACCGCGCACATCCTCGAGACGGGGGAGATCGTCCGCTCAGGCACCGGCGCGGAGCTCGCCGGCGACGACGCGGTCAAGGCCGCCTACCTGGGCGGAGACGTCTAGACCTGCGGCAACGCCTCAGAGCTGCAGCTTGAAGCCCTCGTGGGACGCCCGGAAGCCCAGCCGCTCGTAGAAGCGGTGGGCGTCCGGTCGCGACTTGTCGGTCGTCAGCTGCACCAGCGCGCAGCCGCGGCGCCTCGCCTCGTCGACCGCCCACGCGACCAGGTCCGCGCCGAGGCCCCGGCTGCGGTGGTCGTGGTGCACCCGCACCCCCTCCAGCTGCGCACGCAGGGCGCCGCGCCGGGACAGGCCGGGGATGAACGACAGCTGCATGGTGCCGACGACTCGGTCCCCACCGACCGCGACGAGGAGCAGCTGCCCCGGGTCGGCCGCGATGGCGTCGTACGCCGCGCGGTAGGGCGTCAGGTCGTCGAGCTGCTCCCGGCCACTGCCCAGCGGGTCGTCGGCCAGCAGGGCGACGATGGCCGGCAGGTCACCGGCCTCGGCCCGCCGCACCTGCGTCACTGCAGCGCCCCGACGAGGGCCACCAGCAGCGGGGCGACGAGCAGGGCCGGGAGCAGGTCGGCGACCGGGATCTCCCTGATCCGCAGCAGTCGCAGCGCCACGCCCACCAGAAGCAGCCCGCCGGTGGCGGTGAGCGCGGCGAGGTGAGCGTCCGGCAGCACGTCGCCCAGCACCACGCCGACGATGGTGAGCCCGCCCTGGATCACCAGCACGGTGAGCGCACTGGCGGCCACCCCCCAGCCGAACGACGCGGCGAAGGCGATCGCGGCGAACCCGTCGAGCGTGGCCTTGAGGAACAGCTGGTCGGCACCGTTGCCCAGGCCGTCGCTGAGCGAGCCCAGGATCGTCAGCGGACCGGTGCAGAAGAGCAGCGAGGAGGCCACAAAGCCCTCCACGAACCGGTGCCGCTCGGCCGAGCTCGCCCCACTGGCCAGCCGGCGCTGAAGCCAGCCGCCGAGCGACTCCACCCGCGTCTCGAGCCGCAGCAGGGATCCGGCGATCCCGCCGATCAGCAGCGAGCCCAGCACGATGAGCATCGGCGCGCTGGAGCCGACGGCGTCGGCGAGCACGGGGTCCAGGACGGACCACGCCGACGTCCCCGCGATGAGCAGGGTGACCAGGCCCAGTGCGTCGGTGACGACGTCGCGGGTGCGCTCGGGCAACCGGTGTCCCAGCAGTACGCCGAGGCCGGCGCCGAGCAGCACGGTCGCGACGTTCGTGAGGGTGCCGATTCCGGTGATCAAGGGACTCCTATGCGTAGCGGGAAGCAAGAGCGTAGTCTCGGGCGTCGGTGCTCACGGGGGTGAGAGGCATCCACCCTGTCTGCGATCCGGAGGTGAGTATGAGTCGGCACCCCACACATGCACGCGTGACCATGCGCGACGCTGTCCCTGACGATGTGGCGTTCCTGCGTGAGCTGTGGGCCGACGTCGTACGCCGCGCCGATCCGGCCGACCAGGACGAGGACCTGCACACCGTCATCGGTGCCGCCGGGATCACCGACGACGACCGTCTGATCGTCGCGGAGTACGACGGCGAGCGGGCCGGCGCGGTCTACCTCCGGGCCACCACGGTGACACCGATCAACCTCGAGCGACTCGTGCAGGCGGTGTCGCCGCACGTGCTCCCGCAGTTCCGCCGCCACGGCATCGGCTCCGCGCTGATGGAGGCGGCCGTCGTGTTCGCCGAGGAGCGCGGCATCGGCCACGTCGGCGCGGCGGCCACGTCGTCCTCCCGCGACTCCAACCGCTTCTTCGCCCGGCTCTCGATGGGCCCGCAGGCGGTGCTCCGGGTCGCCACGACCCACGCCGTACGCCTCAAGCTCAATGCCCAGCGCTCGTCGCTCAGCCACCCGCCGTTCGCCGCCCTGGCCGGCACGAAGGGCGGGACCAGGCACATCGAGCGCGTGCTCGCCGCGCGCCGCGGCCGGCGCCGCGAGCGGGCTTCGGCTACCTGAGCCTCACCCTCCGACGCGAGCGGCCGGGATCAGCGCGCAGGTGATGCGCGAGGTGCACACCCGCTTGCCGCGCTCGTCGGTGATGACGATCTCGTACGACGCCATGGTGCGGCCCAGGTGCACGGCCGTGGCGACCCCGGTGACGGTGCCCTCGGTGGCCGTCCGGTGGTGGGTCGCGTTGATGTCGACCCCGACGGAGCGGCGATCGGGGTAGGCGTGGATCGCCGACCCGATCGAGCCCAGCGTCTCGGCCAGCACGACCGACGCACCGCCGTGCAGCAGGCCGTACGGCTGGGTGTTGCCCAGGACGGGCATGGTCGCGACGACGCGTTCTGGGCCGAGCTCGGTGATCTCGATGCCCATCTTCTCGTTGAGCCTGCCCATGCCCTCGGGCAGCAGGGCCAGGAACTCGGGGATCGACAGGTCGGCGAGGGAGGCGGGCGGGTCGGGGTGTCCGGTCATGGGCTCCATTGTGCTGGCCATGGTGTGGGCGGCGCTGGGTGGAGGGGCGTCGCACTGTCGGTGACCCTCGATAGAGTCGCGTCGTGCCCGACGCTGAGCTCGACCCCGAGATCCGACCGCGCCTGCTCCTGCTCGACGGTCACTCGCTGGCCTACCGCGCGTTCTTCGCGCTGCCGGTGGAGAACTTCTCCACCACCACCGGTCAGCCCACCAACGCCGTCTACGGCTTCACCTCGATGCTCATCAACGTGATGCGCGACGAGGTGCCGACGCACATCGCGGTGGCGTTCGACAAGTCGCGCCAGACCTTCCGGCTGGAGGAGTACCCCGAGTACAAGGCGAAGCGCAACAAGACGCCCGACGAGTTCAAGAGCCAGCTGCCGCTGATCAAGGAGGTGCTCGACGCCCTCCACATCAAGCACGTCGAGCTCGACGGCTTCGAGGCCGACGACATCATCGCCACGCTGACCACGCAGTCCGTGGCGCAGGGCCACGAGGTGCTGATCCTCACCGGCGACCGAGACTCGCTCCAGCTCGTCGGCACCGACTCGACCGTGCTCTACCCCATGCGCGGCGTCAGCGAGCTGGCCCGGATGACCCCCGACGCCGTGGAGGGCAAGTACGGCGTCCCGCCGCACCGCTATCCCGAGCTGGCCGCCCTCGTCGGCGAGGACTCCGACAACCTCCCGGGCGTTCCCGGCGTGGGGCCCAAGACCGCCGCGAAGTGGATCAACGAGTACGACGGCCTCGAGGGCGTCATCACCCACGCCGACAAGATCAAGGGCAAGGCGGGCGACAACCTGCGCGCCCACCTCGCCGACGTGATGCGCAACCGCAAGCTCAACGCGCTGGTGTGCGACCTGCCGCTGCCCATCGGCCCGGGCGACCTGGGCCGCCAGCCGTGGGACCGCCACGAGGTGCACACCCTCTTCGACGGCCTGGAGTTCCGGGTGCTGCGCGACCGGCTCTTCGAGACCCTGGAGTCGGAGGAGGTCATCGACGACTCGGGCTTCGACCTCCGGGCCGAGCGGCTCGAGCCGGGGGCGCTCGCTGCCTGGCTGGCGGAGCACGCGGCCGGCGCCGAGCGGGTCGGGCTGGCCGTGCAGGGCAGCTGGCGGGCCGGCACCGGGGAGGTCTACTCCGTGGCACTCGCGGCCGGTGACGGCACCGCCGCCTGGCTCGACGCCACCGAGGTCACCCCCGACGACGACGCCGCGATGGTGTCGTGGCTCGGCGACCCGACGCGGCCCAAGGTCATGCACGACGCCAAGGGCCCGATGCTGGCCCTGGCCGCGCGCGGCTGGCACCTCGCCGGCCTGGTCGTCGACACCGCGCTCGCGGCCTACCTCGTCCGTCCCGACCAGCGCTCCTACGACCTGGCCGACCTCACCCTGCGCTACCTCAAGCGGGAGCTGAAGCAGGAGTCCGCCGACGCCGAGCAGCTCAGCTTCGACACCCTGGGCGAGTCGATGGGCGACCACGGCGCGAGCGACACCGCCATGCTCAACGCCCGGGCGGTGCTCGACCTGGCCGAGGCGCTCGACGCCGCGGTCGAGGAGCACGGCGGCACCGGCCTGCTCGCCGACGTCGAGCTGCCTCTCGTCGACACGCTGTCGCGGATGGAGCAGGTGGGCATCGCCGTCGACCTCGACCACCTCGAGTCGCTCGAGTCGGAGTTCGGGGTGGAGGTCAACAAGGCCGCCGCCGACGCCTACGCCGTGATCGGGAAGGAGATCAACCTCGGCTCGCCCAAGCAGCTGCAGGTGGTGCTCTTCGACGAGTTGGCGATGCCCAAGACCAAGCGCACCAAGACCGGCTACACCACCGACGCCGACGCGCTGCAGGGTCTCTTCGAGAAGACCGAGCACCCGTTCCTGCTGCACCTGCTGCGGCACCGCGACGTCATCCGGCTGCGCCAGACGGTCGAGGGGCTGCTCAAGACCGTCGCGTCCGACGGCCGCATCCACACGACGTTCAACCAGCTCATCGCGGCCACCGGCCGCCTCTCCAGCACCGACCCCAACCTGCAGAACATCCCGGTCCGCACCGAGGAGGGCCGGCGCATCCGTGAGGGCTTCGTGGTGGGCGGGGGCTTCGAGTGCCTGATGACCGCCGACTACAGCCAGATCGAGATGCGGATCATGGCTCACCTGTCCGAGGACGCCGAGCTCATCGAGGCGTTCCGGTCGGCCAAGGACTTCCACTCCATCACCGCCGCGAAGGTCTTCGAGGTGGCCCCGGAGTCGGTCACCATCGAGATGCGCGCCAAGATCAAGGCGATGAACTACGGCCTGGCCTACGGCTTGTCCGCCTACGGCCTCTCCCAGCAGCTGCGCATCGAGCCGGCCGAGGCCCGGCTGCTGATGGACGACTACTTCGAGACGTTCGGCGGGGTGCGCGACTACCTCGGCGGCATCGTCGAGGAGGCCCGCAGGTCCGGCTTCACCGAGACCATCTGGGGCCGGCGCCGCTACCTGCCCGATCTCACCAGCGACAACCGGCAGCGGCGGGAGATGGCCGAGCGGATGGCCCTCAACGCCCCGATCCAGGGGTCGGCTGCCGACCTCATCAAGGTCGCGATGCTCAACGTCGAGCGTGCCATCACCGAGCAGGGGATGGCCTCCCGGATGCTCCTGCAGGTGCACGACGAGCTCGTCTTCGAGGTGGCCCAGGGGGAGCGGGAGGCCCTGGACGCGCTGGTGCGCGAGCAGATGGGCAGCGCCGCCGACCTCGCCGTTCCCCTCAGCGTCTCCGTCGGGACCGGCCACAGCTGGCACGAGGCCGCCCACTGATCAGGCGACCTGCTCCGCTCGCTCGTCGCGCATGAGGTAGACGTTGATGCCCAGCAGCACCAGGAGCAGGGCGGCGTCGACGGCCACCACGATGGCCACGAGCGAGCTCAGGTCGTCGGCAGTCACGCCGACTCCGATGAGGACGGCCAGCGCGGCCCACACGAGGTAGACCGACCGCTGCCCCTGGCGGGCCAGCACGGAGTAGACGAGCAGCTGCAGCATGGAGAGCAGCGTCCCGAGGACGGCGAAGACCCAGAGCTGGGACTTGATCTCCGCGTAGTCCGCCCCGCCGACGAAGACGATGGCCACGTCGGCCAGCGCCCAGGCGGCGAGGGTGCCGACCACGCCCAGGGCCGCGACGACACCCAGGCTGCGCGTCAGGGCACGGCGTGCCTGGCCGGCCGTGGCCATCGACGGGAACGCGACCACGACGACGAACTGGGGGAGGAACAGCATGGCCTTGGCGAGGATGAGCCCACCGGCGTAGAGACCGGCGGCGTGCTCGTCGAGGACGTTGCGAGCCACGATGATGTCGACGTTGGAGAGGGCGAAGAACGCCAGCAGCGCCTGGGAGTTGTGGAGGCTCTCGCGCAGGATCTGACGGCCGGCGTGGTGCTCGCTGACGAGACCGGGCGCGCGCTGGTGGCGCAGCGCCCACCAGCCGACGAGCACCGGCGCGCATCCGCCGACCGCGACCCCGACGAGCGCCCAGGCCTCGGTCGGCTGCCACAGGATGAGCGCCGTGCCGAGCACGAGCCGGGGCACACCGGCGGCGAGGTAGAGCGCCGCGAGGGCCGCCCACCGCCGCTCGCCCTGGAGCGTGCCCGCCTGGCCGCCCATCACGGTCACGGGCACCGCGGCGAAGGCCAGCACCACGGCGGTGGTGAGGCTGTCGAGCCGCAGGACGTGGTTGACGACGGGCGCCAGCAACAGGAGGAGTACGCCGAGGCCCAGCGACGCGCGGTAGGTGACCCGCATGATCGCCGCCTCGATCTGCCCGACGTGGTCGGGATCGGCCGAGATGCGGCGCGCGGCAGTCGCCTGCAGGCCGAGCGAGACGACGCTGATCACCAGCAGCACGTTCATCAGGGCGGCGAAGGCGCCGTACTGCTGAGGCCCGAGCACGTTGGCCGCGATCATCGTGTAGCCGTAGGTGGCCACGTTCATGACGCCCATCGCCACCGCGATGCTGCTGCCTCCACCCAGGACCTGGCGGGTGCGCTGGGAGGACTGGGTCACCCGACCGAGCCTAGGACCTCGCCTCGGGGGCCCACGAACCGACGAGCCGCAATTCACGGGTTCACGAGCGAGTGTGAGGTAAGTTACTCTTCGGTTCGCCGATCCTGGAGGACCGGTTTTTCTTGGGCTCCCACGGAGCCTGTCGGGGTGCTTGACGACGTACGCAGGCACGCCCCACTGCTTTGGGAGGAGCGGGCGCGATGCGCACAACACTACTGACGGGTCTCGCCCTGGCCCTGGGCGGCCTGATCGTCGTCTTCCTGAGCTCGGGCCTCGACCTCGAGCTCGAGGGCACGGCGCTGATGGGTGCGGCGATCGGAGCCGTGCTGGCGCTCGTCCCCGACCGTTCCCCGCTGACCCGCCTGGGTGGCTTCCTGGGCGGCTTCGTCGCCGCCTGGATCGGCTACCTCGTGCGCGCCGCGGTGCTGCCCGACACGACGACCGGCCGCGCCTTCGCGCTGGTCCTCGTGGTGGCCCTGTGCGTCGCGATCGCCGCGCTGAGCTTCGGCCGGGTGCCCCTGTGGGCCCCGCTGCTCGGCGCCGCCGCGATGGCGGGCGGCTACGAGACGAGCTTCGCGGTGGCTCCCTCGGAGGTCGTCGACACCTCGATGACCGCCGTCACCACCATCCTCTTCACCGTCGGCGTCGGCTTCCTGGTCGGCGCCCTGGCGGGCCCGCAGCCCGCGGCGCCGGTGAAGAGCGGCCCGACCCCCCGCACGCACGACGACGACGACACCAAGCTCGACGCCTTGATGGAGACCAGCCGATGACGCGCCACACCCCCCGTCCCGTACGACGTATCGGCGCGGGGCTGGCCGCCCTCGCGGTGACCGGAGTCCTGCTGCCGACCAGCTCCCAGGCAGCCGTGTCCCACGCCGCGGAGGGCGCCGGCGACGGCGTCGACGTCGTGAACACCGAGACCGTGCAGGTCTACATGGATGCCGACGGCGGCATCGACACCAAGCGCGTCTACGAGCAGCTCACCCTGACCGGCGACGGCGACGTGGAGCTCGCCAACCCCATCGAGGAGAGCGGCCTGCGCAACCTCGACGGCTTCAGCGGGTTCTCCGTCGAGGACGGTGAGCAGCAGGTCGACATGTCCGTCGACGGCGTCGAGCGTCTCCGGACCGTGAGCACCTACACCGGCGACCTGCCCCTCGACGTCGACATCGCCTACGAGCTCGACGGCAAGAGCGTCGACGCCTCCGACATCGTGGGGGAGAGCGGGCACCTCGAGGTGACCTACACGGTCAAGAACGTCACGGCGAAGCCGCAGGAGATCTCCTACGCCGACGGCACGGGCAGCATGGTCACCGAGACGGTCGACGTCCCGGTCCCGATGGTGGGCTCGCTGACGACGGTGCTGCCGCCCAACTTCTCCGAGGTCCAGTCCGGCCAGGCCAACATGGCCGGTGACGGCAAGGGCGGCACCAAGATGTCGTTCACGATGACGCTGGTCCCGCCGATCGGCTCCGACACCGCGACGTTCGGCTACACCGCCGACATCGAGGACGGCCTGGTGCCGCGGGCGTCGATCTCGGCGCTGCCGGTCAACCCGCTCGAGAGCCCCACGTTCAAGACCGCGGCGACCAGCTACCAGGGCGGCGCGCAGACCGGCGAGGCCCTGGCGGCCGGCGCCACCGAGATCGACACCAACCTGCTGAAGCTGCGTGACGGCGCGGGCGACCTGATCTCGGGTCTGGTCCAGCTGCGAGACGGTGCGGGCGAGCTCGAGACCGGTCTCGCCGGCCGGGCCGCCCCGGGCGCCCGCCAGCTCTCGGCCGGTGCCGGCGAGCTGCGAACGGGCCTGGGGAAGATCGACGACGGCGCGGGCCAGCTCGCCGACGGCGCTCGCAAGCTCGCCGACGGCACCGGCGAGGCCAAGACCGGCAGCCAGAAGCTGAACGCCGGTCTCAAGAAGATCAGCGGCGGCCTCGACCAGCTGGCCGCCACCACCACCGGACTCCCGAAGGCGCAGGCCGGCATCACCCTGCTGCAGGACGGGGTCGGCCAGATCCTGGCCGGCTTCGGCGGCGGGCCGACCGACCAGGGCCTGATCAACGGCCTCTCGCAGCTGGAGAACGGCGCGGCCATCCTCGGCGGCGGCCTGCGCCAGCTGCGTGGGGACGGTGCCTCGTCCGGCCTCGGCTTGGCGAAGTTCGCTGTTGACGGGGTGCAGCAGGGTCTTGCGCCTGCTGTTGCTGAGAACGGTTCACTCGACGATCTCGCGCAGGGATTGCGGGATGTTCAGGTGTATTGCAATCCGGCTGCGCAGCAGCAGTGTGTGGACGCGCATGAGGGGATGAGAGCGGGAGTCCTAGACAGCAAGGCGCAGTTGACGGATGCAAACGGATACCTCATTGACGTGTCGGGCGGCCTCGGCACCGCGATCGCCGGGCTCGACAACCAGCTCATCCCGGGTGTCGGCCAGCTCAACACCGGCCTCACCGACGCCAAGAACGGCGCGATCAAGCTCAAGGCCGGCGTGGCCTCCGTCGGCGGCGGCCTCGACCAGCTCGAGCAGGGCCTGACCACCGCGGTGGCCGGCGTGCTGAAGCTCGCCAACGGTGCCAACGACGCCGAGGCGGGCTCCGGCGACCTGACCGACGGACTGTCCCAGCTCGACACCGGCGCCGGTCAGCTCGCCGACGGCGCCGGAGAGCTCTCCACCGGCACCGGCAGCGCGGTCGACGGCTCCGGCCAGATCGCCGACGGCGCCGAGGAGCTCTCCACCGGGCTCGACGACGCCGCTGACGGCTCGGGGCTTCTCAGCGACGGCCTGCGCCAAGCGGCCTCCGCCGCCCCGGCGATCCCCGACGGGGCCGCCCGGCTCTCCAAGGAGGGCATGTCCCAGCTGATCACCGCCGGCGAGGACACCGCCAAGGAGTACGGCCAGCTCTACGCCACCGTGCAGGCGGGCTCGAAGCGTGCGGAGGCCGAGAGCATGGCCTACGGCGCGCCGGAGCAGGCCCGCGGGCTGACGGCGTACTCGTTCGAGATCACCGGCGAGGACGGCGAGGGCGGCCGCAACACCCTGCGCGCCCTGGGTGCTCTCGTGGTCGTCGGGCTCGGCCTCGGCGCCTTCGCCCTGCGTCGCCGCATGGGCTGACCGAACAGCACCACCGAGGGTCGCTCCCCGCCGTCAGGCGAGGGGCGGCCCTCGGTGCGTCTCAGGGCAGGTCGGCCACGAAGATCGCGGTGCCGGGAGTGAGCACACCCCGCATCCGGGACCAGCCACCCCACACCCGGTCGTGCTCGGCGGGCCACTCGGGCTCGAGGAGGCGCCGCAGCACGAGGCCGCGGTCGGCGAGCAGCGCGACCCAGTCGCCCAGCGTGCGGTGGTGCTCGACGTAGGACACGAGGCCGGACTCGTCGTCGACCTCGACGTACGGCGTCCGGTCCCAGTAGGACTGGGTCGCGGTGAGGCCCGGCCGGCCCGGGTCGTCGGGGAACATCCAGCGCGTCGGGTGGGTGATCGAGAACGCGTAGCGGCCGCCCCGGCGCAGCACCCGCACGGTCTCGTCGAGCGCGATCCCGATCTCGCTGACGAACTGCAGGGCGCCGAACGAGCAGAACACCACGTCGAACGAGTCGTCGGCGAAGGGGAGGGCGGTGGCCGTGCCGCGCACGGATGGCACCGCGATGCCGGTCTCCTCGTCGAGCCGCTTGCTGTGCTGGAGCTGCCGGTGCGACAGGTCGAGGCCGATCGCCCGGCCACCCTGGCTGCGCACCCAGCGCGAGCACTGGCCGGCGCCGCTCCCGACCTCCAGGACGTCGCAGCCACGCACCTCGCCCAGAGCGCCCGCCTCGGCCTCGGTGAACCCCTCGGGACCCCACACGAAGCCGACGTCGCCGAGGAAGCCGCCGTGGGTGGCCTGGTACTCGTCGGCGTAGCGGTCCCAGTCGGGGCCGTTGGCGCGACGCGACTCCGTCTCGGTGACGGGGCGGCGTTCGACGCGCACGGACTGTGGGAGGTGGTCGTGCACGGGTCGAGGCTAGTCGCTGTGAGTCGTCGCCTTGGTTTCGAGCCTCGAAACCAAGGAACCGTGACGCACGGGTCGGTCGTGGCAGCATCACCTGGGTGAACGAGGACCTGTCGCAGCTGACTCCGCTCGCCGGGGGCTGGTCGGGGGAGACCTTCCTCGCCGAGGCGGCGGGGGAGCGCTCGGTGGTGCGCATCTACGCCCGGCCCGGTGCCCGCGGGGAGCACGCGGCCGAGATCGACGCCGCGCTGCTCCGACTGGTGCGCGGCCTGGTCCCGGTCGCCGACGTCCTGGAGGTACGCCGCGCCGTGCCGGGCGCCGACGTGCCGGCCATGCTGGTGACGGCGTTCGTCGAGGGCGAGCGCGGCGACCTGCTTCTCCTGAGCCTGGACCATGCAGGGCTGAGCACGCTCGGCCGCGAGGTCGGCAGGCTGGTGGCGGCCCTGGCCGGGATGCCGACCCTGGAGGCGGGCACGTTCCGCGACGGCACCCTGGCCGTCAACCCCTTCGACCTCGATCTCGCCGAGTGGGTCGACCGGCACGCCGTGGCCTTCGCTCACTGGACAGCCGACGAGCGGGCCGGGCTGGCCGAGGTGGCCGACACCGCCCAGGACCTCCTCGACACCGTCGGGCGCACCTGCCTGGTGCACAGCGACCTCAACCCGAAGAACCTCCTCGTCGACCCGCAGACCCTGAGGGTCACCGCGCTCCTCGACTGGGAGTTCGCACACAGCGGGCACCCCTACACCGACCTCGGCAACGTGCTGCGCTTCGACCGGCACCCCGCCTGGGTCGAGGCGGTGGTCACTGCCTACGTCGAGCGGCACGGCGGCGATCCGGCCGGGACCGTCGAGCTTGCGCACGCGGCCGATGTGTGGGCCCTGGTGGAGCTCGCCGCCCGACGAGGCGCCAATTCGGTGGCCGACCGCGCCCACGACCTGCTGAGGGTCGTCGCCGCCAGGAGGAACGTGCACGTCACCACCTGACGGGCACGATGGCTCCCATGAGCTACGTCGACGACCTACGCGGACGGATGGGCAACGCGCTCTTCCTGCGCGTGGCCGGGCCGGACGGGCCACGGCACCGCGAGCGGATCCACGGCACGCCCGGGCCTCGGTGGTTCGAGCCCGAGAGCCCGATCACCCGGGTGCACGCCGACGCGTCGATGTTCGTCGGCGGGCTGCGGGCGGTGCTGCTGCAGACCCTGCACCCGGCCGCCATGCAGGCGGTCTCCGACCACTCCGGCTATCGCGGGGACATGTGGGGCCGGCTGGCCCGGACCAGCACCTTCCTCGCGACCACGACCTTCGGCACGGCCGAGGACGCCCAACGGGCCGTGGACATCGTGTCCGCCATCCACCGCCGGGTCACCGGGCACCTGCCCGACGGGACGCCGTACGCCGCCTCCGACCCGCACCTCCTGCTCTGGGTGCATGTGGCGGAGGTGGAGAGCTTCCTGCTCGCCCACTCGACCTACGGGAGCGAGCCCCTGGACCAGGCCGGGCGCGACGAGTACGTCGCCCAGCAGGGCACTGTCGCCCACCGGCTGGGCGTGCCCGACCCGCCGGCCACCGAGGCCGGGCTGGCTGCGGTGATGCGGTCGTTCCGGCCCGAGCTGAGGGCCACCCCCGCCGCCCGCGAGGCGGTCGGCCACGTCCTGTGGAGGCCGCCGCTGCCGCTGGCGGCCCGGGCGCCGTACGCCGCCCTCGGCACTGCGGCGGTCGGCCTGCTGCCCGCCTGGTCGCGCCGCCCGCTGGGCCTGCCGCCCGCGGTCCCGGTCGCCGATCGGTTGGTCACCCGGGCCCTCGGCACCGTCTCGACCCAGGCGATCCGATGGGCGCTGTTCTGAGCGTGCGTCCTCGGTTGGACTCACCAGCGGGCCCACGCGTAGACTCACAACGCGCTTGAAGTCCGCCTGGGTCCCACAGGAGTGGACACTCGCTCGCTATCTCAACTCCACGGTAGTGAAACGGGGCTTCTCGCGTGCCCAGACGACTTTCTGACCACCCAAGGAATCACTTCCCTTATGACGAGCACCATCTCGATTCTTCCCGATTACGACGCGCCTCAGATCGCGATCAACGACATCGGTTCCGAAGAGGACTTCCTCGCCGCGATTGACGCGACCATCAAGTACTTCAACGACGGCGACATCGTCGAGGGCACGATCGTCAAGGTCGACCGTGACGAGGTGCTCCTCGACATCGGCTACAAGACCGAGGGCGTCATCCCCTCGCGCGAGCTGTCCATCAAGCACGACGTCGACCCCTCCGAGGTCGTTTCCGTGGGCGACAAGGTCGAGGCCCTCGTTCTCCAGAAGGAGGACAAGGAAGGCCGGCTGATCCTCTCCAAGAAGCGCGCCCAGTACGAGCGCGCCTGGGGCACGATCGAGCAGGTCAAGGAAGAGGACGGCGTCGTCGAGGGCACGGTCATCGAGGTCGTCAAGGGCGGCCTCATCCTCGACATCGGCCTGCGCGGCTTCCTGCCCGCCTCGCTGGTGGAGATGCGTCGCGTCCGCGACCTGCAGCCGTACGTCGGCCAGGTCCTCGAGGCGAAGATCATCGAGCTCGACAAGAACCGCAACAACGTGGTCCTGTCGCGTCGCGCCTGGCTCGAGCAGACCCAGTCCGAGGTTCGCCACGGCTTCCTGACCCAGCTCCAGAAGGGCCAGATCCGCAAGGGTGTCGTCTCCTCGATCGTCAACTTCGGTGCCTTCGTGGACCTCGGTGGCGTCGACGGCCTGGTGCACGTCTCCGAGCTGTCCTGGAAGCACATCGACCACCCGTCCGAGGTCGTCACCGTCGGTGACGAGGTCACGGTCGAGGTCCTCGACGTCGACATGGACCGCGAGCGCGTCTCCCTGTCGCTCAAGGCGACCCAGGAAGACCCGTGGCAGCACTTCGCCCGGACCCACCAGATCGGTCAGATCGTCCCGGGCAAGGTCACCAAGCTGGTGCCGTTCGGCTCGTTCGTCCGCGTCGAGGAGGGCATCGAGGGCCTGGTGCACATCTCCGAGCTCGCCGAGCGTCACGTCGAGATCCCCGAGCAGGTCGTCCAGGTCAACGACGACGTCATGGTCAAGATCATCGACATCGACCTCGAGCGTCGCCGGATCTCGCTGTCGCTGAAGCAGGCCAACGAGACGGCTGCCGCGACCGAGGTCGAGGAGTTCGACCCCACGCTCTACGGCATGGCGGCGACCTACGACGACCAGGGCAACTACATCTACCCGGAGGGCTTCGACCCCGAGACCGGCGAGTGGCTCGAGGGCTACGACGAGCAGCGCGCCATCTGGGAGGAGCAGTACGCCAAGGCGCACACCCGCTGGGAGGCGCACGTCAAGCAGCAGGCCGAGGCCAAGCAGGCCGAGGTCGAGGCCAGCGAGGCGACGTCCTACAGCTCCGGTGGCGACACCACCTCCGCCGACGGCGGCGACGCCCCGGCCGAGACCAGCGGTTCGCTGGCCTCCGACGAGGCGCTGCAGGCGCTCCGCGAGAAGCTGACCGGCGGCGCGAGCTGACCCGGTAGTCCACGACGACGAACGGCCCACCAGCCTCGCTGGTGGGCCGTTCGCCATTTCAGGGCTGCGACTGGTCGTCCGCGTGGGCGGCGGCCCGGCCCTCGGCGTACGACGTGGCGAGCGCGATGAAGGTGCCCCGCTTCATCCGACGGGACCCGCCCGGCCAGTTCGAGATGTCCGCACTCACGGTGAGGTGTGCCTCGGGGTCGAGGACCGCGGCGTTGCCCGAGCCGTCCTGGCCGATGGACACCATCCGGATGAGGCCGGGTGGCCCGTCCAGGAGCTCGACACCGTGGGGATTGAACTTGTTGGCGGCGTAGACCTGCTCGAAGTCGTCCTCGGTGTAGTGGCGCGCGTCCAGGGTGAGGTCGGACTCCTGCTTCGGGGTGCGGTAGAGGCACCACTCGTGGCCGTCCCGCTCGCCACCGCGGGCAAAGGTCACGGGTCCGTAGGCGGCGGCGATCTCGGGCGAGTCGGCGGCCGGGCAGGACTCCGGCAGGGCCACCTTCGGCTGCTCGACGGTGGCGTCGAGACTGGCGCCGAGCGCCGTGATGACTGCGAGGAGGTCCTTGTCCTTCGTGCGTGACGCCCGGCCCTCGCCGGAGATGATCGAGTCGAAGGCTTCGTACGCAGTGACGAACAGGCCGGTCGTGCCGTCGACCGCGTAAGCGTCGCTCGAGGTGAAGTCACTGGTGGTGAGAGCGGGGAATCCCAGGGTGTCGATCACCGTGCCCCCGGCGTCCTGCACCATGGCCTCCAGGTCCTCGGTCTCGAAGATCCCCGGGAAGTAGCCCCACGAGATGCTGGCGTCCTCGTCCTCGCCGCCGATGGTCAGCTGGCACGCGTAGCGGGTGCGGTCGTTGTCGATCAGGATCCCGTCGTGGCGCATGAAGCGCGCCGTGAGGACGACGCGTGAGCGCAGCCGCTGCGGCACGAACCGCTGCCAGGTCGCCTCCGGCACCATGTCGCAGGGGTCGAGCACCGGCGCGGCCTCGGGCTCGGCCGAGAGCGAGGGCGTCGCGGACGGCGCCGGGGTGGCCGCGGACGTCTCGGGCGAGGGGGAGTCGGGGTCCGCGGACCCGGAGCAGCCCGACAGCACGAGCGCCAGGAGGAGCAGCGGGGTGACTGGCAGCAGCGCGGGCGGCGTCGTGCGTGCGGATCGCATGGGCGGAGCGTGCCCGGTGTGCCGCCCGGCAAACAATTCGGGTGGAGGCGGCCGGGGAGCTGCGTGCTAGCGTCCGGCCGCATGCCCGCCGAGACCGACGAACCGCCGCTGGGCTGGCAGCGTTACACGTTCTCCATCGTCGGTGTGCAGAAGGCCGGCACGTCCACGCTGTCGTCCCTGCTGGACACCCACGTGAACATCGCCCGGGCGCCGCGCAAGGAGCTGCGCTACTTCGACGACGACTCGGTCGACTGGGAGCACACCGACCACGCGGCGTACGCCGTGGCCCGGCGCCGGCGGGCCCACCAGCAGATGGGGGACGCCAGCCCGCGCTACCTGGTGTGGCCGCACGCCCTGGAGCGGATGCATGCCTACAACCCCGCCATGCGACTCATCGCGCTCTTCCGCGACCCCATCGACCGGGTCTTCTCGCACTGGGTGATGACGCGCACCCGCGAGGGGGAGGCCGGGCCGGACTGGCCGGAGTTCATCGCCTGGCGGCCGGCCGGGCTCCCGAGCGAGATCCCCCACGAGCTGGGCGGCCCGGAGGCACGCGGCCGCTTCCGCCGGGCCAATGGAGTGGTGCGCGGCTACTACGGCAGCCAGCTGCGCCGGGGGTTCGAGGTCTTCGACCGCGAGCAGTGGCTGTTGATGGACTTCGTGTCGTTCCTGGCCGACCACGAGCGGCACCTCGACCTCGCGACCGACCACATCGGCGTCCGCCGCTTCGCGGAGCACCCGCCCCTCAAGCACCTGATGGCCGCAGCCGGGCCGGTGACGGGCACGGCCCCGACCGGGGAGGACCTGATCTCGCTCGCGTCGTCGCTGCGCGGCGAGGTCGAGGAGTTCGCCCGCCTCTCCGGCCTCGACGTCGCCCACTGGACGACGACCCGCCTGCTGGCGGGGACCCTGGATCCGGACGAGCAGGCGGGCAGGTACGCCGCGAAGGCCGGCCTCACGCCGCGGTGACGAGCCCTCCGACCAGCCCGCCGCGGACGAGCTGCGCATAGGTCCCGCCCGCGATCAGCAGCTCCTCGTGCGTGCCGAGCTCGCGCACGCGGCCGTGGTCGAGCACGGCGATCTGGTCGGCGTCGCGCACGGTCGAGAGCCGGTGGGCGATGGTGATGGTGGTCCGGCCACGACTCACCTCGTCGAGCGCGGCCTGGATGAGCCGCTCGGTCTCGTTGTCGAGGGCGCTGGTGGCCTCGTCGAGGACCAGGATGCGGGGGTCGCGCAGCAGCGTGCGGGCGATCGCCAGCCGCTGCTTCTCGCCGCCCGAGAACCGGTGCCCGCGGGCGCCCACGACGGTGTCGTAGCCGGCCGGCAGCGACGCGATGAGGTCGTGGATCCGCGCCGCGCGGCAGGCCTCCTCGATCTCCTGGTCGGTGGCGCCGGGACGGGCGTGCAGGAGGTTGTCGCGCACGCTGGCGTGGAGCAGGTAGGTCTCCTGGGTGACCATGCCGACCATCGAGGCGAGGTCCGCCAGGGTGTGGTCGCGCAGGTCGACGCCGTCGATGGTGATCCGGCCGGTGGTGGGGTCGTGCAGCCGGGCCACCAGGGAGGCCAGGGTGCTCTTGCCGCTGCCGGTCTCGCCCACCAGGGCGAGCGAGCCGCCGGCCGGCACGACCAGGTCGATGTCGGACAGCACCGGCTGGCCGGCGTCGTACTCGAAGCCGACGCCCTCGAAGCGCACCTCGCCGCGGACGCCGGTGCGGTCGAGAGCCACCGGCGCGACCGGGTCGTCGATCTCGACGGGCAGGTCGAGGTACTCGAAGATCCGGCTGAAGAGCGCCAGCGAGGCGGTGATGTCGACGCCGACGTTGAGCAGTCCCATGAGTGGGCGGAACAGGGTGCCCTGCAGGGCCGTGAACGCGACGAGCGTGCCGATGGTCATGCCGCCGCGGGTGCCGGGCAGGCCGGCGGCGAGGTAGATGGCGGCGGGGATCACCGCGAAGACGATGTTCATCGTGGCCATCCGCCAGCGGCCCGCGAGCCTGGAGCGGATCTCGAGCCCGACCAGGTCGGCCGAGGCCTCCTCGAAGCGGGCCGCCATCGCGGGCGCGGCACCCAGGGTGCGGGTCAGCAGGGCACCGCTCACCGAGAGGCTCTCCTCGACCTGGACGTGCAGGTCGGCCAGGCGGCGCTGCCGCTCGGCGGTGACCTGGTGGCGCATCCGGGCGACCTGCCTGGTCAGGAGCAGCGCCGGCGGCAGCACGACGAGGCTGAGCAGCGCCAGGCGCCAGCTCAGCGCGGCCATGGCGATCGCCGTACCGACGACCACCGTGACGTTGGCCGCGATCGACGTCGCCGTCGTGGTGACCACCGACTGCATGGCGCCGATGTCGTTGGTCAGCCGCGACTGCACCTCACCGCCGCGGGTGCGGGTGAAGAAGCCGATCGACTGGCGTTGCAGGTGGGTGAAGAGGTCGCTGCGGAGCCGATGCATGACCTGCTGCCCGACGGCTGTGGACATCCAGGTCTGCACGATGCCGATGAGGGCGGCGGCGGCGGCTACGCCCACCATGCCGAGGACGAGGAGCACCAGCAGCCGGACGTCCTGGCGGGGGAGTGCCTCGTCGATCACGTGGCGGACCAGGAAGGGCTGCGCGAGGCCGATCAACGAGCTGGTCGTGATCAGGCCCATGATCACCAGCAGGCGGGCGCGGAAGGGGGTGAAGAGCCGCGCGATGCGCCCCAGGGAGACAGGGGACTCGGCGAGCTGGCGGCGGTCTGCGGGGTCGGGGCGGCTGCCCGAACGGCGGCGGCCCTCGCGGGGGGTCGGGGTGAGGTCGTCCATGTGGGATCCTCTGCTTTCTCTCAGGCCATATGGTGAGGTTACCTCACAATGAGGTTCGACTCCAAATCGGCTAGGCTCCGGCGCATGACCACCGACAACACCGGCGAGCTCCTGATGAGTACGGCGCGCAGCCTGCGCCGAGCCTTCAGTGCGGCGCTGGCCGACTGGGACATCACCCCGAGCCAGGCACGGGCGCTGCGGGCCGTCTGCGCCGCCGAGCAGATGCGGCCGTCCGGACTCGCGGCGGAGCTGAAGATCGCGCCGCGCTCGGCGACCGAGGTGATCGACGGACTGGAGGGCTACGGGCTGGTCGACCGTGCGCCCGACCCCGCGGACCGGCGAGCCACGATCGTGCGGCCCACCGAGGCCGGGCGCCAGCTGCGCGAGAAGATCGACCGGGTGCGCGGCAACGCCGCGGCCGAGTTCCTCTCGGGGCTGTCGGAGCGCGACCGTCGTACCCTCGACCGGATCCTGCTCACCCTCGTCGACAAGGAGTGCTGAATGGCTGTGCGTGTGGGGCTGACCGGCGGCGTCGCCTCCGGCAAGAGCACGGTGTCGGCGATCCTGGCCGGCCTGGGGGCGCTCGTGATCGACGCTGACGTGCTGGCACGCGAGGTGGTCGCGCCCGGCACCGACGGTCTCGCCGAGATCGTCGAGGCGTTCGGCCCCGGCGTCGTCGGCGACGACGGGTCGCTCGACCGGCCCAGCCTGGGTGCGCTGGTCTTCGCGGACGAGGCGAAGAGGCGCACGCTGGAGCGCATCATCCATCCGCGGGTGCGCGCCCGTGCCGCCGAGCTGGAGGCAGCGGCGGGCCCCGACTCCATCGTCGTGCACGACATCCCGCTGCTGGTCGAGACCGGGCAGGCCGGTGCGTTCGACGCGGTGATCGTGGTCGACGTGCCCACCGCGGTGCAGGTCGACCGGATGGTGCGGCTGCGGGGCATGCCCGAGTCGGACGCGCGTGCCCGCATGTCGGCCCAGGCCTCCCGAGAGGAGCGGCTCGCGGCCGCGACGCACGTCGTGGAGAACACCGGCTCGGTCGAGGCCCTGCGGTCCCAGGTGATTGAGGTCTTCGAGGCCCTGCGAGGTACCGTCCCGGCGTGCGACTGACAGTCCGACGGCCCCGCCTCGCGGCCTCCTGCCTGGTCGTGGCCGCGGCCCTCGCCGCCTGCTCGACGCCGTCGCACGAGCCGACCCCGTCGAGCCCCCGCGGCGACTCCGCCTCTGTGGCGCCCTCGGGCACGTCCGAGGCGCCGGCGCCCGACCTCGACGAGCCCACGTCGTGGGGTCCGACCGAGGCCGAGATCGCCGATGCTCGCGAGCTCGTGGCCGACTGGACGCCCGAGCAGCTGGCCGGCCAGGTGATCGTGGGCCGCTACTTCAGCACCGACCCGGCGGAGGCGGCGTCCCTGGTGAAGGACCTGCACCTCGCCGGCATGTGCGTGACGTCGGCCAACGTCACCGACGAGGCGCAGGTGAGGGCGACCACACAGGCGATCAGCGACGCGGCCGCCGCCGACGGCCGCGACTTCCCGGCCGTCGTGGGGGTGGACGAGGAAGGCGGGTCGGTAGCGCACCTGCGGGGCATCGCCACCACGTTCCCGGCCTTCCAGGTGGCGGGCATGGCCGTCGAGCGCGACCGCGCCGACGGTGGCCGCGCGGGCCGCAAGGCGGTGCTGGGCGCCGCCCGGGCCTCCGGCCTCGAGCTGCGCGATCTCGGCTTCACCTGGGTCTTCGCGCCCGTCGCCGACGTCACCATAGGCGCCGCCGACCCCACCATCGGCACCCGCTCGGCCGGGATGGATCCCCGCACCGCGGCGACCGCGACGGCCGCGGCGGTGAGGGGGTACGACGACGCCGGGATCGTCTCGACCGCCAAGCACTTCCCCGGCCACGGCTCGGCCACCGCCGACAGCCACCTGGTGATGCCGCGCCTCACCAAGTCGCTGGCCGAGCTGCGGGCCCATGACCTGCTGCCGTTCAAGACGGCGATCCGGGCCGGCGCTCCCTCGATCATGCTCAGCCACCTCGACGTAGAGGCGCTGGCGCCGGGGGTGCCGGCCAGCATGGCGCCCGAGGTCTACGACTTCCTGCGCGAGGACATGGGCTTCGACGGCCTCGCGATCACCGACTCGATGGGCATGGGCGCCGTCGCGACCAGGCGGCTGCCCGGCGTCGCCGCGCTGCAGGCGGGCGCCGACCTGCTGCTGATGCCCGCCGACACCCGGGGCACGCACGCCACGGTCACCCGGGCGATCGCCGACGGCACCATCCCTCGTGAGCGCATCGAGGACGCCGCAGCGACCGTGGTCGCCGTACAGCTGTGGCAGCAGCGGACGGCCGACGAGGTGCCCGTGCCCGCGGACGCGACATCGCGGGCCGAGCGGGCGTCGGCGGCGCTGAGCGCCGCCGCCTACTGACCCAGAATCGGGGATCGCGCTCAGCCCAGCGCGGCGACCTTGCCCCGGAGCAGGTCGCGCTCCCGCTCGTTGCCGCAGAGTCGAGCCGCCAGGTCGAGCTCGTCGCGGGCCTCGGCGCTGCGGCCGAGGCGGGCCAGCAGCTCGCCACGGACGCTCGGCAGCAGGTGCGAGCCAGCGAGGCTGCCTGCTGCCACGAGGTCGTCCACGAGGGGCAGAGCAGCGGCGGGTCCCTGCGCCATCGAGACGGCCACCGCACGGTTGAGCTCGACGACCGGCGAGGGGGCGAGCCGGCCGAGCGCCTCGTAGAGGAGCACGATCCGGTCCCAGTCGGTCTCGTCGACGGACGAGGCGACCGCGTGGCACTCGGCGATGGCGGCCTGGAGGCCGTAGGCACCGAGCCCGCGGCCCACGCGCCCTGCCTGCGCCAGCGCCGCCCGCCCGCGCCGGATGGCGGCCCGGTCCCACCGCCGACGGTCCTGCTGCTCGAGCAGCACGGGTTCGCCGTCGTGACCCACTCGCGCCGGGAACCGGGCGGCAGTGAGCTCGAGGAGCGCGAGCAGGCCGTGTGCCTCGGGTTCGTCCGGCATCAGTCGCGCCACGATCCGAGCGAGGCGGACCGCCTCCCGGGCCAGGTCGGGGCGCATCCACTCCGGACCGGAGGTCGCGGACGAGCCCTCGGTGAAGACGAGGTAGAGCACGCTGAGCACGGAGCCCAGGCGCTCGCGCCGCTCGGCGGGGGGTGGCAGCGTGAAGGGCACCCGACCGGCGGCCAGGGTCTTCTTGGCCCGCGTGATCCTGGCCTGCACCGTGGCCGTCGGCACCAGGCACCCGCGCCCGATCTCGTCGCTGGTGAGGCCGCCCAGCACGCGCAGGGTCAGGGCGACCTGGGCCTCGCGCGACAGGATCGGATGGCACGAGATGAACATCAGCGACAGCACGTCGTCGTCGATCCGGTCGGGGTCCCACAGGAGGTCTGCGTCGGGCGCCGGGCCCGTCTGGCGCGGGTCGGCGCCCCCACTGGAGGCGCCGCCCTCGTCCAGGTCCCGGGCGAGGGCGGCGTACCTCACGTCGAGTGCCGCACGCCGGCGATACGCGTCGACGGCGCGGCGCCGACCCACGGTGAGGAGCCAGCCCGCGGGACTGCGGGGTACGCCGTCCCGGGGCCAGGCGACCAGTGCCTCGGCGAGCGCCTCCTGGGCGAGGTCCTCGGCCAGGGCGAAGTCGCCGGTGTAGCGCGTCAGCGCGCCCACGATGCGCGCCGACTCGATCCGCCACGCCGCCTCGACAGCCTGCCGGCCGCTCCCGGAGGGACTCACAGCTGGCCGGTCGCCTCTCGCCAGGCCCGCTCCTTCTGGACCCACTCGTTGTCCTGGGGGAACTCGTCGATGCTGGCGACCCGGCGGATCTCGGCCTTCATGCCGGGCCCGGACATGGGCGCCCGCTTGGCCCACTCGACCGCCTCCTCCTTGGACGCGACGTCGAGGATCCAGAAGCCGCCGAACAGCTCCTTGGTCTCCCCGTACGGGCCGTCGGTGACGACAGGCGGCTGGGAGGAGTAGTCGACGACCACCCCCTGCGCCGCGTCGTCGAGGCCCTCGGCCGCGACCAGCACACCCGCTGAGACCAGCTCGTCGTTGAACTTGCCCATGACGGTGAGGGCCTCGTCGAAGTCGACGTTCTCGAAGGAGGCCATGGCCTCGTCGTTCGCCCGCATGATCAGCATGTACTTCATGGTCGTCTCCTGAATGCTACGGATCCCATCTCGGACCCTTTCACCCATGGGTCGAACGGCGGAACCGCCGGATCGACACGGGACCGGAGATTCTCGGGCCCGAGGTCCACGACGAGCATCCCTGGACATGACGATCGGCAGGAACCCGGAGGGTCCCTGCCGATCGTGTGGATCCTGCCGCGTCAGGCGGCCAGGTCGGGGTCACCCAGGCGGCGGAGCTTCTGCAGCGCCTCCCGCTCGAGCTGACGCACCCGCTCGGCCGAGATGCCGTGCTGGGCGCCGATGTCGGCCAGCTTGTGCTGGCGTCCGTCGACCAGGCCGTATCGGGCCCGGATGATCTCGGCCGCGCGCTCGTCGAGCTGCGAGACCAGCCGGTTGAGCCGCTCTCGAGCCTCGACGTCGAGGACGGTGTGGTCGGGTCCGGGCGAGGTCTCCTGGGCCATCAGGTCACCGAGTGAGGTGTCGCCGTCCTCGTCGATGGGCGAGTCCAGCGACACGTGCTCGCGGCCCCACGCCATCAGGTCGAGAACCCGCTCGACGTCCATGTCGAGCTCGGCGGCGATCTCGCTCGGGTCGGGGTCCCGGCCCAGCTGGCGCTCGAGGGTCCGCCGGGCGCCGCCGACCTGGTTGAGCTCCTCGACGACGTGCACCGGCAGCCGCACGACGCGCGCCTGCTGGGCGATGCCGCGGGTGATGGCCTGGCGCACCCACCAGGTGGCGTACGTCGAGAACTTGTAGCCCTTGGTGTAGTCGAACTTCTCGACCGCGCGGATGAGGCCGGTGTTG
The DNA here is from genome assembly GCF_049897745.1 of Nocardioides sp. LHG3406-4. Lineage (NCBI taxonomy): Bacteria > Bacillati > Actinomycetota > Actinomycetes > Propionibacteriales > Nocardioidaceae > Nocardioides > Nocardioides sp. LHG3406-4. The sequence goes on from NZ_JAFCWV010000002.1 coordinate 656,366, forward strand.
CCCTCCTGGATCAGGTCGAGCATCGGCATCTGCGCGCGTCCGTACTTCCGGGCGATCGAGACGACCAGCCGCAGGTTCGCGCTGATGAACGTGTCGACGGCCTTGCGTCCTTCCTCGGCCAGCCACTCCAGCTCCGCCTCGGTGGCTGTCATCGGGGCGCCGCCCCTGCGGCGGCCCACCCGGCCCTGCTCGAGGAGCTTCTCGGCGAGCAGGCCGGCCTCGATGGTCTTCGAGAGCTCGACCTCGGTCGCAGCGTCGAGGAGGGGGGTACGGGCGATCTCGTCGAGGTAGAGGCCGACGCTGTCGCGGCCTTCGATCTCGCGAACGACCTTCGTTGCGGTGCGTGTAGCCATGTGGCGCCTCCTCGTGACAGTGGACACCTGACCGCGGTGTCTCACATCCTCTACAACGGCCCGGTACCCCATCCGATTCCCGATCAGCAGTGATCGGGACGGCGATGGAAAGCGCGCCTTTCACCTCAACAGACGCGTGGCGGACCGCGGTAGTTGCCGACGGACGCAACTCTCAGGGACTTCTCAGGGGTCGGCGCCCGGCCACAGCCGTTTCACAGGAACCCGGGGCCGCGAGGAAGGCTGCGCCGGCCCCAGGCAGGGGGGCTAGCGGTCGGCGAGACCCATCCGGTCCAGGACCCAGGCGAGCGAGAAGGCCCGGTCGTGCCACGACTTGTAGCGCCCGGAGACACCGCCGTGCCCGGCGCTCATCTCGGTCTTGAGCAGGAAGTCGCGTCGGCCCGTCGCGGTGGCCCGGAGCCGGGCGATCCACTTGGCCGGCTCGACGTAGAGGACCCGGGTGTCGTGGAGCGACGTCTCGGCGAGGATCGGCGGGTAGTCGAGGGCCGCCACGTTGTCGTACGGCGAGTAGGACGCCATGTAGTCGTAGACCTCGGCGTCGCCCTCGGGGTTGCCCCACTCGTCGTACTCCGGGACGGTCAGCGGCAAGGTGGCGTCCAGCATGCTGGTCAGTGCGTCCACGAACGGGACCTGGGTGAGGATGCCACCGAACATCTCGGGCGCCTGGTTGGCCACCGCACCCATGAGCAGCCCGCCGGCGCTGCCGCCCTCGGCGATCAGCCGGTCACCGGTGGTCCAGCCGGCGTCGACGAGGTGCCGGGCGCACGCGACGAAGTCGGAGAACGTGTTCTGCTTGTGCAGGAGCTTGCCGTCGTCGTACCACCTCCGGCCGAGCTCGCCGCCGCCGCGCACGTGCGCGATCGCGAACGCCCCGCCACGGTCGAGCAGGGACAGCCGGGCGATCGAGAAGTAGGGGTCGATCGACATCTCGTAGGCGCCGTACCCGTAGAGCAGGAGGGGAAGGGGCTCGCCCGCCGCGCGAGCGTCCCGGCGGCACACCAGCGAGACCGGCACGCGCTCGCCGTCGTCGGCGGTGGCCCAGAGCCGGTGCTCCTCGTAGTCGGCCGGGTCGTAGCCGCCGAGCACGGGAGTACGACGCAGCAACGTGAGCTCACGCGTGCGGATGTCGTAGTCGTGGACCGACGAGGGGGTGGCCATCGTCGTGTAGCCGAGCCGCACGGTGGGCTGGTCGAACGACGGGTTGCTGCCGGAGCCGACGGTGAAGACCTCGTCGTCGAACTCGACCAGGTAGTCGTCGGCCACCCCGTCGTCGCCCAGCGGCAGGATGCGCAGCTGCGTCAGCCCGTCGCTGCGCTGGTGGACCACCAGGTGGGTCGCGAAGGCGTCGACGTCCTCGAGCCGGACGGCGGGGTCGTGCGCGATGAGGGGGACCCACCCGTCGGCCTCGGTCGGCTCGGCCGGCGTGACCGCCAGCTCGAAGTCGGGACCGCTGGCGTTGTGGAGCACCAGGAACCGGTCCTGCCCGCCGATGACGGCAGCCTCGAGGCCGTACTCCACGCCGTCGCGCCGGGCTGCGAACAGCCGGAACTCTCCCTCAGGGTCGGCGAGGTCGAGGACATGCCACTCGGAGGTGGTCTTGGAGCTGGTGGCCAGCATCATGAAGCGGTCGTTGCGGGTGCGGCCCACGCCGACCGAGAAACGGCCGTCGGGCTCGTGGAAGACCAGCTCGTCGTCGGCCTGCGGGGTGCCGAGGCGGTGCCGCCAGATCTTGTCGGCACGCCACGACTCGTCGACCGTGGAGTAGTAGACGCTGCGGTTGTCGGGGGACCAGGTGACGCCGCCGAGCACACCGGTGATCTCGTCGTCGAGCAGCTCGCCGGTCGCGAGCACCTTGAAGCGCACGGTGTAGCGCTCGTCCCCGGTGGTGTCGGTCGACCACGCCAGCATCGCGTCGTCGAGGCTCAGCGACGAGCCGCCCAGGGAGAAGAAGTCGTGGCCCTCCGCCAGCTCGTTCAGGTCGAGCAGCACCTCCTCGCCGGGCAGGGCGGGCTCGTCGGGGGACGCGTCCTGGGCCGGGCGCGGGGGAGTCCAGTCGCTCTCGTCGACGACCGCGACCCGGCAGCTGGCGCCGTACTCCTTGCCCTCGAACGACCGGGAGTAGATCCACCAGCCCCGGTTGCGGCTCGGCACCGACAGGTCGGTCTCGAGGGTGCGGGCCTTGATCTCGTCGAAGATCGACTGGCGCAGCTCGGCCAGGTGGGCGGTGCGATCGGTGGTGTAGGCGTTCTCGGCCTCGAGGTACGACGTCACGTCGGGGTCGTCCTTGGCGCGCAGCCAGTCGTACTCGTCGACCCGGGTGCGCCCGTGGAGCTCGGAGGTGACGGGGCGACGCGGTGCGATCGGGGGCTGCATGCCCGGAACGTTATCCGGACGCCGCGAGGGTCTCGGACGCCGCCTCGATGGACGCGGGGGAGAGGGTGTGCTCGACGGCCATCGCGACCGCGCCCAGCACGCCGGCCTCGGTGCCGGCCCGGGACGGGATGATGCGCAGGTGCTCGGTGGCCAGCGGCAGTGAGCGGGTGTAGACCACCTCGCGGATCCCGGCCAGGAGGTGCTCGCCGGCCAGGGCGAGCTGGCCGCCGATGACCACGACCGAGGGGTTGACGAGGTTGACCATCGTCGCGACGACGTCACCCACGTCGCGGCCGGCCTGACGCACCACCTGGAGCGCGACGGGGTCGCCCTGGCGCACCAGGTCGACGACGTCCTGGCCCGTCTCGGCCGGCACCCCCTGCGCGCGCAGCGCGGCGGCCAGGGCCGGCCCGGCCGCGACCGCCTCCAGGCACCCGTCGTTGCCGCAGCGGCACGCGATGCCGTCGGCACGCGGCACGCGGATGTGGCCGAGGTCGCCGGCGGTGCCCTGGGCGCCGCGCTGCAGCCGGCCGCCGGAGACGATGCCGGCGCCGATGCCGGTGGCGACCTTGATCAGCACCAGGTCGTCGACCTCGGGCAGGTGGGCGCGGCGCTCGCCGAGCGCCATGATGTTCACGTCGTTGTCGATCAGGACCGGCACCGCGTAGTGGCGCTGGAGGTGGCCGGGCACGTCGTAGCGGTCCCAGCCGGGCATGATCGGCGGGCTGATCGGCCGGCCGGTCGAGTGCTCCACGGGGCCGGGCAGGCCGACGCCGATGGCGGCCAGCTCGCCGGCCTTGCGCCGGCCGCTGCGCAGCAGGGTGCGCACGGCGTCGACGACCCAGCCGAGGACCTCGTCGGGCCCCTTGTCGACCGACAGCCGGACCTCGACCTCGCCGAGGAGGTCGCCCGACAGGTCGGCCAGCACCGCTCGCACGTGGCTGGCGCCGACGTCGACCCCGACGACCACGCGGGCGGCCGGGTTGAGCGCGAAGAGTGAGGGCGGCCGGCCACCGGTCGACGTGCCGTCGCCGTAGGGGGCCACCAGGCCAAGCCGCATCAGGGTGTCGACGCGGACCGCGACGGTCGAGCGGGCCAGCCCGGTGGCCTGGGCGAGCTGGGCGCGGGTCCAGGGCTTGCCGTCTCGGAGGAGGTCGAAGACGTCGCTGGTTCGCACATCGGAAGTGAAGCAGAACGGGCTTTCCACGTCTAGTACGCAACTTTTGCGCGCCTCTCGACAAAAGTGTGTAACGCATGCCACAGTGCACTCGTGACCGTCACGGACAGTGCTCCCCGGGCTTCCCGGACCCCTGGCATGCCTGTGCTCAGCGCCCGCGGGATGACCAAGAGCTTCCTGGGCCACACCGTGCTCGAGGACGTCTCGCTCGAGATGGTCCCCGGGCGCGTGCACGGCCTGGTCGGCGAGAACGGCGCCGGGAAGTCGACCCTCATGAAGCTGCTCGCCGGCGTCTACCAGCCCGACGCCGGCACCCTCGTCATCGACGGGGAGGAGCGCACCTTCAGCCACCCCGTGCAGGCGCAGAACGCGGGGGTCTCCACGGTCTTCCAGGAGTTCAACCTGCTCCCCGAGCGGACCATCGCAGAGAACATCTGGATCGGCCGGGAGCCGCGCCGGCTCGGCCTGGTCGACACCGGCCGGATGCGCCGCGACACCACGGATCTCCTCGAGGGGCTCGGGGTCGAGGGCCTGGATCCCGCGACCCCCGTGCGCAGCCTCTCGGTCGCCGAGCAGCAGGTCGTCGAGATCGCCAAGGCGGTCAGCCACGAGGCGCGGATCATCTCCATGGACGAGCCGACCGCCGCGCTGGCCGACCACGAGGTCGAGCTGCTCTACTCCATCATCGAGCGCCTCACCGGCCGCGGGGTCGCGATCCTCTACGTCTCCCACCGGCTCAAGGAGATCTTCGACCTCTGCGACGAGATCACCGTCCTCAAGGACGGCCGCCTGGTCACCCACCAGCCCGCGACCGAGCTCGACGAGGGCACACTGGTGCGGCACATGGTGGGCCGCTCGATCGAGTCGTTCTTCCCCGACCCGCTGCCGGGCACCGAGCCCGGCGAGACCCGGCTGGTCCTCGACTCCGTCGGCAACGGGTACGTCGACGACGTGAGCCTGACGTTGCGGGCCGGCGAGATCGTCGGCCTGGCCGGCCTTCAGGGCTCCGGCCGCACCGAGCTGCTCGAGGGCGTGTTCGGGGTCCAGCCGTTCACCCGCGGCCGGATGGAGCTCGACGGCCGCGAGACCCACGTGCGGTCGGCGCGCGCGGCCGTCCGCCAGCGCCTTGCGCTGATCACCGAGGACCGCAAGGCCAAGGGGCTCGCCCTCAACCAGTCGATCCTCGACAACGCGCTCGGCGTCGTACGCGCGGTCTTCCCCGGCACCACCGAGCGCTCGCGCAAGGAGGTGCCCGGCGTGCTGTCCTCGCTCGAGGTCTCCGCGCGCGGCCTCGACCAGGAGGTGCAGTTCCTCTCCGGCGGCAACCAGCAGAAGGTCGTGCTGACCCGCTGGCTGTCGATCGCCCCGCGCGTCGTGCTGATGGACGAGCCCACCCGCGGCATCGACGTCGGCGCCAAGCACGCGGTCTACGAGCTGATGCGCCGACTCGTGGCGGACGGCGTGGCGATCCTGATGGTGTCGAGCGAGCTGCCGGAGGTGATCGGCATGTCCGACCGCATCCTCGTGATGCGCGACGGCCGCCTCGCCGGTGAGCTGCCCGCGGGCTCCACGGAGGAGCAGGTGCTCGGGCTCGCGACCGGCGCGGACTTCACGGAGGGCGTGGCATGAGAGCCCCCACGAAGGGGAGGGTCGCTTCCCCCGCCGGTCTCACGGCCGGCCTGCGCCCGCCGCGCAGCCGCGCCCCCATGACCGCCACCGGGATCATCTACGTCGTGCTGGCCATCGTGGTGGTCGTCGGCGGTGTGCTGACGGCGACCCAGGGTCGCAACATGTTCGACGTCGACAACATCTCGGCGATCCTGACCGCGACCAGCGTGCTCGGGTTCATCGCCGTCGGCCAGACCCTGGTCATCCTCGCCGGCAGCCTCGACCTGTCGGTGCCCTACGTCGTCAGCCTCTCCAGCCTCGTCGGCGGCGGTGTGATGGCGGGCCGGTCCGAGAACGTCGTCCAGGGCGTGCTCGCCGCCCTGCTCGTCTCGGCGGCCATCGGCCTCGTCACCGGGCTGCTGGTGACGATGCTGGACGTCCACGGCTTCGTCGCCACGCTCGGCATGGGCCTCGTGGTCAGCGGCTACCTGGCGGTCAACTACCAGGGCAGCAGCGGCTCCGCGCCGCGTGACTTCCAGCTGATCGGGATCACCCGCGTCGGCATCATGCCGATCTCCACGATGATCATGCTCGTGGTGGCGGGGCTCGTCATCCTGCTGCTGCGGCGTACCCGCCTCGGGCATCACCTGTACGCCGTCGGCGGCAACCGCGAGGTCGCCCGCATGTCCGGCATCCGCACGGCCCTGCCGGTCATCACCGCGCACGTCCTGTGCTCCACGCTGGCAGGCATGGCGGGCCTGCTGCTGCTGGCCCGCCTCAGCGTGGGCAGTCCGACGATCGGCAGCCAGGGTCGCTACGACCTGCTCTCGATCGCGGCCGTGGTGCTCGGCGGCAGCCTGCTGGCCGGTGGCAAGGGCACGATCGTCGGCACCCTCGGCGGCGTCGCGATCTTCGCGGTCCTCGACTCCATCATGGGCGTGATGTCGGTCAACGCGTTCCTCAAGGACGTCATCCGCGGCCTGGTCATCGTGCTCGCCGTCGCCGTCTACGCCCGTCGGAGCATGGCCCGCAGGCCCGCTCGCTTCGACCGGCCCACGGGAGTCAAGGCCGTCCTGAAGGAGGCACCGTGAGCACCGTGATCCCCGGGGTCTCGAAGGGCCCGCAGCGCCGCGCGATCCCCGCCCACGAGGCCAGCGCCGGCAGACGCGTCCTGCGCGGGGCGGCCACGCCCGGCGGCGGGGTGTTCGTTCTGGTGGCGGTGCTGCTCGGCGCGATCATCTGGCAGAACCCGTCGTTCGGCGAGCCCGAGTCGCTGATCCGGTTCATCGGGCGCACGGCGCCCATCGCCATCGCCGCGATGGGGCAGTACTTCGTGATCGTCGCCGGCGAGTTCGACCTCTCGATGGGTGCCCTGGTCACCACACAGGTGGTGATGGCGGGCAACCTCATCGGGCAGGACGAGGGCAGGATCCTCCCGGTCACCGCGCTGATGCTCGTGGTCGGCGTGCTCGTCGGAGTCCTCAACGGGCTCGGCACGACGATCCTCAAGGTGCCCAGCTTCATCGTCACCCTCGGCATGATGCTCGCCCTGAGCGGGCTCGTCTTCTACCTCACCGGCGGCGCCGCGAGCGGCAACCCGGTCGACTCGTTCCGCCAGGTCGGCCGGGGCGGCATCCAGGACGTCCCGGTCCTGGACGTCATCCCGTACCCGGTCATCATCTTGGCCGTGCTCGCGGTCGGGGCCACGATCTTGATGCGGCGTCCGTTCGGCCGCACCCTCATCGCGGTGGGTGACAACCCCGATGCCGCCGAGCTCGCCGGATCGCACGTGTGGTGGGTCAAGGTCCGCGCCTTCGTGCTCTCCTCGCTGGCCGCCACGGTCGCCGGGATCATCCTGGTCGGCTACGCCGGCGTGCACCCCTCGGTCGGCAAGGGCTACGAGTTCACCGCCATCACCGCTGTGGTGCTGGGCGGCGTCGTACTCGGTGGCGGACGCGGCTGGGTGCTCTCGGCCGCCGCCGGCGCCTTCGCCCTGGAGCTGTTGTTCACGCTCCTCAACTTCATGGGTGTCGAATCGACCTGGCGCGACACCGTGCAGGGCCTGATCATCATCCTCGCCGTGGCCCTGGCGTCCCGGGCCTGGCGGATGGGCCGCCGGCCGAGCCGGGCGACACCCGCACCACCCACAGCAACCGAGTCGAACGCACCAACCCACCCTGCCTCCGGGCACTGAACACAGGAGTAGAAGTCGATGCGCATCACCACACGATGGGCGCCGCTGGCAGCGGGGGCCGTTCTGGCCTTGGCCCTCTCGGCCTGTAGCACCTCCACCGACGAACCCGAGTCCGGCAACGACCCAGCGGCAGAGACGAGCGAGGAAGGCGGCGGTGTCGAGGAGGCCGACACCGACTCTGCCGAGTGGTTCGTCCAGGCCGACTACGACACCCAGGACCAGCAGCGCAGCGCGACGTTCGAGGGGGATGAGTCGAAGCCGTACCTCCAGTACATCGACGGCGAGATGACCGACACCTCGGAGTACAAGTCGCCGGGTGCCAAGAAGGCCTGCTTCGCGAACGCCTCGATCAGCAACCCGTGGCGGCAGACCGGCTGGATCACCATGAACCAGCAGCTCAAGGCGCTGCAGGACTCCGGGGTCATCAGCGAGATGGAGACCCGCGACGCCGGCGACAACGACGACACCCAGATCGCCGACATCGACTACCTGATCAAGGAGGGCGACTGCGACGCCTTCATCATCTCGCCCAACTCCACGGCCGCGATGACGCCGGCCGTCGAGCGGGCCTGTGAGACGGGCAAGCCGGTCGTCGTGTTCGACCGTGGCGTCGAGACCGACTGCGCGACCACGTTCATCCACCCCATCGGTGGCTACGGCTGGGGCATCGACACCGCCGAGTTCCTCGTCGACAACCTCGAGGAGGGCGACAAGGTCGTCGCGCTGCGCATCCTGCCCGGTGTCGACGTGCTCGAGACCCGCTGGGCCGCGGCCGACAAGATCTTCAAGGAGAACGGCATCGACGCGGTCGACTACTTCACCGACGCCGACCCGACCAAGATCAAGGCGATCATCTCCGACGAGCTCGCCCAGGGCGACGTCCAGGGCGTCTGGATGGACGCCGGTGACGGTGCCGTGGCGGCCATCGAGGCCTTCGAGGACGCCGGCAAGGACTACCCCGTCATGACCGGCGAGGACGAGATGAGCTTCCTGCGCAAGTGGCAGGAGACCGAGCTGACCGGCCTGGCCCCCGTCTACTCCAACTTCCAGTGGCGCACCCCGCTCCTGGCGCTGGAGAAGATCTTCAAGGGCGAGGAGGTCCCGAAGGAGTGGGTGCTGCCGCAGACGCCGATCACCGAGGAGGAGCGCGACACCTACATCGAGGAGAACGACGGCATGCCCGACGGTCACTACGCCAAGTTCGGCGGCGAGGATCTCCCGGGCTACCCGGAGGTCTGGCAGGAGCGCCAGATCCCCTGACCCGACACCTCGTTCGATCGGAAGGCGATACCCATGAGAGCCGTGGGAGTGAACACGTGGGTGTGGGTCTCCCCCCTCACCGACGACAACGTGGCCACCCTGCTGCGCACGGTCGCGGACCTGGGGTTCGACGCGGTGGAGATCCCACTGGAGAACGTCGGTGACCTCAGTGCCGAGACGGTGGGTGCCGCCCTCGCCGACACCGGCCTGACGCCGTACGTCGTGGGTGCGATGGCCCCGGGGCGGGATCTGGTCTCGACCGATCCCGCCTCGGTGGCCCGCACCCGCGACTACCTCGCGGCATGCATCGACCTGGCGGCCGCCATCGGCGCCAGGTCGGTGTGCGGGCCGTTCTACGCGGCCACCGGACGCGTGTGGCGGATGGGCGCCGGGCAGCGCACGGCGGCGTACGCCGAGCTGCGCGAGGGTCTCGCCCCGCTCGTCGACCTGGCGGGTGAGCGTGGCGTCACGATCGGCATCGAGCCGCTCAACCGCTACGAGACCTCGCTCGTCAACACCGTCGACCAGGCCCTCGAGGCCCTCGACGGCCTGCTGGGGGAGTCGCTCGGCCTGGCCCTCGACACCTACCACCTCAACATCGAGGAACGCTCCACCGCCGACGCCGTACGCCGCGCCGGCAGCCATCTCGCCCACCTGCAGGTCTGCGGCAGCGACCGGGGCGCGCCCGGTGGCGACCAGACCGACTGGCCCGCGCTGATGTCCGCCCTCGACGAGGTCGGCTACGCCGGGCCGCTGAACATCGAGAGCTTCACCTCGGAGAACGCCTCCATCGCCACGGCGGCGTCCATCTGGCGGCCGCTGGCCGCCAGCCAGGACGACCTCGCCCGTGACGGACTGGCGTTCCTGCGTTCGCTGACGGCCGCCGACGCGGCCCCGTTGACGGTCGCCGCGGCGACCGGCGGGAAGGACTTCGCATGACCGGCAGTCTCGGTGTGGCCGTGATCGGCTATGCCTTCATGGGCAAGGCGCACTCCCATGCCTGGCGCAACGTGGGGGCGTTCTTCCCCGAGGCGCCCCGCATCCGTCAGCAGGTGCTGGTCGGCCGCGATCCCGGACAGGTGAAGACTGCGGCCCGCGACTACGGCTGGGCGGAGTCGGCGACCGACTGGTCGACCGTGATCGAGCGCGACGACGTCGACATCGTCGACATCTGCGTGCCGGGCCACCTGCACGCCGAGATCGCCCTGGCAGCGCTGGCGGCGGGCAAGCACGTCCTGGTCGAGAAGCCGCTGGCCAACACCGTCGCCGACGCCGAGACCCTGGCCGCCGCCGCGGCCGCCGCGCTCGGACGCGGCGTCGTGTCGATGGTGGGCTTCAACTACCGCCGGGTGCCGGCGCTCGCGCTGGCCAGCCGGTTCGTCGCCGAGGGGCGCCTGGGCGAGGTGCGGGAGGTGCGCGCGGCGTACCTCCAGGACTGGCTCGCCGACGCGGGGGCGCCGATGACCTGGCGGCTGCGCCAGGACACCGCCGGCTCGGGAGCCCTGGGCGACCTCGGGTCGCACGTCGTCGACCTGGTGCGGTTCCTGCTCGACGACGAGGTGGCGACCGTCTCCGGGGACCTGCACACCTTCACCACCGAGCGCGACGGCCCCGACGGCGTCGAGCAGGTGACCGTCGACGACGCCGCGTGGGCCTGGCTGGGCATGGCGTCGGGAGCCCGCGCGAGCGTCGAGGTGAGTCGGGTGGCGACGGGACGCAAGAACGGCCTCCACCTCGAGATCTACGGCAGTGACGGCGCGCTGACCTTCGACCTCGAGCGCCTCAACGAGCTGAACGTCATCGGCCGCGAGGGCGGGTTCGAGCGGGTGCTGGTCACCGAGCCGACGCACCCGTACGTCGGCGCGTGGTGGCCGCCGGGGCACACTCTCGGCTGGGACCACACCTTCACCCACCAGGCCCGCGAGTTCCTGTGCGCCATCGCGGCCGGCGAGAACGTCAGACCCTCGTTCGCCGACGGACTGTCGGTGCAGCGGACCCTGGCGGCGATCGAGGCGAGCGCTCACGACTCCTCGCGGCGCCTCCACCTCGACCACCCCCTAGGAGCTGCCTCATGACCCGGCCCTACACCCTGTTCACCGGCCAGTGGGCCGACCTCCCCCTCGACGAGGTGGCCAAGCTGGCCGCCGGCTGGGGGTACGACGGCCTCGAGATCGCCGTGTCCGGCGAGCACCTCGACGCCTGGCGGGTCGACGAGGACGGCTACGTCGAGGAGCGGCTCGACCTGCTCGAGCGGCACGGCCTGAAGCTGTGGGCGATCTCCAACCACCTCACCGGGCAGGCCGTCTGCGACCAGCCGATCGACGACCGGCACCGCGCCATCGTGCGCGAGAGGGTGTGGGGCGACGGCGACCCGGAGGGCGTGCGGCAGCGCGCCGCCGAGGAGATGAGGCTGACCGCCCGGCTCGCGCAGAAGCTCGGAGTCCGGACCGTCGTCGGCTTCACCGGCTCCTCGATCTGGCAGTACGTCGCGATGTTCCCGCCCGTGCCCGCGGCCACGATCGACGCCGGCTACCAGGACTTCGCCGACCGGTGGAACCCGATCCTCGACGTCTTCGACGAGTGCGGCGTGCGCTTCGCGCACGAGGTGCACCCCTCCGAGATCGCCTACGACTACTGGTCGACCAAGCTCGCGCTCGAAGCGGTCGGCAACCGGCCGGCGTTCGGGCTCAACTGGGACCCCAGCCACATGATGTGGCAGGACCTCGACCCGGTCGCCTTCATCACCGACTTCGCCGGCCGGATCTACCACGTCGACTGCAAGGACACCCGGATGCGACTGGGTGGCGGCCGCAACGGCGTGCTCTCCTCGCACCTGCCCTGGGGCGACCCGCGCCGAGGCTGGGACTTCGTCTCCGCAGGACGAGGCGACGTGCCCTGGGAGGACTGCTTCCGTGCCCTGTCTGCCATCGGCTACCAGGGGCCGATCTCGGTCGAGTGGGAGGACGCCAGCATGGACCGCCTGCACGGTGCACCGGAGGCGCTGGAGTTCCTGCGACGCTTCGACTACCCGCCGCCCACGGCGTCCTTCGACGCGGCGTTCTCGCAGTAGGCGTCAGACTGGGCCCGTGCCCCTGGACCTGAACGCCGACCTCGGCGAGGAGATCACCGACGACGCCGGCCTGCTGGCCGTGGTGACGAGCGCCAACGTCGCGTGCGGCTACCACGCCGGCTCGGTGGCGATCATGCGTGAGGTATGCGCCGAGGCCGCTCGGCTCGGGGTGTCGGTGGGGGCGCAGGTCTCCTATGACGACCGCGAGCACTTCGGCCGGGTCGCCCGGGACGTCCCCGCCGACGTGCTGCGTGACCAGGTGGCCGACCAGGTCCGCACCCTGGGGGCGATCGCCGAGGCCGAGGGCACGAGCGTGCGCTACCTCAAGCCGCACGGTGCGCTCTACCACCGGGTGGGTGACGACGAGGCCCAGGCGGCCGCCGTGCTCGCCGGCTCGGGCGACCTGCCCGTGCTGGGCCTGCCGGGCGCGCTCATCCTGCGACTCGCCACCGACGCGGGCCGACGGGTGTGGCACGAGGGCTTCCCCGACCGCGGCTACACCGACGACGGGCGGCTGCTGCCGCGCGACCAGCCCGGCGCCGTACTCCAGGAGGAGGGAGCGGTGGTGGCCGCCGCCCTGGCGCTGGCGGGCCGGGTCGACTCACTCTGCGTGCACGGCGACCACGCCGGGGCGGTGGCTCGAGCCCGCGCCGTACGACGTGCGCTAGAGGCTGCCGGACACCGGCTCACCGGTCTCTGATCCTCCACAGGGGGCACCCGGATCTGTGGACGACGCAGCCCGATCTGTGGAGGAACCGGGCCGCACTGTGGACGACCTGTGGAGGACACGCCGAAGCGCGAGAAAGTTCGTGGAAAAGTCGCGAAACCCCTTGTGCGATGGGGGTTCTGAGACATAGAACTCTCCATACCAACTCCGTTCGCGGAGTTGGGGATCGGACAGGAGAGAAGGTCCAGACGGTGACTTCGGTCGCCGCGCGACCCCGGTGACGGGGGTGGCGGGACCAGAAGGCCTGACCGGTCGATCGGATGTCACCCAGCCGGTCACACCGAGGGGCTCCTGATGCTCATACCATCAAGAGCCCCTCACCTATTTCCCGTGCGTGACGAGACAGGTCGATTCTCGCCCGCGTCGGCGCTCGGGGCAACGAACGGCCGGTGAAGGTCGGGTGACCACGGGGCCCGGGGGATGATGAGCCCATGGCGGCCCCCCTCGACCTGCGACCCGTGGGTCCGCGCGCCGTGCGTGCCGAGGTCGCCGGCACCCGGGACGCGCTGGCGCTGGCGGCCTGGGCGCGCCACGCGCGGGTGCCGGCGGTCGAGATCGTGCCGGCCGCCACGACCGTCCTGTTCGACGGCGTCAGCGACGTGGAGGCGCTGCGCGACCTGCTGGCGGGCTGGGCGGGAGGCGAGGTGACGCCGCAAGCCGAGGGCGACCTGGTCGAGATCCCCACCGTCTACGACGGCCCCGACCTGGCGGAGGTCGCCGCGCGCTGGTCGATGTCGGTCGACGAGGCCGTCGCGCGGCACGGGGAGACGGAGTTCGTGGCGGCGTTCTGCGGGTTCTCACCCGGCTTCTCCTACCTGGCCGGGCTGCCGCGCGACCTCGCCGTGCCCCGCCGTACGACGCCCCGAACGCACTGCGGACCGGGGGCCGTGGCGCTGGCCGATGGGTGGTGCGGGATCTACCCGACGGACTCGCCGGGCGGCTGGCAGCTGATCGGCCGCACCGACGCGCGGCTGTGGGATGCCGGCCGCGACGCACCCGCCCTACTGCCCCCGGGCACCCGCGTCAGGTTCGTCGCGCGATGAGCCTGCGGATCGTCGATGCCGGGGCCCTGACGACCATCCAGGACCGCGGCCGCTTCGGGCTCGCGCACCTGGGCGTGCCCCGGGCCGGTGCCCTGGACGCCCCGGCCGCCGACCTGGCGAACCGCCTGGTCGGCAACGCCTCCGGCGCGGCACTGCTCGAGACGACCGCGGCGGGCGTCTCCTTCGACACCGGCCGTGCCCACCTACTCGCCGTCACCGGCGCTCGGTGCGCCGTCCGCGTGGCCGGCCGGTGGGTGGCGTTCGCCGAGCCCGTCTCCGTGCCGGCCGGGGCTCTGGTCGAGGTCGGGCCGGCCATCGACGGCATGCGCAGCTACGTCGCGGTGGCGGGCGGCATCGACGTGGACCCGGTGCTCGGCTCCCGCTCGACCGACACCCTGGCCTGGGTCGGTCCGCCCGTCTTGCGAGCCGGCGACGTGCTGCCCGTCGGGCCCACGAACGGTGACCTCGTCGGCGTCGACGTCGATCCCCGGCGCCGCCCGCCGTCGGTGCTGCGGCTGCACCCGGGCCCGCACGCCGACTGGTTCGCGGCCGACGTGCTGGCCCGCCTCGACGGGGCGTCGTACGAGGTGGCGTCGGAGTCGAACCGCGTCGGGCTGCGGCTCTCGGGCCGGCCGATCCACCGGACGCGCTCGGGGGAGCTGCTCAGCGAGGGGATGGTGCTCGGTGCGGTCCAGGTGCCCCCGAGCGGCCAGCCCGTGGTCTTCCTCAACGACCACCCGGCGACCGGCGGCTACCCGGTCGTGGCCGTGCTGCACGAGGACGACCTGCCGGTGTGCGCGCAGGCCCGCCCGGGCGACGTGCTCACCCTGAGGCCGGCCTGATCACGGCTGCACGGGACGCGTAGCGGGCGCCAGGAGCGGGTCGTCGGCCGCGAAGGACCGCACGGGACCAGGCGGGGTGTCGCGGGTCTCGAAGCGGACGGTCACCACGCCGCGACCCGAGCCCCACACCCATCCCGGGCCGTGCTCGTCGTGCACGACGTCCATGCCCGGCGCCCAGGTCGTGCGCCGCGACTCCACGGCTGCCGGCAACGGGCCGGGCTCCTCCTCGGGCGCCTCGGTCTCCCCGAAGAGGTCGTCCTGGATCCAGTCCGCCAGGCCCGAGACGCCCACGCCCAGCAGGCGCACGCCTCCGGACGTGTCCAGGTCGGTGAGCAGCGCCCGAGCCAGCCGTCCGACGGTGGACGCGCGGTCGGTGGGCGCGGGCAGCGTCGAGGACCGGCTCAGTGTCGTGAAGTCGTGCAGGCGCACCTTGATCGACACGGTGCGGCCCGACAGGCCGCTCTTGCGCAGCCGCTCGGCGACTTGGGCTGCCTGGCGGGTGAGCAGCCCCTCCATCAGCTTCCGGTCGGTGAGGTCGGTGTCGTAGGTGCCCTCGACGCTGACCGACTTCGTCTCCCGCTCGGCGACCACCGGCCGGTCGTCGTCAGCGCGCGCCAGCCGGTAGAGGCCGTGGCCGTGCGCGTTCCCGAGCAGTCGGACCATCTCGTCCTCGCTGATCGACTCGAGGTCGGCGACCGTGGTGATGCCCGCGCGTCGCAGCCGCTCGGCGGTGGCGGGCCCGACCCCGGGGATGACGGTCGCGCTCATCGGCCGCAGCAGGTCGCGCTCGGTGCCGGGGAGCACGACCGTGAGACCGTCCGGCTTGTCGATCTCACTGGCGATCTTGGCGATGAACTTCGACGACCCCACCCCCACCGACGCGGTCAGGCCGCCGGTGACCTCGGCGACGGCGGCGCGCAGCCGCTCCGCGCACGCGGTGACGGTGTCGACCTCGAGGTCGGGCAGGTCGGCCGCGAGCAGGTCGACGAAGGCCTCGTCGAGTGACAACGGCTCCACGAGCGGTGAGGTGGCGCGCAGCAGAGCCATCACCTGCTCGCTGGTCTCGCGGTAGGCCTGGAACCGGCCGGTCAGGAAGGCGGCGTGCGGGCACCGGGAGCGCGCCTCGCGGGTCGACATGGCCGAGTGCACGCCGCAGGCGCGTGCCTCGTACGACGCCGTCGCGACGACGCCCCGGCCGCCGACGCCGCCGACCACGACTGGCTTGCCTCGCAGCGAGGGCTTGTCGCGCTGCTCGACGGAGGCGAAGAACGCGTCGAGGTCCAGGTGGAGGACCGAAGCATTCGCGCGCACCCGCTGATTGTGGTGGACACGGCCCGCAAATCGTCCACAGGCCAGCCATTTCGGGCGTTGCTCACAGGGGCACGTCGCGCCCGGCAGGCGCGTCGGTGCTCGCGGGAAGCGTGCAGGCATGACCAGACACCGCCGCCCCCACCCCGTCCCTCCCGCCCCGTCTGCCAGCTGACGGCGCGCTGCCCTGAGGACCTGCTGGCCTTCGTGCCTGTCGCGCTCGGGTTCGTCCCGCAGCAGTCGGTCGCCCTGCTGACGTTCGGCCCGGGTCCCGCCTTCCATGCGCGCGTCGACCTGCCGAGCGGCCCGGGCGAGATCGAGCTCGTGACCGAGGCGCTGGTCGACCCGTGCGTGCGCCACGACGTCGATCGCGTCGTCATCGTCCTCTACGCCGACGGACCGGCCGCGGTCCGCGAGCTGGCCGACGCGCTGGCGGCGGGCTTCGTGCGCGAGGGCATCGTCGTCCTCGAGATGATGTGCGCCGACGGCAGTCGGTGGTTCCCTATGCTGCCCGGCCAGCCACCCGGCCAGTCACTCGGCCAGCTCGTCGGCGTGCCCTACGACGTGACTGCGCATCCGTTCGCGGCCGAGGCCGTGGTCGCCGGACTGGTGACCCACGCCTCGCGTGACGACCTGGCCGCAACGCTGGCGCCGGACCCCGCAGCGGTGGCGGCCGTGGCCTCCGTCGTCGACGCGGCGGAGCCGGCACCCGCAGCATGGGTCCGCGCGCTGACCCGCCGGCACACACGCGACGGGACCGTGCCCGGTGCTCCCGAACTGGCCAGGCTGCTGGTGTCCGTCTGCGATCCGGTGGTCCGCGAGGCTGCCTGGTGCCCGATCGGGCGTGGCGACTCGCGCGGCCACGTCGCGCTCTGGACGGCCGTGCTGCGTGCGGCACCCGACGACCTCGTCTCGGGTCCCGCAGCAGTCCTCGCGTTCGCCGCGTGGCTGAGCGGACACGGCGCGCTCGCTTGGTGCGCCGTCGACCGGGCGCTCGACGCGGATCCCGGTTGCGGCCTGGCGGAGACCGTCGCCGGCCTGCTGGCGGCGGCGGTCTCGCCGGCCCAGTGGCAGTCACCGGGCTGGCCGCCTCCCGAGCACGACGAGGCCCACGCCTCGGGAGGGGCCGCATGACCTCTGCTCCCGTGGGCGCGGTTGGCCTATCGTGCCCACATGGGCGAAGAGGTCGAGGCACAGGAGTTCTCACGCGCCGACCGCACGCGGCACCGGGAGAAGGTGCGCCGTTGTCTCGACGTGTTCGCCCGGATGCTGCGCGAGGCGCGCTTCGACACCGACGACCCGATGACGGGGCTGGAGGTGGAGTTCAACCTCGTCGACGAGGCCGGCGACCCCGCACTGAAGAACGCCGAGGCTCTGGAGGCCATCGCCAACCCCGACTTCCAGACCGAGCTCGGCCAGTTCAACATCGAGATCAACGTGCCGCCCTCGACGCTGCACGACGGCGGTTTGGCCCAGTTCGAGGACAACCTCCGCCGCAGCCTCAACGACGCGGAGAGCAAGTCGGCGCAGGTCGGTGCGCACATGGTGATGATCGGCATCCTGCCGACTCTCGCCGAGGGCCACATGAGCATGGGCGCGCTGAGCGCCAACCCTCGCTACCGGCTGCTCAGCGAGCAGATCCTCGACGCCCGCGGCGAGGACATCTCAATCTCGATCGCCGGGGCGGAGCGGCTCGACACCACGGCCGACTCCATCGTGCCGGAGGCGGCGTGCACCAGCACGCAGTTCCACGTCCAGACCTCTCCCGACGACTTCGGCGACTACTGGAACGCCTCCCAGGCGATCGCGGGCGTGCAGCTCGCGGTGGGAGCCAACTCGCCGTACCTCCTCGGCAAGCAACTGTGGCGCGAGACCCGGATCCCGCTGTTCGAGCAGGCGACGGACACGCGCAGCGAGGAGCTGAAGGCGCAGGGCGTCCGGCCGCGGGTCTGGTTCGGAGAGCGCTGGATCACCTCGGTGTTCGACCTGTTCGAGGAGAACGTCCGCTACTTCCCGGCGCTGTTGCCGATCACCGACGAGGAGGACCCCCTCGAGGTGCTCGAGCGGGGAGACACCCCGAAGCTGCCCGAGCTGCGCCTGCACAACGGCACGATCTACCGGTGGAACCGGCCGATCTACGACATCGCTGACGGCACGCCTCACCTGCGCGTGGAGAACCGCCTCCTCGCGGCCGGCCCGACAGTGGCCGACACGATCGCGAACGCGGCGTTCTACTTCGGGCTGGTGCGGGCCCTCGCCGAGAGCGAGCGGCCCCTGTGGTCGCAGATGTCGTTCAGCGCCGCCGAGGAGAACTTCCACGTGGCCGCTCAGCAGGGCATCGACGCCCAGATCTACTGGCCGGGCATCGGTGGGGCGGTGCGGGCCACCGAGCTCGTGCTGCGCCGGCTGCTGCCCCTGGCCCACCAGGGACTCGATGCGTGGGGCGTGCCCGCGGCCGACCGGGACCGGCTGCTCGGGATCATCGAGCAGCGCTGCCTGACCGGTGTCAACGGCTCCGAGTGGTTCGTCCGGCGCATGCGTGACCGGGCCTCCGAGGAACGCTACGACGCGCTGCGCGCGACCCTGTTGGAGTACCGCGAGCGCATGCACACCAACGAGCCCGTGCACACCTGGGAGTGAGCCGACCTCAGGTGCGCTGGCGCAGTCGGTGCCACGCCTGGCCGTGACCGGTCGTGGGCTCGTGCCAGCCGTGCCGGGTGACCACGACGAATCTCGACGTCAGGTCGGCCTCAGCCAGGGCTGTGCGCGCGGCGGCCGACCAGGCCAGGTCGGCGTCGACCACCCACAGCGGACCCGGTCGCGTGATCCACAGCCATGGCGACGGTGCGCGGGGCCGGATCCGGTGCACCAGCGCCCCGGCGACCTCGACGCGCAGCGCGTGGTCGAGAGCGTCGTCGCCGGCGATCTCGAACCAGTGCGCCGGTCCGCCGGGCACACCAGCGCCCACGCGGATCGCGAACCGGCCGCGTGGTGAGCGTGCCTTCAGCTCGAGCACTGCGACCCGCAAACCTCGCCGTTCGGCGGGGGAGAGGTCGTCGGCACGGGTCATCGCCTCCACTCTGCCCGAGGAGGAGCCGCCCGGGTGGCGCGCTTCCACAGGCTCCCGCTGACGGGTCGGATTGGGTACGGTGCCAACGGAGCGATGCCGTCGACGCATCGCCGCAAGGCAGCGAGGAGGCCGTCAGATGGGGACTGTCGTGGTGGGCTACGTTCCGAAGCCCGAGGGAGAGGCAGCGCTCGACACGGCGATCGCGGAGGCGAAGCTGCGTGACTCCAAGCTCGTCGTGGTCAACTCCCACCGGGGCGGCGCGGACTTCGACGGACCCGCTGCCCGCAAGGCGGAGTCGGAGATGGACAGCGTCCGCAGTCGTCTCGACGACGCGGGAGTGACGTACGACCTGCGCCAGATGGTGCGCGGCTTCGAGCCGGCCGAGGACCTCATCAGCATCGCCGAGACCAGCTCCGCCGAGCTGATCGTCATCGGGCTGCGGCGCCGCTCGCCCGTGGGCAAGCTCATCTTGGGCAGCAACGCGCAGCGCATCCTGCTCGACGCGCCGTGCCCCGTGCTTGCGGTCAAGGCGGGCTGACGAGAGGGCGCGAGCCGTGGGCGACCTCGAGCCGATCGCGCGCACCTACCCCGCCGGTGTCACCTGCTGGGTGGAGTGCGAGCAGCCGGACCCCGCGGCGGCCGAGGGGTTCTACGGCGGCCTGTTCGGCTGGCAGTTCGAGGACGTGCTGCCCGTCGATGCGCCTGGGCGCTACGTCCTAGCCACCCTGGACGGCCTCGACGTCGCAGCTCTGTCAGGTCCGGCATCCTGGGTGGCGGCCTGGTCGACGTACGTCGCTGTCGACGACGTGGACTCCACCGTCGCCTCGATGGCCGAGCTCGGGGCGAGCGTCGTGTCCGAGCCGGAGGATGTGGGTGAGGCCGGCCGAGCGGCCACGCTGACCGATCCCCAGGGCGCCCAGATCAGCCTCTGGCTGGCCCGCCGCCGACTGGGCGCGCAGCTCACCAACGCACCGGGCACGTGGAACTTCAGCGATCTGCACACGACGGATCCGGGAGCTGCCGGCGAGTTCTACGCCCGCACCCTGGGCTGGCGAGTGGTCGACCAGGGCTGGGGCACGGCGATCCAGGTGCCTGGCTACGGAGCACACCTGGAGTCGACCACCGACGCCGGGATCCTCGCCCGCCAGGCCTCGGCACCTGAGGGCTTCGAGGACGTCATCGGCGCCATCGCCGGACTCCGGCACGACGAGCGACCGCACTGGCACGTCACCTTCGCCGTCGCCGACCGCGACGCATCCGCGGCCGTCGCCGAACGACTCGGCGGGACCGTGGTGTCCACGAGCGAGGACGACTGGACCCGCGCGGCGCTGGTGCGCGACCCGCAGGGCGCCGAGCTGACACTCAGCCAGTTCGCCCCGCAGGAGTGGAGCTGACCGAGTGAGCCCGTAGCGCCGCCCCCGGAGCCAGGTCGGCCGACGGGGACGGCGCTCTCAGGTTCGTCGGGCTGTCAGACCCCGAGGTTCAAGAGCCCGAGGATGCGGTTCAGCAGGGCGCTCAGCTGCCCGAGCAGGCCTCCGAGGGGGCCGCCGTCCAGGAGCCCGGCGATGGCACAGAGCAGGTTGCCCAGCAGGTTGCCGGGTCCCGGGACCGCGATGATGTCCAGGACGACGCGCTGCAGGTGGATCTCCAGGCCGAGCAGGTTGAGGTCAAGCGGCCCGAGCACCAGGTTGAGGATGTTGCAGGCTGCCAGCTTGTTCACCGATCCGGGGGTGAGGGCGCCGGCCGCGAGGGCTTGGCCGTTGAGCTTCTTGACCGTCATCTTCTTCAGGCCGGAGAACGTGGTCTTCGACCCGTCGGGGTTCTTCACTGCGCCCTCGAGGAAGCCCTTGACGTACATCTTTCCGGCTTTCTTCACCACCCTCGTGGGAGTGAAGCTGCCGGTGACGGCTCGTCCGTCCGACGTCCTGCCGATGACCTTGCTCGTCATCTTTCCGGCGGCCGTCTTCGCGACGGTTGAGCCGTCCGTGGCCGCTGCGGCACTTCCGGCGCCGATCGAGGCGAGGCCGACGGCCATGACGAGGGCGACGACGAGTCCGATCGTCGTGTGCCCCACGCGAGTGGTTGTAGCGGTGAGTCTGGACATGATTGCCCTCCCAAGCATCCAGAGCGGCTCGGTTGCTGCCCTAGCTCCAAAACGCTACGCCCGTCGCTCCGGAGGTGGGTCCATCCGGACAGGTGATGTGGCGCCGGGCGAGATCGGCCCGCGAACCGTGGCCGAGCTGCCTGCTCGGAGGCCGCGACCTCCCTTCGGCAGAGCGTGTTTGGGTCTCACCGATGCGGCACGGACCGCCGGTCTGTCGTCCAGCAGGCTGAGGGCACCCGTCAGGAAGAGCAGGACCCCAGCGGCGATCACGATGGCGAGCCACGACTCGCGCACCAGAGCGATGCCCAGGGCCACGGTTGCCAGCAGCATGCTCGCGCGGTGGAGCACCATGACACCTGTTGCACCGAAGCGCCTGCCGGCCGTGCTGGCCCTGCCGCTCATCCCGTCCGGTGCCCAGGCGTTGCCACGTCATGCTGCGACGCGACCTGTGTACGGCGTCTTAGGACCCTTCGTGTCAGCCCGCGCATCCACCCAGCCGAGCACCGGAGCCGGGCCAGACACGCCGTGCCGTGTTTCGGTTTGAGGATGCCGGGTACCGGCCAAGGCAGGGAGATGTACTCGGTGCTCCGCCCCGGACCGCCGAGGATTGAGGACAGAGGGAGAAGCATGTCTGCAACGACCAAGATCGCAGTTGGCGTAGCCAGCGGCTACCTGCTCGGCAGGACGAAGAAGCTCAAGCTCGCGTTCACCGTCGGGAGTCTGCTGGCCGGCCAGCGCATCGCGACGAATCCGCAGGCCCTCCTGGCTCAGGGCTCGAAGCTGGTTGAGAACAATCCCGAGTTGCAGAACCTCCAGAAGATGATCACCGGCAAGTTGGTCGAGGCAGCGAAGACGGCCGCCATGACGACCGCGACGTCCCGCCTCGAGCTCCTGAGCTCCTCCTTGCGCAACCAGGACGGAGGCGAGGAGGACGAGGCCGAGTACGACGACGAGGACTACGACGAGTCCGAGGACGAGGCTGAGGACGAGGCTGGCGACGAGGCGGAAGACGAAGGCGACGAAGCCGAGGACGAGGTCGACGACGAAGCGGGCGACGAGGCCGAGGACGAGGCCGACGACGAAGCGGGCGACGAGGCCGAGGACGAGGCCGACGACGAGGCGGGCGACGAAGGCGACGAGGCCGAGGCCGATGCGGACGAGCCCGTCGACGAGGCCGACGAGGAGGCAGAGGAGCCTGAGGCCGAGCCCGAGCCCCCGCGCCGACGGCGTAGGCGGGCCACCGCGAAGGCCCCGTCAGGTCGGACGTCCAAGTCGTCCGGCGCAGCCAAGAAGACGCCGGCGAAGAAGTCGAGCGCGAGCGGTGCTGCTGGGCAGGCGTCGTCCGCGAGGAAGTCGGCGTCCAGCGGGGCCAAGTCTCCAGCGAAGAAGGCCCCCGCCAGCAAGAGCGCGGCGAAGAAGACGAGCAGCCCAGCAAAGAAGTCGAGCAGCGCGGCGAAGAAGTCGAGCAGCGCGGCCAAGAAGTCGACGTCCTCTCCCAAGAAGTCGAGCTCCGCTGCTAGCAAGACCGCGGCGAAGAAGGCTCCGGCCAGCAAGAGCGCGGCCAAGAAGACACCGGCCAAGAAGGCTGCGTCAAGCTCGCGTGCCACCAAGAAGTCGAGCTCCTCGCGCTCGCGACGTTCCGGCTCGGAGGGGTGAGCGGCCATGGCGAATTCGAACGGCGATTCCATGGACAAGTTCAAGGACGCCTCGTCTGACTTCTTGAAGGCGCTCGGAGAGCGTGCCGTCAGCACGGTCACCGACCGGGTCGGCGGTCTGACCGACAAGCTCGAGGGCATCGCCGACGGCGGTCTCATCGGCAAGGCGGCCGGCGGGGGCGCCGAGGCAGCCGCGTCCGGCGACTCCCCGGTCATGGGTGCTCTCAAGGGTGCCGCATCGGGCATCAAGGACAAGATCACCGGCGGTGGCGGTGGCAGCAGTGGCGGCGGAGGCAAGCCGACGAAGTCCACGAACATCATCGAGTCCATCGATGTCGGAGTCCCCGTCACGGTCGCCTACAACCAGTGGACCGAGTTCGGCAGCTTCCCGAGCTTCATGAAGAAGGTCGAGGGTGTCGACACTCCCGACGACACCAAGGTGACGTTCAAGGCGCAGATCTTCCTGAGTCACCGCACGTGGGAAGCCACCATTCTCGAGCAGGTGCCGGATGAACGCATCGTGTGGCGGTCCAAGGGCGAGAAGGGGCACGTGGACGGAGCGGTCACGTTCCACGAGATCGGGCCGAACCTCACGCGCATACTCGTCGTTCTCGAGTACTACCCCCAGGGCCTGTTCGAGAAGACGGGGAACATCTGGGAGGCGCAGGGGCGTCGCGCCCGCGCCGAGCTGCGCCACTTCCGTCGTCACGTGATGACCCGGACCATCCTCGAGCCGGACGAGGTCGAGGGCTGGCGCGGTGTGATCCACGACAGCGAGGTGGTCATGTCCCACGAGGAGGTCGTCGAGGAGGAGCAGCGCGAGGCCGAGGATGAGGACGACGGGTACGACGAGGAGTCCGACGAAGGGGATTCCGAGGACGACGAGCCCGAGGACGAGTACGACGAGGACGCGGAGTCTGAGGACGCGGAGTCTGAGGACGACGAGCCCGCGGACGAGTCCGAGGAGGACGAGCCCGAGGACGAGTACGACGACGTGGAGGACGAGGAGTCTGACGAGCCGGAGGACGAGGAGTCCGACGAGCTGGGTGACGAGGAGTCCGACGACGAGCTGGAGGACGACGAGTCCGGCGAGGGGGAACCGGACGACGAGTACGAAGAGCCCGACGAGGACGCAGAGTCCGAGGAGGAGGGGGAGCCGGAAGACGACCTCGAGTCCGACGAGGAGGAGGAGCCGGAGGACGAGTACGAGGAGCCTGAAGACGAGGAGTCCCAGGAGGAGGAGCCCGAGGAGGAGCCCGAGGAGGAGCCCGAGGACGAGTACGAGGGCGAGCCCGAAGAGGAGGACGTCGACGAAGAACCGGAGGAGAAGCCTCGTCGCCGCCGGCGCCGCTCGGCCTGACTCTCCGCACCCTTTCGAAGCCAACGACCCAGGAGGAACGTCCTCATGAGTGTTCAAACGATGTCTCGCCGCAGCGGCGGCGGGTACCTTGACCGGCCTGCCCCCAGCGGCCTTGCAGATGTCATCGAGATCATCCTCGACAAGGGCATCGTCATCGATGCCTACGTCCGGGTGTCGCTCGTGGGCATCGAGCTGTTGACCATCGACGCCCGGATCGTGATCGCCAGCGTCGACACGTATCTCCGATTCGCCGAGGCCACGAACCGGCTCGACCTGATGGAGCACGGCGGGGGGAAGCCGCTCGACGAGTTCATCGGTGACATGCAGGAGAGCGGCGCCGGCCGGAAGGTGAAGGGTGCGGTGTCCGGCGCCAAGAAGGCGCTGACCCCTGGCAAGAGCGATGACGACGATGACGACGACGACGACGTCCGCCGGCCGGCGCGCAAGTCTTCGCGCCGTCGGGCCGAGAGCACGTGACGACCGGGGCAGTGACCGTTCAGGACGTCAACCAGGACGTGGGGTGCTTCGTCTACGCCGTGGTGCGCGCGCAGGAGCGCCGCGCGCTGCCTGCCACCGGCGTGGACGGGGCTCCGCTCCGCTTGGTCGCTCACGGTTCGGTGGCCGCCGTGGTCAACGACATCGACATCGAGCGACCGCCCGGTCGGCGAGCGGACCTGCTGGCCTACAGCCGCGCGGTCGATGAGCTGCTGGCCGGGGGAGTGGTGGTGCCGGTGCGGTTCGGCTCCGTGCTTCCCGATGAGGAGGCGGTCCGTGAGGACTTCCTCGCACCGAACGAGGACTACTTCGCGGAGCTTCTCGACCAGCTCGAGGGGAGGGCCCAGTTCAACCTGACTGCCACCTACCGCGAGGGTGCCGCTCTGGCGGAGATCGTGGCCGCCGACCCCGTGGTGGCTGACCTCCGCCAGCGGACGCGAGATCTGCCCGAGGACGCCTCGTATGCTGACCGGGTCCGGCTCGGGGAGCTCGTCTCCCGGCACATCGACGCCAAGCGCGAGATCGACACCGACGAGCTGGTCGGCTCCGTCCTGCCGTTCGTCGCGGCACACCACCTGCAGGTCGGCGCGGGGCTCGATGTGGTGTTCGACCTGAACGTCCTGGTCGATGACCGCAACCGGGCGAGGTTCGAGCAGCACCTGGAGGACCTCGCCGAAGCCGTGCACGAGCGCATCGGCCTTCGGCTGGTGGGCCCGGTGGCACCCTACGACTTCGTGGGAGGTGTGTGATGGGCTTGCTGACAGGCCTGCTCGGGCTTCCACTGGCGCCGTTGAGGGGCACCATCGCGGCAGCGGAGCAGGTCCGCAAGCAGGCGGAGGAGCAGTTCTACGACCCGGCTGCCATCCGGGCCGCACTGGACGACGTGGACCGCCGGCGTGCCTCGGGTGAGTTGAGTGACGAGGAAGCCATGCAATGGGAGGACGAACTCATCGCCCGCCTCATGGTCGGACGCAGACGCTCGGAGGAGTGATCGTGGCAACGGAGAAGAACACCGCCTCAGGCGCAACGGCAGGCGCGAAGCGCGGCTCGGCCAAGCCGCAGCCCGCCAAGGCCAGCAAGACCTCCAAGGAGACGTCCACCGACCGGGCCGATGCGAGCAAGCGGCCCGTCAAGCGCGCCTCCGCGCCCCGAGCAGACGCACCCAAACGAGTGTCGGCCGGGGCCGTGGCCGCCCTCGCCGCGCGACAGCTGCTCGACCTCATCGGGAAGGAGTCGGAGGGGATCACCGGGCTCGAGCGCACCGAGGACGGCTGGACGGTCCTGGTGGATGTCGTCGAGCTGACCCGGGTGCCGAACACCACCGACGTCCTGGCCACCTACGAGGTCGAGGTGGACGAGCGCGGTGAGCTGTTGGGGTACCGACGCAGCCGGCGTTTCGTCCGTGGGACAGCCGGAGGTGAGTGACGGTGAGCGAGACGACGACCGATGACGCGAACCTCACCGCGTCCCGTCCGTTCGTGGCGCCGCTGGGTCAGGCATCCGCGCGCCCCCAGCCGGCGAACCTGGCGGACATCTTGGAGCGGGTCCTCGACAAGGGGATCATCATCGCCGGTGACATCAAGGTGAACCTGCTCGACATCGAGCTGCTCACCATCAAGATCCGGCTTCTCATCGTCTCGGTCGACAAGGCACAGGAGATGGGCATCGACTGGTGGCGCAACGACCCGATGCTGTCCACGAGCGAGAACGCACTGGCTGAGGAGAATCGTGCGCTCCGCGAGCGGGTCGAGGCCCTGGAGCAGGCCTCCGGCGACGCGGCCGGCTCCGGTCGGGGGGACCGGCAGGGGGGCAGTCGTGAGTGAGCTCGCGCGCTACCTCTACGCGATCACGCGCAACGTCGAGCCCTCGCGCCTGGCCGGCGCCATCGGGTTGGGCGGCGGCAGCCTCGAGATGGTGTCGCACCGGGGCCTCGCGGCGGTCGTGAGCGACGTCAGCCTCGACGAGTACGGCGAGGATGCGCTCCGGCAGAACCTCGAGCGACTGGAGTGGCTGGAGACGGTTGCCCGGGCGCACGACGCGGTGATCCGGGAGGTGGCTGCCGTCGGGCCGGTGGCGCCGTTGCGCCTGGCCACCATCTGCCTCGACGACGACGGCGTCCGCCATCGGCTCGATGAGTGGCACTTCGCGCTGGAGCAGGTGCTCGACCGGGTCGAGGGCCGCGAGGAGTGGAGCGTCAAGCTGTTCACGCCGCAGGTCCACCGTGAGCCGGAGCGTGCGGACGTCGGTGCCGGGGCCGGGCTGGGCGGGGCCGAGTACCTCAGGCGGAAGAAGGCCGCGACGCAGGCCCGGGAGGTCGTCGAGGAGGAGGCATCGCGCATCGCGCACGAGGTCCACGCCGCCCTGGCCGTGGAGTCGGTCGCCAGTCGGCAGCTGCCGGCCCAGGATCCACGTCTCACGGGTCACGCCGGGACGATGCTGCTGAACAGTGCCTATCTGGTCGAGGCGGACGAGGTCCCACGGTTCGCATCCCGGGTGCAGGCGATGGTCGAACAGCATCCGTCGATCGAGATCAGCTGCACCGGGCCGTGGCCGCCGTACTCCTTCGCGATGTTGGAGCAGCGATGATGAGCCTGGAAGAGCGGCCACCCCAGCCACCCGCCGTCGAGTCGCCTCAAGTGGGCCAGATCGCCTTGGTGGACCTGCTGGACCGGCTGCTCGGAACTGGCGTCGTGCTGGCCGGGGACATCGTGATCTCGCTGTCCGGAGTCGACCTGGTGCAGGTGCGACTTCACGCTCTCATCACGACCATCCGTGCGGACATGGTGACGCCGCGATGATGGAGACCCCCCGCCTGCTGCCACAACGCCTCGAGTCCAGCCCTGAGTCGGTCGAACGGGACCTCTTCAAGCTCGTGCTCACGATCATCGAGCTGGTCCGCCAGCTCATGGAGAAGCAGGCTCTGCGGCGTGTCGACGAGGGCGACCTGACCGAGGAGCAGATCGAGGGCCTCGGCACCGGTTTGATGCACCTCGAGCAGGCGATGGAGGACCTGAAGTCGCGGTACGACCTCACCGCCGAGGACCTCAACATCGACCTCGGACCACTCGGAAGCCTGCTGGCGCCATGAGCCGCGATCAGTCACGGCCTCGCGCCGCTCTCCCGGCTGAGCAGCCCCTGAGCACCCCGTGGCCCCGGTGGCAGGGTTGAGGCGGCGATCCCGTGCCGTGGCCCGATCCCCCCGAGACGGGTCGCCCCGGTCGCGAGGTGGACGGCGCCGCTGGCACGGCCGACGCCGGGTATCGCGTGCAGGACCTCGCGTCACTGCTGACGGTCATGGGATGTCAGTCGGTGGCCGAGCTGGACGTGATGATGTGCGGGTTCTTCGAGCTCGACCCCTGCGTCCTCGAAGCCACTCCCGAGCACGTCCTGGTGGTGATCTGGGACCGAGGCGTGGCGCTGCGGTTCCCCTTCACCGTCGAGGAGTTCTGGGGCACCGTCACCGAGCTCGAGGACGAGGTCCGGCAGCGGATCGAGGACGCGTCCGACCCTGAGGCATGAACCGACGCGGTACGCCGAGAGAACGACGACGAAGGAGGAAGTCATGGAGCAGCGCGAGTGGCAACAGGTCCGGCACGAGGTCCAGCACCAGCTGGTGGGGCACCTCCTCGAGCGCGTCGGCGAGGATGCCTATCCGTCGAGCACGATGCTCGACCTCATCGAGGAGACGATCGGTCCTGATGACGTCGCCGACTACGCCGAGGTCCTGATGCAGAAGATCCGCCAGGACAAGTATCCGAGCCTCGACCTCTTGAAGAGGGTGCACGGGCTGATCTGACCGGCTCCGGGCGCGGCGGCGGCCATTAGTGGAAGGCCCGGACCGAAGAGGTAGATCGGCTGAGCCGTCATGCAGAGAATTCGGCCTTGAGATTCGCGGGCAAGCGAACACCGGCGGACGGCCCCACGTGATCTTTTCTCCATATCGGACACGCGATGCATTCGGTGGTCGTCTCCGCGCGCACCGGTGAAGTGCTACCCACTTGGCCCATTCTCACGCACTAGATATCGGGACACTTGTGTGTTTTGGTTTATGTAATAAAAACATGCACGACACCCGTACGTCGGTGGCACAGAGCGTGCATACCGGGCCCGTGGGCGCCCACCGCGGGGAACCGGCACGCAGGCCCAGGTCGTCGGCTCTGCACACCGGAGGACCCATGAGAGACCAAGTGGAAGACGGCCTGCGGGACGGCATCAGCACCATCGCCGAGTTCCTGCCGAAGCTCGTGCTGTTCCTCATCATCTTGATTGTCGGCCTACTGATCGCCAAGGCGATCGGAAAGGCCGTGAATGCTCTCCTCGAGAAGGTCGGGTTCGACCGGGCGGTCGAGCGCGGCGGGGTGAAGAAGGCCCTGGAGAACTCCAAGATGGATGCCAGCGACATCGTCGGCAAGCTCGTGTACTACACGCTGATGCTCTTCGTCCTGCAGTTGGCCTTCGGCGTCTTCGGATCCAACCCGATCAGCGACCTGCTCTCCCAGGTGATCACGTTCCTGCCCAACCTCATCGTCGCCATCATCATCCTCGTCGTCGCCTCGGCCATCGCCGCGGGCGTCAAGAGCCTGGTCGAGGGGATGCTGGGTGGGCTGTCCTACGGCAGGGCCCTGGCCGCTGCCGCTTCCGTCTTCATCCTGTTCCTCGGCATCGTGGCCGCGCTCAACCAGGTCGGGGTGGCTACCACCGTGACCACTCCCGTGCTCATCGCGATCCTGGCCACTGTCGCCGGCGTGATCGTGGTCGGTGTGGGCGGTGGCCTGGTCAAGCCCATGCAGCACCGGTGGGAGGGCTACCTCACGAAGGCCGAGCTGGAGGCTCCGCGCATCAGGGCGGAGGCCGCCAGCGCCTCCGGCAGACGCGGCCAGTCATCAGAGGGGAAGTACCGGGCAGACCCCGCCGCCACGACCGTCAGTCCCTCCGCCGGAGCCACCGCGACCAGCGCCGACAACGACAACCCGTTGGGCGGCACCACCAGCAGGTACTGAGTGCTGTGGTCGACCGCGCAGGTCGGGGGACGCCCCTTCCCACCTGCGCGGTCCGTCTATGCGGCGGTGGAGGGCCTCCCCGAGCCCGAGCGACCCGGGAGCAGCACCCAGGCCACGCCGCCCAGCCAGGCCGTGGTGAACAGGAGGCTGGCGAGCACGTCGGTCGGGTGGTGGGCGCCCTGGTAGAGCCGGGCGACGGCGACGCACAGGGGGAGCAGGAGCAGCAGCCGGGCCCATCGCCGAGTGCGCGGGGCAGCCCACGCGAGCAGCAGTGCCGTGCCGCCGTACAGCGCCAGCGCCGTCGCGACGTGGCCCGACGGGAAGCTGTGGTCAGGCACGAGGCCAGGATCGAGGATCCTCACCGGCGGACGGTCCCTGGGGACGAGATGCGTGGCGACCAGGTAGATCGCGTAGACGCCCGACATCAGCACGGTGACGAAGATGGCCGGGCGCCAGGAGCGCTGCCATTGCGACCCTCCGGCGGCGACGAGGAGCGCCAGCGCGACGCCGACCCACGTGTCACCCGGGGTGCTGCCGGCGGTGGCGAGGGCGTCGAGGTCGCCGGAACGATGGGCGGCGAACCAGCGGGAGACGTCGTCGTCCCAGGGATCGACGGTCGACTCGAGGGGATGGGTCAGCAGCCAGCCGAGACCGACCACGGCGACCACGATGACGAGCCACCAGACGGCCAGGGTCCACGCGGCCGGGCGTCGTGCTCCCGCGTCCGTCACCCGATCACAGTTCCACACGTGGGGTGGCCCGGCCCGGGCGGCGTGGGTGCTCCGAGTGACGGCGGTTCGATGGAGCAGGAGCCGCGGTGACGCAGCGGTCGGGCAAGATGGGCGGCATGGGCTTCAACATCACCGGCGATCCTGCCGCCGACCAGATCCTCGACGAGTCACCCTTCGCGCTGCTGGCCGCGATGATGCTGGATCAGCAGTACCCCATGGAGCATGCGTTCCGGGGGCCCGCGAAGGTGGTCGACCGGTTCGGCAGCTTCGACCCGGCCGCGATCGCGGCCGCCGACCCGGAGGAGTTCGCGGCGATGGCCGCGGTGACGCCGGCGATCCACCGGTTCCCGGGATCGATGGCCGTCAGGCTGCAGGAGCTCGCCCGCATCGTCATGGACGAGTACGACGGTGACGCCTCGCGCATCTGGACCGAGGCGGCCGATGCGCGGGACCTCCTCAAGCGGATGGTGTCCCTCCCGGGCTTCGGGAAGCAGAAGGCACAGATCTTCGTGGCGCTGCTCGCGAAGCAGGTCGGGGTGCGTCCCGCCGGCTGGGAGGCCGTCGTGGGCGGCTACGCGGAGCCGGGCTACCGCTCGGTCGCCGACGTGGTGGACGCCGCGTCGCTGCAGAAGGTGCGGGACTACAAGAAGCAGAAGAAGGCCGAGGCGAGGGCCACCTGAGACCTCGGCGACGGGGGCATGCGCGAAGTCCTTGGCAGTCATGGCAGAATGACGAACGCGGCTCTTGACGTAACCGGGCCTTGCCGCGCCCCTTTGCCGTTCACGAGAGGTGTTCGTGTCTTCGAACGCACGCAAGTTGCTCCCCGCCGAGGTTCTTTCCCACCCTGCCGTCGCCACGCTGGTCGAGCGCGGATCCGCCTCGGGCACGGTCTCGCCTGAGGAGGTGCGCGCCGCCAGTGACGATGCCGCGGTCGAACCGCGTCACCTCAAGGCGTTGCTGACTCACCTGAGCGGCCTCGGGATCACCGTGGACGTCTCGGCGGCGAGCAGTCGCGTCGCGGCGGCCACGACCGCCCGCAAGACCACCACCGCCAAGGCGAGCAAGGCCTCGGGCACCAAGACGGCCGAGAAGAAGGCTGCCGAGCCGGCTGAGGCCAAGAAGGCTGCTGCCGACAAGGCACCGGCGAAGAAGGCCGCACCTGCGAAGAAGACCGCGGCCAAGAAGCCCACGGCCGCCGAGGCGGCCGCCGTCGGTCCCGACGGCAAGAAGCTGCTCCCCGACATCCCCGACGACCAGTTCGAGAAGGACGTCGCGACCGACCCGACGATCAAGGAGGACGAGAAGTCCGCCTCGTTCGTCGTCTCGGCGGCCGACGAGACCGACGAGCCGGAGCAGCAGGTCATGGTGGCCGGCGCCACCGCGGACCCGGTCAAGGACTACCTCAAGCAGATCGGCAAGGTGCCCCTCCTCAACGCCGAGATGGAGGTCGAGCTCGCCAAGCGCATCGAGGCGGGCCTCTTCTCCGACGAGAAGCTCGCCAAGGGCGGCAAGGTCAGCGCCAAGATCCACGAGGAGCTCGAGTGGATCGCGGAGGACGGCCGCCGCGCCAAGAACCACCTCCTCGAGGCCAACCTGCGGCTCGTGGTCAGCCTGGCCAAGCGCTACACCGGTCGCGGCATGCTCTTCCTCGACCTGATCCAGGAGGGGAACCTCGGCCTGATCCGTGCGGTCGAGAAGTTCGACTACACCAAGGGCTACAAGTTCTCGACCTACGCCACCTGGTGGATCCGGCAGGCCATCACCCGGGCCATGGCCGACCAGGCGCGCACGATCCGCATCCCGGTGCACATGGTCGAGGTCATCAACAAGCTGGCGCGCGTGCAGCGCCAGATGCTCCAGGACCTGGGCCGCGAGCCGACTCCGGAGGAGCTCGCCAAGGAGCTCGACATGACCCCCGAGAAGGTCATCGAGGTCCAGAAGTACGGCCGGGAGCCGATCTCGCTGCACACCCCGCTCGGCGAGGACGGCGACTCCGAGTTCGGTGACCTGATCGAGGACTCCGAGGCCATCGTGCCCGCCGACGCCGTGTCGTTCACGCTCCTGCAGGAGCAGCTGCACGCCGTCCTGGACACCCTGTCGGAGCGCGAGGCGGGCGTGGTCAGCATGCGGTTCGGCCTCACCGACGGGCAGCCCAAGACGCTCGACGAGATCGGCAAGGTCTACGGCGTGACGCGCGAGCGGATCCGCCAGATCGAGTCGAAGACGATGTCCAAGCTCCGCCACCCGAGCCGGTCCCAGGTCCTGCGCGACTACCTCGACTGAGCGTTCGCCGAACGTGAGAACCGCGCCCACCCCGCTCCTGCTGGGGCTGGGCGCGGTCCTGCTTGTGGGGTGCTCCAGCGAGACCGACGCCCGGCGCGAACCGACCCCGGACGCCGCATCGTCCTCCGCGGTCGCGACACCTACTCCACCGCCGTCTGCCAGCGAGTCCATGGATCCCCGGCCGGTGCCCGACCGCCCGCGACCGTTCGACGTGCGGGTCGCCCGCCGTACGGTCCAGCACCTGGCCGGCGAGATCGGGCCACGGCACGCCACCAGTCCGGCCTTCCGCGAGGCAGCGGCCTGGGTCACCGGACGGTTCGAGGGCCTGGGGATGCGGGTCCGCCAGCAGCGCGTCGAGACCCCGGGCGGCGTCTCGTGGGGCGTGCCCGTCGACGCCGGCGCCTCGGCGAACGTGATCGCCTCCAGCCCCGACTACGCGCCCGACCGCCCGCACCTGGTCGTGGGTGCGCACCTCGACACAGTCCCGCAGGCGCCCGGTGCCGAGGACAACGCCTCGGGCATCGGCGTGCTCCTGGGCGTCGCGAAGGCGATCCGGGAGCGGCCGACGCGGCTCCCGGTGGTCCTGGTGGCGTTCGGGGCCGAGGAGCCGCGCGGTGCGGGCGACGCGCACCATCACTACGGCTCCCGGGCGTACGTCGCCGCCCATACCGGCCGGGAGCGTCGGGCCGTGCGCGGGATGGTCTCGCTCGACCGGGTCGGGGTCGGCGCGGTCATGCCCCTCGGCTCCGCCGTCGAGGGCCCGGACCGGCCGGCCGACGTCGTGGCGCAGGCGGCGCAGCGCGCGGGCGTGCCGATCGTGCGTGATTCCAATCGGTCCAGCGACCACTGGTCCTTCGTCCGGTCGGGGATGCCCGGCGTCCGGCTCGGCAGCACGTCGTACGCCGCCTACCACTCGGCCTCCGACGTGCCCGGGGTCGTGGACGACCGGCAGCTCCGGCGGGCCGGGCGGGTCGTGCTGGCCTGGCTCGCCCCTGACTCACCGCGCTGACCCTTGACCCGGCCCGGGTGCGGGAGCAAGATGCGAACGAGAACTCGCATTCGTGTCTTCGTGGCCACTCGGGAGGTCCACTGTGTTCCGTCGCCCCACCTAGCTCACCAGACTCGTGGCCGCCGCGTCGGTCACCGCGGTCGCGGTGGCCGGCCTGCTGACCGGCGCGCCACCGGCGAGCGCCGACCCACTCCCACCCACCGCCGTGGCGATGGGCGACAGCTTCATCAGCGGCGAGGGCGCGGGCGACACGTCCCGGTTACCGATGCGGACGGAGTGAGCCAGAGCTTCCCGGGCTGGTCGGCCAGCAACGCCAATCCGTACTTCTGCCACCGCTCGGCCAACGCGTCCATCGCGACCGCCGACCTGCCGGGCATCGCGCAGCGGGTCAACATCGCCTGCTCCGGGGCGCAGCCCGCCGACCTGGCCACGCCGTCGGGGAGTCGCCCCGCGGGCCGCACCGTAGCCGCCCAGATCGATCAGCTGCGCTCGGTGGCCCGCACTGCCGACGTCGACCTGGTGCTGCTCGGCATCGGCTCGAACAACAGCCAGTTCACCTTCGGCAACGTCGCCGCCGAGTGTGCCGGGCGCTTCGTCGGTGACGGCTACACCGGGTGGTGGGAGGTCTGGATCCACCTCGTCAACTGGATCACCGGCGCGGAGCTCAACGAGAGCCCCTGCACCGACGCCGACCTGGCCACCCCGCAGCAGTTCCAGGCCGCACAGCAGGAGACGACCGACGCCGTACGCCAGGTCCTCGACGTGCTCGACGAGATCGACGCCGACGGGCAGCACCGCGTCGTGCTCCAGGACTACACCAACCCGCTGCCGCCGGCCTTCGCCGAGCAGTACCTCACCGAGGACGGCCGCAGCGACACCCGCGACAAGTACCGCGCGCTGGTCGACGAGCGGTACGCCGCGGGCTGCCCCGCCGACGTGGCGACCCTGGCGCCGGCCCAGCGGTTCTCCAGCAGCCTCGGCGCGATGGTCGCGGGAGCGGCCGCCACGCTCCAGGCCGAGCGGCCCGGCGCCGACCTGGCCTACCTCGACGTCCAGGGGGCCTTCAACGGGGCGCGGCTGTGCGAGGCACCCGGGAGCCCCGGCACCGCCCTGGCGACGCCCCTGCGGGTCATGGACGGCCCGAGCGGGGTCAAGGTCGAGAGCTTCGGCCCCTTCGACAAGCTGGACATCAAGCGGGTCACCGACACCTGCAAGAGCTACTACCAGACCTGCCAGGAGTCGTGGCACCCCAGCGCGGCCGGGCACCGCGTCCTCGGACAGTGCCTCTCGGCGGCGTGGACGCGCCCCGGTGGACGGTTCTCGTGCATCCGCTCCGGCTCGGGGGAGATCACGGTCTCGTGACGTCCCGGACACCCGCGGCGGGCCGCCGCGAGCCGCAGCAGGGCCGGTCGCGCGAGACGGTGGACCGCATCCTCACAGCAGCCGACCAGGAGATCGGCGAGGTGGGGCTCGCGGCCGCCAGCACGACCAGGATCGCCCGCCGGGCGGGGTTGTCTGTCGGTGCGCTCTACCGGTTCTTCCACGACAAGGACGCGATCGCCGTCGCCCTGGCGCGCCAGTACCTCCACGACGTCACGCAGCCGTACGTCGAGGCGATCTCGGGCCTGACCTCCCGCGGGCAGCTCGGAGCAGCCCTCGACCTGGTCGTCGACCGGGCGGCTGCGCTCCGGCTGGACCATCCCGGGTACTACCGGCTCACCGAGGAGCTGGCGCCCGAGCTCGACGACTCACCCGCACACCAGGTGCGCGAGCGGCTGATCGGCCTGTTCGTCGACGCCCTGGTCGCCTCGGGCGTCGACGAGCCGGAGGCCGACCTGCGGCGCGTGGTCGAGCTGTGCATCGAGACGGTGCGCCACACGCTCGTCCGCGCTCCGGTCGAGCCGGCGGAGCGGGAGGCAGTCGTCGCCGAGCTGAAGCGGATGCTCGCGTCGTACCTCACGGCGCGCGTGGGGGAGCTGGCCTGATCCGTCCGGGCCGAGGGGGAAACTGGCCCGTGTGACATGCGGCAAGCCCTCGGCGGCCGCAGTAGCCTCGGCAGGTGGTTGTGGCGACTCGGCCCCAACCGACCAGCGCGCTGGAGGCCCCTGATGCACATCATTCGACTCGCCACATCCGTCCTCGGAGCGACCGCGGCCGCCGGTCTGCTGGCCGCGCCCGCCTCGGCCGACGGAGTTCGCGTGCAGGATCCGGCCGACGCGACCGCCTCGAACTACGACGTGTCCAAGGTCGTCGTACGCCACGGCGGCAGCAGGCTGTTCGTGCGGGTGAAGTTCGCCGACCTGAACCCGCAGGGCAACTCCGGCATGTCGATCTTCATCGACACCGACAAGAGCCTGCGCGGGCCG
The DNA here is from genome assembly GCF_049897745.1 of Nocardioides sp. LHG3406-4. NCBI lineage: Bacteria > Bacillati > Actinomycetota > Actinomycetes > Propionibacteriales > Nocardioidaceae > Nocardioides > Nocardioides sp. LHG3406-4. The sequence continues at coordinate 692,412 of NZ_JAFCWV010000002.1, forward strand.
GAGTTCCGGGTGGGTGCCGGACTGTTCGACGGCACCGACTACAACATCGGCACGATGACCGGCTGGCGCGACAACGAGGAGATCCTCGCCTGCGCGAGCGACCTCGACCTCAACTACAACCGCGAGACCGCCACCTACTGGGTCGAGCGCGCGTGCTTCGACGAGGTGGACCAGGTGCGGGTCGGCATCAAGGTGAAGGACGCCTACGACGGCTCGCACGTCGTCACCGACTGGGTGCCGACCCGGCGCGGCTTCACCGACTGGCTCGCCGCAGGCTGACCTGGCCGGTTCAGCCCGCGGCCACGAGCACGACGGCGAGCCCGCACAGCAGCAGCCCGAGTCCCTGGGTGCGGTGCACGCGCTCGCGGAGCACGACCACGGCCAGCAACACCGTGGCGGCGGGGTAGAGCGACGTGAGCACCGCGGCGACGGCGAGCAGACCTCGGTGCGAGGAGAGCAGGAAGGCCACGACGGCCAGGCTCGCGAGCAGGCCGGCCGCGGCGCCCCACCACTGACTCGCGGCGTACGGCACCCAGGCCTGCCGCAGCGCCGTGGACAAGGCCACGATGAACCCCATCGAGACCAGCTGGGTGAGCGCGAGCGGCCAGTAGCCGGCCTGGTCTCCGACCTGCCCGGTGGCCGAGAAGAGCACGCCGAAGCCGATGCCGGCGAGCACGCCGTCGAGCACGCCGACGCTCGACGCCGTGGACTCCGCCGGCTCCCGTGACACCAGCCAGATCGCCGGCGCCGCGGCGATGATGCCGACCCAGACCAGCGGGCTCGGCCGCTCGCCGCTGGCCACGCCCACCATGACCGGCAGCACGGCGGAGCCGACAGCCGAGATCGGGGCCACGACGCCCATCCGGCCCAGCGCCAGGCCCCGGTAGAGGAACGCGGAGCCCATGCCGCCGCCGACACCGGCCAGCGCGCCCCACGCCAGGTCGCCGGGTGCCGGGTCGCCGGGAAAGCCCAGGGCCAGCGCGACCGCTCCGAGGAGGGCGCCGGCGCAGGCGGTGAACGCCACCGGCCAGGCCGACGTACGCCGGGACGCGAGGCCCGCGACGAAGTCGGAGACGCCGTAGGACAGCGCGGAGACCAGGGCGAGCAGGACGGCCATCGACGCGTCCTAGGCGACGAAGGCGCCGACGGCCCAGGTGAGTGCTGCGAGCATGCCGGCGACCAGCTCGATCAGGATGCTGAGCCCGACGGCCTTGAGCGCGTGCTTGGTGGAGGGCCAGGCCCTGGCGCCGCCGACCCGGCCCCGCTCGGCGACGTAGATCCCGAGGACGAACCCGACGAAGAGGCCGATGACCGGGATCACGAAGAACCCCACGATGCCGACGACCCCACCGAGGAGCAACGTCGAGTTCGGGACTCCGTCCGCCTTGAGGCGACGCCCGGGGACGGCGTACTTCACGACCGTGCCGACGACGAGGAAGACCGCGGCGAGACTGAACACCGCCCACGCGGAGGTGGTCCCGACCGCGACGGCCCAGACCAGGATCGCGCCCAGCACGAGCACGGAGCCGGGCAGGACGGGCACGACGATGCCGGCCAGGCCGACCGCGATGGCCAGTGCCACGACGGAGGTCAGCAGGGTGTCGTTCACCGGGTCAGGGTGCCACAGACGCCGGACGGCCCCTGACCGTGAGGTCGGGGGCCGTCCGGGAAGTCGGTGGTCTGGACGTCAGTGCTCGCCCTCGGGTGCCGGGGCGGGCGTGTCGGAGAGCTTGTGCGTCTCGTCCACGACGGTCACAGCGACCTCGCGGAGTGCATCGGCGTGCTCGCGGGCGTGGTGCGCGCAGAACAGCAGCTCGCCACCACTCTGGAGCTCGACCCGGAGGTAGGCCTGAGCTCCGCAGCGGTCACAGCGGTCGGCCGCGGAGAGCGCGGGGGCACTGGGGGCAACGGCAGTAGTCACTTCGGCCTCGTTTCTCATCATCGTTGTCTGGCCCAACGTAGCCACCGGGACAAAGATTCCCGGCATCTGCTGAGTCCGACACCACAATCCAATCACGGAGACGTCTACCCGGTACCCGGTATCCCCAACCGTGGGACGCCGAATCTCCTGGCTCGCCCTCTGCTGGCGCTTTCCTGGCGCTCACCGTAGACCCGGCGCCCGCCTGGGGACGGCAGGCGTGCCTTGCCGCGCTCGCGGGCGTGTCGCGGGTAGGTTTGAGCCCTGGCTAAGGGCCTCGGACCGTGCCCGGGCCGTGACCGAATCGTGATGGGACAGGACGTACGTGGCAGCACCGACCGACACTTCTTACAACGCGGCACACCTCCTGGTGCTCGAGGGCCTCGAGGCGGTGCGCAAGCGGCCGGGCATGTACATCGGGTCCACCGACACGCGCGGGCTGATGCACTGCCTCTGGGAGATCATCGACAACGGTGTCGACGAGGCCCTGGCCGGCGCTGCGCACCGGGTCGAGGTCACCCTGCACCCCGACGACTCGGTCGAGGTGCACGACGACGGGCGCGGCATCCCGACCGACAAGGAGCCCAGGACGGGGCTGCCCGGGGTCGAGGTCGTGGCGACGAAGCTGCACGCGGGCGGCAAGTTCGGCGGCGGGTCCTACGTCGCCACCGGCGGCCTCCACGGCGTCGGGCTCTCCGTGGTCAACGCACTCTCGTTGCGGATGGACATCGACGTCGAGCGGACCCCCTCGGAGCAGGGGCTGAGCTTCCACCGGGGCGTGCCCGGGGTCTTCGACGGTGACGGGCCACACGCACCGTTCACGGCCAGGTCGGGGCTCTCCCGCAAGGGCAAGCGGGTCCCCAAGGGCAGGTCCGGCACCCGCATCCGCTTCTGGCCGGACCGGCAGGTCTTCACCAAGGACGCGACCTTCGAGTTCGAGGGGCTCCTCGGCCGCGCCCGGCAGACGTCGTTCATCGTGCCGGGCCTCGAGCTGGTGATCCGTGACCTGCGCGGCAACCAGCCCGTGGAGGAGAAGTTCCGTCACGACGGCGGCATCGCGGAGTTCGCCGAGTACCTCGCCCACGACGACCCGGTCACGGAGGTCCTGCGCCTGCAGGGCTCCGACACCTTCACCGAGACGGTGCCGCTGCTCGACGCAAGTGGCCACATGACGCCGCAGGAGGTCGAGCGTGAGCTCCAGGTCGACGTCGCCCTGCGCTGGGGCACGGGCTACGACACCGAGCTGCGCTCCTACGTCAACGTGATCGCCACGCCCAAGGGCGGCACCCACGTGAGCGGCTTCGAGGCGGCGGTCACCAAGACGTTCAACGAGGTGATGCGCTCCACCAAGGCGCTCAAGGTGGGAGACGCCGACGTCATCAAGGACGACGTCCTGGAGGGCATGACCGCCGTGGTCACGGTGCGCCTCGCGGAGCCGCAGTTCGAGGGCCAGACGAAGGAGATCCTCGGCACGCCGGCGGCGCGCAGCGTCGTACGCAAGGTGGTCGGTGGCGAGCTCAAGAGGTTCCTGACCTCCACCAAGCGGACCGACAAGGCCCAGGCCAAGCTGGTGATGGAGAAGGTCGTCGGCGCCTCCAAGACCCGCATCGCCGCGCGCCAGCACAAGGAGACGCAGCGCCGCAAGAACGCACTGGAGTCGTCGGCGCTGCCCGCCAAGCTGGCCGACTGCCGCTCCAACGACACCGAGCGCAGCGAGCTCTTCATCGTCGAGGGCGACTCGGCGCTCGGCACGGCCAAGCTCGCCCGCGACTCCGAGTACCAGGCCCTGCTGCCGATCCGCGGCAAGATCCTCAACGTGCAGAAGGCCTCGGTGGGCGACATGCTCAAGAACGCCGAGTGCGCCTCGATCATCCAGGTCGTGGGCGCCGGCTCGGGCCGCACCTTCGACATCGACTCCGCGCGCTACGGCCGGATCATCTTCATGGCCGACGCCGACTCCGACGGCGCGCACATCCGCTGCCTGCTGGCGACGCTGTTCTTCAAGTACATGCCAGAGCTGATCACCGCGGGCCGGGTCTTCACCGCCGTGCCCCCGCTGCACCGCATCGAGCTGTCCAACCCCAAGAAGGGGATGGACAAGTACGTCTACACCTACTCCGACGACGAGCTGCAGCGCCGGCTGGCCGAGCTGAAGAAGAAGAACGTCAGCTGGAAGGACCCCGTCCAGCGCTACAAGGGCCTGGGCGAGATGGACGCCGACCAGCTGGCCGAGACCACGATGGAGCCCCGCCATCGCACCTTGCGCCGGCTCACCGTCGACGACGCCGCGGTGGCCGCCGACGTGTTCGAGCTGCTCATGGGATCGGACGTCGCGCCGCGCAAGGAGTTCATCGTGCAGGGCGCCTACGAGGTCGACGTGGAGACGCTCGACGCCTGAGAGTCAGACGCGTCGGTCGACGCGTCCGTTGTCGACGTCGTACATGAAGCCGCCCACGTGCACGCTCTCGGGGATGAGCGGATGGGTGCGCACCGCCCGGACGTCGTCCTGGAGGGCCGCCATCTGGTCGGCGACCACGTGGAAGCGCTGCCAGGAGATGTCCTGCCCGGCTGAACGGGCGACGCGCTCGCGGATCTCCTCCTCGGTGTTGCTCGCCATGGCGCACCTGGTGTGGGGCATCACCAGGATCCGGTCGACGTTGAGCAGGTGGACGCCCAGCACCAGGGCCTCGAGCGCCTGGGGGGTCACCCGGCCGCCGGGATTGCGGAAGATCTTCGCGTCGCCGGCGGTGAGCCCGAACATCTGGAGCGGGTCGATCCGGGAGTCCATGCAGGTCACGATCGCGACGCCGGCACGGGCGAGGCCGTCGAAGCCGGCGAACGTGAAGTGCGCCGCGAACTCCTTGTTGGCGGTGAGCAGGTCCTCGAAGTCATCCACACAGGAACCGTATCCGACGGTTCAGTGACCAGAGAGGGCGTCTCGGGTGCTGATGCTGCCGACGCGGGCCTGGCGGAAGAGCACCAGGGCCAGCGCCCCGGCGATGGCCGCACACACCGCAGCCCCCAGGAACACCGTCTGCTCCTGGGCGATGCCTGCCTGCTTGAGCAGCAGGGTGAACTCCGGGCACCGGCTGCCGCCGTCGCAGACGTCGCGCACCGAGGGGAAGTCGGCCTGCTCGGAGTAGTAGCGGCGCAGCCCGATCACGGTGAGTGCCGAGATGCCCACGAGCATCCCGACCATCCGGGAGACCACCACCAGGGCGCTGGCCAGGCCGTGCACGTCGTCGTCGGTGTGTGCCAGCACGGCCGCATTGACCGGTGCCAGCGCCAGCCCGAAGCCCAGACCGCCGATCACCAGGCCGAGGTTGGCGTCCCAGTGCTCGAGCGTGGTGAGGTCCCAGCGGCTCATCAGCACGAACCCCACGGCAGCCAGAGCCATGCCCAGGGCGGTGGTCGGCCCGGCGCCGAGCGTGCGGCAGAGGTAGCCGCCGATCACCGCGCCGACGGGCAGCGCGACGAGGAACCTCACGAGCACCAGGGCGGCCATCAGCTGCGAGTCGGCGTAGGTGGTCGTCCGCGCGAAGAGCGGGATGTCGATCAGGGCGGCGATGAGCGCCGCCCCGACGAAGAAGCTGACCAGCAAGGCGCCCCAGGCAGGGGTACGACGCAACGCGCCGCGCGGGATGAGCGGGGCGTCGTCGCGACGCAGGTGCCAGCCGAGGAGCACGCCGGCGACCAGGGCGCCGAGGAGGTACCACAGGCCGTGGTCGGCGAAGACCTGCACCTTGGGGTCGGCCGTGGCGAAGGCCAGGATCACCCCACTGAGCGCGGCCGCCAATAGCAGTGACCCGGTGAGGTCGGCCTCTCGCATCGCCCCGACCCACCCGCGTACGTCGACCAGAGGTCGGCGCGCCGTGAGGCACCGGCCCAGGAACAGCACGGCCGCCGCCATCGCCACCACACCGACAGGGGTCAGCCACCGGCCGTCGCCGGTGAACGGCACGAACATCTCACCCCAGGTGAGGTCGCGCATCAGCGAGGGAGGACGGACGAAGACGACGGCGCCGGCGGCCAGCGTGATGACCAGCAGGGCACCGCCCACGATGTCGGGAGGCCCCTCGGCTGGTCGCACTCCGGGGGTCGCGGGCCCGATCGTCGCTCGACCGGTGCCCGACCGCATCGATCGCAGCGCCGCGGCCAGCACCAGCCCGACGGCCAGGTTGACCAGGAAGATCGCCCGCCAGTCGGCGGCGGAGAGCACCAGTGCCCCGAAGAGCGGGCCGAGCACCGACCCGATCTCCTGGACGGCCGAGACGACGCCCAGGGGGACGCCGCGCCGGTCGGCGGGGTAGAGGTCGGCGACCAGCGCGAGGGTGGCCGGCACCAGCCCGCCTCCGCCGACGCCCTGCAGGAACCGACCGGTGACCATGCTCGGCATGTCGTAGGCGAGCGCGGTGACCAGCGACCCGAACGCGAACACCACCAGCGCCATCACCAGCACCGGCAGCCGGCCGCGCAGGTCGGCGATGCGGCCGATGAGCGGCAGCATCGCGACGTACCCGAGCAGGAAGCCCGAGATCATCGGGGCGGCCCGCTGGAGCTGCTCGACCGGGATGCCGGCGGACGCCATCATGTCGGGGAGCGCGAGCACCACGACGTAGGTGTCGGCCGCCGCGAAGGCGACAGCGACCGCCGCCAGCCCGAGCAGCAGCCGCGAGCTCCTGCTCACCGCCGGGCCGGCCGCTGACGTCACGGCGCCGTGATCGACTGCTCGGTGCCGTAGTCGTCGAAGGTGACGGTGTAGGTCATCTCGTCCGAGTCGGGGTAGAAGACGCCGGTCAGCTCGGCCTCGCGCAGCTCGCCGTCGTCGGTGATGAGGTACGTCGCGTCGAAGGTCTCGCCCGACGCGCTCGGGATGACCTTCTTCATGGCGTCGCCGGGGATGGCCCCGGTGTAGCTGGTGAGCACCTCGCTGTTGTCGGCGCCGCCGCGCACGCTCTCGCCCTTCTCGATGGCCGTCGTGACCGGCAGCAGGGAGGAGAAGCCGTGGTCGGAGGTGATGAGTCCGGCGGGGTCGGGTGCGCCGTACTCGGCCGGGTCGACGTCGGAGTAGCCCGGGGTGAGCGGGATCTGGGCGTAGACCTTGTCGTCGACGGCGACGACCGGCACCTCGAACTCGGTGCCGGACAGCACCACCTTGATCGTCCCGTCGAAGGCCGGCGCCTTGGTCGCCACCCCGACCGCGCTGGTGATGCCGGTGACGCCGTCGGGAAGGTCGTCGGTGGTGAGGCTCAGCCGCAGGCCCGGGGTCTCGTCGAGGGTGCCCTTCGCCTGGTCCAGCACCTCGGCGGGGGTCGGCGCATCGGCCGCGGCCTTGTCGCCGTCGTCGCCGGTGCACGCCGCCACGACCAGGGCCACCAGGACCGCGAGCAGGATCGCGAGGGTACGGCGCAGGGGATGCCTCATCCGACTAGCCTTCCACACCAGCGGTGACCCCTACCTGCGTCGACACGGGCCCGGCACAGGCTGCGATCGGCTGGGAGCCCGGCACTCCGGACCCGTCGCGCCGGCCGGTGGGCTCGGGCAGCTCGATGGGGGTGCCGCTCGACGCGGCCGCGCGCGCCGGAGCGGCCCCGGCCCACGCGAAGACGAGGGTGTCCTCGCCCTTGAGGAACCGGTGGCAGCGCACGCCACCGGTGGCCCGCCCCTTGGGCGGATACTCACTGAACGGTGCCACCTTGACGGCGCCGGGCTCGGTGCCCGGCAGGGCCGTCGACGAGCCCGAGGACGTGACGACGACCGAGTCGGCCGGGTCGAGGGCACCGAACCAGACGACCCGCTCACCGGACGTCACGCGCACCCCGGCGATGCCGCCACCCGACCGGCCCTGCGGGCGGACGGCGTCGGCGCCGAAGTGCAGCAGCTGGGCGTCGCTGGTGATGAAGCACAGGGTCTCGTCGCCGGTCGTCAGCTCGACCGCCCCCACGACCTCGTCGTCGTCCTTGAGCCCGATCAGGTCCCACTCGTCCTTGCCGAGCACCTCGGGGTTGACGCGCTTGACCACCCCGGCGCGGGTGCCGAGGGCGAGTCCGGGCCCGTCGGTGGGCAGCGACGTCAGTGCGAGGGCACGCTCGCCCACGTCGAGCGAGAGCACCTCGGTGAGGGGCAGGCCGCCCTGGAGGTTGGGGTCGTTGGCCGACGCGGGCAGCTCCGGCATGTCGAGCACGCCCAGCCGGAGCACCCGGCCCCGGGAGGTCACCACGCCGATGTCGCCGCGGGCGGTGGTGCGCACGACCGAGACCACCACGTCGTGGTTGGCCCGGCCTCCGCCCGTCCCCGGCGCCTCGGCGGTCGACGACCTCGCCAGGAGGCCGGTGGAGGAGAGGAACGCGAAGCACGGGTCGTCGGCGACCTCGAGCGCGCTGGACGCCGCCGCCGTCACCGTCGTGCCGGCGGAGGCGAGCAGGACGGTGCGGCGCGGAGTGCCGAAGGTCTTCGCGATCTCGGCCAGCTCGTCGGAGACGACCTTCCTGAGCAGGCCGTCGTCGCCGAGGATCGCGTCCAGCCGCTCGATCTCGCGGTCCAGCTCGTCCTTCTCCTTGTCGAGCTCGAGCTTGGAGAACCTGGTGAGGCGGCGCAGCGGCATGTCGAGGATGTAGTCGGCCTGGATCTCGCTGAGCTCGAAGACGGAGATGAGACGCGCCTTCGCCTCCGCGGAGTTGTCGCTCGACCGGATCACCTGGATGACCTCGTCGATGTCGAGGATCGCGATGAGCAGGCCCGCGACGAGGTGCAGCCGGTCGGCGGCCTTGCCCCGGCGGAACACCGTGCGGCGGCGTACGACCTCGAAGCGGTGGCCGAGGAAGACCTCGAGCATCTCCTTGAGGCCGAGGGTGCGGGGCTGCCCGTCGACCAGGGCGACGGCGTTGATGCCGAAGGACTCCTCCATCGGGGTCTGCCGGTAGAGCTGCTCGAGGAGGGCCTCGGGCACGAAGCCGTTCTTGACCTCGATCACCAGCCGGAGCCCGTGGTTGCGGTCGGTGAGGTCGCGGAGGTCGCTGATGCCCTGGATCTTCTTGGCCTGGACGAGGTCCTTGACCCGGGCCTGGATGCGCTCGGGACCGACGCCGTACGGCAGCTCGGTGACGACGATGGCCTTGCGCCGGCCGATGGTCTCGATGCGCGCCGTGGCCCGCATGCGGAACGAGCCGCGACCCGACTCGTAGGCGTCGCGGATGCCGTCGAGGCCGACGATCTTGCCGCCGGTGGGCAGGTCGGGGCCGGGGATGAACCGCATCAGGTCGTCGACGCCGGCCTTGGGGTGGGTGATCAGGTGGCGCAGCGCCTGCACGACCTCGACCAGGTTGTGCGGCGCCATGTTGGTGGCCATGCCGACGGCGATCCCGGTGGCGCCGTTGACGACCATGTTGGGGATCGCCGCGGGCAGCACCGACGGCTCGAGCTCGCGGCTGTCGTAGTTGGGCTTGAAGTCGACGGTGTCCTCGGCGATGCCGGCGGTCATCGCGACCGCCGCGGGAGCCATCCGGCACTCGGTGTAGCGCATGGCGGCGGGTACGTCGTCGGGTGCGCCGAAGTTGCCGTGCCCGTCGATCATCGGCAGCCGCATCGACCACGGCTGCGCCATCCGCACGAGCGCGTCGTAGATCGCGCCGTCGCCGTGCGGGTGCAGCCGGCCCATGACCTCGCCGACGACGCGGGCGCTCTTGACGTGGCCGCGGTCGGGCCGCAGGCCCATGTCGTTCATCGTGTAGAGGATCCGACGCTGCACCGGCTTGAGACCGTCGCGGGCGTCGGGCAGGGCCCGGGAGTAGATGACGGAGTAGGCGTACTCGAGGAAGGAGGCGCGCATCTCGTCGCCGACGTCGATGTCGAGGATGTGCTCCTCGAAGTCGTCGGGAAGGGGTTGCTTCGTCGTACGCCGCGCCATGGTCCGCATTCTTCACGGTCGCGCCGACGCTTCGGTGGCGGGCTCGCCGTCGCCTGCCGGCTCGTTGGGTGTCGGGAACCCCGGGTAGCCGGGGATCCCGACGGGAAATGACCCTCGCAGACACCACATCCGGGCCGGTTGGGGCCTCCTTCGTCTCAGCACTGGCCCATGGCTGCCCCCCGGACCGATAGATTTCATCCGTGCCCACCCAGACCTCCGCTCCGCGTCACTGGGAGGCCGACGTGCTGCTGCGCGACGGCCGCACCGCCCACATCCGGCCGATCCGGCCCGACGACGCGGAGCTGCTGGTCGACTTCTACGCCCGGGTGTCACCGGAGTCGAAGTACTACCGGTTCTTCTCGCCGATGCCGGAGCTCTCCGCCAAGGACGTCAAGCGCTTCACGCAGGTCGACTACACCGACCGGGTGGCGTTCATCTTGACCATCGGCGGCGAGATGATCGCGGTGGGCCGCTACGACGTCGTGAAGCCGGGCGTGGCGGAGGTCGCCTTCCTCGTCGAGGACCGGCACCAGGGCCGGGGCATCGGGCAGCTGCTGCTCGAGCACCTGGCCCAGGCCGGTCGCGAGCGTGGGGTGGAGCGGTTCGTGGCCGACATCCTGCCCGACAACCACGCGATGATCCGGACCTTCCGCGACGCCGGCTACCAGATCGCCAGCGAGTACGACGACGGCGTCATGGGCCTGGTCTTCGACATCGACCCCACCGACACCGCTCTCGGCGTCATGGAGCAGCGCGAGCACCGCGCCGAGTCGGCCTCGATCGAGAAGTTCTTCAACCCCCGCTCCGTCGCGGTGATCGGCGCCAGCCGGCGCCAGGACACCATCGGCCGGGCTCTGGTGCGCAACCTGGTGATGGGCGACTTCACCGGACGCGTCTACGCCGTGCACCCCAGCGCCGACGCGGTGTCCGGCCTGCCGACGTACCCCACCGTCTCGGAGATCCCCGGCGACGTCGACGTGGCCATCGTCGCGGTGCCGGCGGAGGCGGTGCACGACGTCGTGCTCGACTGCGCGGCCAAGGGGGTGCACGGCCTGGTCGTCATCTCGTCGGGATTCGCCGAGACGGGCGACGAGGGTCGGCGGCGACAGCGGCGGCTCGTCGGCCTCTCCCGCTCCTACGGACTGCGGCTGATCGGCCCCAACGCGCTCGGAGTCATCAACACCGACCCGGAGGTCGCGCTCAACGCGTCGCTGTCGTCGGTGATGCCGCCCCGCGGTCGCGCGGGGTTCTTCTGCCAGTCGGGTGCCCTGGGGTCGGCGATCCTCGAGAAGGTCAACAACCGCGGCCTGGGCCTCTCGACGTTCGTCAGCGCCGGCAACCGCGCCGACGTGTCCGGCAACGACCTGCTGCAGTACTGGGAGAAGGACGACTCCACCGAGGTCGTGCTGCTCTACCTCGAGTCGATCGGCAACCCGCGCAAGTTCTCCCGCATCGCGCGTCGGGTCTCGCGCCGCAAGCCGGTGATCGCGGTCCGGTCGGGCCGCACCACCCAGGGCGTGCCGATGGGGCACGCCGTACGCAAGATCGCCGCGCCGCAGCAGGCGGTCGACGCCATGTTCCGCCAGGCCGGCGTGATCCAGGTCGACACGCTCGACGAGATGTTCGACGTGGCCCAGCTGCTGGCCCACCAGCCGCTCCCGCGCGGACGGCGGGTCGCGGTGGTCGGCAACTCCGACGCGCTCGGCCTGCTCGCCACCGACGCCGCCGCGGCCGTCGGGCTCGTCGTCAACAAGCAGGTCCCGCTCGGTGCCGACGCCAACGCCGAGGACTTCGAGGATGCGCTGGACGCCGCCATCGACGACCCCGAGGTCGACGCGGTCGTGGCGATCTACATCCCGCCCCTCAACGTCTCGGGCGAGGACGTCGCCAACGTGCTGGCCGCCGTGGGGGAGCAGTCCGACAAGCCGCTCGTCACCACGTTCCTGGGCGCCGAGGGCGTCCCGGAGCTGCTGCGGGTGCCCGACGTCGCCGGTTCGACGGCCGGCCGCGGCTCGGTGCCGTCGTACCCCGCGGTCGAGGCGGCGGTGCGAGCGCTCGCCAGGGTCGTGAAGTACGCCGTGTGGCGGGGCACCTCCGACACGCAGTCGGCCGACGCGGACCCGGTGGACCGGGTGGGCGCCAAGCGGCTGGTCGCCGAGCTGCTCGCCCGCCACCGCGAGGGCCACGACCTGAGTCACGATGAGGCACGAGCGCTGCTGGGCGCCTACGACGTCGACCTTTGGGAGACCCTCACGGTCACCACCGAGGAGGAGGCGCAGGCCGCGGGGGAGCAGCTCGGCTGGGACGTCGTGCTCAAGGCGACCGCCGACCACCTGCGCCACCGGCCGGACCTGGCCCACGTGTGGCGCAACATCGACGACAGCACCGAGATGGCCCACGCGTGGAGCACCCTCAACCAGGTCATCACCGACCCGGCCAACGCGGGCTTCGTGGTGCAGAAGAACGCAGCCCCCGGCATCCCCGTCAGCCTGGCCAGCATGGAGGACCCGCTGTTCGGGCCGGTCATCTCGTTCGGCATCGGCGGCCCGCTCACCGAGCTGCTGGGCGACCGCGCGTTCCGGATCCCGCCCCTGGCCGACCACGACGCCCGGGACATGGTGCGGGAGATCAAGGCCGCACCGCTGCTCTTCGGCTACCGCGGCAGTGAGGTCGTCGACGTGGCCGAGATCGAGCGCATCGTGCGGCGCGTCGCCCAGCTGCAGCACGACCTGCCCCAGATCCGTGCTCTCGACCTGCCGCTGATCCTCGCCGGCGCGGGTGGGGCGACGGTGCTCGGCGCCACGATCCGCATCGAGCCGGTGGTCGACCCGCGGTCCGACTGGTTCGTCCGCCGGCTGAGCACGATGCCCGGCGACACGCTGCCCGACTGAGGCAGGCCCTCGCACTAGGCTCGGACCGTGCTGGTCTCCGACGCCCACCGCTTCCTCTTCGTGCACGTCCAGAAGACCGGCGGCGTCACCATCGACGGCCTGCTCCGGCCGCAGCTGCCCGACGCCCGGTCGCTCGACGGGATGACCCGCCACGCCCGGCTGGAGCAGATCCTGACCGCCGAGCCCGGACTGGGCGACTACTGGATCGCCGGAGTCGTCAGGAACCCGTGGGCGAGGCTGCTGTCGTGGTGGAGCATGGTCGAGCGCTTCCGCGACCTCGCGGAGCAGGGGGCGCCGAAGGCGCAGGCCTTCCTGTCGGGCAAGGGCTTCCTGGCCGTCGTCGCCCGGGAGTACGCCGACTTCGAGTCCTTCGTGCTGCGCGGCACGCACGAACGGCCGCGCCTGCAGACGCCTCAGGTCGCCTACCTCACGACGCAGGCGCGGCGTGCGGACTTCATCGGCCGCCAGGAGACCTTCGACGCCGACGTCGCCACGATCGTCGCCCGGCTGGGCCTCCCTCCGGTGCCGCAGGTGCCGCGAGTCAACGCCTCGGCCCCGCGCGACCACCGGGACGCCTACACACCCCATATGCGGGACCGGGTCGCCGAGGTCTTCGCCGCCGACGTCGAGGCGTTCGGCTACTCGTTCTGACGGCCGGGCGCCGTACCGGGTGCTGCGCGGGCCCCGCGGGACCCGTGGGCTCGCGCTGGGTGAGGGCCTGCTCGGCGCACCGTGACAGACTGCGTGGCATGCGCAGCAAGACCGCCGACCACACGCCGGACGACAAGGACCACGCCCGCGAGCTACGGGGTGCGATCGACCGCACCGGCTACTACCCCGAGGTCGTGGCCGACGGGGTCTTCGCGGCGGTGGCGGGCGAGGATGTCGCGTCCTACTACGTCCACCACGAGCCCACGTTCGAGCGCGACGAGGTACGCCGCCACCTCACCGTGGTCGTGCTGACGCCGACGCGCCTCGTCCTGGCCCACACCGACGAGCACCCCGGTGACGACCTGCTGCCCGAGCCCTACACGTCGACCTCGACCGAGGCGATCGCCCTGTCGTCGGTGCGCTCGGTGGTCGTGACCCGGATGGTCGCCAACCCCACGAGCGGCCCGGCCCCGGCGGCGGAGGCCGTGCTGACCATCGGCTGGGGCGGCGTGGGCCGCATCGACCTGGAGCCGGCCGACTGCGCCGACCCGGACTGCGATGCCGACCACGGCTACACCGGCGTGCTCGCCGGCGACGACTTCTCGCTGCGTGTCTCCGCGGCCGCCGACGGCAACGACGCCGTGGCCGGCCTGCTCGGCTTCGCCGAGGCGCTGTCCGCCCGCACCCGCGGGGCATGACGGAGTTCGTCGAGCCGGCCTACGGGGAGCGCTCTCTCGGTGACGTGGTGCCGGCCATCGCGGCCGCTCTGGGACACCCGCTCGGCGAGCCACCCACCCGGCTCACGCTGCCCGACGCGCCGTCGTACGTGCTGTTCCTCATCGACGGGCTCGGGGCCGAGCAGCTGCGGCGCTACTCCCACTCCGCGCCCTTCCTCTCCGCACTGCTCGAGGAGCAGCAGCACGGCACCGCCGGCGTGCCGTCGACGACCGCGACCAGCCTGACCTCGCTCGGCACCGGCCTGACCCCGGGCGCGCACGGGGTGGTGGGGTTCACCTCTCGCATCCCGGGCACCGACCGGCTGCTCAACGCGCTCTTCTGGGCCAAGGACGTCGACCCGGTCGAGTGGCAGCCGCACCCCACCGCCTTCTCCCGCCTGGTCGCCAACGGGGTGGCCACCACCGTCGTCAACAAGCGCGACTTCCGGGGCAGCGGGCTCACCCTGGCCGCTCATCGGGGGGCCGACTACGTCGGTGCCGACCGGGTGGGCGAGCGGATCGCGGGAGTGCTCGCCGCCGCCTCGGCCAGCCCGTCGCTCACCTACGTCTACGACAGCGACCTCGACTGGACCGGTCACCGGTTCGGAGTCGCCTCGACGCCGTGGCTGCAGCAGCTCTCGATGGTCGACGCCGAGGCCGAGCAGCTGCGCGAGGCGCTCCCGCCGGCGACCCGGCTGCTGGTCGTCGCGGACCACGGCATGGTCGACAGCCCGCCCGAGGCGCGCGTGGACGTCGACGAACGGCTCGAGCTGCGCGACGGGGTGGCCCTTCTGGGCGGCGAGGCGCGCTTCCGGCACCTCTACTGCGCCCGGGGGGCCGTCGACGACGTGGTGGCCACCTGGCGCGGGGTGATGGGCGAGCGGGCCGACGTACTCACCCGTGACGAGGCCGTACGCCGCGGCTGGTTCGGGGCCCTGAGCCCCGCCGTACGCCCGCGGATCGGCGACGTGCTGGTCGCGTGTCGCGGCGACGCCGCGGTGGTGTCCACGGTCGACTTCGCCTACGAGAACACGCTGGTGGGGCTGCACGGGTCGCTCACGCCGGCGGAGATGCTGATCCCGATCCTGGTCAGCTGAGCCTCACGGGGCGTTCTTGCGCTTCTCGGGGGTTGCAACCCCCGTGAAGCGTCGCGATACCCGGGTACCCGGGGATCACAACCGACCGACCTCACCCGAAAGGCAGCGGCTCCGGCGCCAGGCTGACGGCCTTCGCGCGGGCGGCAGTCAGCCGGCGACGGTGGTGCTGGCGGCAGAGCACCTCGTAGGCCACGTCGGCGGGTGGCTCGTCGACCACGTCGACGTCCCCGACGACGATGACCTCGCCCTCGATGACCATCACGCCGTTCTCGGTGCGGGCGTTGTGGGTGGCCCGCTTGCCGCACCAGCACAGCGCCTCGACCTGCAGCACGTTCATCCGGTCGGCCAGCTCCACGAGCCGGCCCGAGCCGGGAAAGAGCTGGGTGCGGAAGTCGGTGAGGATGCCGAACGCGAAGACGTCGATCTGGAGCTCGTCGACGATGCGGGCGAGCTGGTCGATCTGGGCGACGGAGTAGAACTGGGCCTCGTCGCAGATCAGGTAGTCGATCCGGCCGCCGGCGGTGAGCGACTGGACGACGTAGGTCCAGAAGTCGAAGTCGGCCTCGACCTCGAGCGCCTGGTGGGTGAGGCCGAGGCGGCTGGAGACGCGCGCCTCGCCGGCACGGTCGTGGGTGGTGAAGATCCGGCCGACCCGGCCGCGCGCGGCGTGGTTGTGGTTGGTCTGCAGCGCCAGCGTGCTCTTGCCGGAGTCCATGGTGCCGGTGAAGAAGTGCAGTTCGGCCACGAGGGGTGATCCTTCCACAAGGGCGCTCGGGCAGGATGGCGGCATGACCGCAGGACCCCTCATCTCCGCCGACGAGCTGCGCGCCAGGCTCGCCGACGTCACCGTCCTCGACGTGCGCTACCGGACGGGCGGCCCCGGCGGCCCGGAGGCGTACGCCGAGGGCCACATCCCGGGGGCGGCGTACGTCGACCTGGACCGCGACCTCGCCGCCGCACCCGGCGCCGGCGGCAGGCATCCGCTGCCGGAGCCCGCCGACTTCGTCGCCGCGATGCGCCGGGCCGGGGTCTCGAGCCGCCGTCCGGTGGTCGTGTACGACGACTGGTCGGCGCAGGCGGCCGGCCGGGCGTGGTGGCTGCTGCGCCACCACGGCCACCCGGACGTGCGTGTCCTCGACGGCGCCTGGCCGGCGTGGCTCGCGATCGGTGGAGATGTCGAGACGGGCAGCCCCGCGGTCGAGCCGGGCGACTTCGAGCCCGCGGCCTCACTGGTCGGGCTGGTCGAGCCGGACGGTGTGCTCGACGTGGACGTCCTCGTGGATGCCCGGGCGGCCGAGCGCTTCCGCGGCGAGGTCGAGCCCATCGACCCGGTGGCGGGCCACATCCCCGGGGCCGTCAACGTGCCCACGTCGAGCAACCTCGCCGCCGACGGCCGCTTCCTGAGCCCCGGTGAGCTGGCGGCCACGTATGCGCGGGTCGGCGCGGTGCCGGGCGCGGACGTGGCGGCGTACTGCGGCTCCGGGGTCACCGCCATCCACGACGTGCTCGCCATGGAGGTCGCCGGCATCCGGGCTCGGCTCTACCCGGGCAGCTGGAGCGGCTGGATCACCGACCGGTCCCGACCCGTCGACACGGGTGACTGAGCCATGGGCGAGGTCCGGATCGGCATCTCGGGGTGGACCTACCCCGGCTGGCGGGGCGACTTCTACCCCCGTGGCCTGGTACAGCGACGCGAGCTGGAGTACGCGTCGTCCCGGCTGACGTCGATCGAGATCAACGGCTCGTTCTACTCGCTGCAGCGCCCGTCGTCGTACGCGAGATGGCGCGACGAGACCCCCGACGACTTCGTCTTCGCGGTCAAGGGTGGCCGGTTCATCACCCACCTCAAGCGGCTGCGCGAGACCGATGCGCCGCTCGCCAACTTCTTCGCCTCAGGGGTCTTGGCCCTCGGGCCCAAGCTCGGGCCGGTGCTGTGGCAGCTGCCCGAGACCCTCCAGTACGACGCCGAGACGTGGGACGCCTTCGCCCGGAAGCTGCCGCGCACGACCCGGGCGGCGGCCGAGCTGGCCGGCCGGCACGACGACCGGCTCTCGGGCGACCGAGTGCACGCGGAGACCGACGCGGACCGGCCGATCCGGCACGCGCTGGAGTTCCGGAGCCGCACCTTCGCCTCCGAGGAGGCGCTGGCCCAGCTGGCCGAGCACGACATCGCTTGCGTGCTGGCCGACACCGCGGGCCGGTGGCCCAAGGTCGACCGGGACACCGCGGACTTCCGCTACGTCCGGCTGCACGGGGACAAGGAGCTCTACACCAGCGGCTACACCTCCCGCGCCCTGGACGAGTGGGCCGAGCGCGTGCACGCCTGGTCGGAGACCAGGGACGTCCACGTCTACTTCGACAACGACGCCAAGGGTTTCGCGCCCCACGACGCGGAGGCGCTGATCGAGCGGGTCGAGCGGCTCGGCGGGCTGGTCACTCGGACGGGCCGCCGCCGAACATGATCTCGTCCCAGCTGGGCACCGACGCGCGGCCGCGGGACTTCTTGACCGACCGGCGCGGGGGCTCCTCGGGCCGGTCGTCGTCGTCCGCCGACTCGTCGGTCCCGGAGGGCACAGCCGGCTCAGCGGTCTCCTCGGGCACGCTCACGGTCGCCGGGGTAACCGGAGCGTCGTCGTCGTCTGCCTCGGACTCCGCCTGAGCCCTCATCGCCTGGGTGAGGTCGACGGTCTCGTCGTCGGCAGCCTCATCGGCGGAGACCATCTCGATGGCGTCCTCGCCCAGCGGCAGCTCCTCGGCGGGCACCGCGGAGAGCCGGCGCTTGCGCGGGGCGGCGGGCGCGTCGTCCTCGGACCGGGCCGCGGGCGCCCTCGCCTCAGCCGCCGGGCCCTCGCCGACCAGCCAGCGGGCGTCGTCGTTCTCGACCGTCACGTAGTTGCCGGGCATGTCGAAGGAGAAGGTCGCCTCACCCTGGCGTGAGCGGGCCGCGAAGCAGGCGGTGAGCGTCCAACGACCGTCCTCGCGACGGTAGGCGTCCCACTCGACCGTGCCGGGGTCGACGTTGAGGCCCCGCAGGTGGTCGGAGACGGCGTCGTCGAGGGTGCGACCGCCACCCAGTGAGCCTTCGCCGCTGCGACGGCGTACGGACGACTTCTGGGCGCGCTGTGCCACGTGGGCGCGCTCGTCGAGCACCGGGCCCGCGAAGGTCATGATCTTCTCGACGGTGGTCTGGGCGGCCTGGGCCACGGACTCGGCCGACTCGCCGGCACGGATGCGGGCCTGGATGTCTCGTGGGCGGATTGCGCTGTCCATCTGGATCTCCAACTGGCCGAGTCGTGCGTGTTCCCCCCGCAGGGCGGCCCGGAGCTTGGCGTCGACGGTGAGGGTGTACTCGCCGCCGGCATCGTCGACCAGCAGCAGACGGGCGCGATCCTCGCTCACTCCTGCGAGCGTCAGGTGCACCATGGGGGTCTGCTCCTGCCCAGTCGTGCTGTGTTCCGGTTGGCTGCAGAGCCTACGCCAGCGCACCCCGTGCGCCGAGGCACGCCGAACGGCGCGCCCGAGCAATCTGGGGCGATACCCTCCCGCTGTGCTGCCTACCGTGACCGCGATGGCTGTCGCCGTACCGGAGCCGTCGGCCACCCTGGTGGTCCTGGACCTGGTGGGCATCTTCGTCTTCGCGATCTCCGGGGCCCTGGTGGCGGTCCGCAAGGGGCTCGACCTGTTCGGCGTGCTGGTGCTGGCCGGCACCACCGGACTGGGCGGCGGGTTCCTGCGGGACGTGCTCATCGGCGCGACGCCGCCGGCCGCGTTGGCCGACTGGCGGTACCTGATGGTCCCGGTGACCGCGGGGCTGGTGACCTTCGTCTTCCATCCCGCGCTCGGTCGGCTCGAGCGCGTGGTCAACGTCTTCGACGCGTTCGGGCTGGCTCTCTTCTGCGTGACCGGTGCGCTCAAGGCGATGGCGTACGGGCTGGGACCGGTGCCGGCGGCGCTGATGGGGATGGTCACGGGCATCGGGGGCGGCATGGCCCGCGACGTGCTCGCGGGCCGGGTGCCGATCGTCTTCCGCGGCGAGCTCTACGCGACGCCGGCGCTCGCGGGGGCCTTCATCGCGGTGCTGGGGGAGCGCTACGACCAGCCGACGTACGTCGTGGTGCCGCTGGCCGCGGGCACCTGCCTGGTCTGGCGGCTGCTCGCGATGTGGCGTGACTGGCAGGCCCCGATGCCGGCCGGCCCGGCCAGCGTCTGACCGGCTGACCGTGCCGTCGCGCTACCTCGAGGAGTAGTCGGCGCCGCGCGTCGCCTGGGCGGCGAGTACGGCGACCAGGCCGGCCGCGACCGGCACGGCGTACGCCCAGGCGGCGCCCCGGGCGTCGACCACCAGTCCGGCGAACGTGGCCCCTGGTGCGACGCCGGCGACCAGTGCGGTGTGCATGATGCCCATGCCCTCGGTGAGCCGGGCCGACGGCACCACCTGCTCGGTCAGCATCATCGTCGAGATCATCGTCGGGGCGATCGCCAGGCCGCCGAGCAGCAGGACGGGCGCCATCAGCGCGACCTGCTCGACGAAGGGCAACGGCACCATCGCCGCGAGCATCGCGATCGTGCCGATGCGCAGCCGGGTCTCGAGGCTCGACCTCCAGCGCAGCGCGCCGGTCACGAGCCCGGCCAGCAGGCTGCCGAAGCTCCACACCGCCAGCAGCACGCCCGCGAGCCCCTTCGTGCCCTCCTCCTCCGTGAAGGCCACCGTGGTCACCTCGGCGGCGCCGAACAGCGCACCCAGGGCCAGGCACACGACCGCCACCGGCAGGAGGGCACGCCAGGGCATCCGCGGGCGCGGACCGCTGTCGGGGTCGGGGGAGTGGGGAGGAGGCTGCGTGCCCGTCTGCGCGGCGTAGGCCAGCGTCCCGGCGAGCCCGGTCGCCAGCGCCACGAGCAGCCCCGCCACCGGGTGCCAGAGGGTGGCGAGCAGGGTCACGACGATCGGCCCCACGACGAACACGACCTCGTCGAGCACGGCCTCGAGGGCGTACGCCGTCCCGACCTGGCTGCGGTCGGCCAGCACGTGCGACCAGCGCGCGCGGACCGACGAGCCGACCTGCGGCACGAACGCGCCGGCGACGGCGGCGCACACGTAGGTGGACCAGGCAGGCCAGTCCAGCTCGACAGCCAGCACCAGCGCGCTGAGCGCCACGCCCCAGACCGAGATGCCCACCGCGAGCACCCGGCCCTGTCCGAGCCGGTCGACCAGGGAGCCCTTCACGATCGCCAGCGCGGCGTCGGCGATGACATAGGTGGCCGACAGCAGGCCGGCCAGACCGTAGGAGCCGGTGCGGGCGGTCACGAGCAGCACCACGCCGAGGCCGACCATGGAGATCTGCAGACGTCCGAGCAAGGCGGCGGAGGAGAAGCGGAACGCGCCGGGCACCTGCAGCAGCCGGCCGTAGGAATCGAACATCACTGCGGACCGTAGGCCGAGCGGCCGGTCACCGACCAATCCAGGCTCCCTCCCTACGATGTGGCCATGCCTCCGGACGTCATGCCGTACGACGCACTCCTGCTCCTGTCGTTCGGGGGACCCGAGAAGCCGGACGACGTCCTGCCGTTCCTGGAGACCGTCACCCGCGGCCGCGGCATCCCGCGGGAGCGCCTGGAGGAGGTCGGCGAGCACTACTTCCTCCTCGGCGGACGCTCGCCGATCAACGACCAGAACCGGGCCCTGGTCGCGGCGATCCGCGAGGACCTCGCCGGCGCCGGGATCGAGCTGCCGGTCTACTGGGGCAACCGCAACTGGACGCCGTACCTCGCCGACACGCTGCGCCGGATGACCGACGACGGGGTACGGCGGGCCGCGGTGCTGACGACCTCGGCGTACTCGTCGTACTCCTCGTGCCGGCAGTACCGCGAGAACCTCGCCGACGCCGTGGCCGAGGTGCCGGGGGCGCCCCGGCTCGACCGGCTGCGGCAGTACTTCAACCATCCCGGCTTCGTCGAGCCCGTCGTCGACGCGACGCTGACCGCGCTCGCCGAGCTCCCCGACGCGGTGCGTGAGCAGGCCCGCCTGGTGTTCGTCACGCACTCCATCCCGCTCACGATGGCCGAGACCAGCGGGCCGGCCGGAGACGCCTACGTCGCCCAGCACCGCAGTGTCGCCGCCGAGGTCGTCGAGCGGATGCGCCAGGAGACCGGGCGCCGGCACCCGTCCGACCTCGTCTACTGCTCGCGCTCGGGGCCCCCGCACGTGCCGTGGCTGGAGCCGGACGTCAACGACCACCTCGAGGCGCTGGTCAAGCAGGACGTGCCGGCCGTGGTGCTCGTGCCGGTGGGGTTCGTCTCCGACCACATGGAGGTGATCTACGACCTCGACACCGAGGCGATGGCGACCGCCGAGCGACTCGGTCTGCCGGCCGCTCGGGCGGCCACACCGGGCATCGACCCGCGCTTCGTCGCGATGGTCCGCGACCTGGTCGTGGAGCGGGCCGCCGTCGAGCGGGGCGACGACGCCACCCGGCAGGCGGTGGGATCGATGGGCGCCTGGCCCGAGGTCTGCGCGCCGGGGTGCTGCCCCAACCCCCGGGGTCCGCGGCCCGCTCTCTGTGGGTCGGACGCATGACCGCCCCCGACCCCGCGGGGCTCCGCGACCTCGCCCTCGACGTCGCGCGCCGGGCCGCTGCCCTGGTCGCCGAGCGCCGGGAGGCCGGCGTCGCCGTGGCCGCCACCAAGTCGTCCTCCGTCGACGTCGTCACCGAGGCCGACCGGGCCAGTGAACGGCTGATCCGCAGCCTCCTCCTGGACGCTCGTCCCGACGACGCGATCCTCGGGGAGGAGGGCGACGACCAGCCCGGCACGAGCGGCGTGCGCTGGGTCGTCGACCCGATCGACGGCACCGTCAACTACCTCTACGGCCTCCCCGAGTACGCCGTCTCGATCGCCGCCGAGTGGCAGGGCGAGGTCGTCGCGGGGGTGGTGCTGAACGCCGCCACCGGCGTCGAGTACGCCGCCGCCCGCGGCGCCGGGGCGACGCGTGACGGCGTACCCCTGCGCGTGCGGCCGGTGCCGCCGGTGGCCGAGCGGCTGGTGCTGACGGGCTTCGGCTACGTCGCCGAGGTGCGCGCCCACCAAGCGGCGTGCGTGGCGCGGCTGCTGCCCCGGGTGCGCGACATCCGCCGGATGGGCTCGTGCGCCCTCGACCTGTGCCACGTGGCCGAGGGGAGTGCCGACGGCTACGTCGAGGAGGGTCCGCGGCCCTGGGACTGGTCGGCCGGCAGCCTGGTGGTGACCGAGGCAGGCGGCCGCTTCGACGTGCTGCCGGGAGTCCTCGGCACCCGGATGCCGGGCTGGCCGACCATGACCCTCGTCACAGCCGCGCCGGCCGACGGGTGGGCGGACTTCGTGACCGCTCTGGAGGCGGCCGGGTTCCTTGCCGGGACCGCCTCAGGCACAGGGGAATAGGGTCCCCACACCGGGTGTTCACGCGACACGATCGATGCCGGTGGTGCACCGGGGACTTCCATGGTGCACAATCTGGCGCCGACGGCCAGATGGGACGACGACCGGCTGCACGGCCGTTGGGGAGTGGGACGAGGAAACATGGCGACTGACTACGACGCACCACGCAAGAACGAGGAAGACCAGAGTGAAGAGAGCATCGAGGAGCTGAAGGCTCGTCGTCACGACAAGAACTCCGGCAAGGTCGACGAGGACGAGGCTGAGGCCGCTGAGTCGTTCGAGCTGCCCGGGGCCGACTTGTCGCACGAGGAGCTGGCCGTCGAGGTCAAGCCCAAGCAGGAGGACGAGTTCACCTGCATGAGCTGTTTCCTGGTGCACCACCGTTCGCAGCTCGCGGACGAGAAGAAGATGATCTGCAAGGACTGCATCTGACGCAGTGCTCAGCGTGACCAGGCACCGAGTACGTGACGAGGGCCGCAACCCGATGGGTTGCGGCCCTCGTGCGTCTGGTGCGCTCAGCTCCGCGTCGCCGGCGCCGCGTCCGCGTTCTGGTCGTCCTTGCGCAGGTCGGGCGGCAGGTGCCCGGTCGACCGGGCGTAGTAGTCGGCCGCCTTGCGGGTGGCCAGCATCCGGGCGATGCCGATCGCCGTACCGCTCAGGGCCGCCCAGGCCACCGCCTCCCACAGGCCGACGTCGGGGTCGGCCGGGTTGGCCGGCGGGTTCTTCCCGGTGGCGGCGCGCCACGACGTGTTGAGGGTCTTCTTCGCCACCGCCGCGGCACCCAGGGCCGCGGCGAGCGAGAGCGCCGTCCAGAACTTCGAACCACCAGATGCCATGTGCGTCTCCTCCAGCCGGGATGTCGGCCCAGCCTATGAGATGGGCTCCTGCGAGGTGCTCGCGGCGCCGGTGAGGGCGCCGGCCAGCCGATCCGGGTGGCGGGTGTGCACGAGCCAGTACGGCGTGCGGTCGGCCGGGTCGGTGATCTCGACCCGCACCCCACGCTTGAGGTAGGGCCGCAGCAGCAGGTAGGCGCGGGCGTCGGCCTCTGGGCCGGCGAGCCGGCGGGTGCGGTCGGCGTCGAGGGCGGTCACCTGCCCGAGGTGCCGGATCTCGATGTGCGCCCGGCCGGCACGGAACTGGCCGCCGCCGACGGCCACCCGGGCCGCGCCGTACGCGAGGAAGCCCCAGGCGAGCAGGAGCAGGGCCACGGCGGTGACCACCCACGCCACGATGCCGGGGAGCGCGACGATGACCGCGAGCCACAGGCTCGCCACCAGCATCGTGCCCTGCACCCACCACCGCAGCGGGACGTGCAGGCGTTCGGCGTACTCCACACGACCCAGCCTAGGCTGGGCGAGTGACCGAACTCGAGGTGGCCCTGCTGCGGCTGGACCCCGGACTGCCCCTGCCGTCCTACGCCCATCCCGGTGACGCCGGCGCTGACCTCCACACCACAGTCGACCTGACGCTCGGGCCGGGGGAGCGTGCGCTGGTGCCGACCGGGGTCTCCATAGCGCTGCCCGAGGGGTACGTCGCGCTGGTGCACCCGCGGTCGGGCCTGGCCGCGCGGCACGGCATCTCGATCGTCAACGCCCCCGGCACGGTCGACGCGGGCTACCGCGGCGAGATCAAGGTGATGCTGATCAACCACGACCGGCTCGACACGGTCGAGCTCAGTCGCGGGGACCGGATCGCGCAGCTGGTCATCCAGCGGTACGAGCAGGCTCGGTTCGTCGAGGTCGACGCCCTGCCCGAGTCCACACGTGGCGCGGGGGGCTACGGTTCTACAGGGGGATTCGGTCGGTCCTGACCACCCCGGACAGACGCAGAGCAGGAGTTCGCAGTGAAGTTCCGTCGCAAGGCCGCACCCGAGGACACCACCACCGAGGTGACCGACGACGTGGCCGACCCGTCCGCGTCCGCGGAGTCGGGTCCGTTCGACGCGGACGCGCTCGCCGACTCCGTCGAGCGGGTCGATCTCGGCTCGCTGCTCATCGCACCCTCGGAAGGTCGCGAGCTGCGGCTCCAGGTCGATGAGACGACCGGGAAGGTGGCCGCGGTCCTGCTGGCCTCCGAGGACGGCGCCATGGAGCTCCAGGCCTTCTCCGCGCCGCGAGGCGGGGACCTGTGGAGCGAGGTCCGCCCGCAGATCGCCGCCGACATCACCCAGCGCGGCGGCCAGGTGGCCGAGCGCGAGGGCCGGTTCGGCACCGAGCTCCTCTGCCAGCTGCCCGTCAAGCGCGCCGACGGCACCTCCGCCGTCCAGCCGTCGCGGATCGTCGGCTTCAACGGCTCCCGCTGGATGCTGCGGGCCTCGTTCCTCGGCCGCCCGGCGGTCGAGCCCGACACCGCAGGCGGGTGGGAGGACGCCCTCGCGCAGGTCGCCGTACGCCGTGGCCAGCAGGCCATGCCCGTGGGCCAGCCGTTGCCCGTGACCCTGCCCGAGAACGCCCGCAAGGTCCCCTGACGTGCCCGAGAGGAACCGGCTGCGCAGAACCATCAGCCGTTGGGCCAACAGCTCCGACCAGGAGCTGCGGCAGCTGCGGGAGACCCACGTGCACGAGGGTCACCTCTCGATCGCCGAGGCCCCCGACCGCGAGCGGGTGCGGCTGCGCGGCACGCTCCGCACGGTCACCTTGCGCCCGCGCGGCGGCGTACCCGCCCTGGAGGCCGACCTCGACGACGGGTCAGGCACGATCACCGTCGTCTGGCTCGGCCGGCGCCGGATCGCCGGCATCGAGGCCGGCCGCTCGATCGGCGTCGAGGGACGCATCGGCGCCCACGACGGTCGCCGGATGATCTACAACCCCCGCTACGAGCTGCTGCCATGACCGACCAGCACCCCCCTCCGCCTCCCACCGGGACCGCGTCGGTCGACACCGTCGAGGCCGTCGTACGCCGTCAGCTGTCGCGGGCCCTGGGCGGCCGGCGCGGCATGGTCGAGGCCGCCGTGCCGACGATCCTCTTCACGGTGATGTGGCTCACGACCAAGGAGCTGCGGCTGGCTCTCTACGTCAGCATCGCGGCCGCGGGAGCGCTGCTCGTGGTGCGGCTGGTGCAGCGCTCGACCGTGCAGTTCTGCGTCAACGCGCTGATCGGGATCGGCATCGGGTGGTTCTTCGTGCAGCGATCCGCGGCGTCCGGCGGCAGCGCCGAGGACCAGGCGCTGGCCTACTTCCTGCCCGGCATCATCTACAACTCGGCGTACGCCGTCGTCCTGTCGCTCACCTGCCTGGTCGGCTGGCCGCTCGTCGGCTTCATGGTCGGCTCGGTCGCCGGCGACCCGACGGCCTGGCACCGCAACCGTCAGGTGGTGCGGCTCTGCACCGCGCTGACCTGGATGCTGGCCGTGCCGTGCGCGCTGCGGGTCGCCGTACAGGCGCCGGTCTGGCTGGCCGGCAAGTCGGCGTCGCTGGACCCCGACACCGCCGTCGCGCTGCTCGGCGTGCTCAAGATCGGGCTGGGCTGGCCGCTGCAGCTCGCGACCCTGGGCGGCATGGTGTGGCTGCTGGCGCGCAACCACACGCCGCTCGAGGACGTCACGCCGATCACGCCGGTGGACCCGGCCTGAGCTTCGCCGGCTCTCCTCGCGCTCTGCCGGCGTTGCAACGCCGGCGAACCGTGGTGATCCCCGGATATCCGGGGATCACGACCAGCCGGCCAGCCTCAGTGCTGGCTCGGCGCCAGGATGCTCTCGAGCTCCTGCTCGACGTCGGCGGCGACCACGAACAACAGCTCGTCACCGGCCTCGACGGGCTGCTCGGCGTCGGGGGTGTAGACCTGCCCGTCGCGCAGGATCGTGACGAGCGAGCAGTTCTCGGGGAAGGGGATCAGGCCCGCAGGCTTGCCGACGTACGGCGAGTCCTCGGGCAGCGTCATCTCGACCAGGTTGGCGTTGCCGCGGCGGAACGTGAACAGCCGCACCAGGTCGCCGACCGTCACCGCCTCCTCGACGAGCGCCGACATGATGCGCGGGGTCGACACGTTGACGTCGACGCCCCAGGCCTCGGTGAAGAGCCACTCGTTGTTGGGGTGGTTGACCCGGCCGACCGTGCGGGGTACGCCGAACTCGGTCTTGGCCAGCAGCGAGGTGACCAGGTTGGCCTTGTCGTCGCCGGTGGCGGCGATCACGACGTCGCACCGGTCGAGACGGGCCTCCTCGAGCGACGAGAGCTCGCACGAGTCGGCCAGCAGCCACTCGGCGTTGGCCACCCGCTCCGGCTTGAGCGCAGCGGGGTTCTTGTCGATCAGCAGGACGTCGTGGCCGTTGTCGATGAGCTCCCGGGCGATGGAGCGCCCGACGGCGCCCGCTCCGGCGATGGCGACGCGCATCAGTTCTCCTCGGGGCCGGACTCGAACACGGAGTAGGCGTGCGCCGCGTGCTCCTCGCGCATCACGAGGTGCAGCAGGTCGCCCTCCTGGATGACGGTCTCACGCTGCGGCAGCATGCCCTCGCCCAGCCGGTCGATCCACGCGATCCGGCAGCGGGTCTGCTCCTGGAAGTGGACGGTGCGCTGACCGACCCACACCTCCGAGACCGGGACCTGGTCGACCCGGATGGTCCCCGAGGGGTCGCGGAAGTCGGGCTCGGCGCCGGCGGGGAGGATCCGGCGCAGCACCTGGTCGGCGGTCCACTTGACCGTGGCCACCGTCGTGATGCCGAGGCGCTGGTAGACCTCGGCCCGGCCCGGGTCGTAGATCCGGGCGACGACCTGCTGGATGCCGAAGGTCTCCCGCGCCACCCGGGCGGCGATGATGTTGGAGTTGTCTCCGCTCGAGACGGCCGCGAACGCGTCGGCACGTCGGATGCCGGCCTTCTCCAGGACCTCCTGGTCGAAGCCGTAGCCCGTCACCTTGTCGCCGTTGAACCAGGGCCCGAGGCGCCGGAAGGCATCGGGATCGCTGTCGATGACGGAGACAGTGTGGTTCCGGTCCTCGAGGGAGCGGGCGAGGGTCGAACCGACCCGGCCGCAGCCCATGATCACGACATGCACGCGGCAAACCTATCCCAGTTGGCGCACGCGGTTGCCGTGGTGAGGCCGGTGAGGGTCTAGCCTTCACGCTCGTGGGTGTCGGAGACGTTTCCAAGCGCATCCTGCTCGGCCGCAAGCTGCGCAGCTCCCAGCTGGGGGAGACGTTGCTGCCGAAGCGGATCGCGCTTCCAGTGTTTGCCAGCGATGCGCTCTCGTCGGTTGCCTACGCACCCGACGAGATCTTCATCATGCTGTCGATCGCGGGCGCCTCGGCCTACGCCTTCTCCTGGAAGATCGGCATCGCCGTGGCGCTCGTCATGCTCGCGGTGGTCGCCTCCTACCGGCAGACCGTGCACGCCTACCCGAGCGGCGGCGGTGACTACGAGGTGGCGACGAAGAACCTCGGCACCACCGCCGGCATCACCGTCGGCAGCGCGCTGCTCGTCGACTACGTGCTGACGGTGGCCGTGTCGATCTCATCGGGAGCGCAGTACGCCGCGTCCGCCCTGCCGTTCCTCTCGGGCCACGAGGCCACGTTCGGCTCGTTGATGGTGCTGGTCCTGATGGCGATGAACCTGCGTGGCATCCGGGAGTCGGGCACGTTCTTCGCCGTCCCGACCTATCTCTTCATGGTCGCGATCCTCGGCATGTGCGGCTACGGGCTGCTCCGGCTGCTGACCGGGTCGCTGCCGCAGGTCGAGAGCGCAGACCTCAGGATGGACGCCGCGCCCGGCTTCGAGGGACCGCTGACCACGTTCGCGCTGCTCTTCCTCCTGGCGCGCGCCTTCTCCTCCGGCTGTGCCGCGCTGACCGGCGTCGAGGCCATCTCCAACGGGGTGCCCGCGTTCCGCAAGCCCAAGAGCAAGAACGCCGCGACGACGCTGTTCCTGCTCGGCCTGATCGCCATCTCGATGATGATGAGCGTCATCGTGCTGGCCAAGCAGATGGGCCTCAAGTACGTCGACCCGCACGATCTGGACCGGCTGACGAACGCCGACGGCAGCCCGCTCCCGGCCGGCTACGACCAGCACACGGTCATCGCCCAGATCGCCCGTGGCGTCTTCGACGACTTCTCGCCCGGCTTCTACCTGGTGGTCACGGTGACGGGCGTCATCCTGGTGCTCGCCGCCAACACGGCGTTCAACGGCTTCCCCGTGCTCGGCTCCATCCTCGCCGAGGACGGCTACGCGCCGCGCTCGCTCAGCTCCCGCGGCGACCGGCTGGCCTACAGCAACGGCATCGTCTTCCTCGCCGTGATGGCGATCGCGCTGATCGTGGCGTTCGACGCCGAGACGACCCGGCTCATCCAGCTCTACATCGTCGGCGTCTTCGTGTCGTTCAACCTCAGTCAGCTCGGCATGATCCGGCACTGGACCCGGCACCTGCGGTCGACCAAGGACCCGGGCGCGCGCCGGCGGATGCAGCGCTCACGACTCATCAACGCGGTGGGGCTCTCGTTCACCGGTGTCGTGCTGGTCGTCGTCCTGATCACCAAGTTCACGCACGGCGCCTGGATCACCATCTTGGCGATGATCATCTTCTTCATGATCATGAAGGGCATCCACTCGCACTACGACCGGGTCGCGCTCGAGCTGGCTGCCGACGAGCAGGACAAGGTGATGCCCACCCGGGTCCACGCCATCGTGCTCACCTCGAAGCTGCACAAGCCGACGCTGCGTGCCCTGGCCTTCGCGAAGGCGACCCGCCCCAACGTGCTGGAGGCGGTGTACGTCGACATCGACTCCGTCGCGACCAACCGCCTGCTCGAGGAGTGGGACGAGCGTCGGCTCGACGTCCCCCTCAAGGTCCTCCACTCGCCCTATCGCGAGGTGGTGCGGCCGATCGTGGAGTACGCCATGGAGATCAGGCGCGCCAGCCCGCGCGGTGTCGTGGCCGTCTACATCCCGGAGTACGTCGTGGGCCGCTGGTGGGAGCAGCTCCTGCACAACCAGACGGCGCTGCGCCTCAAGGGCCGGCTGCTCTTCGCCCCGGGCGTGATGGTCATCTCCGTGCCCTACCAGCTGCGCTCGTCGCAGATCGCTCGAGCGCGCGAGATGCGCGGCGACGAGCGGGTCAAGGCCGGCGACCTGCGTCGCGGTCGCGTCACCCGATCGTCGTCGTCGAAGGGACAGATCCAGAGATGAGTCGCGGACAGCAGCGCCGCCCCCGCCGTCGTACCCCGCGTGGCGAGTCCCGTGTCGGGCAGCGCTTCGAGGCCGAGGTCGGGCCGGTCGCGCACGGTGGTCACTGCATCGTGCGCCTCCCCGAGCCGGAGTCCCGGGTGGTCTTCACCCGGCACACGATCCCGGGTGAGCGCGTGGTCGTCGAGATCACCGAGGGCACCGACGGCGACCGCTTCTGGCGCGGCGACGCCGTCGAGGTGCTCCAGCCGGCACCGGGCCGGGTGATCGCGCCGTGCCCGGTGGCCGGGCCCGGACTGTGCGGCGGGTGCGACTTCCAGCACGTCGCGCTGCCTGCCCAGCGCGAGCTCAAGACGGCGGTCGTACGCGAGCAGCTCGTGCGGCTGGCCCGCCTCGATCCCGACCACCCGCTGGTGGCCGGGCTCGTCGTGGAGCAGGTGCCGGGCGACGTCGAGGGCCTGCGCTGGCGCACGCGCACCCAGTTCGTCACGACCCCCGACGGGCGACGCGGGCTCCGCAAGCACCGCTCCCACGACGTGGTGCCCGTCGAGGACTGCCTGATCACGCTGGAGGACACGCCCACCCCCACGACGCGGATGGTCACGGCCGCCGGTCGCTCCCACGAGTTCAGCCTCGCCGACGACGGCTTCTGGCAGGTCCACCCGGGCGCCCCGACGGTCCTGGTCGAGACCGTGGTCGAGCAGCTCGACCCGCAGCCGGGGGAGTCGGTGCTCGACCTGTACTCCGGCGTCGGCCTCTTCGCCAGGTTCCTGGGCGACCGGGTCGGGACGGACGCGCGCATCGTCGCGGTCGAGGGCGATGCGGAGGCCACCCGGCACGCCCAGCTCAACCTCGGCGGCTTCGAACGGGCCAAGGCCCAGGCGGGCACGGTCGACCGCGTCCTTGCCACGTCGTACGACGAGCCCTTCGACCTGGTGGTGCTGGACCCGCCTCGCGAGGGCGCCCGCGCCGAGGTTGTCAGGCAGATCGCCGACCGGGCTCCCCGCGCGGTGTCCTACGTCGCGTGCGACCCGGCGGCGCTGTCCCGCGACCTCGCGACCTTCGCCGAGCACGGCTACCGGCTCGAGGCGCTGCAGGCCTTCGACCTGTTCCCGATGACTCACCACGTGGAGTGCGTCGCGCTGTTGCGGCGGTCCTGACCTGCGGTGACGCGATCCCACCCGATTCTGGGCTTGGGGAAGCCGCGCCCAGGCGTCGCGAGCGAGACGTCGGTGTTCTTGGAGGTCGAGGTCAAACGACGCGAGCGACTTCTCCACCCACGTCGAGGTCATTGCCGCCCGGGTCGGCCATCACCGGGTGCTCCGGGCCACCGGCCCCAGTGTCCCCAACGCGTTGGCGGCTGTCCTGCTCGCGGTCAGCGAACAGGACCACGTGCCCTCCCACATCTACTTCGGATGGTCGGAAAGGGGGCCGGGCGAGAACGAGCTCCGCTTCCTGTTCGTCGGCGAGGGCGACGTCCCCCCGCTGACCCACGAGATCCTCCGCCGAGCCGAACCCGACCCTGCCCAACGCCCCGTCGTCCACGTGAGAGGCTGACTCTCCTATGCAGCACCTGCGAATCGCCTCACCTGCTCACCTGACCGACGAGGTAGTCGCCCTGTTCAGCGGTGACCCGGCCGTGAGTCATCTGGCGGTTCTGCGCGGTGCCTCGCTGGAGCCCGAAGGGGACATCGTCCTGGCCGACGTGGCACGGGAGGCCACCAACGAGCACGTCGACCGCCTCATTGCCCTCGGCATCCCCGAGCAGGGCACCATCCACATCGAACCGGTCACCACCTGGATGTCGCGTGCGGGGTTCGACGCCGAACGGCACACCCCTGGCTCCAGCGCCGATGCGGTGGTGTGGGCCGATGTCACCCAGCGCGCCTACGAGGAGACCGAGCTCAACTGGACCTACCTGTCCTTCATGACGCTGGCCACCCTCTTGGCCAGCATCGCCATCATCGTGGACTCTCAGGTCCTGGTCATCGGCGCCATGGTCTTGGGACCCGAGTTCGTGGCCATCGCGGCCCTGGGGCTGGCGCTGGTTCGGCGTCGCGGCCACCTGTTCGCCCTGGCAGGCCGCACGCTTCTCGTCGGGTTCGGCGTGGCGATCACCTTCACCACCATCGCCGCGGTCGCGGCCCGGGCACTCGGCTGGGTCGTGTCCGAGGACGTGACTGGGCAGCGGCCCGGCACCGACTTCATCTACTCACCCGACAAGTGGTCCTTCATCGTCGCCCTCATCGCCGCGGCCGCCGGCGTGCTGTCCCTGACCAGCGCGAAGGTGGGCGGACTGTCCGGGGTGTTCATCTCCGTCACCACTGTCCCCGCCGCAGGCAACGTCGCCCTCGGCATCGCCTTCGCCGCCTGGGGCGAAGTCACGGGAAGCGTCATCCAGCTGGCCCTCAATATCTCCGGGATGATCCTCGCCGGATGGGCCACACTTGCTCTCCAACACCTGGTGTGGAACCGCAAAGCACATGACCGCCAACGGCTCCTGAACCGAGGCGACGAATGAACATGGATGACGGCGAGTACACCGACGGGCGGGCCCGGCGCGGCCGGGAGGCGCTGTTGTCCTTCTCGTGGTCCTCCTCGGTGGCCCTATTGTCATCGCCGTCGAGGACCGACTCCTGCATCTCGAACCCACCCTCGGCAACGTTCTTCGCCGCACCATCGGAGTCGGCTCTGGATGCGAGCGGCGTCCCCGTTCGCGGCCATCAGCACGGTTGAGCGTCGGTTGGGTCGGGCCATCGGTGGTGCTGATGGCACAGGACGGTGAAGCCAGCCTCCGTCAGGTCGGCGCTTGCTTGATGGCGCTCGGTCACCGACGTGGAGGTGTGCGGCCGAGCTGATGGGTGTCGAGAGACTCCCAGCGTCAAGGCAAGCCCACACCTGATCGTATGGGGCCGAATCAGCGTTCGGCTGCCACCTCGTTCAGAGGCGACAACCGGTTGGAACACAGCATGGCGGCGCCAGCAATCCCACAGCTCGGACCGCCTCCGGGCGACCGGCGGGACGGCGCACTCCGTCGGGCGCATCAGGACAACTCGGGCCATGGTCACCCGATGGCATCACGTCAACGACTCCCCTCAGCTGGCCGCCTCACATCCATCCTGGCAACTCGAAGGTGCCTTCGGTGTAGGGGGCCGGCGAGACGATGCGGTGACGACCTCGCTGGATCTGATAGATCAGGTGCGCTTGGCCGAGGGAGGGATCCATCGTCGAATCAGGATAGGAAAGACCAGCTTGACCAGGCTGGCCCAGCCAGTAAGACCCGTTGACCCCGCGGTGCATGACCGCACGAATCTCCTCGGAGACCGCTTCGAAGTCGCGCGGATCCGGGGCGCGAGCCCACGCGGCTGCAAGGATATTGACGCGGTCGTAGGAGATCCCGGCGTGTGATCTGCCGGGGGCAACTCCGAACGCCGCTCTATAACGTTCGGCGAAGAGCTGTGCTGGGGTGTCCGAGTAAGTGCCGGAGACCGTGGCCCACAGCAGTCCCTCCGCGGAATCCCCGACCCGGGCGCGGAACTCCGGCACGGAGGGGGCGTACAGCGAGTACAGCAGGGTCGGCGGCGGATCGGGTTGGAGGAAACGGAGCACGAAGGTCGAGCTCGCGGAGACGAAGTAGTCGCCGATCAGGACGGCTGAAGGAGGGTCAGTTCTCATCTTTTCGGCCGCTGTCGTCCAGTCCGAGATGTTGTCCCCCAGGGGCGAGGTTGCGAAGTCCCAGCCGGCTCGATCTGCCGACGCTGCCGCTTGCGCCAACCCGAGATCGATCAGCGGCCACGTTGGTGTCAGTACGCGGAGCGTGTTCGAGGGAAACTGGACAGCCCCGGTGTCTCGCAACTCGGTCATGTACTTCACGAACCTGGGTGCGTAGTGCACGTCACCGGGGCATACCTGGAAGATTCTCCGGTAGCTCGGCTCCTCCGCCACTCTTCTGACCATCTCGGAAAGAGTGGCGGCGTTCAGGTAGGGCCTGCCGTACTCGGCCGCCCATTCATGGGCGAGGTCTTGATGACCTAGGTATCCCGAGGTGACCGCTTCAACCTCTGCCTCAGCCAGCACGTCGAACGCTGGTCGAATGGTGGCAGGATCTAGGTGGTCGACCTTCGACACCACCAGTTCGATCGGTCGCATGTTGACCCCACCACGCGCATTGATCTCATCGATCGCCAATTGGGCGCCGCGGAGCATCTCCAAACCGTCATCTGCCGTCTCTCCCAGTAGGGGCAGTGCGGCGCCGAGGCGTAGCGGCCGTCGCACAAGCCGTCGGCGGCTGTTCGGCTTCTTCGGGACTCCGGGACGAGATTCGGGTGAGAGCGCCTGCCCCAGGGAGAGTCGCTCGAAGCCGTCCAGGCCGCCCGGCGGCGGGACGATGAGGAGCCCCTCGTCGAGTGCGATCGTGGCCGCGGCTGTGCGACTGGCGACGGCCATCTTGACCAGGATGTGGTCCACGTGAGTGGCGACTGTCCGAACGCCGATCGTCAGGCGATCGGCGATGCCGGTGTTCTTGAGCCCCGCCACCAGGAGAGTGAGCACCTCGAGCTCTCGCTGCGTCATGTCGTACGGAAGCGCGTCCAACGATTCCAGGCTCACTGTGAAGCGCGCTGTGGACCCCACCTTGAAGTCCAACTGGACGTCGACTCGGTATGCCTCGCTCCGCCCGGGCCCGGGCCACAAGAAGCTGACATTGGGCCGGGCAGTCCCGCGCGCCCAACGGATTGCTGCTTGGAGAGCAGGGGTGTCGACGAGCGCCCCGTCAAGTCGGTCGTCGCCACGGATCGACGTCGTTCCAGATTCCTCGACGACAACGGAGAACGTGAAGGACTCGGGAATCGCACGTAGCGACACGGTGTCCCATCCCTCTCTGCCGATCCGTCGCCGGATGCGCACAGCAGCCCCACCCCGTCCACACAGTCTACGTGAGCCGCGTCACGGGGTCCGCAATTGTGCGGACGCGAGCGGGGGTGGTGGGCCCCTAGCGTGACCCGACAGCGGCGACCCGGACAGCGACCCCCGCGCCGCGCCACATCACTGGGAGGAAGTAATGAGCCTGCATCTGCCCGAGGGAAAGAAGTTGGCAGTCAACATCGGCGCCGACTTCGACGCACATTCGGTCTGGATGGGGACCTTCGGACTCACCAGCCCCAGCTACCTCTCACGAGGCGAGTTCGGAGCAGAGGTCGGCGTACCCCGGCTTCTCGCGTTGTTCGACCGATATGGGGTAACCGGCACCTGGTGCACTCCAACCCACTCCATGGAGACTTTTCCGGACGCCTTCAACAAGATCCTGGAGGCTGGTCAAGAAGTCGCCGCTCACGGGTGCTTTCACGAGGGTGTCCCGAAGCTTGACCACGACGAGGAGCGACGCCTCATGGAGCGTCAGCTCGAGCAGCATGAAGCCCTCGTGGGTAAGCGACCGCGGGGCTACCGGTCGCCGGCTTGGGACTTCACCGAGCACACCCTCGCAATCCTGGAGGAGTTCGGATTCGAATGGGACTCCTCCTTGATGGGCCGCGACTTCGAGCCATACCACCCGCGGCCCGTCGAGGTTCGGTGGGAGGAAGGCAGTGCGTTCGGCGATCCCAGCCCCCTTCTTGAGTTCCCAGTCTCCTGGTACCTCGATGACTTCCCGGCCGCTGAGTACATCCCCGGCGTGAACGAGGGCCTGGGGTCAACCGAGGTCATGTTCCAACGGTGGAGGGACCATTTCGACTATGCCTACGAGCACGTGAACGGTGGGGTGCTTGCACTCACGGTTCATCCGCAGACGATCGGCCGGGCCCATCACATGATCATGTTCGAGAAGCTCATCGACTACATGGCTGGTCACGAGGGCACGTGGTTCGCGCCTCTGAGCGACATCTATGACACATGGCAAGACGACTAACCGTCCTCATGTCGCCGAAACTGCCCCTGCAAACGAAAAGGAAGCGCTTGATGAAACTGAATAGGATCAGCACCGCGGTGGTCTTGGCGACTTTGCTTGCCCTCGGAGCCTGCAGCACTGCTGAGGAGGTGCGCTCAGGAAACGACGAAGGCTCGCAATCGCGCGCAGAGGAGATTGCCGCCGAGCTCGAGCCGAGTGACCTCAAGATCGCCTTCTTCTCTTCGGCGACGAACAACACATACCTTCAAGCTGGCATCGACGGTGTTAAGCAGGCAGCGGACGAAATCGGAGCGTCTGTGGATGTCTTCGACGGCAAGTTCGATGCCCAAGTCCAGTTCGACCAAATTCAGAGCGCATTGACGAGCGGCAAGTACAACGCCTTCGTTGTCGAGGCAAACGACGGCAACCTCCTGTGCGACATTCTCACGCAGGACGCCCCCAAGCAGGGCGTTCTCGTGTCGACCATGAATCAGCCGATCTGCGGCCGAGCGACGAACGCAGGAGACGAGCTCTGGGAGCCTGGGACCGTCACGTTCGTCGGCGGTCAGACGCTCGACGTCTACCAGGCGTGGATTGAGAGCATCATGTCTGACAACCCTGACGGCGGTCAGGTGGCCGTGATCTCCGGCCCAGACCTCGGCGCTAACACCATCAACTTGAACGAGGCACTCGGCACCATGGAAGAGGATCCCTCGTTCGAGATCGTCGCCAACCAGAAGACGGACTACTCGACCCCTCAGGGTTTCGACGCCGCACAGACGATTCTCCAAGCGAACAAGAATCTGGACATCATCATCTCCAACTATTCAGGCATGACACAGGGTGTGGTTGAGGCCGTCAAGGCCGGCAACCGTCTCAACGACGTCAGGGTCTACGACATGGGCGGAGACAAGTGGGCGATCGACGCGGTCAAGCGCGGTGACCTTGCCCAGTCGGTCATCTTCCTTCCAGAGCTCGAGGGCTATACCAGTGTCAAGGCGATCGGTGACTTCGTCACAGGGAAAGAGGTCGAGAAGTTCATCAACCTCACGGAGTCGGACACGCTGCCCGGCACGCCGTTCGTGAGTAAGGACAACTTCGACCAGTTCGATCCCGAGTACTGATTCCCGGCGTCGAGACGAGGAACTGACTGATGACTGTGGCGGTCGCATGTGTCGACGTGTCCAAGACATTCGGCGGCACACGCGCGGTGAAGAGTGCCTCGCTTGAGATCAGGTCTGGATCCATCCATGCGCTTGTCGGCGAGAACGGTGCCGGCAAGTCGACGCTGATGGGCATCGTGAGTGGCCGTGTCCTCCCGGACGAAGGGGTGGTCGAGCTGTTCGGCCACCCCCTCAGGGGAGGGCGGCCACGCGACCTCAAGAACTTGGGGCTCGCAACGATCTACCAAGAGCTCACGATGTACCCCAGCCTCAG
This sequence comes from Nocardioides sp. LHG3406-4, assembly GCF_049897745.1. Classification (NCBI taxonomy): domain Bacteria; kingdom Bacillati; phylum Actinomycetota; class Actinomycetes; order Propionibacteriales; family Nocardioidaceae; genus Nocardioides; species Nocardioides sp. LHG3406-4. The sequence goes on from NZ_JAFCWV010000002.1 coordinate 729,433, forward strand.
CGCGATGGAGAACGTCTTTGCCGGGCAACTGCCGTCGACGCGCGGCGTGGTCAAGACCGGTGAGATGCGGCGTAGATACGACGAGCTGTGCCGGATGTTCGACGTAGACATCCCGGCTGACACTGAGGTCCGGAACCTCTCCGTGTCCAGCCAACAGATGCTCGAGATCATGCGAGGCGTCCAGTCGGACGCTCGCGTGATCCTGCTTGACGAGCCAAGCGCCGCTCTCGCGGAGCACGAGCGCGAGACGCTTCACCGTGTCTTGCGGGAGATCGCAGCGGGAGGGACCACGGTCGTCTTCGTCAGTCACAACCTCGATGAGGTGCTCGAGTTGAGCGACACCATCTCCGTCATGCGCGACGGCAGCCTGGTATCGACGGCGGCTGCGGGCGAATGGACGAAGCAGGAACTGATCAGAGCCATGATCGGTCGAGACCTGATCGTCAACGACGAACTTCACAACGTGACCGCTCAGTCACTCCTCCGGGTCGAGGATGCCGGTGTAGGTGACTACGTTCACGAGGTCAGTCTGGATTTGCGGGAGGGCGAGATTGTCGGCGTCTGGGGCCTCGTTGGCTCAGGGCGGACCACATTCATGCGCGCCGTAGCTGGTCTGGAACCGTCGTCCTCAGGCTCTCTTTGGCTTGAAGGTCGGGAGGTTCCTTGGCCCAAGCGTGCCGCAGACGCCATCGACGTGGGCATCGTCATGGTGCCGGAGGACCGTAAGTCGGGCCTCGTTCTGGGTATGGACGCGGTCGACAACTACTGGATCGGTCGAAGGAGCTCTGGGCTTGGACGGTTCTTGCTGAACCGCGAACGCGAGTCACGGCCGGTCAAGAACCAGGCCAGGTTCTTCGGCTTCGACCCTGAGCGCACCAGCACACCCGTCAGGAACCTTTCCGGTGGCAATCAGCAAAAGGTGATGCTGGCCAAGTGGGCAGGACGTGAACCGAGGGTCTTCCTCATCGACGAGCCCACGCGCGGCATCGACGTCGGAGCGAAGGCGGAGGTGCTTACGTCGTTGAAGCGCCTGGCCCGGGGCGGCGCCGGAGTGGTGATGACGTCCTCGGAGCTGGAAGAGGTGCTGGCGGTCAGTCACCGCATATTGGTGTTCGCTCTAGGTCGTGTCGTGGCCGAGATCGACCGAGAGGATCCCAACTTCTCGGTGGAGCAGATCGTTTGTCTGGGTTTTCGAGAGACAGGGTCGACAGATGTCGCGTGAGACAGATACCGCTGCAAGCAGCGCCGTAGCCAGCGATGACGGTGGGGCAGTGGCCCAGGGACGAATGGGACTTGCAGAGGCTCTGCTCCTCCGCTACGGGATGGTGGGTGTCCTGCTCGTTCTTCTCGTCGTTGCCGTCATCCTGTACCCAGGATTCCTGGCTCCGGCGAACCTACGCGACCTCCTGAACCAGAACTCCGCCGTCGGGATCATCGCAGTCGGTATGACCTTGATCCTTCTTACGGGGGGTTTCGACCTATCGGTCGGCGCTACCTTCGCGTTGAGCGGAACGGTCTTCGCCGGGGTCAGCCTGTCGCAGGGCGTCCTGGTGGGCACGCTGGCCGGCCTTGGGGCCGGGCTCGCCGCAGGCCTCGTCAACGGCGTGCTCGTCGCACTGCTGAACGTCAATCCCTTCGTTGCAACGTTGGGCAGCTCGTCTGCCATCTCAGGCCTTGCCTTCATCTACTCGAACTCCGCGCCATTCATCGTCGAGGAGACCGAATTTCGAAATCTCGGGATCGCGCGGGTCGCGGGTATTCCGTTGCCGGTCGTGATCCTGGTCGTGACGTTCGTCGTGGGTTGGTTCCTCGTGCACCGTACGACGTACGGCCGCAGCATCTTCGCTGTGGGAGGCAACCGCGAGGCGGCCAGACTCTCGGGTATGCCCGTGGCCTGGCTCGTCATGAGCACCTACGTCATCACTGGGCTCTTGGCTGGCCTCGCCGGAATGATCTCGGCCTCGAGGCTCGGCGTCGGGCAGGCGGACGTGGGATCAACGATCGCGCTTGACGTGATCGCGGTCGTTGTCATCGGCGGCACCTCGCTGCTGGGGGGCGAAGGCGCCATTTGGAGGTCGGTTGTCGGGCTCTTGATATTGGCCACGCTCACCAATGTCTTCTTCAGCCTCAACGTCGACCAGAACTGGCAGCTGATCGCGAAGGGCACGATCATCGTCGGCGCCGTGGCGCTGGACGCCTATTTGCGTAGGCGCGAGACCCAGTGAGCTTTAGCGCGCGCTGCTCGACCAAGGGAAAGAGGTGAGGTCGGTGTCGCAACCGACGAACAAGAGCATTGTCGTCCCGGGTCTCTCGGATCCGGTTGAGATCCTCATCGACACCTGGGGTGTCCCTCACATCTACGCCGCCAATGACACCGATGCCTTCTTCGCGCAGGGGTTCAACGCCGCCCGAGATCGGCTGTTTCACATCGATCTCTGGAGGAGGAGAGGGCTAGGACGCCTCTCAGAGGTGTTCGGCGAGTCCCACATCGAGCGAGACCGGGCAGCGCGCCTCTTCCTCTACCGCGGCGACATGCGAGCGGAGTGGCTCGCGTACGGAACAGACACGAAGGAGGTCGCATCGGCGTTCGTCGCGGGCGTGAACGCGTTCGTGACGCTGGCACGCGAGGACGACTCGTTCCTGCCCGTCGAGTTCAAGGAGTTGGGTTACGACCCCTCGCTCTGGGAGCCGAGCGACGTCGCTCGCATTCGCAGTCATGGCCTCTACTACAACCTCGAGGAGGAGGTCGCCCGTGCGTTCACCATTCGCGACTTCGGCCCGGAGGTCGAGGACCTTCGCCGAGTGCGAGAGCCATACGTTGAACTGAAGGTGCCGGAGGGGCTGGACCTCGATCTGATCCCTGACGACGTGTTGCATGTCTACCGACTGGCGACCACGCCGCCGGACCTGTCTGACCCCAGCGCTGCCCTGAGACGTCGGACTGAACCCGAGGGAAGCAACAACTGGGTGATCGGCTCATCCCGTACCCACAGTGGACGCCCGCTCCTTGCCGACGATCCCCACCGAGTCGTCTCGCTGCCGGGATTGCGCTACATCGCCCACTTGAAGGCTCCCGGCCTCGACGTCATAGGTGCGGGCGAGCCAGCACTGCCGGGTGTGTCGATCGGACACAACGGACACGTGGCCTTCGGGCTGACGATCTTTGCGATCGACCAGGAGGACCTGTACGTCTACAAGACCAATCCGGAGAATCCGCGGGAGTACTGGTACGAGGAACGTTGGGTCCCGATGACCGAAGTGCGGGAGACCATCGAGGTGGCTGGATCTGACCCGGTGGAAGCCTCGATGCACTACACACGCCACGGGCCGGTCATTCACGAAGATCCTGATCGGCACACTGCATGCGCCGTGCGCGCTGCCTGGCTGCAGCCAGGGATGGCTCCCTATCTGGGCAGCATGGACTACATGCGGGCCGCGACTCCGCAGGCCTTCGTCAGCGCGATGAACCGGTGGGGTGCCCCAGGTGAGAACCAGGTGTACGCGGCGCCTGATGGCACCATCGGTTGGAAGCCGGCGGGCCTGGTGCCAGTGCGTCCCAACTGGGACGGGACGATGCCGGTTCCTGGTGACGGGCGATACGAGTGGGCCGGATTCTATGACGGCGATCAACTTCCCGCCGACCACGCGCCGGACGTCGACTGGTTCGCCACGGCGAATCAGATGAACCTGCCCGCGGACTATCCGCAGGACCGGACCATCACCCACGACTGGTACGCCGGAGTTCGCTATGAGCGGATCGCCGAAGAGTTGTCAGCCCGCCACGACTGGACGGTCGGCGACTGCGTTCAGCTTCAGAACGACTACCTCAGTGTCCCCGCGCGCTACATCGTGGAGAGGCTCGGCACAGTCAGCGAAGTTCCGGTTGATGTGGCTGCGGCCGTCGAGCTGCTGGCCGAGTGGGATTATCGGCTGGAGGTGGACTCTGCTGCTGCAGCCCTCTTCGAGATCTGGTATCGCCGGCATCTCCGCCCCGCACTGCTGGAGCAGGCCCTCACGAACCTGGTGCCGGCTGAGCGTCGGCAGGCGGCCTTGGATCGTATCCTCCCCAAGGATGACCTTGCCGCTGACTGCCGCATCGACCTGCGATTGCTCGGCATTGGAGACCACGACGCTGCGCTGGAGCCGAAGGTGGTCGACCGTCTCATGATCGACTCCCTCGCCGGGGCCGTCACCGCCGTGGAGGAACTCCTGGGGACTGACCGCGAGGCCTGGCGGTGGGGATCGTTGCACCAGGCGCTCCTCCGCCATCCTCAGGCTGCGCTTCTGGGCGACAACCACAGGGAATGGACCTCTGTAGGCCCGGTCGCTAGAGGCGGAAGCGGCGACACCGTGGGCTGCACGACGTACTCGCCGGACTTCGTGCAGACCGTCGGTGCGAGCTTTCGAATCGTCGTCGATGTGGGTGAGTGGGACAACTCGGTCGCCATGAACTCACCCGGCCAGTCTGGGGACCCCGTCAGCCCACACTTCCGGGACCTCTTCGGAGTCTGGGCTGAGGGAGGCTCGTTTCCGCTGCTGTACTCCCGCAACCTGATCGAGGAGAACCTGAGCGAGGTCATCACCCTCCGACCACCCGTGCAGGAGGCGTGAGCGCGTGACCGAACACGCAGTCCTTGGCGCACGTGTCTCTCACCGGCGCCGCAGACAGCAGCGTCGAATCCATCCGGGCGCGCGTAGCGATCCGCGGCGACCGCATCCTCGCGGTCGGCGCAGAGGATGCAGTTGCGCCGCCGCCCGGGCCCCGTGGGGATCGGCGTTCCAGGTGGGGTCCCGACGGGCCTGCCCCGCCGGTCAGCGGACGACCTCGAACACCTGCTTCTGGATGCCGTTGCCGTAGCTCTCGCTCTCGGTGAGCCGCAGCATGGTCTTGTCCTTGTCGGTGTCGCTGAACAGCCGCTTCCCCGCGCCGAGCAGCACCGGGAAGACCAGCAGGTGGTAGCGGTCGACCAGCCCGGCGTCGGCGAGGTTCCGGGCCAGGGTCGCGCTGCCGTGAACCGCGATCGCGCCGCCCTCGGTCTCCTTGAGGGCCGCGACCTCGTCGAGCGAGCGGAGCACCGTGGCGGGCCACCGCTCGTCGTCGCCGGCAAGGGAGGTCGACACGACGTACCGCGGCATCGCGTTGTAGTCGGCGAACTCCTCCATGGTGGGCCAGACCGGCGCGAACGCCTCGTAGCTCTTCCGGCCCAGCAGCATGGCCGTGGTCTCCTGCTGCTCACGGCCCTTGATCTCGTAGGCGGCGGCATCGAACTCGATGTCCTTGAAGGTCCAGCCGGAGTTGCGGTAGCCGGGCTCTCCGCCCGGGGCCTCGACGACGCCGTCGAGGGACATGAACGAGGTGACGATCAAGGTGCGCATGGTTTCTCCTCAGATGTTTCTGGTGGGTGCTTCCACCCTGTCTACGAGCGGGGGTGGCCGAATACGACAGGATCGCGGAGGAACATTCTGGGGGCCTGACGACGGGCCGTCCTGTGGTCCTCGCTCGCAGTAATGTATCTTGACGTCAAGACACATGCGCGGCCAGACGACTGAGGCTCGCCTTCCTTCCGTAGCGTTGCTTCACGGCGGCAAGATGGTCACGCGCGACAACCGAGCGATCGAGGAGACGACGATGGCCAGTCAGGACAGTTTCGGTGCCAAGGGCACCCTGGACGTGGACGGCACGGCCTATCAGGTCTTCCGCCTCGACGCGGTCACCGGTGACGGGGTGGACGTGGCCACCCTGCCGTTCAGCCTGAAGGTGCTCCTCGAGAACCTGCTGCGGACCGAGGACGGCGCCAACATCACCGCCGACGACATCCTCGCGATCGCCAGCTGGGACGCGGACGCGGACCCCAGCCAGGAGATCCAGTTCACGCCGGCGCGAGTGATCATGCAGGACTTCACGGGGGTGCCGTGCGTCGTCGACCTCGCCACCATGCGAGAGGCGATGGCCGAGCTGGGCGGAGACCCGACCAAGATCAACCCCCTCGCGCCCGCCGAGCTGGTCATCGACCACTCCGTGATCGCCGACGTCTTCGGCACGCCCGGGGCCTTCGAGCGCAACGTCGAGATCGAGTACGAGCGCAACCGCGAGCGCTACCAGTTCCTGCGGTGGGGCCAGGGCGCCTTCGACGACTTCAAGGTCGTCCCGCCCGGCACGGGCATCGTGCACCAGGTCAACATCGAGCACCTCGCGCGCACCGTCTTCACGCGGGAGATCGACGGTGAGCTCACCGCCTACCCCGACACCTGCGTCGGCACCGACTCCCACACCACGATGGTCAACGGCATCGGCGTGGTCGGCTGGGGCGTCGGCGGCATCGAGGCCGAGGCGGCCATGCTCGGCCAGCCCGTGTCGATGCTGATCCCGCGCGTCGTCGGCTTCAAGCTCAACGGCGACCTGCCGGAGGGCGCCACCGCCACCGACCTGGTCCTGACGATCACCGAGATGCTGCGCAAGCACGGCGTGGTCGGCAAGTTCGTCGAGTTCTACGGACCCGGTGTCTCCGTCCTGCCGCTGGCCAACCGGGCCACGATCGGCAACATGAGCCCGGAGTTCGGCTCGACGATCGCGGTGTTCCCGATCGACGAGCAGACCCTCGACTACCTCCGCCTCACCGGTCGCCCCGAGGAGCAGCTCGCCCTCGTGGAGACCTATGCCAAGGAGCAGGGCCTGTGGCACGACCCGTCAGCGGAGCCGCGGTACAGCGAGCGGCTCGAGCTCGACCTGGCGACCGTCGTACCGTCGCTGGCCGGCCCGAAGCGGCCCCAGGACCGGGTGGCGCTGACCGACGCCAAGCAGTCGTTCCGCTCGGCGCTGACCGACTACGTCGACGAGTCCGGTGAGGAGAACGGCTACGACGAGTCGGTCGCCGAGTCCTTCCCGGCCTCCGACCCGCCGGCCAACGGGCACGGCGAGGCGCCTCCCAAGGAGTACGACTCCGCGGCTCCCGCCGACGGTGGCCGCCCGAGCAACGCAGCCCTGGTCACGCTGGCCGACGGCACCACGTTCGAGATCGACCACGGTGCGGTGACGATCGCGGCGATCACGTCGTGCACCAACACGTCCAACCCGTCGGTGATGATCGGTGCGGCCCTGCTGGCCAAGAAGGCGGTGGAGAAGGGGCTGCAGCGCAAGCCCTGGGTGAAGACGACCCTGGCCCCCGGCTCGAAGGTGGTCTCCGACTACTACGAGAAGTCCGGCCTGACGCCGTACCTCGACAAGCTGGGGTTCAACCTCGTGGGCTACGGCTGCACCACCTGCATCGGCAACTCCGGCCCGCTGATCCCCGAGGTCAGCCAGGCCGTCAACGACAACGACCTGGCGGTCGTGTCGGTGCTGTCCGGCAACCGCAACTTCGAGGGCCGGATCAACCCGGACATCAAGATGAACTACCTCGCGTCGCCGCCGCTGGTCGTCGCCTACGCCTTGGCCGGCTCGATGGACGTCGACCTGTTCAACGACCCGCTCGGCCAGGACACCGACGGCAACGACGTCTACATGAGGGACATCTGGCCGACGGCCAAGGAGATCGAGGAGGTGGTCGCGCAGGCGATCAACTCCGACATGTTCGACTCCAGCTACGCCGACGTCTTCGCCGGTGACGAGCAGTGGCGCTCGCTCCCCACGCCCGAGGGCAAGACGTTCGCCTGGGACGAGGACTCGACGTACGTCCGGAAGCCCCCGTACTTCGACGGCATGCCCGACGAGCCGGAGCCGGTCAGCGACATCGAGGGTGCGCGGGTGCTGCTCAAGCTCGGCGACTCCGTGACCACCGACCACATCAGCCCGGCCGGCGCGATCAAGAAGGACTCGCCCGCGGGCCGCTACCTGGCCGAGCGGGGCGTGGAGCAGCGCGACTTCAACTCCTACGGCTCGCGCCGCGGAAACCACGAGGTGATGATCCGCGGCACCTTCGCCAACATCCGGCTGCGCAACCAGCTGGCGGCCGGCACCGAGGGCGGTGTCACGCGCGACTTCACCGCCGACGGCGAGGTGACGACGGTCTTCGAGGCCTCGGAGCACTACCTCGCGGCCGGTACGCCGCTCGTCGTGCTGGCGGGCAAGGAGTACGGCTCCGGCTCGTCGCGCGACTGGGCGGCCAAGGGCACCGCGCTGCTGGGTGTCAAGGCCGTCATCGCGGAGTCCTACGAGCGGATCCACCGCTCGAACCTGATCGGCATGGGTGTGCTGCCGCTGCAGTACCCCGAGGGCCAGTCCGCCGAGTCGCTGGGCCTCACCGGTGAGGAGACCTTCGCGTTCACCGGCATCACCGAGCTCAACGAGGGTCGCACGCCGAAGACCGTGAAGGTCACCGCCGGTGACGTCTCGTTCGACGCCGTGGTCCGCATCGACACCCCCGGCGAGGCGAGCTACTACCGCAACGGCGGCATCATGCAGTTCGTGCTGCGCAACCTGCGCAAGGCCTGAGCCTCAGCATCACCTCGAACGCGCCACCCGACTGTTGTCGGGTGGCGCGTTGGTCGTGTGGGCCGCCGTGGTGCTGGGTCGATTGGGCAGAAACCGCACGTCTGGGGGCTGAAAACCTGCGGTTTGGGACCAAACGACAGGGTCGGGCGGAGGTGCAGGCTGCCCGGAGGCCCCGAGGCGCCCCCTCGATTGGGCAGAAACCGCACGTCTGGGGGCTGAAAACCTGCGGTTTGGGACCAAACGACAGCCTCCGACGGGTGGACAGCCCCAAGTGGGTCGGCCCCCTCGATTGGGCAGAGACCGCACGTCTGGGGGCTTAAAGCCTGCGGTTTGGGACCAAACGTCGCGCCGACACACCCGACACGGCACCCCGCCCCCGACCAGTCACCTGGCCGGGGGCGGGGAACGTCGGTCGTACGCCGTGAGCTACTTGACCTCGGACCGGGTGACCAGCCACAGACCGACGGCCATCGGCACGATCAGCCAGATGCCGGCCGAGGTGGCCAGGTGCGCCCACCCCTCGCCGCTGAGGCTGGTGGCGTCGTAGAGGCTCACCTGGTTGTACTGGAAGTCGACCCAGCGGAACACGTCGTCGTACCACTCCTGGGTGCTGGCGAGCAGGCTGGAGAGGGTCGGCACTATGAACGAGTAGACGAAGTAGCCGACGATCGCGCCCGGGGAGTTGCGGACCAGCACGCCGAGCATGAAGCCCATCAGCTGGCCCAGGACCAGTGCCAGCACGATGAAGGCGACGCTGCTGACCGAGACGTCCCAGGTCGTTGGCACGCCGGCCAGCTGGGAGCCCACGACGTTGCCGAGGGCACCGACGGCGAGTGCGACCCCCATCCCGACCAGGCCCACGGCCACCGCGACGACGGCCTTGGCCGCGATCACTCGACCGCGGCTGGGCACGAGCGTGAACGTCGTCAGGCCCGAGCGCTGGCTCCACTCGCCGGTGACGGACAGGATCGCGATGACCGGCAGCAGGATCGACATGGGGATGCCGATCGCCCCGGCGAAGTTGCCATAGGCGATCTCGTCGTCGGGGGCGAAGAGCACCACGGCCGCGCTGGCGAGCGCCGCGAGGATGCCGATGCTCATGAGCAGCCAGAAGCCCGAGCGGGTGTCGAACATCTTGCGCAGCTCCACGCCGGCGACGCGGGCGAACGGGATTGGGGCGTACGTCGTGGTCCCGGGCTCGCGCGAGACCGCCCGTCCCGTCGGGGTGATGGCCGTGGTGGTCATGCTGCTACTCCTTCTCGCTGGGTGTCGGCGGTGAGCTCGAGGAACATCTCTTCCAGCCCCGCGCCTTCGGCGGCGCGCAGCTCGACCAGCGGTACGCCGGTCTCCAGGGCGATCCGGCCGACGACCTCCGGGTCGGACTCGACCCGCAGGGTGTCGGGGCCGGACGTGTGGGCGACGAGGCCGGCCACCACGAGCGCCTTCGCCAGGGTCGCTGTCTCGGGCGTGCGGACGAGCGTGCCCGCGGTCGCGAGCAGCTCGGCCTTGGTGCCCTGGGCGACGATGCGGCCGTTGCCGATGACGATGAGGTCGTCGGCGATGACCTCGATCTCGTGCAGCAGGTGCGAGCTGAGCAGCACGGTGCCGCCCTGGTCGGCGTACCCGCGGAGCAGGTCGCGCATCCACCGGATGCCGGCCGGGTCGAGCCCGTTGGCCGGCTCGTCGAGGATGAGCACCTGCGGGTCGCCGATCAGCGCCGTGGCGATGCCGAGTCGCTGGCGCATGCCGAGCGAGTAGTTGCGCACCCGTCGGCCCGCCTCCGTCGGGGTGAGGCTGACGAGCTCGAGCATCGCGTCGACCCGGTTGCGCGGCACGCCCATGGTCTGGGCGGCGATCGTGAGGATCTCGCGGCCGGTGCGGCCCGCGTGCTGCGCCGAGGCGTCGAGCAGGACGCCCACCTCCCGGCCGGGGTTGGGCAGGTCGGCGTACTCCTGGCCGGCGATCGTGGCGTGGCCCGCGGTCGGCTTGGTGAGGCCGACCATGATGCGCATGGTGGTGGACTTGCCGGCGCCGTTGGGGCCGAGGAAGCCGGTGACCCGGCCGGGCTCGGCAGCGAACGACACGTCGTCGAGGGCGGTGAACCCGCCGTACTTCATGGTGAGGGAGTCGATGAGGATCATGTCGCCAAGACTTCCGGCCCGACGCGCGCGGGGATATCGGGTGCGACCCCGGCGCTACCCGAGCCGACCCCGAGAGGACCTCAGGGACGACCCGCATGAGTGAATGTGGGCACAGGTCGACCCGCGAGAGCAGGATTCCATGAACGACATCGCCGGTGTGTCCCTCGGAGTGGTGATCGCGCTGGCGGTCGTGGTGGCCCTCGGCGCCTTCGTGCAGTCGGTGGCCGGCCTGGGGCTGGGCCTGCTGGGCGCGCCCGTGGTGGCGCTGCTCGCGCCCTCGCTGATGCCGACCCTGCTGCTGTGGCTCGCGGTGCCGATGTCCCTGTTCGTGCTGGTCGCCGAGTGGCGCCACGTGAACTGGTGGGCCACCGCCTGGGCGCTGCCGGCCCGGGTCCCGGGCACGGTGTTGGGTGTGTGGCTGGTGACGGTATTCACCGACCGGGTCCTGGGGATCGTCGTTGCGGTGATGGTGCTCGTGGCGGTCGCGCTCGCCTACCGGGTCGTGGAGGTGCGCTTCACTCCCGCACGGTTGTTCCTGGTGGGCTTCGCGGCCGGTACGTCGGGCACGGCGACGTCCATCGGAGGGCCGCCGATGGCCATCCTGTTCGCCCACAGGTCGCCGCAGGAGTCGCGGGCGACGCTGTCGATGTTCTTCTTCGCGGGCACGGCGATGTCGGTCGCGCTCTTCTCGGCCACCGGCGAGATGCCGGCCGCGTCCGTCTGGTTGACCCTGTGGTTCATGCCGATCCTGGTGGGGAGCTTCCTGGTCGGTCTGAAGGTGCGCGGCCGGATCCCTCGGGAGGGCTTCCGACGGCTGGTGCTGGTGGTGTGCACCGCGTCGGCGCTCTTCCTCCTCGCGCGCTCCCTGGTGTGAGTACGGCGAGGCTCAGGGCGCCGGCCCGTGTAACTGTATTGAACGAGTGCGGAAAGTCCGGGTCGACAGGACTCTCCTAAGGTGGGTCGCATGATCGTTGCCATCAGCATCAGCCCTGCAGGCGCCGACGAGACCGGTGGCGTCTCCGCCTCCGTGGCCGAGGCCGTGCAGGTCATCCGCGACTCCGGCCTGCCCTGCGAGACCAACGCGATGTTCACCAACATCGAGGGCGAGTGGGACGAGGTCATGGCGGTCGTCAAGGACGCGGTCTTCAAGGTCGCGGAGACCTCGCCGCGTGTCGGTCTGGTGCTGAAGGCCGACCTGCGTCGCGGTCACGACACCGGCCAGCTGACCGCCAAGGTCGAGCGGGTCGAGGAACACCTGAGGTGAGCACCACCCCGACGTGCTCGTTGCGCTCGGCCCACGCGGGCGACCACGGCGCCGTCGGGGCGGTGATCGAGGCGGCCTTCGGCGACGAGGGACCTGAGGTCTCGGCGCTCTGGGCGGAGGTCCGCGAGCTGGGTCACCTGCTGGCCGAGCTGGTGGCGGTGGACGCCGTCAGTGACGAGGTCGTCGGGCATGTGGGCGTCAGCCACGCCTGGCTCGACGCCCGTCGGGAGCTGGTCGACGTCGCGATGCTCAGCCCGCTGAGCACCCGGCCCGACCGGCAACGTGAAGGCGTCGGCACCTCCCTCGTCGCGGCCGCGATCGAGGCGGCTCGCACCACCGGTCGGCCGATGCTGTGCCTCGAAGGCAGCCCGTTCTTCTACGGCGCGCGCGGCTTCGAGCGGGCCGCGCTGCACGGCCTCGAGGCGGCGTCGCGGCGCACTCCGGAGCAGGCGATGCAGGTCGTGCTGCTCGACGGCTACGCCGACTGGATGACCGGTCGCTTCGTCTATCCCGACGTCTGGTGGCGGCGCGGGGCGGCCGGCCTGCGCGACCCCGACCTGGCCCGTCTCGAGCGTCTCTTTGACGAGCACTTCCCGCCCCTCGACTAGAACACCTGTTCGAACGTGGCGTACGCTGGCCGCATGGCAGTCCTCGTCGCCCCGCCCGGCTGGCCGCCGGCCGTCCGGCCCCCTGACGCGCCCGACTGGGAGCGCACCGCCGTCAACTGGTTCTTCGACATCTGCCCGCCCGACTACCGCCAGCACGCCGCGCTCCGGCGTCACATCGTGGTGCTGGCCCGCTTCGCCGTGCTGCACATCGAGGCGCAGCAGGCCGCCGTACGCCGTGGGCTCAGCGAGTGCCGGGCCGACCTGCGCGACGTGGCCGACCTCGACGTCGTCGAGGCGGCCGTGACCACGTTCCAGGCGGAGGAGGCCCGGCTGCTCGCCGTCCGCCGCGGGGTGGGTCTGGTCGAGGAGGCGCTGCGCGGCCGGCGCTTCGTCGCGCGCCTGTGACACGCTCCATTCCCGACTGTCGGTGGCTCGTGAGAGTGTGTTCGGGCCGGCGGGGCGCGCTTGCCGTGACCGGTAGAATAGCGAACACTTGTTCGAACACCGACGCCGACCCGTAGGACACCAGTGGCCGACCAGCTCATCATCCGCGGCGCCCGCGAGCACAACCTCAAGGACGTCTCCCTCGAACTCCCGCGTGACTCGCTGATCGTCTTCACGGGCCTCTCCGGCTCCGGCAAGTCCAGCCTCGCCTTCGACACGATCTTCGCCGAGGGGCAGCGCCGCTACGTCGAGTCGCTGTCGGCCTATGCGCGGCAGTTCCTCGGCCAGATGGACAAGCCCGACGTCGACTTCATCGAGGGTCTCTCGCCCGCGGTGTCCATCGACCAGAAGTCCACGTCCAAGAACCCGCGCTCCACCGTCGGCACCATCACCGAGGTCTACGACTACCTCCGGCTCCTCTACGCCCGCGCCGGCCGCCCGCACTGCCCGACCTGCGGCGCACCGATCGAGCGACAGACCCCCCAGCAGATCGTCGACCGGGTGCTGGCGCTCGAGGAGGGCCGCCGGTTCCAGGTGCTGGCCCCGGTGATCCGGGGCCGCAAGGGCGAGTACGTCGAGCTCTTCAAGGAGCTGCAGGCACAGGGCTTCTCGAGGGCACGCGTCGACGGCGAGACCTACGCCCTGGACGACACCCCCAAGCTCGACAAGCAGAAGAAGCACACCGTCGAGGTCGTCGTCGACCGGCTGGCCGTGAAGCAGTCCTCCAAGCGCAGGCTCACCGACTCCGTCGAGACCGCGCTCAACCTCGCGAGCGGCCTGGTGATCTTCGACTTCGTCGACCTCCCGGCCAAGGACCCCGACCGCGAGCTGCGCTTCTCCGAGAAGATGGCCTGCCCCAACGACCACCCGATCGACACCGACGAGCTCGAGCCGCGGTCGTTCTCGTTCAACTCGCCGTTCGGCGCCTGCCCCGTGTGCCACGGCCTCGGCACCCGGATGGAGGTGGACCCCGAGCTCGTCGTGCCCGACCCGACGGCGACCCTGGGCGAGGGCGCCATCGCGCCGTGGAGCGGCGCGCACGTCGCCGACTACTTCCTCCGGCTGATGCACGCCCTCGGCGAGGAGCTGGGCTTCGACCTCAACACCCCGTGGGAGAAGCTCGACGCCCGCGCGCAGAAGTCGCTGCTCAACGGCCACGCCACCAAGGTGCACGTGGTCACGACCAACCGCTACGGCCGCCAGCGCGCCTACTACGCCGCGTTCGAGGGCGTCCGCACCTACATCGAGCGCCGGCACCGGGAGGCCGAGAGCGACACGAGCCGTGACCGGTTCGAGGGCTTCATGCGCGAGGTGCCGTGCCCCGCCTGTGAGGGCAGCCGGCTCAAGCCGGTCTCGATGGCCGTCACGCTCGGCGGCAAGTCCATCGCGGCCGTCTGCCGGCTGCCGATCAACGAGACCGCCGACTTCCTGCGCGGCCTCGAGCTGAGCGCGCGGGAGAAGCAGATCGCCGAGCGGGTGCTGAAGGAGATCCTCGAGCGGCTCAACTTCCTGCTCGACGTCGGGCTCGACTACCTCTCCCTCGACCGCCCGTCGGGGTCGCTGTCCGGTGGCGAGGCCCAGCGCATCAGGCTGGCCACCCAGATCGGCGCCGGCCTGGTCGGCGTCCTCTACGTCCTCGACGAGCCCTCGATCGGTCTCCACCAGCGCGACAACCAGCGGCTGATCGAGACGCTGGTCAGGCTCAAGGATCTCGGCAACACCCTGATCGTGGTCGAGCACGACGAGGACACCATCCGCCACGCCGACTGGGTGGTCGACATCGGTCCCGGTGCCGGCGAGCACGGCGGCCAGGTGGTCCACAGCGGGTCCGTCCAGGGCCTGCTCGACCACCCCGACTCGATGACGGGGCAGTATCTCTCCGGCCGTCGCGAGATCCCGGTCCCGGAGATCCGCCGGCCGCGCACGGCGGGCCGGGAGCTGAGGGTGCACGGCGCCCACGAGAACAACTTGCAGAACGTCGACGTCTCGTTCCCGCTGGGCATGTTCGTCGCGGTCACCGGCGTCTCCGGCTCCGGCAAGTCCACGCTGGTCAACGACATCCTCTACACCTCGCTCGCCAAGCAGATCTACAACGCCCGGGCGGTGCCGGGCCGGCACCAGAAGATCTCCGGGCTCGAGCACGTCGACAAGGTGATCCACGTCGACCAGTCGCCGATCGGGCGCACTCCGCGCTCAAACCCGGCGACCTACACCGGCGTCTTCGACCACATCCGCAAGCTCTTCGCGTCCACCCCCGAGGCGAAGATGCGGGGCTACCTCCAGGGCCGGTTCTCGTTCAACGTCAAGGGCGGCCGCTGCGAGGCCTGCTCGGGTGACGGCACGATCAAGATCGAGATGAACTTCCTGCCCGACGTCTACGTCCCGTGCGAGGTCTGTCACGGCGCCCGCTACAACCGCGAGACCCTCGAGGTGCACTACAAGGGCAAGACCATCGCCGAGGTCCTCGACATGCCGATCGAGGAGGCGGCCGACTTCTTCGCCGCCGTCCCGGCGATCTCCCGGCACATGAAGACCCTGGGCGAGGTCGGTCTGGGCTACGTCCGGCTAGGGCAGCCCGCGACGACCCTCTCCGGCGGCGAGGCACAGCGCGTCAAGCTGTCCACCGAGCTGCAGAAGAGGTCCACCGGCCGCACCGTCTACGTCCTCGACGAGCCCACCACGGGCCTGCACTTCGAGGACATCCGCAAGCTGCTGCTGGTGCTGGGCCGGCTGGTCGACCAGGGCAACTCCGTGATGGTCATCGAGCACAACCTCGACGTCATCAAGACCGCCGACTGGCTCATCGACATGGGTCCCGAGGGCGGCTCGCGGGGCGGCTACGTCGTGGCCGAGGGCACGCCTGAGGAGATCGCCGGGCACCCCGACAGCTACACCGGTGCGTTCCTGAAACCGCTCCTGGATGGCCGGCACGCCGTCCAGCCGGGGAAGCCGAGGAGGGCCCCGGACCCGCCGGCGCCCACCACCAAGGCGGGCATCAAGGCCGCGGCGAAGAAGGCCGCGGCCGAGCGGGCCGCGACCAAGAAGGCGGCACCCAAGAAGAGGGTCGGTGCCAAGAAGACGGCGGCGGCCAAGCCCGCGACCGTGCGGAAGGCCACGGCGAAGCGGGCGACGGCGAAGAAGTAGCTGCTGGTCATCGCCACACCAGCGGGAGTTCTCGGGCCGGCCTTTTCGGGCTGACTAGTGTTCTCTTCAACCATCCCGACCGGCGACCCCAGGAGCGATCAGGGCCATGGGCTCAGGACTCAACCGACGTACCGCACTCTCCGCAGCAGCCGTCGCCGGAGTCGGGGTGCCGCTGCTAGCCAGCTGCGGCGCCGACACCCAGGCTGTCGACGAGGGCGCCCGGGGAGCATCCTCATCGTCGACACCCGACGGGTCGCCGTCCTCCTCCGGCGCGGGTCCCGGGGTAGACGTCCTCGCCAAGACGTCCGATGTCCCGGTGGGCGGATGCGCCGTCTACTCCGACGCCAAGGTCGTCGTGACCCAACCCACGGAGGGCGAGTTCCGGTGCTTCACGGCCGTCTGCACGCACCAGGGCTGCCTCGTCTCGTCGGCGTCCGACGGAGTCATCCCCTGCGGCTGCCACGGCAGCCAGTTCTCCCTCGAGGACGGCTCCCCGCAGGCCGGCCCGGCGACCACGCCGCTCGAGGCCGTCGAGATCGTCGTCGACGGCGACAGCATCAGCCTGGCCTGACCGCTCTGGCCCGTCGATCAGGCCGGCGCCAGGTCGAGGGCCACGGCGCCCATGCGGTCCGTGAGCTGGTGGCCCCCCGTGGGGTGCGCTCGCACGACGGCATCCGGCAGGGCGGCGGCGTGGTGCGCCAGGTGCTCGAAAGGGACCTCCTGGTCGTCGTGGCAGTGGTGGAGGCTGACCCGCAGCTGCGGAGGCGGCGGCACGAACGACGCGGGTAGGGCGTACTCCGCGACGCCCCAGCCCGTCGGACCCCAGTAGGGCATCGCGAGCAGGACCAGCGCCGCGAGAGGCGGACGCTCGTCCACCGCGTGCCTGAGGGCGACCGAGGCGCCGAAGGAGTGCGCCACGACCGCTACGTCGGGGCCGAGGTCGTGCAGGTGGCCCGAGACCACCCGACGCCATGCGTCGTACGACATGTCCTCGTCCGGCAGCCGGGGGGCCTGGACGGGGCCGTCGAGGTGCTCGCGCAGCTCCGCGACCATCGTCTGGTCGTCGTCGTAGCCACCGGCGCCGTGCAGGAACAGGACGCTCATGGACGGTCACGATAGTCGCGCGGGAACGTGTCGGCCCCGGCCCGTAGGGTTGAGGCATGGCTTCACCCGCGTCCTATCGCCCCGCCCCCGGGTCGATCCCGACACAGCCGGGTGTCTACCGCTTCCGGGACGCCAAGGGACGCGTCATCTACGTCGGCAAGGCCAAGAACCTGCGGTCCCGGCTGTCGTCGTACTTCCAGGACATCGCCAACCTGCACTCCCGCACCGCGTCCATGGTCACCACCGGTGCCAGCGTCGAGTGGACGGTCGTCAACACCGAGGTCGAGGCGCTGCAGCTGGAGTACAGCTGGATCAAGGAGTTCGACCCGCGCTTCAACGTCAAGTACCGCGACGACAAGTCCTACCCCTGGCTGGCGGTGACGGTAGGCGAGGAGTTCCCGCGGGTGATGGTCGGCCGGGGCGCCAAGCGCAAGGGCACCCGCTACTTCGGGCCCTACGGCCACGCCTGGGCGATCCGCGAGACGGTCGACCTGCTGCTGCGGGTGTTCCCGATGCGGTCCTGCAGCAACGGCGTCTTCAAGCGCTCCTCGCAGATCGGGCGCCCCTGCCTGCTGGGCTACATCGACAAGTGCGCCGCCCCGTGCGTGGGCAACATCAGCGCCGAGGACCACCGGGCGATCGTCGACGACTTCTGCGACTTCATGGCCGGCAACACCACGGCCTTCGTCAAGCGCGTCGAGCGCGAGATGTACGCCGCCTCGGAGGCGCTCGACTTCGAGAAGGCGGCTCGGCTGCGTGACGACCTCGGCGCGCTCAACCGCGCGCTCGAGAAGCAGGCGGTCGTCCTCGGCGACGGCACCGATGCCGACGTGATCGGCCTGGCCGAGGACCCGCTCGAGGTGGCGGTGCAGATCTTCTACGTGCGAGGCGGTCGCATCCGCGGCCAGCGGGGGTGGGTGGCCGACCGGGCCGACGACGGCGACACCGCCGCGCTCGTCGAGGACTTCCTGCTCCAGCTCTACGCCGGGGAGGCAGAGGCGATCCCGCGTGAGGTGCTCGTGCCCGCGCTGCCCTCGGACCACGCCACGATGGAGCAGCTGCTCACCGAGCTGCGCGGGAGCAGGGTCGCGATCCGGGTGCCGCAGCGCGGTGACAAGAAGACCCTCCAAGCGACGGTGGCCCGCAACGCCGGCCAGTCGCTGGTGCTGCACAAGACCCGGCGGGCCAGCGACCTGACCACCCGCAACCGAGCGCTCGAGGAGATCCAGAAGGCGCTCGGTCTCGACGAGGTGCCGCTGCGCATCGAGTGCTACGACGTCTCCAACCTCCAGGGCACGGAGGTCGTCGCGTCGATGGTGGTGTTCGAGGACGGACTGGCCCGCAAGAGCGAGTACCGCCGCTTCGTGATCAAGGGCCCCGGCGACGGACAGGTCGGCCAGAACGACGTCGCCCACATGAAGCAGGTCATCACCCGCCGGTTCCGCCGCCTGCTCGACGAGCAGGCGAGGTCGACGGAGGTCGCGACCGACAGCGGGCCGATGCTCGTCGACCCCGAGACCGGGCGCCCGCGCAAGTTCGCCTACGCGCCCGGGCTGGTGGTCGTCGACGGCGGCCCGCCCCAGGTCGCGGCCGCACAGGAGGCCCTGGCCGAGCTCGGCATCAACGACATCGCGGTGTGCGGCTTGGCCAAGCGGCTCGAGGAGGTATGGCTGCCCGGCGAGGAGGACCCGGTGATCTTCGCCCGCACCAGCGAGGGCCTCTACCTCCTCCAGCGGGTGCGCGACGAGGCGCACCGGTTCGCCATCACCCACCACCGCAACCGGCGGTCCAAGTCGATGGTCGAGAGCCTGCTCGACGACGTGCCCGGGCTGGGGGAGGTACGCCGCAAGACGCTGCTCAAGCACTTCGGCTCCCTCAAGAAGCTCCGGGCCGCCGACGTCGAGGAGATCGCGATGGTGCCCGGCATCGGCCCGGGGACCTCCCGAGCCATCAAGGACGCACTCGCCGCGGCCGACGCGACGCGCAAGACTGGGACCACTCAGCAACCGATGCGCGTCAACACCGCCACCGGTGAGATCGAGGAGGACTGATGTCGGAGAGCACGTCGCCGCAGCCGGGGGAGCTGGTCGTGGTCACCGGGATGACCGGGGCCGGGCGCAGCACGGCCGCTAAGGAGCTCGAGGACCTCGGCTACTACGTGGTCGACAACCTGCCGCCCGCGCTGGTGCGCGACGTCGTGCGCCTCGTGGACGACAGCCGCGGGGTGACCCAGCCGATCGCCGTGGTCGTCGACGTCCGCTCCGGCTCCTTCTTCGACGCCCTGCACGCCAACCGGCAGCAGCACGTGACCGGCCGGCCCACGACGCTGCTGTTCCTCGAGGCCGGCGACGACGTGCTCGTACGCCGCCAGGAGGCGGCCCGGCGGCCGCACCCCCTGCAGGGCGGCGGCCGGCTCGTCGACGGGCTCGCCCGTGAGCGGCGGGCCATGGCGAGCGTGCGGGGCGACGCCGACCTCGTCATCGACACCACCAACCTGAACGTCCACCAGCTGACGAAGAGGGTGGCCGAGCACTTCGGGTCGGCACAGGCCACCCGCCTCAAGGTCACCGTGATCAGCTTCGGCTTCAAGTACGGCATCCCGGTCGACGCCGACTTTGTGGGCGACATGCGGTTCCTGCCCAACCCGCACTGGATCCCGGAGCTCCGGCCGCACACGGGCCGCGACCCGGAGGTCGCCAGCTACGTCAAGAGCCAGCCCGGGGCCGCGGAGTTCCTCGACGGCTACCTGCCGGTCCTGGAGATCGCCGCACGCGGCTACCTGGCCGAGGGCAAGCGCTTCATGACCATCGCCATCGGGTGCACGGGCGGCAAGCACCGCAGCGTGGCGATGACCGAGGAGATCGCGCAGCGGCTGCTCGACCGCGGCTACGACACCCGAGCCGTGCACCGCGACCTCGGGCGGGAGTGACGTGCCGGCGGTCGACTGCTCGGTCGTCGCCCTCGGTGGCGGTCACGGCCTGTTCGCGTCGCTCTCGGCGTTGCGCAGGGTGGCCCGCGACGTCACCGCCGTCGTGACCGTCGCCGACAACGGCGGCTCGTCCGGCCGGTTGCGCGAGCAGTTCGACGTGCTGCCACCGGGCGACCTGCGGATGGCGCTCGCGGCGCTGTGCGGAGACGACGAGTGGGGCCAGACCTGGGCCGAGGTGCTGCAGCACCGTTTCGCCGGCGACGGGGAGATGCGCGGACACGTCGTGGGCAACCTGCTCATCGTGGGCCTCTGGGAGCAGCTCGGCGACCCGGTGGCCGCCCTCGACCTGGTGGGCAGGCTGCTGGGCGCCCGGGGCCGGGTGCTGCCGATGTCGACCACGTCGATCGACATCACCGCCGACGTCACCGGCCTGGTCGCCGGAGACCCGGGCGCGCACACCCGGGTGCACGGTCAGGTCGAGATCGCCACCACCGACGGGCACATCGAGCGGGTGTCGCTCGATCCCGAGCCGGTGCCCGCCTGCGCCGAGGCCGTGACCGCGGTGCGCGACTGCGACTGGGTGGTCCTCGGACCCGGGTCCTGGTACACCTCGGTGATCCCGCACCTGCTGGTGCCCGACCTGCGCGACGCGGTCGTGGCCCGCGGCGCGCGGCTGGTCGTCGTACTCAACCTGGAGGCGCAGCCGGGGGAGACCCACGGCTTCGCACCCGAGGACCACCTCGCGGTGCTCCGGGACCTGGCACCGGACCTGACCGTCCACACCGTGCTGGCCGACGCCGGCAGCGTCGCCGACACCGAGGCCCTGGAGAAGGCGGTGCTCGACCTGGGCGGCCGGCTCGTCGTGGCCGACGTCGCGCGCGGCGATGGCACCGCTGCACACGACCCGGCACGGCTGGGCGAAGCGCTGGCCGGCGTCCTCGGCGGCGAGGGTCGTTGACGCGCATGGCAGGATCGGCCGCATGGCGATGACCGCACCGGTGAAGGCTGAACTGGCCAACACCCAGATCACCAAGACCTGCTGCCGCAAGGCCGAAGTCGCCTCGATGCTGCGCTTCGCCGGAGGGCTGCACATCGTCAGCGGCCGGATCGTGGTGGAGGCCGAGCTCGACACCGGCGCGGCCGCGCGTCGGCTGCGCAAGGACATCTCCGACGTCTACGGCCACCAGTCCGACGTGGTGATGGTGCAGGGCAACGGCATCCGCAAGGGCAGCCGCTACATCGTCCGTGTCGTCAAGGACGGCGAGGCCCTGGCCCGGCAGACCGGGCTGCTGGATCCTCGTGGCCGGCCTGTGCGAGGGCTGCCGCCGGCCGTCGTGTCGGGCGGTGGCTGTGACGCCGTCGCCGCGTGGCGAGGTGCCTTCCTGGCTCACGGTTCGCTCACCGAGCCGGGTCGCTCGTCAGCCCTCGAGATCACCTGCCCGGGGCCGGAGGCCGCGCTGGCCCTCGTCGGGGTCGCCCGTCGCCTGGGCATCCAGGCGAAGGCGCGCGAGGTGCGCGGCGTCGACCGGGTCGTCATCCGTGACGGAGACGCGATCGGTGCACTGCTCACCAGACTCGGCGCCCACGAGTCGCTGATGGCCTGGGAGGAGCGCCGGATGCGCCGCGAGGTGCGCGCGACGGCCAACCGGCTGGCCAACTTCGACGACGCCAACCTGCGGCGCTCGGCCCGCGCCGCCGTCGCGGCCGGCGCCCGCGTCGAGCGGGCCCTGGAGATCCTCGCCGACGAGGTGCCCGACCACCTCAAGCTCGCCGGCCACCTGCGTCTGGAGCACAAGCAGGCCTCGCTCGAGGAGCTGGGGCAGCTGCACGAGCCCGTGCTCACGAAGGACGCCATCGCCGGTCGCATCCGCCGCCTGCTCGCGATGGCCGACAAGCGTGCCGAGGAGCTCGGGATCCCCGACACCGAGGCGTCGCTGACCCCCGACATGCTGGCCGAGCAGGACTGAGCGCCCGTCGCGCCATACCTGTGATCTCGGGGCCGCGTGCCGGCGGTGGCCCGGAAGGGACCTTCGGACGGCTCCCTGCCTCGCGATAGGGTCGAACCGCCTGATCGACCAACGCTTCCAGGAGACATCGTGACTGTTCGTGTGGGAATCAACGGCTTCGGCCGCATCGGCCGCAACTTCTTCCGGGCCGTCCGCGTTCTGCAGCGCGAGGGCGGTGCGGACATCGAGATCGTGGGGGTCAACGACCTCACCGACAACGCCGTCCTTGCGCACCTGCTCAAGTTCGACTCGATCCTCGGTCGTCTCGACGCCGACGTCACCTCCGACGACACGTCGATCCGGGTCGGCGACCAGGCGATCGCTGCCTTCGCCGAGCGCGACCCCGCCAACCTGAAGTGGGGAGACCTCGGCGTCGACGTCGTCGTCGAGTCCACCGGGTTCTTCACCGATGCCACCAAGGCGCGCGCCCACATCGACGGCGGCGCCAAGAAGGTCATCATCTCCGCGCCCGCCTCCAACGAGGACATCACCGTGGTCATGGGTGTCAACCACGAGCTCTACGACCCGGCGCAGCACTCGGTGATCTCCAACGCGTCGTGCACGACCAACTGCCTGGCGCCGATGGCCAAGGCCCTCAACGACGAGTTCGGCATCGTCAAGGGCATGATGACCACCATCCACGCCTACACCGCCGACCAGAACCTCCAGGACAACATCCACAAGGACCTGCGCCGGGCCAGGGCCGCCGCGATCAACGTGGTGCCCACCTCGACCGGTGCGGCGAAGGCCATCGGCCTGGTGCTGCCCGAGCTCAAGGGCAAGCTCGACGGCTACGCGCTGCGCGTCCCCGTGCCGACCGGATCGGCCACCGACCTCACGTTCGAGGCGGGCCGCGAGACCAGCGTCGAAGAGGTCAACGCAGCCATCGAGAAGGTCGCCGACGGCCGATACCTCAAGTACTCCACCGACGCCATCGTCTCCTCCGACATCGTCACCGACCCGGCGTCCTGCATCTTCGACGCGCCGCTGACCAAGGTCATCGGCAACCAGGTCAAGGTGGTCGGCTGGTACGACAACGAGTGGGGCTACTCAAACCGTCTCGCTGACCTGATCACGCACGTGGGCTCCACGCTCTGATGCCGGGCACCGGCCACACCGCCGGGTCGCTGGGAGTCGACTCCCTGGGAGACCTGGCCGGCAAGCGGGTGCTGGTCCGCTCCGACCTGAACGTCCCCCTCGACGGCCCTGCCGACGACCGGGCGATCACCGACGACGGCCGGATCCGGGCGAGCGCACCCACCATCGACCAGCTGGCCAAGACGGGCGCGCGGGTCGTGGTGATGGCCCACCTGGGTCGTCCCGACGGGGCCCCCGACCCGGCGTACTCCCTCGCCCCGGTCGCCGAGCGCCTCGCCGAGGTCCTGGGTCGTCCGGTCGCCTTCGCCTCGGACACCGTGGGGGAGAGCGCGACCGCGACGGTGGCGGGACTCGCAGACGGCGGCGTGGCGTTGCTCGAGAACGTCCGGTTCAACTCCGGTGAGACCAGCAAGGACGACTCCGTGCGGGGCTCGTTCGCCGACCAGCTCGCCCAGCTGGGCGACGCCTTCGTCTCCGACGGCTTCGGGGCCGTCCACCGCAAGCAGGCCTCCGTGTACGACGTCGCACTGCGGCTACCGAGCGCGATGGGTGGCCTCGTGGCGACCGAGATCGAGGTGCTGCGCCGGCTGACCGTGGAGCCGGAGCGCCCCTACGTCGTGGTGCTGGGCGGATCCAAGGTCTCTGACAAGCTGGGCGTCATCGACAACCTCCTCGACAAGGCCGACAAGCTCCTCATCGGCGGCGGCATGGTGTTCACCTTCTTGAAGGCGCAGGGCCACGAGGTGGGCCAGAGCCTGCTCGAGGACGACCACCTCGACACCTGCCGCAGCTACCTGGAGCGCGCCACGGAGAAGGGGGTTGAGATCGTGCTGCCGACCGACATCGTGGTCGACACCGCCTTCCCGTCCGACGACCGCGAGCCCGAGCCGCGGGTCGTTGCCGCCGATGCCATCCCGGCCGACGCGCTCGGCCTCGACATCGGTCCCGCGTCGGCCGACGCGTTCGCAGCCGCCCTGTCCGACGCGCGGACCGTCTTCTGGAACGGCCCGATGGGCGTCTTCGAGGTCGGGGCCTTCGCCGACGGCACCCGAGTCGTCGCCGAGGCGCTGACCCGGATCGACGGACTCTCGGTCGTCGGAGGAGGCGACTCGGCTGCCGCCGTACGCACCCTCGGCTTCGACGAATCAGCCTTCGGGCACATCTCCACGGGCGGCGGTGCCAGCCTGGAGTACCTCGAGGGCAAGGAGCTGCCCGGCATCTCCGTCCTCGAACGTCCCTGACCCGAAAGAGCTGGCATGGCCAAGAACACCCGCACGCCCCTGATGGCGGGCAACTGGAAGATGAACCTCAACCACCAAGAAGCCGTGGTGCTCGTCCAGAAGCTTGCCTGGACGCTCTCCGACAAGCGTCACGACTACGGCAAGGTCGAGGTCGTGGTGGTCCCGCCGTTCACCGACCTTCGGTCGGTGCAGACGCTCGTGGACGGCGACAGGCTGTCGATCAGGTACGGCGCCCAGGACGTCTCGACCCACGACAACGGCGCCTACACCGGCGAGATCTCGGCGGCCATGCTGGCCAAGCTCGGCTGCAGCTACGTCGTCGTCGGCCACTCCGAGCGCCGTGAGCACCACGCGGAGACCGACGAGATCGTCAGCGCCAAGGCGCTCACGGCCCTGGCCGCGGGGATCACCCCGATCGTGTGCGTGGGCGAGGGGCTGGAGGTCCGTCAGGCCGGGGGACACGTACCCCACTGCATCGCCCAGGTCGACGGAGCGCTGGCCGGCGTCACCGCCGAGCAGGTCGCCGGCATGGTCATCGCCTACGAGCCCGTCTGGGCCATCGGCACCGGTGAGGTAGCCACGCCCGACGACGCGCAGGAGGTCTGTGCGGCGATCCGCGGGCAGCTTCGCGAGGTGTACGGCGACGCCGCGGCCGACGGCTGCCGCATCCTCTACGGCGGCTCCGTGAAGGCCTCGAACATCGCGGGGATCATGGCGAACCCCGACGTCGACGGCGCCCTGGTGGGCGGGGCGAGCCTGCAAGCCGACGAGTTCGGTGGCGTTTGTCGCTTCTACGACATGCCGGTCCTGTGATCGTGGCGGCGTGACGTAGGCTTCGCACCGTGATTCTGGTCTTCGAAGTCCTGCTCGTGATCACGAGCGCGATACTCATCCTGCTGGTGCTGCTCCACAAGGGCCGCGGCGGTGGACTCTCGGACATGTTCGGCGGTGGCGTGTCCTCCACGCTGGGCGGCTCGTCGGTCGCCGAGCGCAACCTCGACCGATTCACAGTCGGCGTCGGGGTGATCTGGTTCTCCTGCATCGTTGCGCTGGGCCTGCTCATGGCCTACAGCACATGACCGAACGTGTGAGAGAGAGGGACTGACGTGGCTGGTGCTGGAAACGCGATCCGCGGGAGTCGGGTCGGCGCGGGTCCGATGGGCGAGGCGGAGCGTGGCGAGTCCGCTCCCCGCCAGGCCGTGACCTACTTCTGCTCCCACGAGCACCGTTCGGTGGTGACCTTCGCCATCGAGGCGGCTGCCCCCGAGTCGTGGGACTGCCCGAAGTGCGGCCTCCCGGCGAGCCGGGACTCCGAGAACCCCCCGCCCGCACCCAAGATCGAGCCCTACAAGACCCACCTGGCGTATGTGAAGGAGCGGCGCTCCGACGCCGAGGCGGCCGACATCCTCGACGAGGCCATCCAGCTGCTCCGCTCCCGCCGCAAGGCCGGCGAGATCATCTTCTGAGGTCTGCCGATGGGTGGATGGGAGTCACCGGATATCCGGTGACTCCTGGGGTTCGTGGCCATCGCTAGGGCCACAAACCCCAAGACTCGCGCACAAACCTCGGGCCAGGCTGTGGGCAGTCAGAGCTGCGACGCGGCGTCGGCGTCCAGCAGCCAGAGCGTCTCGTCCTGACCCTGGACCCCGGCGGCGGGCGTCTGGTGCACATCCGCACCGGACAGCGCCGACGCCACGGCCGCGGCCTTCTCCTCGCCGCTGACCACGAACCAGACGGCTCGCGACCGGTTCAGCGCGGCGAAGGTCAGCGAGATCCGCTCCGGCGGCGGCTTCGGCGACTCGCGCACCCCCACCGCGACCTGGTCGTCGACGTCGAGCGCAGGGTGGCCCGGGAACAGCGACGCGCAGTGCCCGTCGGGGCCCACCCCCAGCATCAGCACGTCGAACGCACCGCTGCCGTGCGTGCGGAGGTCGTCGGCGTACGCCGCGGCAGCACCGTCGAGATCGAGGCCACCGTCGGCCGCCGGCATCTCGTGGACGTGGGCGGGATCGAGGGGGAGCCCGTCGAGCAGGGCCTGGCGGGCTCCGGTGGCGTTGCGTTCGGAGGAGCCGGCCGGCACGAACCGCTCGTCGCCCCACCAGAGGACCACGCGCGTCCAGTCGACCGAGGAGTCGACGGCACGCCGGGCGACCTCCCGGTGCACGGCGTCGGCGATGGAGCCACCGGTGAGGCCGATCTGCGGCACCCGACCGTCGGCCTGAGCGAGCTCCAGCACCTCGAGCAGCCTGCTGGCGACGTCGCCGGCGAGGGTGCCGGCGTCGTCGTGCACGACCACCTCGGGCTCGGTCACGCTCGACCCCTGAGCTTGACCAGCTGCTTGGCCGCGGCGGCGTAGATGTCGTCCTCGTCGAGACGGCGCAGCTCCTCGGCCAGCAGCTCGGGCAGCTCGCGCCGCTTGAGCGCCACCGGCCGGTCGGGCTGACCGGGGGACGAGAACGTCGCCAGCCGGCCGTCGCTGCGACTGATCCGGATGGGGCCCTGCTTGGTCTCCATGACCACCTCGGTGATGCCGGGGCCTGCGGAGCTGCGGCGCTCGACCTTCACCCGGAGCCGCTCGCTGAGCCAGGCCACGAGCAGCTCGGCGCTGGGAGAGATGCGCTCGGCGGACACCGACGCGCTGGTGACCTTGAGCGGGTGCTGGTCGAGCGCGGCGGCCAGCAGCGCGCGCCAGGCAGTGATGCGGGTCCAGGCGAGGTCGGTGTTGCCGGCGGCGTACGCCGCGCACTGGCGGTGCATGGCGGCGGTCTTGCCGCGCGTGACGGCTGCCGCGTCGGTGACGCGCCGCGACGCCAGGCGACCGAGCGGGTCCTCGGCCGGCTCGTCGGGGGCGTCGGTGGGCCACCAGATCGCCACGGGGGAGTCGGGCAGGAGCAGCGGCAGCACGACCGACTCGGCGTGCTTGACCACCTCGCCCTTGAGCCGGATGAGCGCGGTCTCGCCGGTCCAGCCCGAGCCGATGCCGACCTGGGCGTTGATCACACCGGCGCCCCGCGCGTCTCCCAGGATGACGCCGAGCACCCGGGCGGGGTGCTCGTGCGACGCAGCGCGCGCGGCCTGCATGGCGTCCTCGGCGTCGTCCTCGGGGACCACGATGATGAGGGTCATCACCATGCCCATCGCCGGGCTGCCGGCCTTGCGTCGCGCCTTGACGAACTGCGCGGCGATCTTCGAGGCGTTGGTGTCGATCAGCTCGGCGGTCACGGTCTCCTCCAGGTCCGGCCCTCGCGAGCCAGCATCTCGTCGGCCGAGGGCGGACCCCACGTCCCGGACGCATAGGTGTCGGGCTTGCCCTTCTTCGCCCAGTGCTCGAGGACCGGGTCGAGCAGCTTCCACGACAGCTCGACCTCCTCGTGACGGGGGAAGAGGGGCGGGTCACCGAGGAGCACGTCGAGGATGAGGCGCTCGTAGGCCTCCGGGCTGGCCTCGGTGAAGGACCCGCCGTAGGCGAAGTCCATGTTGACGTCCCGGATCTCCATCGCCGTGCCCGGCACCTTCGAGCCGAACCGCATGGTCATGCCCTCGTCGGGCTGGACCCGGATCACCAGCGCGTTCTGCGTCAGCTCCTCGGTGGCCGTCTCGGTGAAGGGCAGGTGCGGGGCCCGCTTGAAGACGACTGCCACCTCGGTCACCCGGCGACCGAGCCGCTTGCCGGTGCGCAGGTAGAACGGGACGCCGGCCCAGCGGCGGGTCTCGACGTTGACGGTGATCGCGGCGAACGTCTCGGTGGTGGAGTCCTTGGCGATGCCCTCCTCGTCGAGGAACCCCTGCACCTTGTCGCCGCCGGCCCAGCCGTCCAGGTACTGCCCGCGGGCAGTGCTCAGGTCGAGCCGCCGAGGCAGGGTCGCGGACGCCAGCACCTTCTGCTTCTCGAAGCGCAGGCTCTCAGCGTCGAACGACGTCGGCTCCTCCATCGCCACCAGGGCCATCAGCTGTAGCAGGTGGTTCTGGATGACGTCGCGGGCGGCGCCGATGCCGTCGTAGTAGCCGGCCCGACCACCGATGCCGATGTCCTCGGCCATGGTGATCTGCACGTGGTCGACGTAGTTGGCGTTCCAGATCGGCTCGAACATGTTGTTGGCGAAGCGCATCGCCAGGATGTTCTGGACCGTCTCCTTGCCGAGGTAGTGGTCGATCCGGAAGACCGACCCGGAGGGGAACACCCCGTCGAGGGTGTCGTTGAGCTCACGGGCCGACTCGAGGTCGTGCCCGAAGGGCTTCTCGACCACCACCCGCCGCCACGAGCCGTCGGGCGGCTGGGCCAGTCCGTGCTCCTGGAGCTGGCCGACGACGGTACCGAAGAACGACGGCGGGATGGCGAGGTAGAAGGCGTAGTTGCCGCCGGTGCCGCGCGCCTGGTCGAGCTCCTCGATGGTGCGGCGGAGGCCGTCGAAGGCGACGTCGTCGTCGAAGTCGCCCTGCACGAAGCGCAGTCCCTCGGCCAGCTGGTTCCAGACCTCCTCGCGGAACTCGGTGCGGGCGTACTGCTTCACCGAGTCGTGCACGATCTGGGCGAAGTCCTGGTCGGCCCAGTCACGCCGCGCATAGCCGATCAGGCTGAAGCCGGGTGGCAGCAGCCCACGGTTGGCGAGGTCGTAGATCGCCGGCATGACCTTCTTGCGCGACAGGTCGCCGGTGACCCCGAAGAGCACCAGCCCGCACGGGCCGGCGATGTGCGGGAGCCGCCGGTCCTCGGGGTCGCGAAGCGGGTTCTCGTACGGCGTGGTGGACGTCATCAGGCCCCCTGCCCGAGCACCGCGGCGAGCGCGGCCAGGTCGCCCGCGTCGGCGACGTGCAGCCGAAGCACCGGTCGGCCCTTGTCGGCCAGCACCTGGCCGTCGCCCACCGCCTGGGCGGTGAGGAACTCGTGGAACGTGAACGGCCGGTCGGGCACGGCCAGGTCGGCCTGGGGCTGACCGGTGACCTGGAGGTAGACGCCCGTGGCCGGTCCGCCCTTGTGGTACTGCCCGGTCGAGTGCAGGAAGCGCGGGCCCCAGCCGAAGGTGACCGGTCGGCCCGTACGGCGTGCGAGGGCGGGCCGCACCTCAGCGAGCTGGGCGTCGCGGTGCCGGTCGAGATAGGCCTGCACGGCGAGGTAGCCGTGGTCGCCGTCGAGGCGGTCGAGCAGGGCGCGCACCGCGTCGGCCACCGTGGCCGTGCCCTCCGGCAGCCAGTCCTCGGAGGCATAGACGGTCGTGGAGCCGTCCACGAACATCGGGCGCGGCTGACCGCCACCCCCGTCGAGCATGTCGCGGGCGGCTGCCTTCGCGCTCTCGACGTCGGGCTGGTCGAAGGGGTTGATGCCGATGACCCGGCCGGCGACCGCAGTCGCCACCTCCCAGAGGAGCAGCTGCCCGCCGAGGGTGGCGTCGACGGTGGCGCCCCAGCCCGACGTGGGCACGACCGACGGCTCGTCAGGGCCGTAGGTCACCAGCACCTCGTCGTCGGTGCTGGGGGAGAAGTTCGGGGCCTCCGTGGACTCGACGACCACGGGCAGGATGCCCTTGCCGTCCTTGCCCGTGGACTCGGCGACCAGCTGCTCGGCCCAGTCGCCCAACCCGGCGTACGCAGACCCGCCGTCGGCCAGGACGAGCTTGTCGGCCCCTGCCGCGTTGGCCGCACCGAGGAGCGCGCCCAGGCGCAGTCCGGGATTGTCGGAGGAGTCGGCGGTCAGCGCGGGCGCGATGGCTGCGGCCTCGTCGAGCAGGCGTGCGACGTCGGCGCCGGCCAGCCCGCTGGGCACCAGCCCGAAGGCCGTGAGCGCGGAGTAGCGGCCGCCCACGTCGGGGTCGGCGCGGAAGACGCGGTAGCCCGCCTCGGTGGCGGACGCGTCGAGCGGTGAGCCGGGGTCGGTCACCACGACGATGCGGGACGCCGGGTCGAGGCCGGCGTCCGCGAACGCCTTTTCGAACGCCCGCCGCTGGCTGTCGGTCTCGACCGTGCCTCCGGACTTGGACGAGACGACCACGACCGTCCGGTCGAGGTGGTCCTCGAGCGCGGTGCGCACGAAGTCGGGGTCGGAGGAGTCGAGCACGACGAGGTCGACGCCGTCGGCCGCGCAGATCACCTCGGGGGCCAGTGAGGACCCGCCCATGCCGCACAGCACGACGCGGGTCAGCCCCTGGCCGATCAGGTTGGCGCGCAGCTCGAGGATCTCCCCGACGAGCGGACTCGAGGTGGAGTACAGGTCGACCCAGGCGAGCCGCTTGCCCGCCTCGTCGGCTGCCGCGTCCCCCCAGAGAGTCGCGTCGCGCGCGGCCATCCGGGAGGCGAACTTGTCGTCGACGAGGGATGCGACCGTGTCGACGAAGGCCAGCTCGTCGCGGTAGCGGAAGCGCAGCTCGAAGACGCCGTCCTCGCCGACGGTGTTGAAGGCGGTCACCGGGCGGACTTCGCCATCTGCGCCTCCACGGTCTCGACCAGCTCGAACCACGACTTCTTGAACTTGTCGACGCCCTCGTGCTCGAGGACCTGCAGCACGTCGAGGAAGTCGATGCCCACCTCGCCCAGGCGGTCGAGGACGGCCCGGCCCTCCGACGCCTTGCCGGTGACGAGGTCGCCCAAGACCTCGCCGTGGTCGGCGAACGCATCGAGCGTCTTCTCCGGCATGGTGTTGACCGTCTCCGGGACGACGAGCTGCGTGACGTACATCGTGTCCTTGTAGTCGGGGTTCTTGACTCCCGTCGAGGCCCACAGCGGTCGCTGCGGGTGAGCGCCGGCGTCAGCGAGGGCCCGCCAGCGCTCGGAGGCAATGACCTCCTCGTAGGCGCCGTACGCGAGGAGGGCGTTGGCGACCGCGGCCTTCCCCTTCAGCGCGAGCGCGACGTCGGTGCCGATGTCGTCGAGTCGCTTGTCGACCTCGGAGTCGACGCGCGACACGAAGAACGAGGCGACCGAGCGGATGTCGGAGAGGTCGCGACCGGCCTCCTTCGCCTGCTCGAGACCCGTCAGGTAGGCGTCCATGACCTCGCGATAGCGCTCCTCGCCGAAGATCAGGGTGACGTTCACGCTGATGCCCTCGGCGGTCACCGCGGTGATCGCCGGGAGGCCCTCGAGGGTGGCCGGGATCTTGATGAGCACGTTGGGGCGGTCGACCGCGGCCCACAGCGCCTTCGCCGAGGCGATCGTCGCCTCGGTGTCGTTGGCCAGGTCGGGCTCGACCTCGATGGAGACCCGGCCGTCGTGGGCCGTGCTCTGCGCCACCGGGGCGAAGATGTCGCAGGCGTTGCGGACGTCCTCGGTGGTCAGCTCGAACGCCACCTTGTCCACGGCCGCACCGGCCGCGACGAGCTTGGCGACCTGCTCGTCGTACCGCTCGCCGTTGGAGATCGCCGCGGCGAAGATGGTCGGGTTGGTGGTCACGCCGACCACCGACTTGTCCTTGACGAGCTCGGCGAGGTTGCCGGTCTCGACGCGCTCACGCGACAGGTCGTCGAGCCAGATCGACACACCCGCCTCTGCCAGAGCCTTCAGCTTGTCACTCATGAATCCTCCCGGATCGTGTTGACGAACAATGGGTGCGACGGGTGGTGCTGGGTCAGCCGGACACCGCCGAGATGGAGTCGCGGGCGGCGTTGGCGACGGCCTCTGCCGTGACGCCGAACTCCGTGTAGATGCGCTGGTACTCGGCCGAGGCTCCGTAGTGCTCGATCGAGACGATCCGGCCGTGGTCGCCGACGACCTCGCGCCAGCCCTGCGCGATCCCGGCCTCCACGCTGACGCGGGCCTTCACTCCGGGCGGGATGACGGTCTCGCGGTAGGACGTCTCTTGGTCGTCGTACCACTCGCGGCACGGCATCGACACGACCCGCGCCTGCACCCCGTCGGCCGCGAGCAGCTCCCGCGCCTCGACGGCGAGCTGGAGCTCCGAGCCGGTGCCGATGAGTACGACGTCGGGTACGCCGTCGGTGTCGAGCAGCACGTACGCACCGCGGTGCACGTTGCTCGTGTCGGAGTAGCCGTCCTCTCCGCGCGGGAAGACCGGCATGTTCTGCCGGCTCAGGCACAGTCCGGCCGGCCGGTCGGTGCGCTCGAGCACCGCCTGCCAGCAGGCGGCCGTCTCGTTGGCGTCTCCCGGACGGACGACGTCGAGGCCGGGGATCGCGCGCAGCGCGGCCAGGTGCTCGATGGGCTGGTGGGTCGGGCCGTCCTCACCCAGCCCGATGGAGTCGTGGGTCCAGACGTAGGTGACCGGCAGGCCCATGATCGCGGCCAGCCGCACCGAGGGCCGCATGTAGTCGGAGAAGGTGAGGAAGGTGCCGCCGAAGACGCGGGTGCCGCCGTGCGCCGCGATGCCGTTCATGATCGCGCCCATGGCGTGCTCGCGGATGCCGAAGTGCAGCACCCGCCCGGCGTAGGGGTCGCCCTGGAACATCTTGGTCGAGCGGTCCTTGGGCATGAACGACGGCACGTTGTCGATCGTGGTGTTGTTGGATCCGGCCAGGTCGGCCGAGCCGCCCCACAGCTCGGGCACGGCGGGCGCGATCGCGTTGATCGTCTTGCCGGACGCCACCCGGGTCGCGATGCCCTTCGCGTCCGGCTCGAAGGCCGGCAGGGAGTCGGCCCAGCCGTCGGGCAGGGTGCGGGTCTGCATCCGGTCGAAGAGGGCGACGTCGGCCGAGGGCTTGGTGGTCCAGTGCTTGTAGGACTCCACCCACTCGGCCTGGGCCGCCTTGCCGCGGGTGACGGCCTCGCGGGTGTGCTCCAGCACGCCCGCCGGCACCTCGAAGGTCTGCTCCGGGTCGAAGCCGAGCACCTTCTTGGTCGCCGCGACCTCGTCGGCCCCGAGAGCGGACCCGTGGGACTTGCCGGTGTTCTGCGCGTTCGGGGCCGGCCAGGCGATGATCGTGCGGAGCACGATGAAGCTGGGCCGGTCGGTGACCTCCTCGGCCTTGAGGATCGCGTCGTGCAGCGCCGGGACGTCCTCGGCGTAGCGGGTGTCGTCGTTGGTCCAGTCGACCGTCTGCACGTGCCAGCCGTAGGCCTCGTAGCGCGCGGCAACGTCCTCGGCGAGCGCGATGTCGGTGTTGTCCTCGATCGAGATCCGGTTGGCGTCGTAGATGAGGGTCAGGTTGCCGAGCCGCTGGACGGCGGCGAGGGCGGAGGCCTCGGAGCTCACGCCCTCCTCGATGTCGCCGTCGCTGCACAGGGCGTAGATGTGGTGGTCGAACGGCGACGTGCCCTCGGCCGCGTTGGGGTCGAGCATGCCGCGCTCGCGGCGGGCGGCCATCGCCATGCCGACCGCGTTGCCGATGCCCTGGCCGAGCGGGCCGGTGGTGGTCTCGACGCCGGCCGTGTGGCCGTACTCCGGGTGGCCGGGCGTCTTGCTGCCCCAGGTGCGCAGCGCCTTGATGTCGTCGAGCTCGAGCCCCCAGCCGCCCAGGAACAGCTGCAGGTAGAGGGTGAGCGAGGAGTGGCCGCACGAGAGCACGAACCGGTCACGACCGGGCCAGTGCGGGTCGGCGGGGTTGTGTCGCATCACCTTCTGGAACAGCAGGTAGGCGACCGGGGCCAGGCTCATGGCCGTGCCGGGATGGCCGTTTCCGACCTTCTGAACGGCGTCCATCGCCAGCACGCGGACCGTGTCGACGGCCTTCTGGTCGAGTTCTGTCCAGTCCAGCTGTGACGAGTTGCGGGTCACGGGAATTCCTTCACGGAGGGGGAGGAAGCACGTCGAGGACGAGCCTACTCACGCCCGGGTTTAGACTCGACTCGCGCCCACCGCTCCCCGTTGTCTGTGAGGACCCACGTGACCTACCTCGGCCAGTCGGCCTCCTCGGCCACGCCCTCGGGCGACGAGGGTGGAGGGGTCGAGGGCAGCTCCGGAGGCCCCTCGGTCACGTTCAAGGACGTCCTCGCGGCGTACGTCGGCCTCACCAAGCCACGGGTCATCGAGCTGCTGCTGCTGACGACCGTCCCGGTGATGTTCTTCGCGGCCCGCGGCGTGCCTGCGCTCGGACTGGTCGTGGCCACCGTCGTCGGCGGCACCCTGAGTGCCGGCTCCGCCTCCGCCCTGAACTGCGTCTACGACCGAGACATCGACGAGCAGATGCGGCGCACCCGACGAAGGGCGCTGCCGCGGCACGTGGTCTCGCCCCGGGCGGCGCTCGTCTTCGCGCTGACGCTGGGGGTGCTGAGCACGGTGATCCTGGCGGTGTGGGTCAACCCGCTCTCGGCCACCCTGTCGGTGCTGGCGAACGCCTTCTACGTGCTCGTCTACACGATGCTGCTCAAGCGGCGCACCACCCAGAACATCGTCTGGGGCGGGCTGGCGGGCTGCTTCCCGGCGCTGATCGGCTGGACTGCCGTCACCGGCGAGCTGGCCTGGACTCCCGTCGTGCTGTTCCTGGTGGTCTTCTTCTGGACCCCGCCGCACACGTGGGCGCTCGCCCTGCGCTACCGCGAGGACTACGCCAACGTGTCGGTCCCGATGCTCCCCGTCGTGGCACCGGCCCGTGAGGTCGGGCGCCAGATCGTGATCTACAGCTGGGTGATGGTCGCGACCTCGCTGGTGCTGTGGCCGGTGGCCGGCACCGGCCCGTTCTACCCCGTCGCGGCGGCCGTGCTCGGCGCCGTGTTCCTGGTCGAGGCGCACCGCATGTGGGGGAGGGCCAAGTCGTCGGAGAGCCTGTCGGTGATCGCGCCGATGCGGCTGTTCCACAGCTCCAACCTCTATCTGTCGCTGCTCTTCGTCGCCGTCGCGCTCGACCCGCTGCTCACCCGCTGACCCCGGGTCGCCGGGCGGCCGACCATCTCGGCACACTTGTGTGCGCACACATTTTCTGGGCACACGTGTGGGCACACCTTTTTGGGCTGCCGCCGTAACCCCGGACGTGTGCCGTCGTTGACGGGTGGTTGCGCTCCTCGCTCGGGGATCGGACGCGACACCGAACACAAGCAACACAGGCGATCGACCCAGAAGGTCAACACCTGCAGGAACCACAAGTTCACAAGATCGAAAAGAATCCGGGGGGGTTCAGATGTCCGTGACGAGCGAGCGGATCGAGGCCGGGGGGGTCGCCACAGTGGCGCGCCCAGCCGTTCCGCGAGTCAGCGTCGTGGTGCCCGCGCTCAATGAGGCGCGCCACCTAGAGCTGGTGCTGCCGGCCTTGCCAGCAGTGCACGAAGTGATCCTGGTCGACGGCGGCTCCGTCGACGCCACCGTGTCCACAGCACGACGCCTGAGGCCCGACATCCGGGTGATCAGGCAGGGGCGCGAGGGCCGGGGCGGCGCCCTGGCCGCCGGGTTCGCCGAGGTGACGGGCGACGTCGTGGTGATCCTCGACGCCGACGGTGGCGCCGACCCCGACGAGATCCCGCGCCTGGTCCACGCCCTGGTCGACGGAGCGGACCTCGCCAAGGGCACGCGCTTCCGCGCGGGGAGTGGCAGCCACGGCGTCACCCGCATCCGCCGACTGGGCAACGCCGTCCTCAACCGGCTCGTCAACCGCGTGCACGGCAAGGAGCTCAGCGACCTCTGCTACGGCTTCAGCGCGTTCTGGGCCGACCTGATGCCGGTACTGGGCCTGCCGGACCGCAACCGACCGGCGTCACGCCACGACGCCAGGGTCTGGAGCGACGGCTTCGAGATCGAGACCGTCATCAACTACCGCTTCGCGGTCGCCGGCGCCGCCATCGCGGAGGTGCCGAGCGTCGAGCGGCCCCTGCCCCGGGGGCTCAGCAACCTCCACGCCGTCCCCGACGGGCTGCGCGTGCTCCGGACGCTGGTCACCGAGTGGCAACGAGTACGCGCGGAGAACCACCTGGTGCTGCACCCGTCCGGCCACGACGACGCACGACCCCGGCCGGAGCAGGCGACCCGGGGCACGGTCGCTTCGTGACCGCCCCGGGTCGACCGCTCCACGGGTCGGCCTCGGACACCCTCGCTAGGTCCAGTAGCACGGCGGCGAGCGCCGCGCGGTGCGCCGTCGCGCCGCATCGCCGGACCCGCAACGCCGCCTCGGTCACCGACGGCGTCCGGGGCTCGTGGTGACCAGCCGCCAGGGCGCCGACTCATCCAAGCAGCGGGGGACGCTGCGCGCTCGTCGTCCGTGGCTGCTGCTCGTGGCCGGGGTGGGGACGCTCGCGGTCGCCCTCGCGTCGGTGCTGGCGAGCGACCGGATCGAGCGGATGGGGACGGTCGCGTCGAACGACCGCGGCGGCTGCGTGCCGACCGGCGCCCGCCCGGGGCCGGCGTACGACCAGGGCGTCGACGGCGACTGGACCGACGTCCAGCGCCAGCTGGACGCGGGGGTGCGAGCCGGTTCCTCGATCGTGTCAGCGACCGCCTCGTGGCCCGCCCTTCGACCGACGCCCTCCCGGCCGTACAAGTGGACCGCGCTCGACCGCACCATCGAGCTCGCCCGCGCCGCGGGACAGCGGGTGCGGCTGAGGCTGCTCGGCATGCCGGCCTGGGCGGAGCAGGACGGCAGCGCGACGCCCGGCTCGTCCCGCCCCCCCGTGACCGATGCGGAGCTGGCTGCCTGGGCGGCCTTCGTGTCGGACCTGATGACCCACGTGCGCGGCCGGGTCGACTACGTCGAGATCTGGGACGAGCCGAACTCGCCGGCCTCGTGGCCGACCGGCCCCGACCCACGGGCGTACGCCGCCCTGCTCTACGCCTCCTATCCCGTGGTGAAGCGCATCGACCCGGACGTCGTGGTCATCTCAGGCAGCCTCCGCCGCAACGACCTGGTCTTCCTGAGCGGGCTCTACCAGGCGTTCGACGAGTCCGTGGTGAGCCGGCCCTTCGACATGCTGGGCCTGCACACCTTCGACTCCACGCCGCGGACGCCGGCAGGCACCCCCGTCTGGCCCTACGGCCGCCAGCCCTTCCGCATCGACGGCAGCAACGTCCTCGACCTGCGGCGCGTCCATGCCCTCCTGGGTGAGCACGGGGACGCCCACAAGCACCTCTACCTCAGCGACGTCGCTGACGCGGACGGCGCCACTCCGCCGCACCGGCTGGTCCGGTCCTGGGGGGAGTCCGTCTGTGCGCCGTACGTGTTCGCGCTGTCGTCGAGTCCGCCGCCGGCCCCGGTCGAGGCGACGTCGCAGGGTGGCTCGTTCTTCAGCGACCGGGATGCGGCCGACAGGCCGCAGCGACCCACGTCACGCTCGCAGAGAGAACGGCGGCACCGAGCATGTGGAGCGCCACGACTGCCTCGGGCAGGTCGTTGACGTACTGCACGAAGCCGACGACTCCCTGGGCCAGCTCGACCCCCAGCAGCAGTCCCGCAGCGCGCGCCACCCGGTGGTCGCCGAGGCGGCGGGCCAGGACGAGCAGCCCGACGGTGAGGGCGACCAGGACGTAGACGGCGACCGCGTGCACGTGCGACATCACCTGCGGATCGAGGCCCGTGCGCCGCGAGTCCGCGTCGCCGCTGTGCGGACCGCTGCCGGTGACTACGGTCCCGAGGTAGAGCACGACCCACGCCACGCCGAACACGAGCCAGCCGAGCCGGGTGGTGCGCGCGGCGGCCGCGGTGCGGGCGGGGCCGCGTAGCGCGTCGACCAGCACCACGCACACGCCGATGAGCGCCATCGACACGAGCAGGTGGAGCGAGACGACCCACGGGTTCAGCTCGGTGAGCACCGTGATGCCGCCGATGACCCCTTGGGCGGGTACGCCGAGCGCCACCACGAGCGAGTAGCGCACCGCCAGGCGATGGCCGGCGCCGAGCGCCGCCAGCAGGCAGAGGCCGGCCACGGCGACCAGCACCCAGGTCAGCATCCGGTTGCCGAACTCGATGGCCCCGTGGACGCCGAGCGCGCCGTGCGCGACGTAGGACTCCTCGGTGCACCGCGGCCAGGTCGGGCACCCGAGGCCGGAGTCGGTCAGCCGCACCGCGCCGCCGGTCATGACGATGACGACGTTGACCACCAGGTTGGTGACGGCCAGCGGCCACAGGAACCTGCCCAGCGGCTCCGTCAGTCGTCGGGTCGTGGCTGTGGTCAGGATGGACACTCTCACTCCCAGGAGAAGGTCGTGGCGGTCAGGACGGTCCCGACGGCGGCCCAGGCGAGCAGCACGATCATCGCCCGGCCGTCGAAGGAGCCGTCGATCAGCGCCCCGCGGAGGGCTTCGCCCAGGGTGCCGCTGGGCAGCCACTCGGCGACCTCGCCGAACGCGCCGTACGACGTCGCGGGGATGACCACCGCGCCGCCGGCCATCAGCAGCAGGTAGACGAGGTTGGCGGCCGCCAGGGTGGCCTCGGCCCGCAGCACGCCGGCGACGAAGAGCCCGAGGGAGGCGAAGGCGGCCGTGCCGAGGAGCATCGCCAGCGCGGCGGGTGCGACGACCTCGACGAGGCCTGCCGACGAGGGCTGCCAGCCGAGGAACCAGGCGACCAGCACGATCAGCACCACCTGGAGCGCCTCGACCACCAGCAGGGCAGCGATCTTGCCCAGGAGCAGGCCGTGCCGGGGGAGCGGGGAGGCGCCGAGGCGCTTGATGACGCCGTACCTGCGCTCGAAGCCGGTGGCGATCGCCAGCGAGGTGAACGCGGTGGACATGATCGCCAGCGCGAGCACGCCCGGGGTCAGCACGTCGATGGGCCGCTGGTCGAGGTCGAGTCCCACCCGGTCGACCGCCAGCACCCCACCCACCAGCACCAGGAGCGGGATGACGACGGCCAGCAGGAGCTGCTCGCCGTTGCGCAGCATCAGCCGCGACTCCATGCGGGCCTGCGAGAGCACCTGCCGGCCCAGGGGGGCGGCGCCTGGTGCGGGGGAGAGATCGAGACTCACGGGCGCAGCCCCCGCCCGGTGAGCTCGACGAAGACGTCCTCGAGGTTGCGCTGGCCGAGCGTCAGCGACTCGGGCAGCACGTCGTGCTCCTCGCACCAGCGCGACACGATGCCGAGGGTGGTCGAGTCGGCCGGCCCGGTGACCACCAGGCTCACCTCGTCGAGCTGGGTGACGACGGCGAGCGGTCCGAGCGCGGTGCCGAGCGACTCGGGCGCACCCTCTGGGAAGGGCCTGGTCACCACCAGTCTGATGGTGGCGCTGCCGCCGCCCCGGGTCAGCTCCAACGGCGTGCCCGACACGAGCAGCCGGCCGTGGTCGATGATGTGGATCCGGTCGGCGAGGCGCTCGGCCTCGTCCATCAGGTGGGTGGTCAGCACCACGGTCGCCCCGGCCTCCCGGAGGTCGGTGAGCAGCTCCCAGGTGGCGCGCCGCGCGTGCGGGTCCATGCCGGCGGTCGGTTCGTCGACGAAGACGAGCTCGGGTCGCCCCACGACCGCCATCGCCAGCCCGAGCCGCTGCTGCTGCCCGCCCGAGAGCCTCCGGTACGGCGTCCGGCCGCAGTCGCCGAGCCCGAGGCGCTCGGCCAGCACGTCGACGTCGAGCGGATGGGCGTGCAGCCGGGCGATGTGCTCGAGCATCTCCATCGCCCGGGCGCCCGACCAGGCGCCGGCGCCCTGCAGCATCACGCCGAGTCGGGGAAGCAGCTCTCGGCGGTCGCGCTGCGGGTCCAGCCCGAGGACCCGCACGCTGCCCTGCTGCGGCGTGCGGTAGCCCTCGCAGGTCTCCAGCGTCGTGGTCTTGCCCGCCCCGTTGGGGCCGAGCACCGCCGTGATGGTGCCCCGCTCGACGCCCAGGCTCAGGCCGTCGACGGCCACCTTGTCGGCGTACCGCATCACCAGTCCGTCGACACTGACGGCGAGGTCGGACGGGGGGCCGGGCACGCGTCGAGTCTAGGGTCGCGACGTCGCGCGACCGCGCTCGGGTCGAGCGCCGCGACAGCGCGGATGGACGGCGAATAGCCGTTCCGGAATGTCG
Organism: Nocardioides sp. LHG3406-4; assembly: GCF_049897745.1. NCBI lineage: Bacteria > Bacillati > Actinomycetota > Actinomycetes > Propionibacteriales > Nocardioidaceae > Nocardioides > Nocardioides sp. LHG3406-4. Next base: position 769,644 of record NZ_JAFCWV010000002.1, read on the forward strand.
GTGGCCACGCCTACGCTCCGGGCATGACGTCCACACCGGCCATCGAGGCCGACAACCTCGTGAAGCACTTCGACGACAAGGTGGCTGTCGACGGGGTCAGCTTCTCCGTGCCCGAAGGCACCGTGCTGGGCCTCCTGGGGCCCAACGGCGCCGGCAAGACGACGACCGTCCGGATGATGACCACGCTCTCCCGCCCGACCAGCGGCACGGCCCGCGTCGCCGGTCACGACGTCCTGGAGGATCCCCGCGCCGTGCGCCGCAGCATGGGTCTCACGGGCCAGGCCGCGACCGTCGACGAGCTGCTCACCGGGCGTGAGAACATCCGCCTCATCGGCGGCCTCTACGGCCTGTCTCCGACCTACATCAAGCGGGCGAGCGACGACCTGCTCGAGCGCTTCTCGCTCGCCGATGCCGGCGACCGGATCGTGAAGACGTACTCCGGCGGCATGCGGCGCCGGCTCGACCTCGCGGTGAGCCTGGTGGCGATCCCGCCGGTGCTGTTCCTCGACGAGCCGACCACGGGGCTCGACCCCCGCAGCCGGGTCGAGCTGTGGGACGTCCTGCGCGGGCTGGTGCGGGAGGGCACCACCTTGCTGCTCACCACGCAGTACCTCGAGGAGGCAGACCAGCTCGCCGACCAGATCGTGGTGATCGACCGCGGCCAGGTCATCGAGCAGGGCACGGCGTTCGAGCTGAAGAACCGGTCCGGCCAGTCGGCCGTGGTGGTGACCGTCTCGGAGGCAGCCGACCTGCCCCGCGCGGAAGCGCTGCTGCGTCAGGTGGTCGACGAGGTGCACATCGACCAGGGCGCCCGCCAGCTCACCGCCCCGGCCGACGGCCTGCGCGCGATGACGCGCATCGCGGGCATCTTCGACGACAGCGACATCGACCTCGACGACCTCGGTCTCAAGCGGCCGAGTCTCGACGACGTCTTCCTGCGCCTCACCGGCCACCGCGCCGAGGAGCCGACCGACCAGACCGAGGAGGTCGCCTCGTGACCGCCCAGATCGAGCGCCCCGAGATCCGCGACACCGGCCTCCTGAGGCAGTCGCTGACCATCACGCGCCGCAACCTCATCCACATCAAGCGGATGCCCGAGATGCTGCTCGACGTCACCATCCAGCCGGTGATGTTCGTGCTCCTGTTCGCCTTCGTCTTCGGCGGCTCGATCGCCGTCGAGGGCTCGCCCGAGGGCTACCGGGAGTGGCTGATGGGCGGGATCATGGGCCAGACGATCGCCTTCGCGTCGTTCATCGTGGCGGTCGGGCTCACCGCCGACATCGACAAGGGCATCGTCGACCGGATGCGCTCGCTGCCCATCAACCCCGCCGCCGTGCTGGTCGGCCGCAGCATCTCGAGCCTTATGCACTCCAGCATCGGCATCGTGATCATGTCGCTGACGGGCCTGGTCGTCGGCTGGCGCATCCGCGGCAGCGTCCTCGACGCCGTCCTCGCCTACGTCCTGCTGCTGCTGTGGGGCTTCGCGATGATCTGGCTGGGCATCCTCGTCGGCTCGGCGATGCGGTCGGTCGAGGCGGTCAACGGGCTGATGTTCGCGACCATGTTCCCGATCACGTTCCTCGCCAACACGTTCGCCCCCACGGAGAACATGCCCGCGGTGCTGCGCACGATCGCCGAGTGGAACCCCATCTCCTCCCTGGTCCAGGCCGTGCGTGAGCTGTGGGGGAACACCGGTCCGGCTCCCGACAGCGCGGCCCTGCCGCTGCAGCACCCGGTGCTGACGACCCTGATCTGGACCATCGGGCTGACCGCCGTGCTGGCGCCGCTGGCCCTGCGCGCCTTCCAGCGCCGCACCATGACCTGACCGAGTAAGGGTCACCTTGCTTGAACCACCGGAATCATTAACGGCACACTGATGTTGTGGAATTCGTGGAGGGACACCAGGACGAGCCGACGCGCCAGCGCGTCGCGCGCTCGATCCTGGACAACGGACCCTCCACGGCGGCGGCGCTCGCCGAGCGCCTGGACCTGACTCCGGCCGCCGTTCGACGCCACCTCGACCACCTCGTCGAGCAGGGCGCGGTCACCGCCGCCGAGCAGCGGGTCTACGGCGCCCGCGGCCGCGGCCGTCCGGCCAAGGTGTTCGCCCTGACCGACGCGGGCCGCGACGAGTTCGACCAGCAGTACGACGACCTGGCGGTCGCGGCGCTGCGCTACGTCGCCGAGACCTCGGGCGACGAAGGCGTGATGGAGTTCGCCCGTCGCCGGGTGGCCTTCATCGAGCGCGACTGCGAGCTGCTGCTCGCCGAGCAGCCCGACCTGTCGCCGGCCCAGGCGCTGGCGCAGGTCCTCACCACCGGCGGCTACGCCGCCACCATCCGTCAGTTCCCCGTCGTGGGCCAGGCAGCGGGGGAGCAGCTGTGCCAGCAGCACTGCCCGGTGTCCCACGTCGCCCACGAGTTCCCCCAGCTGTGCGAGGCCGAGACCGAGGCCATCGGCCGCGTGCTCGGCACCCACGTGCAGCGGCTCGCCACGATCGCCCACGGCGACGGCGTGTGCACGACCTGCATCCCGAGTGTTTCCACCGACAAGGAGAAGCGATGACCTCCATCGAAGAGCTCAACCCCGAACTGAAGGGCATCGGCCGCTACCAGTTCGGCTGGGCCGACAGCGACGACGCCGGCGCCACGGCGAAGCGCGGTCTCAACGAGGACGTCGTCCGTGACATCTCCAGCAAGAAGAACGAGCCGCAGTGGATGCTCGACCTGCGCCTGAAGGGCCTCAAGCTCTTCCACCGCAAGCCGATGCCGACGTGGGGCTCGGACCTGTCGACGATCGACTTCGACAACATCAAGTACTTCGTCCGGTCCAGCGAGAAGCAGGCCACCTCGTGGGAGGACCTGCCCGAGGACATCAAGAACACCTACGACAAGCTCGGCATCCCCGAGGCCGAGAAGCAGCGCCTCGTCGCCGGCGTCGCGGCCCAGTACGAGTCCGAGGTCGTCTACCACTCGATCCGTGAGGACCTCGAGGAGCAGGGCGTCCTCTTCCTCGACACCGACACCGCGCTGCGTGAGCAGCCCGAGCTCTTCCAGGAGTACTTCGGCACCGTCATCCCGGTCGGCGACAACAAGTTCGCCGCGCTGAACACCTCGGTATGGTCGGGTGGCTCGTTCATCTACGTGCCGAAGGGCGTGCACGTCGACATCCCGCTGCAGGCCTACTTCCGTATCAACACCGAGAACATGGGCCAGTTCGAGCGGACGCTGATCATCGTCGACGAGGACGCCTACGTGCACTACGTCGAGGGCTGCACGGCCCCGATCTACTCCTCCGACTCGCTGCACTCCGCGGTCGTGGAGATCATCGTGAAGAAGGGTGGCCGGTGCCGCTACACGACCATCCAGAACTGGTCGAACAACGTCTACAACCTCGTCACCAAGCGGGCCACCTGTGAGGCCGGCGCCACCATGGAGTGGGTCGACGGCAACATCGGCTCGAAGGTGACGATGAAGTACCCCGCCATCTACCTGATGGGCGAGCACGCCAAGGGCGAGACGCTCTCGATCGCGTTCGCGGGCGAGGGCCAGCACCAGGACGCCGGCGCCAAGATGGTGCACGCGGCGCCCAACACGTCCAGCTCCATCCTGTCCAAGTCCGTCGCGCGCGGCGGTGGCCGGACGTCGTACCGCGGGCTGATCCAGATCAACGAGGGCGCGCACGGCTCGAAGTCCAACGTGCTGTGCGACGCGCTGCTGGTCGACCAGATCAGCCGCAGCGACACCTACCCCTACGTCGACATCCGCGAGGACGACGTGTCCATGGGCCACGAGGCGAGCGTCTCGAAGGTCTCCGACGACCAGCTCTTCTACCTCATGTCACGGGGCATGGAGCAGGACGAGGCGATGGCGATGATCGTGCGCGGCTTCGTCGAGCCGATCGCCAAGGAGCTGCCGATGGAGTACGCCCTGGAGCTCAACCGACTGATCGAACTGCAGATGGAGGGTGCTGTCGGATGACGGCCACTGTTGAGAGCGTCCGCGACTCCCTGGAGATGGCCCAGCCGTCGGCCGTGGAGTCGCACCTGCACCCGGAGGGGTCCTTCGACGTCTCCGACCACCAGGTGCCGAACGGACGCGAGGAGATCTGGCGCTTCACTCCGCTGAAGCGGCTGCACGACCTGCATGCCGACGCCGCGTTCAACCCCACCACCGTCGCGAGCACCTGGAACACCCCCGCGGGCGTCCGGGTGGCGGCGGTCGACGGCGACGAGGCGCGAGCCCTGCGCGGCATCAGCGGCCTCGTGCCCAACAGCCGCTTCAGCGCCCGGGTGCTGGCCGAGGTGCCGGCGACGCTGCTGGTCGACGTACCCGCCGAGGCCGACATCTCCGAGCCCGTGGTGGTGCAGCTCGTCGGCAGCGACGCCACCAACACCGAGGCCGGGCACGTCGCGCTGCGCTTCGGCCGGCACTCGCGGGCCACCGTCGTGCTCAACCACACCGGCAGCGCCGCGCTGGCGCAGGTCGTGGAGGTGCAGGTCGGCGACGGCGCGCAGGTGACCGTCGTGTCGATCCAGGACTGGGCCGACGACGCCGTCCACCTCACCCACACGCAGGCGGTCGTGGGTCGCGACGCGTCCTACAAGCACGCCGCGATCTCCTTCGGCGGCGACGTGGTGCGCATGGACGCCAACGTGACGTACGGCGGCCCCGGCGGCTCCGCGGAGCTGCTCGGCCTCTACTTCGCCGACGCCGGGCAGCACATCGAGCACCGCCTCTTCGCCGACCACAACGCGCCGCGCACCAAGAGCAACGTGTCCTACAAGGGCGCGCTCCAGGGCGCGAAGGCGCACACGGTGTGGGTCGGCAACGTGCTGATCCGCAAGGTGGCCGAGGGGATCGAGACCTTCGAGGAGAACCGCAACCTGGTGCTCACCGACGGCTGCCAGGCCGACTCGGTGCCCAACCTGGAGATCGAGACGGGCGAGATCGAGGGTGCCGGCCACGCGTCGGCGACCGGTCGCTTCGACGACAACCAGCTGTTCTACCTGCGCTCTCGCGGCATCGACGAGAAGGAGGCGCGCCGACTCGTCGTGCACGGCTTCTTCAACGACCTGATCCGCAAGATCGGCGTGCCCGAGATCGAGGAGCGGCTGGTGACCACCGTCGAGGCCGAGCTCTCGAAGAACGTCACCGGAAAGACGCTCATCTGATGGCCTTCGAACGAGCCTGCGCGCTCGCCGACCTGCGCGAGGACGAGGCCCTGGGCGTGACGGTCGCCGGTCAGGACGTCGCCGTCGCCCGGCACGGCGAGGAGGTCTTCGCGATCGAGGACATGTGCAGCCATGCTGCAGTCGCCCTCTCGGAGGGCGAGGTCTCCTCGGAGATCGGCGGGGACTGCACCGTCGAGTGCTGGCTGCACGGCTCGCGCTTCGACCTCCGCACCGGCAAGCCCACCGGCCTGCCCGCCACCGAGCCGGTGGCCACCTTCCCCGTCGACGTGCGCGCCAATCCAGACGGCACCAGCGACGTCTTCGTCGACATCCAGTCCACCCTGAATGGAGTGACACCCGCATGAGCACCCTGGAGATCACCGACCTGCACGTCTCGGTCGATACCGAGGACGGCCCCAAGGAGATCCTGAAGGGCGTCACGCTGACCATCAAGGACGGCGAGACGCACGCGATCATGGGCCCCAACGGCTCGGGCAAGTCCACGCTGGCCTACTCGATCGCCGGCCACCCCAAGTACACCGTCACCGGCGGCACCGTCACCCTCGACGGCGAGGACGTGCTGAGCATGTCCGTCGACGAGCGGGCGCGCGCCGGCCTGTTCCTCGCCATGCAGTACCCCGTCGAGGTCCCGGGCGTCTCGGTGTCGAACTTCCTGCGCACCGCCAAGACCGCCATCGACGGCGAGGCTCCCAAGCTGCGGACCTGGGTCAAGGACGTGAACGGCACGCTCGAGAAGCTCGACCTCGACCCCAGCTTCGCCTCCCGCTCCGTCAACGAGGGCTTCTCCGGCGGTGAGAAGAAGCGCCACGAGATCGCCCAGCTCGAGCTGCTCGACCCGAAGGTCGCCGTCCTCGACGAGACCGACTCCGGCCTGGACATTGACGCGCTCAAGGTGGTCTCCGAGGGCGTCAACCGCTTCGCCGGCAAGGGCGACAAGGGTGTCCTGCTGATCACCCACTACACACGCGTGCTGCGCTACATCAAGCCCGACTTCGTGCACGTCTTCGTCGACGGCAAGATCGCCGAGCAGGGCGGCCCCGAGCTGGCCGACCAGCTTGAGGCCGAGGGCTACGACAAGTACACATCGGCGCTGCGATAAGCGGCACTGGGCTGCGTTGTCGTCACTCGACGGCCCGCTCCGCTCAAAGGCCGCCTTCGCTCCTCCGCCTTACCCAGCACCACTTCTCACAACGCCGAGAAAGGATCGGAAGATGATCGAGGGACTGCTCCCTGAGCTGGACGTGATCCGCAAGGACTTCCCGATCCTCGATCGCAGCCTCCCCGGAGGGGTTCCGCTGGTCTACCTGGACAGCGCGAACACCTCCCAGAAGCCGCAGGTCGTGATCGACACCATGGTCGACCACCTCGAGCACCACAACGCCAACATCGCGCGGGCGATGCACGTGCTGGGTGCCGAGGCGACCGCCGCCTTCGAGTCGGCGCGCGACCGGGTCGCCGACTTCATCAAGGCGCCGTCGCGCGACGAGGTGATCTTCACCAAGAACGCCTCGGAGGCGCTCAACCTGGTGGCGAACACGCTGGCCTGGAAGGGTCCGTACCAGCTCGGCGAGGGCGACGAGGTCGTCATCACCGAGATGGAGCACCACTCCAACATCGTGCCGTGGCAGCTGGTCACCGAGCGCACCGGCGCGACGCTGCGCTGGTTTGGGCTGACCGACGACGGCCACCTCGATCTCTCCAACATCGACGACCTCCTCACCGAGCGCACCAAGGTGGTCTCCCTGACCTGGGTGTCGAACATGCTCGGCACGATCAACCCGGTCGCCGAGATCACCCGGCGGGCCCACGAGGTGGGCGCGCTGGTCGTGGTCGACGCGTCGCAGGCGGCCCCGCAGCTGCCCGTCGACCTGCAGTCGTTCGACGCCGAGTCGCGCCCCGACTTCCTGGCCTTCACCGGCCACAAGGTGGTCGGCCCGACCGGCATCGGCGTCCTGTGGGGACGGCGCGAGGCGCTCGAGGCGCTGCCGCCGTTCCTGGGTGGCGGCGAGATGATCGAGACCGTGCGGATGGCGGGCTCGACGTACGCCGGGATTCCGCACAAGTTCGAGGCCGGTACGCCGCCCATCGTCGAGGCGGTGGGCCTGGGCGCGGCGGTCGACTACCTCGACCACGTCGGCATGGAGGCCATCCACCGGCACGAGCAGGCCGTCACCGGGTACGCCCTCGACGGTCTGGCCACCGTGCCGGGGCTGACGGTCCTCGGTCCGCTCGACCCCGCCCAGCGTGGCGGCGCCATCGCGTTCGAGCTCGAGGGCGTGCATCCCCACGACGTGGCGACGGTGCTCGACACCCGCGGCATCGCCGTTCGTGCCGGTCACCACTGTGCCAAGCCGGCCCACGCCCGCTACGGCGTGCAGAGCTCGGTGCGGATGTCGTCGTACCTCTACACGACTCCCGCCGAGATCGACGCGCTCGTCGAGGGCCTGCACTACACCCGCGACTACTTCAAGGTGAGCTGATGTCTGCCGAGCTCGACTCGCTCTACCAGGAGATCATCCTGGACCACTACAAGCATCCGCACCATGCGGGCCTGCGCGACCCGTTCGAGGCCGAGGTGCACCACGTCAACCCGACCTGCGGTGACGAGGTGACCCTGCGGGTGCACGTCACCGACGGCACCGTCGCCGACGTGTCGTACGACGCGGTCGGCTGCTCCATCTCCCAGGCGTCGGCCTCGGTGATGGCCGACCTGGTCATCGGCAAGCCGGTGGACGAGGCGATGGAGATCCACCAGAGCTTCCTGACCCTGATGCAGGGCAAGGGCCAGGTGGAGCCCGACGAGGACGTGCTCGAGGACGGCATCGCCTTCGCCGGAGTCGCGAAGTTCCCGGCGCGCGTGAAGTGCGCCCTACTCTCATGGATGGCCTGGAAAGACGCCACCGCCCAAGCCCAGGAGGACTCACATGTCTGAAGCAAGCATCGACCACAGCGACCTGCCCGACGTGCCGGAGGCGAGCGGAGCGGTCTCGACGGTCTCGATCGACGACGTGACCGAGGCGATGAAGGACGTCGTCGACCCCGAGCTCGGCATCAACGTCGTCGACCTCGGCCTCGTCTACGACGTGCACCTGGACGAGGGCAGCAACGTGGTCCTCGACATGACCCTGACCTCGGCCGCCTGTCCGCTGACCGACGTGATCATGGACCAGACCAACCAGGCCCTGGAGGGCCTCGTCAACGACGTGGCCATCAACTGGGTCTGGATGCCGCCGTGGGGTCCCGACAAGATCACGCCCGACGGTCGCGAGCAGCTGCGCGCCCTGGGCTTCAACGTCTGAGCCGATCGATGGCTAGGCTCGGGCCCGTGAAGACCCCCGTCGAGGCGTTCTGGGAGCTGGCCCGTTTCCACGCCAAGCTCAACAGCGCGCCGTCGTACTTCGGGCCGACGACCCTCGAGGTCGTGCCGCCCCCGGCCTGGTCCTTCGGCGCCACCCCGGAGCACGCCGACGAGCTGCTGGCGCTGGTCCTGGACGGCACCAAGACCGCGACGGCGAGTGCGCTGTGGGAGTTCGACGAGGACGAGCAGATGCCGGAGCGCGGCACGCTCAGCATCCTGCTCGATGGGGCCGGCCACCCCCGGGCCCTGGTCGAGGCCACCGACGTCTCGGTGGTGCCGTTCGACGAGGTGACCGAGGAGCACGCGTTCCTCGAGGGCGAGGGCGATCGCACCCTGGCCCAGTGGCGCGACGTCCACGAGCGCTACTTCACCGAGGTCGCCGCTCCCGAGCGGGGCTTCAGTCCGGACATGCCGGTCGTCCTCGAGCGCTTCAGGGTCGTCTATCAGGCCGGGTGACCCGGCCGCCGCAGCCGGTGAGGACGTGCTGGTGCGGACGGTCGGGGTGGAAGAGGAGCTGCTGGTCGTCGACGAGAGCGGGAAGCCGCGCGCCGTCGCTGTCGCGGCACTGAGCGGCATCGAGACGCCCGACGAGGGCGCCCAGGACGGCCACACCGACGACGAGGTCACCGGCGCCGTCGTGGGCGAGCTGATGCTCCAGCAGCTGGAGACCGGCACCCGGCCGTGCCGCACCCTCTCGGAGCTGTCCGACGAGCTGGCGACGTGGCGCCGGCGGGCCGACGAGGCGGCAGGCGTCGCCGGCTGTCGGGCGGTCGCGCTCGCGACCTCGCCGGTGCCCGTCGTACCCGAGACCACGTCGTCGCCGCGCTATCGACGGATGGCGGAGGAGTTCGGGCTGACCCAGGCGGAGCAGCTCGTCTGCGGCTGCCACGTGCACGTCTCCGTCGAGTCCGACGAGGAGGGCGTGGCGGTGCTGGACCGGATCCGGGGCTGGCTCCCGGTGCTCGTCGCGCTGTCGGCCAACTCGCCCTACTGGCAGGGGCTCGACACGGGCTACGCCAGCTTCCGGTCGCAGGTGTGGCGGCGCTGGCCGTCGGCCGGCCCGACCGAGGTGTTCGGGTCCGCGGAGACCTACCGGGGCGCGGTTCACGCGATGGTCGCGACCGGCACCGTGCTCGACGAGGGCATGGTCTACTTCGACGCCCGGCTCTCCCGCAGCTACCCCACGGTCGAGGTGCGCGTCGCCGACGTCTGCCCGGACCGTGAGGTGACCGTGATGGTCGCCGCGCTCGTCAGAGGTCTCGTGAGCACGGCCGCAGCCGACTGGCGTGCCGGCACGCCGGCCCCGGCCGTCTCGACGACGATGATCGGTCTGGCCACCTGGCGGGCCGGCCGCGCCGGCCTCCTCGGCGACCTGGTCGACGTCTTCACGGGCAGGCCCCGCCCGGCAGCCGAGGTGGTGGGCGCGCTCCTCGGCCACGTGCGCCCGGCCCTCGACGCGATGGGCGACACCGAGCGCGTGGAGGGTGTGGTGGCCAGGCTCCTCCGGGACGGTACGGCGGCCGACCGGCAGCGCGCGGTGATGGCCGAGACGGGCGAGCTCTCCGCCGTGGTGCGTGACCTGGTCGAGCTCACGCACCGCTGACGTCTCAGCCCGCGTAGACCGGTAGCGGCGGGTCCCAGGTGAGGGGCACGTGGGGCGCCATGTCCCCGGTCTCGCCGTCCGGCCAGGTCCCGGTGCCGACGTACGTCGTCGCGCCGAGCTCGACGCGCACCGTGTACGTGAACGGACCCGGGCCGACGTCGATCGCGCTTCGGCCGACGTCGTCGCCGGCCCGGAACATCAGGTCGCCCGCGCTCAGACAGCTCTTGCCGCGGCGGGCCTGCAGGTCGACCGAGCGACCCGTGGAGCCGGTGACCGTGATGGCGACGGAGGCGGGGGAGTAGACCCGGTCCAGGTCGCGCAGGTAGACCTCGACGCCGTAGCTGTCGAGCTCACCGTCGTGGTCGGCGAGCACCGCGGCGCTGCCCCGCGCACGTACCGGGAGCCGACCGTCGGACGGCGTACGCCACTGGATCGTCGTGACGGCGTCGCCGCCCTCGCGGCCGCGGCCGAAGATGTCCACGGCCCACAGCCCCGCCGGCCCCGCCGGGTCGATCCGGAACGTGCGAGGACCGAGCTTCTCGGCCGCCACCGTGATCCGGCGCGGACACGCGACGTCGAGCTCGCGGAACGTCACGCTCTCGAAGTCCCATCCAGGCAGGTCGAAGCCGAAGGTCACGGCCGCCGCACCGCCCACGTCGGGCAGGGCGTCGTCGTCGGGTGCACCGTCGTAGCAGCCGGTGCCGGCGCACGCCGTCCACGGCTTCAGGTCGAGCTGCTCGCCGCCGGCGGTGACCACGTGGAACTCGGGTGGCGCGTCGATCGAGTACGACGACGCTCGCTGCAGCGGGGGGAGGCGCACGCCCATCTCGGGGGAGGCCACGGCTGAGGAGTCGTCACCCGGTCCCGGGCCGGCCACGGTAGCCGTGCCGCACCCGGCCAGCGCGAGAAGGAGGGGCACGATCAGGAGACGACGCATGGTGCTCCGACGGGCGCCGGGCCGAGGTGGTTCCGTGGCTCGCTAGCCTCGCTGCGTGGCCACCCTCCTGCTCGCTCCATCCCGGCTCGCGCGCTGGGTCGAGAACTTCGGGACGCGCCACGGCGACACCGCGCTCACGGTCGCGGACGGCGGGCTGGCCGGTGTCGCGGTCGACGGCTCGACCTTCACCGCCCGCCTGCCCTTCGCCACGGCGTACGACGGTGAGGCCGAGGTTGCCGCCTTCCTGGCCGCGGCCGAGGCTCCGGCCCTGTGGGGCGTGCTGCTGGTGCGCAAGGGAGGGTTCGCCGTGGCCCGGATGGCGGGTGACGCGATGGTCGAGCACAAGATCGGCCAGCGGCACGTGCAGGGGCGCACCAAGGCCGGTGGACAGAGCCAGCAGCGGTTCGCCCGGCGGCGCGACAACCAGGCTCGTCAGGCCTACGAGGCGGCCGCCGAGCACGCCGCCAGCATCCTGACCGGGGTCCCGCTCGCGGTCACCGGGGGAGACCATGCCGCGGTCGAGGAGGTGCTCTCCGACCGCCGGCTGGGCCGGCTCGCCGTCGTGGGGCCGTGGCTGCCCGTCCCGGACCCGAAGCGAGCCGTGCTCGACCAGGCGATCGTCGACGCCGCCTCGATCGTCCTCGAGGTCACGAACGCCTGAGCTCACGCTCGATCTGCCCGCGGCGCTTCTCCCAGCGGGTGGCCATCGAGGTCATCTCGGTGTCGACGAAGGCGAGGAACTCGCGCATCAGCATCAGCCTGTGTCGCGCATCGGAGCCGGCTTCGAGGCCGTCGACGGCGTCGTCGAGCGCCACGAACATCGGGGCGTACAGCGTGTCCTTCGACAGGAGTGCGCTGTGCAGGGCGTCGTCGTCGACGACGTACACGTCACGGCGCGAGCCCCGCTCGCGCTCGCGATGGACGAAGTGGATCTGCGCGAGGAACTTCACCGCGCCCGAGACGGCTGCTGGGCTCACCTCGAGCGTCTCGCCGAGCTCCGCGGCGGTCATCCGGCCGTCCTCGTCGACGCAGAGCGCGGCGAAGACGCGCGAGGGCAGGCGCGGGAGGCCGGCGTTCGTGAGGGCCCCCCCCATCCGCTCGATGAACTGCTCCGCGGGATCTCGTGGCATGTGGTCACCCTACACAAGATTTAGTAAATCCTGAAAGATGTGTATGGTGGTAGACGTGAGCAGCCATGACACCGAGCCCGTCATCGAGGTGACGGGCCTGATCAAGAGCTACGGATCCTTCCGCGCCCTCGACGGCCTCGTCCTCTCGGTCGCGCCCGGCGAGGTCCACGGCTTCCTCGGCCCCAACGGGGCGGGCAAGTCCACGACCATCCGCGTCCTGCTCGGCCTGCTGCGCAAGGACGCCGGCGACGTACGCCTCCTGGGCGGCGACCCGTGGCGCGACGCCGCCGAGCTGCACCGGCGGCTGGCCTACGTGCCCGGCGACGTCAACCTGTGGCCCACCCTCACCGGCGGCGAGGTCATCGACCTGCTCGGGAGGCTGCGCGGCGGCCTCGACGAGGCCCGCCGGGCCGACCTGGTGGAGCGCTTCGAGCTCGACCCTACGAAGAAGGGGCGCAGCTACTCCAAGGGCAACCGGCAGAAGGTGGCCCTGATCGCGGCGCTGGCCAGCGACGTCGACCTGCTCGTGCTCGACGAGCCGACGAGCGGCCTCGACCCGATCATGGAGTCGGTCTTCCAGTCGTGCGTCGACGACTTCCGCGACGCCGGCCACACCGTGCTGCTGTCCAGCCACATCCTGGCCGAGGTCGAGCGCCTCTGCGACCGGGTGAGCATCATCCGCGCCGGCCGCTGCGTCGAGACAGGCACGCTCGGCGAGCTGCGCCACCTCACCCGGACCTCGATCATGGCCGAGACGGCCCGGCCCCCGGAGGGGCTGGCGAGCCTGCCCGGGGTTCATGACGTCGTCGTGGAGGGCCGGCGGGCGTCGTTCGAGGTGGACACCGCAGCGCTCGACGGGGCCCTCGACGCGCTCCAGCAGGCCGGGATCCGCAGCCTCACCGCGTCACCGCCGACGCTCGAGGAGCTGTTCCTGCGCCACTACGGCGACGACATCGCCGCCGTGGGCGACGACAGCGACGGTGAGCGGGCGGCGTCGTGACCGGGCTCGGTCAGCTGGTCCGCGCCTACCTGCGGCGGGACCGCTGGCTGCTGGTGTGGTGGACGCTCGGCATCACGGTGCTCTACTACTCGCAGGCCGCCAGCGTGAAGGGCCTCTACGCCACGCAGGCCGAGTTCGACCGGGCCGCGGCGAGCATGGACGACAACCCCGCGCTGGTCGCGATGGCGGGCCCCGCCCGAGCCCTCAACACCGTCGGCGGGCAGGTCACCTGGCAGGCCAGCGCGTTCGGCGCCATCTGCATCGCCTTGATGTGCATGTTCCTCGTCGGCCGGCACACCCGCGCCGAGGAGGAGAGCGGCCGTGACGAGCTGCTGCGCGCGGCCGCTGTGGGGCGTACGGCGCCCCTGGCCGCCGCCGCGGTGGTCAGCGCACTCGCCAGCCTGCTCGTGGGCGCCTGCGTCGCGCTCAGCCTCGTCGCCGTGCCGCTCGCCGGGGCCGACTCCTGGGCGCTGGGCCTGGGACTGACGGCGACCGGCTGGGCGTTCACCGGCATCGCGATGGTGGCGGCCCAGCTGACCTCGGGAGTCCGCGCGATGTACGGCCTGACCGGTGCGGTGGTCGGTGCGGCCTACCTGCTGCGCGCCATCGGCGACGTCGGCTCCCCGCTGCTCACCTGGATCTCGCCGATCGGGTGGTACCAAGGCATGCACGCCTTCTCTGGCCTGCGCTGGTGGCCGATCGCGCTGCTCGTGACGCTGGCGCTGCTCACCGGTGCCGCGTCGTACGCCGTCTTCGCGCGGCGCGACTACGGCTCCGGCGTGCTGGGCGTGCGGCCTGGTCCGGCCCGTGGGTCCGGCGCGCTCACGACCCCGCTCGGCCTGGCCTGGCACCAGCACCGCGGCTCGGTCGTCGGCTGGACGCTCGGGATGGCGGTCGCCGGCCTGGCCTACGGCTCGCTCGGCACCGACGTCGGCGACATGCTGGGTGACAGCGGGGCCACGACCGACGTGTTCGTGCGCGGGGGAGGCGACCTGGTCGACGGCTTCTACGCCACGTCGATCGTCATGCTCGGCCTCATCTGTGCGGGCTTCGCCGTCTCGTCGGCGCTCCGGCCACGCACCGAGGAGGACGACGGGAGGGTCGAGGGACTCCTGGCCACGGCGCTCACCCGCCGCGCCTGGCTGGCAGCCCACGTCACCATGACCGTGCTCGGCACGGTGGCGGTCGTGCTCGCGGCCGGGCTGGGCCTCGGCACCGGCTACGCCCTCAGCGCCGACGACGCCGGAGCCGTGGGCCGCTTCACGCTCGCGACGCTGCCGATGGTCGCGCCGGTGCTGGTGCTCGCGGCGTTCACCCGGCTCCTGTACGGCGTGCTGCCGCGCGCCGCGACGCTCGGCTGGCTGGCCCTCGGGTTCGCCGTGGCGGTGCTCTTCTTCGGACCGCTGCTCGACCTGCCCACGTGGGTGCAGGACGTCTCGCCGTTCCAGCACCTGGCGCTGACGCCGGTCGAGGACTTCCGGTGGACGCCGCTCCTGGGGCTCCTGTTGGTCGCCACGCTGCTCTCGTTCGGAGGTCAATGGGGCTTCCGGAGGCGTGACCTGCGCTAGCGTCCCGGTCATGTGGGAGCCGCAGCCGGACTGGCGGGCACTGACGCCGGGCACGGGCGCGGCCACGGTGGGTGTGTGGCGTGCCGCGCTGGGGGACCGGCCGGTCGTCATCAAGCGGCTGCGCCGGCCGGACGCCCACGATCCCGCCGAGATGCTGGACCCGACGCACTTCGCCTACTGGCGGCGGGAGGCCGACGTCCACGACACCGGGATCGTGCAGCACACCGTCGGCCTGCGCTGCGCGGTGGCGGCCGTCGAGGAGGACGAGCACGGGGTGACCCTGACCCGCGAGTGGGTGGAGGACGCCGCGACGAGCGGGCCCTTCCGGGCCATCGGGATGGGCCGCTTCGCGGGCTCCGACGTGCCACGCACCCGCTTCATGAGCAGGGACCAGCTGCGTCACCGCCTGCTGCGGGTCGAGCGACGTGGCGGGTGGCCGACCCTGGCGCGCACCCCGGTCGCCGATGCCGCCGACCACCTGTGGCGCAAGCGCGAGTCGCACCTGCAGCGCGTCGACGCGCTGCCCCAGGTGCCGCAGCACGGCGACCCCGCCTCCGACAACCTGCCCGGCCGCGACGGCGACCATGTCGTGGCCATCGACTGGGCGACCCTGGGCTTCGGGCACGTCGGCGGCGACCTCGGCTACCTCTCGCTGACCGCCCGGGAGGACCTCGAGCCGCTGCTGGACGCCTACCTCATCGGCCTGCCGGAGTCGGTCGCCGACCCCGAGGACGTGCTGCTGGGCGCTCGCGTCACCGCCGTCTACACCGCCCTGACCCGCGCGGAGTGGGCGCTGGCCCGCGTGGCGCCCGGTGAGGGCGCGCTGGCGGGCAAGCTCAGGCACCCCAGCGTGGCGCCGTACCTCCGGTCGCTCCAGCGCCTCGTCCCGCACGTCGAGGCGCTGCTGGGCTGAGGCCCGTTAGAGGTCGGTCAGACCTTCGTCACAGCTCAGTCGCGTTGAAGGTGTCGCACGCGCTGGGGTCGCCGGACTCGTAGCCGGCGTTGAACCAGCGCATCCGCTGCTCGGACGAGCCGTGGGTCCAGCCCTCGGGGTTCACGCCGCCGCCGGAGCGCTGTTGGATGCGGTCGTCGCCGACGGCCTTCGCGGAGTCAAGCGCCTCGGTGATGTCCTGCTCGTTGACCTCCGCGAAGATCTTCACGCCGCTCTCGTCGGCCGTGCCGGTCGCTGCCCGGGTCCAGACCCCGGCGAAGCAGTCGGCCTGCAGCTCGAGGCGCACGGCGTCGGACTCGGGGCCCTTCTGGGTCCGGACCTGCCCCATGATGCCGAGCAGGTTCTGGATGTGGTGGCCGTACTCGTGGCCGATGACGTAGGGCTCCACGAACTCCCCGCCCTGTCCGCCGAGCTGGCTCTCCAGCACGTCGTCGAAGAACGTGGTGTCGAGGTAGATCGTCTGGTCGGCCGGGCAGTAGAACGGCCCGACCTGGCTGCTCGCCTGGCCGCACCCGGTGCTGACCGCCCCGCTGAACGTCCGCATCTGGGCCGGCGTGAACTCCGCGCCCAGCTCGGGCGTCTCCTGGCTCCAGTAGGAGTACAGCGAGTTCTCCACGCCGATGCGGGCGCAGTCGACGTCGCCCTCGGCGTCGGCGCCGGTCTTGCAGTTCGCGTAGCGCTCCGAGTCGTCCATGCGGCTGGTGTCGGTGCCGCCCTGCGCCTGGCCGCCGCCCGTGGGAAGACCCACGCCCCCGCCCATGCACTGGCTGAGCACGAAGATCAGCACGATCACGATGAGTGTGCCGATGCCGCCACCGGCCATCGTGCCGCCCGGGATCGGGATGCCCGCCGAGCCACCACCCAGGCCGCCGCCACGGCCGCTGTCCCTGACGCGGCTGGTGTCGAGGCGGGCCTTGGGGTTGAAGCGCATGGGTGCGTCCTTCCTGATGTCCGCCGCCGAGTCGTCGTCGGCCGCTGCCGCTCCGTACACTAACCATCCTGATGATCACCGCCCAACAACTCGAGGTGCGCGCAGGTGCACGTCTCCTGATGGAGGGCGTGAGCTTCCGCGTCGCTCCCGGAGACAAGGTCGGCCTGGTAGGCCGCAACGGAGCCGGCAAGACGACCCTCACCAAGATCCTCGCCGGCGAGGCCCAGCCGGCCTCGGGCTCCGTCCACGCCACCGGCGAGGTCGGCTACCTGCCCCAGGACCCGCGCATCGGCGACCCCGAGGTGCTGGCCCGCGACCGCATCCTGTCGGCCCGCGGCCTGGACGACGTCGTACGCCGGATGCGTGAGGCCGAGGCCGACATGGCCAGCGACGACCCCACGGTGAGCGAGCGGGCCATGCGTCGCTACTCCCGCGCCGACTCCGAGCTGCACGCGGGTGGCGGCTACGCCGCGGAGTCCGAGGCCGCCCAGATCGCGCAGAGCCTGGGCATCGAGGAGCGGGTGCTGGCGCAGCCCCTGAAGACCCTGTCGGGCGGCCAGCGGCGTCGCGTCGAGCTGGCCCGCATCCTGTTCTCCGGCGCCGAGACCCTGCTGCTCGACGAGCCCACCAACCACCTCGACGCCGACTCGATAGTCTGGCTGCGCGAGTTCCTCCGGGCCCACCGCGGCGGTCTGATCGTGATCAGCCACGACAACGACCTGCTCGAGACCACCGTCAACAAGGTGCTGCACCTCGACGCCAACCGCGGCGTCATCGACGTCTACAACATGGGCTGGAAGGCCTACCTCACCCAGCGCGAGACCGACGAGCGGCGCCGCAAGCGCGAGCGCGCCAACGCCGAGTCGAAGGCCAAGACGCTGACCGACCAGGCCAACAAGATGCGGGCCAAGGCCAGCAAGGCCACCGCCGCGCAGTCGATGCTCAAGCGCGCGGAGAAGATGATGGCCGGCCTCGAGGGCGAGCGGGCGGCCGACAAGGTGGCGCGGATCAAGTTCCCCGCGCCTGCGCCGTGCGGCAAGACCCCGCTCACCGCCGAGGAACTGTCGAAGTCCTACGGCTCGCTGGAGGTCTTCACCGACGTCGACCTGGCCATCGACAAGGGCAGCCGGGTGGTGATCCTCGGGCTCAACGGCGCGGGCAAGACCACCATGCTGCGGATCCTCGCGGGCGTCGACAAGCCCGACACCGGCCGGGTCGTGGCCGGCCACGGGCTCAAGCTCGGCTACTACGCCCAGGAGCACGAGACCCTCGACACCGACCGCACCGTGCTCGAGAACATGCAGACCGCAGCGCCCCAGCTCACCGACAGCGAGACGCGCAGCGTGCTCGGCTCGTTCCTCTTCTCCGGCGACGACGCCCACAAGTCCGCGGGGGTGCTGTCGGGCGGCGAGAAGACGCGCCTCGCGCTGGCGAGCCTGGTCGTCTCCAGCGCCAACGTGCTGCTGCTCGACGAGCCCACCAACAACCTCGACCCCGCCTCCCGCGAGGAGGTGCTGGCCGCGATCCGCACCTACGAGGGTGCGATCATCCTGGTCACCCACGACGAGGGCGCCGTACGCGCGCTCGAGCCGGACCGGGTGCTGCTGCTGCCCGACGGCGACGAGGACCTCTGGAACGACGACTACGCCGACCTGGTGAGCCTGGCCTGAGGGAACAAACCCACCCGCCCGCCGCGTTCGCCCCAAGGGTGGAAGGACGACACACATGTCATTGAGTTCGGGGATGGGTCCCGCATGGCGTCACATGCGCACGGACCGCAACGTCGACCAGGGGCGTGTCGACCGGAAGACCGTACGCCGCGTGCTGGGGTTCGCCCGCCCGCACCGGGCCCTGATCACCGGGTTCCTGGCGATCACCGTGGTCGACGCGTGCCTGGTCGTGGTGACGCCGCTGCTGGTGCAACGCCTCGTGGACGACGGCATCGCCGGCAAGGACGGCGCGCTGGTCACCTGGCTGGCGGTCGGGATGGCCGTGGTCGCCCTGGTCGGGGCCGTGCTGTCGGTCGTCGGGGGCTGGCTCTCGTCGCGCATCGGCGAGGGCCTGATCTTCGACCTTCGCACCCAGGTCTTCGGTCACGTGCAGCGCCAGTCGCTCGCCTTCTTCACCCGCACCCAGACCGGCGCTCTCGTCTCCCGCCTCAACAACGACGTGATCGGCGCCCAGCGCGCGTTCACCTCCACGCTCTCCACGACCGTCTCCAGCCTGATCTCCGTGGTGGTCGTGGGCGTGGCGATGCTGGCGCTGAGCTGGCAGGTCACGCTCCTGTGCCTGCTGCTCTTCCCCATCCTGCTGCTGACCTCGCGATGGGTGAGCGGCCGGCTGGCCGGCCTGACCCGCGAGCAGATGGACGGCAACGCCGACATGGGCAACGCGATGACCGAGCGGTTCAACGTCGGCGGCGCGATGCTCCTCAAGCTCTTCGGCCGGCGCGACGTGGAGGACCGGCTCTTCGCCGGCAAGGCCGCCAACGTGCGTGACCTCGGCATCCGCATCTCGCTGATCACGCGGGTCTTCGTGGCCGCGATGCTCCTGGTGCCGGCCCTGGCCACGGCGCTGGTCTACGGCGTCGGCGGGCACCTCGTCATCGACGGGACGCTGACGATCGGCACCATCCTGGCGCTGGGCACGCTGCTCCTCCGGCTACTCGGTCCGCTGCAGAGCCTCTCCAACGTCCGCATCGACGTGTTGACCGCGCTGGTGAGCTTCGACCGGGTGTTCGAGGTGCTCGACCTGCCGTCGCTCATCGAGGAACGGCCGGACGCGGTCCCTCTCCCCGCCGGGGCGTCTCGTCTCGAGTTCGACGAGGTCTCGTTCGGCTACCCGCGAGCGGAGGACATCTCGCTCGCGTCGCTCGAGTCGGTGGCGCGCACGCCGTCGAAGGACTCGGGGGAGGTGCTCCACGGGGTGTCGTTCACCGCCGAGCCCGGCCAGATGGTCGCTCTCGTCGGGCCCTCGGGTGCGGGCAAGACGACCGTCACCCATCTCGTGGCCCGGCTCTACGACCCCACCTCCGGCACCGTCCGGGTGGGCGGCCAGGACGTCCGCGACGTCACCTTGGAGTCGCTCGAGGACGTGGTGGGCTACGTGACCCAGGACGCCCACATGTTCCACGACACCATCCGCACCAACCTCCTCTACGCCCGGCCCGGGGCCGACGACCAGCAGGTGTGGGCGGCACTCGAGGCGGCTCAGATCGCCGCGCTGGTGCGGGCCCTGCCCGACGGGCTCGACACCGTGGTCGGCGACCGCGGCTACCGGCTCTCCGGCGGGGAGCGCCAGCGTCTCGCGATCGCCCGGCTGCTGCTCAAGGCACCGGCGATCGTCGTACTCGACGAGGCGACGGCACACCTCGACAGCGAGTCGGAGGCCGCCGTGCAGCGCGCGCTGGACGCGGCGCTCGAGCACCGGACGTCGCTCGTCATCGCGCACCGGCTCTCGACCGTGCGCAACGCGGACCTGATCCTGGTGCTCGACGACGGCCGCGTCGTGCAGCGCGGCACGCACGACGAGCTGCTCGCGGCGGGTGGGCTGTACGCCGACCTGTACCGCACGCAGTTCTCGCGGAGCGGGCTCGAGGAGGTCGCGCCCTAGTCGGCGCGGCCGGCATCGTCCGGGATCGGCACCGCCCAGCGCAGGTGCGTCCCGTCGTGCTCGGGAGCGGTGAGCCGCCCGCCGTGCTTCTCGGCCCGGCTGCGGAGGTTGGTCAGGCCGCTGCGCCGCGTGGATGAGCCGATCCCGACGCCGTCGTCGATGACGTCGACCTGCACCTCGTCGCCGGTGGCAGACACCACGACCTCGACCCGGGTCGCCTGAGCGTGCCGGGTGATGTTGGTCAGCGACTCCCGCAGCACCGCGCTCAGGTCGTCCACCAACGCCTCGGGCACGACCTGGTCGATCGGGCCGGCGAACCTCAGGTGCGGGGTGAAGCCGAACGCCGCGGTGTGCTCGACGATGACCTCCATCAGGCGCTGGCGCACCGTGCCGAACACCGGGTGCTCCCTGGCGCCCCGCAGCGCGAAGATGGTGGTGCGGATCTGGCTGATCGTGTCGTCGACGTCGTCGATCGCTCCCGTCAGGCGCCGCGCGCCCTCGGTGTCCCCGAGCTCCGAGGCCACGCTCTGCATGGTGAGGCCGGCGGCGAACAGTCGCTGGATCACGTGGTCGTGCATGTCACGGGCGATCCGGTCGCGATCCTCCAGCAGCACGACGCGCTGCTGGTCGACCCTGAGGTCGGCCAGCTCCAGCGCGATCGTGGCGTGGTTGGCGAACGTGCGGGCCATGTCCAGCTCGACCTCGCTGAAGCGGCGTCGACCCTGGAGGCGACCGATCACGATCGCACCCAGCACGCCGCGGGACCCGATCAGCGGGATGGCCATCACCGGGCCGACACTCACCACGTCGGACAGGTGGACCCTGATCTCCGGCGCGTCGGCCACGTCGCCGATGAGGATGGGCTCACCGCTGTCGATGGCGAGACCCGAGATGGTGCCGGCGGCCGCGTAGGTGATCGCGGTCAGCTCCTCGGCATGCTCTCCGGTGGCCACCTCGATCATCAGCTGCGTCCCGTCGTGCGTGGGGAGGGCCACGGTGACCACGTCGGCGTCCGACAGGTCCGTGAGCCGGTGCGCGATCAGGCCCAGCGGCTCGGCCCCGTCGAGGGTGAGCAGCTGACGGGTGACCTCGGTGGCCGCCTGGAGCCAGTCCTGGCGGCGACGAGCCTCGGCGTACAGCCGGGCGTTCTGGATGGCCGACGCCGCGGTCACGGCCAGGGCCGAGACCAGCTCCTCGTCCTCGACGGTGAACTCGCCGACCTCGCGCTCGGACAGGTACAGGTTGCCGAAGACCTCGTCCCTGATGCGGATGGGGACCCCGATGAAGCCGGCCATCGGCGGATGGTGCTCGGGGAAGCCGACCGACCTGGGATCGTCCGCCATGTTCCGCAGCCGGATGGCGCGGGGGTCGTCGACCAGAGCGCCCAGCAGGCCCTTGCCCTCGGGGAGGTGGCCGATCCGGCCCGCGGTCTCCTCGTCGACGCCGACCTGGATGAACTGCTCGAGGCCCTTGTCGGGCCCGATGACCCCCAGAGCGGCGTACCTGGCGTGCACCAGCTCTGCGGCCGCCTCGACGATCCGGCGCAGGACGACGGGCAGCGCGAGGTCGCCCAGGATGAGCTCGTTGGCGTGCAGCAGGCCCCTCAGTCGTCCCTGGGTGGCGATGACGTCCTCGGCGCGGTCGACGAGCTGCCTGAGCAGGACGTCCAGCTCGAGGCGCGGGCCCTCGACCCCGGCGGGGGAGGGCGCGCTCCCGACGGTCGCGTCGCGTTCGGGGCTCGCCGGGGGCATGTCTGCACGGTAGACCCGTTTTCGGGCCGTGATCAGTCTTCGACCGAGAGCACGTCCACCAGCCGGCGGCGACGCGTCGCAGGCCCGGACACCGGAGGTGCCAGCTGGAGGACCACCTGGGGGTGTACGCCGAGCCCCATCCCGGTGCGCAGCTCCTCCCGGGCCAGGGGGCTCTCGATCAGGTGGGGAAGGAGGTGGACCGAGAAGGAGCCCCTCGCCTCGAGAGCGAGCTGCTGGAGGGCCTCGCCCGTGCGCAGCCAGTCCACGCGGGTGTCCCGGCTCGTCCCCAAGATGACCATCACCTGCCTGTAGACGGGATCCGCACCGTCCTCGAGCGGTGTGCTGTTCCAGGCGCGCAGCTCGGCGTGACACGCGGGATCCGACTCCTGCTGCAACAGGGCCAGGCGGCTGAGCCGCGCTGCCAGAAGAAGCTGCCCGGGTTCGGACACCACATCGAGGGTGACGTCGTGCGTCCTGGCAGCAGCACGCAGGAAGGCGACCGAGGGAGGCACCATCACCTCCTCGGCCACGACCGGGGGTGCCGAGGTCCGGGCATCCGTGATGGCGGCGGCCAGCCGGGCGAGCGAGGGATCCCCGCCACCCTCGCCGAGCAGGGAGAGGAGCGCGAGGAGGTTCGGGTCCGCCGGTGCCGGGGGGCGTTCGACCAGGACCGCGCGGTCGGCATCGGCCAGCGCGGCCCGGGCGTTGAGGACCGCCCGTCCGCAGCTGATCACGAGCTGTCGGCCGGCCGGGTCGAGGGCCCGCAGCCGGCGGTGCCAGTCGGCGCGCACCTCCAGCGACGTGCCGGTCAGCACCAGGCGCCACGGCTCCGTGCGCAGGACGGAGGGTGCGAGCGTGGCTCGCACCGCCGCCGTGCGCAGCGCGTCCCGTCCCCGAACCTCTGTCGGGAGCTCCCCTGAATCGGCCGCGCTGGGCACGGGCAGTCCCATGCTCGCGTCGTACGCCCGCGCGGCCCGGGAGCCCGTGCCGGGCGGCCGGACGCCGCCGGCGCCCTGCCCCACCACGTCGCCCGCGTCCTTCACCGAGGTCGGCGGAGGCTCGCGGAGGGTACGACGGCTACCGGCACCTCGGCGTGGTGCAGGACGCTTCGCGTGACGGACCCGAACGCGAACCCGCCCAGCCGGCCGTCGTCGTGCCGGCCGACGACCAGGAGCTGGGCGTCCTCGGCGAGCTCGAGGAGCACCGTCGCGGGATGCCCTCGTCGGTGGACCAGCTCGACACGGACGTCGTCGAACTCCGCGCGCAGGGCGGCGACGGCGTCGCTGACCCGACGCAGGCCGTGCTCCTTCCAGTACGCGGCATCGACACAGGTGGCGGAGGTGCTGCGGACCAGCATCGGCTGGGTCTCCCAGCCGTGCGCGACCACCAGCGTGACACCGCGGCGACGGGCCGCGGTGAACGCGTAGGCCAGAGCCTCCGAGTGCTCGTCGTTGGGGTCGAGGCCGACCACGACCGGCTGGTGCCCGTGCCGGATCCCTGCCCAGCTGTCGGGGACGACCACCACGGGCACGCGGGACCGGCCCGCGACGGCGATCGAGGTGGATCCGATCAGGGCGCGGGCGAAGGTGCCGAGACCGCGCTTGCCGACGACGAGCAGGCCCTGGTCCACCGACCGGGCGAGGAGGGCCGTGACCGTGCCGTCGGCGTCCATCTCGTGGCACACCGTCAGCTCCGGCCGGTCCCGGGCGATGTCCGAGGCCAGCCGGCGGAGCATCTTCCAGTCCCGGTCCTCGTCGGTGCCGACGGAGTGGTGGGGGATCGGCACCTCGTAGTCACCCAGGACGGAGACCAAGGTCAGCGACCGGGCCGTCGACGCGGCCTCGTGCACCGCCCATGCGACCGCGGCCCGGTTGCGTGCGGAGCCGTCCACGCCGACCACCACGGCCCCGCGGGGGCGGCGCCGGGACGAGCCGCTGACCGGGGCGACTGCCACGGCGCCGTGGTGCCCACGGTTCTGGATGTCGATCATGCGGCGGTCCTCCTCGGAACGGATGCCCCCACGCTGGTCGCCGGGCGCCCCTCGGGGCAGGGGACTCCGTCAGAGATGCTTGGGACGTTGGTCCTGTCGGCGCGGGCTCCGCGCTCCTCGATCGGCTGCGCCGGGCCGGACGGCGCGTAGCGTGGGTGCATGACCGCCGAGCCCACGCCCAAGATCCGGGTCTTCCTCCTGGACGACCACGAGATCGTCCGGCGTGGTCTGCGCGAGCTCCTCGAGAGCCAGGGTGACATCGAGGTCGTGGGCGAGTCCGGGCTGGCCCGGGAGGCCGTACGCCGCATCCCGGCGCTGCGGCCGGACGTCGCGGTCCTCGACGGGCGCCTGCCGGACGGCTCCGGCGTCGACGTGTGCCGAGAGGTCCGGTCTCAGGATCCGTCGATCGCCGCGCTGATCCTCACGTCGTACGACGACGACGACGCGCTCTTCGCGGCGATCATGGCCGGTGCCGCCGGCTACGTGCTCAAGCAGATCCGCGGCAACGACCTCGTCGAGACGGTGCGGCGGGTCGCGGCCGGCCAGTCGATGCTGGACCCCGCCGTGACGGAGAAGGTCCTGGACCGGCTCCGGTCGGGCCCGGAGGAGGACGCCGCCCTGGCGTCGCTCACGACCCAGGAGAAGCGCATCCTCGACCTGATCGGCAAGGGCCTGACCAACCGGCAGATCGCCGAGGAGATGTTCCTGGCGGAGAAGACGGTCAAGAACTACGTGTCGGCACTGTTCGTCAAGCTCGGCCTCGAGCGTCGTACGCAGGCCGCGGTCTTCGCGGCGCAGCACCCGCAGCCCTGACCGGGCAGCTCCCGAGCCGCACTGACCTTGGTCCCGTAGAGGCCCGACGTCCTCCTCTGACCGCAGCTCCGCCATCGCGGGAGCGTGGGCTCGTCAGCAGCGCCCGACTGTCCAGGAGGACACCATGCGCACCACCCAGTCCCGCGACCAGGACGCCCGCCTCCCCAACGCGACCTTCGCCCCCGTCGAGCCTCCCGCCACCGAGACGAAGGCCGCCCAGGTGGTGCGCTACGCGTCCGCCGCGCTCCGGCTGAGCCTCGGCTGGGTGTTCCTGTGGGCCTTCCTCGACAAGGTCTTCGGCTTCGGCTACGCGACGGCCAGGGCCGACTCGTGGCTCAACGGCGGCAGCCCCACGGAGGGCTTCTTGTCCTTCGCCGCGGCGGGACCGTTCAAGGGCATCTACAACGACATCGCCGGCGCGGCCTGGGCCGACTGGCTCTTCATGGCCAGCCTGTTGGCCATCGGGTCCGCCCTGATGCTCGGCATCGCCATGCGCGTCGCCGCGGCCTCGGGGGCAGCCCTCCTCATCATGATGTGGACAGCCGTGCTGCCGCCCGCCAACAACCCGTTCATGGACGACCACCTCGTCTACGCCCTCGTCCTGGTCCTGCTGGCCGCGCTGCGCGCCGGTCGTACGGCGGGGCTCGGACAGGCCTGGGAGCGACTGCCCGTGGTGCAGCGCAACGCCTGGCTGACGTAGCCGTCTCCCGCCGGGGTGTCGGCAGCGTCATCCCTGGTGGGCGTCGTGCTCCAGGTCGGCCGCGGGCTCAGGCGGGTCGTCCGCGTGACTCCCGTGTCGACGGGACGGTCGCCGGACGCCTCGCCACTCGTCGTACACCAGGTAGAAGAAGCCGAACACGGCGAGCAGGCCGAAGAACCACCACTGCAGCCCGTAGAAGAAGTGCGGTCCGTTGTCGAGCTCAGGCAGCTCCGCCTGCCGCAGGGGGGTCTCGGGCTCCGGTGACTCGGACCTGAGGTCGGCGAAGCCGCCGAGCACGGGCCGGTCGAGGGCCTCGCCGATGCGCTCACTGGAGATGGCCCGGGTCGAGTGGTCGGTGACGGTCGTGCTGCCTCCCGTTCCGTCCTGTCGGACCCACGCGGTGATGGTGACCTCGCCGGCCGGTGGCTGCGGCAGCTCGTCGGGCGTGCTGTCGGCGTCGGCGGCCACCCAGCCGCGGTCGACGAGCAGCGACGTGCCGTCGTCGAGCACGAGGGGGACGACCAGGTCGACGCCCGACGCGCCGTCGCGGGAGCGGTAGCGCACCACGACCGTGTCGTCGACGTCGTACGTGCCGGTGGCCTCCACGACCCGCCACTGCTCGTCCGCGCCCACCTCGTCGCCCACGGCGAGCACCTCGGTCACGGGCGCCGGTGGCAGGGCCTCGTTGCGCTCGATGATGGCGTTGCGCTCCTTGCGGTCGGCCAGCCGGTCGAACTGCCACTCACCGAGGCGCCATGCCAGCCAGGCGAGCGCGATGACGACGACGAGGAACACCAGCCACCTACGGCTGAGCAGGAACCCGATGCGTCGCACTCGCACGAGGTTAATCTGCGCCGTGGTCCACCCGACGGCCAGGCTGGGCGCAGCGCCTAGGATGGGTGGGTGACTCACGCACTGGAAGACCGATTCGGCCGGGTGGCCACGGACCTGCGCGTGTCCCTGACCGACCGCTGCAACCTTCGCTGCTCCTACTGCATGCCGGCCGAGGGACTCGACTGGCTGCCGACCGAGCAGACGCTCACCGACGACGAGGTGGTGCGGCTGGTCACGATCGGCGTCCGGCAGCTGGGTGTCCGCGAGGTGCGCTTCACCGGTGGCGAGCCGCTGCTGCGCCGCGGCCTGCCCGACATCGTGCGGCGCACTCACGAGCTGGGCGGCGTCGAGACCTCGCTCACCACCAACGCCCTGGGCCTGACCCGCACCGCCCGGACGCTGGCCGACGCCGGCCTCGACCGCGTCAACGTCAGCCTCGACACCATCCGCCCCGAGACCTTCGCCCAGATCACCCGGCGCGACCGGCTGCACGACGTCATCTCCGGCCTGGCCGCTGCGCGCGACGCCGGCCTGGGCCCGGTCAAGATCAACGCGGTGCTGCTGCGCGGCGTCAACGACGACCAGGCAGCCGAGCTGCTGCGCTGGTGCATCGCGGAGGGATACCACCTCCGCTTCATCGAGCAGATGCCCCTCGACGCCCAGCACGACTGGTCACGCACGGAGATGGTCACCGCCGAGGAGATCCTCGCGCGGCTGGAGCCGGAGTTCGACCTGAGCCCCGCCGTGGAGCCGCGCGGCAGCGCCCCGGCCGAGCTGTTCAGCGTCGACGGCGGCCCGGCCACGGTCGGCATCATCGCCTCGGTGACCCGGCCGTTCTGCGGTGACTGCGACCGGGTGCGCCTCACGGCCGACGGGCAGGTGCGCAACTGCCTGTTCGCCCGCAGCGAGTCCGACCTGCGTACGGCGCTGCGCTCGGGCGCCGACGACGAGGAGATCGCGGAGCGCTGGGTGATCGCGATGCGCGGAAAGCTCGCGGGTCACGGCATCGACGACCCGAGCTTCCTCCAGCCCACGCGGCCGATGTCGGCGATCGGCGGCTGACCTCCGCGGCTGATCTCCGCGGCTGATCTCCGCGGCTGATCTCCGCGGCTGATCTCCGCGGCTGGGCGCCCGGCGTACTCCTCAGTGGGAGTGGGGCACGACGTCACGCAGGAACTGGCGGGCGGAGAGGAAGGCCGAGAGGCTCTCCCGGTGCTCGTCGCACGCCAGCCACGTCTTGCGGCGATCCGCCGTGTGGATGCGGGGGTTGTTCCACTGGAGCGCCCAGACAGCCGGGGCGGTGCAGCCCTTGGCCGAGCAGAGGTCGACCTCGTCGGGCTGGTCCATGGCTCCTCGCGCGAGCGGCTGCGGCGAAATGAGAGGTGCCGGACAGCCACGGGGGAAGCCGTCCGGCACCACGACGAATTCAGACGGGGGATGCTGAACTCATCGCGCCGATCCTTGCATGAACGAGACCGAATTCCAACTCACAGGGGGCCCTGTCGGCCGGGCGGGTCGGGGTATGCACGGGGATCGGACGGAGGTGTCCTGAATGGCTCATCCGGGCCGGCTGGGAGCGCATTCCGGGACAGGTCCTGGCGCAGCTCGAAGCCGTCGGAGCGGGGCTCGGCGACGTTCGCCATGACGACGGCGACGTAGGGCAGCAGCAAGGCTCCGGCCACCAGCACCCAGCGCAGCCAGCCCGGCCCGACGAGGATCGCGCCGACGAAGCAGAGGGTGCGGATCGTCATGGAGATGACGTAGCGGCGCTGCCGGGCGGAGATGTCGGCCTCGCGACTGGCGGCGGCTGTCGTGATCCTGACCGCGGCCGCGTCGTCGTGGGCGTGCCGGCGAGCCATGCCTGCCACTGTACGTCGCTACGATGCAGATCCCCCCAGACCCATCAGGAGAGACCATGTCCAACCGCACCTACCGCGTCACCGAGATCGTCGGCACCTCGCCCGACGGCATCGACGAGGCGATCGAGAACGGCATCTCGCGCGCCGGGCAGACGCTGCGCCACATCGACTGGTTCGAGGTCACGCAGATCCGTGGCCAGGCCAAGGACGGCGCCGTCGAGCACTACCAGGTCGGCATGAAGGTCGGCTTCAGGCTGGAGGACGAGTGACCTGCTCCCTGCCACTGACCGTTTGGGCCTACCCCTCGGTAATGGCTAGCGTCGTGGCCCGTGAGTGAACCCCGTTCGGTCCTGGTCACCGGTGGCAACCGGGGCATCGGTCGCGCCATCGCAGAGGCGTTCATCGCCAACGGCGACAAGGTCGCGGTGACGACCCGCAGCGGGGGAGCGCCCGATGGCGCCCTCGACGTGCGGTGCGACATCACCGACCAGGGCGCCGTAGATGCCGCTTTCGCGGAGATCGAGGAGGCACATGGGCCGGTCGAGGTGCTGATCGCCAACGCGGGCATCACCGCCGACACGCTGGTGCTGCGGATGTCCGACGACGACTGGGACAGCGTCATCGCCACCAACCTCACCGGCTCCTTCAGGCTGGCCAAGCGAGCGGCCAAGGGCATGCTCCGGCTGCGTCGCGGCCGCATCATCTTCATCTCGTCGGTGGTCGGGCTGCTCGGCTCGGCCGGCCAGGTCAACTACGCCGCCTCCAAGTCCGGGCTCGTCGGCATGGCCCGCTCGCTCGCACGCGAGCTGGGCAGTCGCTCGATCACGGCGAACGTCGTGGCCCCCGGCTTCGTCGAGACCGACATGACGGCGGTGCTCACCGACGACCAGAAGAGCAAGATCAAGGACCAGGTGCCGCTGGGGCGCTACGCCACCCCGGACGAAGTCGCGTCCGCGGTCGCGTGGCTGGCCTCCGACGGCGCGGCGTACGTCACCGGGGCAGTCATCCCGGTCGACGGTGGACTCGGAATGGGGCACTGACATGGGGATCCTCGACGGCAAGCGCATCCTGGTGGCGGGCGTGACGATGGACTCCTCCATCGGGTTCGCCACCGCCAAGGTGGCCCAGGAGCAGGGCGCCACCGTGCTCATCTCCAACTTCGGCCGGGCCCTCGGCATCACCCGCCGGATCGCCAAGCGGCTCCCGTCGGAGCCCCCGGTGATCGAGCTCGACGTCACCGACCCGGCCCACCTCGAGGGCCTGGCCGACGCTGTACGCGAGCACGTCGACGGGCTCGACGGGGTCGTCCACTCGATCGCGTACGGCAACCCCGAGACGCTGCTCGGGGGCAAGTTCATGCAGGGGCCTTGGGAGGACGTCGCCCAGGCGCTGCACGTGTCGTCGTACTCCTTGAAGTCGCTGGCCGTGGCCGCCCGCCCGCTGATGGGCGAGGGCGGCTCGATCGTCGGGCTGACGTTCGACGGGAGCATCGCGTGGCCGGCGTACGACTGGATGGGGGTGGCGAAGGCGGCGCTGGAGTCGACCTCCCGCTACCTCGCCCGTGACCTGGGCCCCGACGGCATCCGCTGCAACCTGGTGTCCGCAGGCCCGCTCAAGACGCTGGCCGCCAAGGCGATCCCGGGCTTCGAGGACCTTGAGTCGGCGTGGAAGGACCGCGCCCCCCTGGGCTGGGACGAGGCCGACCACGCGCCCACCGCCAAGGCTGTGTGTGCTCTGCTCTCCGACTTCTTCCCGGCGACCACCGGCGAGATCGTGCACGTCGACGGTGGCTTCCACGCGATGGGGCTCTGAGGGGCCCGCTCGCCGTCTGTTCCCGGCTTTCCGGTTCTTTCCCGGTCTTTCCCGTCGCTCTCGCTGGAGCGGTGAGCTAGCCACATTCCGCAGCTTCCGGACTGTGGCTGACGCACCGCCCAGCTGGGTGACCGGCAGGATCCGGCCCGGATCCCGTCCACAGCGACGCCCGACGCGCCGTACTCCACAGTCGCTCCGGAGGCTGCTCGCGCGCGCCGTGGCGCTGCGGTGGCATGGCGGTTGTGCACCGGATCCCCGACGAGCTCCTCCACGGACCCTTCTCGCGTACGACGGCACTCGCCGCGGGCATCCCGGCGCGCGTCCTCGAGGGCACGCGCTTCGTGCGGGTGCACCCGCGGGTCTATCGGCATCGCGACCACCGGCTCAGTGACGAGGAGCACGTGACCGCCGCCGCGCTGGCCCTGCCGACGGAGGCTCGCACCACCGGCATCACGCGGCTCCAGCAGCTGGGCCTCGACTACGGCCCGCACAGCCCGGTGCGGTTCGTCGTGACGGGGGACCTGCACCTGGCGATGGAGGGCGTGATGCTGCACCGCACCGTCCTGATGCCGCCCACCGACGACGTGGGAGTGGTCCCTGCGGCCGCCTACCTCGCCTACTGCGCCGAGGCTCGGGTGCTCGATGCGATCAAGGTGGGCGACTGGCTGCTGCACCACGGGCACACGACCCTCGACTCGATCGCGGCCCTCGCGACGGGTCAGCTGTGGCGCCGGGGAGCGATGGAGACGCTCTGGATCCTGCCGCATCTCAACGGCAGATCCCGGTCGCTCAGGGAGTCGGAGGTCCGGGCGGTCCTGACCTTCGCCGACCTGCCCGATCCCGAGCTCAACGTCCCCGTCGACCTGACGGGGGAGCTGGCCATCCTCGCCGACCTGTGGTTCGCGAGGTGGGGCGTCGCGGTGGAGTACGAGGGCGGCCACCATCAGGAGGACCGGGCGCAGTACTCCTCCGACATCGACCGGTACGCCGTGATGCGCCGGCACCAGGTCCGCTACGTCCAGGTGACCAGGGAGAAGCTGGGTCGCCCCCGCACGGTGGTCGCGGAGGTCTACCGCGAGCTGCTGAGCGGCGGGTACGACGGGCCGCCACCCGAGGTGGGACGGCGCTGGAGGTCGCTTTTCGGTCGGGTGCCCGTCTCCTCTCGCCGGTTCCGATCGGTGAGCTAGCCACGTTCGACAGTCTTCGGATTGTGGCTGAGGCACCGCCCCACGGGGCCGGTGATCTGAGCGGTGGCTGAGCCACCTTTGGCCGGCCGTGGAATGTGGCTGGCGCACCGCCCCGACAGGCCGGGTGGTCCGAGCGGTGGCTGAGCCACCTTTGGCCGGCCGTGGAATGTGGCTGACGCACCGCCCCGACAGGCCGGGTGGTCCGAGCGGTGGCTGAGCCACCTTTGGCCGGCCGTGGAATGTGGCCGACGCACCGCCCCGCCGGGCCGGGTGATCCGAGCGGTGGCTCACCCACGTTCGGCCGGCCATGGAATGTGGCTGAGGCACCGCTGGGGCGAGGGAGAGTGGACGAAGTACGGTTCCGTCGTGACCTCCCTCGTCGAGCTGCGTGTGCTAGAGGGTCCGAACCTCTACTTCCCCCGGGCCGCCATCAAGCTGACGCTCGACATCGGGTCGATCGCCACCGCCCCGACGGACCGGGCGGTCCGCTTCGCCAGGCGGATCGGCCTGAGGAACGCGCGGCCGGGCGAGCCCGGAACCGGGTTCCGGCAGCGGTTCGCGCTGCGCGCCGTGGAGAGGCTGGTGCGGGCCGTCGCCGCGGAGTCGGGTACGGCGCGGCTCGCCCTACGCGTGCGGTCCTCGAGTGACGCCAACCAGGTCGTGGTGGCCTTCCCGTGGCGCAACCGCGAGCGGGCCGAGGCGATGGGGAAGGCCGTGGCCGACGTGATCGACCACCTGCCGAGCACCGACGTCGACGGTCTGGTCAGCGCGGCCGCGGCGCGGGTCGCCGAGTCGCCTCGGGGTCCCGTCCCGCAGACGATCACCCCGAAGGTGCCCGTGGTCGCGGTGACCGGCACCAACGGCAAGACGACGACGAGCCGGATGATCGCCCACATCGCACGTGGCAACGGCCTGCGCGTGGGCTGGTCCAGTACCGACGGCATCTACGTCGACGGCGAGCTGGTCGAGGCCGGTGACTACTCCGGCCCGAGCGGCGCGGGACGCGTGCTGGCGCACAACGTGCAGCTGGCGGTGACCGAGACCGCCCGCGGCGGCATCCTGCTCAAGGGCATCGGGCTGACCCGCAACGACGTCTCCGTGGTCACCAACGTCACCGCCGACCACTTGGGCCAGCAGGGCATCGACACCCTCGACCAGCTCGCCGAGGTGAAGGCGGTCGTGCCCCGGATCACACGCAGGCAGGGTTGGGCCGTGCTGAACGCCGACGACCCGCGGGTCTACGCGATGCGCTCGGTCATCGTGGCCAGGCCGTGGGTGTTCTCCCGCGACCCCGACTCACCGGGCCTCCGCGAGGTGCTCGGCGAGGGCGGGCGTGCCACGACGGTCATCGACGGCTGGCTGTGCGTGCTGCAGCCCGGAGCGGACCCCGACCCCCTGATCCAGCTGGTCGACGTGCCGATGACGCTCGCCGGACTATCGCGCTTCAACGTCGAGAACTCCCTCGCCGCCGCGTCGGCGTCGCTTGCGATGGGCATCCCGCGCGACGTGGTGATCGAGGGGCTGCGGACGTTCCGGCCCGACCCCAAGCACAACCCGGGCCGGATGAACTTCTTCACGGTGCCCGTCCCGTCCGGGGCCGTCTCGGTCGTCATGGACCTCGCGCACAACGAGGCCGGCCTGGAGGCGATGATCGAGATCATGAACGGCGTCCGCGCGCCCGGCCGTCGCCTGGTCCTCGGCCTGGGCGCGGTCGGCGACCGTACCGACGACCTGATCGAGATGCTGGGCGAGATCGGAGCGCGCGACAGCGATGTCGTGGCCATCGGCCACAAGCAGCAATACCTCCGCGGTCGCAGCGTGGCCGAGCTCGACGCCCTGCTCCGCGCCGGCGCCGCCCGGGTCGGAGTCACGGAGATCGAGTCCTATCCGACCGAGCTCGAGTGCCTCGCCGCGATGGTCGCGCAGGCCGAGCCAGGAGACGTTGTCGGCCTGATGTGCCACGCGGAGCGGCAGGAGTGCTACGACTGGCTGGCCACCCACGGCGGCACGGCCGACACCCCTGAGACGCTGGCGGCGAAGGTCAGGCTGGCGACCGCGTGAACGGCGCGCCGTACTCGGGGTTTGCGGGCGAGTCGTGGGGTTTGTGCGCTTCGCAAAGGCCACGAACCCCGGGAGTCACCGGATATCCGGTGACTCCAGAGGCGGCCCCCCTCACCGCCCCCTGAGCCGCCCCAGCACCCGCGCCGGCCGGAGCACGACGCCGCCGAGGCGCCACTGGCGGGAGGCCCGCAGGCGCTTCAGCTCTCGACGGGTACGCCGCAGTTCGACGCGCGCCTTCGACAGCCGGCGCTCGCGCGCGCCCGCCCCCGCTCTGCCTCGGCCAGGGCAGCGCGGGCGGCGTGCGCGTCGTGCAGCCAGCCGGGTAGGTCGTGCGGCAGCGCCACCTCGCCGGGCTGGTCGGCCCGGGGGTCGGTGCCGCGCGCGATCCGACGCAGGCGCGCCCTGAACTCCAGCTCGTTGGGGGGGCGTGGGCTGCAGCTCGTCGACGTACCACTCGACGAGGCCGAGCAGGCGGAGCTCGTGCAGCTGCTCGACGAGGGAGTCGGGGGTGAAGACCCACACGTGGCTGTCGACGTAGTCGCCGCGCCGCGTCATCTCGAGCATGCTCTCGACGTACGCCGCGTCGTGGCTGCGGGCGGCGTAGCCGGGCGGCCGCTCGCCGCCCCACAGCCGGCCGGTGTCGACGTCGGCCGCGGCGCTGTTGGAGTCGTAGACGGCGCGTACGTCGGGCCGCGTCTGGCCGGACTCGTGCGCGGCGAGCACCTGGCCGACGGTCGTGAGTGGGCGGTGCACGTCGAAGCAGTAGCGCTTGTCGGGTACGGCGAGCACCAGGGCGCCGCCGTCGACGACGACGCGCGCCAGCTGGTCCAGCCAGCCGACGAGGTCGGGCACGTGCTCGACCACGTGGGAGGCGACCGCCCAGTCGTAGGGTCCGCCAGGCGCGAGTGCTTCGGCGAGCGTGTGGGCGGTGCCGTCGTCCTCGATGAGGGAGAAGTCGACGTCCTGGATCTCGTCGAAGATGACGTCGGGGTTGCCGGCGTAGCGCTCCCTCAGGTGGGAGGTGGAGTAGACGTCGACGTAGCGCACGTCGGCCTCGTCGCGGCGGACGAGCGGTGAGTCCAGCGGCCCGATCTCGAAGCCACGGCCCTGGGAGAAGTCGTGCAGCTCCCAGCAGGCCTCGGCCCGCAGTCGGCGGTGTGCGGCGCCGTGCCCGTCGACGACGTCACTCATCGGTGGCCGCCGGCACGTAGTCAGGGTCGGCGGTGGGTGTGTCCTCGGAGGCTCCCGAGCCGGCCTGGGCGGTCTTGGACCAGTTCTCCAGCTCCGCCATCACCGCCCCGTGCTTGTCGACGCACACCACGACGAGGTCGCCCTTGTTGGCGCGGCTCATCGCTCGGCGTACGGCCATGATCTCCTCGAGCACCGTCTCGACCTGCTTGCACCGCGCGCCGCCGGCCATCGCGTCCTTGACGCCCTCGGTCACCAGGCTGGCGATGTCGCCGCGCTCGCGGCCGCGCAGGGCCTCGTCCTCGCGGATGATGACCACGTCGAAGTGTTGCGCGGCGATGTGGCCGAGCTGGCGCATGTCCTCGTCGCGCCGGTCGCCGGCGGTGGCGATGATGCCGATGCGCGAGGGCCGGGCCAGGTCGTGCGACGACTCCAGCGACTCGCCCACCCGGTCGACGAAGTCTCCGAGCATCTTCATGCCGGGGGCGTTGTGGCAGTAGTCGACGATCACGTTGACGCCGTCGACCTCGACCTCGTTGAGCCGGCCTGGGGAGAGGTAGTAGCTGGTGGAGAAGGTGCGCAGGCCCTGCCGGATGTCGTGGAGCGGCGCGCCGGCCGCGAACGACGCCGCGGCCGCTCCGAGCGCGTTCTGGACGTTCATCCGGGCCCGACCGCCGAACGTCGCGGGCAGCAGGTGGGTCCACGCCAGCTGCATCTCGCGGCGTCCGTGCTTGACCACGATCATCTCGCCGCGGTCGGACGGGTTGAGCACCAGCGCCTTGCCGCCCCGGCGGCAGTGCGCGTCGATCATCTCGCGCACCTCGGACCCGGGCTCCTCCATCGAGAACCACACCACCTGCCCCGAGCAGCGCCGGCGCATCTCGCGCACCAGCGGGTCGTCGGCGTTGAGTACGGCGTGCCCGTCGCGCGGCACGGCCTCGACCAGCACCGCCTTCACGTCGGCGAGCTGCTCGACGGTGTCGATGCCGCGCAGGCCGAGGTGGTCGGGCTGCACGTTGAGTACGACGGCCACGTCGTTGCGCTCGTAGCCGAGACCCTCGCGCAGGATCCCGCCCCTGGCGACCTCGAAGACCGCGAAGTCGACGCGGGGGTTCTGGAGCACCATCCGCGCGCTGCGCGGGCCTGACGCGTCGGCCTTGATGATCAGACGCTCGTCGATGACGACCCCGTCGGTCGAGGTCATCCCGACCTTGCGGCCCATGCCCTTGAAGATGTGGCTGATCATCCGGCTCGTCGTGGTCTTGCCGTTGGTGCCGGTGACCGCGACGATCGGGATCCGGCTCTGCGTGCCGGGCGGGAAGAGCATGTCGACGACCGGCTTGGAGATGAACTGCGGCTCGCCGATGGTGGGGTGCGTGTGCATCCGGAAGCCCGGGGCCGCGTTGACCTCGCAGATCGCGCCGCCGGTCTCGCGCACCGGCTCGGTGATGTCGGGACAGATGAAGTCGATGCCGGCGATGTCGAGGCCGATCATCCGCGCGGCCTCCTCCGCGATCTCGACGTTCTCGGGGTGCGCCTCGAAGGTGCGGTCGATCGAGATGCCGCCGGTCGACATGTTGCCGGTCAGCGCGAGCTTGACCATCTCGCCCCGGTCGGGCACGGAGTCGAGCCGATGACCCTGGCCGGCCAGCACCTCGATGGCGGCGTCGTCGACCTTGATCCGGGTGAGCACCTTCTCGTGGCCGACCCCGCGTCGCGGGTCGGCGTTGGTCAGCTCGACCAGCTGCTCGACGGTGGAGGTGCCGTCACCGACGACGTGGGCCGGCACCCGCTCGGCGATGGCCTCCATGCGGCCGTTGATGATCAGGCAGCGGTAGTCCTTGCCCGTCACGAACGACTCCACGACCACCCAGCCGCGCCGCGACTGGTCGGCGGCGATCGGGAACGCCTCGCGCACCTCGTCGGCGCCCTGCAGGTTCAGGCACACGCCGCGGCCGTGGTTGCCGTCGAGCGGCTTGACCACGACCGGGTAGCCGATCCGGTCGGCGACCGTGACGGCGTCCTCCGCCGTACGCACGGAGTCCTGCTTGGGCACCGGCAGGCCGGCCGCGCCGAGCAGCTTGGTCGTCAGGTCCTTGTCGGAGGCGATGTCCACCGCGATCGAGGAGGTGTTGGAGGTCATCGTGGCGCGGATCCGCTTGGCGTGGACGCCCTGGCCGAGCTGCACCAGCGAGTGCTGGTTGAGGCGGAGCCACGGGATGTCGCGCGACACCGCCTCGTCCAGGATCGCCTGCGTCGACGGGCCGAAGGCCGCCCGCTCGGCGCGCAGGATGAAGCTCTCGAGCTCCGACTCCCAGTCCAGGTCGGGGTCGCCCTGCACGAGGTGGTTGACCAGGCGTACGGCGAGCCGGCCGGCCAGCAGGCCGACCTGCTCGTCGACGTACCCGTAGATGACGTTGTAGACACCGGGCCTGCCCTTGACCTGCCGGGTCTTGCCGCGGCGGATGTCGTGGCCGACCACCTGCTGGAGCGCCAGCGCCACGTGCTCGGAGACGTGACCCAGCCAGGTGCCCTCGGTGAGCCGCTCGAGGAAGCCGCCGCGCCGCCCCCGGGAGCACGAGTGCTCCCGCAGCCCGGGGAGCATCGCGACGAGCTCGTCGGTGAAGCCCGGCAGGGTGTTGGTGGGGAACTGCTCGAGCGAGCCCAGGTCGACCACCAGGTGGATGGCCTTGTCGTAGGACCAGATGTTCGCGCCGCGGTAGACGCGGGTCTCGAGGATCGTCAGGTCGGGGGTGGGGCGCTCGCTCATGAGTGGTCTCCGTCGGGGGAGGTGGGGGAGTCGCGGGCTGGTCGCGCCGGTCGCTTGCGGGCCATCCGTGCGCGCAGCGCCTGGGGCGACCGGTCGGCGGCGGCGATGTCTCGGGCGAGCTGGCGCATGTCCTGCTGCGCCTCGGCGATCTCGGCGGCGTCCTCGGGCGCGATCTCGGCCGCACGGGGCACGAGTCGGCGGTGGGTCAGGTCGAACTTCTGCCCGGTCGGCAGCACGTGGAGCACGACGCCGCTGGCCAGCAGCGGCGACGACCTCTTGGCCTCGTAGGCGTTGGTCACCATGTGGGTCCCGTCGAAGATCGTCACGGCGCCGCGGCCGGCCACCCGCAGCACCTCGCGACCGTCCTCGTGCGTCACGACGGCGGCGGTGTCCTCGTCGACCCCGATGCCGAGGAGCTGCGGGGACTGGCTCACGATCATGAGCAGCCGACCGTAGCGGTTGCGCTGGTCGAAGTGCTGGTCGATCACGCTCGACCGGACCAGCCCGAGGCCGGCGGCCACCTGCGTCATCCGCTGCTTGGGGGTGGCCCCGCCCACGCCGAAGGCGACCATGTGCGACGACTGGATGCTCGCCCCCGCCGACGTGCCCGCCACCACGACGCCCCGCTCGTGGGCGTCGACGATCGCCTCCGCCAGCGGCGTGCCGGCGACGATCGCGGAGAGCTTGAGCTGATTGCCGCCGGTCATGAAGATGCCGGTCGCCGACGCCAGTCGGGCCAGCAGCTCGGGGTCGTGGGCGTCGTCGCGGCTCTCGGGGCGCACCGGCACCACGTCGGCCGCGCCGAGCCTGCGGAACAGGGCGTCGTACACCTCGACGACCTCGTCACCGAGCGAGGACGCCGTGGGGATCACCGCGATCCGGGCCTCCGAGCCCCCGCTGGAGGTCACGAACTCCTTCAGGATGCTGCGCTTGTGGAGCTTGTCCTCGGCGCCGCCGATGATCAGCAGCGGACCAGGGGAGTGTGCAGGCATGACAGGGAGGTTATCGGCAGTCACACTAGGCCGGTGCACACGGACTCCGCCCCCTCCTCGCGCCTCATGGTCGTCATGCGTCATGCCAAGGCCGAGCAGGTCGGCGCGTCCGACAAGGGGCGCGAGCTCACCGAGCGCGGACGCGCCGACGCCACCGAGGCGGGCGCCTGGCTGGCCGCGCGCGGCTTCGTGCCCGACCACGTCCTGGTGTCGAGCTCCGAGCGCACCAGGCAGACCTGGGACGCCGTCGCGGAGGCGGCTGACTGGTCGGTGGAGCCCGACTTCGAGACCGCTCTGTACGCCGCCGGACCGGACGCCGCCCTCGACCTGCTCCGCCTCGTGCCCGCCTCGGCCCGGTCGGTGCTGGTGATCGGCCACAACCCGACCGTCGGCGTCCTCGCGCAGCTGCTCTCCGACGGCTCGGGTGACGAGTCGGCGATCCTCGAGATGACCGGCGGATACCCGACCTGCGCACTCACTGTCTTCGAGTACGACGGTGCATGGGCCGACCTGGCCGACGGCTCGGCCCGGGTCGCCGCGTTCCACGTGGGCCGTGGCTGACCGGCTCGGCGTCGTCGAGGTCGCGGCGCGGCTGCGGGAGTCGGGCTCGGTGTTCGCCGAGGACGAGGCGGAGCTGCTGCTCGCGCAGTTCGCCGGTGCCGACCTCGCCGCGGCGGTGCTCGACCGGGTCGCCGGCGAGCCGCTGGAGCACATCCTGGGCTGGGCGGAGTTCGCGGGCGTGCGCATCCAGGTCGGCCCGGGGGTCTTCGTGCCTCGGCGGCGCAGCGAGCTCCTCCTCCACCAGGCGCTCGAGCACCTGCCGCGCCACGGCCTGCTCGTGGAGCTGTGCTGCGGTGCCGCGCCCGTGGCGACCGCGATGGCGACGGCCCGCGCCGACGCGACCGTCTTCGCCAGCGATTACGACCCGGTGGCCGTTGACTACGCCCGCCTCAACCTGGACCCGCTCGGCGGGCGGGCCGAGGTGGGCGACATGGCGGCCTCGGTGCCGCAGGAGTACGTCGGCCGCGTCGACGTGCTCGTCGCCAACGCGCCGTACGTGCCGACCGACGAGATCGCGCTGATGCCCTCGGAAGCCCGGCTTCACGAGCCCACCGCGGCGCTCGACGGCGGTCCTGACGGCACGAACCTGCAGGATCGCGTCGCCGCGGCTGCGCGTCCGCTGCTGGCGCCGACCGGCGTCGTGATCATCGAGACGAGCCGGCGTCAGGCCGACACCACGGCCTCGCGGGTGCTGTGGCGCGGTTTCGTGCCGGAGGTGGTGCTGGACGACGAGGTCGACGGGACCTGCGTGGTCGGCCGGCGCCAGTGACCGCTCAGCCGACCGGCGGCGCCGGCGTGGTGAAGCCGGCCTCGGCGTCGGCCGCCTCGATCTCCTCGCGGGAGATGCCGAGCAGGTAGACGATCGCGTCGAGGTAGGGCACGTTGACCGACGTGTCGGCGGCGTCGCGCACCAGCGGCTTGGCGTTGTAGGCGATGCCCAGCCCCGCGGCGCTGAGCATGTCGAGGTCGTTGGCCCCGTCGCCGATCGCGATCACAGCGGCCTCTGGGACGCCGACCTTGGCGGCGAACTCCCTCAGGGCCTCGGCCTTGCCGGCTCGGTCGACGACCTCGCCGAGGATGCGGCCGGTGAGCTTGCCGTCGACGATCTCGAGCTCGTTGGCACGGGAGTAGTGGATGCCGAGGTCGGCCGCCAGCCGGTCGGTGATCTGGCTGAAGCCACCGGAGACGATCGCGAAGCGGTAGCCCAGCCTCCGCAGGGTGCGCACCATGGTCCGCGCTCCGGGGGCGAGCTCGATGGCGTCGTACACCTCGTCGATGGCCGACGCGTCGACGCCGGCGAGCAGCTCGACCCGCTGGCGGAGCGACGCCTCGAAGTCGAGCTCGCCGCGCATCGCCGCCTCCGTGACCCGGGCGACCTCGGCCTCGTGGCCCGCGTGGGCGGCCAGCATCTCGATCACCTCGCCCTGGACGAGCGTGGAGTCCACGTCCATCACGATGAGCCGCATGCCCCGGCGCATCAGGTTGGCGGGCTGTACGGCGATGTCGACGCCCTGCGTGGCGGCCTCGATCGTCAGCAGGGCGCGCAGCTTCTCGGGGTCGGTGCCCGAGACGTGCAGGTCGATGGCGGTCACCGGGTAGCGCGCCATCCGTTCGATCCGGTCGATGTTCGCGCCGCAGTCGGCGATCCGGCCGGCGATGGCCGACATCGCCGAGGCCTTCAGCGGGGAGCCGATGACGGTGACGTGCGAACGGCCGTCGCGGCGGAGCTTGTTGTCACCGACGCCGCGCTCGACGTCGACGTTCATGCCCAGGCCGGCCGCGACGTCCTCGACGACCGTGCGCAGCTTCTTCCAGTCGCGCGGTGCCGTGACCAGCACGCCCAGCACGAGGCGGCGGCGCAGCACGATCTGCTCGATGTCGAGCACCTCGACGCCGGCCGAGGCGAGCCTCGTGAAGATGGCGGCGGTCACGCCGGGCCGGTCCTTGCCGGTCAGCGTGATCAGGAGGGTCGACGGCGGGTCGTCGGGGTGCTCGGGGAGGACGTCCATGGCTGGTCCGAGGCTACTGTGACGCAGCCGGGGATGTCGGTGGTCGGTCGTAGCGTGGACCGACATGACAGAAACACACCACACCATCAGCTACGTCGAGCTCAATGTGCGCGATCTCGCGGCCGCGCGCGCGTTCTACGAGCAGGCCTTCGGATGGGCCTTCAACGACTACGGCCCCGACTACGCAGGCATCCGCGCGCCATCGGGGGAGGGAGAGGTGGGCGGCCTCAACGCGGAGCGGGAGCCGAGTCCCGGCGGGCCGCTCGTCCTGCTCTTCTCCGAGGACCTCGACGCCTCGGTCGCGGCCGTGGAGGCGGCCGGGGGGCAGGTCACGGAGGGGCCGTACGACTACCCCGGAGGGCGACGGTTCCACTTCACCGACCCCGACGGCAACGGGCTGGGCGTCTACGCGCACTGAGCGAGCGCTCACGCGTCCGGCCAGCCCTCGGGGGAGCAGGCAGCCACGACGGCCCGGCGGGCGGCGCGCTCGAGGGGACGCAGCGCGTCACGGCGCGCCGTCATCTCCGCGGTCGTCACCGCGCCGCCGTCGTCGGCGAGGGCGAGGTCGACGATGGCCTCGCACCGGAGGCCTCGGCCGGCGAGATCGATGCAGCGGGTGGGAGTCCCGTCCGGTGCGTCGAGCGCGGTGACGCGGCGCAGGTCCATCAGCTCGTCGGCGACCTCTGGTCGCCACCGGGCGACCTCGAGAGCGGCGAGGGCGTTGGCGCTCTCGAGCAGCGCGGCGCGCAGCCCGCGGTCGGCCTCGCCGACGTCGGGCAGCTGGCGCGGGGCGGCCGGATGCATCCGCCAGAGCACCGCGCGGCCCACTCGGCGAGGCACGAGCGCGATGCCGGCCGCGCCCGACACGGCCGCCTCGCCTACCTCGACGGCATCGAGGTTGAGCGCGGCCGGCCCGCCCAGGCCGAGCAGGTCGCCCTCGATGGGGAGGGCCAGCCCGAGTGAGTCGCCGCCGCCGTTGCGCACGTCGAGCAGGGCGTCGACGAGCGTCATCGGCGCCTCGTGGCCCTCGGCGCCGCGCACCTCGTGCACGGCGTCCGCGCCCGTCACCGCGTCCAGGAGCAGGTCGGTGACGACGTAGCCGCGCAGCCAGGCTGTTCCCCACCAGGCCAGGCGGGCGGCATCGGGGAGGCTCGTCACGGCGGTCGAGGCTACCCCCGGGCCGTGGGTGCGACTCGCTAGGGTGAGCGCCATGTCAGCCGTGCTCGAGTTCGCCGACGTCAGCGTCAGGCGGGGGCCGATCGACCAGCCGGCGATCCTGCTCGACGGCATCGACTGGGCGGTCGAGGAGGACGAGCGCTGGGTCATCCTCGGCCCCAACGGCGCCGGCAAGACCACGCTCCTCCAGGTCGCGGCAGCCCAGATCCACCCGACCAGCGGCGTCGCCGGCATCCTCGGCGAGGTGCTCGGCACCGTCGACGTGTTCGAGCTGCGTCCCCGCATCGGGCTGACCAGCGCCGCCCTGGCCGAGCGGGTGCCGCGCAGCGAGCTCGTGCGCGACGTCGTCGTCTCCGCGTCGTACGGCGTGGTGGGCCGCTGGCGGGAGCGCTACGACGACCTCGACCACGACCGGGCCCGCGACCTGCTCGTCGAGGTGGGGGTGGCGCACCTGGCCGGGCGCACGTTCGGCACGCTGAGCGAGGGCGAGCGCAAACGGGTGCAGATCGCCCGGGCACTGATGACCGACCCCGAGCTGCTGCTGCTCGACGAGCCGGCTGCCGGCCTCGACCTCGGCGGTCGCGAGGACCTCGTCAGCACCCTGTCGGTGCTCGCGCTCGACCCCGACTCGCCGGCCACCATCTTGGTCTCGCACCACGTCGAGGAGATCCCGCCCGGCTTCACCCACGCCCTGCTGATGCGCAGCGGGCGGGTCGTGGCGCAGGGGCCGCTGCCCGAGGTGGTCACCGAGGAGGCGCTGTCGGCGACCTTCGGCATGCCACTGGTGCTGACCGAGGCCGACGGTCGCTATGCCGCCCGACGGCGCAACGGCCGCCGGGCTTTCTGAGCCCCCGGGCAGCCGCCGACGGGATAGGGTCGGGTCATGGAATGGTTGCGCGAGCACGCCTGGGAGACCTGGCTCGGTCTTGCGATCCTGCTGGGCGTGGCCGAGATGTTCAGTCTCGACCTGATCCTCATCATGCTCGCGACCGGTGCCCTCGTGGGCATGGTCGCGGCCGTTCTCGATCTCCACGTCGCCGTCCAGATCCTCGCCGCCGCTGCCGCTTCGCTGGCCGCGCTGGCGCTGGTGCGGCCGACGATGGTCAAGCGTCTTCACGGGGGGCCCGAGCTGTCGCTCGGACACGGCAAGCTGGTCGGCAGGCAGGGCATCGTCACCGAGGACATCTCGGGCCTCGCCGCCGGCCGGATCAAGCTTGCGGGGGAGTTCTGGACCGCCGAACCGTACGACGACACCACCAGCATCCCGGCGGGGGAGACCGTCGAGGTGCTGGAGATCCGCGGCGCCACGGCCGTCGTGCACCCCGTCGCCCGGCTCGAGTCCTGATCCACCCCTCACTCCACGAAGGAGACCTCCATGGAGATCGCCCTGATCTTGCTGGCGCTGCTGGTGCTGTTCGTCATCGTGGTGCTCGCGAAGACCGTGCGGATCGTCCCGCAGGCCCGCGCCGGCATCGTCGAACGGTTCGGCAAGTACAAGGGCACGCTGCCCGCCGGCCTCAACATCCTGATGCCGTTCATCGACCGGCTCCGCTACCTGATCGACCTGCGCGAGCAGGTCGTGTCGTTCCCGCCGCAGCCGGTGATCACCGAGGACAACCTGGTGGTCTCGATCGACACGGTCATCTACTTCCAGGTCACCGACCCGGTGGCGGCGACGTACGAGATCGCCAACTACATCCAGGCCATCGAGCAGCTCACCATGACCACCCTGCGCAACATCGTCGGTGGCATGGACCTCGAGGAGACGCTGACCAGCCGCGACTCCATCAACTCCGGACTGCGCGGGGTGCTCGACGAGGCCACGGGCAAGTGGGGCATCCGGGTCAACCGTGTCGAGCTCAAGGGCATCGACCCGCCGCCCTCCATCAAGGACTCGATGGAGAAGCAGATGCGCGCCGACCGCGAGAAGCGCGCCGTCATCCTGACCGCCGAGGGGCAGCGGCAGGCCGCGATCCTGACCGCCGAGGGCTCCAAGCAGTCCCAGATCCTCAACGCCGAGGGTGACCGCGAGTCGCAGATCCTGCGCGCGCAGGCAGACCGTGAGGCGCAGATCCTGCGGGCGCAGGGTGAGGGCCAGGCCATCCAGACCGTCTTCCAGGCGATCCACGACGGCCAGCCGGACCAGTCGCTGCTCGCCTACCAGTACCTCCAGATGATGCCCAAGATCGCCGAGGGCAGCGCCAACAAGGTGTGGGTCATCCCGTCCGAGATCACCAAGGCGCTCGAGGGGCTGGGCTCGTCGATCCACGAGGTCGC
Source organism: Nocardioides sp. LHG3406-4 (assembly GCF_049897745.1). Classification (NCBI taxonomy): domain Bacteria; kingdom Bacillati; phylum Actinomycetota; class Actinomycetes; order Propionibacteriales; family Nocardioidaceae; genus Nocardioides; species Nocardioides sp. LHG3406-4. The sequence continues at coordinate 813,909 of NZ_JAFCWV010000002.1, forward strand.
CGGCATCCCCGCCAAGGTGGACGGGCCGCTGAAGCGTGTCGACATGGGCCCGGCGGAGCCGCAGCTGAGCTCGCCCGACAGCGAGCTGAGCAGCACGAACGCCGCGGTCGAGGCAGCCATCGCCGAGGCCGAGCGGGCCGCCAACCCCGGCAGGTCCGCACCGGCTGCCGATCTCGACATCGATCCCGCCGTCGTACCCGGCGAGGTGCCGCCGGGCGACGTACCTCCGGGTGAGGTGCCGCCGGCTCAGTGAGTCCGCTCGAGTCCGTCGTGATCCTGATCGCAGGCGTCGGGGCCGGCACCATCAACACTGTGGTGGGGTCGGGAACGTTGATCACGTTCCCGGCCCTGCTGGCGTTCGGCGTGCCTCCGGTGACCGCCAACGTGTCCAACTCGATCGGCCTCGTGCCGGGTTCGATCTCCGGTGCCGTGGGCTATCGGCGCGAGCTGTCCGGGCAGCGATCGCGCACGCTGCGGCTGGTCAGCGCCTCGCTGATCGGCGGCCTGATCGGCGCCGTACTCCTGCTGGCACTCCCCGAGGGTGCCTTCGCCACGATCGTGCCGGTGCTGATCGTGCTCGGCCTGGTGCTGGTCGTCTTCGGACCGCGGCTCTCCGGATGGGTCGCGCGCCGGCACGAGTCCGCGGGCGGCCTGCCCGAGCACGGCGCCTGGTGGGTGTGGCCCCTTGTCCTGCTCGCCGGTGTGTACGGCGGCTACTTCGGCGCCGCCCAGGGCATCCTGCTGATGGCGATCATGGGCATCGGCATCAACGAGACCCTGCAGCGGCTGAACGGCGTCAAGATCGTGCTCTCCGCCGTCGTCAACGGGATCGCGGGAGTGCTCTTCGCCATCGTGGCCGACGTCGACTGGCACGTGGTGCTCCTCATCGCCGTGGGGTCCATCGTCGGCGCCCAGATCGGTGCCTCCGTCGGCCGCCGTCTGCCCGATGCCTGGTTGCGCGCGATCATCGTGGTGGTGGGCGTCGTGGCGCTGGTGGTGTTCCTCAGGTCCTCGTGAGGGCACCTGGTCGGCGAGCGTGAGCCCGGCCTACCCGGAATCGCAGGCTCGAGCCCCAAGATGAAGCCCGCAAGCCTCCTACTCGGCGAGGATGATCTGGCGCAGTCGCGTGGCCTTCTCATCCGACCAGTCCGCCGGTTGGAGCACGGCCGCCCAGCCGTCCACGTGTTCACCGGTGTAGACGTGGCCATGGCCCGGCGGCGTCGAGAATGACAGCGCCAGATCGGCGGATACCTGCCAGAAGGTCACGAAGGGAATCCAGGTCATGTCGTCGAGTACGTCGCGACCGGGGGGCTCTTCGAGCCAGTCGGGCTCCTGCAGGACCAGGGAAGGGCTCCACCAGGTGATCGGGTCGGAGGCGTGCTGCATGTATAGGACGCGTGTCCCGGTCCAAGGGCTCGCCTCCGGTGGGATCCCCTCACGTGGGCGACCGCTGAACCTGATGGTCCGGCCCTGGTTGTACGTCGGCTCCACCTGCGGGCTGCCGGGGTCGCGATCCTCGACGAAGTCGCCGTACAACGGATTGAAGCTAGGCGGGCCCACGTACAGGGCGCCGCTCGTCCGGTTCGCCAGATCGCGCTCGCCACTGAAGGCGTTCTCGCCACCGAACGATCCCAGGCTCTCCCCGTACACCATCAGCTCCGGACGGTCGTCCGCCGGCAGCTGTGACCATCTGCCGTAGACCTCGTCGAACAGGTCCCGACCCGCCTCGCGGGCCTCTTCTCGGTCTACCAGGTAGGACAGCCACGACGGCAGGTGGGAGTACTGCGTCGCAACGATGGCCGAGTCACCCCCGGTGAGGTACTCGAAGGAGCTGGCCGAGCTCGGCTCCACGATTCCGGTGCCGGTGGTGGTCACGACCAACACGTAGGACCGGTCGAAGCCGCCTGCTCTCTCGAGCTCGTCGACGGCGAGAGCCGCCCGCTCCTCGGTGTTCTCGGCTGAGGCGTAGCCGGCGTACGCCCGGATGGGCTCCTTCGCAGGGGTCCCGGTGAAGCCCGTGATGTCGTCCGCCGTCGGGCCGGTACCCGTGAACCGGCGGCCCTGGCGGCCGAGGGACTCCCAGGACACGAGCGACCCGGGGCCACCGGATCGCAGCGTGCTCGTCGGTTGCACCGCACCGCCGGTGGTCTTGGTGTCGAGCAGTGCGAAGCTCCGATCAGCCATCGAGACCAGACCGTCCAGGACCAGTCCGCTGAGAACCAGTGCGGCGGTACAGGTCAACAGCACGAATGCAGAGGCTCGTGCGGCGCGGGCACCGACCCTGCGCTCCAACTGGCCACCGAGCCAGCGGTAGGTGCGGCGGATGACCCTGCCGATGGCAAGGGCCGCCACGAAGATCAGCCCGGCAACGACCGGGATCAGCAGATAGCTCGCAGCCCCGGGCGGAGCCACATCGACCAGGTCTCGCAGCTGCCCCTGCCAGCGCAGGCTCACCGCGGCGGCCACGACGAGCGTCAGGCCGCCGGCCACCCAGAAGATCCGCCAGGAACGGCGCGACGGTGCCCGCGGACCGCGGTCGGCGAACTCCCGCCACAGCCACGCGCCGAAGACCCCGATCCCGTAGCCGACAACCGCGCTGAGCCCACTCACCGCTCCCTGGTAGGTGGGAGGCCTCGGCAGCAACGACGGCGTGAGAGAAAGGGCTACGAGCACTAGCGCGACCCACGCGCCAGGCAGCGAGCACTCGAGGCAACCTCGGGCCGTCCCGCCGATCCGGGAAGCGATGCGGCGTGCCCGGCCCGGCTCGTGCGGCTGCGTGCCGCGATCGGTCGTGAGCGGCTCGGCCATCGCGAAGCTCCTCAACCCGCAGCCAGGTACGTCAGGCTGGATCAGCGGCGCTCGCGGTGGCTCAGCCTGGACTCAGGTCCGAGGCATAGCCGGCATGAGTGGTCGTCCAGCAGGGTATTGCGCGACTGTGGCAACCGGTCCGGCACGCTGTCAACAGTGACCCCTCATTGACTGATCACGCGCGATCGAGGTTGGCTCGGAGGATGGGTCTCCTGACGGACCATGCTGTCGATCTCGCCGCGGTGTACACGGACCTGCATGCAAACCCCGAGCTCGGCTTCCACGAGACCCGCACTGCGGCACTGGTCGCCGCGCAGCTCTCTGCCTCAGGATTCGAGGTGACCACGGGCGTTGGGGTGACCGGTGTCGTCGGCCTGCTTCGCAATGGGGATGGCCCGCTGGTCCTGCTACGGGCGGACATGGATGCCCTGCCGGTCGAGGAGAGGACCGGCCTGGCGTACGCGAGTGTGGCTCGCGCGGTCACCGACAGCGGCATGGACGTTCCCGTTATGCATGCGTGCGGACACGACGTGCACGTCACCTGCCTGCTGGGTGCTTGTGCGGCCTTGTCGGCAGACTCGCCGAGCTGGTCGGGGACTCTCATCGCCGTGTTCCAGCCGGCAGAGGAGCTGGGCGCTGGAGCTCAGGCCATGGTCGACGACGGCCTGGTCGAGCGGTTCGGCCGACCAGCCGTCGTCCTCGGGCAGCACGTTGCGCCTCTCCCGGCAGGGATCATCGGCTTGCGTCACGGCGCCGCCTTCGCTGCTGCGGACACGCTCTCGATCGTCCTGCACGGCCGCGGCGGCCATGGATCACGACCGGAGGCCTCGGTGGACCCCGTCGTGATGGCAGCGGCAACGGTGACGCGCCTCCAGACCATCGTGTCGCGTGAGCTCGCCGGCAGCGATACGGCGGTCGTGACTGTCGGCAGCCTGCATGCGGGAACCGCGGCGAACATCATCCCGGACCGGGCCGAGCTCCAGCTCAGCATTCGCACCACGGGTGCGGACGTCCGTACCCGGGTCCTTGCCGCAGTCGAGCGCATCGTGCGCGGCGAAGCCGTAGCCGCCGGCGCGCCGCGTGACCCCGAGATCACCATGGGGGCCTCGTTTCCCGCGGTCGTGAACGACCCGGACGCCGCCAGGTTCACCCAACCTGCGTTGGAGTCGGTTGCGCGGATGGTCGTGGATCCGGGCCTGGTCACTGGGAGCGAGGACGTCGGAGTGCTCGCAACGGCCGCGGGGGCACCGTGCGTCTTCTGGATCCTGGGCGGTGCCGACCCAGCCGATTTCGGCGGAGCAACCACGGTGGAGGAGATCGCAGCCAAGATGGTCGACCTGCCATCGAACCACTCCCCGATGTACGCCCCGCAGGTCGTGCCGACTCTCGACATGGGGACCGCAGCCCTCGTGGCCGCTGCCCGGAGGTGGCTTGGCCAGAGCTGACGCCTGTCGGAATGCTGCCCGCCGGTCCGTCATCGTGGTGGAGTCGCACCCGTGGCAACACGAAGACCCAGGAGGAACCTCACCATGAGTTGTTACCTTGTGCTGCTGCCCGCACCCGAGGCTGAGTGGGCGCTGCTGCCCGAGTCCGAGCACGAGAAGGGCATGAGCTCGCGCATCCAGTTTCACGAGGATCTGGGAGCACGTGGTCACACGGTGATCGTGGTCAGTCCGCTGGAACCGTCGGCACAGGCGACGTCCATGCGTCCGGACGGGAAGGGCGGGGCGCTGGTCACCGACGGCCCGTTCACCGAGTCCGCCCAGCAGATCGTGGGCGTCTACCTCATCGAGAGCCACGACGGGGCCGATCTCCGTGCCGCGTGCGAGCGCTTCGCCGCGCGTGGCGAGCTCATCGAGCTCCGCCGCCTGGCCGAGTGAATTAGCTCGACCTGACCGACTACCGGCGTGGTGCCACGCAGAACTCGTTGCCGTCAGGGTCGGCGAGCTCGACGCTGCCGCCACGGTCACCGAGTCGCGTCGCCCCGAGCGCAACCAGCCGCGCCACCTCTCCTTCGGGGTCGCCTGCTGCGAGGTCGAAACGCTGCCGGTTCCTGGTCTGCTTCGGCACGACGGGCGGGCCACCCCACGAGATCTTGGTGCCTCCCACGGGCGACTGGACCGCCGTCTCCCCGTCGCGGTCCCAGACCACTGGCCAGCCGAGCGCCTCGCTCCAGAACAACCCGACCTCCCGGCTGCCCTCGCAGGTGACCTCGCCGAGGTGGCCGCAGTCCGCGAGGAAGTTGTTGCCCGGCTCGATGACGCAGAACTCGTTCCCCTCAGGGTCGCCCAGGACGACGTGCTCCTCCTCGGGAAGCTGACCCACATCGAGATGTCGACCACCGAGGCTCAGAGCCATGGCGACGGTCTTCTCCTGGTCCTCCAGGCTGGTGCTGGTCAGGTGGAGGTGCAGCCGATTGGGACCGGACCTCTCGCTGGAGGCGGCAACGAAGCGGAGTCCCACCTGGGTGTCATCAGCGGGCAGGCGGGCACCGCCGGCTTCGTGGACGACCTGCCGGTCCAACAGGCTGCCCCAGAACGAGGCCAGGCCCGCGGGGTCGTGGGCGTCGAAGGTCACTGCCACGAGGGTTGAGGACATCCCCGCACGCTAGCCGCGGTCTCGTGGTCGCGGCACCGCAATTTCCCTGTTCGGCGCTCCTGATCCGCGACCGTGCGGCCTGTGGCAGGTAGTTTGCTCGTCCAGCAGCATGTGCGGGGCGGCGTACGCCACGGCATCCATCGCAGTCGAACCGGGAGGGATCGTGAAGCTACTTCTGACGTCCGGGGGTGTCCTGAACCCGAGCATCCACGAGGCGTTGGTCGACCTCCTCGGCAAGCCGATCGCCGACTCCGACGCCCTCTGCATTCCCACGGCGCAGTACGGGCACCCGGCGTGCACCCCGGCATCGGCCCGGCAGTTCATCGCCGGCCAGAGGTCGGCCATGTGCGACCTGGGCTGGAAGTCGGTGGGCGTGCTGGAGCTCACCGCGCTGCCCAGCATCGATCGGGAGCGGTGGGTCTCCTGGGTGCGGGATACCGACGTCCTGCTCGTGGACGGCGGCGACACCCTCTACCTGTGCCACTGGATGCGGGAGTCGGGCCTGGCGGACCTGCTGCCCTCGCTGTCCGACCTGGTCTGGGTGGGCATGAGCGCCGGAAGCATGGTGATGACCCCGCGCATCGGGGAGGACTTCGTCCACTGGCAGCCGCCGGCCGGTGGCGACGACACTCTCGGCGTCGTCGACTTCTCGATCTTCCCGCACCTGGATCATGAGCTCATGCCGGAGAACACCATGGACGAGGCCGAGAGGTGGGCGGCCGACCTCGGTGGTCCGGCGTACGCCATGGACGACGAGACCGCCATCAGGGTGGTCGACGGCACGGTCGACGTCGTCTCCGAGGGAACGTGGAGGCACTTCTCCGCCTAGCCGGTCGGTTGGCCGTGGCGCTCCTGTACGCCGAGGGGCCCAAGGGGCCCCGTGAGGTCCTTCACCGCGCCCCGGTTGCCCCAGGCGCCGCCGAACCCGCAGCGGAGCCTGGCCGGGGGCCGGGCGGTCCCCTGGGCCGGGCCCGACGGGCAGTGAAAATTCCGGCTCACCAGGGGTGCGCGGCCGGTGTGCAGGGCCTACCGTGGACGGAAGGCACAAGGAGGCAACGATGGCGGCTGCGGGAGGACATGAGGGGCGGCTCGCCGGCGTGGAGCTCTTTGCGGGGCTCTCTGGGCGACAGCTCAAAGCACTGGTCAAGAAGTCGCGCGAGGTGCACCACCCCGCAGGCAAGGTGGTCACGGCGGAGGGTCTTGGGGGGCTGGCCTTCCACCTCATCCTGGAAGGCACCGCCACTGTCTCGAAGGCGGGTCACGAGATCCGGACCCTGGGTCCGGGCGACCACTTCGGCGAGATCAGCATGATCGACGGCCGACCGCGGTCCGCAACGGTGACGACCAACGAACCGCTGACAGCCCTCGCGGTCCCGCACGCCTCGTTCGAGGAGCTGCTCGACGAGGACCCCGGCTTCGCGCGCGTCCTGCTCCGCTCGCTCTGCGCACGGCTGCGTGAGCGCGAGACGAGTCTCTCTGGGGACTGACCGTCTGGAGGTGGCGATGGCACCGCCAGGTCCCGGCCTCGGCGCAGATCGACGCGACCTGCGCGACGCGCGCGAGCAGTTGGTCGCGAGCCACGAGATCCTCGTGGCTCTGGGGCGGAGCGGTGACAACCCCGCCCAGGTCTTGGACGTGATCGTGGAGCGTTCGGCCCGGTTGTGCGAGGCACAGGCAGCTCAGCTGTATCTCATCGAGGGTGGCGAGTTCCGTCTCTCGCGAAGCGCGGGCGACATCGCCCCGGACTTCCACCGATATCTCCGGGACCACCCCATCGCGATCGACCGCGAGTCATTGCTCGGCAGGGTGGCGATCGACCGCCGTACCCAGCAGATCAGCGACGTGCTGGACGATCCGGACTATGGCCGCAGGGATCTTCAGAGGCTCGCGGGGTTCCGGACCCTCCTCTCTGCCCCACTCCTCTTCGACCAGGATGTGGCGGGTGCGCTCTCGTTGTGGCGCACCGACGTGGACCCGTTCGACGACCGCGCCATCGGGCTTCTGGAGGCGTTCGCGACACAGGCCACGATCGTGCTCCGGCAGGTGGAGCTCGCCCGCGCGCTCAACCAGCGCGGCCGCGAGCTCGCCGCCAAGGTCGATCAGCTCGAGGGACTCCTCGAGACCAACGACGCCGTCAACTCCAGCCTCGACCTGGACGAGGTGCTGAAGCGCATCGTGGGCAGCGCTGTCCGCATGACCGGCACCGACGGCGGCTCGATCATGGAGTACGACGCGGCGCAGGACGCCTTCTACGTGCGCGCGGTCCACGGCAGCAGCCCGGACCTGGTCCGGCGACTGCGAGAGGTCACCATCCGCCGTGACTCCTCGATGGTCGGCCGTGCCGCTGTGGAGCGTCGCCCGCTGGCGGTGCCGGACCTCCACGCGATCTCCCTCGACGCCCACCTCGAGGTGCTCTTCAGGGACGGTTGGCGATCGGTGCTCGCCGTGCCGATGATGCGCCAGGACCAGTTGATCGGGGCGCTCGTCGTACGGAGGAAGCGGGCAGGCACGTTCGACGAGAGCCTCAGCGCGCTGCTCGAGTCATTGGCCACCCAATCGGCGCTGGCCATCGTGAATGCCCGGCTCTTCCGCGAGCTGGACCTGAAGCGGCGTGAGCTGGAGGTGGCAGGTCATCACAAGTCCGAGTTCCTGGCGAGCATGTCCCACGAGCTTCGGACTCCGCTGAACGCGGTGATCGGCTTCTCGGAGGTGCTTCTGGACGGCATGTTCGGCGATCTCAATGAGCGCCAGTCGGAATACCTCGGAGACATCTTGAGCTCGGGCCGCCACCTCCTCGAGCTCCTCAACGAGATCCTCGACCTGTCCAAGATCGAGGCGGGCGAGATGCGGTTGGAGCCGACGGTCGTCTCTGTGCCCACCGTCTTGGACTACGCCATGTCGGTCGTGAAGGAACGGGCCGCACGTCATCGGATCGCCCTGGTGCTCGACATCGCCGACGACGTCGGACTGATCGAGGCCGACGAGCTGCGGTTCAAGCAGGTGGTCCTCAACCTGATCGGCAACGCGGTCAAGTTCACCCCCGCGGAGGGATCGGTCACGGTGCAAGCCCGGATGCAGGGCGACGAGCTGCGAGTCACCGTGTCCGACACCGGGATCGGCATCGCGCCCGAAGACCGGGAGCGGATCTTCGAGTCCTTCCAGCAGGGACGCCGCGGCTCCCCGAAGGAGGAGGGCACGGGCCTCGGGTTGACCTTGTGCCGACGCATCGTGGAGCTGTTCGGTGGTCGCCTCACCCTTCAGTCGGAAGTGGGGCGCGGCAGCACGTTCGAGCTGGCCATCCCCCTGGCGCCTCTACGTCCTGCCACCACGAGCGAGCAGCGAGTCGTGCGGGCGGGCGCCATTCTCTTGGTCGACGACGACCGAGCGTCTCTCGATCTGATGGCCGCTCACCTCGCAGGCACTCAGGCCCGCCTGGTTCGGGCGGGCGACGGTCATGCCGCCCTTGATCTCGCGCACCAGATCCTGCCCGCGGCCGTCGTGCTCGACATCCGCCTTCCGGGGCTCGACGGCTGGGAGGTGCTGGCTCGGCTGGGGGCCGACCCGGCCACCAGGGACATCCCTGTGATCGTGGCCTCCGTGGTCGACGACCGCCGCCGCGGGGCCGAGCTCGGCGCGGTGGCCTACATCGTCAAGCCGGTCAGTCGAGGCGACCTGATCAGCGCTCTCCGTACGGCCGGTGCCCTTCCCACGGCGGATTCTGAGCCGACGGTGCCGGACTGATGGGCACGCACAAGATCCTGGTCGTGGAGGACAACGCCCTCAACATGAAGCTGATGCGAGACGTGCTCGAGCATGCCGGTTTCGAGGTCGTCGGGGCCGGGACGGGGGAGGAGGGCGTGAGGCTGGCCGGTGAGGTGGCTCCCGACCTCGTCCTCATGGATCTTCAGCTGCCGGGAATGGACGGCACCGAGGCCTTTCGGCGCATCCGAGCCGCCGGTGCCACCGAGCTCGTCCCCATCGTCGCGGTGACGGCATCGGCGATGCCGGCCGACCGCGACGCAGCATCCGCGGCCGGATTCGACGGGTTCCTCGAGAAGCCGGTCAGCGTGCGTGCCCTACCGGCGCAGGTCTCGTCCTACTTGAAGAAGAGCGCGTCGTGAACCAGCCGGTCACAGTGCTGCTGGTCGACGATGAACCGGTCAACCTCAAGCTTCTGGAGGCGCTGCTCGGCCCCCGTGGATACCACCTTCTGTGTGCCTCATCGGGGCAGGAGTGCCTGGATCTGCTCGACCGGGAGTCTGTCGACCTGGTGCTGCTGGACGTCGTCATGCCGGGCCTGGACGGGTATGAGGTGTGTCGTCGGATCCGAGCCGACGCGCACACCGCATATCTCCCCGTGGTCATGATCACCGCCCAGGACGGTCAGCAACGCGTGAAGGCGCTCGAGTCGGGCGCGGACGATTTCGTCAGGAAGCCGCTCGAGCGCAGCGAGCTGCTGGCACGGGTGTCGTCACTCGCTCGCATCAAGCGGTACCAGGACACCGTCGCCGCTCAATCGGCCGAGCTGGAGGAGTGGAACCGCGAGCTGGAGGCCCGAGTGGCCCATCAGGTGGACGAGCTCGAGCGCATCGGAAGGCTGCGCCGGTTCCTCTCACCCCAGCTCGCACAGGTCGTGATCGGGGATGAGAGCTTGCTCGACAGCCACCGACGGGAGGTGGTCGTCGTGTTCTGCGACCTGCGGAACTTCACGCCGTTCGCGGAGACGAGCGAGCCCGAAGAGGTGATGCAGGTGCTCGGCGAATTTCATCGACTCCTCGGCACCGTCATCGACGAGCACGAGGGAACCCTCGAGCGCTTCACGGGCGACGGCGTCATGGTGTTCTTCAACGACCCGTTCCCGTGCGAGGACCCGGCTGGGCGGGCCGTGCGCATGGCGCTGGAGGTGAACGACCGGACGCACGATCTGGCGGCGGGCTGGCGGCGTCTCGGGTTCGACTTGGCGCTCGGCACGGGTATCGCGCAGGGCTACGCGACGCTGGGACGCATCGGCTATGAGGGACGCTACGACTACGGGGCGATCGGCAGCGTCACCAACCAAGCGGCCCGGCTGTGCGCGGAGGCGCGACCCTGGGAGGTTCTGCTGACGGAGAGAGTGCGCACCACCCACGGTGGCGACCTCGTGACCGAACCATTGGGTCGACGACAGCTCAAGGGGTTCAGCCGTCCGGTCGACGTGCACTGCATCCGCCGGTAGGCGCAGAGCCAGGGCCAGTGCTCCGCAGGCGGCTGGGAGGACGCGGCCACGGCGACAGCCACGCAACGAGTCCTGTCGTACGCCTGCCCACAGTCGTCACTCGCTTGGTAGCGTCGGAGGCGTCGTCGTGGTCGGGAGGGTGGATCGTGCCTTTGAGTGACTTCCACCTGAGAGCCTCGATCGCTGTCTCCGAGATCGGGCGGGCGATCGACTTCTACGAAGGCAAGCTCGGGCTGCCGCCGCTGCACTCCGGCCCCAGCGCCGCGATCCCCGACGGCAGCCGCGTCTACGGCTCAGGCGGCGGCCCGGCGCTGAACGTGTACCAGTCGCACACCGCTGGGAAGTCCCCGGCGACATTGGCCACCTGGTACGTCGACGACATCGATCAGGTGGTCGACGAGCTCGCCGCCGCCGGCGTCGAGCGCGTCCGCTACGACGAGTTCGAGCACGACACCAAGGGCATCACGGCCAGAGCCGGCGGCGGCCGGATCGCGTGGTTCCAGGACCCGGACGGGAACACCTTCGCCCTCGAAGCCGACATCTGACCGGTAGCGCGCGCGGGTCGGGCCGTCGGCGCACGGCCAGATCGGGTTTCATCTCCGGCAACAAGTGTCGTATTCGCCTGTCGCCGTTCGTGGGGTGGGTGGAAGCGGACAACCAGGTCCGCCGGAGCAGAAGGAGCGGTGATGAGCGAGTACCTCCTGTACTTCAACCAGCAGTGGGTGGGCGACCACCCTGAGGAGTGGTTCCGCCCGCGCGGACCGCTCGCCATGGCGGTGGTGAACGAGATGAAGGCTGCCGGGGTCTACGTCTTCTCCGGAGGACTGGAGGAGGAGGACGGCCCGGTCTACAGCGCCGACCCCACGAGCGGCACCGTGCTGATCACTGACGGTCCCTACGTCGAGACCAAGGAGTTCCTGGGCGGCTTCGCCGTGGTGTCTGTGGCCGACGACGAGGCCGCCAAGATGTGGGCCGGCAAGATCGCGGAGGCCTGCGGATGGCCCCACGAGGTACGCCGCTTCAAGCCGCAGCCTCGGACCGAGTGAGTCCTTCGGGCTCGGTGGGTCCAGCCCGCCGTTGAAGGGGACTACCCGCGTCGACGCATCCGGACCGTGACGACATCGGTCACGCGCTCGGCGCGGGTGCTCCCAGCACCTGCGCCCGAGGGATGGCAGACCCGGAGACGGGGCGCCACCTCTCGATGTGGTGCTCGACGGACTCCGCCCGACACCTGCCCGGACCGCACCCTCATCGGGCACCTGAACTGCGGGGCGGGCGCCTAGACTCGTGACATGACGCACACGGGCTCGCCGCCGGTCGCGTTCTCGATCGCCGAGGTTCCCGAGGGGCAACGTGTCGCCCTCTGGGAGAACCACAACGCCGAGGCCCTGATCGGGCTGCGCTGCAAGACGCTCGACGGCACCACGCTCGACGCCATGGAGATCAACCTCCAGCTGGAGCACCTGCACCTGGCGCGGGTGCGCGGCACCTCGCACGTCGTCGAACGCGACCGGGCGCTGATCCGGCGCCGGCCGGCCGAGGCGATCGCGCTCTACTTCAGCCTCGCCGGCGAGGCGTTCTTCTACCACGACGACGGCATCCGCACCGTCAAGCCGGGGCAGCTGCTCCTGTGCGACGCCGACCGGCCGTTCATGCGGGGGTTCTCCCACGGCCTCGAGGAGCTGGTGCTGAGGATCCCGCGCGACGTCTTCGCCCAGGTGACCGGGATCGAGCAGATCCCGGAGCCGGTCGTGGTGGACTTCGCGACGGGCACCGGCGCCCACGCCCACGCCCTCGCCCGGAGCGTCGGGCGCGCGACCCGCACGGACGTGAAGGGGACCGCCAACGAGCCCGCCCTCCTGCAGCTCGTGGGCGCGGTCGCGAGCGCCGCGTTGGGCGGCCGCCGCGACGACCTCCCCGCGGCGCACCGGGCGGCGGCCCGGGTCTTCGTCGAGGCCCACCTCCACGAGCCCGACCTCTCGGCCACCCGGATCGCGGCGGCGATCGGCATCAGCCCTCGCCACCTGTCCCGCGTCTTCGCGGACGACGGCACGAGTGTGCCGCGGTACGTCCTCGGGCGCCGGCTCGATGCCGCCCGGGCCCTGCTGCAGCGGCCGGAGACCGCGGCCCTGACCGTCGCCGACGTCGCACGGCGGTGCGGCTTCACCTCCGCCGCCCACTTCTCCAACGCGTTCACCACCCGCTTCGGCGAGCGGCCGAGCGACGTACGCCGCGATGCTGTCGCGGCGAGAGCGGCCCGGGCCTGAGCCGCAACGGAGCGGGGCTCGGCCGCGCGCTTGCGTGAATGCGCCATCGCTTCGAGTCTTCGCCGAGATGGCGCTCACACCTCGACGGGCGCCCGGTCCGAGTCGACACTGGATCTCTGAGCAGCCGGCGTGCGACCGGCGTCGAGAGAGGTCGAGCCATGCCCGCATTCGACGATGGACAGCAGGAGACCGAGCTTCCCACGACGGCGGTGGTCGAGACGGACGTCCTCGTGGTCGGCTCCGGCCCGGCCGGGTCGGCGGCGGCACTGGCGCTGTCCACCCTCGGCGTACCGAACATCATGATCACGAAGTACCGCTGGACCGCGCACACCCCGCGCGCCCACATCACCAACCAGCGGGCCATGGAGATCTTCCGCGACCTGGACATCGAGCCGCAGGTGCTCGCCGACGCCACCCCGCACGACCTGGTCGGCGACACCGTCTTCTGCACGTCCCTCGCCGGGGAGGAGATCAGTCGCATCCACACCTGGGGCACCAGCCCGGCGCGGGAGGCCGACTACCAGCTCGCCTCGCCCTGCCTGACCGTCGACATCCCGCAGACCTACCTCGAGCCGATCCTGGTCCGCAACGCGACGATGCGCGGCACCCAGGCACGCTTCTCCACGGAGTACCTCTCACACGTGCAGGATGCCGATGGTGTCGATGTACGCGTGCTCGACCGGCTCACCGGCCAGGAGTACACGATCCGGGCGAAGTACGTCGTTGGCGCGGACGGCGCCCGGTCGAAGGTGGCGGCCGACATCGGACTGCCGTTCGAGGGGCAGATGGACATCGCCGGGTCGATGAACATCACCTTCAAGGCCGACATCAGGGCGTACTGCGAGCACCGGGCCTCGGTCCTGTACTGGGTGATCCAGCCCGGCTCCAACGTGGGCGGGATCGGTGCCGGACTGGTGCGCATGATCCGGCCCTGGGACGAGTGGCTGGTCGTGTGGGGCTACGACATCAACGAGGATCCGCCGGTCGTCGACGAGGCGGAGGCGACGCGGATCGTGCGGAACCTGCTGGGCCTCCCGGACCTGGAGGTCGAGATCACCGGCACCTCGCTGTGGGGCAACAACGAGATGTACGCGACCCACTTGCAGTCCGGCCGAGTGTTCTGCGCGGGCGACGCCATCCACCGGCACCCGCCGAGCAACGGCCTCGGGTCGAACACGTCCGTGCAGGACGCCTACAACCTCGCGTGGAAGCTGGCCGCCGTCCTCCGCGGACAGGCCGCACCATCGCTCCTCGAGACCTACTCCGCGGAGCGCGCCCCGATCGCGGAGCAGATCGTCAAGCGCGCCAACAAGTCCAGCCGGGAGTTCGCCGACCTCTTCGTGGCCCTCGGCCTGACCGACGCCGAGACCGAGGAGGAGATGGTCGCGCAGATCGAGGAGCGCAAGGCGAACACGCCTGCCGGAGCCGCCAAGCGGGCCGCGCTGGTCGAGGCGATGGAGCTGAAGCACTACGAGTTCAACGCCCACGGGGTCGAGCTCGGCCAGTTCTACGAGTCCTCCGCCATCGTCTCCGACGGCTCGGTCCGCCCCGCGCCTGCACGTGACCCCGAGCTGTACTACCAGGCCTCGACCGTGCCCGGCTCCCATCTCCCGCATGCGTGGGTAGGCGACAACTCGACGAAGCTCGCGATGATGGACCTCGCGCCCTACACCAGGTTCACGCTGATCACCGGCATCGCGGGGGAGGCGTGGGCTGACGCTGCCGACAAGGTGGCTCACGAGCTCGGCGTACCTCTCGAGACGGTGGTGATCGGGTCGGGCCGGCCGGTGACGGACCTCTACTTCGACTGGGCGAAAATGCGCGAGGTCGAGGAGAGCGGCGCCCTGCTGGTGCGCCCCGACAAGCACATCGGCTGGCGAGCCATGACGCTTCCCGAGGACCCGGCCGCCGCGCTGCGGGACGCCCTCGCTGCGCTCCTCTTCCGGGACGAGCCGGCCTGATGCGGCGCTTCGTCCACGAGACCCACGCGCAGCGGGTGGTCTTCGCGTCCGGCGCGGCGCGGGAGAAGCTCGCCGAGGAGATCGGCCTGCTCGGCGCCTCCCGCGTGATGGTGCTGGCGGGGCCGTCCGAGGCTGCGGTGGCCGCGCGCGTGACCGCCGACCTGCCCGTCGCGCTGAAGCACGACGAGGTCGTGATGCACGTCCCGGTCGCCGTCGCGGAGCGTGCCCGGGAGGCCGCGCGCGCCCACGACGTCGACGCGCTGGTGAGCGTCGGCGGCGGCTCGACGACGGGCCTCGCCAAGGCGGTCGCACTGACCACCGGCCTCCCCGTCGTGGCCGTCCCGACGACGTACGCCGGCTCCGAGGCGACGTCGGTGTGGGGCCTGACGGAGGGGGAGGTGAAGACCACCGGCACCGACCCGCGGGTGCTGCCACGCTCGGTCGTGTACGACGCCGAGCTCATGCTCTCCCTGCCCGTGGACCTCAGCGTGGCATCCGGGCTGAACGCCCTGGCCCACTGCGTCGACGCGATGTGGGCGCCGCGCACGGACCCCATCGACGCCGCACTCGCGGCGGAGGGCATCCGGGCGCTCGCCGCCGGCCTGCCCCTCGTGGTCGACGACCCGGGCGGGCTGCCGGGCCGGGAGCAGGCGCTGTACGGCGCCTACCTCGCCGCCGTGGCGTTCGCCTCGGCCGGGTCCGGCCTCCACCACAAGATCTGTCACGTGCTCGGCGGCCGGTACAACCTGCCGCACGCGCCGACGCACGCGGTGGTGCTGCCCCACGTGCTGGCGCTCAACGGGCCGGCCGCCCCCGAGGCCGAGCGTCGCATCGCCGAAGCCTTCGGCACCACCACCGCCCTCGAGGGCCTGGAAGCGCTGAGGACGCGCCTCGACGCGCCCCGGGCGCTGCGCGACTACGGCTTCCGGGAGGACCAGATCCCGGACGCGGTGGTCGCCGTGCTGCCCGTCGTACCCGAGAGCAATCCCGCCCTCGTCACCCCCGACAACCTCCAGCAGCTGCTGCGCAGCGCCTGGGAAGGAGCAACGCCGCGATGACCGTCGAGCAGAACACCCAGGCCCCGGTGTCAGCCGAGCAGCGCGTCCGCGAGGAGGAGCTCGTGGCGCGGGTGCTCGCGTCGTTCGACGGCACCCCGAACCGGCGGCTGAAGGAGATCATGCACGCGGCGGTGCGCCACCTCCACGCCTTCATGCGGGAGGTGCGCCTCACCGAGGAGGAGTGGAAGCAGGGCATCGACTTCCTCACCGCGATCGGCCACATCACCGACGACCGGCGACAGGAGTTCATCCTGCTCTCCGACACGCTCGGCGTGTCGATGCAGACCATCGCCATCAACAACGAGGCGTACGCCGACGCGACCGAGGCCACGGTCTTCGGCCCCTTCTTCGTCGACAACTCGCCCGAGATCGGCCAGGGCGGCGACCTCGCCGCCGATGTCAGCGGGCAGCCGTGCTGGATCGAGGGCACCGTTCGCGACACCGAGGGACGCCCGGTGCCCGGCGCGCGCATCGAGGTGTGGGAGGCCGACGAGGACGGGTTCTACGACGTCCAGTACGACGACGACCGCACCGCGGGCCGCGCGCACCTCTTCAGCGCCGACGACGGCAGCTACCGCTTCTGGGGCAGCACCCCCGTGCCGTACCCGATCCCGCACGACGGCCCGGTGGGGCGGATGCTCGAGGCCACCGGCCGCTCGCCCCTGCGCGCCGCGCACGTCCACTTCATGGTCTCGGCCCCCGGCTTCCGGACGCTGGTCACGCACATCTTCGTGCGCGGCGACGAGCTCCTCGACAGCGACAGCGTCTTCGGGGTGAAGGAGTCCCTGGTGAAGGACTTCGAGGAGCAGCCGGCAGGTACGCCGACGCCGGACGGTCGCGACCTGGGTGACCGGACGTGGTCGCGCACGCGGTTCGACATCGTGCTGGCACCGGCAGACGTCTGAGCCCGCCTGGGTCAGCGACACGGGGTGACCGTGCACGAGGGGGTTCTACACGGCTCCGTCGCTGGCGCCGTCGATCAGCCCCGTGCGGCGAAGGATCTCGTCGACGACCTCTGCGAGCGGCCGCGTCGCATCGATCACGACGCCGGTCCTGGGGATGTCCTCCTTGGTTCGGTGCAGTCGGACGATGAGGTCGCGCTCGGACGGCTTCGAGCCCCATTCGTCTCGCGGTCGCTGGTCGAGCCGCCGGTGCAAGGTGTCGAGGTCGACGTCGAGGACGAAGACCTCGTCGAACAGGTCGATGAACGCGGAGAAGTTCCGAGAGCCGCCGCAGAAGAAGGTGGCGGGTGCATGCTGGTCGGCTACGAGGGCCCGCACTCGACTCACGTCCCAGATGTGGTGCTCGTGGACGGCGCTGTCGATCGCTTCGCCCGTCTCCGGATCCCCCTGGTAGGCGAGGTCCCTGTCACCGTTGACAGCGTGGTGGCCACGCCGGGTCAGCTCTCGGCACACCGAGGTCTTCCCCGTGCCGGAGATGCCCTCAACCAGGAAGTTGCGCACGCCCACCGGCGCAGTATCAGTCCGATCCGCCGATGGGGCAATGGCGCGCGCTGCGTTTGCCAGACCTCATCCACTCGGGTTGATCAAGCGTTCGACCAAGACCTTCCATGGTCGAACGGTTGATCAACCACGAAGGCTCACCTGGTAGTCATGCCGCTGTGGGGATGGCTCAGTGGCGTGGCGGTACGTCGCGTGCGACGTCTCACGAGCGCGCGGCAGCGGGTCGTCCCAGTACTGGCCCGGCATCCGGTGGAAGAGCTCCTCGCAGAAAGTCACTCAGACTGGTCGTCACGGTGATGCGCTCGCTGATGGCAGCACCCTCGGGTTCGGGAGTCCAGCCAGAGTGGTCGTACGCGGGTCGGTCCTTTGCCGACGACCCGCGACTCGTCCCTCCTCTCAGCCGCACGAACGAGCGGGGAGATCCCTCGCGTAGCGGTTGTGCCCGGCGCCCCTACCGGAGCAGGGTCGGAGGACCACTACGGAGGAGGAGAACCATGCCGGAGCTCATGGTTGACATCATCACGTCGCTGGACGGGTCCTGCTCGGCCGAGGGCTGGCCGGGCCTGTGGGGGATGGGTGGTCCCGAGTACTTCGCCTGGCTGGAGCAGGACGCCGCCGGCACCTACACCTCGCTGATGGGTGCCACCACCTACCGACTCTTCAGCGGGTTCGTGGACTCCGGCGAGGAGGAGATGTCCGGACTCACTGCCATGGACAAGATCGTGTTCTCCTCCACCTTGGAGGAGCCCCTCACCTGGGCGAACACCCGGCGCGTCTCCGGTGACGCGGTAGAGGTGGTCCGCGCGATGAAGCAGGACGGCGACACGTCGCTGCGCACCATCGGCAGCCTCAGCCTGTGCCGGTCACTGCTGGCCGCCGGCCTGGTGGACCGGCTCCGCGTGGTCGTCTTCCCGGTCGTCAACGGGGCGACCGGACGCGAGCACTTCTACACCGGGTGGCCGGACGTCGCCCTCGAGACCGTCGACCACCGCACGTTCGACGGCCGGCTCCAGATGATGGAGTACGTGCCCCGGGTGCTCGATGGTCCACCGGCCTGACCACTCCGCATCCTGGCGCGCCAGTGCCGGCAATCGGCCGCGGGGCCTAGCCCTCGGCGGCAGGAGTACGGCGGGCAGTCCCGCGGTTGAGGGCCAGGTGTCCGCCGAGGAAGCCGGCAGCTGCCATGACCAGGTTCGCCGCGAGGGCCAGCTTCGTGCCGGTCGCGTATTGGCCACGCGTCCGGGCGACCAGGGAGCCGAGGAGGAGGAAGGTGGCAACGTCGGTGCCCAACGCGTGAATCGCCCCGATCCGACGTTCGGCTCCCGACAACCCTGCCCAGTCGCCGGTGCCCGCCAAGGCGGTGGGTCCGGACGCGATCAGCCCGATCCCCACCAGGAGCTCCGCGCTGTGACGTGACCCCGATCCGCCGACCAGGTCGAGGACCGACGCGCCGAGCCAGCACCCCAGGGTGACGTCGGTGAGCATCGGATGCACCGAGTGGCCGAGTACGTCGGTGTGGAGCGGGCTGCGCCTCGCCCAATCGACCACCGGGCCGTAGAGCAGCTCCTGGGCACCGGCCACCCGCTCCGAGACCGGGCTCTCGCCGACAGCCCGGACCACGCGCTGGGCCAGGGAAACCACTGCCACACGCTCACGATACGCCGATCGTCGCGTGGGAGTCGTCTGCTGTGAGACGGGCGCGAACCTAGTACGTTGCCTGGGTGGAGCTGGTCGGGCTGGGCGACCTCGAGATCGCCTACGAGCGGGTCGGTGACGGCCCCCTCGTGGTCTTCGTCCATGGCGCGGCCGAGGACAGCCGCATCTGGGAACCGCAGCTTGCCGGTCTGGCCGACGAGTTCACTGTCGTCGCCTGGGACGAGCCGGGGGCGGGCCGGTCTTCCGACCTCCCGGCGGGTTTCGGCCTGGCGGACTTCGCGGATGGGCTCGCGGCACTGCTCGAAGCGCTCGACCTCGGGCCCGCGCACGTCGCGGGCCTGTCCTGGGGCGGCACGGTGCTGCTCGAGCTCTACCGCCGTCATCCCGAGCTTGTCGCGACTCTGATCCTGATCGACACCTACGCCGGCTGGAAGGGATCGCTCCCCGCAGGCGAGGTCGAAGCCCGGGTTGCGACCGTACGCGAGATGCTCGCCGCGCCCGATGAGGACTTCGACCCGACAGTGCCCGGACTGTTCGCCGACGATCCGCCGGCCGACGTCGTCTCTCTGCTTGCCGCCATCGCCGACGACGTCCGCCCAGACACCCTCGCGCAGGAGCTGGCGATCATGGCCGAGACCGATCTGAGCGACCTGCTGCCTCGCATCGCCGTACCGACTCTGCTGATCTGGGGTCATGACGATGCGCGCTCTCCGCTCGTCGTCGCGCGACAGTTCGATGAGGCGATCCCGGACTCGACGCTCGTCGTGATCGAGCGCGCGGGTCACATGAGCAGTCTCGAGCGTCCCGAGCGGGTGAACGACGCCGTGCGGAAATTCTGTCGTCGCCACCCGCCGGGTTGAGGCTGGGTAGGAACTGTTGCGCCGAGCGCGTCTTGACCCTGCGTCGCCTCCCGGGTGTTGCGACGTCGAAGGTGCCTCCTGGGTAGGGTTCGCCCCATGGCGGCTGACTGGCGAACCGACACCGTCGAACGGTTGCGAGCACTGATCATCGAGGCCGAACCCGACGTCGTCGAAGAGGCCAAGTGGCGCAAGCCGTCGAATCCGAACGGCGTGCCGACCTTCTCCTGCGAGGGTCTGATCTGCACGGTCGAGACCTACAAGGACAAGGTGAAGGTCACCTTCGCCAAGGGTGCGTCGCTCGCTGACCCTGACGGGGTGTTCAACGCGAGCCTCGACGCAGGCACCCGCCGTGCCATCGACATCTCCGCCGGCGGCGAGCTCGACGGCGGCGCTTTCGTTGAGCTGGTCCGGGAGGCTGTCGCGCTCAACCGAGCATGACATCGCGTCGCTGTCACACGGCCATCGCTTCCCACGTTCGTGGCGTGTGAGCGAACGCGTGTGCTTTTCGAAGACGGTCCCTGCAAATCAAAGCCAGCACCGACGCCACTCAACCGGCCCCGCGGTCTGGGCATACGTCAGCATGCCCATGGCGGGACGGTAACCCCGCTTCCGGACGAGGCGCGTGCGGAACCTGCCCGATCCTGAGCGGGCTTCAGCCGCCACCGTCGGCCGCGGAGGCGGTCGGGTCGGTGTCCTGCGTCTCGCGCCGCTCGTGCAGGCGCTGCTGGGCGGCGGAGAGGAAGGCCAGGCACGGTGCGTCGGTGCCTGGGTGCTTCTCGTGCAGGTGGAAGACCCATCGGTCCATCGCCGCCATGAAGCCGTTGTCGGCGCCGGGGCGATAGGCCGACCAGCTCAGGCGGCCCCTGGAGACACACTCGGAGCAGCTGATCTTGTAGACGAACCGCTCGTCCGCGTCGACCTCGATCTTCACCCTCGCCAGGGGGCCGGCCTCTGACGCGGCCTTCTTCTCACGAGCGGATCGGCTCGCTGTCATGTCGCACCCCTGTCGTCCTCGGCACCGGGAGCCTACGCCCGGCGCGGGGCGTGCCGCCTCGCGGTCCGGACGAGTGTGCGGGAGACCTGCGACACTTGTCGCCCATGAGCATGATCGTGTCCAGCTTCGCGGCCGCCGCCCACGCGGTGCGCGACACCGTCGCCCGGATCCCGTACGACGCCTGGGAGGGTCCGGGGCTGGGGGAGTGGACCGTGCGCGACCTCGTCGGTCACACCAGTCGCTCGCTGATCACCGTCATCGACTACTTCGCCCGTCCGGTCGACGAGGAGGTCGTCCCCTCGGCGGCGGCGTACTTCACGGCCATCTCGGGCGGCAGCTTCGACTCGGGCGCGGTCACCGAGCGTGGCCGACAGGCGGGGCGCGACCTGGGTGACCACCCCCCGTCCCGGTTCCACGCCCTGGTGGACCAGGCGGTGCGGGTGGCCGAGGAGACCGACCCCGACCTGGTCGTGCACACGCTCGCGGGCGGCATGCGGGTCGCCGCCTTTCTGCCGACCCGCACCTTCGAGCTGTGCGTGCACGGGCTCGACATCGCGGCGGCCACCGGAGTCCGCCTCGACCTGCCCTCAGCACCCGTCGAGGAGTCCGCCGCGGTCGCGGCGCTCAGCGCGGCGCAGCGCGGTCTGGGACCCGACCTGCTCCTGGCGATGACGGGGCGGCGCTCTCTGCCTCCCGGATTCAGCGTCGTCTGAGCCGAGTTTCGCTGACAACGAACACGAGTCCTCGGCGGAACATCGCCACGCCTTCGAAGGTTGAGTCGACACCACTCAAGGTTTCCGAAAGCGAGGGCACCCGTGTCCGACACCCGTCTTCCCGTTCTGTTCGTCTCCGACCTCGTCGTGCTTCCGGGCATGGTGGTGTCCCTGGAGCTTGACGAGTCCTCCCAGGCTGCGGTCGACGCGGCCCGCGCCAGCAGCGACGGCCGCATCCTGGTCGCCCCGCGGCTCGAGGACCGCTACGCGTCGTTCGGCGTGATCGCCAGCGTCGAGCGCGTCGGTCGCTTCAGCAGCGGCGGTCCCGCCGCCGTGCTCAAGGCCGAGCGACGCGGCCGCATCGGCAGCGGCGTCACCGGACCCGGCGCGGCCCTGTGGGTCGAGGTCGAGCCCGTCGACGACCACGTCACCGACCGCGCACGCGAGCTCGCGGAGGAGTACAAGCGACTCGTCGTGGCTGTGCTGCAGCGCCGCGAGGCGTGGCAGGTCATCGACTCCGTCCACCAGATGACCGACCCCGGCGCGATCGCGGACGCAGCGGGCTACGCGCCGTACCTCTCCGCGGACCGCAAGCGGGAGCTCCTCGAGAACCCCGACGTCGAGTCGCGCCTCGACACCCTGATCGGCTGGACCCGCGACCACCTCGCCGAGGCCGAGCTGACCGACAAGATCGGTGAGGACGTCCGCGAGGGCATGGAGAAGAGCCAGCGCGAGTTCCTGCTGCGCCAGCAGCTGGCCGCCATCCGCAAGGAGCTGGGCGACGGCGAGCCCGAGGGCACGGACGACTACCGCGCCCGGGTCGAGGCCGCCGACGTGCCGGAGGCCGTGCGCACTGCGCTGCTCCGCGAGGTCGACAAGCTCGAGCGCGCCAGCGACCAGAGCCCCGAGACGGGATGGATCCGGACCTGGCTCGACACCGTGCTCGAGCTGCCGTGGCATGTGACGACGGAGGACTCCCCCGACATCGTCGCAGCCCGTGCCGTGCTCGACGCCGACCACCACGGCCTCGACGAGGTGAAGGAGAGGATCGTGGAGTATCTCGCCGTCCGCGCCCGCCGCGCCGAGCGCGGCCTCCAGGTCGTCGGGGGCCGGGGCTCCGGTGCGGTCATCCTGCTGGCCGGGCCTCCCGGAGTCGGCAAGACCTCGCTCGGCGAGTCCGTGGCCAACGCCCTGGGCCGCAAGTTCGTGCGCGTCGCCCTCGGCGGAGTGCGTGACGAGGCCGAGATCCGCGGTCACCGACGGACGTACGTCGGGGCGCTCCCGGGCCGCATCGTCCGGGCGATCAAGGAGGCCGGCTCCATGAACCCGGTGGTGCTGCTCGACGAGGTCGACAAGGTGGGCGCCGACTACCGCGGCGACCCGGCCGCGGCGCTGCTCGAGGTGCTGGACCCGGCACAGAACCACACGTTCCGCGACCACTACCTCGAGCTCGACCTGGACCTGTCCGACGTGCTGTTCATCGCCACCGCCAACGTGGTCGAGCAGATCCCGCAGGCGCTGTTCGACCGGATGGAGCTGGTCACCCTCGACGGCTACACCGAGGACGACAAGGTCGCCATCGCGCGTGACTTCCTGCTCCCGCGGCAGCTCGAGAGGGCCGCGCTGACCGCCGACGAGGTGAGCGTCTCCGACGAGGCGCTGCGCGAGATCGCGGCCAACTACACCCGCGAGGCGGGGGTACGGCAGATGGAGCGGTTCCTCGCGAAGGCACTGCGCAAGGCGGCGACCCGGCTCGCGGCCGGTGCGTCCCACGTCGACGTCGGCCTGGCGGAGCTCAAGGACCTGGTCGGCAGGCCGCGGTTCACCCCGGAGGCGCACGAGCGCACCTCGGTGCCCGGTGTCGCGACGGGTCTCGCCGTGACCGGGCTCGGCGGTGACGTGCTCTTCATCGAGGCGTCGGCGCACGACGGTCCGGCCGGACTCACGCTGACCGGCCAGCTCGGCGACGTGATGAAGGAGTCGGGGCAGATCGCCCTCACCTTCGTCCGCTCGCACGCGGCCGAGCTCGGCGTCGACCCCGCGGTGCTCGACCGGGCGATCCACGTGCACGTCCCGGCCGGCGCCGTGCCCAAGGACGGGCCCTCGGCCGGTGTCACGATGGTCACCGCGCTCACGTCGCTCGCGACCGGGCGACCGGTGCGGTCGGAGGTCGGCATGACCGGCGAGGTCACCCTCAACGGCCGGGTGCTGCCCATCGGAGGCGTGAAGCAGAAGCTGCTCGCCGCCCAGCGCGCCGGCCTGACCGAGGTGTTCCTGCCGCAGCGCAACGAGCCGGACCTCGATGACGTGCCCGCCGACGTGCGGGAGGCCGTCACGGTCCACCTGGTCGGGGACGTCCTCGACGTGGTCCGCCGTGCGCTCTCCCAGGAGGGTGCGGCCACGGTGGCCGCTGCCTGACCGTCGCTGGACGCCGGGTGGCCGAGATCAGGCCCGCAGCCCTGCATCGATCTCCGCCAGGGCGCGGGTGAGATCCACGCTCGGCGTCCAGCCCCAGCGGTGGGCACGACCCGACATGATCCGGCCGGTCCAGGCGGGGGCGTCGTCCCAGGTCGGCTCGAGGCCGAGCGCCCCGGTGACGGTCTCGTAGTAGTCGCGCATGGTGGCCGCACCCGCGGCGACGTTGACCGGGGTGCAGGCGCCGGCGACCGGTCCGGTGGCGGGGTCGACAGAGCTCGCGACGCGGCCGGTCGCCACGTCGGCGGCCAGGGCGGCGAGGTCGTCGACGTGCACCCAGGCGAAGGTGTGCTCCGGGACCGCGTGCCGCGCCTGCGGGTCGTCGCGGACCTCAGCGGGGCGCAGGGTGTTCCAGACGGAGGACTCGCCGGCTCCGAGGATCGCGGGCGGGCGCAGGAGCACGCGGGTGATCCCCTCGACGTCGGCGAGCGCGGCGTCGGCGTCGCGCTTCGTCACGGCGTAGGCGCCGGCGTCGTCGTCCACCAGCGTCGAGGACTCATGCACGTCGCCGACGCCCGGTGAGCGGTCGTAGACCGCCGCGGTGGAGATGTGGACCAGGCGCTCGACGCCAGCAGCGGCCGCCGCGCGGGCCATGGCGGTCGTGCCCTCGACCCCGATCCGGTGCTGGGTCTCGAGGTCGCTGTCCATCGGGTGCACGGTCGTGACCACGGCGTCCGCCCCGTCGACCACGCCGGCTGCGAACCCGGGATCGGTGAAGTCGCCGACCTGCTCCTCGACGCCGGCGAGCGTCGGCGCGGCGCCAGGGCGTCGTACGACGGCCCGCACGGTGGCGCCGCGCTCGGCCAGCGTCGCGCAGAGGCGGGCTCCGACCAGGCCGTTGGCTCCGGTGACCACGACGACGGGGGAGACGACAGGGGAGACGACGGGGGACTGGGCTGGGTGAGAGTCGGTCATGCCTCCACGATGGCACGTGCCTCCGACGCCTGGCGGAAGAGCCAGGCCGAGAGGGTGAAGAGGCCGGCGTACATCGCGTTGACGACCAGGATGTCGGCCACCGAGGCGCCCTCGGGAGGCAGCCCGACCACGAGCGCGACGACCGTCACCAGGGCCTGCGCGCCGGCCGTCGCCATCAGGACCAGCGCCATGCCCGGGGCCCGGAGCCGGGCGACGACGGTCCCGACGACGAGGACCGCGAGGACGGCGGCGTACACGCGATCGGGTCGGCCGCCCTCGCCGAGGATGCCGAGGGCCCCGATGGCCAGGATCAGGAAGAGCACGGTCGCGACTGCGACCGCGACGGCGAGGCCGTAGTAGGTGCGGGGTGTCTTCATGGTGGTCTCCTCCTCGGAGGGTGTCATCGATCGGCGTCGGAGCGCAGCAGGCGCCACCCGCCGGCCCGCAGGGCGGCCGCGGCCCAGGCCGCGAGGATGATGCGCGACGAGGCCACGGTCATGTCGTCGACGGCGCTGATGTCGCCGTACCGCTTGGTGAGTCCTCGCACGCTGATCATGGGTCGAACGCTAGGGGCGCCGCTGGTCGCGAACCGGGCAGGACGTGTGGAGGTTCTGTGCAGATCGACGACGGGCCGAGCTAGCCCGGACCTGCCCCGGGCCGTGGCGGCAGCTGGGGTGCCTGGGGTCCGACCCGGCCGGCCAGCCACTCCTGGACCGTGGGGTCGTCGGGGGACAGCCCGTCGCTGATCGCGTGCGGGACGACCCGGCTGAAGTAGTCGGTGATCATGCCGTCGGACTCGCGCACCAGCATGCCCGCGGCCTCGCTGCCGACGACCCAGGAGCCCAGCACGACGTAGTTGCCGCCGTAGACGGGCAGCGGGGCGTACTGCTGGTAGACGTAGCCCTCGGCCCCGTAGACCCCGGGCATGGACACCTCCGTGCCGTCGGAGAGGTGGATGCGGACCCCGTCGCCCTCGCGGCCGTGCAGCGGCTTGGCGACCCAGTCGGTCAGGTCGCGAGGGTCGTCGAAGTAGGCCGGGAGCAGCAGCCGGTGGCCCGGGTGGCGCTCCCACAGGACCGGGAGGATCGCCTTCGTGCTCAGCAGCACCTTCCACGCCGGCTCGAACCAGTGCACGGGCGTGGCTTCGGCTCCTTCGAGGAGCAGCCGGCCGAACTCCTCGGCGAGCATCTGCTCCCACGGGTAGAGCTTGAAGGCGTTGCGGATCGGCTGGTCGTTGGCGTCCCGGAAGTCGCGCGTGTCGGGGTTCCAGCCCACGTGGGAGATGGGGTGCGCCATGACCTTCAGGCCGGCCTGTACGGCGCAGTCCATCAGGTAGTGGACCGTCATCTCCATCTCGCCGTCGTCGTAGGACCCCTCGTCACCAAGGTCGTAGAGGAAGTGCACCTGGTCCCCGTCGAGGGCGCCCGAGACCAGCAGCTCGCGCCACCGGGCGACGAGGCGGTCGTGCACGCTGTTCCACTGGTCGATGTCGGACATCACGTCCTCGATCCAGCGCCACTGGGCCACCCCCGTCTCGACGAGCCCGGTGGGGGTGTCGCCGTTGATCTCGAGCATCTTGATCGTGCCGTCGCCGCCGTAGGCCAGGTCGAAGCGGGCATAGACCGAGGGGTCGCCGCGCTCGATCGAGGCACGCACCAGGCGCAGCGTGCCCTCCGGGAGGCCGAGCCGCTCGTCGGTCATCGTCGTCGCCATGTGGCCCACGGCGTCGACGCACATGGCCCACAGCTCCTCGGTCGCGGCCTCGAGCGTCTCGACCTCGTCGAGGGTCACCTCGTACCACGCCGACTCGTTCCAGTACGGCACGGTGGAGCCGTCCGGCTTGGAGGTGACCGGGAAGATCAGCCCCTGCTCGGTGACGATGCGCTCCCAGTCCTTGCGGGGGCGGGAGGCGTGGCGCCACATCAGGCGATGCTTGCGCAGACGATGAGGCCGACCGAGACGGCCGACGCGGCGGCGACGTACGCCAGCGGGCGCACCGGTCCCGGCGCGGTCACGATCCGCCGCAGGTCACCCGGCGTCACCACCTCGACGACGAAGAACATCGCCGCGTTGAGCGCGATGCCCAGCACGCCGAACGACACGGTCCAGCCCAGGGCCCAGCCGAGCGAGGTCGCGCCGTTGGTCCAGATGGCCGTGAACAGCACCATCGCGTTGGAGAACAGCCAGGCGGCCGTGACGACGCCGGCCGAGCGCGACGCGGCGTGCACCGACTCGGCCCCGGTCTCGTCGATCCCGCGCAGGTGGCTGCCGAGGTGGCCGGGCGTGACCAGGTCGAGCACGTAGTAGGCGGCCACGAGCAACGCACCGGCCAGGACGGCGTAGACGACGGCGTGCCCGAGGGCGTTGAGCAGAGACTCCAGCATGGCGATCCTTGGTGGGGCGTCGGTGTCGGATGGAGGGACGGAGGGTCAGCCGGAGAACCCGCGGCTGCCACCGCCGAATCCGCCGCTCTTGGTCGTGGACTTCACCGACGAGCCGCCCTCGGCGGGCAGCCCGCCGCGCTGCACGGTGCCGTTGAGGGAGGAGCCGTTGAAGGTGCCGCCCGAGACGGTGCCGCCGACCGCGGGCACCCGGGAGCTGGCACCCAGGAAGTACCAGAAGAACCCCGTGCCCGCCCCGGTGCTGTTGCCGTCGTCGTCGCACTGGCCGTCGTCGACACGCTGGTCGGTCTGGGGGTCGACGCAGACCGCCGCGTAGTCCGGCGACGAGGCGCAGCCGGTGAGCCCAGCGGCCATCAGCGCGGTGACACCCAGGCTGACGCCGGTCGATCGCATGCGGCGCCGGGCGGTGGTGGTCATGTCGGGATCCTTCGAGGATGGGCGGTCAGGATAGGTCCGAGGGTAGGCGGCCGCCGGTCGGGAACGCGCTACCCGGCCGCCGGGGCGGGGTCGACGTACGCCGTGACCCACGTGCCGAGCTCGCGATAGACCGTCGCGCGCGCGTCGGGGAGCGAGAGCGTCACGTCGTGCCGGGCACCCTCGACGGCGATGCTGGTGACGTGGCGCCCGAGCGCGGGAGCCCAGCGCCGGATCTGCTCCACGTCGAGCACGATGTCGTGGCGGTGCACGTCGTCGCCCATGGCCGACGGCCAGGTGCTGCGCGCCGATGAGAGCACCAGCGCGGGGCAGCCGACCTCCAGGCCGCCGTGCAGCTCCGCGTGCCCCTGCCGGATGGCGCGCAGCCAGCCGGCGTAGACCGGCCACGACTCGACCGGCTTCCAGTCGAGGTTGAAGCTGAACTCGCCTTCGTGCTCGTGGTGCAGCGACCGCGTGTAGAGGCCGGAGACGGTCCGCGGGATCACTCGCTTCGGCCGTCGGCGGCCGACCTCCTTGACCAGGGTGGTGCCGACGCTGCGCACCCACCACGCGCCCTGCATGTCGAACCACGGCGAGTTGAGCACCATCCCCGCCAGCTCGCGACGTCGGTCGTTCACCCACAGCGGCAGGGTCAGCCCGCCGGTGGAGTGCGCCGAGCCGACGACGCGCCGGTGCCCGTCGCGCTCGGTGATGAGCCGCCAGGCCTCGTCGATCTCGGCGAAGTACTCCCGCAGGTCGGTGACGTAGTTGGGGGTCTGGTGCTCGAGGATCGAGCGGCCGTACTTGCGCAGATCGAGGGCGTAGAACGCGTAGCCGCGGCCGGCCCACCAGTCGGCGTACTCGGTCTGGAAGAAGTAGTCGGCGAACCCGTGCAGGTGCAGGACCGCGCCGCGGGTGGGGCCCACAGCCGGTCGGGACACGAGGTGAGCGACGACCTCGCCCTCGTCGTCGGGGTCCAGGTCGATGGTCTCGACGGTGTACGGCGCGCCGAGGACGTCCTCGAGCCGCTCACCCGTCTCGTCGTTGGCCATGGGCCGAAGTATGCCCAAGTGTCACGGCGACGCGTCCTGCGGCACCGGCAGCCGGGGGACCCCACCCAGTCGGCGCCGGAAGCGCACGTGCGGCGCGAACGCCTCCAGGACGCGCCACAGGGTCCGGTGCGCCTCCCAAGGGAGCGGCTCGTCACCGAGGCGCCAGCTCGCCCCGAAGCCGATCCACACCGGCGTCCACGCGGCGGCGAGGTCCCAGTCGCCGCGGTGCTGGTCGAGCAGCCGTCGGCGCAGCTGGAACTCCTGGCGCGGGCCGTCGACGCAGATCGGGGCGGTGCGCACCGGCCACAGGGCCAGGTCGAGCACCATCAGCGCCAGCTCCAGGTCGCGCAGGGCGACCGGCTCGACCAGGACGGTCGCGACGTTCTCGTGTGGCGCGCGCTTCACGCGGGCACGCTAACCCGGCCGGCCGCCAGGGGGAAGCAGACCGGCCCGCCCCCGAGATCGGGAGCGGGCCGGTCGTGCCGGTCGATCAGTCGGCGAGGGTCAGGCCGGCGAGCCGTCGCCGGCGTGCGTGCGGTCCTCGCCGATGGTCTGGTGAGGCTCCGTCGGGTCGCCCTCGGAGCCCATGCCGGGCGCCGTACCCGGCTCGGACCCGGAGCGGACGAGCTCCTCGATGCGCTTGCCGGTGTCGGCGTCGACCTTGTGCCAGTAGGTGAACGCGCGCTCGAGCACGTCGTCGTCGGCCACCTCGCCCAGCATGCCGGAGACGGTGCTGACGAAGGCCTCCCGGATCTCATCGGTCCACACCTCACGAACGAGGATGCCGGCCTGGCCGAAGTCGTCGTCGTCCGCGCGCAGGGTGTAGGCCTGCCGCACCATCGCGCCGTCTGTCTCCCACGACTCGTCGGCCTCGCCGACCTCGTCGGCGTAGCCGCGCCCGAAGCTGTTGGGCGCGTAGACCGGGGCGTCGCCGCGGTGGTCGTAGGCCATCGGGCCGTCCTGGGTGTAGGTGTTGACCTCCACCGTGGGGCGGTTGACCGGGAGCTGCAGGTAGTTCGGGCCGATGCGGTAGCGCTGGGTGTCGGCGTAGGCGAAGGCCCGGCCGAGCAGCATCTTGTCGGGGCTGAAGCCGATGCCGGGAACCACGCTGCTGGGCGCGAAGGCGGCCTGCTCGATCTGCGCGAAGAAGTTCTCGGGGTTGCGGTTCAGGGTCATCGTGCCGACCTTGATCAGCGGGTAGTCGGCGTGCGGCCAGATCTTGGTGAGGTCGAAGGGGTTGTAGCGGTAGGACTTGGCGTCCTCGTAGGGCATCGCCTGGATCGACAGCGTCCAGGTGGGGGACTCCCCGCCGGCGATCGCCTCGTGCAGATCGCGCCGATGGAAGTCGGCGTCCTCGCCGGCGATCCGCGCGGCCTCGGTGTCGGTCAGACCCTCAACGCCCTGGTTGCTGTGGAAGTGGTACTTGACCCAGTGCTTCTCGCCGGCCTCGTTGACCCACAGGTACGTGTGGGATCCGTAGCCGTTCATGTGGCGGTAGGTCTTCGGGATGCCGCGGTCGCCCATCAGGTAGGTCACCTGGTGCGCCGACTCCGGGTTGAGCGTCCAGAAGTCCCACTGCATCGTGGTGTCGCGCAGGCCCGAGCTGCCGCGGCGCTTCTGGCTGCGGATGAAGTGCGGGAACTTCATCGCGTCGCGGATGAAGAAGACCGGCGTGTTGTTGCCGACGAGGTCGTAGTTGCCCTCCGTCGTGTAGAACTTCAGCGAGAAGCCGCGGGGGTCGCGCCAGGTGTCGGGGGAGCCCAGCTCGCCCGCCACGGTCGAGAAGCGGGCCAGCATCTCGGTCCGCACCCCCGGCTGGAAGAGGGCCGCCTTGGTGTAGCGGCTGACGTCCTCGGTGGTCTCGAACTCACCGAACGCGCCGGCGCCCTTGGCGTGCACGATGCGCTCCGGCACGCGCTCGCGGTTGAAGTGCGCCATCTGGTTCAGGAAGTGCACGTCGTGCAGCAGGATCGGGCCGTCGCCGCCCAGGGTCAGGGTGTTCCGGTCGCTGGGCGCGGGCGCGCCGGTGTCCGTGGTCGAGCCGAGCTGCGCCTCCTGCGAGGGGGCGGTGGCGATCGAGGTGCCGTCGTCGGGCTGGGGCAGTTCAGGCATGCGTCACTCCTGGGGTTGGCGGGTCTGACTGGTGTGCGTTCTGGTCACGGCAGGCGGGGCACACGCCCCACCAGGTCACCTCGGCCTCGTCGATGACGAAGCCGCTGTCGTCGGACGCCACGAGGCAGGGGGCCTGCCCGGTGGCGCAGTCCACGTCGGCCACGGCGCCACAGGCGCGGCACACGACGTGGTGGTGGTTGTCGCGGGTGCGCAGCTCGTAGCGGGCCACCGAGCCCGTGGGCTGGATGCGCCTGACGATCCCGCGCTCGGTGAGCGTGTTGAGCACGTCGTAGACGGCCTGGGTGGAGACCTCGGTCGTCAGGCGTACGGCGGCCAGCACCGCGTCGGTGCGGGAGTGCGGCGCCTCGGCGAGCGCGGCGAGCACAGCCAGCCGGGGCTGGGTGACTCGCAGGCCGTGCTCGTGCAGCAGCACGTCGGGAGCGACGTACGACGAGGACGGGGGCACGCCCCTAACCAACCACCTAATCTGGAATGAGTCAAAAAAAGGTGCGGTGACTCAGTCGGCGAGCAGGTGCTCGGTGCCGAACATCCGCGCCGTGTCGCGTGCCGAGGGCGTGCCGGCGTCGAGGTCCGCGCCGGCGGTGCGGAGCACCTGCACGACCTCGTCCTCGCCCTTGAAGAGCGCGCCCGCCAGCGGTGACTGACCGCGGTTGTTGAGCCGGTCGACGTCGGCCCCGCGCTCCAGGAGCATCGAGACCGTGTCGGCGTGCCCGTGGTAGGCCGCGAGCATCAGTGCGGTGTTGCCGTCCGGGTCGGGGTGGTTTGCCGGGAAGCCCCCGTCGACGTACTCCGCGAGGAGCTCGGTCCGGCCCTCGCGGGCCAGATCCATCGCGAAGGCGACGATCCTCTCCAGGTCTCCGGGATCCGTGGTCACGGGCGGAACCTACCCGGTAGGCCCGGACGCGGCCGCGGCCAGCCCGGCGAGCAGCCCGACGTCCTCGACGGTCTCGGGATGCCACTGCACGGCCAGCCAGAAGCGTCGCCCGGGCCGCTCCATCGCCTCGAGCGTCCCGTCGGAGGCGTGCGCCGAGGCGGCGAAGCCGGGTGCCGAGGCGATCGACTGGTGGTGGTGACAGCGCACGGTGAGCGAGCCGCCGACCAGCTCGTGGACCCGGGTGCCCGCGACGGTGGTCACCGCCGTGTCGCCGTAGGCATCGGCGCCGGGGCCGTGCCGATCGTGGCCGACCAGGTCCGGCGTGTGCTGGTCGAGTACGCCGCCGGCGTGCACCGCCATCAGCTGCATGCCCCGGCAGATGCCCAGCACCGGCAGGTCGCTCTCGGCCGCGGCGTCGAGCAGGGCCAGCTCCCAGGCGTCCCGGTCTCGTCGCCACCCCGCGGTCCGCGGGTGCGGGTCGGCGCCGTACCGGCCGGGGTCGACGTCGGCACCCCCCGACAGCACCAGCGCGTCGAGCCGCCCGACGACCGTCGCCGCGGCCCCCGGGCTGCCCACCGGCGGCAGCAGCACCGGCACGCCGCCGACGGCCTCGACCGCGCCGGCGTACCCCGAGGGGAGCAGGTCGGCGCGCTGCTCCCAGACGCCCCACGCGGCCTGCTCGCGGTAGGTCGTGAGTCCGATGACAGGGGCGGACACGGCTGCCTCAGAGCGGGGTGACGTAGGCGCCGGAGATGCCACCGTCGACCAGGAAGGTGCTGGCGGTGATGAAGCTGGACTCGTCGGAGGCGAGGAAGAGCACGGCGTTCGCCATCTCCTCGGGCTCGGCGAAACGGCCCATCGGCACGTGCACGAGCCGGCGGGCGGCGCGCTCGGCGTCGGAGGCGAACAGCTCCTTGAGCAGGGGGGTGTTGACCGGGCCGGGGCACAGCGCGTTGACCCGCACGCCCTCGCGGGCGAACTGGACCCCGAGCTCGCGTGACATCGACAGCACGCCGCCCTTGGAGGCGGAGTAGGAGATCTGCGAGGTGGCCGCTCCCATCACGGCCACGAACGACGCGGTGTTGATGATGGAGCCCGACTTCTGGGCCAGCATGTGGGGCAGCGCGGCCTTGCAGCAGAGGTAGACGCTGGTGAGGTTGACCTCCTGGACCCGGCGCCAGGCGTCGAGGTCGGTGTCGAGGATCGAGTCGTCCTCGGGCGGCGAGATGCCGGCGTTGTTGAACGCGATGTCGACCGATCCGTAGGTGTCCTTCGCCGTCTGGAAGAGGGCGTCCACCTGCTCCTTCGAGGTCACGTCCACCGACACGTACGTCGCCACCGAGCTGCCGCCGAGGTCGGCGACGAGCTTCTCGCCGGCGGCCCGGTCGATGTCGCCGATGACGACCCGGGCGCCCTCCTCGGCGAACCGCCGGACCGTGGCGAGCCCGATGCCGGAGCAGCCGCCGGTGATCACGGCGACCTTGCCCTCGATGCGTCCTGTCATTTTCTGGATCGTTCCTCTCGTGGTGGCTCGTGCGGGGGTGACTCAGTGCGCGATGAAGACGTTCTTCTCCTCGGTGAAGGCGTGCGGGGCGTCGGGGCCGAGCTCGCGACCCAGGCCCGACTGCTTGTAGCCGCCGAAGGGGGTCCAGTAGCGCACCGAGGAGTGGGAGTTGACGCTGAGGTTGCCCGCCTCCACGCCGCGCGCCACGCGCAGCCCGCGGCCGAGATCGCTGGTGTAGATCGATCCCGACAGCCCGAAGTCGCTGTCGTTGGCGAGCTCGACGGCGTGCGCCTCGTCGTCGAACGGCATCACCGCGACGACCGGCCCGAAGACCTCCTCGCGCCAGATCGGGGCGGCCGTGTCGTCGGTCAGCACGACTGACGGCGGCACCCAGAAGCCGGGGCCGCCCGGGTCGGTCCCGGCGAATGCGACGTCCACGTCGCCGAGGTAGCGCCGCACCGAGTCGCGGTGCCCGGCCGAGATGAGGGGGCCCATCTCGCTCGCCTCGTCGCCAGGGTCGAGCACCCGCAGCGCCGTGACAGCGGGCTCGAGCCGGCCCAGGAACTCGTCGTACGCACTGCGCTCCACGAGGATGCGCGAGCGCGCGCAGCAGTCCTGGCCGGCGTTGTCGAAGACGGCGTACGGCGCGCTGGCGGCCGCGGCGGCGATGTCGGCGTCGGCGAAGACGATGTTGGCGCTCTTGCCGCCGAGCTCCAGGGTCACCTTCTTCACCTGCTCGGCGCAGCCCGCCATGATCCTCTTGCCGACCTCGGTCGAGCCGGTGAAGGCGATCTTGCGCACCAGCGGATGGGTCACGAAGCGCTCGCCGACGACGGAGCCCTTGCCCGGCACGACCGTCAGCACCCCCTCAGGCAGGCCGGCCTCGAGAGCGAGCTCGCCGATGCGGATCGCGGTCAGGGGCGTGAGCTCGGCAGGCTTGAGGACCACCGTGTTGCCGGCGGCGAGCGCCGGCGCGAACCCCCAGGCCGCGATGGGCATCGGGAAGTTCCACGGCACGATGATGCCGACCACCCCTAGGGGCTCGTGGAACGTCACGTCGACCCCGCCGGCCACCGGGATCTGCCGGCCGAAGAGGCGCTCCGGGGCGGCGGAATAGTAGTTGAGGCAGTCGCGGACGTTGCCCGCCTCCCAGCGCGCGTTGCCGCGGGTGTGCCCGGCGTTGCGGACCTCGAGGTCGGCGAGCTCCTCGATGTGCTCGTCGACGACGGCGGCGAAGCGTCGCAGCAGCCTTGCTCGCTCGCCGGGCGTGACGTCGCGCCATGCCGGGAAGGCCTCGGCGGCTCGCTCGATCGCCGCGTCGCTCTCGGCGAGTGATGCGGAGGGCGCCTCGCCGATGCGCTGGCCCGTCGCTGGGGAGATCAGGGTGGTCACGTCACAGCCTCTCGAAGCCGCGGAACAGCTCCCAGTCGGTCACGGTCGCGCCGTACGCCGCGAGCTCGACGTCGGCCATGTTGGTGTAGTGGTCCACGACGGCGTCGCCCAGTGCCGACCGGGCGACCGCGGACCCGGCGAAGGCCTCGCGAGCCGCGTGCAGGGTCTGGGGAACGTGGGCATGGTCGGCGCTGGCGTAGGCGTTGCCAACCAGCTCCGGCTCCAGCTCCAGCTCCTGCTCGATCCCGTGCAGGCCACCGGCCAGCATCGCGGCGAGGGCGAGGTAGGGGTTGACGTCGCCCC
Source organism: Nocardioides sp. LHG3406-4 (assembly GCF_049897745.1). Taxonomy (NCBI): domain Bacteria; kingdom Bacillati; phylum Actinomycetota; class Actinomycetes; order Propionibacteriales; family Nocardioidaceae; genus Nocardioides; species Nocardioides sp. LHG3406-4. The sequence goes on from NZ_JAFCWV010000002.1 coordinate 848,966, forward strand.
CGGGAACCCGGTTCTCCATGCGCGCGCTCGCCCCGTGACCGACCAGGCGTACGGCGCAGGTGCGGTTGTCGTGGCCCCAGCCGATCGTCGTCGGGGCGAAGGACCCGGCGGCGAACCGCTTGTAGGAGTTGATGTTGGGTGCGTAGAGGAGGGTGAAGTCGGCCATGGTGGCGAGCACCCCGGCGACGAACCGGTCGTAGAGCGCGCTCCGGGCATCCGCGGCGTCGTCCCAGAAGGCCAGGCTGCCGTCGGTGCCTCGCAGCGAGAGGTGGATGTGGCACGAGTTGCCCTCGCGTTGGTCGTACTTGGCCATGAAGGTGATCGACTGGCCGTTCTGGGCCGCTATCTCCTTGGCCGCCGTCTTGTAGACGCTGTGGTTGTCGGCGCTGACCATCGCGTCGGCGTAGAGGAAGCCGATCTCGTGCTGGCCGTGGTTGCACTCGCCCTTGGCGCCCTCCACGTCCATCCCGGCGGCGTACATGTGGTTGCGGATGCTGCGTAGCAGCGGCTCCGCCCGGGTGGTGCCGAGGATCGAGTAGTCGACGTTGTACTGGTTGACCGGGTCGAGGTCGCGGTAGCGCCCGCGGTGCGCCTCCTCGTAGCTGGTGTTGAAGGCGATGAACTCGAGCTCGGTGCCGGCCAGCGCCACCATGTCCCGCTCCGCCACCCGGTCGAGCTGGGCGCGCAGCACGGTGCGCGGTGACTGCACGACCGGCGAGTGGTCGGGCCACACCAGGTCGCACTGGACCATCGCCGTCGCCGGCAGGTGGGGGAGGAGACGCAGGGTGTCCCAGTCGGGCACGAACTCCATGTCGCCGTACCCGCGCTCCCAGGACGAGATCTCGTACCCCTCGACGGTGTTCATGTCGACGTCGACGGCCAGCAGGTAGTTGCACCCCTCGGTGCCGTGCTCGAGCGCGACGTCGAGGAAGTAGCGGCCGTGCAGGCGCTTGCCCTGGAGCCGGCCCTGCATGTCGGTGAACGCGAGCACGACGGTGTCGACGGCGTCGGCCTCGATCAGCTCACGGAGCCGGTCCTGGGTCAGGAAGCGGTCGTTGGGTGCGGTCATGGTGTCCTTCCGGGGTCGGCCGAGCTCAGCCCAGTAGTCCGCGCAGCAGGGCGGCGGTGTCGTCGCAGTGTTGCTCCATCACCCGTCGGGCGCGCTCGGCGCGCCCGTGCTCCACAGCGGTCAGCAGGTTGCGGTGCTGGCGGTGCGAGTGGCTGATGTTGGCGTCCAGGACGGGGATGGAGCCCAGCATCTCGTCCAGGGAGGACTGGACGGAGGTCACCGCCTCGATGGTGCGGGGCGACCCGCTGAGGGCCGCCAGGGTCAGGTGGAAGACCGAGTCGGCCTGCCGGTGGTCGGCCGGCCGGGTGGCCGCCGAGACGGCGGACTCGGCCCCCCGGAGCTGGTCGAGCTGGACGTCGCCCAGCTCCGCCGACGCCGCGAGGTACGCCGCACCCGGCTCGATGACCCGCCGGAACTCCAGCGCGTCGATCCAGTCGCGGCGCTGGGCCGCGGTGATCCGGGCGACGCGGCGGGCGTAGGGGCTGCGGGGCCTGGCGGTGACGACCGTGCCGCCTCCGCGGCCGCGGGTCGTCTCGACCAGGCCGGCCTGGCGCAGCGCCGCCATCGCCTCGCGCAGCGTGGCGCGGCTGACCGTGAGCCGGGCCGCCAGCTCCCGCTCGGGCGGCAGCGCACTGCCCAGCGGGTAGATCCCGAGGCGGATCGCGCGCCCCAGCTGCTCGACGCAGGCCTCGAAGGCATGGTGCCCGCGCACGGGACGCAGCACCGCCTCACTGAGGTGCTCGTGCGGTGCGGCGGTCACGGCGTCAGTCTCCTGAGCAGGCGTCACGGGTGTCAATGGTCGGAGTTCATACCGATTTTCCCATGCCTCTGGACGGCGCATCCCAGCGGGTCTAACCTCCGACCAATCGTCATTTTGCTGGACCCGGGAGGGCTCATGGCCGACAACACCAACCTGACCGACGACGAGAAGCACCTGGCGAAGCTCGGCTACAGCCAGGAGCTCAACCGGTCGTGGTCCGGCTTCTCCAACTTCGCCATCTCGTTCTCGATCATCTCGATCCTGGCCGGCTGCTTCACCAACTTCGGTGCCGGCTGGAACAACGGCGGCCCGATCTCGATCTCGTGGTCGTGGCCCATCCTCGGCGTCTTCATCCTGATCATCGGCTTCACGATGTCGGAGCTCGTGTCGGCGTACCCGACGTCCGGCGGCATCTACTGGTGGGCCTCCAAGCTCGGCGGCCCGGCCGCGGGGTTCTTCACCGGCTGGCTCAACCTGATCGGCCTGGTCGCGGTCACGGCCGGCGTGTCCTACGGCTGTGCGACCTTCATCGACCTGACGCTCAGCACGTTCTCCGAGGGCTGGGCGGACGACTACTCCCTGACCCGGGTGTTCGTCATCTTCCTCGTCGTGCTGGCCCTGGCTGCCCTGCTCAACATCTTCAGCAGCCACCTGATGGCGATCATGAACAACGTCTCAGTGTGGTGGCACGTCGTCGGCGCCGCCGCCATCGTGGTGATCCTCGTGCTCGTCCCCGACCAGCACCAGTCGTTCGGCTACGTCTTCACCGAGCGCTTCAACAACTCCGGGTTCTCCGAGGGCAGCACCACCAGCTTCGGCTTCTGGTTCGCGATCGTCCCGTTCGGCTTCCTGCTGACGCAGTACACGATCACCGGGTTCGACGCCTCGGCGCACCTCTCGGAGGAGACCGCCTCGGCGTCCAAGGCCGCGGCCAAGGGGATCTGGCGCTCCATCCTCTACTCCGTGATCGGTGGCTACATCCTCCTGCTGTGCGTGGTCTTCGCAGTGCCTGACGGCGCGGACGGCAACCCCGACAACGCGGGCGTGGGCGGCGGTGGCGTGGCCTACATCTTCAACTCGTCGCTGGGCCAGGACTGGGCGACGCTGGTGCTCTTCATCTCCGCGTCGGCGCAGTTCTTCTGCGCGACGTCGTGCATGACGTCGGCCTCCCGGATGACGTTCGCGTTCGCGCGCGACGGGGGCATCCCGGGCTCCGGCTGGCTCAGGAAGCTCACCAGCAAGCGGGTCCCGGCCAACGCCGTGGTCTTCGTGGCCGTGACGGCCGCCATCGTCACCCTGCCGGCCCTCATCGAGGTCAACGTCGGCACCGAGGACGCTCCACTGATCGTGCCGGTCGCCTTCTACGCCGTCACCTCGATCGCGGTGATCGGGCTCTACCTGGCCTTCGCCATCCCGATCTGGCTGCGGTGGCGCCAGGGCGATGCCTTCGAGGTCGGATCGTGGAACAACGGCAGGAAGTACAAGTGGATGAACCTCATCGCGGTGGCCGAGATCATCGTGGTCTCGCTCTACCTGATGATGCCGTTCGTGCCCGGCGCGGTGCCCTTCAGCGACGACTTCAGCTGGAAGTTCGTCAACTACGCACCGATCGTCACGTTGGGTGCCCTGCTGCTCCTGACGATCTGGTGGAAGGCGTCGGCCCACACGTGGTTCACCGGGCCCAAGCACACCATCGACGAGGCCGTCGTCGAGGCCTTCGACGCTTGACGGACACCGAGCTCGACGCGCTCCTCGACCAGGTGCCTCGTCTCTCCGACCGGGTGCGGGTGGAGGAGCTCTCGGGCGGGCTGACCAACCGCAACTACCGCGTCGACACGCCAGACGCGTCGTACGTCGTCAGGCACAGCAGCAGTGACACCCGGCTCCTCGGCATCGACCGGGAGGCCGAGCACCTCAACTCTCGGGCGGCCGCCGAGGCCGGAGTCGGCGCTCAGGTCTTCGACTACCGCCCCGATCTCGGCGTGCTGGTGATCGGGCATCTTCTCGGGCGCACACTCGAGAACGACTCCTTCGGCGATCCCGCTGTGCTCGGCCGCGCTGCCGAGGCGTGTCGCCGGCTGCACGCCGGCCCGCGGTTCACCGGGGAGTTCGACATGCTCGCCCGGCAGGCCGCCTACCGGCAGACGGTGCGTGAGCAGGGGTTCGCCCTGCCCGGCAGGTACGACGACCATGCGGACGCCTGGCACGCCGTACACCGCGCTCTGGCGGCGCGGCCTCGGGTGACCGTGCCCTGCAACAACGACCTGCTCGCCGGCAACTTCATCGACGACGGCGACCGGATCTGGCTGATCGACTACGAGTACTCCGGCAACAACGACGTGGAGTTCGAGCTCGGCAACACCGTCACGGAGTGCGAGTTCCCGCCCGAGCGCATCGACGCCTACGTCGAGGCGTACTTCCACCGGCCGACCGCCGGGGACCGGGCGCGGGTCCGGCTCGGCGCGTTGCGCAGCGAGTACGGCTGGTCCCTGTGGGGCTTCATCCAGGCGGCCACCAGTCCCCTCGACTTCGACTTCGCGCAGTGGGGTCGGCACCGCTATGAGAAGGCGGTGGCCACCTTCCGAGGCCCGCACTTCGACCGGTTGCTGGCCGAGGCCGCAGATGCCTGAATCATCGACCAGCCACCTGCCCGGGCGCGCCCGGGTCGTCGTGATCGGTGGGGGAGTCGTGGGCTGCTCCACGGCCTACCACCTGGTCCGTGCCGGGTGGACCGACGTGCTCGTGCTCGAGCAGGGGCACCTTTCGGGCGGTACGACGTGGCACGCGGCCGGCCTGGTGGGGCCGTTGCGGGCGACCGAGGGCGGCACCCGCCTGGTGCAGTACTCCGCCGAGCTCTACGCCCGGCTCGAGGCCGAGACAGGCCTTGCCACCGGCTACCGCAACGTCGGAGGCGTGATCGTGGCCCGCACCGAGGACCGGATGGTGCAGCTGCGGCGGACGGCCGCCAACGCCGCGGCGTACGACCTGGAGTGCCGGATGCTGACGGCCGACGAGGCGCACGAGCTGTGGCCGCCGATGCAGGTCGACGACCTGCTCGGCGCGATCTGGCTGCCGGGGGACGGGAGGGTCAACCCCACCGACCTGACCCAGTCGCTGGCCCGGGGAGCGCGGCAGGGCGGCGCCCGGATCCACGAGGGTGTGCGGGTCACGGGCCTGCTCACCGACGACGGCCCCGGCGGGCCTCGGGTCACCGGCGTGCGCACCGATGGTGGGGACGTCGAGGCGGAGGTGGTCGTCAACTGCGCGGGTCAGTGGGCCAAGGCGGTCGCCGAGCTCGCCGGCGTGCCGGTCACGGTGCCGCTGCACAGCGCCGAGCACTTCTACGTGGTCACCGAGCAGGTCCCCGGCGTGCACCCCGACCTGCCGATCCTGCGGGACCCGGACGGGTGGACCTACTTCAAGGAGGAGGGCGGCGGCCTCGTCGTCGGCGGCTTCGAGCCCGACGCCAAGCCGTGGGTCGCCCCCGACGCGATCCCGCATCCCTTCGAGTTCCAGCTGCTCGAGGAGGACTGGGAGCACTTCTCGCCGCTGATGGACCAGGCCCTCGTGCGCATCCCCGCGCTCGCGGAGACCGGCATCCGGAAGTTCTACAACGGTCCGGAGAGCTTCACGCCCGACAACCAGTTCCTGCTCGGGGAGCTGCCCGGCCTGCGCGGGTTCTTCGTCGGAGCAGGCTTCAACTCGGTCGGCATCGCCTCTGCGGGAGGCGCCGGCCGGGCCCTGGCCGAGTGGATCGTCGCTGGTGAGCCCACCAGCGACCTGGTCGGGGTCGACGTGCGCCGCTTCGCGCCGTACGCCGCCGACAACGACTGGCTGCGGTCGCGAGTCGCGGAGACGCTCGGCCTGCACTACGCGATCCCGTGGCCGCTGCGCGAGCCGGAGACCGGGCGGGGGATCCGCACCTCGCCGTTGCACGACCGGCTCGCGGCCGCCGGGGCGGCGTTCGGCACCCGGATGGGGTGGGAGCGACCGCTCTACTTCGCCCCGACGCCGGCGGACGCCGAGGCCGCGGGGACTCGGCACACGTGGGGCACTCCGGTCTGGCAGCCCTGGTCGTCGGCCGAGCAGCGCGCCACCCGGCAGGCCGTCGCCGTCTTCGACCAGACGTCGTTCTCCAAGTACGTCGTCCGCGGCTCGGGCGCGCTCGAAGGGCTGCAGTGGGTCTGCGCCAACGACGTGGACGTGCAGCCGGGCCGCTGCGTCTACACCCCGCTGCTGAGCACGCGCGGCGCCTACGAGGCCGACCTCACCGTCACGCGGGTGTCGGCCGACGAGTTCCTGCTCGTGAGCAGCTCGGCGACCACGGTGCGTGACCTGGACTGGATCGGCCGACATCTGGCGTCGCGCGTCGGGGCGTCGGCGACCGTCGAGGACCACACCGACGCGTTCTCGGTGCTGGGTGTGATGGGCCCGCGCTCGCGCGACCTGCTGGGCGGCCTCGTCGAGACGGACCTGGCGGAGGAGTCGTTCCCGTTCGCCACCAGCCGTGAGGTGACGCTGGCCGGGTCACGGGTGCGCGCCACCCGGATGACCTACGTCGGCGAGCTGGGCTGGGAGCTGATGACTCCTACGGACGCCACAGCGGCGGTGTACGCCGCGATCCTCGAAGCCGGTGCGCCGCTGGGCCTCGCGGAGGCCGGCTACCACGCCATCGAGTCGCTTCGCCTGGAGAAGGGCTACCGCGCCTTCGGTCGTGAGCTGACGCCCGACTTCACGCCCGTCGAGGCGGGGCTGGTCTTCGCCACCGCCCTGGACCGCGACAAGGACTTCCTGGGCCGCGACGCGCTCGCCGCGCACCGCGGCAGGCTGGCCGGCGGCGGCGCACGGCGTCGACTGGTCTCGTTCGTGGTCGCCGACCCCGAGCCCGTCCTGTGGGGTGGCGAGCTGCTGCTGAGCCACGGTGAGCCGGTGGGCCAGGTGACCAGCGCCGCCTGGGGCGAGACCGTCGGCGCGGGCGTCGGGCTGGCCTACCTGCGCCACGACGGCCCCGTGCGTCAGGACTGGCTCGACCGGGCCGAGCTCCAGATCGACGTCGCCGGCCGACGGCATCGGGTCGTCGGTTCACTGCGCGCTCCCCTGTGAGGGAGACCCCGCCCAGAACGCGTTTCCCCAACTTCCCGAACTACCGGGCTGGCCCACCTAGGCTGCGCCCATGCTGATGTCCTTCGCGAGCCTCACGCAGCGCCTCTCGGCGTACGTGCGCGCGCGAGTGGACGGGTGGCGCAGCGGCTCCAGCGAGAGCCAGGTGTTCACCCTGCTGGTCCTGCTGGGCGGTGTGACCCTGTCGTTCGTCGTGTCGTGGAGCGCCTACGACCTGCTCCCGCTCACCGCCTACTTCGTGTGGTTGCTCATCGGCATGCTGCTCCTGCGCTTCGCACCGCTGGTGATCCTGTCGGCGTACGTCGGCCTCGCAGCCACCACGGCTCTGGTGCACGAGGGCGCGGTCACCGGCGCGCGGGCGGCGGCGCTGGCCTCGCTGGCCGTGGCGATCGCGCTGATCCTCTACCAGTCGAGCCGTCAGCGGTCCGGCCTGCCCATGCCGCTCAGCGAGGCTCTCCTCGTCGACCTGCGCGACCGGCTGCGCTCGCAGGGCACCGTCCCTACGTTGCCGGCGGGCTGGGAGGCGCAGTCGGCGGTGCAGCCGGCGAACGGTGGCCGCTACGCCGGGGACTTCCTGGTCGTCGACCTGCGCGACGACCGCCACCTCGAGATGGTGCTGGTCGACGTGTGCGGCAAGGGTCTGACGGCCGGTCCTCAGGCGCTGCAGTTCGCCGGCGCGCTGGGCGGCCTGATCGGGGCCCTGCCACCTCGTGAGCTGATGCTCGCCGCCAACGACTTCCTGCTCCGTCAGCACTCCGATGAGTCGTTCTCGACCGCCGTGCACCTGCTGGTCGACCTCGAGGACGGCAGCTACGCCATCACCAGCGCCGGGCACCCGCCCGCCCTGCACTGGCACTCCCACACCGCCGACGGACAGCGCGCGTGGGAGATCGACAACGCCCGCGGCACAGCCCTCGGCATCGTGCAGCACCCTGAGTTGCACGGCACCGTCGGGCAGCTCGCCCCCGGGGACGCGCTGATGTTCTACACCGACGGCGTCATCGAGTCCCGGGGCAGCGACATCGACACCGGGATCGCCTGGCTCCAGGAGGTGGCTCGCGAAGCCGTGCGACTGGGCTTCTCCGGCGCGGCCCGTCGGATCGTGCGCCGGGTCGCCCAGGGCGACGACGACCGGGCGGTGCTGATCCTCGCGCGTTCGGTCGACGTGGGCATCGAGGTCAGGACGGTGAGCACGGCCGCCGGCTGACTCCCTCCACATGAAGCTCTCGCCGTTTGGTCGGTCGTTTGATCAAAGTGGGTGCTTGGCCGAACGGTTGATCGACCTCCTGGGCGGCCCTGGAAGCTGCCGGCTGACCCCCGCCACATGTGGCTCCTCGCCGTTGGTCGGTCGTGTGATCGACGCGGGTGGGTGGTCGAACGGTTGATCAACCTGCTGGGGGCTCGAGGAGTGGTCGGCTAGCTCCCTGCATTTCGGGCCCCTCGCCGTTGGTCGATCGTTTGACCAAAGCGGGCGGGTGGTCGAACGGTTGATCAACCATCCGGAGCGGCCCGGAGAACAGCGCATCCCGAGATCAGGACCGCGAGTACAGCTGCCTGATGACGTCCTCGATGTCGGGCTCCTGGATCGACAGGTCCGCCACGGAGTACGACGCCGCCACGGCCGCGACGATGGGTGCCGCGCTGGCATCCGCGGGGAAGCTCAGCCACTGACGCGGACCCTCGACCCGGCGCACCGACGCGCCCGGCACCTCGATCGCCGGCGCCTCGTCGACCAGGTCGACCACGAGGGTGCGGCTCGAGCCACCGTGCTCGTGCAGGCCGGCCAGTGTGCCGTCGTACACCAAGGTGCCGTGGTCGATCACGATCACCCGGTCGCACAGCGCCTCGATGTCCTGGAGGTCGTGGGTGGTGAGCAGCAGCGTGGTGCCGCGCCCGGCGTTGAGGGTGCGCAGGAACTCCCGCAGCCGGCCCTTGCTGATGACATCGAGGCCGATCGTGGGCTCGTCGAGGTAGAGCACCTGAGGGTCGTGCAGCAGCGCGGCGGTGATGTCCCCGCGCATCCGCTGGCCGAGAGAGAGCTGTCGCACGGGGGTGTCGAGGAGGTCGCCGAGGTCGAGCAGCTCGACGAAGGTCTCAAGATTCTCCCGGTATCGCGACCGCGGGATGGCGTAGATCCTCTGCAGGAGCTCGAAGGAATCGCGCAGCGGCAGGTCCCACCACAGGGTGGTGCGCTGACCGAACACGACGCCGATCTTGCGGGCCAGCTCGGTGCGGTGCCGGCTCGGCTCCACCCCGGCAACCGTCAGCTCACCGCTGCTGGGCACCAGGATGCCCGTCAACATCTTGATCGTCGTCGACTTGCCGGCGCCGTTCGGGCCGATGTAGCCGACCATCTCGCCGGGCTCCACGGAGAACGTGACGCCGTGGACGGCGTGCACCTCCTCCCGCTGGCGCCGCAGGCCGCGCTGGCCGGCGGTCTTGCGTCGTACGACGAACGTGCGGCGCAGGTCGTGCGCGTGGATGAGCGACATCAGCTTCCCGTCGAGGTGTAGTGGCGGACACCGGTGCGCCAGGCGAGCGCCGCCAGGGCGACCAGCACGACGGCGACGGCGGGGGAGAGGAAGGCGAACCACGACGGCATCCCGAACGGGTCGTCGCGGCCGAGGATGAACAGGCACGGGTACCAGTTCACGAACGCCACAGGCAGCAGGAACGTCAGCGACACCAGCACCTCCCGCGGGAAGATCGTGAGGGGGTACTGCGTCATGGTGTTGCCGCCGTAGGTGAAGGCGTTGGCGAACTCGCTGGCGTCGGCGGTCCAGAACTGGATGCACGAGAACGCCACGAAGAACGCGAAGAAGATGCCGAAGCCGGCGACCACCATCATCAGCGCGACGGCGGCGCGGGCCGGGGTCCAGTCGACGGACAGCGACGCCCAGGCGAACACCACCGTCGCCTGGCTGATCCGGCCGAGCCGGCGCAGCGCGAACTTGTCGGCGCACACCTGCACCAGCAGCGGCACCGGGCGGGTCATCATCGTGTCGAGCGAGCCGGTGCGCACGTGCTGCCCGATCTGCTCGACGCTGCCGATCGCCATGTCGGCCAGCCCCAGGGCGACGCCGCTGGCGCCGTACAGCAGCGCGATCTCGCGCAGCCCGAAGTCGCCGAGGGTGTCGATCGTGGCGAACATGATGGCGATGCCGACGAAGTCGAGGGCCGTGATCAACGCGCTCGCCACCGTCATCGTCCAGAACGACGCTGGGTAGGCCCGTGCCGCGCGGATCCACATGAGCGCGATCCAGAGGTACTGCCGGGGCGCCGCCCGGAGGATGGTCAGGTCAGCCACCCTGGACCACCACCTTGCGGGTCGCCGCCGAGAGCACGAGCCGGCCGATCCCGAGCAGGACGACGATCCAGACGGCCTGCTGGCCCAGCGCGACCAGCAGGTCGAGACCCTCGCGCTTGCCGAGCCAGATGTCGGCCGGTGTCTGGAGGTAGGACGCCCACGGCAGCGCCAGCGCGATCGAGCGCCACGGCTCGGGAAAGATCACCAGCGGCAGCGCCATCCCGCTGAAGAACAGCGCGAGCGCACCCGCCATCATGCGCAGCCCGCTCTGGTCGAGCAGCCAGAACGCCGAGCACGCCACCAGCCAGCGGATCGCGAAGCTCGCCACGACGGCCAGCACCAGGCTGACTAGGAACCCGGCCGCCGCGACCGGGCTCCCGGGTAGCCGGATGTCGAAGAGCAGCCAGCCCAGGACCGTCGGCCCCACACCTCGCGTGAGCAGGTGGTACGCCGCCCGGCCGAGGTCGCCCGCGAGGTACCACCCCATCACGCCGACCGGCCGGTAGAGGTCGATGGCCACGTCGCCGGTGCGGATCCGCTCGGCCAGGTCGTCGGTGGTGCCGCCGCCCCACACCGCCACGGTCATCAGCAGCGCCTGGCCGAGCCAGACATAGGTGACCGCGTCCACGGAGTCGTATCCGCCGGCGTCGGGACGCTGCTCCCACAGCGCGAGGTAGGCGAAGCTGTAGATCACCCCGAAGACGGAGTTGGTGAAGATGCCGGCCACGGTGGCGCCGACGTAGGTGGAGTAGCGCCTGAAGGTCCGCGTCGCAACAGCGACGTAGAGCATGCGAACTCCCGGGAGGTCAGGCGTGGTTTGGGCAGACCGCCCAACCTAGACCATCAGCCGCGGTCACCCAGGTTGAGCACCGCGGCGAGCTGGCCGCCCGGCCCCCGGCGTACGTCGATGCCGGCCAGCCGGGCGCGAGGGGTGAGCAGGATGGCGCGGTGCGGTGGTGAGGCCATCCACATCGCGACGAGTGAGCGCGGGGTGAAGGTGCCACGGGCCAGGGCCTCCCCGGTCCAGGACAGCCGGCAGGCCCGCACGACGCGCGACATGTCGCGGTGCTCCCACAGGCCCTCGGCCGCGATCCGGTGGCCCCAGGTCTCGGAGAGCTCGTCGAGGCACGGGATGACACGGCGGATCGGGTCCAGCCCGTGCTGCACCCGCACCTCGTTGATCTCGTCGAGCGTGCGCTCCTCGAAGTCGCCCAGGCCGGCGCTGCGCGCGAGGACCGGGTGCGGTCCGCCGTGGCCTGGGGTCTCAGCGGTCCCCGTCGGGGCCGTGGCCAGGGTCGCGAGGAGCAGGAGCAGTGCCCCTGCCAGGGTCGCGCGGGCGCGCGTCATCATGACTTTCCTCCGGGGGTAGGAAAAGGACGGTGCACGGTACCGTCGCGAGTCTCGCGGTCCGCACTTCCCGACGCTTCATGAGACCGGTCAGAGAGTCCTGACCGAACGGGGGAGGCGCGAAGGGGCCGGAATAACCAGGGGTGGGTGGCCGTTTGGACATATAGTTCAGATTTCAACCAAAGGAGTGACATGCAGATCGGCATCTTCAGCGTCGGCGACGTCACGGAGGACCCCACGACGGGCGTCACCCCCACCGAGCACGAGCGCATCAAGTCGACCGTCGCCATCGCCAAGAAGGCGGAGGACGTCGGTCTCGACGTGGTCGCTCTCGGACAGCACCACAACCCGCCGTTCGCGGCGTCGTCCCCGACGACCACGCTGGCCTACATCGCGGCCCAGACCGAGCGGATCATCCTCTCCACCGCGACCACGCTGATCACCACGACCGACCCGGTCCGGATCGCTGAGGAGTACGCCCAGCTCCAGCACTTGGCCGACGGGCGGGTCGACCTCACGCTCGGACGCGGCAACACCGGCCCGGTCTACCCGTGGTTCGGCAAGGACATCCGCGACGGCATCGAGCTGGCGGTCGAGAACTACGCCCTGCTCCACCGCCTGTGGCGCGAGGACGTCGTCACCTGGGCCGGCAAGCACCGCACCCCGCTGCAGGGCTTCACGTCGACGCCGCGCCCGCTCGACGGCGTACCCCCGTTCGTCTGGCACGGCTCGATCCGCAGCCCCGAGATCGCTGAGCAGGCCGCGTTCTACGGCGACGGCTTCTTCCACAACCACATCTTCTGGCCGGCGTCGCACACGCGGCAGATGGTCGCGCTCTACCGCCGCCGCTTCGAGCACCACGGCCACGGCCCCGCCGACCAGGCGATTGTCGGGCTGGGTGGTCAGGCCTTCATGCGCAAGAACAGCCAGGACGCGGTGAAGGAGTTCCGGCCGTACTTCGACAACGCCCCGGTCTACGGCCACGGCCCGTCTCTGGAGGACTTCACCACGGCCACGCCGCTCACCGTGGGATCGCCCCAGCAGGTGCTCGAGCGCACCCTGGGCTTCCGCGAGTACGTCGGGGACTACCAGCGCCAGCTCTTCTTGATGGACCACGCCGGACTGCCCCTCAAGACCGTGCTGGAGCAGCTGGACCTGCTCGGTGAGATCCTGCCCGACCTGCGTGCGGGCTTCGCCGAAGGTCGCCCCGCGCACGTGCCCGACGCCCCCACCCACGCCACCCTCGTCAACTCTGCGCAACAGGAGGTCACCCCATGACCCGCCGTATCGCCGTCGTGTCCGCCGGGCTCAGCAACCCGTCGTCCACGCGACTGCTGGCCGAGCAGCTCGAAGCCGCCACCACCCGAGCCCTCCGGATGGAGGGTGAGGAGGTCGAGGTCGACGTCGTCGACCTCCGGGCCCTGGCGCACGGGCTGGCCGACCGCCTGGTCACCGGATTCGCCACCGGTGAGCTCGAGGAGGCGCTGGAGGCCGTACGTCGCGCCGACGGCGTGATCGCGGTGACGCCGGTCTTCTCCGCGTCGTATTCCGGGCTCTTCAAGACGTTCTTCGACGTCCTCGAGCCTGACTCGCTGCGCGGGACCCCCGTGCTGCTCGGCGCGACGGCCGGCACCGCCCGGCACAGCCTGGTGCTCGAGCACGCGATGCGGCCGCTCTTCGCCTACCTCAAGGCGGTCGTCGTCCCGACCGCTGTCTTCGCGGCCACCGAGGACTTCGGCGGCAGCCGGGCCACTGCCCTGAACGACCGGATCGAGACGGCGGGCGCCGAGCTCGCCACCCTGGTGACGGCCGCGCCGGCGCGTGAGGTCGAGGACCCCTACGCCGACGTGACCGACTTCGCGACGCTGCTCGCGCGCTGAGTCTCGCACCCCCGTTCTGCCGGCCGTAGCAGGCTGGCTGCCCGGGGGTGCCGGCGCGATACTGGGAGCAGCCCCGGCTGGGAGGAGGGGTCGTGGCCGCTCTGGTCCGGATCCGGCTCTCGTCGGCCATGACCGTCGACACCCCTGGTGGCACGCTGACCGGCCACGAGCTCGGGAGCCGCAAGGCGCGCACCCTCCTGGCTCTCCTGGCCGCATCTCGCGGCTCGGCGGTCACGGCCGACAGGCTCGCTGACGCGCTGTGGCCCGCGACGCCGCCCGCCGATCCGGCAGCGAACGTCGCCACGCTCGTCAGTCGCACCAGGAGGGTCCTCGGTGACAGCCTGCTGGTGACGCTCGGCCACGCCTACGCGCTCGCGACCGACGCCTGCGTCGTGGACCTCGACGAGGCCGCCGGGCTCGTGGCCGAGGCGGGGGACCGTGCCGCCGCTGGAGCCACCGCACTGGCCGCCGCCGCTGCCCGCCGGGCTCTCGGGCTGCTCGGAGCCGGACCGGCGCTCGCCGACCAGGCGGACGCGGAGTGGGTGCTCGCCGTCCGCCGGGAAGCCGACGAGCTGAGGCGGCGGGCCAGGCACCTGCTCGCTGCCGCGGTGTTCGACACGGATCCTGCCGCGGCGGCTGCCGCGGCCATGGACGCCGTGGCGGCCGACCCCTTCGACGAGCGGGCCGTCCGGGAGCTGATGCGTGCGCACGCATCCGGGGGCAATGCGACGGCCGCGCTCACGGCGTACGAGCAGCTCGCGCGACGCCTGCGCGAGGAGCTCGGCGCCGAGCCGGACAGCCGGACCCGCGGGCTGCACCTCGCCCTCCTGCGCGGGGAGGTGCTGCCGTCCGAAGGGACGGCATCCGGTCACCGCACCAGAGGCCCGGTGCTGGTCGGGCGGGAGCCCGAGCTCAGGGTCCTCGACGACCAGTGGGTGCGCGCCGGGTCGGGCGCGGGGAGCCTGGTGCTCGTCGACGGGCAGGCAGGCAACGGCAAGACCCGGCTCCTCGATGCCGCGGCGGCCGTGGCCGAGGCGAGCGGGGGACACGTGCTCCGGGCACGCTGCCGCCCGGCCGAGCGCTCGCTGTTCCTCCAGCCGTACGTCGACGCCCTCCGCCCGGTCCTCCTGGCCGCAGGCCCCGCAGAGCTCGCCCAGCTCGTCGGTGACCACACCTGGGTGTGGACCTCCCTGGTGCCCGAGCTCACCGGGCTCGTCGCGGTGCCTCTCGAGCCGACTCCGAGCCCGGCGATCGAACGGCGACGGGCCTACGACGCGGTCGCGGCCGTGCTCCGCAGACTGGCCATGCGCCGCCCCGTGCTGCTCATGCTCGACGATCTCCAGGAGGGCGGGTCGGCGACCAGCGACCTCCTCGGCCACCTCGTCGACCGGGTGGCGGACGCGCCGGTGCTGCTCGTGGGGGCCGTCCGCTCCGAGTCTGTCGAGACCGTGACCCGGGTGGCCGACCGCGCGACCCGGCTGTCGGTCGGGGCGCTCCCACCGTCGGCGGTCGAGGCCCTCGCCTCGGCGGCGGGGCTGTCGGCCCGCGCGCCAGAGGTGCAGGCCCGCACCGCTGGTCATGCGCTGAGCGTCGTGGAGTGCCTCCGGGCGCTCGCGGCAGGTGACGACGGCGTCCCCGAGACCCTGGCGGTCGCCGTACAGGCACGGGTCTGGCGCCTCGACCCGGCCGCACGCAGCGTCCTCGAGGGAGCCTCGGTCGTTCCCGGCCGCGTGGACCCGCAGGTCGTCGCCGACCTCTGCGGCCTCAGCGAGCTGGCTGCGGCACACGCGTGCGAGGAGCTGGTCCGCTGCGGACTGCTCGTCCGGGTCGGGACCCACTATGAGTTCGTCAACGACCTGGTGCAGGAGTGCGTCCACACCGCGCTGCCACCGGCCGTGGCCGTGGCCCACCACCGCCGCGCGGCCGACCTGTCGGCGGACCGGCCGGAGACCATGGCACAGCACGCCTTCGAAGCGGGCGACCCCGAACGGGCCGCCGAGGGGTGGCTGCTGGCCGGGCGCGCGGCGCTCTCCCGCTCGGCCGCGGACGACGCGGTCGCCCTTCTCGACCGCGGCCTCGAGGCGGCCGTCGCCCTCTCGCTCCGGACCAGGATCCTGCTGGTCCGGGCGCGGGCACACGAGGCCCGGACGGCCTTCGCAGCAGCACTCGCCGACGTCGACGAGGCACTGCGGATCGCTCGGCTCGCCGGCGACCGGCGGCTCGAGATGGCCGCCCTGCGGGCCCGCGGCGGCGACGTGCCGGTGGCTCTGCACCTGCCCTACGGCGAGGTCGCCGAATCGCTCGAGACAGGGCTGCGGCTCGCGTCCGGTCTCGGCGACCGGCGTGCGGAGAGCGACTTCTCCGGCCGGCTGGCCATCCTCGAGGCCAGCGAGCTGCGCTTCGGGGCCGCCCTCCAGCGGGCGCGGCACAACCTGGTCCGGTGCCGGGCCGCGTCCTCGGAGGACGCCCTGGTGCTGGCCCTCGACGGGCTCAAGACCGTGCTGGCCCACCTGGGCGCCGCGGTCGAGCTCGCCGAGGTCGTCGACGAGTTGGAGCCCCTCCTGCGGCGCCGTCAGGCCACCTGGCTCCTGCAGTGGACGGTCTTCGAGTCGTCCTATGTGCCGGCCGCCGCGGGTGACTGGTCGGCTGCCGCAGAAAGGGTCGAGGAGGCGGTCGAGCTGAACCGCAGGAGCGGCTACGCCGCCTACTCGGGGTTCTTCCGGGCCCATGACGCGTGGTTCCGCCGGCTGGCGGGCGACCTGGACGGAGCTGCCGCGCAGGGCCTGCGTGCCTTCGAGGAGACCTCGCGCACCGATCACCCGTGGTGGTACGCCGCCGCGGCCGGCATCTACGCCGCGACGCTCCTGGAGGCGGGGCGGACCGACGAGGCGGCGGCCGTCGCCCGACGCGGGCTCGAGGTGACCAGTCCCGCCCAGGCACAGGCGTGGCGGCTGCGCTGTCTCGCCCCGCTGGCCGTGGCCACGGGAGACGAGGCCGTCCGGGCCGAGGCCACGCGGCTCGTCGAGGCGATCGACCCTCCCGCGGGCGGTGCGTGGGTCACCGCGTCGGACGTCTACCTGCTGGCCGCCCGTGCCTGGCGCGACGCCGACCCCGAGCGGGCCGCCGGACTGCTCGCTCCGCTGCTCGGCGCGACCGGTCCGACCTGGGCCGCGCTGCGCGAGCGCACCGAGGCCGAGCTGGCTCAGATCAGCTCGGCGACCAGCTGAGCCGCCCGGTGCGCGCCGCCGGGCGGCACCTCGACGTACGACGTGGGCCGTCCCACCTCCTCGACCAGCGCGTCGGCGATGCCGGCCGGGTCGACGTCGAGGTAGCTCAGGCACCGACCGGCGCGGTGGCGCTCGAGCCGGTGCCGGACGTGGACCTGCTGCTCGAAGTGGTGGCCGAGCGGGAAGTAGAGGAACGGCCGGCCGCTCGCCGTCAGCTCCATCGTCGTGCTCAGCCCACCCTGGACCACGGCAACGTCGCAGGCGGCGTGGTGCAGGTCGGCGTCCGGTAGGAAGCCGTGCAGCTCGACTCCCTCCGGCGCCATCAGGGACGAGGGGTCGATGCGGGGCCCGGTGACCACGACCATGCGCAGTCCAGGGATCCGCCGGCTCGCCTCGGGGTAGGCCGAGACGATCTTGCGCAGCAGCGGCCGCCCCACGCTGGAGCCGCCGACGCTGACCACGCACACCACGTCGCGGTCGGCGTACCCCAGGCGCCGGCGAAGTGCGCCGCGCTCCGCCGGGTCAGGCCGCGCGCCCATGACGTAGCCGGCGAAGTCGAAGTGTGCCTCGGTCCACTCCCGCACGCCCGGCAGGTCCGGACCGAGGGGCAGGTCGACGACGTCGTCCGGATCGCCCACGAAGATCGCCCGGTCGCGCAGGGAGGGGAGCCTCGCGACGTGCTCGACCATCTCGGCGTTGAGGTCGGCCGCGAGCATCGCCTCGTGCTCGCCGCCGTCGGCCATCGGGACCCAGCCCACGAAGTCCGTCATCCAGACGAACGGGGCGCGCTTGAGCCCGGGGTTCTCGTGCAGGAAGTGGTCGAGGTCCCAGGCCTCGTCGCCGACCCAGAGGTCGAAGCCCTCACGGCTGACCAGCTCGTCGAAGACCATGAAGTTGTTGACCAGCACCTCGTCCATGCGGCGGATGGCCTGGAAGGCGTGCAGGTCGTGCTCGCCCGACTCGGCCTCGATGTGCGCCGACTCGCTGGCCAGGAACCTGGAGGCCGGGTGGACCCGCTCCCCACGGTGCTCGAGGAAGTCGCTGACGGGGGACTGGGTCAGCCACTGCACGTCGACGTCACGCACCTCGCGCAGGGCCTCGACGATCGCCAGGTCACGACGGACGTGCCCGAGGCCGATCGGCGAGCTCAGGTAGAGGACACTCGGACGTCTTCGGGAGCCCCGGTCCAGGCGCCTGTCCGGCGGCAGGATCTGCGCCGCCCGGTCGACGAACCCCTTGATCGCATGGTTCACCGCCACCGGGTAGCGCGCCATCGGCAGGTGGCCGCCGCCCTCGATGACGAGCCGCTCCGCGCCCGTGAGCCGGACGACGGTGTCGAAGCGCCCGACCGGCTGGCAGGCGTCATGGGTCCCGTGGATGACGAGGACGGGGCGCTCGATCGAGCGAAGCATCCTCTCGGCGTCCTCGACCGTCTCGACGTACGCCGGCGCATCCGCTGCGGCGACCTGGACCTCGCCCGTGCTCTCCTGTGCCCAGCCGACGGCGTCCTCGACCAGCTTCGTGGAGTGCGGGTCGTTGCACACGGCCTCGAAGAAGAACCGGGCGAAACCGGGCCAGTCCTCGAGCCAGCTGTGCCGGTTGTAGCAGTGCCACCCCTCGTACGACGACAGCCTCTCGTCGAACCTCGCAGCTGCGTCGCGACGTGAGCGCAGGGGCGGGGTCGTGTCCTTGGCGTAGGGCGCGATCGCCACGACACCGAGGACACGGTCAGGGTGCGTCGCAGCGCAGATCAGCGACAGCCAGGCGGAGTTGCAGATGCCCACCAGCACCGCTGAGGCGACGCCGAGCTCGTCCATCACGGCGATCGTGTCGGCGACGTGCTCCAGCTCGGCGTACGCCGTGGGGTCGAGCGGCCGGTCGGAGCGGCCGTTGCCCCGGGGATCGATGGTGACCACTCGGAAGTGCCGGGCGAGGTAGGGCACCTGCGCCTTCCAGATGGCGCTGTGCACGATCAGGTCGACAGGCGGGAAGACCACGACGGTGTCGCCGTCGCCGAACGACTCGTAGCCGACGCGAACGCCGTCGCGGTGGACCCACCCCCGCAGGTCCGGCTCGCGTGCTCGCACGGTGGTACCTCCGTTCCTGCAGCTGCCCTGGATCTGCCCTGAATCTGCGCTGCAAGGTGGCTGCAACCGGGGCGGGCGACGCTGCTGCTCACCAGCATCCACCCGGATGCACCGACCAGGGGAGTCCCTCATGACCAGCACTGTCCAGTCCGGCGACCAGTCCGCAGACCAGCCCACCGCCCCGGAGCCGGCCCCGATCGACATGGACGCGCTGATGGCGTTCGTGGGCCGGTTCGTGGGCGACCTCGGTGCCACGGTCGGCGCCGGCAACGTCCTTCTCGGCGACCGTCTCGGCCTCTACCGCGCGCTGGCCCAAGGAGCCACGGACTCCCGGCGGCTGGCCGCCGCCACCGGCACCGACCCGAGGTACGTCGAGGAGTGGCTGCGAGGCCAGGCGGCCGGCGGCTACGTGCAGTACGACGCCGCCAGCGCGACGTACTCGATGACGCCGGAGCAGGCGTTCGCGCTGACCGATCCCGACGGACCGGTCTTCCTGCCCGGGGCCTACGAGCTGGCCCTCGGCGCACTCAAGGCGCAGTCGCAGATCGAGCAGGCCTTCCGCGACGGCAGCGGCTTCGGCTGGCACGAGCACGACGGCGACGTGTTCACCGGCTGCGAGCGGTTCTTCCGTCCCGGATACCTGATGCATCTCCTCACCGAGTGGATCCCGGCCCTCGACGGGGTGCAGGAACGCCTCGAGCGCGGTGCCTCAGTGGCCGACCTGGGCTGCGGCCACGGCGCCTCGACCATCCTGATGGCGGAGGCCTTCCCGAAGAGCCGGTTCGTGGGCTCGGACTACCACGAGGGCTCGATCCGGGCGGCCCGCGATCGCGCCACCGAGGCGGCGCTCGGCGACCGGGTGAGCTTCACGGTCTCCGGTGCGCAGTCCCTGGAGGAGAGCGGGCTCGACCTGGTGACCACGTTCGACTGCCTCCACGACATGGGGGACCCGCTGGGCGCAGCACAGCGCATCCGCGGCAGCCTGGCCACCGACGGCACCTGGATGATCGTGGAGCCCGCGGCCGGCGACACGGTGGAGTCCAACCTCAACCCGGTGGGCAGGCTCTACTACGGGTTCTCCACGTACCTGTGCGTGCCGAACGCCATGTCGCAGCCCGGCGGCTACGCGCTCGGCGCCCAGGCGGGCGAGGCGGCCATCCGGCAGGTCGTCACCGACGCCGGCTTCACCCGGTTCCGCAGGGTCGCGGAGACGCCGTTCAACCTGGTGTTCGAGGCGCGTCCCTGAGGTGGGGGTGGCCGGGCGTCAGTGCTGGTAGGTCCCCATCACCGTCGCCCGGCCCACCGCCTTGAACGCCAGGTTAGAGCTCATCACGGCGTTGGAGGCGTCGGCGTCGATGCCGAGCGAGTCCTCGCCGACGGCGTGCACGACGAAGAAGTAGCGGTGCACCTGGTCGCCCTGCGGGGGAGCGGCACCCATGAAGCCGGCCTCGCCGCCGTCGTTGCGCAGCATGAAGGCGTCGCCGGGCAGATCGGCCCCGACGGCGCCGGCTCCAGCGTCGAGCGACGTGACGTTTGCCGGCAGGTCCACGAGCGCCCAGTGCCAGAAGCCACTGGGCGTGGGGGCGTCGGGGTCGAAGCAGGTGACGACGTAGGACTTCGTCCCCTCGGGCGCGCCCTCCCACGAGAGCTGCGGCGAGGTGTTGCCGCCGTCGGCGACCTGGTCGTCCTTGAGCGGCTGCCCGTCCGTCACATCGTCGCTCGTGACGGTGAACGACGCGGTGGCCGGCAGGAAGTCGTACGGGTTCGGGGCGATCGGGCGTTCGATGCTCATGACTCGGACTGTAGCCAGCGGCAACCGGGCGTCACACCACAATGGACGCGTGACCGACCATCCGCCGTACCCCACCGGCCTCCGCCTGACCGGCAAGAAGGTCGTCGTCGTCGGCGGTGGGCACGTGGCCCAGCGGCGGGTGCCGGCGCTCATCGCGGCGGGCGCCGACGTGACGGTCGTGTCTCCCGAGGTCACCCCCGCGCTGGAGGGGATGGCCGCCGAGATCACCCTGGTGCTGCGCCGCTTCGAGGACGCCGACCTCGATGGCGCGTGGTACGTCATCGCCGCCACCAACGACCCCCACGCCAACGCGGCGATCTCGTCGGCAGCGGACGAGCGGCGCATCTTCTGCGTCCGCAGCGACGACGCGATCGAGGCCACGGCCTGGACGCCGGCCACCGGCCGGCACGGCTCGGTCACCGTGGCGGTGCTGGGCAACCGCGAGCCGAAGCAGTCAGCGGCCCTGCGCGACGACATCATCACCGCGCTGCGTGACGGCCACCTGAACGCGTCCGGCGCCCTCGACACGACGCCCGGCGTGGTGCTGGTCGGCGGTGGGCCCGGCGATCCCGAGCTGGTCACGGTGGCCGCGCGCCACGCTCTGGCGAGTGCCGACGTGGTGGTGGCCGACCGGCTGGCACCACGAGAGCTCCTCGACGAGCTGGCTCCCGGCGTGGAGCTGATCGACGTCGCGAAGCTGCCCCGCGGCCGCTCGGCCCGGCAGGAGCAGATCAACGAGCTGCTCATCGACCGCGCGCGGCAGGGCAAGCGGGTGATCCGGTTCAAGGGCGGCGACAACTTCGTGTTCGGCCGCGGCTACGAGGAGCTGCTCGCCTGTCAGGAGGCGGGCGTGCCGGTGACGGTGATCCCCGGTCTGTCGTCGGCGGTGTCCGTGCCGGCGGTCGCGCAGATCCCGGTCACCCACCGCGGCGTCGCCCACGACTTCACCATCGTCTCCGGGCACGTCCCGCCCGGACACCCCGACTCGCTCGTCGAGTGGCCGGCGCTCGCGGCGCTGCGGGGCACCGTCGTGCTCCTGATGGCCGTGGAGAACGCTCCCGCCATCGCGAAGGCACTCCTCGACGGCGGCCGCGACCCCGACACACCGGTCGCCGTGATCGTCGACGGCACCATGCCGGAGGAGCGCACCGTGCTGGCGACGCTCGGCACGCTCGCGGCCCGGATGGCGGAGGAGCGCGTGGCGCCGCCGGCGATCATCGTGATCGGCGAGGTGGTGCGCGTCGCGCGTGCTGGATACTTCTCGGGCGATGGCCTCTCTCACCCCGATCACTGACCCCGCCGACCCTCGGCTGGCCGACTACCGCGACCTGCGCGACGTCGAGCTCCGCAAGCACCTCGAGGCCGAGCACGGGCTCTTCCTGGCCGAGGGCGAGAAGGTCGTACGCCGTGCGGTCGAGGCGGGCTTCGCCCCGCGGTCCTTCCTGATGGCCGAGCGCTGGCTCGGCGGCCTCGACGACGTCCTCGCGACCTCCGACGCGCCGTGCTTCGTGCTGTCCGAGGCACTGGCCGAGGAGGTCACCGGCTTCCACGTGCACCGGGGCGCGCTGGCCTCGCTCGAGCGCCGTGCCCTCCCGTCGGTCGAGGAGGTCCTGAACGGCGCACGATCGGTGCTGGTGCTCGAGGACATCGTCGACCACACCAACGTCGGTGCGATCTTCCGCTCCGGCGCCGCACTCGGCTTCGACGCGGTCCTGCTCGCCCCGAGGTGCGCCGACCCGCTCTACCGCCGGGCGATCAAGGTCGCGATGGGCGCGGTCTTCACGATGCCGTGGACCCGTCTCCCCGACTGGTACGACGCCCTGCCGGGGCTCGTCGACGCCGGCTTCACCACCGTGGCACTGACGCTCGCCGACGATGCCGTGCCGGTCGAGGAGGCAGTCGCCGGAGTCGACCGGCTCGCCCTCGTCCTCGGCTCGGAGGGCCACGGCCTCAGCAGCCGGTGGGAGCAGAGTGCCGACCGTCGGGCTGTCATCCCGATGCGCGAGGGCATCGACTCTCTCAACGTCGCCGCCGCGACCGCGGTCGCCTGCTACGTCGCCGCGCGCCGCTGACCAGCCGGTCGTCTTCCGTGCGCGCCCAGGACGTCATACGGACAGAGCCTCCGGCGGCCCCATCCGTATGACGTCCTAACTGGGTTTGTCCCTATTGGCGACGCCAGTTACCGGATCTGCCGATGAGCGGATGTGGGGACGGACACGCAGAGGCATAGAGCATCGCCCGTGACCTAGGGCCGGTCGGGGGCCCGGCGAGCCCAGATGCATTCGCCATCCATCTCCAAGCGCTGCGGTGCACGAGGGCACTTATCACCTATTCGGTGCCCACCTCGAAGACGCGATGGTGATGCACCATCGGACGATCTGGTGGAGCGCCCAACTGGCGGGGAGCTGAAGCGTCGGTGCAAGTACTAGATATGTGCTGTACTTAGATACATGACCGATGCAGCTAGGTGGCCGGCCCCTTGGGTTCGCGCCGCGCTCGACCTCGCCGTGCTGGCGAGCCTCACCGACGGGCGCCTCCACGGCTACGCCATCGGGCAGTCGCTCGCCGCCCACGGCTTCGGGCTGCTCAAGGGCGGCTCGCTCTACCCGGCGCTCAGCCGGCTCGAGGAGGCCGGCGACGTCGAGGCTGCGTGGGTCGAGGGGCACGGCGGTCCGGGACGCAAGGAGTACGACCTGACCGGGAGCGGCCGCGAACGGCTGGACCGAGAGCTCGCCTCCTGGCAGGAGCTGGCAGAGACGCTGTCGAGGATGAGCAGGGAGACGATCAACCATGGCTGAGGCCACCACGCCGCTGGCGGCGACCATCGACGCCTTCGGCCACGCGCGCGGCGTGGACATGGACGGCGTCTGGGCTTGGGCCGTCGCGTGGGCGCTGCTGACGCGCGACGTCGATGCCGGTCAGGTCCGAGAGGGCATGCAGGAGGCACTCGCCCTGGTCCGGGAGACGCAGGAGTCACCCACCGACCTTTTCGGGAGCTCCCGCGAGCACGCCAACTCGCTCTACGGGCGGTGGAGCAGCGAGGGCCACCTGGTGCTGACGACTCCGGACGTCCTTTCCTGGCGCTGGGCGCTCGAGCACGGCCTCGCCCTGTCGGCGGCGTCCGCCCTCGTGTTCCTCGTGCTCTTGCAGGTCCGGGACGGGGCCACGACCGAGAACGTCCTGCGGTTCGGGGCCATCTCGATGGTGATCGGCCTGGGCACCACGATCGGACTGGCGGCGTGGAGCCGCCGACACCGAAGGTCGCGCCACCTGACGGCTACCACCCCTCCCGAGGCGCAGTGGTCGGCGGCACTCACCGAGATCCTGCGCACTCGGTACTCCCTGCCGGGCGGACGGGTGCACAGCATTGTGGCCGAGGCTCATGCCCACGCTGCCGAGGTTGGGCGGTCGGTGCATGAGGAGTTCGGCACGCCCGAGGAGTACGCCGCCCGGTTCACCCCGGACCACGCTCACAAGCGCCGGTTCGAGGCGGCGCTCTGGGGGCTCCTAGGCCTGTCGACCGGGATCTGGCTGCTCGACGACGACTTCGGCTGGTTCCGCGCCGTCGTCTCAGCGGCGTGCCTTGCCCTGGCCGTGCGGACGTGGCGGCGCACCGACTGACGCAGAGTCAGTCGGCGCGGTGACCGCCCTCGACCTGCTCGGGGAACTCCTCAGCCCCGCGCCCGCTCCATGGCGCGTGAGTCGACGTCGGCAATGTCCACCGTGTCGCCCACCGTCGCCTGCCCTGCAGGCCCGGCGGCCAGCGCTGAGCCACTCCTCGTCGCTGGCATCGTGAACGCCGGAACCCTATGGGACGAGGGCGACATCCGCGCTGGCGTCGGCGCCCCACCCAGGTGCTGTGGTTCAGCTACCGCGACACTGACCTGGCGGTGACCGTAAATCCTGGCGGCTGCGGCGACCTCGACCGGGGCGACGCCACCTACCGGGGCGGCGACGACGTCGTCGCCGCGTTCAGCCACGCGCTGTGGAAGCAGCGGTCTATCCAGACGCCTCCCGCGGTGAACCTCCGCGCGCGGTGCGCCCCCAACCGCACGCTCGACACGCCGCTCGTCCTCGAGCACGACATCAACTTCATCGACGCCGTGTTGTGCGAGTACACCGCCACTGTCCGGCAGGCCCGGCTCGGCGCGGACGAGGTGGCCGCCTTCAACGCCGAGTTCGAGGCCAGCGAGGACTACGAGCAACAGCCGGGGTGCCCATCCCGAATGCTGCGCGGAATCACCGCTTGGGGGGACCGGTTCTCCTGGTACGACAACTGCTGGAACTTCTACGTCCCCAGCCCCTACCCGCCCCAGTTGCACTGGGAACGAGCCCGGATATGCGCAACGCGCTCGGCGCCCTGCACCTCGGTACGCCCCGGCCCAGGACTCGACTCACCCTCACGACCGAGGACGGGAACCGAGGTAGGGCGCGACCAAGACCCGAATCCAGTAGGCCGGCGCCACAAGCCTCGTCCGGCTCTGCCGATGAGCGCCTCGTCGCTCTTGTCTGGTGCACCATGCGGTTACTGGTAGAGGAGTGAGTCATGCGCGTTTGGGTCTCCGCTGAGGTCGCCTTTGCTGCTGCGTCCACGTCAGGTTGCGGCGTGGCGCCGGCGCCGACGAGTTCGCTCACCGGCCAGGTCAGCGAGGTCCACGGCACGGGGGTGTGCGTCGCCGCGCCCGAGGCACCGGTGAGTGCTTCATAAAGAACCGGGTCACCTCGTCCATGCGAGTAGGTGACTGCGTCACCGTGATCTTCTACTCCCCGGAACCGCAGCAGCCGGGTCCCTTCACAGCGACGGACGTCCGCGCCGCCGAGTGCCGCGCCACGTAAGGCCGGGTCGACAAGCGTCGCGCCGGCGGCGTCCTGATCTGCCGCGATGAGTGCGGTCCGCCCCCGGCGTGCTCGGGCTGCGAGGCCAACTGGGCGCCGGCGCGCTCGTTCTCGGGACAGGTGGCGCAATGTCGTGGCGATGCAGGCGACCTGCAGCCAGCCCGAGGCCGAAGTGGTCGTGTTCTCGAACGATTTCGCCAGCCGGCGAGAGCGTCCGAGGCGGCCGTGGGCGACCTCGACGCGCCAGGCGTGCCCGATGGGGCGGAAGACCGGCTGCTTGTCGTCCCACCCACCCGACGGACCTCGACGTGATGCTCCCGACCGAGGTCCCGTGCGGCGGCCGCAGTGACGCCGCGATCCACCAAGACGAGCTCGAGCCGGTCGGTGACGCCCTGCTGGGTCAGGTGCTCCAACATCAGGTCGCTGGCCCGGTTCTCGTGGGTGGAAGCGGCCACGACTACGGCAGCCACCGGAAGGCCGGTGACGTCGACGGCCACGACACGCTTGGCGCCTTTGGTGCGACCGTAGGGGCCACCTCGGTCGTGGAACGTGAACCCCCCGTTCGATGCTCCACGTGCGAGGTGGGTGTCGATGACGACCATCGAGGCGGTCTCCTCCGCCCTTCCGTCCTGTCGGCGTGCGACCGCGTGCAACACCGTCAACGCCTGTGCCCACGTGCCGTTGCGTGACCAGCGGCGGAACTGCGACCAGACCCGCGTCCACGGCCCGAACGACTCCGGGAGGTAGCGCCACTGACAACCGGTCTGGGCGATGTACAGCATGGCGTCCACGACGCTCCGGAGGTCATCGGCGTGCCTGCGGCCGCGCTTGCCCGGCGCGTGGAAGACGGGCTCGAGCAGGTCCCACTGCTCATCGGTCAGATCGCTTGGGTACGGCATGCCCCGCACAGTGCCTACGCGACTCACCCAGCCAATAGGGACACACCCAGTAAGAGACTGCGTGCCTATCGCGCCGCCCGCTGCCGCATCGCCGTGTAGAGCACCAACGACCCGGCGGTCGCCGCGTTGAGCGAGCTGGCGCTGCCTGCCATCGGGATGCTCACCACCTCGTCGCACGCCTCGGCCCACCCCTGGCTGAGCCCGTTCGTCTCGTTGCCCACCACGAGGAGCACGCGCCCCGAGAGGTCGGCGGCGTCGACGTCGACCGTGCCGGACTCGTCGGTGCCCACGATGCGGTAGCCGTGCTCGTGCGCCCACTCCACCACCGGGGCATGGCCCGGCGCGCGCACCACCGTGAGGGCGAACAGTGAGCCGGTGCTGGCCCGCACGCAGCGCGGGTCGTAGGGGTCGGCTGCATGACCGGTCACGATCAGGCCGGCGGCGCCGAACGCGTCGGCCGAGCGGGCCAGGGTGCCGATGTTGCCCGGGCTAGACGGCCGGTCGAAGACCACGAGCGGACCGTGCTGGGCGTGGTCGCCCAGTCGTTCGAGATCGTCCTCGGGCATCTCCACCACCGCCAGCAGCTCCGGCGGCTCCTCCTTGCCGCCCAGCTCGGCGAGCAGCTCCGGAGCGACGAGGAAGCGCTCGGCGTCCAGGGTGTCCCACAGCCGGCCTGCCCAGGCCGACGACTGACTGCGGCCGTCGTGGAGCAGCGTGCGCACGCGCCAGCCGTGGTCGACGGCGAGCGTGATCGGCCGGACGCCCTGCACGAGGAACTCCCCGAGGCGATGCCGCTTCGACCGGTTCGTGAGCAGGGCCTCCCACTGCTGGAAGCGGGCGTTGCGGGTGGTGACGCGCTGGGGTGCGCTCACGCGTCGTGGCCCCCGCCGGCCGGCCAGTCGGGAGGGAAGTCGCCGGCGACCTTCTCCTGTGCCTTCTCGAGCTTCTTGCGCACCTTGGCCGAGATCCGGTCGGCGAAGACCGTGCCGAGCGTGTGGTCGGTCTCGTGCTGCAGGCACCGGGCCAGCAGTCCCGTGCCCTCGTAGGAGACCGGCTCTCCGTCCAGGCCGAAGCCGTCGACTCGTGCCCAGTCGGGTCGCGGGCACTCCACGAAGGCTCCCGGGAACGACAGACAGCCCTCGTCGCCGTCGTCGAGGCGACGGTCGCGCCCCTCCGGCAGGGTGATGACGGGGTTGCACACGACGCCCACCCAGCGCTCGTCATCGTCGTCGAGGCAGTCGAAGACGAACATCGCCACGTCCTCGCCGATCTGGCACGCGGCCAGCCCCACACCGTCGGCGGCGTACATCGTGGCGACCATGTCGGCGGCCAGCGACCGGAGCGCGTCGTCGTACCCGCTGACCAGTGCCTGGGGACGGTGCATCACGGGTGTGCCCCAGCGGGTCATGGCGCGGACGGTGCCGCCTTCGGGAAGCGGGCCGTACGGCGCCCGCAGGGTGGGTTCGGCGTTCTTGCGCGACATGGCGACATCCTAGGGAGCGGGTGACCCGCGACACGCAGCGCCTGATGGCGCATCGTGTAACACAGAGTTACGTTTAGCCGTATGCCCAACCTTCCCCGGCTGCGACCTCCTGGTCGCGCCCGCTTCGGCCTCGCCTCGAGCGAGAGCCGCGACCCCCTCGGCTACGCCGTCGCCGCGCTCAACAAGCTGGCCCAGAGCGACCTGATCGACCGCGTCGGCCTCCGCCGTCAGGCCGAGCAGGCCGTCTACGCCGCCACCCGCAACGGGTTCAGGACCGCCACCGCGGCAAGCCGGGCCTTCGCCCGGCGCGGCCGCAGGGGCGCTGCCGGCGTACGGGTGCCGGCCGCGCAGGCGACCGGGGTCTTCGACCTGACGCCGACGGACGACGAGCAGCTGCTCGTCGACGTGGTGACCGAGTTCGCCGCCGACGTCGTGCGCCCGGCCGCGTCGGCGGCCGACGACGCGTGCGCGGCTCCCGACAAGGTTCTCGCCGCCGGCCTCGAGATCGGGCTGCCGACCCTGGGAGTTCCCGAGAGCCTCGGTGGCATCTCCGAGCAGCGGTCCGCCGTGGCCGGGGTGCTCGTCGCCGAGGCGCTCGCCCACGGCGACATGGGGCTCGCCGTCGCGACCCTCGCCCCGGGCGCCGTGGCCACCGCGCTCGGCCTGTGGGGCAGCGACGAGCAGCAGCAGACCTACCTGCCGGCCTTCACCGGAGACGACGTGCCCGCCGCTGCCCTGGCGCTGTCGGAGCCGACCGTGCTCTTCGACGTGATGCGCCCCGCGACCACGGCCACACGCACCGGCGACGGCTACTCGCTGAGCGGGGTGAAGTCCATGGTCCCGCGCGGCGCCGAGGCTGAGCTCTTCGTGGTGGGCGCCATGCTCGACGGGCGACCGACGCTGTTCCTCGTCGAGTCGGGCGCGAACGGCCTGGAGGTCGAGGACGACCCGTCCATGGGCGTGCGCGCCGCCTCGCTGGCCACCCTCACGCTCAGCGGCGCTCCGGCCGAGGTGCTCGGCGAGGCCGACGGGTCGACGTACGCCGAGTGCGTGCGGCTCTCGCGGCTCGCCTGGTGTGCTCTCGCGGTCGGCACCTGCCAGGCCGTGCTCGACTACGTCACGCCGTACGTCAAGGAGCGCGAGGCGTTCGGCGAGCCGATCGCGCACCGCCAGTCGGTGGCGTTCATGGTCGCCGACATCGCGATCGAGCTCCAGGCGATGCGCCTGCTCACCTGGCGCGCCGCCAGCCGTGCGGCACAGGGGAGGGACGTCGCCCGCGACGTGGCGATGGCCCGCAGCCTGTGCGCCGACAAGGGCATGAGGATCGGGCTCGACGGCGTGCAGCTCCTCGGTGGCCACGGCTTCGTCAAGGAGCACCCGGTCGAACGGTGGTACCGCGACCTGCGTGCCGTCGCGATCATGGAAGGCGGCGTCCTGGTATGACCATCAGCCTCGAGACCCCCAAGCGGCACCGGATGCTGGTCGACCAGGTCCACCAGGTCGCGATGAACATGCTGCGCCCGATCTCCCGCAAGTACGACCGCGCCGAGCACGCGTACCCCAAGGAGCTCGACATGCTCGCGGCGATGATCGACGGGTTCGCCGAGTCCGGCTCGTCGGAGGGCGCTGGTGCCTCCGGCGTACGCCGTGAGCACGCCGGTGCCGGCGACGGCTCCGTCAGGAACGGGGCCCATCTGGCCTCGGTGCTCTCGATCGCCGAGATGTGCTGGGGCGACACCGCCCTGCTCCTCGCGATGCCCCGGCAGGGCTTGGGCAACTCCGCCATCGCCTCGGTCGCCGACGCCGAGCAGCTCAAGCGCTTCGGCGGCAGCTGGGCCGCGATGGCGATCACCGAGCCCGGCACCGGATCGGACTCCGCGAACATCCGCACCACCGCGGTCAGGGACGGCGACTGGTGGGTGATCAACGGGGAGAAGATCTACGTCACAGCCGGGGAGCGTGCCGACAGTGTCGTGGTGTGGGCGACCCTGGACCGCTCGCTCGGCCGGGCGGCCATCAAGCCGTTCGTGGTCGAGAAGGGCACGCCCGGAATGAAGGTCGAGCGGCTCGAGCGCAAGCTCGGCATCCGCGCCTCCGACACCGCGGCGATCACCTTCACCGACTGCCGCATCCCTGCCGCCAACCTGCTCGGCAGTGCCGACATCGACGACAAGCAGGGCTTCGCCGGTGCCATGGCGACCTTCGACAACACCCGGCCGCTGGTCGCCGGCATGGCCATCGGGTGTGCCAAGGCTGCGCTCGATCTCACCCGGGACCTGCTCCAGCGGGCCGGCGTCGGGATCGACTACGACCGCCCCGTCGGGGTGCAGGTCGCCGCGGCCGCAAAGTTCATCCAGATGGAGGCCGACTGGGAGGCAGCCCGGTTGCTGACGATGCAGGCCTCCTGGATGGCCGACAACCACAGGCCCAACTCGCTGGAGGCCTCGATGGCCAAGGCGAAGGCGGGTCGCGTCGCCTCCGACATCACGCTCTCGTGCGTCGAGCTGTGTGGCTCGGTCGGCTACAGCGAGCACGAGCTCCTCGAGAAGTGGGCACGCGACTCCAAGATCCTCGACATCTTCGAGGGCACCCAGCAGATCCAGCAGCTGATCGTGGCCCGCCGCGTGCTCGGGCTGTCGTCCGCCGAGCTGAAGTGACCTGACACGCCAAAGGCCCACCCGCTGCTGCGGGTGGGCCTTCGTCACGCATGGCGGACCGGGTCAGGAGACCGCCTTGAAGGGATCGTGGTCGGCCAGGATCTTGTCGATCCTGGCCTGGTCGAGACGGGACACGACGTACTGGTTCTCCTGGGCGTCCCGCACGCACTTGGCGAGAGTGAACGCCGAGGTGGTCAGGTAGAGCGTGCCGATGCCGAGGAACGCGCGGATCCACGGGTCGACGGGCAGGTAGATGATCGCGAAGACCATCGTCAGCAGGGCGATGCCGAAGGAGATGGCGGCCTGCATGTAGAAGGCGTTGGTGTTCTTGGACTGGTTCGGAGTGCTCATGGCTCCACGCTGGTCGAGATCCGGGGCCACGTGACCTGGGCAGGTACGCAACCGTCGGTGAGTACCGCTACCCACGCCCGTCATGCTCGCGAAGCCCTCGCGGCCACGAGCTCCCGAGGCGCCCGCGGGTACGTTGGGGTGCGTGCGCTTCCTCCACGACAGGGTCCCCGCCCACGACCTGACCTACGACGACGTCTTCATGGTGCCTCGGCAGTCCGCGGTCGCCAGCAGGTACGACGTCGACCTCGCCAGCGCTGACGGCACCGGCGCCACGCTGCCACTCGTCGTGGCGAACATGACTGCTGTGGCGGGCAAGCGGATGGCCGAGACGGTGGCCCGGCGCGGCGGGCTGGTGGTGATCCCGCAGGACATCCCGATCCCGGTCGTCGCCGACGTGGTCGGCTGGGTGAAGAGCCGGCACCTCGTCTTCGACACCCCCATCGAGCTCGCGCCCCAGCAGACGGTGGCGGAGGCGCTCTCCTTGATCCCCAAGCGGTCGCACCGGGCCGCCGTGGTCGTCGAGGACGGGCGGCCCGTGGGAGTGGTGGCCGAGGCGGACTGTGCCGACGTCGACCGCTTCGCGCAGGTGCGCGACGTGATGAACCCGTCGTTCGTGAGGATCGACGCCGACACCGACCCGCGCGACGCCTTCGACCGCATCGACGCGTCGCGTCGGCCGCTGGCCGTGGCCGTGCATCCCGACGGTCGGCTCGCAGGGGTGCTCACCCGGCTCGCCGCCCTGCGCGCGACTCTCTACACGCCCGCCGTGGACGCCTCCGGAGGGCTCCGTGTCGCGGCCGCCGTAGGCGTCAACGGCGACCTCGCGGTGAAGGCCAAGGAGCTGCTCGCGGCGGGCGTCGACTGCCTCGTGGTCGACACCGCGCACGGCCACCAGGACCGGATGATCGACGCGCTCCGCGCGGTGCGGTCACTCGACCCGGGCGTGCCGGTCGCGGCCGGAAACGTTGTCTCTGCCGAGGGCGCCGACGCCCTCATCGATGCAGGTGCCGACATCGTCAAGGTCGGCGTGGGGCCCGGCGCCATGTGCACGACGCGGATGATGACCGGCGTCGGCCGACCCCAGTTCTCCGCCGTAGTCGAGTGCGCAACCGCGGCGCGCGCCCGGGGCAGGCACGTGTGGGCCGACGGGGGAGTGCGCCACCCGCGCGACGTCGCGCTCGCGCTGGCGGCGGGTGCGTCGTCGGTGATGATCGGGTCGTGGTTCGCGGGCACGCACGAGTCGCCCGGCGACCTGCTCCAGGACGCCGACGGACGCCTGTTCAAGCAGAGCTTCGGGATGGCGTCCGCGCGCGCCGTCGCCAACCGCACGGCGACGGAGTCGGCGTACGACCGGGCTCGCAAGGGGCTCTACGAGGAGGGCATCTCGTCGTCGCGGATGTACCTCGACCCGGCCCGGCCCGGGGTCGAGGACCTGATCGACGAGATCTGCGCGGGAGTCCGGTCGGCGTGCACGTACGCCGGAGCCGCGACGCTCGAGGAGCTGCACGAGCGCGCCGTGGTCGGCGTGCAGAGCGCGGCGGGCTTCCACGAGGGTCGCCCGCTGTCGACGTCCTGGTAGGTCAGCGCGAGCTGCGCGACGTACGGCCCTTGACCACGCCGACGAAGGCCTGGGTGTCGTCGTCGTCGCGGTCCCTCTTCCAGACCAGCGCGATCTGGGTGGAGGGCAGGTCGGTGAGCACGACGTGGGCGACGTCCTTGCGCTGAAGCAGCCGGGCGACAGACATCGGCAGCACGACCACGCCCGAGCCGCTGGCAGCCACCTCGACGGCGTCGCGCTGGCTCATCGGGGGGAAGTCGAGCTGGTCGCTCACCGGGGTCATGCCGGCCGGTGGGCCGAGCACGAACTGCTCGTCGAGCAGGTCGGCGACCGGAAGCTCGTCGTACGCCGCGGCGGGGTGCTCGCGGGACACGACCGCGACCGGAAGCTCCTCGTAGAGGCGTACGACGTGCAGGTCGGTCTCGTCGATCGGGAGACGCGCGATCACCATGTCGGCGGTGTCGTCGTCGAGGACCCGGCGCTGCTCGGACTCCTCGACCATCGTGAGCGCGAGGCGGGTGCGCGACCGCTCGCGCCAGCGGGCCGCCCACTTGTCGGGGGCCGAGCCGGTCACGAAGGCCACCCGCAGAACGTCGCTCACCTCGACACCGTATCCACTGCCAGGCCGGCCGGCCGCAGGCACCGGCACCAGGTCTGGGAGACCGGGCCCGACGCGATCCGCACGGGGCGCATGGCGAGCGTTCGCCGCAGCCGCCCCGATTCAGGATCCGGGGTGCTGCTTTGCTACTGTTCTGCAGCACTCGTCCGGGTGGCGGAATTGGCAGACGCGCTAGCTTGAGGTGCTAGTGCCCTTTATCGGGCGTGGGGGTTCAAGTCCCCCCTCGGACACACGAAGATCGGGATCCGTCCCACCAGCAGGCAGCCCCTGATGGTGGGACGTTTGCCATTTCGGAACGTGGAGATCGACCTGGTTGAGGAGCGGCCCGGCATCCGTCGGCGAGGGTTTGGTGCCCCGTGACCTGCGGAAGGGTGAGGGCATGCCCGCCACCTCAGTGCCGCCCGAGTCGAGAGCCGTCGAGGGCATCACGCGCTCCGCCGAGGGCCTGTGTCAGAGCGTGCCCAGGTGGTCGATCCCGCGGCCGGACAGCTCGTCGGCGCCTTCCTGACCGGGCTGCTGCTCATCGTGCCGCTGCGCGCAGCCCTGGCGACGACGACGTACGGCGCGCTGTACGGCTGGCTCACCGCCGCGGCGGTGATGGTGCTGCTGTTCGGACTGCTCCTGCGGCTTGCGGGGGTGCCTCGTGCGCGTGGTCTCGCGCTCGCCACCTCCGCAGCGTTCGCCGTGACCGCTCTGGTCGCGTTGACGGCCGTGGCCCTCATCGGGGACCCGGGTGGGCATACCTCGGTGTGCCTGCTGGCGGGGATCCCTGCTGCCGCCTTTGCCGCTCCGGCCGCCGTGGCCGTCGTGCGCTGGGCCGAGGACGACACGGGCGCCACCGCCCTGGGCGTGGTGGCATGTGTCGTGGGGCTCTTCCTCGCCGCAACCGCCGGCCCGAGCGTCGGCGAGCTCGTCGACGACGCCCGGCACCGGGCCGATCAGACCCGCAAGCTCGAGGCGGCCGGGTTGACGCCGTACCTCCCGGAGATCGACGGCACCCGGGCGGAGTTCATCGGCACCACCTCCGTGCGGCCGAACGGTGGCGAATCACAGATGACCGGATACTCCCTGCGCTACGAGCCCGAGTCGACGACCGACCAGGACTACGACGCACCTCACCTCGACGTGGAGATCGGCGTGGCGACGGGGCCGGCCTGCGAGCCCATCGAGGGCTACCTCGAGTGCCGGGAGGGCGACGGGTACGTCGTGACCGAGCGCGACGGCGTCCCGGAGCAGGTCAGTCACGACGGCACCATGCGGCTGAGCGCCATGTTCCGCGACGACACCGGGGACCTGCCCGACGCCGACGAGGTCGGCAGGGCCCTGGCGGACGCCGAGCAGAGCGAGTGGGACGAGGTCCTCGACCCCGCCTCGTGAGTCGGGCCCGCCACCCGGGCGTGATGGACTGGGCACATGATGATCCGACCCGCCGAGCTGGCGGCCATCGTGGCCGGGGAGGTCGACCTGGCGTTCCGGCGCTGGTTCCGGCCGCGTCTCAAGGTCGGAACCCGGATGCGCACCGGTGTCGGCCTGGTCGAGGTGACCTCCGTCGATGAGGTCGACCCGGCCTCGCTGACCGAGGAGGACGCTCGTCGCGCGGGAGCCGCGTCCCTGGCCGACCTGCTCGTCGCACTCGAGGGGCGACCGCACGACCCGGTGTTCCGCGTCGGGCTGCGGCATGCCGGACGCGACCCGCGCGAGACGCTGCGGGAGACCGTGCCGGACGAGGCGGAGATCAGCGCGATCCACGCTTGGCTGGACCGGCTCGACGCATCGTCGTCAGTCGGGCCATGGACCCGCGTGACGCTCGACCTCATCGACCGGTTCCCGGGTCGCCGCGCGCCAGAGCTGGCCGAGGAGGTCGGACGGGACACTCCGAGCTTCAAGCGCGACGTACGCAAGCTCAAGGAGCGCGGGCTGACCCAGTCCCTCGACATCGGCTACCGGCTGTCGCCACGCGGGATCGCCGTCGTCGACCACGGTCGACCGCCTCGCGAGCGGCCCGCGCCTCCGTCGGGTACTCCGCTGCCACGCACCGGGGCACCCGCGTCCCGCGCGCTCACCGCTGCGGGCCTCACGTCGCTCGAGTCCCTGACCGGCGTCACCGAGCAGGAGGTGGCCGCGCTGCACGGGGTCGGGCCCTTCGCGCTGGACCGGCTCCGGGAGGCGCTCGCCGGTGCCGGGCTCTCCTTCGGTCGTGTTGGATGAGGGCATGACGACGTCGACGGGGACCACGCAGGCAGCGCACGACCCGGCCGGCGAGGTGGTGGACCTCTGCCACCGGTTGATCAGGATGGACACGTCCAACTACGGCGACGGCGAGGGCCCCGGGGAGCGGCAGGCCGCCGAGTACGTCGCCGGGCTGCTCGACGAGGTCGGCATCTCCTCGACGCTGCACGAGCGTGAGAAGGGCCGGACCTCCGTGGTCGCGCGCTGGGGGTCCGGGGACCGGGAGCCACTGCTCCTGCACGGCCACCTGGACGTCGTACCGGCGGCCGCGGAGGACTGGCAGGTGCACCCGTTCTCCGGGGAGGTGCGGGACGGCTACGTGTGGGGCCGGGGCGCGGTCGACATGAAGGACTTCGACGCGATGCTGCTGTCGGTCGTCCGGGCCCGGGCGCGGGCCGGCCGGGTGCCGGACCGGCCGATCGTGCTGGCGTTCACCGCCGACGAGGAGGCCGGCGGCCACAACGGCGCCGAGGCGCTGATCGAGGACATGGCCGACGAGCTGGCCGACTGCACCGAGGCTGTCGGCGAGGTCGGCGGCTTCAGCGCCACGGTGCGCGGCAGGCGCCTCTACCTGATCGAGGCCGCCGAGAAGGGCATGGCCTGGATGAAGCTGACCGCGCGCGGGCGCGCCGGGCACGGCTCCATGATCAACCACGAGAACGCGGTGACCGAGCTCGCCGGCGCGGTGGCCCGGATCGGTGCCTACGAGTGGCCGGTGCGCCTCACCCCGACGATGGAGGTGCTGCTGGCCGCGGTCGCGTCGCTCGCCGGCACCACGGCGACGCCCGAGAACGCCGAGGCCCTGATCGAGGAGTTCGGCGACGCCTCGCGGATGCTCGGCGCGGTGATCCGGAACACCGCCAACCCGACCCAGCTCGACGCCGGCTACAAGGTCAACGTGATCCCGACCGAGGCCAGCGCGCACATCGACGGCCGCTTCCTGCCCGGCTACGAGGACGAGTTCTTCGCCACCCTGGCCGAGCTGTGCGGCGAGAGCGTCTCGATCGACTTCATCTCCCGGCAGCAGCCCTGGGAGACGCCGTACGAAGGCAGCCTGGTCGATGCGATGAGCCGGTCGATCCTGGCCGAGGACCCCGAGGCGGTCGTTGCGCCGTACCTGATGAGCGGCGGCACCGACGCGAAGCACTTCACCAAGCTGGGGATGCGGTCATACGGCTTCGCCCCGTTGCGGCTGCCTGCGGACCTCGACTTCACCGCGCTGTTCCACGGGGTCGACGAGCGGGTGCCGGTGGACGCGTTGGAGTTCGGGGCGCGGGTGTTCGACCGGTTCCTCGACGAGGTGTGAGCAGCGCTGGTCTGCGGTTTGGGACCAATCGACGGGTCTGAGGCCGATCTGGTTGCGGTTTGGGACCAATCGGCAATGCTCAGGCGACTCGATCGGGGTGCCTCGCCAGCCCACGTCGATTGGGCACGAACCGCATGCTCCGGGCCGATCTGGTTGCGGTTTGGGACCAAACCACGACCTCGGCGCAACCCCTGAGGCTGGTGTGACTCACACCGACAGCGTCAGCCGCTGCCGGATGATCTTGCGGCGCAGCACCACGCGGCGTACGCCGTCGGGCCCGATCCGGACCCGGTCGAGCTCCCAGCCACCGTGCTCGGCGCGCTCCACGAGGAGCTTGGTCACCACGCCGCGCGGGAACTCGCGGGAGAAGGTGACCTTCTGGAACTCCCACTCCACCCCGCGGGTCGACGGCGGGCGACGGGAGACGCGGCTCATGTGCTCATTCTCCCGAGACGTCGTCGAGGGCGTCGACGATCTCGGTGGGCAGGACCAGCTCCTCCACTCCCAGGGCTCCTGACAGCTGGGCGGCCGTGCGGGCGCCGACGATGGGGGCTGTGACGCCCGGGCGGTCGCGCACCCAGACCAGGGCCACCTCGAGCGGGGTCCAGCCCAGGCCCTCGGCCGCCCGGGCGACCGCCTCCACGATGCTCCGGCCGCGCTCGTCGAGGTAGCTCCCGACGAAGTTCGCGAAGTGCGGTGACGCCCCGCGGGAGTCCGACGGCGTGCCGCTGCGGTACTTGCCGGTCAGCACGCCGCGGCCCAGCGGCGACCACGGGAGTACGCCGAGTCCCAGCGCCGCAGCAGCGGGCACGACCTCGTGCTCGACCCCTCGGTTGAGCAGGGAGTACTCCACCTGGGTCGACGCCAGCGGCGTACGGCCCTGGACGGCGCGCTGCCAGGTGGCGGCCTGGGCGGTCTGCCAGCCGGTGTAGTTGGAGATCCCGACGTACGCCGCCCGGCCGGTCGACACCGCGAAGTCGAGGGCCGCCAGGGTCTCCTCGAGCGGCGTCTGGTCGGTCCAGACGTGCACCTGCCACAGGTCGACGTGGTCGACGGCCAGCCGCCGCAGCGACGCGTCGAGCGCGGAGAGCAGGTGGCCCCGGGAGGTGTCGGTGACGCGTTCGCCGGCACGCCGGGAGATGCCGGCCTTCGTCGCCAGCACCACCTCGTCGCGGGCGACGACATCGCCGATGAGCGTGCCGATCAGCTGCTCGGACGCACCGTCGCCGTACCCCGCCGCCGTGTCGAGGAGCGTGCCTCCGGCCTCGACGAACGAGACGAGCTGGTCGCGCGCCTCGTGCTCGTCGGTGTCGCGACCCCAGGTCATGGTGCCGAGGCCGAGCCGGGAGACCTTGAGACCCGTCGAGCCCACTGAACGCAGCTGCATGGCGCCACGCTATCGACCAGCCCTCTGTCGGCCGGGCACCCGGCCCGGCGCCACGCCGACGCCGCACCCGGGGGTCGTCGGGCGACCGACCGTGCACCGTAGGCTTCGCGCCGTGTTGGATCTGTTCAAGGCCGTGGTGCTCGGAGTCATCCAGGGTCTCACCGAGTTTCTGCCCATCTCCAGCAGCGCGCACCTGCGGATCTTCCCCGAGCTCTTCGGGTGGGGCGACCCGGGTGCGGCGTTCACGGCGGTCATCCAGATCGGCACCGAGCTCGCCGTGCTCATCTACTTCCGCAAGGACATCTGGCGCATCGGGTCGACCTGGGTGCTGTCGCTGGTCAAGCCTGAGTACCGCGGGCACTTCGACGCCCGGATGGGCTGGTTCATCATCATCGGCTCGCTGCCGATCGTCCTCCTCGGCGTCCTGCTCAAGGACGTCATCGAGCGCGACTTCCGCAACCTCTGGATCATCGGCGCCACCCTGATCGTGCTGGGCGTCGTGCTGGGCATCGCCGACCGCGTCAGTGCGGACAACCGGCAGGTCAAGCACATCACCCTGCGCGACTCGATCCTGATGGGGGCGGCGCAGGCGCTGGCCCTCATCCCCGGCGTCTCCCGCAGCGGCGCCACCATCTCGATGGGCCGCTTCCTCGGCTTCGAGCGCGAGGCGGCGACCCGCTACGCCTTCCTGCTCGCCATCCCCGCCGTCGTCGGTGCCGGGCTCTTCGAGCTCAAGGAGATACCGCACGGCGACAACACCTACGGCTGGGGACCGACCATCACGGCCACCGTGGTGTCGTTCGTCGTCGGGTACGCCGCCATCGCCTGGCTGCTGCGCTACGTCTCGACGAAGTCCTACACGCCGTTCGTGCTGTACCGGGTCGCTCTCGGAGCCGCCACGCTCATCCTCGTGGCGACGGGCGTGCTGGCGGCGTGACGGTCAGAGCCATCCGGACCGCTTGAACCACCACCACAGCACGCCCGAGCAGCCGAACATGAGTGCGAGGGCGAACGGGTACCCGAAGGTCCAGCCGAGCTCGGGCATGTGGTCGAAGTTCATGCCGTAGACGCCGGCGATCAGCGTGGGTACGACGACCAGTGCGGCCCCGGCCGAGATCTTCCGCATGTCGTCGTTCTGCTGGACCGAGATCTGCGCCAGGTGCGCGTCGAAGGCCGAGGAGAGCAGCAGGTCGAGCGAGTCGATCGTGTCCGAGACCCGCGACAGGTGGTCGCCCACGTCGCGGAAGTACGGCCCCGAGTTGGGATCGATGCCGCGCACCCGGGCATCGCTGAACCTGCTGATCGGGTCACGCAGGGGGAGGACGGCGCGGCGTACCTCGGCCAGCTCACGCTTGAGCACGTAGATGCGCTCCGCGTCCTTGGTGCGCTCGGTGCTGAACACCGACTCCTCGACCTCGTCGACGTCCTCGGTCAGCGAGGCCGCGACCTCCTCGTAGTGGTCGACCACCTCGTCGCACACCGCGTAGACGACGGCTGACGGACCGTGCGCCAGCACCTTCTGTCGCTGCTCGAGCCCGAGCCTGGCGTCGCGGAGCCCGCTGCCCGAACCGTGCCGCACCGAGACGACGAAGTCGTTGCCGACGAACAGGCTGATCTCCCCGGTCTCGACGGCGTCGTTCTCGTCGACGTACCAGAGCGTCTTGAGGATCAGGAACAGGCTGTCGTCGTAGAGCTCGAGCTTGGGCCGCTGATGGGCGTTGAGCGCGTCCTCGACGGCGAGCGGGTGGAGGCCGAAGGCGGCCGCGACCTCGTCGAGCTCGTCGGCGGTCGGCTCGTGCAGCCCGGCCCAGACGAAGTCCCCGGGCCCGATGCGCTCGCGCATCGCGGCCAGGTCGGCGATGTCACAGTCGACCGGGACCCGCACCCCGTCGCGGTACAGCGCGTTGTCGACGATCACAGGACGCAGGCTAACCCCGAACGTCCGGCCCCGAGCGTCCGGCTACAGTCGCCGCCATGCCAACCGTGATCCTCGTCCGCCACGGCCGGACGACGGCCAACGCCAGCGGGGTGCTTGCCGGCCGCCAGTCCGGCGTCCTTCTCGACGACGCCGGTGAGCAGCAGGTGCGGGTGATGGCGGAGCGGCTCGCCGCCGTACCCCTGCGTGCCGTGGTGACCAGCCCGCTCGAACGCTGCCGCCAGACCGCCGCCGCCATCGTGGCCGCCCATCCGGAGTCGCTGCGGGCCAGCCGCGACGCCAAGCTCACCGAGTGCGACTACGGCGACTGGCAGGGCCGAGCTCTCAAGGAGCTCGCCAAGGAGCCGCTGTGGAAGCTGGTGCAGCAGCAGCCGTCGGCCGCGGCGTTCCCCGGGGGCGAGTCGATGCGGGCCATGCAGGACCGCGCGGTCGCCGCCGTACGCCGCCACGACCGGCAGGTCCGCGACGAGCACGGCGAGGACGCTGTCTGGGTCGCCGTGAGCCACGGCGACATCATCAAGTCGATCCTGGCCGACGCGCTGGGCACGCACCTCGACCAGTTCCAGCGGATCGTCGTCGACCCGGCGTCGGTCAGCATCATCCGCTACACCGACGCCCGGCCCTACGTCCAGGCCAGCAACACCCATGCCGGGGACCTCTCGTGGCTGCGGCCGGCGAAGCGGTCCCGGCGCCGGGTGAGTCCCGACGCCGCCGTCGGCGGGGGAGCGGGCCCCAGCCCGACTGGCACGCGGTCATAGGGTGGGCTACATGCCCGTCGTGCACTCGTTCGACCCACCGGACCGCTTCGTCGTGGGGACGGTCGGCCTGCCCGGTCAACGCACCTTCTTCCTGCAGGCGCGGACCGGACCCAGGCTGGTCACCGTGGCCTTGGAGAAGCAGCAGGTCGCCGCGCTCGTGGAGCGGGTCGACGAGCTCCTGGACGAGCTGATGGCCAGCGAGGAGACGCAGTCCCTGATCCCGGCGGTCGCACCCCTGGACCTCGACGACGACCACCCGCTCGAGCAGCCCATCGAGGAGGAGTTCCGCGCGGGCACGATGACGCTGTCGTGGGACCCCTCCGACGAGCGCATCGTCATCGAGGTGTTCCCCTACACCGAGGCGGCGGTCGTGTCGCCGGAGCAGGTGGACGAGGAGCTCGAGGAGCCCGAGCCCGAGGAGATCTTCCTGGTCCGGCTGGGCGCCGGGATGGCCCGCGCGTTCGTCAAGCGCTCGGCACGCGTCATCGAGGCCGGCCGCCCGCCCTGCCCCTTCTGCGGCAACCCGATCGACCCCGACGGACACCTGTGCGTGCGCGCCAACGGGTTCCGCCGCCGCGACCCCTGAGCCGTTGATGGCAGACCGCACGGTCGGCACCGAGGACCTGCTCGACGGCGACATCGAGCTGCACGGCCGGGTGATGCCCGCGTCCAACGCGACCTTCATCGGAGCACTCGCCGACATCCGGGTGGTCTACAAGCCGGTCGCGGGCGAGCGGCCGCTGTGGGACTTCCCGGACGGCACCCTGGCCTCTCGGGAGGTGGCGGCGTACGTCGTCTCCGAGATGCTCGGCTGGGACGTCGTGCCGCCCACGGTGCTGCGCGACGGCCCGCACGGCCCCGGCATGGTCCAGGCCTGGATGGAGCCCGACCCCGACCAGACCGCTGTCGACATCGTCCGGACCGGCCGGCTGCCCGAGGGCTACCGCCACGTCTTCGACGGCGTCGACGAGCGGGACCGCTCGGTGTCACTGGTGCACGAGGACTCGCCCGCCTTGCGGCGGATGGCGGTGTTCGACGTCCTCGTCAACAACGCCGACCGCAAGGGCGGGCACGTGCTGGCGATGGCCGACGGGCACCGGTACGGCGTCGACCACGGCGTGTCCTTCCACGTCGAGCCGAAGCTGCGGACCGTGCTGTGGGGCTGGCTCGGCGAGCCCCTGGCCGACGACGAGCTGGACGGTGTCGCGACCGTGCTGGGCCACGCGCGCGACGGCGTACTCCGTGAGCTGCTGGCGGACGACGAGCTGGACGCTCTCGCGTCCCGGTGCCGCCGGTTGCTCGCCGACCCGGTGATGCCCGCGCCGCACGCACGCGGGCCAGCCATCCCCTGGCCGCCGTTCTGACTCGGAGCGCTGGGTAGGCTTCGCGACATGCGTGCTTGGTCGGTCCCCGACGTCCCCTCCCTGCCCGAACCCGGTCCCCCCGTGCGGATCCACGACACTTCCACGGGCACCCTCGTCGAGACCAGTCCCGAGGGCCCGGCGCGGCTCTACGTCTGCGGGATCACGCCGTACGACGCCACCCACATCGGGCACGCGGCGACGTACGTCGCGTTCGACCTGCTCAACCGGGCCTGGCGCGTCGCGGGGCACGACGTCAACTACGTGCAGAACGTCACCGACGTCGACGACCCCCTGCTCGAACGCGCCACGAAGGTCGGCATCGACTGGCAGGCGCTGGCGGAGCGGGAGACGGAGCTGTTCCGCCAGGACATGGAGGCGCTGCGGGTGCTCCCACCGATGAGCTACGTCGGGGCGGTCGAGTCGATCCCCTTGGTGACCGCGTTGATCCAGCGCCTCGACGACGCCGGCGCGATCTACCGCGTGGACGACGACCTGTACTACTCGGTCGGCGCCGACCCACGCTTCGGGGAGATCTCGCGGATGGAGCGCGACGAGATGTGCCTCGTCTTCGCCGAGCGCGGCGGAGACCCCGACCGCGAGGGCAAGCGCGACCCCCTCGACTGCGTGGTGTGGACCGCCGAGCGCGAGGGCGAGCCCTCCTGGGACAGTCCCTTCGGCCGGGGCCGGCCCGGCTGGCACATCGAGTGCGCGGCCATCGCGAAGGAGCACCTCGGTGAGTCGTTCGACGTGCAGGGCGGCGGGTCCGACCTCGTCTTCCCGCACCACGAGATGAGCGCGGGGGAGGGTCAGGTCGCCTCGGGCGCCGACTTCGCCCGCGTCTACGCCCACGCCGGGATGGTCGCCTACGACGGGGAGAAGATGTCGAAGTCCCGCGGCAACCTGGTCTTCGTCTCCCAGCTCCGCAACAGCGACATCGACCCGATGGCGATCCGGCTGGCGCTGCTGCGCCACCACTACCGCGAGAACTGGGAGTGGACCGACCAGGCGCTCTTCGACGCCGTCGACACCCTGCAGCAGTGGCGCTCGGCGCTGTCGCTCGGCGGCGGGGCGCCGGCCGCGCCCGTCGTCTCCGCCGTCACGGCTGCCCTGGCCGACGACCTCGACGCCCCGGTCGCGGTGGCCGCGGTGCAGGCGTGGGTCGATGCCACGCTGGGTACGTCGGGTCCCGCCGACAAGTCGGACGCCGCGGCGGCCGACGTCGTACGCGACCTGCTCGACGCGTCGCTGGGGCTGGCGCTCTGAGGAGTGCCTGCAGTGTGGTCACACACCGCAGGTCCGTGGGCGTGAAATCTGCGGTTTGGGACCAAACGACGGGTCCAGGGGCCGAAATGTTGCGGTTTGGGACCAATCGGCAGACCCCAGCCGACCCAGCCGACCCGCGACAGCTCAGTCCGGCTCCTCGCCCCGGCTCCGCTTGAGGTACCGCTCGAACTCCCGGGCGATCGCCTCGCCGGAGGCCTCGGGCAGGTCGGTGGTGTCCCGGGTCTCCTCGAGGGCCTGGACGTACT
Source organism: Nocardioides sp. LHG3406-4 (assembly GCF_049897745.1). Classification (NCBI taxonomy): domain Bacteria; kingdom Bacillati; phylum Actinomycetota; class Actinomycetes; order Propionibacteriales; family Nocardioidaceae; genus Nocardioides; species Nocardioides sp. LHG3406-4. The sequence continues at coordinate 892,468 of NZ_JAFCWV010000002.1, forward strand.
CCGCGATGTCCTCGTCCTCCTCGGCGAGCTCGTCGACGCCGCGCTCCCAGGCCCGGGCCTCCTCGGGCAGGTCGCCGAGCGGGATGCTGGCCCCCAGCAGGTCCTCGATCTGCCCGATCAGCGCGAGCGTGGCCTTGGGGCAGGGCGGCTGCGCGACGTAGTGGGGTACGGCGGCCCAGTAGGACACCGAGGGGATGTCGAGCCGGTCGCAGGCGTCCTGGAAGACCCCGACGATGCCGGTGGGTCCCTCGTAGGTGGACTGCTCGAGCTTCAGCCGGTCGACGAGGTCGGGCTCGGTCGCCGTACCGGTCACCGGGATCGGCCGCGTGTGCGGGGTGTCGGCCAGCAGGGCGCCCAGCGTGACCACGAGCTCGCCGCCGAGCTCGTCGCAGGCGGCGAGCAGCTCGGCACAGAACTGGCGCCAGCGCATGTTGGGCTCGATGCCGCGGATCAGGATGACGTCGCGGTCGAGGTTCGGCGGCGAGGCGACCGCGATCTGGGTGGTCGGCCAGATCAGCCGACGGTGGCCGTTGTCGTCGGTCGAGACCATCGGCCGGTTGACCTGGAAGTCGTAGAACTCCTCCGGGTCGATCGCGCCGACGACGGTGGCGTCCCACACGGCCATCAGGTGGGCGACCACCTGGGAGGCCGACTCGGCCGCGTCGTTCCACCCCTCGAAGGCGGCAATCACCACGGGATTCACCAGGTCGGTGAGGTCATCGATCTCGATCACCCCGCAACACTAGTCCGGTCGTGGATTTCGTCGTGGTCTTGGCGCGGTGTCACGATGCGGGAACGCCGTCCGCCCTGTGGACCCCCTACCTAGGCTGGGTGTCCCGCCCCCGTGCGGCCGCCCGAGAGGATGCCCGTGTCCGACCACCGTCCAGATGCCACCGAGCAGCTGACCGCACTGCTGAACGAGCGTGTGCTCATCATCGACGGTGCGATGGGCACGGCCATCCAGCGCGACCGACCCGACGAGGCGGGCTACCGGGGCGAGCGGTTCGCCGACTGGCCAACTGACCTGGTCGGCAACAACGATCTGCTGACGCTCACCCAGCCCGACATCATCCGCGGCATCCACGAGGAGTACCTCGAGGCCGGCGCCGACATCATCGAGACCAACACGTTCAACGCCACCGCCATCTCGCTGTCGGACTACGGCATGGAGGAGCTCTCCTACGAGCTCAACCTCGAGTCGGCCAGGCTGGCGCGCGCGGCCTGCGACAAGGTGGCGACGCCCGACCACCCGCGCTTCGTCGCCGGAGCGCTCGGCCCGACGACGCGCACGGCATCGATCTCGCCCGACGTCAACGACCCGGGCGCGCGCAACGTGACCTACGACCAGCTCGCCGCGGCGTACCTGAAGGCGGCCCGCGGGCTCGTCGACGGCGGCGCGGACCTGCTGATCATCGAGACGATCTTCGACACGCTCAACGCCAAGGCGGCGATCTTCGCCGTCGAGCAGCTCTTCGAGGAGCTCGGGCGTCGCTGGCCGGTCATCATCTCGGGGACGATCACCGATGCGTCGGGACGCACCCTCTCCGGCCAGGTCACCGAGGCCTTCTGGGACTCGATCCGCCACGCCCGACCGCTCGCCGTCGGCCTCAACTGCGCGCTGGGTGCCCGGGACATGCGGCCCTACCTCGCCGAGCTGTCCCGCCTCGCCGACTCGTTCGTCTCCTGCTACCCCAACGCCGGCCTGCCGAACGCGTTCGGCGAGTACGACGAGGCGCCCGAGGAGACTGCGGCCGTGCTCGAGGAGTTCGCCGACGCGGGGTTCCTGAACCTCGTCGGTGGCTGCTGCGGCACGACCCCCGAGCACATCGCCGCGATCGCGAGCGCGGTGGCCGGCAAGGAGCGCCGTACGCCGGTGGAGGCCGCGCCGGTGATGCGACTCTCCGGCCTCGAGCCGCTGAACATCACCGAGGAGAGCCTGTTCGTCAACATCGGCGAGCGCACCAACATCACCGGGTCCGCGCGCTTCCGCAAGCTCATCAAGGACGGCGACTACGACGCCGCCCTGTCGGTTGCCGTGCAGCAGGTCGAGAACGGCGCACAGGTCATCGACGTCAACATGGACGAGGGCATGATCGACGGCGTCGCGGCCATGGACCGCTTCACCAAGCTGATCGCCGCCGAGCCCGACATCAGCCGGGTGCCGGTGATGGTGGACTCCTCCAAGTGGGAGGTCATCGAGGCCGGCCTCAAGAACGTCCAGGGCAAGCCGATCGTCAACTCGATCTCCATGAAGGAGGGCGAGGAGAAGTTCCGCGAGCAGGCCAAGCTGTGCCGCAAGTACGGCGCCGCCGCCGTCGTGATGGCCTTCGACGAGGACGGCCAGGCCGACAACCTCGAGCGCCGCAAGGCCATCTGTCAGCGTGCCTACGACATCCTCGTCGACGAGGTCGGGTTCCCGCCCGAGGACATCATCTTCGACCCCAACGTGTTCGCCCTCGCGACCGGCATCGAGGAGCACGCGTCGTACGGGCTGGACTTCATCGAGGCCACCCGCTGGATCAAGGAGAACCTGCCCGGCGCCAAGGTCAGCGGCGGCATCTCCAACGTGAGCTTCTCCTTCCGGGGCAACAACCCGGTGCGCGAGGCGATCCACGCCGTCTTCCTCTTCCACGCCATCCGGGCCGGCCTCGACATGGGCATCGTCAACGCCGGCGCCCTGGTGGTCTACGACCAGGTCGAGCCCGAGCTGCGCGAGCGCATCGAGGACGTCGTGCTCAACCGGCGCCCGGACGCGGCCGAGCGGCTGCTCGAGATCGCCGAGACCTACAACCGCGTCGGCGAGGTCGACGAGGCCACCGAGGCGGAGTGGCGCTCGCTGCCCATCGGGGAGCGGATCACGCACGCCCTCGTCAAGGGCATCGACGCCCACGTCACCGACGACACCGAGATCCTGCGCCAGGAGATCGCCGCCCGCGGCGGCCGGCCGATCGAGGTGATCGAGGGCCCGCTCATGGACGGCATGAACGTCGTCGGGGACCTCTTCGGCGCCGGCAAGATGTTCCTGCCGCAGGTGGTCAAGAGCGCCCGGGTCATGAAGAAGGCCGTCGCCTATCTCATCCCCTTCATCGAGCAGGAGAAGCTCGACAACCCGGAGTTCGCCACCGCCAAGGACACCAACGGCACCATCGTGATGGCGACCGTGAAGGGTGACGTCCACGACATCGGCAAGAACATCGTCGGCGTGGTGCTCCAGTGCAACAACTACGAGGTCATCGACCTCGGCGTGATGGTGCCCGCCCAGAAGATCCTCGACACCGCCGCTGAGGTGGGCGCCGACATCATCGGCCTGTCCGGCCTCATCACCCCCTCGCTCGACGAGATGGTCAACTTCGCCACCGAGATGCAGCGCCAGGGCCTCAGCATCCCGCTGCTCATCGGCGGAGCCACGACCTCGCGCGCCCACACGGCGGTCAAGGTGGACCCGAAGTACGACGGTCCGGTGGTCTGGGTCAAGGACGCCTCCCGCTCCGTGCCGACCGCGGCCGCGCTGCTGCACGACACCGGCCGCGCGAAGCTGATGGCCGACGTCAAGGCCGACTACGACTCGCTGCGCGCCCGCCACGCCACCAAGCACGACCGGCCGATGGCCACGCTCGAGCAGGCCAGGGCCAACGCCACGCCGATCGACTGGGAGGGCTACCAGCCGCCGGCGCCGGCGCAGTCGGGCGTGCACGTGCTCGAGGACTACAACATCGGCGAGCTGCGCGAGTACATCGACTGGCAGCCGTTCTTCAACGCCTGGGAGATGAAGGGCAAGTTCCCCGACATCCTCAACAACCCGACCACGGGCGAGGTCGCGCGCAAGCTCTACGACGACGCCCAGGCGATGCTCGACAAGATCGTGGACGAGAAGTGGCTCACCGCCAACGCGGTCTACGGGTTCTTCCCGGCCAGCGCGGTGGGTGACGACATCGAGGTGTACGCCGACGAGGGGCGTGCCGAGGTGCGCACCACGCTGCACCACCTGCGCCAGCAGGGCCAGCACCGCGACGGGGTCCCCAACCGGGCGCTCTCCGATTACGTCGCCCCGCGCGACACCGGCCTCGCCGACCACATCGGCGGGTTCGCGGTCACGGCCGGGATCGGCGTCGAGCACCGCATCAAGGCGTTCAAGGCCGAGCTCGACGACTACTCCGCCATCTTGCTCGAGTCGCTCGCCGACCGGCTGGCCGAGGCCTTCGCCGAGCGCCTGCACCAGCGGGTGCGCACCGACTTCTGGGGGCACCAGCCGACCGAGGAGCTCAGCAACGCCGACCTGATCGCCGAGCGCTACCACGGGATCCGCCCGGCGCCGGGCTACCCCGCATGCCCCGACCACACCGAGAAGCAGCTCCTCTGGGACCTGCTCGACGTGGAGAAGAACACCGGGATCCGGCTCACCGAGTCGATGGCCATGTGGCCGGGCGCCGCGGTGTCGGGGTGGTACTTCTCGCACCCGCAGTCGCAGTACTTCGTCGTCGGCCGCCTCGGCCGCGACCAGGTCGCGGAGTACGCCGACCGCAAGGGTTGGTCGCTCAGGGAGACCGAGCGCTGGCTCTCGCCCAACCTCGGCTACGACCCGGAGGACTGATGAGGGCCGCCCTCTGGGACATGGACGGCACAGGGGTGGCCTGAGGGTCCTTCTGGAACCCTCTGCTACGCGTTACTGCAGGTCAGCTCAGGAGTCACTGCCTAGGATCGTCACCCAGGTGCATCCGGGAGCATCCCGCCTACGGGCCGGATAGTCGCATGGAGCGGCTCGACTGGGGCCCTGGAGAAACTGGCGTCAGATGCCGAACGCTACGGGTCTCGGAGCGGTGGATCAGCGCTGCGTGGAGATCAGCTCGAGTAGGCCCGGGCGTGGGCGCTGTGCGTCCCTGTCGCGGGCGGAGCCGGCCGCGGATTGTCCCCATCAACACGGGGTTGGCGGAGCGGTCGACGGGGACGAGCCTCTCGCGCACCGGTACGACGAGACAGGCGCGGCCTTCGACGATTCGGGAAGGGTGACGCGCTGGAAGAAGGCCCAGCGGTCGATCCCGTCCACGCTCGATGCGTCCAGGGTCGCCGTAGCCCACTCTGTGCCGCGCGCAGCTTCCGACATCACACAGGAAACGAATCTGCCTCAACCTGAGGGCCTCATGAGTCCTTGCTGGCAACCTCTGCGCTGTGATCGTTGCTCTCCTTCGCCTCTTCCGGACCATGGATCCACTGGCCGAGCCCGCCGCGGTCGGTGGCGATCACCTGGCCGAGGACGGCTGACGCCAGGAAGCAGAGGGACGCGGTGTACAGGCACGCCAGGTAGGTGAACGCAACCCCGATGGGGCCATACCGGTCGGCACTGACCTCCAGCGCATGGGGGAGCCAGGCGGCCGTTGCGGGACGGACGGTGAGCATCAGCAGGGCGAAGCACACCGCGCCCGGAATCAGGATCCGCGCGCGCACCGCGCCGGCAAGGAGGAGCCAGGGCACCATCAGGGCGACCGCGACGTCGAGTCCGAAGGACACCAGGAACGGCCACACGTCTCGAGGCGGCAGTATTCTCACCGAGTCGCTCACGGTCCGCGCGAGGACGAGGGCGAGGGTCAGCCCCAGGACCACGGCCAGCCAGCGCCACACGGACGCCAGCTTGCTCTTAGGTGTGGGGATGTCCCAGATTGCGGCAAAGGCACGCGCCAGGGCCCGCGACAGGCTGGTCGCGGAGGCCAGGACGAGCAGGGTCCCGAGGATGCCGAACGACGCGCTCCCGTCGCCCTGCACCGCGTCTTGGAGGACCGATTGGGTCTCGTCGGGCAGACTCACCGCGTGCCCCAGCCGGTCGGCATCCGACTTGGCCGCCCAGGTCGCGAACAAGATCAGGATTGGAAAGACCGAGGTGAAGAACTGGGCGGCAACGGTCATCGACCGGTCGAACATGTCGAGCCGGACGAACGACTCGAGACCGTTGATGACGATCCGGCCGGGCCACCGGGAGAGCAGCCACGCCGACAGCAGTTGCACCCAGGACGGAAGATGGTGGAGGACGGCCCTCATCTTCGCCTCGAGTGCCGATTCGTCCTCGTTCGTCCCGTCCGCATCGTCGGTGGTAGCGGGTTCTGTCGAGGGAGCCATCTGGAGCTCATCCCGTGGTTGGCGCGCGGCGCGCTTCGGGCGTCGCCTTAGGTTTGGGCGGCTCGCTGGCTGCGGGCGTGCCGGAGATGAGGGGGAGGGCCCAGCGAGTACGGGGGTCGGATTCGATCAGCATCGCCTTGACGAGCGGGCCGAGCGGTACGGCGAGCAGCGCACCGACCGGCCCCACGACCCACAAGGTGATGGCGAGAGCCGTGGAGACAAACAGGAGCGTCAGCGCGAATGGACGAGCCTGCTCGAAGGCGTCGCGCGCCGACGCGGCAGTGCTCTTCATCGGATCTCTCCAGTCGTGCCGCTACTAGGTTCAGCCACCGGCCGGGGATCACCCGTTGATGTCATCACCGTGGGCGGCCAGGGCCCAGATGATGAAGACGTCGAGTGCGATGATCGCCATGGCCCAGAACGGGTAGTACGGGATGAACGCGAAATTGCTCACGGCGCTCAGGACGGCCAGGATGATGCCTAGGACCCGGCCCCAGGTCTGCCCCGACAGGACGGCGAAGCCGGCGAAGAAGACCAGCAGCCCGAGTAGTAGGTGGATCCAGCCCCAGCTGGTGGCGTCGAACTGCAACAGGTAGTTGCGGGTGGCAGCGTAGAACTCGTCCTCGAAGAGTGCGACCAGGCCGGCAATGGCCTGGAATGCGCCGGCCATGATCATCATCACGCCGGCGAAGACTATGAATCCGGTGGCCCAGCCACTGGGAGCTTCCTGTGGGCTTGCGGGCTGATAGCTCTGATCGGTCATGTGGATCCTCCTTGACGTGCCGCACGGTTCGGCGCTGCGACAGCCGGCCACGCGGGGAACGGTGTGTTCATGACCATGGAACCGTGGGACCTCCGGTGCCGAATCACCCTCATCATGTGAAAACCCGGCTCGGGCGGACTCTCCAGGCGCAGGCATGGACAGCGGGCTCCTGGCATCGTCATTCCTCTGCCCCGTGATGCGCTGTGGCGATGTCGATGGTCTCGGTCGTCATCGACATACCTAGTGCGTGTCCGACTGTGATTGCACCAGACGTGGTGAGGCGCCGCATCACGCAGATCGCGTGAACTCGTCAAGTTCCAGTCTCGGTACTCACGGAGAGGTCATCCGCTCCGGAGGAGGGGTCAAGCGTGCCGCGTGCGTAGGGTCACACCGTGGAGGCCACCCGACCAGCGTCCGCGTACCAGGCCGCAGTTGAGCTCGAGCAGTCCCTGCTCGCGTCGAAGCTGTCGATTCCACAGCCTCGCTCAGGGTCAGTCAGCCGCGCAAAGATCGTCGAAGCGGCACGTGCGAGCGGGTGTCGCGTGGTCGGCGTGACGGCGCCTGCGGGCTACGGAAAGACGACTTTCCTGGCGCAATGGGCGCGGGCCGAGGATCGACGGGTCGCGTGGGTGTCCCTGGACCGCTACGACGACGACCCCGGAGTCCTGCTCACCCTGCTGGCCTCGGCCTACGCGGGAGTCACGCCAGGCAACGACGGCCTGGCCGCCGACATGGGCGGCCGGGGCGGGGATGCGCTGGGACGCGCCGCCCCCCGCCTCGCCGCGGCCTTCAGGTCGACCCCGGAGCCGTTCGTGCTCATGGTGGACGACCTCCAGGAGCTACATGCGTCCGCCTGTCACGACGCCCTGGGCGTGGCCATCGCGGGGATCCCCGAAGGCTCCCAGGTGGTTGCGGCGAGCCGGTTCGAACAACCCCACCTGCCACGGCTCCGCGCGTCGGGCGACGCCGTGGAATTCGAGGGGCGCGACCTGGCCCTGGACGTGGCCGGGGCCGAACAGGTCTTCGCCGAGGCTCAGGTCGACGTCTCATCCGAGCTGGCGGCTGAAGTGACTGAGCGCACCGAAGGCTGGCCGGTCGGTCTCTACCTGGCCGCGGTGATCGCACGCCACAACCGCGACCGGAAGGTGGCGGTTTCCGGCGACGATCGTTACGTGGCCGACTACTTGTACCGCGAGTCCCTCATGCTGCTGCCCAAGAGAACACAACGGTTCCTGCGGCGTACCGCGGTGCTCGACCAGCTGTGTGCCCCGCTGGCTGATGCCGTGCTCGGGGAATCCGGCGGACAGGAGCAGCTGCGTGCACTGGAGGCATCGAACGTCTTCCTAGTCCCCCTAGATCGTCACCGCGAGTGGTTCCGCTACCACGCGCTTTATCGGGAGTTCCTGCTGGGCGAGCTGCGACGCGTCGAGCCCGACGTCAGCACGAAGCTGCACCTGCGCGCTGCCGACTGGTATGAGTCGAACGGGTCTCCGCTCTTGGCGATCGAGCACCTGCTGAACACCACCGAGCGAGACCGGTGCGTCCAACTGGTCACCGAGCTGATCTTGCCGACCTACAGCGCCGGCCAGATGTCCACCGTGCAACGGTGGCTCTCCGCGCTGGACGACCCCGTCGTCGAGGGGCATCCACCGCTCGCCGTGCTGGCAGGCTGGGTGGCGGCTTTGACCGGTCAGACCGCAGCGGCGGAACGGTGGGCGGAGATCCTTGAAACCAGTTCGTTCGACCAGGTGCCGACGGACGGTACGGCGTCCTTCGACTCCGCCCGGGGAATGCTTCGCGCGGTGATGTGCGCCAGAGGACCCGAACAGATGATGGCTGACGCCGACCTCGCGGTGGCCCAGGAGCCGGCATGGAGCCCCTGGCGAGACACGGCGCTGCTGATGTCCGCGCACGCGCACTTGCTCGCCGATGACGTGGACAACGCGGGCTTGCTGTTCGCAGAGGCGGTCGCGGTCGGGGCGGCGGCGGGCAAGACCGCCACGGTCGTCGACGGCGAGGCCGAGCTCGCTGTGCTGGCGATGGATCACGGCCGGTGGGCCGAAGCGACTGAACGCGTCGATCGAGCGCTGGAGGTCATCGACGAGCACCGGCTGCACGACTACGCGGTCAGCGTGGTCGCCTTCGCAGTGGCCGCTCGTCTTGCGGTGCACCGGGGCGATCTTGACGGCGCGGACCGCCAGCTCGCCCGAGCCATGCGGGCGCGTCCGTTGTGCACCTTCGTGCTGCCCGTCATCGCAGTGAGCGCCCGGCTGCAGCTCGCTAAGGTGTACTCAACCCGAGGAGACCAGTCCATCGCTCGTCACCTTCTACGGGAGATTGACGAGATTCTGCTCCACCGGCCGAACTTGGGCGCGCTTGTCGACCAGGTAGTGACGGTCCGCCAGTCTGTGGACCGGAACGCCCAGATCGGCGCAACCGGCGCAGCCCCCCTCACAGGTGCGGAGCTGCGTTTGCTGCCCTACCTACAGACACACCTGACGATCGGTGAGATCGGGGAACGACTGTTCGTCAGCCGCAACACGGTGAGCTCCGAGGTCGCTTCGATCTACCGCAAGCTGGGCGTCTCTTCGCGCAACGACGCCGTCGAGCAGTCGATGAGGTTCGGACTACTCGGCGGCTGACCCGATCAGGTATCGGTAGGATCCTCGGCCTCCATGACGTCGTGGCCGAGCGCCAGCGCGAGCTTCGGCGCCGCAGCAACAACCCGCGGCAGACCGACGACCGCAACCACCCCCACTAGCACGTCGACGATCTCGTCGACCGTCGCACCCGCATCTACAGCGGCATCAGTCTGGGCACCGTACGACGGAACGGCACCCCCGACCGCGACCAGCGCAGCGAGCCGCACGAGCGCCAGCGTTCTCGGGTCCAGGCTCGGGGCGAGACCTGAGGGCATGGCGCTCGCGCCGAGGACGGTCGCCGCGACGCGCTCGTCGTGGAGGGACAGCCGGCGAAGGACTTCGGTGTAGTCCACTTCCCACGCTTCTCTCCGAGCAACACGTACGACGTCGTGGTCTGTCACGCCCCATTGAACCGCCGGCCGAGGGCCGAGCGCATCACTCACATGATGTGACATGTGGGGTCGCCGCCTACGAACGGCGGGCCTGTCAATGGACGACGGTACGGCCGCGGCAGGGGTTTCGGCCGAGCAGGCCGAACCAGCTCTCGGGGCCGTTCTAGAACTCCCTCGTGGCCTTCACCCAGTCAGTGTGATGCTCCCGGCTGGCCCGCTCCCTACGTTCAAAGACCTAGGACTGAGAAGAGGAAAGTCATGGGTGCAGCGTTCGCGTGGGGTTTGGCGTCCGCATCCTCGCTGGTGATCGGGTCGCTGATCGCGATGTGGCTGCACCTCAGTCTCCGCGTGATCGGGCTGATCATGGGCTTCGGCGCGGGCGTGCTGATCAGCGCCGTCGCGTTCGACCTGGTCGAGGAAGCAGCCGAGAAGTCGTCCGGTGAGGGCGCGGTCGCCTGGGGCCTCTTCGTTGGTTGCGGGGTCTTCTTCGGCGGCGACTGGCTGATCTCGCGCCTCGGCGGCGGCGATCGCAAGGCTGCTACGGGAGGTCAAGAAGGCGATTCTCCGCTGGCGATCGTGCTCGGCACTGTGCTGGACGGGATCCCTGAGTCGATGGTGATCGGGCTGACGATCTACGAAGGGGGCGCCGTGGGCGTCGCGTACTTGGCTGCGGTCTTCATCTCCAACCTGCCTGAGGCGATCTCGTCGTCGACCGGCCTGCTCAGCGCAGGTTGGCGGACATCGCGAGTCCTGTGGATGTGGATCGGCATCGCCCTTGTCTCGGCGGTCGCCTCCATGGCTGGCTACGGCCTGTTCCAGGACTCCCCACCCGCCACCGCCGCCTTCGTCCTGGCGTTTGCCGCGGGCGCGATCCTCACCATGCTCGCGAACACGATGACGCCGGAGGCGTTCGAGCACGGCGGCAAGCTCGTCGGGGTCGTCACCACGCTCGGCTTCGCCGTGGCGTACGCCATCCACACCCTCGGTTGACCCGTCGGACTGACGCGGCGGACTCGTGATGACGGACTCAGCGGCAAGTACGCGAGGCGGCCTGGAAGGGATCGTCGGGGGAGTGCGTTCCTGGTGCCGTTCGATCAAGCCCGACCGCAGGTACATCGGCAAGGACGCCGTTGCGGGGCTGCCGGGCGCGATCAGCAGTGTCCCCGACGGCATGGCGTCGGCGGTGCTGGTTGGTGTGAACCCGGTGTATGGCCTGTATGCGAGCTTCGCGGGTCCGGTGGCCGGTGGGCTGACCTCGAGCACGCGGCTGATCGTGATCACGACCACCACGGCTGCAGCGCTGGCCGCCGGCTCGGCGGTGTCGGGTCTCGACTCGGACCAGCGTCCGGAGGCGTTGTTCCTGCTCACCCTCCTGGCCGGCCTCGTCATGGTCGCCGCCGGGCTGCTCAGGTTGGGCCGCTACACCCGCTTCGTATCCCACTCGGTCATGACCGGGTTCCTCACTGGCGTTGCGGTGAACATCCTCTGCGGCCAGTTCGGCGACCTGGCCGGGTATGCCGCCGAAGGGCCCAACGCGGTCACCAAGGCGTTCGACGTGCTCACCCATCTCGAGGACGTCAACCTGGAATCGCTCCTGACCGGGGTCGGCGCGCTGGTCATCCTCTTCGGCCTGGCGCGGACTCGGGTGAACACCGTGAGCGCGCTGGTGGCACTCGTCATTCCCACGCTCGTGGTGATCCTAGCCAGCGCCGAGGTGGCCCGGGTCGAGGACCAGGGCGAGATCCCGCGGTCACTGCCGATGCCAGCTGTCCCCGACCTGGACTTGATCTCGTTCGATCTCATCGTCAATGCCATGGCCATCGCGGTCATCGTGCTGGTTCAGGGAGCAGGTGTGAGCGAGTCGGCGCCCAACGCCGACGGCCGACCCTCGAACATGAACCAGGACTTCGTCGCCCAGGGCGTGGCCAACGCGGCCTCCGGACTCCTGCGTGGCCTACCCGTGGGCGGTTCGGTGGGTCAGACGGCCCTGAACGTGTCGGCTGGCGCGCGGACTCGGTGGGCGTCGATCTGGTCGGGCGTCTGGATGGTGGTCATCCTGCTCGTCTTCGCGGGGCTCGTCGGCATGGTCGCCATGCCCACGCTGGCCGCGGTACTGATCTACGCCGCAGTCGGGGCGGTCCGACCTCGCCAGCTCGTGACGATCTGGCGCACTGGCCGGCTCTCTCAGATCGCCATCGTCGCCACCTTCGCCGCGACGCTGTTGATGCCGGTCGCGGTTGCAGTCGGCACGGGGGTGGCTCTCTCGCTGCTGTTGCAGCTCAACCGTGAGGCGATGGACCTCACGGTCGTCGAGCTCGTCCCCACCGACGACCACCAGTTCAGGCAGCAGCCGGCCCCACTGATCCTGGCCAGTCACAGGGTGACTGTCCTCGACGTCTACGGCAGCCTGTTCTACGCCGGCGCCCGCACCCTGCAGGCTCGGTTGCCCGAGGTGGCGGAGGCCAGGGCGCCCGCCGTCGTCCTTCGCCTGCGTGGCCGCACCTCGCTCGGTGCGACCTTCTTCCGCATCCTCGCGGAGTACGCCGCGCAGCTAGGCGCCGCGGGTGGCCGGCTCTACGTGTCCGGGCTCGACCCGGACATGGCAGCGCTCCTGGCCAGGACGGTGCCGGTCTCGGTAGCGCCCCCGGACCGGGCCTTCGGTGCGACGCCTGTCCTCGGCGAGTCCACCTGGGCCGCCCTCAACGAGGCCCAGACCTGGGTCGTCCACCCCGACAGATGACCGTACAGCGATCTCGACAAAGGAGAAGAACTCATGAAAATCACCATCGCCGCAACCCTGTTCCTGGCTGTCTCGCTGACCGCCTGCGGTGAGGACGACCCAGCCGTGTGCGGCTCGATCGACGACCTCCAGGCCTCGGTAGAGGGTGTGACGGAGATTGATGTCGACTCCGGCACTGCTCTCACTGACCTCGAGAGCAGCCTCGCGGCCGTCGAGGACAACCTCGCGGACGTCAGGGCCGACGCCGAGTCCGAGTTCGCCGAGCCGCTCGATGCGGTCGAGAGCAGCTTCGCTGCCCTCAAGACCAGCGTCGACGCGGCTGTCACGGCTGCTTCGGCCACAACGCTGAGCGCGGCCGGCTCGGCGCTGTCCATGTTCGGCACCGATGTGAAGACGTTGATCGATGACATTCAGTCGACCTGCTGAGCGGACGGGGGTCACTGCAGAGCTGCGGTCAGTCTCATCACGTTGTCCCAGTACGCCGATCCCCGGGATCGGGCCAGCCAGTCGTCGAGGAGGAGCTCCTTGGACACCACCCGGTAGGCGTCCTCCACCTTCCGCATCTCGGCGACGGACTCTTGTCCGACGACACGGGATGAGGATGATCAACAACGGCCACGCCATACCGGTGGACAGTCGTCTGTTCTTGGGCACCAGTTCCGCTCCGCGACATCGACGGAGTCGAAGTCGGTGAACGCGAGGACATCGGTCTCCTGCTCGCCACCGTGGCACTCGAGTCGCTGACAGATCCAGAGTAGGACGCGGCGCAGCGCCGCGTCTTCATCCGATGTGGGTGACGGTCAACAGCTTCCGGACTCGTAGCGTCGGCAGCCGACCAGGCGGGCATGGTCACGACAACTGTGAAACGCGCGAACGGCGGAGGAGCCGCGCCTTGGGGCACCGCAGTACGTGTCGGGTTCCCGAAGAGAGCAAGCAGGGAGGTCTGCGATGAAGGTCCGCTGGCACACACTCGCCGAAACCCACGATGACTTCTTCGAGGTGGCGCCGTTCCGGTACGTCAACAGCGTCGATGTGCCTGCTCCGGCTGAGCAGACCTGGGCCGCGCTGACATCCGACGACGCGCTGGTCTCCTGGAGCCCGATGGTCACCAGAATGCGTTGGACCTCGCCGCGTCCATTCGGGGTGGGCACAACCTGCGAACTCACGCTCTTGGGATTCTTGACGGCCCGGGAGCGCTACTACCGTTGGGAGGAAGGTCGCCGTAAGACGTTCGCGGCGGTGGAGGCCTCAACCCCGGGTCTACGTCGTCTGGCCGAGGACTTCTTCGTGGAAGGCACACCCAACGGGTCGCGTCTCGTGTGGACGATCGTCCTCGAACCACACCCCGCACTTGCCCCCGTCCTGCGGCTCGCCGATCCGATCACCGCCTGGTCGCTGCGGAGTGTCGCCCGCGGTCTGCGGTCTCGCGTGGCGTAACAGGTCGGGACACATGGAGGCCCGAGCTTGCAGGACGACAGGGAGGCGGGTCGTTCTTCTTGCCATACTCCGCCAGCAGCGGGGCCCTCGGCTCCTGAACTGGTGCGGTAACAACGCCACTGCCCCGGACCAGGCTGTCTTCTCGAGGCGGCGCGATCCCGGGCAATCAGTCGGCCCGAAAGCCCACTTGAGGAGCGGGAGAGCCAGATCATGCGATCTGGGTGATGCGCCATGATGGTGAGGGTCGGATAGTGAGCTGGAGTTGAGTCACAGATCCAGATCCCGATGCGAGGTCCGCGATGAGTCCTGACAGCCACGCCCGTTCCATGCTGCCGATCCCCGATCGGCCGACTCCAGGTTTGGTGACCTACGACGCAAAGGATCCGGACACGGCATTTCCTCCGATCGAGCCTCTTACTCCACCGGAGGGTGCTCCGAACGTGCTGGTCATCTTGTTGGACGACGTGGGTTTCGGTGCCTCAAGCGCCTTCGGGGGTCCGTGCCATACCCCGAACGCCGAGCGACTGGCCACGGGCGGGCTGAAGTACAACCGCTTCCACACCACGGCCCTCTGCGCGCCGACCCGCCAGGCCCTCCTGACTGGTCGCAACCACCACTCAGTCGGCATGGGCAGCATCACCGAGACCGCCACGTCGGCGCCAGGCAACAGTTCGCTACGCCCGAACACCAAGGCACCGCTGGCGATGACCCTGAAGCTGAACGGCTACTCCACCGCCCAGTTCGGTAAGTGTCACGAGGTTCCCGTCTGGCAGTCCTCCCCGATGGGTCCCTTCGACGCCTGGCCGTCGGGCGGAGGTGGCTTCGAGACCTTCTACGGGTTCATCGGCGGCGAGAACAACCAGTGGGACCCAGCGCTGTACGACGGCACCACACCGATCGAGCCGCCGGCCACGCCCGAGGAGGGCTACCACCTCACAGAGGACCTCACCGACCATGCCGTGAGCTGGATTCGGCAGCAGAAGGCGCTAATGCCAGACAAGCCGTTCTTCGTCTACTACGCACCCGGCGCCACCCACGCCCCGCACCACGTGCCCAAGGAGTGGGCCGACAAGTACGCAGGCCAGTTCGACGACGGATGGGATGTGCAGCGCGAACGCATCTTTGCCAAGCAAAAGGAGCTCGGGGTCATCCCGGCTGAAGCCGAGCTCACCGCCCGGCACGACGAGATCACCGCCTGGGAGGACATGCCCGACGCGCTCAAGCCGGTACTGGCGCGCCAGATGGAGGTCTACGCCGGGTTCCTCGAGCACACCGACCACCATGTCGGCCGGCTGATCGACGCCCTCGAAGCTCTCGAGGTCCTCGACGACACCCTCATCTACTACATCATCGGCGACAACGGTGCGTCCGCCGAGGGGACGATGAACGGCGCCTTCAACGAGATGGCGAACTTCAACGGGATGGCCGCCCTCGAGACCCCCGAGTTCATGCTGAGCAAGATGGACGAGTTCGGCGGCCAGGGCTCCTACAACCACTACTCGGTCGGCTGGGCCTGGGCGATGAACACTCCACTGCAATGGACCAAGCAGGTCGCCTCGCACTGGGGCGGCACCCGCAACGGGACGATCGTGCACTGGCCCGCCGGGATCGTGGAGTCCGGCGGCCTGCGTTCGCAGTTCACCCACGTCATCGATCTGGCCCCCACCATCCTCGAGGCTGCCGGGCTGCCCGAGCCGACTGAGTTGAACGGCGTACTGCAGTCGCCGATGGAGGGCACCAGCATGCTCTACACCTTCAACGAGCCAGACACCCCGGAGCGGCACGACCTTCAATACTTCGAGATGTTCGGCAACCGCGGCATCTACCACAAGGGCTGGAGCGCGGTCACCAAGCACAAGACACCGTGGATCATGGTCGGCGGGGAGATGCCCGCGTTCGATGACGACACCTGGGAGCTGTACGACGGACACCGCGACTACAGCCAGGCCCGCAACCTGGCCGCAGAAGACCCGGACATGCTGGCCAAGCTGCAGCGGCTGTGGCTGATCGAGGCCACCAAGTACAACGTGTTGCCACTGGACGACCGCACCGGCGACCGACTCAATCCCGAGCTAGCAGGGCGACCCTCCCTGATCCGCGGCACCTCCCAGCTGTTCTTCCCCGGGATGGGCCGGCTCTCAGAGAACAGCGTAGTCAGCATCAAGAACAAGTCGTTCTCAGTGACCGCCGACATTGACGTCCCCGACGGCGGTGCCAACGGCGTTATCATCGCGCAAGGCGGCCGGTTCGGCGGCTGGGCGGTCTACGTCAAGGACGGCAAGGCCAAGTTCGTTTACAACGTGCTCGGCATCCAGGAGTTCGCGACTGAGGCCGACGACCCGATCCCGGCCGGTCATCACCAAGTGCGGATGGAGTTCGCCTATGACGGCGGAGGGCTGGCCAAGGGTGGCGACGTCACGATCTACCACGACGGACAGCCGGCCGGCCGTGGACGTGTTGAGGCAACCCAACCGATGTTCTTCTCCGCCGACGAGACAACTGACATCGGCTGCGAGACCGGCACAACTGTGACCCCCGACTACACGCCGGCGACCAGCCGGTTCACAGGCAAGATCCACTGGGTGCAGCTCGACCTCGGCGACGATGACCAGGACCACTACATCGACCCCGAGGAGCGCCTCCGCATTGCCATGGCGAGGCAATGAGGAAAGCCAGTGGCCACTCGCTCGACCGGCCGTTCGCTGGCATGCCGGTCGATAATCAACGGTGCCCGCGATGGTGATCGCGGTCCTTGCACTGCTCGGCGTGGACATTGTCGTCCTCGTCGTGTTCGTCGCCGTCGTGCTCTCCCGCAAGCGGTGGGTGAACCACCAGTCCGGGGCCTTCCATGGCGCTATCCGGGTCGCCGACGGGAACGTCGAAGGTCTGGGTCCGAAGTGGCGGCGCGGGTACGGTCGCTGGGTGCGCGACGTGGTGGTGTGGACTAGAGCACCCTTCCTGTTCCGGAACGAGTTGGTCGCCGTCGACGCGCTCGAGGAAGAGCGCGCCGCCGATGTCGGAGAGGTCAAGCGGATGGGCGAGAAGCCCGTCGTGCTACGGCTCACTGCGGGCAAGGCCGTCCTTGAGGTCGCCGTCCGTGCGGAGGACGCGGGAACAGCCCGGGGCCAGGTCCGCACCTCGGGCGGGCATTCGAGCACCGGCCATACCGCCGACGGTGGGCCATGATCGCCTGTCCGATAACGGCGGGTTCAGAAGCGGGTCGGCTGCGCGCCGCTCGAGCAGCCGGTCGTTCCCGTGTCAGCGGCGATCACAACCTGCCTATCGGAGGAGAAGGTGGGGTGCGTGCGTGGTTCAGTCAGGCGGCCGATCTCGCCATCCGCCCGGGCGTGCGTTCCCCGTGCAGCACGCGATGGACAGCGCTCGGGCTGGCACGGTGAGGCCCGCCGTGAGGTCGTCGCTCCAACTAGCAATGCTGCGTCCGGAGGTCGCTCCTGCCAGGCACCACCGGCCCTGCTGCACGCCCGGGCAGGTTCCGGCGCGTTGCCTCGGTTGTCGCTATGACGTTGGGGCCTGACCGGTGGTGACGTCTGGCCCCTTCCCTGGGGTCGCTCGACGCCAAGGCAGGGCGCCTTCAAGTTCGATCTCGAGGGAGAAGCTGAGGAAGGTCCGGACCAGCACGATGAGTCCGAGAGCTAAGGCGCTTTCGAGCGTCGGGTCGACGGTGATCGTGAGCACGATGTCCGCGATGATCAGGAACTCGAGCCCGAGCAGGATGGCTCGCCCTACGTTTCGACGCAGCCCCTCGTAGGCCCGCAAGCCTCCGAAGCGCCGGTACGTGAACGCCGCGGTGACAAAGGCCGCCAGCGAGCCCACCACGAGGATCGCCACGCCACCGATCTCGAAGCCGTGCACGACCTGTTCCATCACGTCGTCAAAGCTGATCTCATCCACCCGCCGAGCGTCTCACGGCACGACGATTCGAACCATCCTCTAGGCGGCCGTCAAGTCGTGAACACGCGTTCGCCCTCAATAGCTCGCTCGCGCGGTCTCGGCGCAATCATCCGCATGGGATGAGTCGCGCGGGACGGGTCTCACCCACGCTAGATGGGGACGGGCAGTCGCCGCGTTCCACGAGTTAGATGGCCACGAGGAGTGTGTTGTGACCGAGACCAACCTGGACACCACAGACGACGTTGAAGAGCTCGGACCAGTTGACTGGATCGTGGTCGAGTTCCCTGGGAGTCGGTTCAAGGGCGAGATCGTCCCCGAGCTGCAAGACCTGGTGGAACGCGGCATCGTGCGCGTCCTGGACCTTCTGATCATGAGGAAGGACGCAGACGGATCCCTCGAGGCGTTCGAGCTCTCCGACCTCGATGACACGGAGGTCGGGGCTCTCCGCACCTACGAGACGGACCTGGCCATGCTGCTCAGCGAGGACGACGTGACCGCCGTCGCGGCCGCCGTGGAACCTGGCAGCACCGCCGCGGTACTCGTCTGGGAGAACACCTGGGCCGCGCCCTTCGGGTCTGCCGTACGCCGAGCCGGCGGGCAACTCGTGGCGAGCGGACGGATCCCCGTGCAGGCCCTGCTGGCAGTGATCGAAGAAGACGACGAAGAACTCGCCAAGGATGGGGCCTGACATGGGCATCGCACGACGACGGATGCGCCGCGCCGCGGTGATCGGCCCGGCCCCAGTGGCACGAGTCGCCACCACCGCCGCGACAGCCGCGGTGGTCGTCCATGGGGTCGACCGCAGACAGGACCGACGACGAGGCCGTCGCCGCTGAACGCTGCCGAGCACCGGAGAGTGGAGCGAGCTGGTCAACACCGACGCCCCGGCGTACGGCGGCTTGGGCGTGGCAACCTCGGCCGGCTCGCAGGCCTCGAGGTCGGCCCACTCGACTCCCCGGCCCACTCGACTCCAGGGCTGCCGGCGTACGCGACGATCGTGGTCCCGCCGCTGGCAACGGTCTGGCTCCGTGGTCCGAGCTGAGCCACCCGGCATGATCGAACCCGATGGGCCTCGGGAGCGCTCGACTCGCCTGCGAGGATCTTGGTCTCCCGCATAGCGAAGGCTAAGTGCGAGGTCTCGCCGGGATCGTCTCGCCACCAGGCAGGCCCGGCTTTCCCAAGGGGTCAGTGCCATCTTCGCGGACGTTCGTGTTGTCGCCCGATGGTGTGCCGGCCCGGCGGGACGCGTTTCCGGTGCCGATCAGGATCTGCACGACCATGAGGAGCGCGACCACGAGCACCAGGGCCCAGACCAACCGGCTCTCTGAGACTTCGTTGCCCCAGAGCAGGACCACAGCGCCGAGCACGCCTACGACCACCCTCAGCCAGGCTGCGTTGGCCGCGACCCAGCGGCCGGGACCGACGGTCGGACCGCCGGCAAGCGCGGCACCCGCCGTCTCCAGGCCGCCGCCCAACGTCCTCCGGAACGCGGTCGCGAACGTGGTGCGCCCGGCGAACCAGCCCGCGATCACCAGGATCAGGCCGAGCCACAACAGCACTCGCTGGCCCCGCATGAGGAAGGACAGCAAGGTGTCGAAGATCGAGGTGCCGGCGGGTCCGAACTCCGTGTCGGAGAGCGAGTCGACGAACAGTTGGCGGCCGGCCGAGAGCGCCCAGGCGACCAGCAGCGAGTTCGCCGCCAGAACCACGCCGACGATGACGGTCATCCTCGGTCGGCGGCGAGAAAGCACGACAGCGGCGAGATAGAGCCCGGCGACGACTGCGATCAGCCAGGTGGCGACCGGGTGCAGGAACGCGTACGTGGTGCGTGCCTGTCTCAGCTGGGGCGCGTCGAACAGCACGATCTGCCGGTCCGCGTCGGGGATGGGGAGGTTCTCGACGATGGTGAGCCCGCGATCGACCAGCCGTTGCTTGACCTGGTCGATCACCTCCGTCACGTCCAGCACGACCTGGTCGCCCTGCTGCGACACTGCCCCGGTCTCGTTTCCCTCTAGGACGCGAACCAGGGCTTGCTGCAGCCTGGTGTTGGCGGTGACCCAGAAGTCGTCGAAGGTGTCCGAGGCGATGAAGGCCCGGACCTGACTGTCGATCAGCCCGTTGATCGCGCCGGCGAGTGGGCCTACCAGGGCCTCGAGACGTGGTCGCTCCGTGATGACACCAGCGAACGCCTCATTGAGTATCGCCTCGACGTCGACCTGCTGCTGGAGAGCCTCGGTGACCTTGGCCGCTATCGCTGCCTGTACCTCCGGTGAGTCCACCAGTGGACCCACCGTGTCCACATAACGCTCGGTGTCGGTCACCGTGCGCTGACCCCAGTACGCGAGGGCCGCCGGCGTGGTGAGCAAGGCTGCGAGCACGATGCAGACGGCCGCTGCGATCGCTCCGCCGACGGAAGCACGGGGTGCTGCGGGCTCGGCTGGTGTTGCAGCGGGCGACGCTGTCGTCATCGGGGGTCCCCGCCCGTCAGGCTCGGCTGCATACCTCCAAGGTCCGTCGGAACGCGCTCGGGCGCCTCACACGCAGAGGATGATCCGCTACGGGACTGGCCCTGGGCCGACGGGCAGCGGTCGTCCAACAGTCGCGGAGGAGCAAGCTCCGGGACACGAGAGTCGTCAGTGGCACATCCCCACGGATCGTCCTCCCCGGGTGATGCCAGTGAGCTGACCGCCCAACGCGACGCCCTAACCGAGAAGTTTCGCCTTCTGGGCCGCGAACTCCTCGTCCGTCAGCACACCGCTGGCGTGCAACTCACCGAGCTGGGTGAGCGCTTGGATCACGTCGGTCGTGGTCGGAGACGGAGCCGGAGCGGGCGGCGCGTCGTACGCCCCAGGATCTTGCGGTTGCGCCTGAGCGGCCCAGCGGTTCGCCTGTCGCCGCGCGACACGGTTCGACACAGCAGTAGCCGTTCCGGCGACCACGGCGGTCCTGGCGACTCCTCGTAGAAGTCCCGGCATGGACCTGTCCTTTCGCACTCTGATGGATGACGTGGGGCGACACCTCGTGGGACAACCCGGCTACCTGGCTGTCTCCGCGAGCTTCAGGGCGCTGAGAAGTTCTGCTGCGGGAATCCGTCCGCTCGCCACGAGCTCTGCACCGCCGCGCCGTAGCGCCGCGACGAACGGTGCGGCCCACGCGTTCTCGAATAGGATGATCCCCGCGGCGTTGCCAGGCTCGATGACGCGACCCGCGTTCGCGATGTCGTCTTCGTCGAGGAGCCCTGAAGCGGCACCCTCGAAGACAGCGAGATCCAGCTGGCCGTCGCCGTCGAAGTCGGCTAGCTCGAAGGCGGCAACCTCGCCTGCCTCGTCCTTGCGGACGAAGACCAGGTCCAGAATTCG
This sequence comes from Nocardioides sp. LHG3406-4, assembly GCF_049897745.1. NCBI lineage: Bacteria > Bacillati > Actinomycetota > Actinomycetes > Propionibacteriales > Nocardioidaceae > Nocardioides > Nocardioides sp. LHG3406-4. The sequence goes on from NZ_JAFCWV010000002.1 coordinate 913,821, forward strand.
GATGATTCCGCGGTCGACCAGCGCCACGAGCTCCGCTAGCCCTTCGCCGGTCATCTTGTTCCCGGGGAACTCAACGATCAGGTAGTCGACTGGCCCGAGCTCAACCTCGTCCGTCATCATCCATCCCTCTCAACAGCGACCCCGTCGCTTCGGACGAGGCGTCCTCACCCCGACGCTAGGGGCCGAGCGCCCATTTCTCCTCACCCGCTTCGGACGAGCGGCGCCTGCGCTGGAAGGGGCCGAGCCGACGAGAAGCGTGAGCCGCAGGCTCAGGGTTTGATGTCCGAGCCGTGAACCGTGAGCGCGAGGATGACGACCACGGCCAGGCCGATCATGATCAAGGACCACACGGGGTAGGCACTCAAGAAGGCCAGGTTCAACACCGCACTCAGCAGTGCGATGACCGTCCCGACGGCGCGGGCCCAGACTTGCCCGGCGAACACACACAGACCCGCCACCAGGACGATCACACCACCGATGAGGTGGACCCATCCCCAGGCGGTGTAGTCAACGTCAATGACCAGACCGGACTTCCCGACGAGGAGGTAGTCGTCGTTGAACAGGGCGACCAGGCCCTCGATGATGTGGAATGTGCCGAGAATGGTCATGATCACCCCGGCGAAGCCGATCCACCCGACCCATGCCGACGGGGAGTTGTAGCTGTCGGACGTTGCCGCCGCGGGCTGGGGATCTGCGTAGTGGCTCATCGACTCTCCTTCGATCGTCGCGTTGATGCCGACCATGCCGCGCGCACAGCGAACGGTCCTCATTCACCCCGGGGGACGTTCCTCGACGCCATTCCGCCAAGGCCACTCATCTGTTGAGGACGATGACGTGGCTCGCACCGAGTCGGAGGATGCGGAGAAGTGTCGTGACGCGGCCGAGGCCACCTGCCGCGGGAAGTCGAGTTGAGCATCGTGGATCAGAATCCGCGCGAACCCCGGATCGCCGCTGGTTTGCCGCCGTCCACAGAGTCGCGCGATGCCGGCGGACGGGCTTTCGAGGTTCGCGTCGCCGGACTGGTCCCTCACCACGTCCTGCACCAATTCGCGGACGTCGAGGTCACCTCCCAGGAGACGAGGACCGTGCTGGTCTATAGATGTCAGGACCAGGCGGAACTCCACGGGTTTCTCGCACGGCTGCGGACCTTCGGTCTCGAAGTAGTGGAAGTCCGTCGGGTCGTGACGAGAAGCGTGGACGAGAAGCCGGCCGAGGATGACCTGTGAATAGCGCTAGGCGCCCGGTGGACGAGGCCGTGTTCGAGCTGACTGTCGACGGGGAGCTCGGCCCCGCGCTTCGTCACGCCTTGCAGTCGCCCGCCGCTGAGAGATGCGCGGGCACCGATTTCCGGGCAGTTGCCAGCACGGGCTCGGACGTGGCCGACGTCGTCGACATGTTGAACGCTGAGGGCTTGACCATTGAGAGCGTCCGGGTCAGCGAGCCGTCGACCGGGCGCAGGAGGCAGGCCCCCGCGGGTCAATGATGACCCGGCGCGCGAGCCCGACATGCACTGACTCATAGCCCGCCAACTGGCTCCGCGGACGATTCCCCTCGCTTAATACTCCTTTTCGATCAGATATATCCCGTTTGGGCTACAATGCATGTGCCACGTGGGTCATGAGCGGCGCCAGATGGGTCAGTTGCGGGCCCCAGGTCTGGTAGAGAACGACTGAAACTAGTTGCCTGGTGCTCCCGGTTCCAAGTAGTGATTGCGTGCTTCGGACACGCGCTCTAGGGATGGAGTTGCGGTCGGCGATGATTCCCTACCTTGGCGATGCCCCCCACGAAACTGCGGCGAACGCTGGCTGGTGCGGCGCTCCGGCGGTTCCTGCGTCGTACTGTCGGCGCCCACGCCTCCTGCAGATGCTCGATCGTGGCGAGACCAGCCCTTTCGTTCTGCTCAGCGCGCCAGCGGGAACCGGGAAGACGGCTCTGCTGGCCGACTGGGTCGCCGAAGCTGAAGAGCAGGACCGCACAGCTTGGATCACCTTCGAGGGTGTGGACGTCGCGTTCTGGCCCGGTGTCGTCGAGTGCCTGAAGAGCCTGGGCGTGCGGCTTCCGCCGCGGGCCGTTCCCGCGGGCGACGGCCGGCTCGACCGCCACGTTCGTCGGCGGATAGCAGAGGCGGTTGCCAGCCACCCGAACCGACTCACCGTCGTGGTCGACGGGTACGAACTGCTCTCCGCCGAGGTGGCGGAGGATCTGGATTTCCTCTTGCGGCACAGCGGCCACCGTCTCCGGATGGTGATGGTGACGCGAGCCGATCCTGTGCTCCCGTTGTACCGCTATCGCCTGGACGACAAGGTCGTCGAGGTGCGCATGACGGATCTGGCTTTCACTGACGAGGAGGCAGGTGAGCTGCTCGAACGGGCGGGCGTGACCTTGGCGCCGGAGTCGGTCCATGCGCTCAACGTTCGGACGAGGGGGTGGGCGGCGGGCCTGCGCTTCGCCGCCAAACTGCTGCTGCTGCGGCAGCATCCCGACGATGCCGTTGCGGAAATCGTAGGGGACACCGGCAACATCGCGGAGTACCTCGTGCGCGAGGTGCTGGATGCCCAGAGCCCTGAGGTAAGGGCACTGCTGCTGGCCACCAGCATCCCCGAGACGATCCAGCCCGGGCTGGCCGAGGCACTCGGTGGTCCCTCGGCCGCGCGGGTGCTGGCCTTCCTGACTCGGAACAATGTGTTCATCGAACCGGTCCCCGGCCATCGGGGTTTCTACCGATACCACCCCTTCTTCAGGGACCTTCTGCGCGCCGAGCTTGCCTACGAGGCTCCTGACGAGATGAGGCGGCTCCAGCGCGAGGCGGCTGAATGGTTTGCCCGCGAAGGTCTCATCACCTCTGCAGTCGGTCATTTCGCCGCCATCGGCGCCTGGGAAGAGGCGGCCACCGAGGTCGTCGACGACCTGGCGGTCGGCCAGCTGTTGATCGACAACGGAACGAGCGTCTTGGCACGATCGTTGCGGTCGATTCCTGACGAAGTGGCGGATCCGTCCGCCGCCCTCGTCCGGGCAACCCTTGCGCTGGGTGCGGGCGACAGGCAGGGGGTCACCCACGAGCTGGCTGATGTGCGCACTCGGTCCGGGGAACGGTCCGGCTCTCACGGCTGGGCCGAGAACGTCACTGCGCGAGTGCTGGACGCGGTGCGCGCACGATCCTCGGTAAACCCGAGCGAGGCGATGGTGCTGGCCAAGGCGGCCGAGCAGGCGCTGGAACCGCAGGGCAGCCGGTCGAGAATAGATTCTCATCCAGAGTTGAGGGCCCTTGTCCACACCAGCATGGGCATGGCGGCTATGCGACAAGGAGAACTCGCCAAGGCCGACGTGATGTTCAAGGCTGGAGTCGCGGCGTCGAGCGAGACCGGTTCCGAGCCGATCCTCGCGGAGGGGCTTGGATATCGCGCCCTCATTGCCTGCCATTTGGGGGAGCTATCCCGGGCCGCGAAGCTCGGGGCCCGGGCAGTGGGCCCCATCGAGGACATGGGCATCGGCGCGACAGGTTGGTCGTCCGTCGCCAGGACGGCGCTCGCTTGGGTGGAGATGGAGCGGTACGACCTCCGTGCGGCGGCTGATCACGTTCGATCGGTCGAGCAGTTGGAGCTTGCCCCGATGGACCCGATTCCGGCTGCCCTGCAGTCCCTGATCCGGGCGCGCCTGCAAGTCGCGCACGGTGACCGACCGGGCGCACTCGGCGGCCTCGAGCAGGCGACTGCCGGGGTCCCCGAGGAAGATGTCTGGCTGAGTGAGCAGCTACGGGTCGAGCTGGCCTACCTCCGGGTGGCCGCTGGGGAGCCGGCGGAGGCGATTCTGGAGGTGGAAGGCCTCGACGACGACCCCGGAGCAACCCTTGTCGTAGGACTTGCGCAGTCGCAGCTGGGTGATACAGATGCCGCCGACGCCGCTTTGGCTTCCGTGCTGTCGCCGCGGACCTCCACTCCGACCCGGGTCTCGGGTTGGCTGGTCGAGTGCGCTCGTCGGCTCCGCGAAGGTGCACCAGTCCGGGCGCACCAGGCGCTGCGCCAGGCTCTTGGGCTCGCCGCGCCGGAGCGGTTGCGCCGCCCATTCCACGAGGCGCCGGCTGCGGTACGGCAGCTCCTCGTTCGGGACGTCGAGCTGTGCGCTGAGTACGGCTGGCTCTTTGAGGTCTCGGGACGACCCTCGCAGCGGTTGTCAGCTGCGAAGCCGTCCGTCACTCCCAGCACCGGGCCTGTCGTGGAAGGGCTCACGGAGAGGGAGCTGGAGGTCCTGGGTCACCTCGCGAACCTGCTGAGCACCGAGGAGATCGCCAGCGTCATGTACATCTCCGTCAACACGATTCGCACACACGTACGCAACATTCTCCGGAAGCTCGGTGTCACGCGCCGGAACGCGGCCGTCAGGCGGGCGCGGGAGCTGCAGTTGCTCTCGCAATGATCAGCCTAGCGCTGAGCGATCAGGGAGTGGGAGGGCGCGTCGTAGCCGTGGGGGCCGGTGTCCCGGCGACGTCGCGGATGTAGGCCTGGAGCGCCTGTTCGCGTCGCGCTGCTTCCTGAATGTCCCGCTCTTGCATGGAGTTGCCGCGCGAAATCAGGTACAGCAACACCCCGAGCAGTGGCAGTACGACGACGAGCAGCGTCCATCCGGCCTTGCCGGCTCCCGAGATGTCCGCGCTCCTGAAGATGTCGCTCAGCACCCCGATGACGACACTGATCCAGGCGACGAACAGGAAGAACCAGAGAATCGTGAAGAACATCCCAAGCAGCGGGTAGTCGTCCATGAGAGGACCTTTCGATCGAGGATGCACCCGGAATCGTATGCATCTCAATCGTGACCCGTGCGCGCGTTTGTGAGCGTCACCCTCAGCGGATGAGTGGTTTCAAGGAGGATGAGGTGCGCCTTCCGGGCCACTGCTTCGGCCGAGCAACCGTCATCCTGATCGGGTGAGGCCAACCAGGCCCTCGCGCACTAGGTTGAGTAGACCGCTAGACCCCGGAGGTGTGTCATGACCCCGGTTCACGATCTGGCGATCGCCGGGCCGAACAGCGCCGCGTCCGCCGTCTCGTCAGCCGCCGTCCCGTCAGCCGTAGTCCGGGCTGCTGGCCTCCGCCGCGATGCGCCGGAAAGATGAGCCGCTCGGCCGGTAGCGGCGGACCCCTCGACCGACGACCGCCGCCGCGTCTGTTGCGGGCCCGGCGTCCGCTCCGCGCGAGCCTGGTGCAGCTGCTGTACGCGGCTGCTGGACTCACCCTGGGACTGGCTCTGCCCCGGGTGCGCGGCGGCCCCACCGTCAAGGGCGGTCAGTTGGTCGAGCCGTTGTTCACCGTAGGGCTCGGGGTGATCGGCGTGGTCACCATCGTCTTCTCGCTGCTGTTCGGGGTGGTGCAGTGGTCGGCCAGCACCTTCACGCCCCGGCTGAACCTGTTCCGTGACGACCCGCTGGTGTGGCGGACCTTTGCGTTCGCGATCGGTGTGTTCGTGTTCTCCGTCACTGCCGGGCTGGCCAGCGGCACCAACGACCGGGTCTCGCTGCTGGTGCCGATCACGGCGGTCGTTGCGGCGCTCGTTGTGTTCGCGTTGATCCGCGCGCTGCAGACCCGCGCGTTCCTGTCGCTGCAGCTCGGCCAGGTGCTGGCCGCGGTGGTCGCCCGGGGGCTCGCGGTGATCGGCGACGTGTACCCGCTCCGGTCATCGGCATCCGACGCGTCGGCTCCCGCGGCGGAGCACCTGACGGCCCCGCGCCGCACCGTTATCTGGGCCGGGCCGCCGGGGGTGATCCAGCAGTTCGACCTGCGACGTCTGGTGGACGCGGCGACTCACGCCGACGCGCTGGTGGTGTTCCGCCTCGGTGTGGGCGACACCGTGCACGAGGCGACTCCGCTGGCGGACCTGCACCGAGGCGACCTCGCCGACGGAGTCGTGCGCGCCGCGGTCGTCCGCGGGGCCGAGCGGTCCTTCGACCAGGACCCGATGCTCGCGGTTCGGCTCCTGGCAGACATCGGGCTGCGCGCGCTTTCCCCGGCAGTCAACGACCCGGCCACGGCGGTGGACGCCGTCGACGCGACCGAGGGCCTACTCTGCGCGCTGGCCGCCCGCGAACTCTGGGTGGACGACATCACCGACCGCGCCGGCGTCTCCCGCGTCCGTCTGGTACTGCCGACCTGGGAGGACTACTTGCGCACCGGAGTCCAGGATCTGCTGCCCGCCGCATCGGCTCCGATGGTGCTCGAGCGGATGCAACGACTGGTCACGAACCTCTTCGCAATGTCGCCACCGTCGCGGCACACCGCACTCAACGGGCTGGACGATCAGGTCCGGGCCCGGCGGGCCGCTGACTCAGCCGAGACCTGACTCCTGCCATCCTCGACTCAGCTCTGGGCAGCGACAACCGGACATTGCACCCGACCCAGGAGGGCGGTGACGATCGAGATGACCATTGCGCCGACGATGCCCCAGTGGAACTGCTCCCCATCCGTTGACCACCAGCCCGCCTGACCCTCTTGGGGGCGGGATTCATGCTCGGTGTGGTCGACGCTCTGTTCGGTCCGATCCTGTACCTCATCGCGTTGCCACTGACCTTCGTCACGGCCGCAGCGACGCCGACTGCGCCGGCTATGGCCACCCGACGAGCGCCACGATTGCGGTTCGCACCATGGGCCGAGGTCTCACCGGAAGTTGCGGCCGGCAACTCGTCCAGTGCGGATGACCGCGCAGTGAGTCACTCTCGGACAACACACCTGAACCCGAGGTGGGAGGTCGAGCTCCGCACGCTGTGCCCCTGCCTTGCCGCCGGGCGGTAGCGCAGGCAGTACGACGGCGCGCACAGGTGCGACCCTCCCTTGGTCACCCGACGATCCGTCTCTGCCAGTGCCGTCGCATTCACCGGCGCACAGCACGAGGAGGCGGGTGTGCGCTCCGGGGACCGGTCGGCGGTCCAGGGGGTGTTCGTCCACTCCCAGACGTTCCCAGTGACGTCGTGGAGGCCGTACCCGTTGGCTGGGAACGTGCCTACCGGGGAGGTCCCGTGAAATCCATGGGGACCAATGTTCTCCCACGGGAAGCGGCCGTGCCAGGTGTTGGCCATGACCCTGCCGCCCGGCATGAAGTCGTCGCCCCAGGCGTACGTCGCTCCGGCGAGCCCGCCTCGAGCGAGAAACTCCCACTCGGCCTCGGTAGGCAGCGCCTTGGACGCCCACGTGGCGTACGCCTGCGCGTCCTCGAATGCGACGTGCACCACTGGGTGCAGTTCGCGGCCAAGGAGTGTGGAGTCGCCGCCCTGGGGGCGCCGCCAGTCGGCACCGGGTACCCAGGACCACCATCGTGTCCAGTCATCGAGGGGAACCGGACCGCTGGTTCCCGTGAAGACCAGGGAGCCGGGGACGAGATCCTCCGGACGTGCCCCGTCGAAGTCTTCGGCCGGAGGCTGTGACTCGGCGACCGTGACGTAGCCAGTGGCCTCAACGAACCAACGGAACAGCGCGTTCGTCACCGGGTGGACATCGACCCATAGGTCTCCCACGGTGACCTCGGTGACGGGCCGCTCCTCGGCGTAGAAGCGGTCGTCGCCGGCGAGATAGGAACCACCGCTGACCCTCACCATGCCGACCATCGCCTGCGCCGACGTCACGTTGCTCATCGCATCCTTCCTGACTCCCTGTCGTGCGCATCGACCCTCACGGTTCCGGTCGTCGCGGGCATCGTCCTGAGCAGATGACGTGCCTCGCGCTGCGGGCGACGCCTCATCTAGGGCGAGTGAGGCCCCACGCCTCGCTCGTGGAGAGGCTGGACGGGTGACGCAGCCGGTGGCAGGTCCGCGGCGGACCGCCGGAGCTAGTCCGAGCTCAGACGCGCGTTTGTTGCTCGACGTTGCGGCCGGGTCGTCGGGGAAACAGTCCGCGTCGCGGTGACGCTCGTTCGAACAGGATCGACACTCTCCGGGCCGAGGTGGCGGAACTTGTGGTCGCCCGGGTTCGTCTCCGACTGCATCCTCCGAGACCGTCCGCAACGCGCACATGGCGGGGATCTCAGCCGACGACGCCATCGGCCCGCCCGCGCGCCTTCAGCCTGCCGGACCTGTCACAGCACTGGACCATGACGGCTTCTTGCTGGTCGCCATGGTGTACCTGACCATCGCATGGTGGATCAGTGGGCGCGCCTACGGAGACCACATCATGGGAATCCGGGTTCTGGATGCGCGAGGAGCTCGACCTCGCCTCCTTCGCGCACTGGCGCGCACCGTCCTCTGAGTGGTCTTTCCCATCGGCTTGATGTGGTGCGCGCTCGACCCGAGGTGGAGCGCCCCCATCCCGCCGTAGCGGCTAGTCGTCGTCCGTCAGCGACTCGAGCGCGACCACCGTCGCGAGCACGAGTCCCACGTCCTCACCATCCTGGATTTCGATGCCGTAGGTCTCACGGACTCGAAACCACCGCTTCGAGATCTGGGCCACCCGATCTCCGTTGCGCTCGATCTCGTACTCGTGGTCGACGATGTTCCCGCGCGCCTTCAGTCGCCGCCCCCGTCGAGGTCGATCGCAAACCGGGCTCGGATGCCCACGAGCGCCTTGTGGACGGTGGCCAGATTGCGCCCGTCACGCTCGATAGCGATCTTGTCGCGCACGCTGAGCTTGCGTTCTTGGATCGTCGCTATTTCCTGGCCGGTCGCGTCCTCGAGCACGAACGTCTCGCGGGCCCTGAGTGCCTTGCCGTTCACGCGGTAGGCGCGGTTGCCCTGATCGTCCTCGATCCAGTAGTCGTCGCCGATCGACGCCAGCTTCTCCCTCATCTGGAAGCGGTGTGCATCCTCGTTTCCGCGGTTGCGAAATCTGCCCATGGTCGAGCCTTCCGTGGCCTGATGGTGCAAGGAGCGTAGGCCTGGCCAGGCGCGGCCCACATCCTCCAGGAAGGACGAGGTGGCCCAGGGTGGGCGTGCAGCCCGGAGGACCGCGCGCTCTTGCGCGGGCTTCACCCACGTTGTGTGAGGACTGTTGGCCTCGCGAGCGGCAGGCTGACCGGCATGGCTGCCTGGGTCGCGATCGGCCTGTACCTGCTCGATCTGGCGATCAAGGTGATCGCACTGGGGCTGGTGCCCAGAAACAGGCGACCCTCCAGCGGTATGGCGTGGCTGTTGTTGATCATGCTCATCCCGTTGCTCGGGTTCGTGATCTTCCTCGTGCTGGGTCGGACCCGGCTCGAACGTCGGCGGTTCGAGCGGCAGGCCGAGGTCAACGCGCGTGTGGCGGAGCGGACCGCGCAGGTGCCCAGTCTCGAGACTGACTTTCTCGGGCCGGCATACGTGAAGTCGGTGGCGATCCTGAACCGGAACCTGGGGGCGTTGCCGGCGATGCCCGGCAACCGGGTCGACCTGATCCCCGGGTACACCGACTCGGTCGCGGCGATGACCGACGAGGTCGGACGCGCTGTCACCTGGGTGCACGTCGAGTTCTACATCACCGCCTGGGACGAGGTGACCGGGCCGTTCTACGAGGCGCTGGTACGCGCGGTCGCGCGCGGGGTCAAGGTCCGTCTCCTCTTCGACCACCTCGGGTCACGCGGGATACCTGGGTACAAGGAGTTCACGGCACGGCTGGACACGACGGGGATCGAGTGGCACCCGATGCTGCCGATCCAGCCGCTCAAGGGCGAGTGGCGGCGGCCGGACCTGCGCAACCACCGCAAGATCCTGGTCGTCGACGGCGCGGTCGCGTTCACCGGGTCGCAGAACTTGATCGAGCCCGGATACAACAAGCCGAAGAACCACGAGCTCGGACGTGAGTGGGTCGAGCTGGTGGCGCGCGTGGAAGGTCCGGTGGTGAGCGCGCTCAACCTCCTCTTCGCCACCGACTGGTACAGCGAGACCGGGGTCAAGCTGACCGAGGAGATCGGCACGGCACCGCCACGAGCAGGAGAGGTCGAGGCACAGGTGATCCCGAGCGGGCCAGGCTTCGCGACCGAGAACAACCTGCGCGCCTTCACGACGCTGCTCTACTCGGCACAACGCCGACTGTCGATCACGAGTCCCTACTTCGTCCCGGACGAGTCGCTGCTCTACGCCATCACCACGGCGGGCCAGCGCGGGGTCGACGTGGAGCTGTTCGTGAGCGAGGCCGGCGACCAGTTCATGGTCTACCACGCCCAGCGCTCCTACTACGAGGCCCTACTGCGGGCAGGAGTGCGGATCTACATGTACCCCGCGCCGTCGATCCTGCACTCGAAGTTCTTCAGCGTCGACGACGACGTCGCGGTGCTGGGCTCGAGCAACATGGACATGCGCTCCTTCGGCCTGAACTACGAGGTCTCGCTCATGCTCCTCGGACAAGAGTCCGTCGCCGAGATGCGGAGGGTGGAGGACGCCTACCGGGTGGTGTCCAAGGAGCTCCTCCTCGACGACTGGCTGGCCCGATCCCGGGGGTCGGCGTACTGGGACAACGTGATGAGACTGACCGCAGCTCTGCAGTGACCCGCGTCCGCTCAGCAGGTCGACTGAATGTCATCGATCAGCGTCTTCACATCGGTGCCGAACTTGGACAGCGCCGAGCCGGCCGCGCTCAGCGTCGTGGCCGAAGCAGCCGTGACAGCCGCGTCGACGCTGGTCTTGAGGGCAGCGAAGCTGCTCTCGACCGCATCGAGCGGCTCGGCGAACTCGGACTCGGCGTCGGCCCTGACGTCCGCGATGTTGTCCTCGACGGCCGCGAGGCTGCTCTCGAGGTCAGTGAGAGCAGTGCCGGAGTCGACATCAATCTCCGTCAAATCCTCTACCGAGTCGCACGCGCGAAGTTCGGAGCGGCACTCGTGCCGGTGGTCCTCGACGCCCTCGACCTGGCCATGGTGGTCTACGCCGTCCTCAGCCTCACCGTCGTGCGCATGCTCCCGGTCGCGCTGGCTCTCCTGAGGACGGGCCTGAACAGCCGAAGCGTCCTCTTCATGGGCTGGTTCGGTCCACGCGGCCTTGCCTCGATGGTGTTCGCCCTCCTCGCCATCGAAGAGCTGGGCGAGGGGGCTCTGGTGGGGCGGGCCGTTGCCGCCGTAGCTCTCACCGTCACGGCCGCCTCCTTGCGCCGCAGCTACGTGCGGCTCTCTCGGGCCGATCCCGACGCTGAGACCGACCCCGGAGGCGAGATCCGGTCGCGCCGGCTCGCGGCACGAGCAGGGACCCCGAGAGCCGTCGACCGTCAACCCTTCGTGACGGGTGGCGACCGCCCGTAACCGGTGGGTCTGACTACGTGCCGTGACTGTTTCCTTGGAGCTGGCGTACGGCGTCCCGGAGTGCTTCTGAAGCGTCATGGGGCAACTGGGCGTGCATGAGAACGACGTCACCACGCACCAAGCCGCGCTCGATGACCGGGCGGACCTGGTCAAGATCGACCTCGCCCGACAACATGAGTAGTGCTGAGGTCTCAGGATGCAGGTGCGCCTTCATCTCCTCCAGGAACATCTGGTCGATCCCGGTACCGCGGAGTCGCCTGGCCAATGCGGCGATCCCCCCACCGGCTGCGACCCCGGGCGAAGGGGGAAGAAAGATCAGTCCGACCAACCCGCCGAGCGCCGAGCCCCGGATCGCCGCCGCCGACGTCTGGAGCCGCAGGTGTCCGATCCGCGGTTCATGACAACCCGGCATCCACGAAACGGTGATTGCGTCATGAACCTCGAGCGCGTTTCGCTTCCGAAGGTTCCTCAGCCGGACCTCACCGGCTGCAGCGCCCAGCGCCGAGTCGTAGATCCAGACGGTGAGCGCCGGGGCGGTTGGATCAACGGCCGACCTCCGCTGCGACCCCCTGTTCGACTGCCGACCCGCCCGGCTGCGCTTGCCTGACCAGTTCGACATGACGGTGGCCTCCCTTCCTGTGAGGGGAGCGGCCCCGGGCTATCCCGTAGATCCCAGTGTGCGCCAGCGAGTGGCCGCAGACGTCACCCGTTCAGGACGAGCTTCCCTCCAGCCCATGTCCGCCTGAACCCGAAACCGCCGCTTGACGCGGTGCCGGTGACCTGCGGCCTCGACGTCGACTCCTCGGCGATCGTGACGATGCAGGGCACGCGCTTGCAGACGGTGGCGTTCATCTCCTGCAGGAACCGCACCGCCTCCAGGTTGTCCCGGCCGCCGTACTGGTGGGGCGACCACTCGCCCTCGTCGCGGGCGCAGTCGAGGTAGAGCCTCGAGGTGACGCCGTCGACCCGCAGCCCGTCGGCGTGGAACTCCTCGAGCCAGTACACGGCGATGGCGTAGAGGAAGTTGCGCACGTCGTGGCGGTCTGATCCTCGGCTGGGTGCCGGGCCACTTCGCGACCGAGTGGGCGCTGGTGCAGTTCGACGGCACCCCCTCTACGAGGACCCCAACCCGCAGCGCGGCTGGCACCAGGAGTGGGGCTTCCACATCTTCAACTTCCGCGCCGATGCCGGCCTCGTGCAGCCGGTCGACGAGCCGCCGGCGGTGCTCTGCGGTCATTCGTGGGCTGCTGAGCGACCGCAGCCGGAGCACGGCTAGATGTCGTAGACCAGCGACGAATCTAGGGTCGCTTGGCGTGGTGCACTCGCGCATCGACGAGGGTGCCCTGTGCGTTCTGCCTTGGATCGTGGTGCGTGCAAGCGCGTGCCCGGGAGGTGGCCGGGTCGGCTACGGGTGCCTGGACCGGGATCGCCGACACGACGAACGGGCATGACGTGGCCGCTGGAGTTCACCGCCTACGTCGTCGGCGCAGATCCGCTAGGAGAGGCTGGCGTGAACCTGGGCCTCCCGGACGACTTCACCGCAATGGCAACGCGTGCCTCATGAGGCGCGAACCGTGCCTGCCATCTACCTGCTAGCCACTTGGCGCGATATCGAGCACGACGGCGATGACGATGCATCGACTGGCGGCTGACTGACTACGCGTCGGTCACGTCACCGCCCATCTGCCGATGCTCGCCATCTGATCGAGGGGCACGCCGGCGTCCGGACGGCCGCAGTTCGCCGGAAGTTCTCCGCGCGGAAGAGAACCGTTGCCGGGCTGCTGCTGAGATCCCCGGGCGTGTCGCCACCTGGTGACCCGTCGACATCGAGGAGTGCAGATGCAGGACAGTTCGGTTCCGCCGAGAGCCTTGTGGACCCCAACCCGGCGGGGCCTGCTCCAGGTCGGGGCGGCCGGGACGGCAGCGCTGGGGGCCTCGGCCTTCGGGGCCACACCGGCACGCGCCGCCGCACGCGGGGACGTGGGCCCGGTGCGAGGACCGTTCACGTTGGGAGTGGCGTCCGGAGATCCGCTGCCCGGCGGTGTGGTGTTGTGGACCCGGCTGGCGCCCGAGCCTTTGTCCGAGGACGGCCTCGGAGGCATGCCCCGACGTCCGGTTCCCGTGCACTGGCAGATCTCCCCGGACGAGAGCTTTCGGCGGGTCGTTCGCAGCGGGACCGAGCTGGCCATCCCCGATGAGGCGCACTCGGTGCACGCCGAGGTGACAGGCCTCGAGCCCGGCGCGGACTACTACTACCGGTTCCGGGTGGGTGCGGAGATCAGTCCCGTGGGGCGTACGAAGACCGCGCCTGCGGCCGGCGCACCCCTGAGCCGGTTCGCGTTCGCGATGGCGAGCTGCCAGAACTATCCGGCTGGGTTCTACACCGCCTACGCGCACATGGCAGAGGAGGACCTCGACCTCGTTGCCTTCCTGGGCGACTACATGTATACGGGCGACGGACAGGGAACCATCGGGCGCGGCTACCTGCCGGCGCGCGAGGTGATGACCCTCCCGGACTACAGGGTGAGGCTGGGTCAGGTGAAGTCCGACGCCAACCTGCAGGCCGCCCATGCGGCGTTTGCGTGGATGGTCACCTTCGACGACCACGAGGTGGCGAACAACTGGGCCAGCGACGACGTGGACCCGGATGTTCCCGTGGAGCAGTTCCGGGCCCGACGCGCCGCCGCCTTCCAGGCGTACTACGAGCACATGCCGGTGCGTCGAGGGCAGCAGCCGGCCGGATCCCACCTCCAAATCAACCGCCGCCTCACGTTCGGGGACCTGATGGACTTCTACGTTCTGGACACCCGCCAGTACCGCAGTGACCAGGTGTCGCCGGCGGACCGCTTCGACCCTGGGCGCACGATCCTGGGAGACGAGCAGGAAGCCTGGCTCACGCAGGCGCTGGCCGGACCGTCGGCTCGCTGGAACGTGCTCGCCCAGCAGGTGGTCTTCTCCCAGCGCGACTTCACGGTCGGACCGGACCAAGGCTTCAACGACGACTCGTGGGACAACTACCCCATCGCGCGAAACCGCCTGCGTGACCAGATGGTGGCCGCCGGGACCAGGAACCCCGTCGTACTGACCGGGGATGTCCACATGAACTACCTCTGCGACGTCAAGGCCGACTTCGACGACCCGACCTCCGCAACGGTGGCCACGGAGATCGTCGGGACGTCCATCAGCTCCGGCGGGGACGCGGCGCCCAACCCGACGGGTGACAAGAAGCAGATGCAGGAGAACCCGCACCTCAAGTTCATCAACCGCGACCGGGGCTACGTCCGGAACGTCGTCACGCCCCATGACTGGACCGCAGACTTCCGGAGCGTCGACTTCGTCTCCCGACCGGGAGCGCCGGTGCGCACCGTGGCCAGCTTTGTCATCCAAGACGGACGCCCGGGAGGAGTCCGGGTGCCGTCCTAGATGCACGGGGCCGGCTCGGGTCGCTACGGTCATGGCGTTTGTTGCTATGTGCCGTTCAGGTGCGCCGGCGGCGGCAACGGACGGGTCTGGCGGTGTCTGGCTGCCGCGGGTCCCCGTGAGGATGGGGAATGCTGCGTCCCTCGGTCTTAGGGTGAGTCGTCGCACGGGCCGTCGCACGGGCCGTCGCCCGAGTTGTCGCATGGAACGGTTCGGAGGTCATTCTGAGTACCGCATTTTCTCGAGAGCCTGCAGGTCAGCGTCCGGATGGGGCCGCGCGGCTGCCGGCGGCCGTCCTGTGGGACATGGACGGAACCCTGGTGGACACTGAGCCCTACTGGATCGGCGCGGAGTTCGACCTGGCCGACAAGTACGGCGGCACCTGGAGCGAGGAGCACTCCCTCAACCTGGTGGGGAACGACCTGATCGACTCCGGGCGCTACATCCGCGAGCACATGGGCATCGACCTCGAGCCGTCGGAGATCGTTGAGAAGCTGCTCGATGCCGTCGTCGACCGGGTCGAGGACTCGGTGCCGTGGCGTCCCGGCGCCCTCGAGCTGCTCACCGACCTCCGGGCCCACGACGTGCCCTGCGCACTGGTGACGATGTCCTGGCGGCGATTCGTCACCCCCATCCTGTCGGCCCTGCCCGAGGGCACCTTCGCCACCGTCGTCACCGGGGACGCCGTCTCCCACGGCAAGCCGCACCCCGCGCCGTACCTCAAGGCGGCCGGCGAGCTCGGCCTCGACCCGGCCGACTGCATCGCGATCGAGGACTCCAACACCGGCGCCCGCTCGGCGGAGGCCGCCGGCTGCACGGTGCTGGTGGTGCAGAACCACGTGCCGGTGCTGGACGGGCCGCGGCGGGTCTTCCGGGACACGCTGGTGGGCATCGGGGCCGACGAGCTGGCGTCGTACCAGCTGTGAGGTCCTAGTACCACTGGACACTGGTGGGGGTGACTCGTCGTGTCGGATGCTCGAGTCCCGACAACCGAGGAGCTCGCATGCACACCAGGGCCCGCATCATCGTCAGCATCCTGATCGCTGGCGGAGTCACCGTCCTGGGCGGCCACACCGCGCTGGCGGCCGGTGACGACGACGGCCGCGTCATCCGCACCGGCCCGTGCTCCGGGAGCACTGACTGGAAGATCAAGGCCAAGCCCGACGACGGCCGGATCGAGGTCGAGGGCGAGATCGACAGCAACCGGACCGGTCAGACCTGGTCGTGGGCGCTGAACCACAACGGCAGCTCGTCTGCTCGGGGCTCGTCTGTGACCGGCGGTCGCAGCGGCTCGTTCGAGGTGGAGCGCCGCACGGTGAACACCTCTGGGACCGACCGCTTCGTCTTCCGTGGCACCAACGCGCGCACCGGAGAGGTCTGCGTCGCGCGGGTCTCGCTCTGAGGAGGCTCCCGCTGGCCATACTGGGCGCACGATGGCGATCAGGGGGGCACAGCTCGTGAGGAGCCCGGTGGTGCAGTTCCTGGCCACCGGGCTCCTTATGCTGCTGGCGCTCGTCGCGGCCACCCGGGTCCTGAACTCAGACGCCGCCCGGGACGAGGCCCTCGCCGACGCGGAGGCCACCACCGAGGTGTTGGCTCGCTCGGTCGCCGAGCCTGCGGTGTCGCGCGGGCTCGTGGCCGGCGACCCCGGGGCGGTCGACCGCTTCGACCGGCTGGCGCTCGACCGGCTCCTGGTGCGCGACGTACGCCGCATCAAGCTGTGGACCGAGGATGGCACCGTCGTCTACTCCGACCACACCCACATCATCGGCGAGCGCTTCGAGCTCGGCGAGGACGAGCTCGAGATCCTGCGCGACGGCGGCACCGACGCGGAGCTGGCGGACCTGACGAGGCCGGAGAACCGGTTCGAGCCCCGTGGCGAGGGGCTGGTCGAGGTCTACACCCGGATCGTGGCCCCGGGCGGGGAGCCGCTGCTCTTCGAGGCGTACTACTCGGTCGAGGGCATCGAGGAGCGCCAGGCGGAGGTGATCGGCCCCTTCCAGCGGATCACCGTGGGCGCCCTGGTCATCCTCGTGGCGGTCGCCACGGGCATGCTCTGGGTGCTCACCCGCCGCGTCACGCGTGCCTCCGCCGAACGGGAGCGGTTGATGCGCAGCGCCGCGAGCGCCTCCGAGGCAGAGCGGAGACGGATCGCCCGCGACCTCCACGACGGCGTCGTACAGGAGCTGGCGGGGTCCGCCTACGCCGTCTCTGCGCTGGCCCGTACCGCGGGGGAGCCCCAACGAGCCACCCTGGTCGGCGTGGGGAGCTCGCTGCGGGACTCACTGCGGTCGCTGCGCTCGCTTCTCGTCGAGATCCACCCGCCGGGGCTCAGCATCGAGACCCTGCCCGCGGCCCTGGAGGACCTCAGCGCTCCCGCCGCCGCCGCCGGGGTGACGGTGCGCGTCGACGTCGATCTCGACGACCACGTGGCCGACCGGACCGTGAACCTGCTCTGGCGGGTGGCCCAGGAGGCCGTGCGCAACACGCTGCGGCACGCCCGCGCGTCCACCCTCGACATCGACGTCCGCGACCACTCCGGCGCCGTCGTGCTCACGGTCACCGACGACGGCCAGGGCTTCGACCCCGACTCCGTGAGCGACCAGGCGCACTACGGGCTGCGGGGGCTCGAGAGCCTGGCCCGCGACAACGGGGGAACCCTCGTGGTGCGCTCAGCGCCCGAGACCGGGACCACGGTCCGGCTGGAGGTGCCCAGATGAGCATCCGGGTCCTGGTGGTCGACGACCACGCCGTCGTTGTGGGCGGGCTGGTGCAGCTGTTCGCGGGCACCGACGACATCGAGGTGGTCGGCACAGCCGCCGACGGTGCCGCCGCGCTGGATGCCGCGCGGCAGACGCGACCCGACGTCGTACTCATGGACCTGCAGATGCCCGGAGTCGACGGCGTGAGCGCCACCCGCAGCATCGTCGCCGAGGGACTCGCCGACGTGCTGGTCCTGACGTCGTTCTCGGACGGCGAGCGGATCGTGGCCGCGCTCGACGCCGGCGCGGTGGGATACCTCCTCAAGGACGCCGAACCCGACGACCTGATCGAGGGGATCCGGTCGGTCAGCCGGGGCGAGTCGCCGCTGGACCCGAAGGCCGCCCGGGCGCTGCTGGGTGCCCGCAGACCCACGCCGACCGTGGAGCTCACCCCG
Source organism: Nocardioides sp. LHG3406-4 (assembly GCF_049897745.1). Classification (NCBI taxonomy): domain Bacteria; kingdom Bacillati; phylum Actinomycetota; class Actinomycetes; order Propionibacteriales; family Nocardioidaceae; genus Nocardioides; species Nocardioides sp. LHG3406-4. The sequence continues at coordinate 931,576 of NZ_JAFCWV010000002.1, forward strand.
CGCGAGCGGGAGGTCCTCGAGCTGGTGCGCCAGGGGCTGGCCAACAAGCAGATCGGCCGCCGGCTCGGCATCTCCGAGCGCACCGTGAAGGCCCACCTGACCGCGGCGTTCAGCCGCATCGGCGTCGCCGATCGGACGCAGGCGGCCCTGTGGATGGAGCGTCAGGGGCCGACGGAGTAGCGGGGGCTCGAGGGGCCGACTGCGCTCGGGGACTGTCGTTTGGTCCCAAACCGCAGGTTCTGGAGCCGAAATCATGCGGTTTGGGACCAATCCGCACCATCAGCGCCGAGGCACGGGCCGCCCGCGGACCTCACATGCGCCCGGTCACGCCCTCGTCGCTGTCAATGTCACCAGCGGGATCGACGTCCGGCGCCGGCACCTGCGGCTCCCTGGTCGGGAGCGGCGGGGGAGTGCCGCCGTACGCCGGGCAGAGCGCCTGGTAGCTGCACCAGGAGCAGAGGCGACTGGGGCTTGGGCGCCAATCGCCCGTCTCCTCGGCGAGCCGGATCGCGTGCCAGACGGCCTCGACCTTGCGCTCGGTCGCCAGCAGGTCGGCCTCGTCGGGGGCGTAGCGCAGGATCTCGCCGTTGCCGAGGTAGACCAGCTGGAGCATGGCCGGCACGACGCCGCGGGTCCGCCAGATGACGAGCGCGTAGAACCGCATCTGGAACAGCGCCTTGGCCTCGAACATCTCGCCCGGCGAGCGGCCCGTCTTGTAGTCGACGACGCGGATCATGCCGTTGGGCGCGACGTCGAGCCGGTCGACGAACCCGCGCAACAGCAGCCGCGACTCGAGCAGGGCCTCGACGTAGAGCTCGCGCTCGGCGGGCTCGATGCGCCGCGGGTCCTCCAGCGAGAAGTACTTCTCCAGCACCGTCTCGCACGACGCCAGCCAGGTGTCGAAGTGGAGTCCGGCACCGCCCGAGCCCTCGAGCACCGGCGCGAACAGGTCGGACAGCAGCGGCTCCTGCTCGAGCACCTCCTTCCAGGCGCCGGGCAGCATCGCGCGCGCCTGGTCGGGCGTGCGGGCGACGGCGGGCAGGTCGAAGAGATCCTCCAGCACCTTGTGGACGACCGTGCCGCGCACGGCATCGGGCGAGAACTCCTCAGGCAGCCTGTCGATCGTGCGGAACCGGTAGAGCAGGGGGCACGTCATGAAGTCGCCGGCGCGGCTGGGCGAGAGCGCCCCCAGCACCTCCACACCGTCGACCGGAGTCGAGCGGCGCTCGGCCGGTGACGGGTCACTGCTGGACATGTCCTCACCCTAGGCTGGCCCACCGACAGGCCACCTGAGCGGTGGGCGCCACCGGCTAGGGTCACAGGGTGTCCGACAACGCCGCCGAGCCCGTCCCGCCCCGGCCTCCCGGCACGTTCCGGATCGGCACCATCGGGGGCGTCGAGGTCCTCGTCACGACGTCGTGGTTCCTGGTGGCGGCGCTCATCTCGTTCCTGGTCGCTCCCCGCATCGAGCAGGTCGAACCCGGCCTGGGTGTCTGGAAGTACGTCGCCGGTGTGGTCTTCGCAGTCGTGCTCTACGGGTCCGTGCTCCTCCACGAGGCCTCCCACGCGCTGATGGCCCGCCGCTACGGCTACCCCGTCGCCTCCATCACCCTCCACTTCCTCGGTGGCATGACCGCGATCGGGAGCGAGTCGCGCCGCCCGCGCCATGAGTTCTTCATCGCCGTGGTCGGCCCGCTGACCTCCCTCGTCGTCGGGGGCGCGGCGCTGGCCCTGTGGTTCGTGACTCCCGAGGGACTGCTCCGCGTCGCCGTCGAGGGCCTGGCGGGGGCCAACCTCCTCGTCGGCGTCCTCAACCTCGTCCCCGGGCTGCCGCTCGACGGCGGACGCGTGCTCAAGTCGGCGGTCTGGGGCGCGACCGGCAGCCAGCACCGCGGCACCATCGTCGCCGGCTGGGGTGGCCGGGTCACGGCGCTCGCCGTGCTGGCCTGGCCCGTCGTACTCATCACAGTGTTCGCCGTCAGTCCCGACCTCGTCGACTACCTTCTCGTCTTCGTCGTGGCGATGTTCCTGTGGACCGGCGCCACCGCCGCCATGGCACACGCGCGACTGCGACAGCGGCTCCCGCGCCTGGTCGCGCGGCCGCTCGCACGCCGTACCCTCACCGTGCCTGAGAACCTGCCTCTTGCCGAGGCCGTACGCCGGGCGCAGGACGCGCAGGCAGGCAGCATCGTCACCGTGACGTCCGCCGGCACCCCGCTCGGCATCGTCAACGAGGCGGCGCTGCTCGCCACACCCGAGGACCGGCGTCCCTGGCTGGCCACCTCCATGGTCACCCGCAGGCTCGACGAGGGACTGACCCTGCCCGCCGACATCTCCGGCGAGGATCTGGTCGTGGCCATCAGCCGCCGGCCTGCCGAGGAGTACCTGCTGGTCGAGTCCGACGGCACCATCCACGGCGTCCTCACGACCGCCGACGTCGATCGCGCGTTCCGGGAGGCCGGGCACTAGGGTTCCGCGCATGTCCGACCCGACCACCCCAGCCGGCAGCGACGACGTCCCCGCGGAGGCCTGGTCCGGCGTACACCGTGGCCCGCTGCGGGAGGGTGAGTGGGTGCGGCTCACCGACCAGAAGGGTCGGCGCCACAACTTCGAGCTGGTGGCCGGCAAGCGCTTCTTCTCCAACCGGGGCCACCTGGAGCACGACGACCTGATCGGCCGCGAGGAGGGGTTCACCGTCGCGTCCTCCGCGGGCGGCGAGTACCTCGTGTTCCGCCCCCTGCTCTCGGAGTTCGTGGTCTCGATGCCGCGCGGCGCGGCCGTGGTCTACCCCAAGGACGCGGCCCAGATCGTGGCCATGGCCGACATCTTCCCCGGCGCGCGCGTGGTCGAGGCGGGCGTGGGCTCCGGCGCGCTGACCTGCTCGCTCCTGCGGGCGGTCGGACCGTTCGGCCAGGTGCTGTCGTTCGAGCGCCGTGAGGAGTTCGCCGACGTCGCGCGCGCCAACGTCAACCAGTTCTTCTCCACCGCCGACGGCGAGCCCCATCCCGCCTGGGAGCTGCGGCTCGGAGACCTCGCCGAGGAGCTGCCGGGGGTCGGGCACCCGATCGACCGGATCATCCTCGACATGCTCGCCCCGTGGGAGTGCGTCGACGCCGTCGCCGGTGCCCTGAGTCCCGGTGGCATCGTGTGTGCGTACGTCGCCACCACCACCCAGCTGTCCCGCATCGTGGAGACCCTCCGGGCCCACGGCGGCTTCACCGAGCCGCAGGCATGGGAGTCCCTCGTCCGTGACTGGCACGTGGAAGGCCTCGCCGTCCGTCCCGGTCACAAGATGATCGGTCACACCGCCTTCCTCGTCACCGCTCGGCGGATGGCGCCCGGGGAGCGGGCCCCGATGAAGAGGCGCCGCCCGGCGCCGGGCGCCTACGGTGTCGACTACTCCGGCCCGCGTCCGGGCGACCTCCCGCCCCAGGTGGCCGAGGAGCGGTTCGACTCCTGAAGTGCCGGCTGGCGTCGTACCGCCGTCCAAATCGTGACCAACACGGCAGGATTTGCCCTTCCGTTGTTCCCATCAATGGGTAGTGTCCGAAAGACAGGAGGTGACCAGATGTCTACATCAGACAGCGGCAGCACCAGCCCGGGGGAGCCGAGTCGCAGCGCAGACGAGCTCATCAGCCAGGTGCGATTCCTGGAGGCCGAGGTCACCGATCTGCGCCGCCGGCTCACTGACGCACCGGGGAGCTCGCGCAGCCTCGAGCTGCGCCTGGCCGACACCCAGCGCTCCCTCTCGGCTGTCACGAGCCAGAACGAGCGGCTCGCCCAGACGTTGCGCGAGGCGCGCGACCAGATCACCAAGCTCAAGGAAGAGGTCGACAGGCTGGCGCAGCCGCCCGCCGGCTTCGGCACGTTCCTGGCGCGCAACGAGGACGACTCCGTCGACGTGTTCACCGGCGGCCGCAAGCTCCGGGTCAACGTCAGCCCGGGTGTCGACCTGGACCGGCTCGTGCGCGGCCAGGAGGTCATGCTCAACGAGGCCCTCAACGTCGTCGCCGGCTTCGACTTCGAGCAGATCGGCGAGGTCGTGATGTTCAAGGAGCTACTCGCCGACGGCGAACGCGCTCTGGTGATCGCCAACGCCGACGAGGAGCGCGTCGTACGCCTGGCTGCACCGCTCCTCGACACCACCCTGCGCGCCGGGGACTCGCTGCTCCTCGACTCTCGGGCGGGCTACGTCTACGAGCGGGTGCCCAAGTCCGAGGTCGAGGAGCTCGTGCTCGAAGAGGTCCCCGACATCGACTACGACGCGATCGGTGGGCTCGTCACGCAGATCGACGCGATCCGCGACGCCGTCGAGCTGCCCTACCTCCACCCGGAGCTCTTCAAGGAGCACCAGCTCAAGCCGCCCAAGGGCGTGCTGCTCTACGGCCCGCCCGGCTGCGGCAAGACGCTGATCGCCAAGGCGGTCGCGAACTCGCTCGCCAAGAAGGTCGCGGCCAAGACGGGCGCCGAGGGGAAGTCCTACTTCCTCAACATCAAGGGGCCCGAGCTCCTCAACAAGTACGTCGGCGAGACCGAGCGGCACATCCGGCTGGTGTTCCAGCGGGCGCGCGAGAAGGCGTCGATGGGCACCCCCGTCATCGTGTTCTTCGACGAGATGGACTCCCTGTTCCGGACCCGTGGGTCGGGCGTGTCATCCGACGTCGAGAACACGATCGTGCCTCAGCTGCTGAGCGAGATCGACGGCGTCGAGCTGCTCGAGAACGTCCTGGTGATCGGCGCCTCCAACCGCGAGGACATGATCGACCCTGCGATCCTGCGGCCAGGGCGCCTCGACGTGAAGATCAAGATCGAGCGGCCGGACGCCGAGTCGGCCAGGGACATCTTCAGCAAGTACCTTCGCGCCGACCTCCCGCTGCACGCGGAGGACCTGGCGGAGTTCAGCGGTGATCGCGACGCCTGCGTGGCCGCGATGATCCGGGCCACCGTCGAGCGGATGTACACCGAGTCCGAGGAGAACCGCTTCCTCGAGGTCACCTACGCCAACGGCGACAAGGAGGTCCTCTACTTCAAGGACTTCAACTCCGGCGCGATGATCCAGAACATCGTCGACCGGGCCAAGAAGATGGCAATCAAGGACCTCCTCGACCACGACAGCCGCGGACTCAGGGTGCAGCACATGCTCCAGGCCTGCGTCGACGAGTTCAAGGAGAACGAGGACCTCCCCAACACCACCAACCCCGACGACTGGGCCCGCATCTCCGGCAAGAAGGGCGAGCGGATCGTGTTCATCCGCACGCTCATCACCGGCAAGCAGGGCACCGAGCCGGGCCGGTCGATCGACACGGTTGCGAACACCGGCCAGTACCTCTGAGGCGCGCGTGTCCGACGAGCTCGAGCACCGTGACATCGAGGCCGCCCTGGCGGCCCGGCGCGAGCTCGGGGCGTCGTACGACGCCGCCCTGGTCGATTCCTTCGCCGACCGGGTCGAACGCGAGATAGAACGACGGGTCGGCGTCGAGGTCGCGTCGCGGGAGCGCTCCCAACGCGCCAACGAGTCGGCCGGCGCGCGGCAGCTCGCGCTCGGCATCGTCTCGCTGTTGGCGGCGATCCCGGTCAGCATCGTGCTGGGGATCCAGGGCGAGGGGGTCGCCCTGCTCAGCGCCCTCTTCGCGCTGGTCATGGTCAACTGGGCGCACGCCTGGCAGTCGCGGAGGCCCTGAATGTCCGCGAACCTGCGGTTTGGGACCAATCGGCAGGTTTCAGGTCCCGGATGTTGCGGTTTGGGACCAATCGGCAGGTTTCGGGTCCCAGATGTTGCGGTTTGGGACCAATCGGCAGATCCACCACCCCGAGGAGCACCCACATGAAGTTCATCGTCATTCTGGCCGTCATCGTCGTCCTGGTGCTGGTCCTGCTGCCGATGCTCCGCCGGCGCCGCTGACCGGCTCTCACTGACGCGGGATGACGGAGCCTCGCTCAGGCGCTCTCCGCGCCCTGCCCCAGGTAGGCGTACGACCACGGGCGCGACAGCCTCGGGCCGGGCAGGTACGACGTCCGGAGCTCGGTGACGTCCAGGCCCGCCTCGGCGACGAGCGCGGTCATGTCGCGGGTCAGGTGGCACCCACCGAAGACACGGCGCTGCATGGGCTCGAGGCGACGCTGCCAGCGCGCCACCGCGTCGTCGGGGGAGTGCCCGTGCTCGAGGAAGTGAAAGCGCCCGCCCGCCCGCAGCACGCGGCGTACCTCCGCCAGGGCGGTGCCGACGTCCGGGATGGTGCATAGGGTGAACGTCGACAGCACGCCGTCGTAGCTGCCGTCGGGTGCAGCGAGCCGCTGACCATCCAGTCCGGTGCGTTCGACAGGCACCGCGCTCCTCGACCGCCTGTCGGCGGACAGCGCCCAGGCCACGTCGGAGGGCTCGACCGCGCTGACCGACGCCACGGTTGCGGGGTAGTGCTCCACGTTGAGCCCGCTGCCGAACCCGATCTCCAGGACCCGTCCGCGCAGCCCGGCACACGCCTCGGCCCGCAGCTCTGCGATCTCCGCTGCGGACAGCGCCCGATCGACGAGCCGGGGCAGCACCCGGTCGTCCCACATTCCCACGGGACCTCCTCGACGCGTCGTTGCAGGCGCCTCCGACTCTAGGGTGCCGCGTAGGCTCAGGTACATGAGCGTGCGCCGGGTGATGGGTACCGAGGTCGAGTACGGCATCTCGGTCCAGGGCCAGCCCCTGTCCAACCCGATGGTCGCGTCGAGCCAGATCGTCAACGCCTACGCGTCGTCGACCATCAAGGCGCGCCGCGCGCGGTGGGACTTCGAGGAGGAGTCGCCGCTCCGCGACGCCCGCGGCTTCGACCTCTCACGACAGGTCGCCGACCCCAGCCAGCTGACCGACGAGGACCTCGGCCTCGCCAACATCATCCTGACCAACGGCGCCCGGTTGTACGTCGACCACGCGCACCCCGAGTACTCCACTCCCGAGTGCACGACGCCGCTGGACATCGTCAAGTGGGACAAGGCCGGCGAGCAGATCATGCTCGACGCCTCGATCCGGGCGAGCCAGCTGCCCGGCGGCGCGCCGATCCTGCTCTACAAGAACAACACCGACAACAAGGGCGCCTCCTACGGCTCCCACGAAAACTACCTGATGCGCCGATCGACTCCGTTCAACGAGATCGTGCGCCACCTGACGCCGTTCTTCGTCAGCCGGCAGGTCGTCTGCGGGGCCGGCCGGGTCGGCATCGGGCAGGACGGCCGGGAGCACGGCTACCAGATCAGCCAGCGGGCCGACTACTTCGAGGTCGAGGTCGGGCTGGAGACGACCCTCAAGCGGCCCATCATCAACACGCGGGACGAACCGCACGCGGACCCCGAGAAGTACCGCCGTCTCCACGTGATCATCGGCGACGCCAACCTGGCCGAGGTGTCGACGTACCTCAAGGTCGGCACAACCGCCCTGGTCCTGGCGATGATCGAGGACCGGTTCATCGCCTCCGACCTCGCCGTTGAGGGGCCGGTCTCCGCGCTGCGGGCCGTGTCGCACGACCCCACCCTGAAGCACCTCGTCAAACTGCACGACGGTCGCGAGCTGACCGCCGTCCAGCTGCAGCTGGAGTACCTCGACCTCGCCCGCAAGTACGTCGAGGACCGACTGGGTGCCGACGCCGACCCGCAGACCATCGACGTGCTCGCCCGCTGGGAATCGGTGCTCGACCGGCTCGAGCGGGACCCGATGCTGTGCGCCGGCGAGCTCGACTGGGTGGCGAAGCTCAAGCTGCTGGAGCAGTACCGCCAGCGCGACGGGCTGGACTGGGACGACGCCAAGCTGCACCTGATCGATCTCCAGTACTCCGACATCCGCCCCGAGAAGGGCCTGTACCACCGCCTCGTGGCCGGCGGACGCATCGAGCGACTGCTGGAGGACGGCGCGGTCGAGGCGGCGATGCATGACCCGCCGGAGGACACCCGGGCGTGGTTCCGCGGGCGCTGCCTCGAGAAGTACGCCGAGCACGTGGCCGCCGCGTCCTGGGACTCGGTCATCTTCGACCTGCCCGGGCGCGAGTCCCTCCAGCGGGTGCCGACGATCGATCCGCTGCGTGGCACCCGCGCCTCCGTGGGCGCGCTGATCGACTCGTGTGACACCGCGGAACAGCTGTTCGACGCCCTGACTCGTTGACCCGCTGGATGCTTGCCGCCCTGGCTCGGCAATGCCCTATAGGGTCGGTACATGGCCCAGGAGCACAAGCAGCCACGCAAGTCCACCGAGTCGCAGCGCGCCGACGCCGAGGAGGAGGTGGTCGAGAGTGATGTCGCCGAACGCAAGGAAGCGCTCGATGACGACGTTGACGCGATCCTCGACGAGATCGACGACGTGCTGGAGGTTAACGCCGAGGACTTCGTGAAGTCGTTCATCCAGAAGGGCGGGCAGTGATGAACGAACCCCGACTGCCGGCCGCCTTCCTGGTGCCCGGCTCGTCGTCGTTCTCCGACTTCCTCGGTCAGCAGGCGCCGGACCTGCTGCCGTCACGCCGGGCGATCCCCGCCGGGCATGCGGGTGACCTGGCCCCGCACGGTACGACCATCGTGGCCGCGACGTACCCCGGCGGCATCGTCATGGCCGGTGACCGGCGCGCGACGATGGGCAACATCATCGCCCAGCGCGACATCCAGAAGGTGTTTCCCGCCGACGAGTTCTCCGCGGTCGGCATCGCCGGCACCGCCGGCCTCGCGGTCGAGATGGTGCGGCTGTTCCAGACCGAGCTCGAGCACTACGAGAAGATCGAGGGCACGACCCTGTCGATGGACGGCAAGGCCAACCGCCTCGCCGCCCTGATCCGGGCCAACCTCGGCATGGCCATGCAGGGGCTGGCCGTCGTACCCCTCTTCGCCGGCTACGACCTGACCGTCGGCCAGGGCCGGATCTTCAGCTACGACGTCACCGGCGGACGCTACGAGGAGACCGCGTTCCACTCGGTGGGCTCCGGCTCGCTGTTCGCCCGCGGCTCGCTGAAGAAGCTCTACCGCGACGACCTCGACCAGGAGGGCTGCGTGACGGCGGTCGTCCAGGCGTTGTACGACGCGGCCGACGACGACTCCGCCACCGGCGGTCCCGACCTGACCAGGCGGATCTTCCCGGTGGTGCACGTGATCACCGCCGACGGCGGTCGTCGGGTGCCCGACGCCGAGGTGGCGGCGATCGCCGACCGGATGCTGGCCGCCCGGATGGACCGTCCCGACGGCCCGGCCGCGGCCCTGACCTGATCTGAGCTGAGGACAACTCCATGAGCATGCCGTTCTACGTCTCGCCCGAGCAGCTGATGAAGGACCGGGCCGACTTCGCGCGCAAGGGCATCGGGCGCGGGCGCTCAGTGGTGGCGGTGCAGTACGCCGACGGCGTGCTGTTCGTCTCCGAGAACCCGTCGCAGGCGCTGCACAAGGTGTCGGAGATCTACGACCGGATCGCCTTCGCCGCGGTGGGCCGCTACAACGAGTTCGAGAACCTGCGCATCGCCGGCGTACGCCTGGCCGACATGCGTGGCTACGCCTACGACCGGCGTGACGTGACGGGCCGTGGGCTGGCCAACGCCTACGCGCAGACGCTCGGCACGATCTTCTCCTCGGGTGGCGAGAAGCCCTACGAGGTCGAGCTCTTCGTCGCCGAGATCGGTGACGAGGCGGCCGACGACCAGCTCTACCGACTGACGTACGACGGCCAGGTGGCCGACGAGCACGGGTTCGCGGTCATGGGCGGTGCCGCCGACACGGTGGCCGCGCACCTCAAGGAGCACTACACGGAGGGCGCGACGCTGACCGACGCTCTCGCCGTGGCCGTGTCCGCCCTGGGTCACACCGTCGACGAGCGGGGTGAGCCGGCCGACCGGGTGATCCCCGTCGGCGATCTCGAGGTGGCGATCCTGGACCGCACCCGCACCCAGCCGCGCAAGTTCGTCCGCATCCGTCCGCCCCGGCTCACCGAGCTGCTGGGTGAGCGCGGCCCCGAGATCGCCGCTGGCCCGGACGAGTCCGACACCACCGTCGGGACGCCACCCTCGGACGGTGCGCCCGACGACCCGGCGGACCCGACCGACCAGGTCAGTGGCACCGTACCCCCGCTGGAGAACCCGGTCACCGGCGAGCCGCCGGTGGCTCCGCCGATCGCTCCGCCTGTGTCTCCGCCGACCCCGCCATCGCCCTCGCCGTCGCGGGAGCCGTCCGACCCCGCCCAGCCGACGCCCATCCCGCCGACGCCGCCCGCTCCGGAGCCGGATCCGGGTACGCCGCCCCCGCCGGACCCCCAACCCGACACCCCGAAGCCCACCGACCCGGGGGAGCTGTGACGGTGGAGCTGTGACGGTCCCCGCCGACGCGGACCGCGCCTGGGTCGCCACCGGTGACAAGGTGGCCTTCGACGGGTTCTTCCGGGTGCTCCGGCGGGGCTTCCGGCTGCCTGATGGCACCGAGGCGACGTGGGACATGCTGGACCTCCCCGAGACCGTGGCCGTCCTGGCGCTGACGCCGGAGGGGAAGATGGTGATGGTGCGTCAGTTCCGGCCCGGACCCGACCGCGTCGTCATGTCTCTGCCCGGGGGCCTCGTCGACGCCGGCGAGCAGGCGGTCGTCGCCGCCAGGCGTGAGCTCCGCGAGGAGACGGGGTACGCCGCCGGCTCCGTCGAGGTCGTCGCCTCGGTGCATCACAACAGCCGGACCCGGCCGACGTACGCCGCCGTCGCCCGCGACTGCATCCCGGCGTACGACCAGGACCTCGACGCGCTCGAGGACTGCGAGGTGGTCGTGGTCGACGTCGCCACCGTGCGCGACGACCTGCGTGCCGGCTTGCTGGGTGCCACGGAGCAGACGTACCTGGCGCTGGATGCGGCGGGGTTGCTGTAGGGCTGCGGTGCTGCGGTTTGGGACCAAACCGCATGTTTCGGGGCCTTGAGCATGTGGTTTGGGACCAATCCACGGCCTTCAGGCTGTGCACGACGGGGTTATCCACAAGCCGCAACCCTGTGACCCCTCAGAGCGTCGATTCCCGGGCAGGCTCGTCCGCATGGATGACGACGCACCGATCCGGGGAGAGGTCCGGGTGGCTGACTACCGCAGGGTGAGCCATGGTCTCTTCCTGCGCCTCCGTGACGGTCTTGGCGACGACGAGGAGTTCCGGCGGGACCTGGCGGCGTACCTCCTGGTGCTGCCTGCCGACGCGGTGTTCACGCACGTCACAGCGGCACGACTGCTCGGCTGGCGGCTCCCGCAACTGCCGGAGCAGGTCCCCGTATTCGCAGCGGTCCAAGGTGACAGGCGGCCGCGGCGCCCCGGACTGATCTGTTCCCGGCTGGTGCGCGAGCCAGAGCCCCGCATCATGCACGGACTTCCGGTGGACGCTGCCGAGGAGATCCTGCTGCGGGCCGCCCGGGACCTGGGCATCCTCGACCTGGTCATCATGATCGACTCCGCGCTCGAGCTGGGCCATCTCGCCCCGGCGGCCATGGAGCGGTTGCTCGAGACCCGCCGACCGGGCGTCGCACGGCTGCGCGCGGCGTACGGGCTGGCGACCGAGCGCTGCGAGTCGGCCGGCGAGACGCTGCTCCGGCTGTTCCACGACGCGATGGAGATCGCGGTCAGGCCCCAGGTCGAGCTCCGAGATGGCTCCGGGCGATTGATCGGCCGTGCTGACCTCCTCGTCGGTGGTACGACGTTCGTGCACGAGTACGACGGCGCCGGGCATCGCGACAAGCTGCAGCACCGGGCGGATCTCAGGCGCGAGCGTGGGTGGACAGGAACGCCCTACGTCCGCCGGGGATTCACGCTGGATGACCTGCTGAACCACCCCGGCGTCGTGATGCACGAGCTCGACCGCGCCCTGGGTCGACCGCACCTGGTCAGCAGGCTCCGCGTCTGGCGTCGCATGGTGGACAACTCGCTGTACGCCGAGCCGGGCCGCGCCCGGGTCATGAACCGATGGCGAAGACATATGGGGGTCGTCGATTGGGCAGGAACCGCATGATCTCGGCGTCAGAACTTGCGGTTTGGGACCAAACGGCGTGCCCCCGGCACGCCGACACGCCCCCCACGCAACACCCGACGGCCTAGGGTGTGGGTGTGGACCGGCGGATCTTCGGCATCGAGAACGAGTACGGCGTCACGTGCACGTTCCGGGGCCAGCGGCGGCTGAGCCCCGACGAGGTGGCGCGCTACCTGTTCCGCAAGGTCGTCAGCTGGGGGCGCAGCAGCAACGTCTTCCTGCGCAACGGCGCCCGGCTCTACCTCGACGTGGGCAGCCACCCGGAGTACGCCACCCCGGAGTGCGACGACATCGTCGAGCTGGTCACCCATGACAAGGCGGGGGAGCGGGTCCTCGAAGGGCTCCTCCTCGACGCGGAGCAGCGGCTGCGCGACGAGGGCATCGCCGGCGACATCTACCTGTTCAAGAACAACACGGACTCGGCGGGCAACTCCTACGGCTGCCACGAGAACTACCTGGTGGGCCGGGCGGGTGAGTTCTCTCGGCTCGCCGACGTATTGATCCCCTTCCTGGTCACGCGCCAGATCATCGTCGGGGCGGGGAAGGTGACCCAGACGCCGCGCGGCGCGACGTACTCCGTCAGCCAGCGCGCTGAGCACATCTGGGAGGGCGTCTCCAGCGCCACCACCCGCAGCCGGCCCATCATCAACACCCGGGACGAGCCGCACGCTGACGCGGAGAAGTACCGCCGGCTGCACGTCATCGTCGGCGACTCCAACATGAGCGAGACGACCACCATGCTGAAGGTCGCCAGCTGCGACCTGGTGCTGCGGATGATCGAGGAGGGCGTCGTGATGCGCGACCTCACGATGGAGAACCCCATCCGAGCCATCCGCGAGATCAGCCACGACATGACCGGGCGCCGCAAGGTGCGGCTGGCCAACGGGCGCGAGGCCAGCGCCCTGGACATCCAGGGGGAGTACCTCGCCAAGGCGCGCGACTTCGTCGACCGCCGCGAGATCGCCACCCCTCTCATCGAGGCGGCGCTCGACCTGTGGGAGCGCGGCCTGAAGGCCGTCGAGTCCGGCGACCTCGGACTGGTCGACCGCGAGATCGACTGGGTCATCAAGTGGAAGCTGATCGACCGCTACCGCGCCAAGCACGGCCTGCCGCTCGGTCATCCCAGGATCGCCCAGCTCGACCTGACCTACCACGACATCCACCGCGACCGCGGCCTGTACTACCTGCTCGAGAAGCGTGGGGCGGTCGCCCGCGTGACCAGCGACCTGAAGATCTTCGAGGCGAAGTCGGTGCCCCCGCAGAACACCCGTGCGAGGCTGCGTGGCGAGTTCATCCGCCGCGCCCAGGAGCGCCGCCGCGACTTCACCGTCGACTGGGTGCACCTCAAGCTCAACGACCAGGCCCAGCGCACCGTCCTGTGCAAGGACCCGTTCCGCGCCCACGACGAGAGGGTGCAGCGACTCATCGACGGGATGTGATCCCCACCGCCGGGGATTCGCTGAGAGGCCTCTCAGGTGACCCGGATAGGGTGACCGCGCACTCCGTCCACAACCAAAGGTGTAGCACCGTGTCTCGTCGCGTACTGGCCGTTCCGGCCGCCCTCCTCCTCGCCGCCCTCACGCTCAGCGCGTGCGGCAACGACTCCGGTGAGGGCTCGGGCTCGAGCTCCGGATCGGGGGCAGGACTCTCGGTCGTGAAGGTCTCGGGCGACCAGGGCAAGGCCCCGAAGGTCACCTTCGACGAGAAGCTCGACCCTTCGAAGGTCGAGACCAAGGTCATCACCGAGGGCGACGGCGAGGAGATCGCCGACGGCGACAACGTGCTCACCCACGTATGGATCGGCAACGGCTTCACCGAGAAGCAGGCCTTCACGACGTACGACGCGGGCACGCCCGAGCTCCTCAACGTCAACGACCAGCTCACCCCGGCGCTCAAGAAGGGCATCGAGGGCCAGACCGTCGGGTCCCGGGTGGCCGTAGCCGCGCCGGCCGGGGATGCCTTCTCCCCCGAGCAGGGTGCCCAGCTCGGCCTCGGCAACCAGGACAGCGTGCTGTTCGTGCTCGACCTCGTCGAGAAGATCGGCACCGAGCCGAAGGGCGAGGAGAAGCCGGTCGCCAAGTGGGCCCCCGCCATCACCGACGACGACGGCACGATCACCGGCCTGGACTTCTCCAAGGCACCCGAGCCCGGTGACAACCTCCTGATCACCAAGACGGTCAAGGGCGACGGCGCGGTCGTGAAGAAGGGCCAGACGATCTACGTCAACTACCTCGGCCAGACCTACAAGGGCGACAAGCCCTTCGACGAGTCCTACAGCGCGGGCTCGCCCGTGTCGTTCCCGATCGGTGTCGGCCAGGTCATCAAGGGCTGGGACGACGCCCTGGTCGGCCAGACGGTCGGCTCGCGGATGATCCTCGCCATTCCGCCGGACCTCGGGTACGGCGCGCAGGGCAACAAGGACGCCGGGATCAAGGGCACCGACACGCTCTACTTCGTCGTCGACATCCTCGCGGCGGTCTGAGCCGCCTGAGCCGTCCCGGCCTGACTCGTCCGGGGGAGGGGAACCGCCGTGGTGGCCCGCAAGAGTGAGCGGTTGATGAACCTGCTCATCATGCTGCTGGTGCAACGCCGCTACGTCTCCAAGGAGCGGATCCGCGAGTTCCTCTACCCCGGGGAGTCGCTCGACGCGTTCGAGAAGAAGTTCGAGCGCGACAAGGAGGAGCTGCGCTCCCTCGGCGTGCCCATCGAGGTGGGCAAGCTGGACGTCTACTTCGACGACGAGGTCGGCTACCGGATCCGTCCCGACCAGTTCGCGCTTCCCGAGATCAGCCTGGAGGCCGACGAGGCCGCCGTGATCGGCCTGGCCGGCAAGGTGTGGGAGCACGCCCGGCTGGCGGAGGCGGCGACCGACGCCGTACGCAAGCTGACCGCCAGCGGCGTGCCCTTGGATCTGTCGGCCCTGGATCTCGTGCAGCCGCGCATCGGTGCCGACGAGCCGGCGTTCGACGTGTTCTGGGAGGCGACGCAGGAGCGCTCGGCGGTGCAGTTCGACTACCGCCGCCCCGGCGCCACCGAGCCGACCCGCCGCCACGTCCAGCCGTGGGGCGTCGTGCGCTACTCCGGACGGTGGTACGCCGTCGGGTACGACGTGGACCGCCGCGACGAGCGAGTCTTCCGGCTCTCACGGATCGTGGGAGAGGCGACCATCACCGGCGAGCCCGGGGCGTACGACGTCCCGCCCGGCACCGACATCCGCGCCGTGGCCCGCCGGCTCGCCCCCGCCCCGGAGCGCGAGCAGATCACGCTGCTCGCCCGCACCGGCACCGGCTACGGCCTGCGTCGCGACGCCGACTCCGTCGAGGAGGGGGTGCCCGGACCCGAC
Source organism: Nocardioides sp. LHG3406-4 (assembly GCF_049897745.1). Classification (NCBI taxonomy): domain Bacteria; kingdom Bacillati; phylum Actinomycetota; class Actinomycetes; order Propionibacteriales; family Nocardioidaceae; genus Nocardioides; species Nocardioides sp. LHG3406-4. Next base: position 946,905 of record NZ_JAFCWV010000002.1, read on the forward strand.
GACGAGTCCGGATGGGATCGGCTCACGCTCCAGGGCAGCGTCACCGTGCTGGCCGACGAGGTGCTCACCTACGGCGACCACGTCTACGTCGAGGCCCCGCCCCGGCTGCGCGAGGCCGTCGTCGACCGGCTCTCCCGTCTGGTCACGGCGGGTGCCCGATGAGCGCGACGACGGCACCGCCACCGGGAGGCGCGAAGGACCAGGTCAACCGGCTGCTCACGCTCGTGCCGTACCTCCACGGCCGCGACGGCGTACGTCTCGAGGAGGCCGCCTCCGCGCTGGGGATCTCTGCGAGCCAGCTGATGAAGGACCTGAAGGTCCTGCTCATGTGCGGTCTGCCCGGCGGCTACCCGGACGACCTGATCGACGTCGACCTGGACGCGCTCGAAGGCCAGGAGGCAGACGGGGTCATCCGCGTCTCCAACGCCGACTACCTCGCCCGGCCCCTACGGCTGACGCCGACCGAGGCGACGGCGCTGATCGTCGCGCTGCGAGCAGTCAGAGGAGGGGCAGCCCCGTCGACCCGCGAGGTCGTCGACCGCACCCTCGCCAAGCTCGAGGCCGCCGCGGCCGAGGGCAGCGGGGCCGGCCGCATCGAGGTGGACGAGCAGCCCTCCGCCGAGGCCGAGGTGCTGCACCAGCTGCGCGACGCTCTTCAGCGCGGCCGCCAGGTGCACCTGACCTACTGGGTGCCGACGCGGGACGAGGCGACCGAGCGCCTGGTCGACCCCCGGGGGATCGTGACGTCTCCCGGTGCGAGCTACCTGGACGGCTGGTGCCACTCGGCCGAGGCACCCCGGCTGTTCCGCCTCGACCGCATCCACGATCTCGCCGTCCTCGACAGCCCGGTGGAGACGCACGACGACGAGCCGAAGGACGTCAGCGACGGGTTCTTCCGGGGGTCCGACGACGCCATGCTCGTCACTGTGGAGCTCGGGCCCCAGGCCCAGTGGGTGCCGGAGTACTACCCCGTCGAGGCGGTCCGCCCGCTCCCGGGGGGCGCGTCGGAGGTCCAGATGCTCGTGGCAGACGAACGCTGGCTGGAGCGCCTGTTGCTGCGGCTCGCGCCGTACGCCAGAGTTGTGTCGCCCGCCCAGCTCGGCGACGAGGTCACCGCCACCGCGCAGCGGGCGCTGAGGCTCTACCAGCACGACGACGTAGACTCAACCGACAGGCTTCCGCAACCGTGAGGACTCCTATGTACGCGTTCATTGCCGGGCTCGGCACGACGGAGCTGCTGATCATCTTGGCCGTCCTGGTCCTGCTGTTCGGTGCGTCCAAGCTTCCCGAGCTCGCCCGCGGCAGCGGTCGCGCGCTGCGGATCTTCAAGGCGGAGACCAAGGGTCTCGGCGACGACGACGACACCAAGACGACCGAGCAGCGCGAGCTCGAGTTGCGCGAGCTGCAGGCCAGGCAGGCCGAGAGCGACCGCATCGCCCGTGAGCACCGCGAGCACCGCGGCGACACCACCGCCTGACGACGAGCGACGCCACCTCACCCGTGAAGATTCGCGGTCTCTTCAGCCTGCTCAGCGGTGCCCCGAGGCACCCCATCGGCGCCGACGGGCGGATGGCCCTCACCGACCACTTCCGGGAGCTGCGGGCGCGGTTGATCCGCTCCGCGCTGGTGCTCGTGGTGCTCTTCGGGCTGGCTCTGCCGTTCTACGACTCGCCCCTGCCGTTCACCGACTCCTCGCTGCTCGACCTCGTGCTCAAGCCCTACAACGACGCCCGGGAGGCGTTGGGTGCCACGGTGCAGACCGAGGCCTACGTGAAGGGCGCGACCGGCCCGCTGCTGCTCCAGCTCAAGCTGTGCGGCGTCGCCGCCATCGTGGTGGCCAGCCCCTACTGGCTGTCGCAGATCTGGGGGTTCATCGTCCCCGGCCTGCGCCCGCAGGAGAAGAAGTGGTCGCGCGTCTTCGTGTCCATCGCCGGGCCGCTGTTCGTCATCGGCGTCGCCGTCGGCTACTACGTGCTCCCGCGCGGCCTCGAGGTGCTCATCGGGTTCACCCCGGGCGGTCTCGCGAACCTGGTCGAGTTCGGCGAGTACTTCTCGTTCCTGACCCGGATGCTGCTGGTCTTCGGCGTCGCCTTCGAGATCCCGCTGTTCGTCATCATGCTGAACCTCGCAGGCGTGGTGTCGGGCAAGGCGATCGGCCGCTACCGGCCCTGGATCGTCATCGGGACGTTCGTCTTCGCTGCGGTGGCGACGCCGTCCACGGACCCGTTCTCCATGCTGGCGCTCGCGATCCCGATGCTCGTCCTCTTCATCATCGCCGAGGTCATCGCCCGCTTCACCGACCGCATGCGCGGCCGACGGGAGCGGGGCACCGACCAGTGGGGCGACGACGAGCTCTCACCCATCTGAGAGGCTGACGTGGTGTCGCCTCCGCCGATCGTCCTCGTCGACCCGTTCGACCTGCCCGACTGGCTCGGGACCGGCGAGGTCACCTGGTCGGCTGACGCAGGTCTGCGCACCGGCCATCACGTCCGCGGCATCCTCACGTCCCCCGACGACGACCACCACCCGCTCGCCTGCGACCTGCTGGCCGTCGACGAGGCCTACCCCGCCCCGGTGACGTGCGACCGCAGCCGCGCGGCCGCGCACCAGGCCTGGCAGCACGGCCAGGTGCTCATCGGTCGGTACGACGACCGGCTGGTGCTCGCCGTACCCGGGACCGCGTTCGGTGCCGACCTCGTGCTCGACACCGTGAGCCGGCTGGCCAAGGCCGTGGGCGCGGCCCCGGAGCGCTTCGCCGCCCACCTGCGCATCGGCTCGCAGGCGCCGCGGCGAGCACGCCCACCGGGCACCGCCGGATAGGGTCGGGACGTGGCCGGCACCCCGCGCGAGATCGCGCTCCTCACCAACCCGTCGGCCGGCAGCGGCAGCGCCCAGCGCATCCGCGACGCAGCACTCGCCCGGCTGCGGGACGCCGGGTTCGCCGTCCGCAGCCTGCAGGGTGCCGACGCCGACGAGGCCCTGGACCTGGCCCGCTACTGCGTCCGCGACGGCGTCGAGGCCCTGGTCCTGTGCGGCGGCGACGGCCTGGTGCACCTGGGCGTGCAGGCCGTGGCCGGCACCGGGGTCCCGCTGGGCATCATCCCGGCCGGCACCGGCAACGACGTCGCCCGGTGCCTCGACCTTCCTCGGCGCGACCCGGTGGCCGCCGCCGACGTGGTCATCGCCTCCCGCACCCGCACCGTCGACCTGGCGCGCTGTGGCTCGAAGTACTTCGTCACGGTGCTGGCCGCCGGCTTCGACGCGGTGGTGAACGAGCGGGCCAACAAGATGACCTGGCCGCGTGGCCAGATGCGCTACAACCTGGCCACGCTGGCGGAGCTGCGCACCTTCGCCGCCCTGCCCTACACGCTCGAGCTCGACGGCGAGGTCGTCCACCGGGAGGCGGTGCTGGTCGCCGTGGGCAACGGGCCGTCGTACGGCGGGGGACTGCGCATGGCGGAGGGCGCGGTCCTCGACGACGGGCTGCTCGATGTCGTGATCGTCGGGAGGCTGAGCAAGGTGGGGCTGGTGCGCGCCTACCCGAAGCTCTTCAAGGGGACCCACGTCACCCTTCCCCAGTACGAGCACCACCGGGTCCGCACGGTCAGCGTGGCGGCGCCGGGCATCATGTCCTACGCCGACGGGGAGCGGTTCGGCGCCCTGCCATTGACGATCGAGAGCGCCCCCGGCGCGTTGAGGGTGCTTGCATGAGCGAACGTGATGAGAGCCAGCGGGGGCCAGCGGAGAAGTACGCGGCGTTCCAGCGTGATCGCAGGCACCCCGTCCTGACCGACTTCGTGGGCCAGTACGCCTTCCCGCTGGACGACTTCCAGCTGCGGGCCTGCCGCGAGATCGAGGACGGCAGGGGAGTGCTCGTGGCAGCGCCGACCGGCTCCGGGAAGACAGTGGTCGGCGAGTTCGCCGTGCACCTGGCGCTGGCGACCGGCCGCAAGTGCTTCTACACGACGCCGATCAAGGCGCTGTCGAACCAGAAGTACAACGACCTCGTCGCACGCTACGGCGCCGACCAGGTCGGGCTGCTGACCGGCGACAACACCGTCAACGGCGAGGCCCCGGTCGTGGTGATGACCACCGAGGTGCTGCGGAACATGCTGTACGCCGGCTCCCAGACGCTGCTGGGGCTCGGCTTCGTGGTGATGGACGAGGTGCACTACCTCGCCGACCGCATGCGGGGCGCCGTGTGGGAGGAGGTGATCATCCACCTGCCCGAGTCGGTGAGCGTGGTGTCGCTGTCGGCGACGGTGTCCAACGCCGAGGAGTTCGGCGAGTGGCTGGAGACGGTCCGCGGCGACACCACGACGATCGTCGAGGAGAAGCGGCCGGTGCCGCTGTTCCAGCACGTGATGGTCGGCCGACGGCTGCTCGACCTCTTCGCGTCCTCCGACGTCGACGCCTCCGCCGGGTTCGTCAAGGAGGGGGCGCCCGTCAACAACGAGCTGATGCGCATCGCCCGTGACGACTGGGCCAGCACCCGCATGAAGGACCGCCGATCCCCTCGCGACAAGCGACCCGGCCGAGGCAAGCAGGTGGGCAACGGCCGACGCGTGTGGATCCCGAGCCGCGTCGACGTCATCGACCGCCTCGACCGCGAGCGGCTGCTGCCCGCGATCGTGTTCATCTTCAGCCGGGTCGGCTGCGACGCGGCCGTGACCCAGTGCCTCAGCGCCAACGTCCGGCTGACCTCGCCCGAGGAGCGCGACACGATCCACGCGTACGTCGAGGAGCGCTGCCGCCACCTCGACGACGACGACCTCCACGTGCTCGGCTACCACGAGTTCCTGGACGGCCTGACCCGAGGCGTGGCCGCGCACCATGCGGGCATGCTGCCGGCGTTCAAGCAGTGCGTGGAGGAGCTCTACGTGCGCGGCCTCTGCAAGGTCGTCTTCGCCACCGAGACCCTGGCCCTCGGGATTAACATGCCCGCCCGCACGGTCGTCATCGAGAAGCTGTCGAAGTGGAACGGCGAGACGCACGCCGACATCACCCCCGGCGAGTACACCCAGCTGACCGGCCGGGCCGGCCGGCGTGGGCTGGACGTCGAGGGCCACGGCGTCGTCCTCTGGCAGCCGGGGATGAATCCTCGCGAGGTGGCCGGGCTGGCGTCTACGCGGACCTATCCGCTGCGGTCGTCGTTCCGGCCGTCGTACAACATGGCGGTCAACCTGGTGAACCAGTTCGGCCGTGAGCGGGCCCGGGCCACCCTGGAGCAGTCCTTCGCGCAGTTCCAGGCCGACAAGGCCGTCGTCGGCCTCGCCCGGCAGCTGCGCAAGAGCGAGGACGCCCTCGACGGGTACGCCGAGGCAGCGACCTGCCACCTCGGCGACTTCATGGAGTACGCCGCGCTGCGCCGACGCATCACCGACGTCGAGAAGGGCGCCGCCCGCTCCCGGCGCACCGACCGGCGTGACGAGGCAGCCGCCTCACTGGGCCGGCTGCGGCCGGGGGACATCATCGAGGTGCCGGCGGGGAAGTTCGCCGGCTTCGCCGTCGTCGTCGAGCCCGGCACAGCAGGCGACGGCGACCCGCGCCCGTACGTCGTGACCATGGACCGGCAGGCGAGGCGGCTCGCGATGATCGACTTCCCGGTGCCCGTGGAGTCGCTCGCGCGGCTGAAGGTCCCCAAGTCGTTCAACGGCCGCAACCCGCAGATGCGTCGCGACCTCTCCGCCGCGCTGCGCAGCCGCACCCACGACCTGACGCCCCCGTCGCGCCAGCGCGCGAGCCGGCACGACTCCCCGGTCGACGAGGCGACCGAGCGCGAGATCGCGGCGCTGCGCAGGCAGCTCAAGGAGCACCTCTGCCACCAGTGCCCCGAGCGGGAGGACCACGCCCGGTGGGCGGAGCGGTGGTTCAAGCTCGACCGCGACGCCCAGACGCTCAAGCGGCGGGTGGAGCAGCGCACCAACACCGTGGCCCGCACCTTCGATCGGGTCTGCGCGGTGCTGACGACGCTCGACTACCTCGACGCTGACGAGGTGACCGACCGCGGTCGCCACCTGATGCGCATCTACACCGACATGGACCTGGTGGCGGCGGAGTCCCTGCGCCACGGGCTGTGGGACGACCTGAGCCCCTCGGAGCTGGCGGCCGTGCTCTCGGTGCTGGTCTTCGAGGCCAGGCGCGCCGACGACGCGTCGTCGCCGCGGCTGCCGGGCGGGCCGGTGAAGGACGTCATCGGCGAGATGGTGCGGCTGTGGGCAGACCTGGACGCCCTCGAGCGGGAGCACAAGCTCGACTTCCTGCGCGAGCCCGACCTGGGATTCGCCTGGGCGGCCTACCGGTGGGCGGAGGGCGACGAGCTGGACGACGTCCTCGGAGGCACGTCGCTGGCCGCCGGCGACTTCGTGCGCTGGATGAAGCAGCTGCTCGACCTCACCGGCCAGGTGGCCGACGCGGCAGGCGACTCGCCCCTGCGAGGGGTCGCCCGGGACGCCGTACGCCGGCTGCGGCGCGGGATCGTGGCCTACTCGTCGCTCACCGACTGAGGACCGCCACCGCCTGGTCCACCGGGGTGTCGCCGCTGACCAGGTCCAGCTGGGCGCCGATGCCGGCACCGGTGTCGAGGACGGCGGCCACGACGGCGGCCACGTCGGCGCGAGGGATCTCCCGGCGAGCGATCGAAGGTCGAAGGTCGACCCGGCCCGTGGGCTGGTCGTCCGTGAGTCGTCCGGGCCGCAGGATGGTCCAGTCGAGCCCGCTGCCGCGCAGGGCGACATCGGCGTCGCGCTTGGCCTCGATGTACGCCTTCCAGACCGGCTCCGCATCGTCGCGCACGGGCTCGTCGACGCCGATGGCCGAGATCTGAACGACGCGCGAGATCCCGGCCCGTCGTGCGCCGTCGATGGTCTTGAGCGCCCCCTCGAGGTCGACGGTGCGCTTGCGGTCGATGTTGCCGTCGGGGCCGCCACCGGCCGCGAACACCACCGCGTGGCAGCCCTCGAAGGCGTGGGCGAACGCCGAGGCGTCGGCCTGCTCGATGTCGAGCAACCCGACCGCCGCGCCCACGGCCTCGAGCTCGGCGCGGTACTCGTCGCGGCGGACCAGCGCGAGCGGCTGGTGGCCCAGGGCGCCGAGCAGCGGGAGGAGATGACGGGCCACCTGTCCGTGGCCGCCGACGATCGCGATGCGGCTCATGAGCCCAGCGTAGGCCGCGCGACTACTCCTCGTCAGGGCCCTGCAGCGCCTGCACCAGCCGCACCGCGGAGCCGCCGAGGTCCCAGCGCTGGTCGAGCGCGACCACCTGGTCGGGGTCCCGCGGCGTGCGCGGCAGCCTGGCGTCGTACTCGCCGAGGTCGAGGTCGCGAACCACGGCCACCACCTGCGGAGCCACGGCGAGGTAGTCGGCCGCGGCCCTGATCTTGCCCCGCGGGCCGGGCGCCAGGTCGGAGTCGGGGTCCTCGGCGGCCGCGAGCACGCCGGGCACGTCGTGGAAGCGGCCGAGCAGGGTGGCGGCCGTCTTGTCGCCGACCCCCGCCACGCCCGGGAGGCCGTCGGAGCTGTCGCCGCGCAGCGTGGCGAAGTCGGCGTACTGGTTGGCATCGACGGCGTACTTCTCGCGCACGACCTGGTTGGTGACCTTCTCGTGGCGGCCGACGCCGCGCGCGATGTAGAGCACGCGCACCTCGGCCTCGTCGTCGACGAGCTGGAAGAGGTCGCGGTCGCCCGTGACGATGTCGACGGGCATGCCTGCGTCGGTGGCGAGGGTGCCGATCACGTCGTCGGCCTCGTGGTGGTCGGCGCCCACGACGCAGATGCCGTAGGCGGCGAGCACGTCGAGAATGATCGGGATCTGGGCCTCGAGCGGGTCGGGCACCACCTCGACGTCCGGGATGCCCGCGGGCCGGGGTGCCTCGACCCGGTGCGCCTTGTACGTCGGAAGCAGGTCGACGCGCCACTGAGGCCGCCAGTCGTTGTCCCAGCAGCAGACCAGGTGGGTCGGGTGGTACTCGCCGACGAGCCGGCTGATGAAGTCCATCAGCCCACGCACCGCGTTGACCGGTGTGCCGTCGGGGGCGCGCACCGTGTCGGGCACGCCGAAGAAGGCCCGGAAGTAGAGGGACGCGGTGTCGAGCAGCATGAGGCGGGGAGCGGGAGAGGTCACGGCGCGATCCTGCCACGTACCACTACCCTCTCGGGATGAGCACGAGCGAGGTCGAGGCCACCGATCGCCACATCCTGACCCTGCTGGGCGCCGACGGCCGGATGTCGTTCACCGACCTCGGCAAGGCGACCGGCCTCTCGACCTCGGCGGTGCACCAGCGCGTGAAGCGGCTCGAGGCGCGCGGCCTCATCAAGGGGTACGCCGCCTTGGTCGACCACAACGAGCTCGGCCTGTCGCTGACAGCGTTCATCTCGATCCGGCCCATCGACCCCTCGCAACCCGACGACTCGCCCGAGCGGCTGCGCGACCTCCCCGGCATCGAGTCGTGCTGGTCGGTCGCAGGCGAGGAGTCCTACATCCTCAAGGTGCGCGTCGGCACGCCGCTGGACCTCGAGGAGCTGCTCGCCCGGATCCGCGCCGCCGCGAACGTCTCCACCCGCACCACCATCGTGCTCTCCACGCCGTACGAGAACCGGCCGGTGGGGTGAGGGTGGTCTCTTGGAGTCACCGGATATCCGGTGACTCCAAGGGTTCGAGGCCTCAGGGATGGGCACAAACCCCACGACACGCCCTCGAAGGTGCGTCTGTCACGCTCCCAGCGGTCGGCGCGACTCGAGCATTCGCCTGATCCGACTCGCAATGAGGGAGGGGTTGTCGAGATCGGCCCAGCCGATCCGGAGGCAGACCCAGCCGGTGAGCTGACAGATGCGCTCCTCGCGACTCTTCTCGCGCATGAGGAACGCCTCCAGGGTCTCTCCAGCACGGCGAAAGCGGGCGTACTTCTCCCTGCCGTCGAACTCCAAGAAGACACCGAACTCCGGCCAAGCGAAGTCCACGCGTGCGAACGCCCGGCCCTGCTCATCGGTGATGACCACCTGCGCAGAAGGACGGGGAAGGTGCTGGGTGAAGCACATGTAGTCGACCCGCGACTCCCCAGCCGACTCGACGAGTGGGTTCGCGAGGCGGAGGACAAGGTCCGTTGAGAGGCTGCGAGGCCAGTAGCGAAGGTCATGCGCCAGACCGGAGAACTCCTCGAGCGTCATGGCGCGGTCGTGCAGCAGGGCGTTGACCGACACCAGCGCCGACTCGACGTCCGTCATGGTGGTCACCTCCACGGCGGACCGCGCCGCGATGGTCACCGGCACCCCGTTCACGATCTCGACGTGTTCGGGCGGCAGCACACCACGGTGCGGCGCCTTGCCGGATTCTCGGCGGCCGCCCCTGCCGTCGGCCCGAGTCGTGTGCACGTGGGTCAACGGCACTCCCCACACCGGTCCGCCCCGCTCGATGACCGAGGAGACGTGACTCAGAACGGCGGTCGGATGAGACGTGCGGAGAACGGCACGACACAGCACCCGGTGGCGGTCCGCGACGGACAGGGAGCGCCACAGGTCCCCTGCGACGTACGCCCCGAACCGCACGCGGTGCCAGAGCCCGCTCCGCACGTTCGCTGCGATGGCGGCGTCGGAGTATCCCGCCGCGGCGAGCTCACGACGGAGGAAGACGACCCCTTGGAGATCTACCGGCTGAGATTGGCTCATACGTGCACGATGCCCAGGACCCCGGTGCCACGAACCCTGCGTCCTGCGGCCTGTGGATAGGCCGGGTGGCTCTGGAGATTCGGAACTTTGAGTGGTCCTCCCGGGGTTCGTGGCCATTGCGATGGGCACGAACCCCGGAAGTCACCGGATATCCGGTGACCGCAGACGGCCCCCTCAGTACGCCTGCAGCGCCGCCGTACGCCGCGACGCCTCGGCGACCTCCGCAGCCTTGAGAGCCGACTCGTCGAGGCGGCCGTGCTCGGCCCACCACCGCTGGCCGGCCTCGGGGAGCGTGTGGATCGGGTCGTAGTACTCGTAGGTGCGGGTGAGCGCCTCGGGGTCGGCGGCCTCGATGGACGTGCGGTAGTTCTTGGTCCAGTAGGAGATGCCGCGCTCGGTGTCGTAGTCGGTGAGCTGGTGCACCCAGCGCTTGCCGACGAACGGCACGTCGCAGACGATGCGCGGCGTCGCGAAGCCCGGCAGGTAGCCCATGATGTGGTGCTGCAGCCGCTGGGCGTCGGCGACCGAGACCCGCCAGTGCTCGGAGTACGGGATCATGTCGCACATGTAGAAGTAGTACGGCATGATCTGCGCGCCATCGAGCAGGTTGAAGCACAGGTCCAGCAGGGCGTGCGGGTCGGCGTTCACCCCGTTGAGAAGCACGCCCTGGTTGCGTACGTCGCGCAGGCCGGCCTGCAGCATCGCGTTGCTCGCCTCGGCGACCAGCGGGGTGATGGAGTTCGCGTGGTTGGCGTGGGTGTGCATCGCCAGCGAGACGCCCCGGGAGCGGGCCAGCGTCGCCACCCGGGTGACGCCCTCGACGACGTCGGGCTGCAGCCAGTGCTGCGGCAGGCCGACCAGGGCCTTGGTGGCGAGCCGGATGTCGCGGATGTTCTCGACCTCCAGCAGCGAGATGAGGAACGACTCCAGCCGGGGCCACGGCATGTTCGCCACGTCACCGCCGGAGACCACGACGTCACGCACCGACGGGGTGCGCTTTAGGTAGTCGATCATGTCGCCGAGCCGGTCGTTGGGCTTGCCGGCGAACTTCAGCTTCTCGATGACCGGCGTCGAGTTGCCGACGAGGTCCATCCGCGTGCAGTGCCCGCAGTACTGCGGGCAGGTCGGCAGCAGCTCGGCGAGCACCTTGGTGGGGTAGCGGTGCGTGAGGCCCTCGGCGACCCACATGTCGTGCTCGTGCAGCGAGTCGCGGGTGGCGTGCGGGTGCGACGCCCAGTCGGTACGACGGTCGCTGAGCACAGGGATCATGTAGTGCCGCACAGGGTCGGCGTAGAACGCGTCCGTCAGCGAGCCGGGCCCGGCGGGTGCAGCCTGCGGGACCATCGTGTTCATCATCTGCGGGGGCACCAGCATGGACATGGTGGCCCGCTCGGCCTGGTCGCGCTCCAGGTCGGCGTAGAAGGTCTCGTCGACGAGGTCGCCCAGCAGCTCGCGCAGCTGCTTGACGTTCTTGACGCAGTGGGCCCGCTGCCACTGCACCGACGCCCACTCCTCGGCCGTGACGTCGCGCCAGCCGGGGAAGCGGGTCCAGTCGGGCTCGACCAGCTCGGCCCGCGTGTAGGGATAGGGCTGCGCTGAGTCCCGCCAGGAATCAACAGGGTGGGCGGCCGTCTCGATGCTCATGCGATGCTCCCGGGGACTCGGGTGGGTGGTCGGCGTGTGCGTTTGTGCCGTGCACCACGGCTCTGCCAGAGTAGACGACAGATCCTCCGGCATGCACATCACCACACCGGAGTATTTCCTGCGAATGTCACTTGGAAGTGGAGGATGAGCCGTGGCCAGCGATCCCACCGGCCTGCACCGGGTGCTCGACGACCGCGCCGTCCTGCCCCAGGCCGCCGCGCGTCTCGAGACCCGCCGCGAGCTCTGGCCCGACGAGGTCCGGATCCGCGTCGAGAAGCTCAACCTCGACGCCGCGTCGTACCGCCAGCTCGAGCGCACGCATGCCGGGCAGGGCGACGCGATCCGCGCCGCCGTCCTCGACATCGTCGCGGCGCGCGGCAAGATGCAGAACCCCGAGACCGGCTCCGGCGGCATGCTCGTGGGAGTGGTGGAGGAGGTCGGTCCGGAGTCCCCGCTCGGCCTGGCCGTGGGTGACCGCGTCGCCACGCTCGTCTCGCTGACCCTCACGCCGCTCGTCATCGAGGACGGTCTGCGCGATTGGGACGGCCTCTCCGAGCAGGTGCCATGCGACGGGTACGCCGTCCTGTTCGGCCGGTCCATCGCTGCGGTCATCCCCGAGGACCTCCCGCGCGACCTCGCCCTCTCGGTCATGGACGTGTGCGGTGCGCCGGCGCTGACGGCCCGCGTGGTCAAGCAGTACGCCGACCCGGTGGTCGCGGTCGTCGGCGCGGCCGGCAAGTCCGGCTCGCTCAGCCTGGCGGCCGCGCGCGAAGCCGGCGCCTCCCGCACCGTCGGCGTGGTGCCCCACGAGCGCGAGGCGGCGTTGTTGGAGGACGCCGGCCTCGCCGACGTGGTCACGGTCGCCGACGCGCGAGACCCCGTCGCGCTCCGGGACGCGGTGGTCGCTGCCGGCGGACCTGCCCACGTCACGATCGTCTGCGTGGACGTCCCCGGCTGCGAGGGCGGTGCGATCCTGGCCACCGCCGAGCGGGGCACGGTCATCTTCTTCTCCATGGCGACGTCGTTCTCGGCGGCGGCACTGGGCGCCGAGGGCGTCGCAGCCGACGTCACCATGCTGGTGGGCAACGGCTACGTGCCCGGGCACGCCGCCTACGCCATGGACCTGCTGCGCGAGCACGACGGAGTCCGCGCACTCTTTGAGGGCAGGCACGCATGAGGACCCTCCTCCGCAACGGCCGGGTGCTGGGCGCCGGAGCCACCGCGGTGGCCGTCGACGGCGACACGATCGCCTGGGTGGGCGACGATCCCGCCGCCTGGGATGGCGCTGACGAGGTCGTCGACGTCGAGGGAGCGCTGATCACGCCGGCGTTCGTCGACTCCCACGTCCACGCGGTGCGCACCGGCTTCGCCCTCACCCAGCTCGACCTCTCCGTCGCGACCAGCAGCGAGCACGCCCTCGACCTGCTGTCGTCGTACGCCGCGGCGCATCCCCGGGACCTGCTCGTCGGGAACGGCTGGGACGAGTCGCGCTGGCCGGTCGCCGAGCCGCCCACGGCCGACCAGGTCGAGCGGGCCGTGCCCGGTCGCGAGGTCTACCTAGCCCGCATCGACGGTCACTCCGCAGTGGTCTCCCACTCCTTCGCCGCGACGATCCGCGACCTCGAGACGGCCATCGGCTGGGCTCCCGACGGCCGGGTCGAGCGCGACGCCCACCATGTCGTCCGCGATGCACTCGCCGAGCGCACCTCCGACGAGCAGCGCCTGGCCGCGGCCCGCGTGGCGTGCGGTGAGCTGGCGCGGCACGGCTTCGCGGGCTTCCACGAGATCGCCGCACCCCACATCGGGCCGGAGTCCGAGATCGCCCTGGTGCGCCAGGCAGCCGCAGAGCGCGGGCTGATCGCCACGCTCTACTGGGGCCAGGCGGGCGTGGTCGAGAAGGCCCGCGCCCTCGGCGTACGCGGGCTCGCCGGCGACCTCAACGCCGACGGTGCGCTCGGCTCCCGCACGGCGGCCCTCACCTCGCCGTACGACGACGCGCACGCGCACTGCGGCCACGGCTACCTCACACCGGAGCAGATCGGCGACCACGTCGTCGAGTGCAGCCGGGCCGGGCTGCAGGCCGGCTTCCACTGCATCGGCGACGCCGCGATGGACGCCGTCGCCGACGGCTTCGAGCTGGCCGCCCGCACCCTCGGCGTCGACACCCTGGTCGGCCACCGGCACCGCCTCGAGCACGTCGAGATGCCCTCGGCGCGCGTCATCGAGGTGCTCGGCCGCCTCGGGGTGGTCGCCAGTGTCCAGCCGATGTTCGACGCCCTGTGGGGCGGTCCGAACGGCATGTACGCCGACCGGCTGGGGGAGCGGTGGCGCGGCATGAACCCGCTCCGGGACCTCGCTGCGGCCACCCGGCTCTCGTTCGGCTCCGACTCGCCCGTCACGTCTCTCGGTCCCTGGGCCGCGGTGCGCGCCGCGTGCTACCACCACGACGAGCAGCAGCGACTCGACACCACCACCGCGTTCGCCGCGCACACCGCCGGCGGCTGGTTCGCCGGCGGCGACGACGCGTCCGGCAGCATCGAGGTCGGCAAGCGCGCCGACCTGGCCGCGTGGGACGTCCCGGGCGGCCTCGGCCCCGACGGCTGGCCGATGCTGCATCCCGACCTGCCCCTGCCTGCCGCGCGGCGTACTCTCGCCTCCGGCGCCACGATCTGGAAGGCGAACCCGTGAGCGGCAAGCTCAAGCTCGACCCGGCCCAGGTGCGCGAGGCACGCGCGCTCGCCCGCACCGTCGGCCGTCCGATCGTCAATGTCGCCAAGCGGCACACGACCGTCTCGGTGGAGCGCGCGACCCTGCGGCTGGCCGGGCTCGAGGGTGCCGACGCCGACGGCATCCCGTGGGTCAACCGGCTCACCGACGCGGTCCGTGCCGACCTGCACGACGACGGCGGGCTCGCCCACGGCATCGCGCTGCCGGTGTGGGACGCGCTGGTCCGCGGCGAGGCCGACGACCTGGCGACGCTGGCCCAGAAGGCCGGCGCCGGGTCCGTGCGCTTCCGGCTGCCCGAGGGCAAGGACGCCACCAGGGCGCGGGCGGCGTCCCGCAAGTCCGTAGGGGCCGGCATTCGCAGGATCGACGCTCGCCGTACGGAGCGGGAGCGTCTCATCAAGCGCATCGGCGACGCCCCGCGCACGCCGTGGATCTACCTCATCGTCGCGACGGGCGACATCTACGAGGACATCCCGCAGGCCCAGGCCGCCGCCCGCGCGGGCGCCGACGTCATCGCGGTCATCCGCAGCACCGGCCAGAGCCTGCTCGACTACGTGCCCGAGGGAGCGACCCGCGAGGGCTTCGCCGGCACCTACGCCACCCAGGAGAACTTCCGCCTGATGCGCGCGGCCCTCGACGAGACCAGCAAGGAGCTGGGCCGCTACGTGCGGCTCACCAATTACGCCTCGGGCCTGTGCATGCCGGAGATCGCGGCACTGGCCGGCCTGCAGCGTCTCGACATGATGCTCAACGACTCGATGTACGGCATCCTCTTCCGCGACATCAACCCGATCCGCACGTTCGTCGACCAGCGCTTCAGCCGGCAGGTCCACGCTCGCGCCGGCATCATCATCAACACCGGCGAGGACAACTACCTCACCACCGCCGACGCTGTCGACGCCGCGCACACGGTCACCACCAGCCAGCTCCTCAACGAGTACTTCGCCAAGGAGGCCGGCCTCGAGGACTGGCAGCTCGGCCTCGGCCACGCGTTCGAGATCGACCCCGACGTGCCCGACTCCTTCCGCCTCGAGCTCGCGCACGCGATGCTGGCGCGCGACCTCTTCCCGAAGGCCCCGCTGAAGTGGATGCCGCCGACCCGGCACATGACCGGCGACGTGTTCCGCGGCTACCTGCTCGACGGCTTCTTCAACCTCGTGGGCGCACTCACCGGTCAGGGGATCCTCCTCGTCGGCATGATGACCGAGGCGGTCGTGACGCCGTGGCTCTCCGACCGGGACCTGGCCCTGCAGAACGTCCGCTACGTCATGAACGCCGCGGGCAACCTGCACGAGGACTTCAACCCGGACCCCCAGGGCTTCATCGGCCGTCGAGCCCGCCAGGTGCTGGGGGAGTCGATCGGCCTCCTGCAGGACATCAAGGGGCACGAGAACGGCCTGCTCGACGCCATCGCCGACGGCACGTTCGGACTGATGAAGCGCCCCGCCCACAAGGGCCGCGGCCTCGACGGCGTCGCCAAGAAGGCCAAGGACTACTACAACCCGGCCAGCGAGATCCTGGAGGAGCGATGAGCGGTCACATCATCCGCCCGTACGGCGACACGACGGGCGACGGGATGGTGCAGGTGTCGTTCACCCTGCCGATGCGGCACTCCAAGGTGGCCGAGGGCGCGGCCGCCCAGCTGGCCCAGAAGATGGGCATCGACCCGGCACTGGTCGTGCACGCCAAGCCGATGGGCGACGACTTCACGTTCTTCGTCGTCTACGGCCGGGTCAACCACCTGGTCGACACCTCCGTCGTCGAGGTCATGGAGCGCGACTACCCGCTGCTGACCCCCAAGGAGGCCAATGCCGCCATCAAGCGTGCGATGCGTCGCCGCCTGGTGGTCGTCGGAGGCTGCATCGGCACCGATGCCCACACCGTCGGCATCGACGCGATCCTCAACATCAAGGGCTTCGCGGGCGAGAAGGGCCTCGAGTACTACCGCGAGCTCAAGGTCGTCAACCTCGGTGCGCAGGTGAGCGTGCCGCAGCTCGTCGAGGCGGCCCGCGAGGAGAAGGCGGACGCCGTACTCGTCTCCCAGGTGGTGACCCAGCGCGACGCCCACCTGCTCAACACCCGGGAGATGTCGGCGGCGTTCCGCGAGGCCTACCCCTCGGCCACCCGGCCGCTGCTGGTGGTGGGCGGCCCGCGCTTCGACGAGACGATGGCCGACGAGCTCGGCGTCGACCGGGTCTTCAGCCGCGGTACGACGCCCGGCGAGGTGGCGTCCTACCTCGTGCACCGGTTGACCCTCACACAGCCCGAGAAGAAGGTGTCCTGATGTCCGCAACAATCGGCGAACGCGTCGTCCACCGTCGTTACGTGCCCTACTCCCACGCCCACTACGCCGGCAACCTCGTCGACGGCGCCTACTCGCTGGGCCTCTTCGGCGACGTCGCCACCGAGATGTGCATCCGCACCGACGGCGACGAGGGCCTCTTCGCGTCGTACTCCGACGTGCAGTTCCGCGCACCGGTGATCGCGGGCGACGTCCTCGAGGTCACGTGCGAGCTGGTCAGGGCCGGCACCCGCTCCCGGGTCATGGAGTTCGCCGTGTACGTCGTCGCGCGCGGGGCCGCCACCGAGGGCGCTCCGGGTGCCGCGAGCGTGCTCGACGAGCCGCTGCTGGCGACGTCGGCGACCGGCACCGTCGTCGTACCTGCGGTGTCGGCCTGACCGTGTCTGGACCACCCTCGTCGGCGTGTCGTGCGGGACACGCCGCGAGGGTCGAAACCGGACCCGGCAATTGGTCCGCCCGGCCCGCGCGCTGACCTGCGCAGACACGCGTTGGTGCAGGTCAGCGAGAGGTTGACAGCACCAGGCTCAAGGACCGAGGGTTCCGGGGTCCGCCTGTGCAGATCGTGGCCTGCGGACCGACAACCGAGTGGTCGTGTTGGTGGGTGTGGAGCCAGCGCTCGCCCGACCCGGTTCACGGAGGTCGGTCCCGCACCACGGGGGCGACGACGGAAGGGGCTTCAGCTCCGTAGACAACAGCGCGGCGCCGGCATCCAGTCCGCTCCGGGTTGGTTCGAAGGGTTCGGGCCCCTTCCGTCGACTGCATCGGATGCCGCGTGCCAGCCACTCCTTCGGTAGCGTTGCCCCGTGCTGCTCCGGAGTCTCGCCGCCTTGCTCGGCGGCGTGCTCCTGGCCCTGGCGTTCGAGCCCGTCGGGCTCGCCGTGCTCATCCCGCTGTCGGTGGCGGTGCTCGTGTGCTGCGTGCACGGTCAGCCGGCCCGGCGTGCGTGGCTGCCGACCCTGCTGTTCGGCGGCGCCTTCTGCTTCGTGCTGATGTTCTGGATGCGCTCCGTCGGACCCGACGCGTGGCTGTCGCTCGCCGCCCTGGAGACCGCCTTCTTCGCCCCGCTGGGTGCCGCCCTGGCGTGGCTGATGCGCCTGCGCTGGTGGCCGCTGTGGACGGCCTGCGCCTGGGTCGGGGTCGAGACCATCCGCGGGGGCTGGCCCGTCGGGGGGATGCCGTGGGGACGGCTGTCCTACGCCGTCGCCGGTACGCCGTGGGCCGAGGCGCTGCCCTGGCTCGGCTTCTCCGGGGTGAGCCTCCTGCTGGCCGTCAGCGGCACGATGCTCGGCTGGCTGGTGCTGGGCGGGTGGCGGCGGCCACGAGCCGCTCTGCTGGCTCTCGCGGCCGTGCTCGTGCCCGTCACAGCGGCCGCGGTGGCGACGTACTCGACGGAGCCTGCCGGGCGGACCACCGTGGCGGTCGTGCAGGGCAACCTCCCGGGCACGGGCAACGACCTGGTCGCCGTGCACCGCGACGTGACCCGTAACCAGGTCGAGGCCACCGTCGCCCTGGCCGACCGGGTTTCCAGCGGCGAGGTCGCGGCACCCGACTTCGTCATCTGGCCGGAGAACTCCACCGCGGTGGACCCCTTCTTGGACCCCGAGGCCAACCGCGGGATCCTCGAGGCCGTCGGAGCCGTGGGCGTGCCGGTGCTGGTCGGGGGGATCGTCGACGCCCCGGACCAGGACGAGGTCCTCAACCAGGGCATCGTGTGGGATCCGACGACCGGGGGAGGGGACCGCTACACCAAGCGCCACCCGGTGCCCTTCGGTGAGTACATCCCGTGGCGCGACACCGTCTTCAAGGGCAACTTCGGCAAGCTGCGGCTGATCCCGCGCGACATGGCCCAGGGCACCCGTCGGGAGCCGCTGCGCATCGGCGGCGTCCTGGTGGCCGACGCCATCTGCTTCGACGTGGCCTACGACGACGGCATCCACGACCAGGTGGCCCGGGGCGGCCAGCTGCTCACGGTGCAGACCAGCAACGCGAGCTTCATGGGGACCTCGCAGATCGAGCAGCAGTTCGAGATCACCCGGCTCCGGGCCATGGAGACGGGGCGGTACGTCGCCGTAGCCGCCGTCAACGGCGTCTCGGGCATCATCGACCCCGACGGGCAGGTCCTGGAGTCCGCGGGAGCCCGCACCCAGCAGGTGCTCGTGCGCGAGGTCGGCCTCCGCGCCGGGCTCACCCCCGCCGTCCGGATGGGGTCGTGGCCGGGGCGGGTCTGCCTGGCGCTGGCTCTGGTCGCGCTGCTCTTCTCCGCCCGCAGACCGCGGCGCGCCGCCACTCGCCGGACCGCCGAGCAGGCGGGGGACACGACCCCGGAACCCGCCAGAGACGCGGCCGGGAATCCCGCATGACCGCGCCGACCGAGGGCCGCACCGTGATGGTGGTGCCGACGTACGACGAGGCCGAGAACCTCGAGTGGATCATCGGGCGGCTGCGCGCGGCGCAGCCCGACGTCGACGTGATCGTGGTCGACGACGGCTCGCCCGACGGGACCGGGAGGATCGCTGACTCGCTGGCCGCGCACGACCCGGCGATCCGCGTCGTCCACCGCAGGGAGAAGGCGGGCCTCGGCGCGGCGTACCTCCACGGCTTCCGGGTCGCACTCGACGGCGGCTACGACGTCGTCGGGGAGATGGACGCCGACGGCTCGCACCAGCCCGAGCAGCTGCACCGGCTGGTGGAGGCGCTCGCCGACGCCGACCTCGTCATCGGCTCGCGCTACGTCCCGGGCGGCTCGATCATCAACTGGCCACGCTCGCGCGAGCTGCTGTCGCGCGCGGGGAACCTCTACGTCCGCCTGCTGGTCGGGATGCCCGTGCGGGACGCCACCGCCGGGTTCCGGCTCTTCCGGCGGCACGCCCTCGAGGCCGTCGACCTCGACAGCGTGACGTCTACGGGCTACGTCTTCCAGACCGACCTCACGCACCGCGTGCTGGCCGCCGGGCTTCGGGTGCGTGAGGTGCCCATCGACTTCGTCGAGCGGGTGCGCGGCCACTCCAAGATGACCGGTCAGGTCGCGGTCGAGTCGCTGAGGAAGATCACGATCTGGGGCCTCACCGATCGCCGCGCCCAGCTGCGGCGCTGGCTCGGAGGTCGCCGCGTTTCACGTCGTGCACCATGATGGGAGCGTGACTCGCCGCCGCATCCCGCTGTGGATGCTCTTCGTCGCCCTCGTGGTCGTGCCGCTGGCGGAGATCTACGTGCTGATCCAGGTCGGCCAGGTGATCGGTGCGTGGTGGACGATCGCGCTGCTGATCGCCGACAGCGTGCTGGGTGGCTGGCTCATCCGGCGCGAGGGGGCCCGCGCCTGGCGCGCCCTCCGGTCGGCGCTCGAGTCCGGGCGGATGCCGGCCCGCGAGCTCGCTGACGGGGCGCTCATCGTCTTCGGCGGCGCGCTGATGCTGAGCCCGGGGTTCGTCACCGACCTGCTCGGCATCCTGCTCATCCTGCCGCTCACCCGGCCGGTGGCCCGGCGGATGCTGACCACGGCCCTCTCCCGACGGCTGCTCGCCGCCGGCGTACCCCCTCAGGGTCCGGCCGGCCGCCCCCACACAGCACAAGGCCCCGGACCTGTGGTCCGGGGCGATGTGGTGGACGACTGAGCCGCGCGGTCTGATCTCGGGGACCGGGCCTCGCGGCCGGCACGTCTCAGGCCGACTTGACCCGCTTCTTCGAGTTGGCGCGGTGCAGGTGTGCTGGGCCGATCTCGCCGCCACGCAGCAGCTCCAGACGCTCCTTGAGGATGTCCTCGAGCTCCTTCTCGGAGCGACGCTCGAGCAGCATGTCCCAGTGGGTTCGCGCCGGCTTCTCGACCTTCTCCTCCTTGGCGATGCCGTCGACGCTCAGCCCTTCGCCGCCGCACCGCGGGCACTCCCACGTCGCGGGGATGTCGGCCTCGACCGACATCGTGATCTCGAACGTGTGTCCCAAGCTGACAGCGATAACCGACCTGCTGACGAGCCGCGAACTCGATCCCGCGCTCGTCCTCGAAACTTTGCCCGCCGAGCCTCGCGCCACGCAATGTGCGCTCCGCCATTGAGCCACCTCCAGACAGTTGCTTCCCGGGTACGGGAATGGGACGGCCCAGTTGGGGTTTCATGACGCCGCGTGGTGGCGGCGCCGACCGTCCTTTAGCCTTCAACGTTAGTGGGCTGGGCAAGATTCCGCCGATTTGCCGAGTCGGCGACGTGCGCGAGGTCACGCCCGGATGGGACTCAGATCACGCTCAGACCACGGCCGGGAGGTCGTTCCCGGCCTCCCGGATGCCTCGCTCGGTGTCGACACGCATGAGGAGCAGGCCGCCCACAACGAAGAACACGATCAGGGCGAAGATCGCCGGCCGGTAGGAGTCGGTGAACTGGTAGACGAGGCCGAAGACCAGGGTCCCGAACCACGACGTACCGCGGTCCATCGCGTGGTAGAAGCTGAAGTACTCCGCCTCCTTGCCCCGCGGGATCAGCAGCGAGAAGTAGGACCTGGCCAGCGCCTGGGTGCCGCCCAGCACGATCCCGATGGCGACGCCCAGCAGGAGGAACGGGACGAGCTGGCCGTCCGGCAGCACGAGGGCGGCCGTCACGATCGCGCACCAGATCCCCAGCCCGACCACGATCATCCGCTTGGCGCCGACCCGCCCGGCTAGCCGGCCGAAGAGCAGGGCGCCGCCCACCGCCACGAACTGCACGAGGAGGTACGTCGCCAGCACGGTGCCGAGCTCGAAGCCCAGCTCGTCGGTGCCGTAGATGGACGCCTGCGAGATGACGGTCTGGATGCCGTCGTTGAAGAACAGGTAGGCCACCAGGAACGTGAGCGCGACCGGGTAGTTGCGCATGTCCTTGAGGGTCGCCCCCAGCTGCCCGAAGCTGCGCGAGACCACGCCGCCGGTCACGGCCTCCACATGATGGGGCGGGTGGTTCTTCAGGCCTCGGAACGGGATGAAGGTGAAGGCGGCCCACCAGACGGCGGCCGACAGCATGCTGATGCGTGCGGCCAGGCCCTCGGTGACGCCGAACGTGTCGTGGAACGTGACGAGGATGAAGTTGAGGGCCAGCAGCAGCCCGCCCCCGGCGTAGCCGTAGGCCCAGCCCCGGGTGGAGACCCGGTCGCGCTCGTTCTCGGTGGAGATCAGCGGCAGGATGGCGTCGTTGAACACGGCGGAGGCGGCGAAGCACAGGTTCGCCACCAGGAACGCCAGCGTGCCGAGCTGCCAGTTGTCGCCGGTCACGAAGAACAGCAGGCTCGTCGCCAGCGCTCCCGCCCAGGCGAAGCCCGCCAGCAGGTCCTTCTTCCGTGAGGTCCGGTCGGCCACCGCACCGAGGAGCGGCAGCAGGACCGCCGAGATGATCGTGGACGCGGTCACGATGAACGGCGGCAACGCCCCCGGGGCGATCGCGATGCCCAGCACCGAGATCCGGTTGTCGACCGCGGCCTCCTCGGCGATCGCCTTGATGTAGGGGCCGAAGAGCACGCCCGCGACGGTGGTGGCGAAGGCGCTGTTGGCCCAGTCGTAGAAGTACCAGGACCGCTGCTCGGCTGCCCGGTGGAGGGGGGTGAGGTCGGCGATGCCGTGACCGTGGGCGGGTTTGCGGGTCTCGTCGCTCATGCGGGTTCCCTCCATTGCCCGCACTTGCGGAGCACGTCCCTGAGTATGTCGGTGCGGTCGGTCATCAGGCCATCGACACCGCGGTCCAGCAGGGTGCGCATCTCGTCGGGGTCGTCGATGGTCCAGACGTGCACCTGGAGGCCCGCGGCGTGCGCGCGGCGGACGATGCCGCGGGTGGCGACCAGCAGCGGGCCCCGGCGGTGCGGGATCTGCAGGGCGTTCGGACGGCCGCGGGTGAGCAGCCTGGCCAGTCGGGCGCTGGGGGAGAGGAGGTACGCCGCCACCTCCAGCGGGTGCGCGGAGGTCGCCACGCGGCCCCCGGAAAGCCGCCGGAACTCAGCGAGCGACCGACGCGAGAAGGAGCCGACCAGCACCCGGTCCCAGGCCTCGTGCTCGTCGATCAGCTCGACCAGCGCCGGCACGGCACCGGCCGCCTTCAGGTCGATGTTGAACCGCACGTCGGGGAACGACTCCATGAGCTGGGCCAGCGTGGGGATCACCTCGCGCCCACCGATCTGGGCACGGCGCACGTCGGCGTACGTCAGGGAGGCGAGGACGCCCCGCGCGTCGGTCACCCGGTCGAGCACCGTGTCGTGGAAGGCGAGGAGCACGCCGTCGCTGGTCACGTGCACGTCGGTCTCGAGGTAGCGGTAGCCGAGCCCGACCGCGTGGGTGAACGCGGCCAGGGTGTTCTCGAGCTGCTCGATCTCCGGGTGGTAGGCGCCGCCGCGGTGCGCGAACGCCAGGACCGGGCCGGGATCGTCGAGGAACGGGCGTCCAGTCGGTCGGTCGATCACGCGGAGCAGTATTCACCAGGAGTAACGTCGGGGCATGGAATCGATGAGCTGTCCTCGGTGCGGAGCCGAGATGGTGGAGCGCCCCGTCGGAGCGACCCAGGTCAGCCAGTGCCCGGAGGGGCACGGCGTCTTCCTCGACCGCGCCGAGCTCGGCACCCTGGTCGAGGCCGAGACCGACTGGCACCGCAACGCCGCCCAGCAGACCGCTCCGCTCCCGCGGATCACCCCCGACATGACCGCGCCCCCGACCGCGGCGAAGCGGGCGAGGGCGTGGGTGGAGACACTCTTCGGCTGACAGCCGGCGGCGTCCTCAGATGTCGCGGAACGTCTCGATGTTGGCACCCAGCAGGTTGAGGCGCTCGGCGAGGTCCTCGTAGCCGCGGTGGATGACGTAGGTCGACCTCAGGACCGACGTGCCCTTCGCGGCGAGCATCGCGAGCAGGAGCACCACGGCCGGCCGCAGCGCGGGCGGACACATCATCTCGGTGCCGCTGAAGTACGTCGGACCCTCGATCATCACCCGGTGCGGGTCGAGCAGCTTGACGTTGCCGCCCAGCTTGTTGAGGTCGACCAGGTAGATCGCGCGGTTCTCGTAGACCCAGTCGTGCAGCAAGGTCTGCCCGTCGGCGACGGCGGCGATGACCGCGAAGAACGGCAGGTTGTCGATGTTGAGCCCGGGGAACGGCATCGGGTGGATCTTGTCGAGCGGGGCCCGCAGCTGCGACGGCAGCGTGGTGAGGTCGACCAGTCGGGTGTGCCCGTTGAGGGCGAGGTACTCCTCGGACCGGCGGTACTGCAGACCCATCTCCTCGAGCAGGGCCAGCTCGATCTCGAGGAACTCGATGGGCACCCGCTGGATGGTGATCGACGACTTGGTGACGATCGCGGCGGCCAGCAGGGACATCGCCTCGATGGGGTCCTCGCTGGGTGCGTAGTCGACCTCGACGTCGATGGTCTGCCGACCTGTCACGGTGAGCGTCGTGGTGCCGATGCCCTCGACGCCGACGCCGAGCTTCTGGAGGTAGAAGCACAGGTCCTGGACCATGTAGTTGGACGACGCGTTGCGGATCACGGTCGTGCCCGGGTGGAGGGCGGCGGCCATCAGTGCGTTCTCGGTGACGGTGTCGCCGCGCTCGGTCAGCACGATCGGTCGCAGCGGCTCGATCGCCCGGTTGACGTTGGCGTGGTAGGCGCCGTCGGTGGCCTTGACCTCCAGGCCGAACGGGCGCAGGGCGGCCATGTGCGGCTCGATGGTGCGGGTGCCGAGGTTGCAGCCGCCGGCGTACGGCAGCTCGAACGTCTCGGCGCGGTGCAGGAGCGGGCCGAGGAACATGATGACCGAGCGGGTACGCCGCGCCGCGTCCTCGT
This sequence comes from Nocardioides sp. LHG3406-4, assembly GCF_049897745.1. Lineage (NCBI taxonomy): Bacteria > Bacillati > Actinomycetota > Actinomycetes > Propionibacteriales > Nocardioidaceae > Nocardioides > Nocardioides sp. LHG3406-4. The sequence continues at coordinate 971,014 of NZ_JAFCWV010000002.1, forward strand.
CGATGTGGGCCAGGTCGAACTCGGCGGGCGGGACGATCTCGAGGTCGTTCTGCTCGTTGAGCCAGCGGGTCTGGACTCCCAGGGACGCCAGCACCTCCAGGAGCCGGTTGACCTCCTCGATGCGGGCGACCTTGCGCAGCGTCGTCCTGCCCCGGTTGAGCAGCGCAGCGCACAGCAGCGCTACGCCGGCGTTCTTGGACGTCTTCACCTCGATGCTGCCCGAGAGCGTCGTGGGACCGGTGACCCGAAGGTGGGTCGGCCCGGCGCCCAGGGCCACGATCTCCGAGTCGAGGGCGGCGCCGATGCGGGCCAGCATCTCCAGTGAGAGGTTCTGGTGACCCTTCTCGATGCGGTTGATGGCGCTCTGCGAGGTGCCGAGCAGCTCGGCGAGCTTGGCCTGGGTGAGGCCCCGGTGTTTGCGGGCGTCCCGGATCAGGTTGCCGATGCGGGCCTTGTAGTCACGCTGGAGTAGATCAGCCATGCCGAACACCGTATCTCAGATATGAGATAGAACAAGGTTGGCGCGCTCCGCCTCCATGTCGTGAGCGACACGCCCCGTGCGAGGATCGGACCATGCGAGCCACCACCATCCACGCTGCCCGTGACATCCGACTCACCGACGTCGCCACACCCTCCATCGGATCGCCCACCGAGGCCGTCATCAAGGTCACTGCGGGCTGCATCTGCGGCTCGGACCTGTGGCCCTACCGCGGCGAGAATCCCATCACGGCGGGCTCGACGATCGGCCACGAGTGCGTCGGCGTGGTGGAGGAGGTCGGGTCGGCGGTCACGTCGTTCAAGGCCGGCGACTTCGTCATCGTGCCCTTCTGCCACTGCGACAACACGTGCGCCCACTGCCGTGCGGGCATCACCTCGGCGTGCGAGAACGTGGGGTTCACCGAGAGCGGCCAGGCAGAGTACGCGCTGGTGACCCAAGCCGAGGGCACGATGTTCAAGGCCGAGGCGCCCAGTGACGACGACATGCTCAAGTCGCTGCTGTCGCTCTCCGACGTGATGCCCACGGGCTGGCACGCGGCCGTCGCTGCCGGCGTACGCCCCGGCGGGACCGCGGTCGTGGTCGGTGACGGGGCGGTCGGCCTCTGCGGCGTGCTGGCCGCGTCGGTGATGGGCGCCGAGAAGGTCGTGGTCATGTCCCGCCACGAGCCGCGTCAGCAGATCGCCAAGGCCTTCGGTGCCACCCACGTCATCGCCGAGCGCGGCAAGGAGGGCGAGGAGGCGATCCGTGAGATCACCGCCGGCGTCGGCGCCGATGCGGTCCTCGAGTGCGTCGGCACCGACCAGTCCATGCAGACGGCGTTCGCGGTCGCGCGTCCCGGCTCCCGGGTCGGATTCGTCGGCGTGCCCCACGGCGTGGAGCTACCGGTGCGCCGGATGTTCCAGAAGAACGTCGGCCTCTTCGGCGGCGTCGCACCGGTGCGCGCCTACCTCGACGAGCTGCTGCCGAAGGTCCTCGACGGCTCCATCAACCCGGGCCTGGTCTTCGACTCCGTGCGTCCGCTCGACGAGGTGGCCGACGGCTACCGCGACATGGACGAGCGCCGGGCGGTCAAGGTCATGCTCCTGCCGTGAGCCTGTCGTGAGTCCCGTGCGGGCCGTGGTCCTCGACATCGGCTCGGTGCTCGAAGTCATCGACGACAGCGTCTTTCCGAGGCCGTTCCTGTCGCGCCACGGCCTTCCCACCGACGCATTCGCCGCACGCGTCCGGGCACTGCCCGGTGACGGGATGGTGGGCGGGCTCTCGGAGTGCGACATCCGGCGGCACTGGCAGGCCGAGCTAGAGCTCACCCACAGCCAGGCGGACGAGCTGGTGGCGGACTTCTGGAGGTGGTACGTCGGCACGCCCGACCAACCGCTGTTCGACTGGTTCGCCGGGCTGCGTGGCCGGGGGCTCACGACGGGGATCCTGAGCAATTCCGCACCCGGAGCGCGCGAGGCTGAGCGCGGGCACGGCTTCGAGAACATCACCGACGACATCGTCTACTCCCACGAGGTCGGGCTGGCCAAGCCGGACCCCGCCGTCTATGAGCTGACCGCTCGACGGCTCGCGGTGCGCCCCGAGGAGATCGCCTTCCTGGACGACCATGCGCCCCACGTCGCAGCCGCACGGGCAGCGGGGTGGCACGCCGTACTCCATCGAGACGCGGCGACCTCGATCGCGGCGATCGAGGAGCTGCTCGGCTAGATCGGGTCCAGGATGCGCTGGAGGAACTGGCGGGTACGCGGCTCCTTCGGGTCCCCGATGACCTGTGCGGCCGGGCCACGCTCGGCGATGACGCCCGCGTCGAGGAAGAGCACCTGGTCGGACACGTGCTGCGCGAAGCGGATCTCGTGGGTGACCACGACCATCGTCCAGCCCTCGGCCGCAAGGTCCTTCATCACGCCGAGCACCTCGCCGACGAGCTCGGGGTCGAGCGAGGACGTCGGCTCGTCGAAGAGCATCAGCTTCGGCTTGAGCGCCAGCGCGCGCGCGATCCCCACACGCTGCTGCTGTCCTCCCGAGAGCTGGCTCGGGTAGGCGTCCGCACGGTCGGCCAGGCCCACCTGCTCGAGCAGCACCCGCGCCTCCGTGACGACCTCGTCCTCGGGGCGGCCCTGGGCATGGATGGGCCCCTCGGTCAGGTTCTCGAGCACGGTGCGGTGCGGGAAGAGGTGGTGTGCCTGGAAGACCATCGCGCTCTGCCGGCGCAGCTGCGCGAAGTCGCGCTCGGCGTCGCGTCGGCCCCGGGCTTGGGCGAAGTCGACCTCGACCTCGTCGATGCGTACGACGCCGGCATCGGGCACCTCGAGCGTGTTCAGGGAACGAAGCACGGTCGTCTTGCCGGAGCCGGACGGGCCGAGCAGCACGGTGACCGTGCCCGAGTCGACGGCGAAGCCGATGTCGCGCAGCACCTCGTGCTCGCCGAACGACTTGCGGAGGTCGGTGACGGACAGCAGGGGATCGGAGCTCATGCGAGTGACCTCTCCAGTCGGGTCTCGAGGCGGTTCTGGCCGACCGCCAGCACGGCACAGACGACCCAGTAGAACAGTGCGGCCAGGGAGTAGAGGGGCAAGTACTCGGTGGTGGAGCCAGCGTGGTTCTGGGCCACGCGGAACATCTCCGGGACGAGGATGATCGACGTCAGGGAGGTGTCCTTGACCAGGGAGATGAACGTGTTCGACAGCGGGGGTACGGCGGTGCGCGCGGCCTGCGGCAGCACGATCCGCCGCATCGTCAGGGTGTAGCCCATGCCCACGGTGGCAGCGGCCTCCGACTGTCCGCGCGGCACCGAGAGGATCGACGACCGGATGATCTCGGCGGAGTAGGCCGCGACGTTGAGCGACAGCGCGAGGACGGCACCGGGGTAGCTGTCGAACTTGATGCCGATCTGGGGCAGGCCGAAGAACACGATGAAGAGCTGCACCAGAAGCGGGGTGCCGCGGATGACCGAGATGAAGCCCCGGGCCGGCCAGTGCAGCCAGGGTCGCGAGGACAGCCGAGCCAGCGCCACCAGCAGGGCGAGCAGGAGGCCGAGGGCCATGCTGAGGAGTGAAAGCGTGATCGTGTACTGGACGAGGGCCTTCAACATCGGGCCGGTGGCGGCTTGCAGGACCTGCCAGGTCGTCTTGCTGCCGGCGCGACCGGAGAGGTCGGCCTCGCCGCCGCCGTCCGCAGAGGAGACGTCCGCCTTGAAGAAGCCCTCCGAGATCTTCGTGAGGGTGCCGTCGTCCGCCATCTCCTTCAGCGCAGCGTTGGCCTGGTCGCGCAGATCGGTGTCGTCCTGGCGGAAGGTGAGCGCCTGCTCGTTGACCTCTGTGTTGGCGTCGCCGGCGATCTTGACGGAGGTGTCGCCGCTGGCAGCCAGGTAGTCGAGGATCGCGATGTTGTCGTTGAGGATCACGTCGACCCGGCCCTGGGAGAGCAGCTCGGCCGCCTGCGCCAAGCTCTCGACCGAGCGCACCTTGGCACCGGCTTCGGTGGCGATCTCCGCGAAGCTGGTCGTGGACGACTGGGCGGCCGTCTTGCCCTTGATGTCATCGAGCGTCGTGATTGAGTCGTCGTCGGCGGCCGTGACGATCACGGTGCGTGAGTAGGTGTAGGGCTCGGAGAAGAGGTAGCGCGCCTCTCGCTCCGGGTTGATCGTCACCTGGTTGGCGATCAGGTCGATCCGGTCGGCGTCGAGCGCCGGGAAGAGTGCGTCGAAGTTCGCCTCGACGAACTCCAGCTGCCAGCCTGCCCGCTTCGCGACCTCCTTGACGACCTCGATGTCGTAGCCCGTGAGCTCGTCGCTGTCGGGGTCGTGGAAGCTGAACGGCGGGTAGATCCCCTCGGTCCCGACGCGGACGACCTGGCCGTCGGCCGGGGTGGTGTCCGCGATGGCCGTCGAGGGCGTCGTACCGAGGAACAGGCCTACCCAGACCAGGAGCAACGCGGGGATGCGCCAGCGACGTTTCACGTCCACCACTCTTCACTAAGTGTGTCGGGTTTATGTGGTTAGAGGTGCTGAGCCTAGTCCACGCCGGCCGGTCACCCGGGGCGTCGAAGGCCGAGGAGCCGTCGCAGATCGAGGGCAACGAGTTGCCGGCCCGAGCGACGACGAGGACGACTGACGTGCGCCGCTACGAGCCTCGACTCAGCTGGCGTCGTCCTGCTCGGCGAACACCTGCGCGGCGATGGAGTAGCCGTCGAAGGCGCGCGCGACCCCTGCGTACACCGCGATCTGGATGAACGCCTCTACGATCTCCTCCTTGGTGACGCCTTGCCGGAGAGCGATCCGGATCTGCCCCCGCAGGGGCTCGGCGATGCCCAGGCTGGCCACGGTCGCGACCGAGACGAGGGCCCGGGTGCGCGTGTCCAGGTGCGTCGTGCGCGGCCAGGCGTCGTCGAAGGCGTGGGTGGTGGCGATGCGCTTGAAGTCGCTCGCGTTCTCCGGCTCCCCGGGCGTGGGCTCGAGGAATCGCTCGAGCCGGAATCCGAGCATCTCCTCGGCGTGGTCCAGGGCGCGGGCGTAGCTCGTGGACTGCTCTTCTGATGACATGCGAGACCTTCGGGATAGATGTGACGGAGTGCGACTGATGTCTGACTGTGCTGACTGTGCTGACTGTGCTGGCTGGGTGCGGGTCAGGTCGCGGGGACGCGTGAGTCCTCGGTACGACGAGCGACGAGCCGCGCGGGGGACACGACCTCACCGTCGGCGGTGACGAAGGCCAGCCGCGCGGGCTCACCGGAGTCCTCGAGGGTGAATCCCGGCGACGTACCGTCCGGGCGTGGGCGCTGCAGTCGCCCCCACTCGCCGAGGGCGGCGATCACGACGCTGAGGCTGCGCCCAGCCTCAGAGAGGACGTACTCGTCTCGAGCGCGTGCCCCGTCGTCGCGGTAGGTGCGCCGCTCCATCACGCCCTCCTCGATGAGCGTCGCCAGGCGCTTGGAGAGGATGTTGGGTGCGACGCCCAGGGCATCGCGGAACTCCTGGAACCGGGTGGCTCCCGAGAGGATCGCCTCCCGCACGATGAGCAGGGTCCAGGCGTCGCCCAGCACCTCGAGGCTGCGCGCGATCGAGCACGTCGAGTCCTTGCCGAGCACCTTCACCATGCCACCCAGCATACGAGATGAATTGCAATTTGCTACCCAGCCTGGCTAAGTTGCTCTCGGCAACTCAGCCTCGCCACTCTCGTCTTCAGGAGCCTCATGCCCGTCTTCAGCTCTCGCACCAGCTTCTGGCTTGCCGGCGCCGTGGTCGCGCTGGCGCTGTGGTGCAGCGCCTGTCCGACCATGACCTACCCGTTGTACCAGTCGGAATGGGGCGTCTCGACGACGACCGTGGCGTGGATCTTCGCGGCGTACCCGATCGCCCTGATCCCCGTGCTGATCGTGCTCGGCGACCTCTCCGACCACATCGGCCGCCGACGGTCGATGATCTGGGGGATGCTCGCCGAGCTGCTCGGTGTGCTGTGCTTCGTGGTCGCCGGCGACGTCGCGTGGCTGCTGGTGGGGCGGGCGCTGATGGGCCTGGGGGTCGGACTGTCTCTCAGCGCGGCCAGCGTGGCCATGGTGGAGTTCAGCCGCCCCGGCCAGGAGGGGAGGGCGAGTGCCCTGGCGACCGGGGTCTCCGCCCTCGGGATCGCGCTGGCGATGACCGTCGGGGGAGCGCTGACCGAGTACGCGCCCCAGCCGATGCGCCTTCACTTCGTGGTGCTGGCCCTGTCCATCGTGACCGTGACCATCCTCGTCCTCGGGATCCCCGCCCACACCAGGGACGAGGCAGCGGAGCCGTGGCGGGTGCGTTCCATCGTGATCCCGCAGGGGAGGCGGGGGATCTTCGTCGCGGGCGCCATCGCGTTCACCTCCGCGTTCCTGCTCGGCGCGATCGTCCTTCCCCTGGGAGCCAGGATCGCGCAGCAGCTCGCCGGATCGACCAACTCCCTGGTCACCGGGGCACTGCTCTCGGTCTTCGCCGTCTGCATCACCCTCACCTCGCTCTGTGCCCGGCGCTTCAACGAGTGGTCCCTGGTGACGCTCGGGGCGATCGGCTCCATCGCCGCCGTGTGGCTCTACGTCGTCACCGGCGCCAGCCACTCGATGGTCATCTTCTTCATCGCCTCTGCCTGCGCCGGCGCGGCGTACGCCTTCAACTTCGCCGGTGGGCTCACCGTGTTGAGCAAGTACGCCGCACCGCATCACCGGGCCAGCATGGTGTCCGGGGGCTACCTCGTCGGCTACCTGTCACAGGGCATCGGGGCACCGCTGCTGGGCTGGGTGGTGACGGTCCGTGGCCTGCGGGACGGCCTGCTGGGCGGCGCCATCGTGTTCACGGCGTTCTTCGTCGCGGTCATCGTCGGTGCGGTGCTGGCGCGGCGCAGTGTGGCCCGGGAAGAGGCGACGACGACGCTAGGCAACGTCCGCGCGGACGTGACACCATCGCGCAGGTGACCACCAGACCGGCCGCGGCGGAGCAGCTGCGCGACCTCGTGCGGCTGCGCCGCGTCCGGGACCGGATCGACCGGGAGTACGCCCGGCCCCTGAACGTCGAAGCGCTGGCCCGCGGCGCGCACATGTCGGCCGGGCACCTGAGCCGGGAGTTCCGGCGCGCCTACGGCGAGGCGCCGTACACCTACCTGATGACGCGACGGATCGAGCGGGCGATGGCCCTGCTGCGTCGTGGCGACCTCAGCGTCACCGAGGTCTGCTTCGCGGTCGGGTGCCAGTCACTGGGCACGTTCAGCACTCGGTTCACCGAGCTGGTAGGCGTGCCGCCGAGCACCTATCGGGACCAGGCGGCGCGCGCCACGGCCGGCATGCCTCCGTGCGTGGCGAAGAAGGTGACGAGACCGATCAGGAATCGAGAAGCGCCGGCTCCGACCCACGCCTAGCCTCACAGACATGAACATCACCATTCGCGAGGCCTACCTCCCACACGACGACCCCGACGCCGCTCTCGCCTTCTATCGCGACACGCTCGGCTTCGAGGTCCGCAACGACGTCGGGTACCAGGGGATGCGCTGGATCACCGTCGGTCCGGCCGATCAGCCCGGCGTCTCCATCGTCCTGCACCCGCCGGCCGCTGACCCCGGCATCACCGACGACGAGCGTCGCACCATCACCGAGATGATGGCCAAGGGCACCTTCGCCAGCATCAACCTGGCGACCACGGACCTCGACGGCACCTTCGACCGACTTCAGGCCGGTGACGCCGAGGTCGTCCAGGAGCCGACCGAGCAGCCGTACGGCATCCGCGACTGCGCCTTCCGCGACCCGGCGGGCAACATGGTCCGCATCCAGGAGCTGACCTGAGCAGGCCGGCTCAGCAGTCGAACACCGACCAGCAGATGTCGTTGCGCAGCGCCTGGTCATCCAGCACGAGTCGGGATAGCTGGCCTGAGATCGCTGGGTTGCGCCTCTCTGCCGCTTCGCCGATAACTGACATTATGTCAGATAGAACAGGCACTATTGCAACTGATGCAAGCGATGACCCTCCCCTGGACAGCTGAGGTCCGCACCACCTGCGATGCCCTTGTGGCTGTGTCAAGGTGCGGTTATGGACCGGCCACTGGATGAGCGCACGATCAGCGCTCTTGGACAGATCGTGGACTTCGCGGCAGCTGGCGCCAAGCTCGTGAGGCGCGGCCATGAGGCCTACGGCCACGACCCGATGCTGAGATTGGCCGGCGAAGCGATCATGCGTCGCTTCGATGACGCGGTGTTGCGACTGGATGAGGCGTTCCTGGCTGCCCACCCATCCATTGACTGGGCCGCCCTGACGATGACCCGCGACCTGGACAACAGTCCCGCGGGGAGCTACGTCGACTACTGGGAGTTCCTGGAGACAAGCCTGCCGGTCGAAGTCCGGAAGGTAAGGCACATCCTGGATGACTGGCGGTCGCGTCCATTGCCCGCCCGTGAGGACGATGCCGACGATGACCATCCGCTCGCAGTAACCCCACCACCCCGAGTCGATCGAGGGCCCGGCCCAGCACCGATCGACGATGACGACTTCCACCACGTCGTGGAGCGCCTGAACGAGTGGGCCGAGAGCGCCACGGCCTCCGGCGACGACGGACCGATAGACGTGGTCTATCCGAGCGGACGCATGGTGCGCATCGTCATGTCGGCCGACGACCTGTCCAGCATGTTGGTCGTGAGCGGAACCATTGATGAAGCCCTCTTCCACATCATGGCCTCCTTGAGGGAGCTACCCGAAGACACGCCGTACCTCGTCTACGGGAACAACTACACCCTAGTTCCGAGTGCCGAACCCACCCTGCGGCCACCACGGTCCTGAGGCTGCCGCCAGGTGGGGCATGGAGGCCGAGGCGCTCCCGGTCCTCAGACGCCCCCGGTGAAGGCCCGCGCTAGCGAGCCCACATCGACCTGTCCCGACAACGGAACGCACTGACATGCCGCTGTCAGACCGAATACTGCGTGGTCGAATATTGACGGTTACCAGTCGTAGTCTGCGTATTGCCTCAGATGAATCAACCGCGAGGACGTTTGCCAAAATTTCTGTCCGATTGCGAGAACGCTGCAGTGGCCAACCACGCCCCCTTGCCACGGCTCTTCAGAATGTATCAAGGATGATATCCGTCAATTCGGCCAGAGTATCGATTCGGTAGCTAGCCCGTGAGAAGTCCTGTAGCTGTGTGAAGTCGTGATGGACGACCGCACAGTCAATGCCGGCCGCCACGGCTGAGCTCAAGCCTCTGGATGAATCCTCGACGACCAGTGTCTCTTCCTGGGTGGCTCCGAGACGCTCCAAGCCGGCCAGGTAAGGCTCTGGGTGAGGCTTGGCGAACTCGTAGTCTTCGCGGACAAGGACGAAGTCCATGAATTGTCTGATGTCGCGCTTCTCGTGGATGATTTCGAAGTCCACACGCTTTGCAGTCGTCACGATGGCCATGCGGACGTATTGAGACAGCTCAGCAAGGGTGTCGATCACGCCTTCGATCTCGATGGATTCTGTTCTGAGATACTGCTGATAATAGTCATCGCGAGCCTTACGCTGCTTGCTGATCGTCCGTTCATCGATACCTGCCGCCCTGGCTTGGGCCCACGTGCCCGATCCCAGGTTCATGTCCTGCAGATATTGATCTTTGTCCAAAATGAAACCAATGTCTGCCAACGCGCGCTCGCCAGCCTTGTAGTACCAGAGTTCGGTATCCACCAGAACACCGTCGTGATCGAAGAGTATGTACTTTCTCAAATCTCTTGATCCTCTCCTGGCGAGAACATGCTCGGACTGGATAGGCAGGGTCATATCCGTTCGTTGGTATGCCGCTCACCCCTATCCCCCGACGGCGAGGACCTCGGCGATCTCGTCGTGGCGGTGATGGGCGAGCGTGGTAGCGACGCGGACGTGTCCGCGACCGTGCTCGTGGGGAGCGAACAGCCGTCCCGGTGCGATCCCGATGCCGCGCTGCCCGAGCAGGCTCACGGCTCGTGGGCCCTCATCCGCCTCGACCCACACCGACAGCCCTGCCACGCCCGTGGTGTGGAGTCCCACGCGGCCCAGCGCGGTCACGAGATCCTTGCGCCGGTCGGCGTAGATCCCCCGAGCGCGGCGCGTCAGTCGCTGGGTGGCGTCGTCGGTGAGCATCAGCGCGAGCGCCCGCTGGGACACCGCGGAGGGCCAGCTGCCCGTCAGCTGCTGGGCGGCGCGCACCCTGGCCACCACGTGACCCGCGCCGCCCATGGCGCCGACGCGGAGCTGCGGGCCGTGCGACTTGTTCCAGCTACGCACCAGCACCGTCCGCTCGGGCAGGACCTCACCCAGGGAGACCGCGGGCGTTCGGGCCAGCTCCGGCATCGCGTCGTCCTCGACGACCAGGCAGTCGTGCTCAGCCAGCACCTCGGCCAAGGCCCCCATCCGCTGCCGGGTCAGCGCGTGGCCGTTCGGGCTGGCCATGCGCGGCTGCAGCAGCACCATCGCCGGGCGCGTCTTCATGGCCTCTGCGAGGTGCTCCGGGATCGGCCCCTCGTCGTCGCACGGCACGAAGACCGGTAGGGACGCGTGCGCGTCGATGATGTCGAGGAGGGACGGCGCCCCGACCTGCTCGACCACGACCCGGTCATGCGGCTGGAGCACCGTGTCGGCGATGCGTGAGATCGCGTCGTGCCCGCCCAGGGTCGCGGTGAACCCCGCCGCCTCGAACGGCCACGAGCTCCGGAGCTCCTTGAGCAGGAGTGGCTCGGTGAAGTCGTCGGGGTACGACCCCGAGTCGACCCTCGACAGCGCCTCCGCGAACGGCTCGGTGAGGTCGGGCAGCAGCTCGGGGTCGGGGTGCGCATTGGACAGGTCGAGCACGCTGACCGCCGCCTCCAGGGCCGCGCGCCGGCGACCGGTCAGGGCGCACTGGTCGAGGACGAACGTGCCGCTCCTCGACTCCGAGTAGACCAGGTGGAGCGCCTTGAGCCTCGACCAGGCCGTGGCCACGGTGGTCGGCCCGACGTGCAGCGCGGCAGCCAGTGCGCGAACCGGCGGCAACCGAGTCCCCCGCGAGATCTGCCCCGTCCTGATCAGGTAGGCGAGCTGATCCGCGATCCCCCGCGCAGAGACGTCGGTGATCCGAGGCGCGAGTGCAGAGGCGGACAGCTGGGCGACCATGGCATGTCGATATCGCCGCCGTACGGCTGCTGTCAAACAAGCCGACGCGCCGGCGGGCCGGAAAGTGCGAACAGGAGCGAACAGATGGCCCGGAGACCAGAACCCGATTCTTCACTAGCGTCCGGGTGACAACCATCTCGGGAAGAAGGTCATCATGCATGTGCGAAGTTCAATCGGCCGTGGCGCAATAGCGCTGGCGGCCTCGTCTCTGTTGGTCGGGGCGATCGTCGTCGGGGCAGACTCCGGTGCGCTCGCCCAGGAACGGGCGGACACGAGCAAGTCCGCCACGCTCCCCAGCGCTCAGGGCGTGGACATCCCCACGCCCGCAGAGTTCTTCGGGTTCGCCATGGGCGCCGAGGGCAAGCTCGCTGCCTACCCGGACGTCCTCGAGTACCTCGGCCTCATCGCCGAGAAGTCCGATCGCGTCGACTACGAGGCGGTCGGCGAGACCACCATGGGCAACGAGTACGGCACCGCCTACATCAGCTCGCCCGCGAACCTCGACCGGCTCGACAGGCTCGTCGAGATCAACCAGCAGCTGTCCGACCCGCGCAACACCTCCGAGGACGAGGCTCGGGCGCTGGCCAAGGAGGGTGTCCCCTTCTACTACCTGGAGGCCACCGTCCACTCGACCGAGGTCGGGAACGGCCAGGCCATCAACGACATCGTGTACCGGCTTGCGACCGAGGACTCGACGTTCACGGAGACCGTGCTGAACAACTCGGTCATCGTGCTGGTCCCGTCGCAGAACCCCGACGGCCAGCGTCTCGTCGTCGACCACTTCAACAAGACCGCCGGAACGAAGTACAACCGCACCTACCCAGACCTCTACCACAAGTACACCGGCCACGACGACAACCGGGACTGGACGATGTTCACCCAGGTGGAGGCCCGCTACCGGCTCGACCTGATGAAGAAGCTGCGTCCCGCGGTCGTGCACATCATGCACCAGCAGGGCAACAGCGGAGAGCGGATCTTCGTGCCGCCCTACGGCGGCATCACCAGCGAGAACGTGCCTGCGAACATGAACGCGGCGTCGGCCGCGATCGGCCGGCACGCCGCCCGCGCTCTTGCCGCGGAGGACAAGACCGGGGTCGGCAACGAGGGCTACGACATCTTCTGGACCCTCGAGCAACCCGTCGGCTACTTCCCCTTCACCGGGTCGGCCGTCTACCTGAGCGAGATCGCCGGCGCAAAGGATCTCGCCTATCCGCAGGTCTCCGTCGACGGCGGGCCGCTGGGGCCGCAGCAGGCCATCCAGAGCATGATCGAGCCCTATGACAAGAGCACGTGGACGTTGGCCGACATCGTCAGCTACGCCAACACCGCGACGTACGCCGGCATGGAGTACACAGCTCAGAACGGCGAGCAGCTGCTCTACGACAACCTCTACGAGGTGCCGCGGGAGTTCATGACCGAGGGCGTCGACTCCGGGACCTACGCGTTCGTGGTCGACGCGAAGCAGCGCGACCCCTACGCCACCTACGAGATGCTCGAGCGTCTCGAGTGGACGCAGGTCGAGATGCACCGGGCGACAGCCCCGTTCACCGCGGGAGGCCGGAACTACGGCGCAGGCTCCTACGTGATCAAGATGAAGCAGCCGCTCGGCAACTGGGCGCACCAGGTGCTGGGCAAGGACATCTACCCCGAGGTGCGGCTCTGCGACACGTGTCCGGTCCTGCTCCCCTACGCCGAGTCCACGACCAGTCTCCCCCTGCAGCTCGGGGTCGACGTGGCCGAGGTGATGCAGGAGTTCTCCGCGGAGCTCGAGCCCGTGGAGTCGGTGGAGGTTCCCGAGGTGGAGATGCCGGCGGACCCCGGGACACGAGGGGCCTACCTCGTGCGGCCCGAGTCGTACGGCACGATCCAGATCGTCTCCGCGCTGCAGGATGCACGCATCCCGACGTTCCGCTCCGCGGACTCGTTCCGTAGCGCCGGCGCCGAGTTCCCCGCCGGCACCTACGTGATCAGGGCGACCCCCCAGGCGCGCTCCGTCCTGGAGACCGTGTCAGCCAAGGTGGGACTCCCGGTCGCCACCGCACCGCGCAGTCCCCGCGTCGACGGCCTCAACCTGAAGCCGAAGACGCGAGTCGGCCTGTTCCGCGGCATCGGCAACATGCCGGGAGGCTGGGACATGTGGCTGTTCGACCAGTACGGCATCAACTACGACGTCGTCGCCGCACAGGACTTCCAGGGCAAGTCGCTCAACGACCTCTACGACACCATCCTGCTCCCCCACGGCATCTCGAAGGCCGACATCGTCGAGGGGCTCGACCCGGAGAAGTACGGGCCGGACTACTCGTGGGCGTACGGCGTGGGCGACAAGGGGTGGAGGAAGCTCCAGCAGTTCGTGCGCAAGGGCGGCACGCTGCTCGCCGTCGGAAACTCGGTCGGCACGGCCAAGGAGCTCCTGGACCTCCCGATCGAGGAGGCCCTGCCCGACGACGAGAACGAGTTCGTGACGGGTGGAAGCCTGCTGAACCAGGACTTCGACACCGACAACCCGGTCGCCTGGGGCATGCCGGACTCCTGGCCGGTGTGGCTCTACGACACCCAGGCATGGAACGTCACCGACGACTCGGCCGAGGTCGTGTCCTCCTACCCGGCGCAGGGTGACGTGCTGGCGAGCGGCTACCTCCGCGGCGAGGACCACATCCGCGGCGCCTCGAACGTCGTCTCCTTCGACGTGGGCAAGGGACAGGTCGTGACGTACGGCAGCGAGGTCACGTTCCGCTCGCTGCCCCGCTCGACGTTCAACCTGGTGTTCAACGCCCTCTACGCCGGCCCGGCGGAAGAGGTCAATCCAGATCAGTTCGCCGAGCTGCAGCCTCAGTTCACCGACACCGGGGCTCCCCTGGCCGACTGAGGTCCGCGTGGTGCGTCAGCCGTCCGAGTCGCCGGCGGCTGGCGCACCGTTCGGCGCCACGCCCCCGCGGGCAAGCTCCTCGACCGCCCCGGCCAGCTCCGTCACGGCCCGGGTCAGGTCGAGGAGCACCTGGGTGGCGGACGTGTTGAACGAGGTGTCGTCCCGTACGACGGCGGCCGCACTCTCGGCGAGACGGCGGGCTTCACGGACGCTGTGGGTGGCGTTGGTCATGGCGCGATTCTAGGAACCCTGCCCCTCAGCGCGTGAGGAGACAGAACGGGTGGCCGGCGGGATCGGCGAGGACGTAGAGCGCCTCGGGATCGTCGGTGCGGTCGAGCAGGACCGTCGCGCCCAGAGCGATGGCCCGCTCCCTCTGGCGCTCGAGCTCGAGCCGTGAGCTGACCGAGAAGTCGAGGTGCAGCTGCATCGGCACCTCGTGGCTCGGCCAGGTCGAACGAGGCAGCGAGTCGACGCGTTGCACGGCGATCTTGCGCCTGCCGTCGGCATCGACGAGGACGAGCCAGCTGTCGTCGTCCGCGGACCCGTCGGCCGGCGGCTCGTCGCCAGACCGGTACCGCAGCCCGAGGAGCTCGCGATAGAACTCGGCGAGCCCGCGAGCGTCGGTCGCGTCGATCGCGGTGTGCATCAGATGCGGGAACTCCGGCATCCGACCGTTCTACCGCATCACCTCCGCGTTGGACCGCGCAGTCGCGGCTCGACGAGGCGAGTCAGGTCAGTGCCGCGAGCCACTCGCCGACGTCCGGCACCCGCGTGACCGAGGGGTGGTAGTAGAAGACCGTCTCGTGCCGGATGGGCCCGACGACGACCAGGTGGGCCAGGTCGCCGCGCCGCGCTCGGGCGAGCGCAGCGCCGAGCTCGACGAACATGCCACGACCCTCGTGCCTGGAGGCGACCACCAGGACGGCGTCAGCGGTGAGGACGGCATCGAGGTCGTCGACCGCGAGCTGGGCCGAGACCGACGGGAGTGAGCCGTAGTCGGCGGTGAACGTGACGTCCGGTCCGCGGCTCCAGTCGAGGGTGATCTCGTGGCCGGCTGCGACGACAGCGTCCTGCACCGTGCGGACGGTCTCGATGTCGGCGAGCGGACCGGCGACGTAAACCTTCACCTCGGGAGAGTCTCACGCCGTCAGCGCCAGGCGCCGCTGACCTAGGCTCTGGGCATGGATCGGGCGATGGATCAGGCGAGGATCGATGCTGCGATCCAGGTCTACTACGCGCGCCAGTTCGACGAGTCCGCGAGGCTGACGAGCCGCTCCGCCCAAGGCGCTCTCGAGCTCATCCGTGTCCAGGAGATGATCGCCGACCGGGTCGGCCCTCGGTCCAGGATCCTCGACATCGGCGGCGCTAGCGGGGTCCATGCTGCGCGGTTGGCTGAGGCGGGGCACGAGGTCACCCTCATCGACCCCGTGGAGGCACAGGTCGTGCAGGCGCGGCGCCACGGCACTTTCACGGCGCAGGTCGGGGATGCCCGCCGACTCCGCTTCGAAGGCGACTCGTTCGATGCAGCGCTGCTCTTCGGCCCGCTCTACCACCTGCACTCCCCCGAGGAACGGCGCACCTGTCTGGAGGAGGCCGCTCGCGTCGTCGTTGCCGGTGGGCTCGTCTTCGTCGCCGCGATCCCTCGGTTCATCCGCCACGCCATGGTCACGCTGGCCGAGGACATTCCCCATCCCTATCCGAAGGAGTGGGTCGACCTTCTCGAGCACGGCACGCCCACAGGAGGACGCTTCCCTGCCGGCCACTTCCACACTGCCGAGGAGCTCGAGTCGGAGCTCCTGGAGGCCGGTCTCCACGACGTGGAGCTCTGTGCCATCGAAGGCGTCGCCGGACTCGCGCTGGAACAGGTCCGGGACGACGACCCAGAGCTACTCGCCGCCGCACTGACCCTGGCGCGCAAGACCGGGCACCTGCCGGGCATCCGTGACATCACGAACCACCTGATGGCGATCGGGCGCGTTCGTGAGGCCGCCGGACGCCTCGATCCCACCCGCCCCAACGGGGCAGGGGTAGGTTGAGGTCATGATCGGATTCCTGGTAGCTGGCCTCATCATCGGCGCCCTCGCGCGCCTCATCAAGCCCGGGAAGCAGAACCTGGGCATCCTCGCGACGCTCGGGCTGGGTCTCGTCGGCTCCCTGATCGGCGGCCTGATCGCGCAGCTGTTCGGCACCGGCGGCATCTTCGAGCTCAACATCCTCGGGTTCGTCCTCGCGGTCGTTGCGGCCGTCCTTCTCATCGGCGTCGCCGAGGGCGTCGCGGGGAAGAACAAGAGCACCGTCTGACCCAGGCGCCGGCCGGTGCCTCGACTCAGTCGAGCAGGGCCATGACGTGGGCGGCCTGCGCCTCGGTGGTCCCCGGCGGGTTGCGCCGGAATCCACCGTTGCCCGGCAGCAGCATCGCCAGCCAGAAGGCGGCCCACAGCGGGCGGTAGGCACGCATCCGCTCCCGCTCCGCGTCCGAGAGCCCGACCGCGTCGACCAGGGCCTCGGCATCGAAGACCCCGCCCAGGCGACCGGCGAGGTGCTCGAGGTGGTCGGCCAGCTCGTACGCCGGATCCGTGAGCCCGCCGTCCTCGAAGTCGACGAGGCGACAGGTCTGCCCGTCCCACAGGACGTTCGCTGGGTTCAGGTCGGCTATCCCGAGCGCCACCAGCTGCGGCTGCGGGAAGGTGCGGGTGGTGAGCCACCTGGCGGCCGCGTCGACGGCGCCGCCCACCAGCTCCGGGTCGCGGCACTCGCCGAGCTCGTAGGAGTCGCTCAGCCAGTCGGCCACGGTCAGGGCGAACGAGGTCGGCCCGTAGCGGCGCTCCTCGAGTCCGGCGGCCAGGACGCTCTCCAGAGGCACGTCGTAGACACGCCGCAGCACGCGCCCGAGCGCTGCGGTCTGCATCGGCGTCAGAGGTGCGCCGCCCAACGGCTCCCCCGGCAGCCGCTCCATGACTACCACCGGAGCGCCGTCGTGGGACTCCCGGCGCACGGGACGCGGGGCGACCCCGGGCGCGTGCCGCGCGAGCAGGGTCAGGCAGCTCCACTCCCGCTCCGCCTCGCCGCGGTCCCAGCTGACGTACCTCTTGCGAACCTCCGTCGCGGTGAAGGCGAGATCATGTGTCTGCGTCTGCACGACCGCGAGCCTAGGCCGCGGCCCGCACGGCGCCGCCCGAGAGCCGAGCCGCTGCAGCGTCAGCTCCTCAGCCGGGCCACCACTGCGTCACCCATCTCCGCGGTGCCGCAGGTGCCACCGACGTCCCTGGTGCGCGCTCCCTCGGCCAGCGCCGAGGCGACGGCCGCCATGACGTCGTCTGCAGCCGCCTGCTCGCCCAGGTGCTCCAGCATCATCGAGGCAGCCCAGATCTGACCGACGGGATTCGCGATGCCCTGGCCGGCGATGTCCGGCGCGGACCCGTGGACGGGCTCGAACATCGACGGGTGCTCCCTGCCGGGGTTGATGTTGCCGCTCGGGGCCATGCCGAGTGAGCCCGCCACCGCCGAGGCCAGGTCGGAGAGGATGTCCCCGAGCAAGTTGGAGGCCACCAGGACGTCGACGCTCCGGGGGTCGAGGACCAGGCGCGCCGCGAGCGCGTCCACCAGCACGGACTCGACCCTCACGCCGTGCGTTGCCGCGACGTCGGCGACCACCTCGTCCCAGAACGGCATCGTGTGGATGATGCCGTTGGACTTCGTGGCCGACACCAGCCGCCCGGACCGGCGCGACGCGAGCTCTGCGGCGTACGTCGCCACTCGCGAGACCCCGCGTCGCGTGAAGACCGACTCCTGGACCGCGGTCTCGTCAGGAAGCCCGCGGTTGAACCGGCCCCCGATCTCGGAGTACTCCCCCTCGACGTTCTCCCGGACGATGACCATGTCCAGGGCGTCGAGTCCGCGCAGCGGCGAGGTCACCCCCGGCAGCATGCGGACCGGGCGCAGGTTGACGTACTGGTCGAAGGTTCGGCGGATCGGGATGAGCAGGCCCCAGAGCGTCACGTGGTCCGGGATGTCCGGGGCTCCCACCGCGCCCAGCAGGATCGCGTCCCCGGTGGCGAGCTCGTCCAGGCCGTCCGGGGGCATCATCGAACCGGTCTGTCGGTAGTGCTCACTCCCCCAGTCCCGGTGCCGCCAGTCGATGTCGAACCCGTGCCGAGCCCCGGCCGCCTCGACGCAGGCCACCGCCACCGGCATCACCTCCGTGCCGATCCCGTCGCCGGCGATCACATCGATCCGATGACGCTGCATGAGTTGGCTCCCTAGCATTCTCGTTGTTTAATGAGACACTGTCTTAGCAGACTATCCCAGGAGCAAACATGGGCACACCGGCCCGCGACTTCCGCTCGTTCTTCGAGGACGCGGTGTCCGCCGTACCCGAACGCCCCTACCTGATCTGGACCGGGGACGACTCGCAGACCAGCTACGCCGACATGGACCTGCACATCAACCGGGCCGCCAATGCCTGGCTCGAGCTGGGAGTGCGACCCGGGGACCGGGTCTCCTTCATGCTCGACAACTCCCCCGACTTCATGGCCGCCTGGCTGGGCCTCGCCAAGATCGGGGCGGTCCTGGTCGCGATCAACACCGGCTTCAAGCAGCAGGAGGCGGCCTACCTCGTCTCCGACTCGGAGTCGGTCCTGGTGCTCACCAGCGGCGCCTACCTGCCGCTGCTGCGGGACCTGGCCACGACGCTGCCGCACGTGCGGTCGGTGCTCACGCTCGAGCCGGTTGAGGGTCAGGGCTGCTTCACCCAGGCCCTGGCCGCCGCCGACCCGACGCCTCCAGCAGCCCATCCGAGCCCCGACAGCCTGATGAGCCTGATCTACACCTCGGGCACCACCGGCAACCCCAAGGGGGTGATGCAGACCCAGGAGAACTTCGTCCTCACCGGCCAGAGCTACCCGCACTGGATGGGCATGGCCGACGGCGACCGCATCTACGCCTGCCTGCCGCTGTTCCACATCAACTCCCAGGCCTACTCGAGCATGGGCGCGATCGGAGCCCGTGGCTCCCTCGTCCTGGCTCCGAGGTTCAGCGCCAGCCGCTTCTGGCCGGAGGTACGCCGGCACCGGGTCAACGCCTTCAACTACATCGGGGCCATGACCGCGATCCTCTCCAAGAAGGAGATCTCCGACGACGACCAGGACCATGAGGTGAAGGTTGCCTACGGCGTGCCGGCGCTCGCGCACGAGACCCGGCTGGCGCTCGAGGAGAGGTTCGGGCTGACCATCGTCTCCGGCTTCGGCATGAGCGAGACCACCTTCGGGCTCGCCGAGTCCATCGACGGCGAGCGGCGTCCCGGCTCCATGGGAACCCCTCGCCATCATCCCGACCCCGAGGTCCGGCGTACCGAGGCCCGCATCGTCGACGACGCGGGCCGTGTGGTCTCGCCGGGGACGCCGGGCGAGCTGCTGCTGCGCAACGCCGCGATGATGCGCGGCTACTTCAACGACCCGGTCCGGACCGAGGAGGCGCTCGACTCCGACGGGTGGCTGCACACCGGCGACAACGCATGGATGGACGCCGAGGGCTACTTCTACTTCCTCGACCGCAAGAAGGACATCGTGCGTCGACGTGGCGAGAACATCTCCTCTCTCGAGGTGGAGCGCGTCATCGAGCGCCACCCCGACGTCCTCGAGGCCGCGGTCGTCGGCGTGCCCTCGGAGCTGACGGACGAGGAGGTGCTCGCCTACGTCGTCGTCCGGCCCGGGGGCGACCTGGTGCCCGCGGACGTCGTCGCCTGGTGCGCCGAGCACATCGCGTCGTTCAAGGTCCCGCGCTACGTCGAGTTCACCACCGACCTGCCCAAGACCCCGACGGCGAAGATCCAGAAGACGAAGCTGCGCGGGCTCGACGCCGGCCCCGACCGGTACGACCACGTGCTGGCCTCCCGCCCGTCCTGACCCGGCGGGCGCCGACGCGCCCACGGGTCGGCGGCGCGCCGGGGGCGGGCCTCCGGATACGATCAGGCGCTGACCGAGGAGAGCAGATGGCTGACGACCAGGACGACGCAGGAGCCGCGAAGGACGAGGGCGCTGCGCCGACCCCGCCCTCGATCAGCTACCGGGTCGCGACCCTTCTCGAGCTGGTGGGCTTCCGTGAAGGCGGGATCGGGCCCCGCGAGGCCGCCCGCGAGACCGGGATCGACCGCAGCGCGGTCAGCCGCATCTTCCGGCAGCTCGAGACGGTCGGCTGGGTCGAGCAGATCGACGACCGCGGCACCTACTCCGCAGGCCCGCGCATGTTCGCCGTGGCGGCCGCCGTCCGGCAGCGCGACTCGCTGTGGCGTGCCGCCGGTCCCTTCCTCCAGTCCTTGGCCACGGAGCACAACGAGACGACGTACGTCTCGGTGCTGCAGGACGAGCGGGTGGTGTTCAAGGAGAAGATCGACAGCACTCAGCGGATCAGGTACGTCGTCGACCTCAACACGCCGTACCCCCTGACCACCGGTGCGGCCGGGCGAGCGATTCTCTCCGCCCTGCCCGAGGGCGTCGCGGAGCGCGCGATCCGACAGGGTCTGGTGCCCTACACGCCGAGCAGCATCGTCGATCCGGTCGCCTATCGCCGCCAGCTGGTGGAGGACCGTGAGCGCGGCTACGCCTACTCCGCAAGTGGCTGGGTGGCCCGCGGTGCGGGCGTCGCCTCCCCGTTCTTCGACGCGACGGGACAGTGCCGCGGCGCTCTCACGGTCAGTGCTCCGATCGATCGTCTCGGTCCGGAGACGGCGTCGACCATCGGCCCGTCGGTGCTGCAGGCTGCCAACGGCCTGTCGCGCCGGCTCGGGTGGGACGGCGCCTGGGGTCCTTCCGACTAGCTCGTCGCCCCGGTGCGGCTTCCTGACCGGGGCGCGTGAGCTCAGGCGCGGAACTCCAGGCGGGTGCCGACGGCCATCTGCCGGAAAGCGTCGGGCAGCACCTCGGCCACTGCGCGTTGGGCGCGGAAGCCGCTGCAGTGCATGGGCGAGACCAGGGCAGGCGACAGCTTCTGCAGCTCGGCAGCGGTGCTGTCGATCTTCTCCTGCGAGATGCCGGGGTGGCCGAGGTGGAAGCCGCCCATCAGGGCGTGCACCCGGTCGACCCCGGTGAGCCGCTGGGCGTGCCTGGTCGCGCTCACGACGCCTGCGTGCCCGCACGGGTCGAGCAGGACCAGGCCCAGACCCTTCACGTTCAGGATCAGGGTCAGGTAGTCGTCGATCGGGTCGGGCTCCAGGCGCCCGTCGCAGATGCAGAGCCGTCCGGAGGGGACCTCGTGCTCGAAGTCGACGGTGGTCTCGATCTCGCCGCTGGTGCACACCCCGGGTGCGACCGGGATGGGGTCGCGGACCAGGACCAGCCGTCCTCCGGCGTCGTGCACCGCGCTCTCGGTCAGGTCGCGGTTGAAGTACGGCAGCACCGCGTCGGCCCGGGTGATCATCCGCGGACGGAAGGCGTGTGGGTGCGCGGTGACCGGCACGGGCCGCCCGATCGCCTCCAGCGCGCCGTAGATGCCACCGAAGTGATCGGGATGCCCGTGGCTGATCACGACCTGGTCCACCGTGGTGAGGTCGATCCCGAGGACCTCGGCGTTGTGGCGCAGGGCGAGAGCGCTGATGCCGGCGTCGAACAGGACGGTCGTCTCCCGGTGCCCGTGCTCCACGCGGAGCAGGAACGAGATGCCGTTCTCGGCCAGCGGCGTACCCCGACGGGGCGCGAAGTGCTCCGGCATGCCGACGCGACGCATGTCCGGTGCGTCGGGCATGAGCATGTCGATGAAGTTGTCGACCAGAACGGTCACGGTGACCGCGTCGCAGGTTCCGAAGGGGTTCTCGGTCATCATGCCTCCGTAGAAAGGACGGCCGTTGCGTGCGCCGCGAGAGTGAGTCCCATGCCGTGCACGAGCGCGTGCGTGGCGCCGTCGACCTGCCGGCCGCCGGCAGCTCCGCGCAGCTGCTCCACGGCATCGAGGATGAGGAACATCCCGAGCATCCCGGGATGGGTGTAGGAGAGGCCCCCGCCCGTCGTGTTGAGCGGCAGGCTGCCGCCAGGGGCGATGTGCCCGTCGCTGACGAAACCCCCGCCCTCGCCCTTCGGGCAGAAGCCGAGGTCCTCCAGGAGGATCAGCAGGCTGATGGTGAACGCGTCGTACACGTGCGCCGAGTCCATGTCCTCGACGCGGAGATCGGCCATCCGCAGGGCCCGCGCCGCGCTGTCGGCGGCCCGCGTCGTCGTGAGGTCGGGCATCGCCAGGATGTTGCGGTGGTTCACCGCCTCGCCCGCCCCCCGCACGTAGACCGGACGCTGCGGGAGGTCCCGCGCCCGCTCGGCCGAGGTCAGCACCACCGAGGCACCACCATCGGTGACGAGGCAGCAGTCGAGCTTGTGCAGCGGCGTCGCGATCATCTTCGACGCGAGCACGTCCTCCACGGTGAGCGGCTCGTGCGACGGCGCGGCTGGGTTGAGTCGTGCCCACTCGCGCGCCGACACCGCCACCCGGGCGAGGTCCTCGCTCGTGGTGCCGTACTCCGACATGTGGCGGTGGGCGATCATGCCGAAGGCCCCGATCGGGTGGATCAAGCCGTAGGGCTCCTCGAAGACCAGCTTCTCCGCCAGGCTGACCAGGCGCCCCCCGTCACTTCGCTGGGTGCTTCCGTACGTCACCAGCGCGACGTCGCACTGCCCCGTCTCGATCGCAGCGGCGGCATGACCGAGGTGGGACACGAACGAGCACCCGCCCATCGCCGTGGTGTCGACATGCCTGGGGTCGAGTCCGAGGTACTCGCAGGCGTTCAGGCCCGGGAACCCGTGGTAGGACGAGGTGGTGAACACGCCGTCGACGTCGGCCATCGTCAGGCCAGCCTCCGCCAGGGCCTGGACCGCGGACTCACCGGCCAGTCCCAGGGGGGACCGGCCGTGACCGGGGGTCACGTCGGCCTCGGCCGCGCCGACGATGGCGGCCCTGCTGCGCAGGCTCATGAGCCCTCTCCGGTTCTGGGGGTGTAGCGCGGCAGCGTCACGTCATCGGTCACGTCGTCGAAGACGACCTGCACCGGGAGACCGATCCTGACCTCGTCCACCGGGACGCCGACGAGGTCGCCGAAGCCCCGGAAGCCCTCTTCCAGGTCGACCAGAGCGAGTGTGTAGGGAACATCGGCGGCGAAGCCCGGCCCCCCGGGCCGCATCTGGGTGGTGAAGGCGTGCACGACGCCGCGTCCCTCCGAGGTCAGCAGGGCCACCTCGAGAGATCCGCAGTGCGGACACAGGACGCGCGGGTAGCTCGCCGTACGGTCGCAGGCGCGGCACCGCTGGTAGGCGAGCCGGTGCGCACGTGCTGCGGCGAAGAAGTCGGCCTCCTCGCCACGCGGCTGGGGAAGAGGCTTGTCCGTGGTGGTGTCGGCCATGGATCAGAAGATCGCCAACGGGGTGAGGGGCGACCCGACGGCTCGGGTGATCGGCAGCGGCGGACCGGAGAACATGAACTCCCACCGCTGCTCCTCCTCGCAGGCGACCGCGATCGGCTCGAGGTCGAAGATCTCACCCACCCACAGGCCCATGTGCACGATGAAGACGATGTGCAGCGGCTGGTTGGTGTCCGGGGTCTCGTTGGGCCGGACCTCCATCCCCCACGTGTCCGTTGCCAGCGCGGCGATCTCCCGCTCGGCCACCCACGGCACGGCGTCGAGACCCAGGCCGGGCGCGGAGCCGCCGGCGTAGTCACCCCAGCTGCCGCGGTCGCGCACCTGCGCCATCTGCCCGGTGCGGACGAACACGAAGTCGCCGCGGCCGACCGTCACGTTCTGCCGTTCCTCGCACGCCTCGAGATCGGCGTTGGTCACGGCGTAGCCGGGCTCCAGCCACGGCACCCCCTTCGCTGCGGGGACGTCCAGGAGCACCCCGCGCCCGATCATCCGGCCGCAGCCGGAGGTCACGTCGTTGACCAGGGCGCCCTTGCTGCCCACCATCATCGCCTCGACGCCGTTGTACATCTTGCCCTCGAAGAAGATGTGGGCCAATGCGTCCCACTGCGTGCCGCTCTGCAGCGGCATGATCAGGACGTCGTCGGCACCGCGGAGGTACTTGTCCTCGCCGCCGTAGAAGTCCCGGATGGTGGTGCCGGCGACCACGTCGGCCCCGTCGCGGATCATCAGGTGGATCGGGTTGAAGCGGCCGAAGCCCCCTCCCCCGCTCTGCGGGCCCGCGTCGTCGATCGGCAGCCCCATCTCCACGATGCGGCCCTTGCGCACGAGCTGGGCGGCCGCGACGACGTCCTCGGGCCTGATGTGGTTGAGGGTTCCCACCTGGTCGTCGGACCCCCATCGGCCCCAGTTGGAGTACTTCTCGCTCAAGGCACGCACCGTCTTGATGCTGGGGCCGTCGGTCATCGGGTCCTCCGTATCGCTTGCACGCTTCATTGTGTGAGACACTGTCTCATACGGTGCTGCAGAAGGCGGGCCCTGTCAACCGGGAGACGAGATGAGCCGAGTCCAGCGAGTCGACGTCCGGGTGCTCGACGTGCCCCAGCCGCGGCCCATCAGCAGCTCGTCGGCGACGTACGCCTCGCTGGGGGTCGTCGTCGTCGAGGTGGAGACGGCCGACGGGGTCACCGGGCAGGGGTGGAGCCACGTCATCGGGGGCGGCGCGGAGTCGATCGCGTCCTTCGTGCGCACCGAGCTGGCCCCGCTGGTGACGGGCTCGGACCCCGACCACGTCCGGGACACCTGGCAGCGGATGTACGTCCACGCCCTGAGCCGCGGCCGCAAGGGCGTCGCGATGTACGCGATCTCGGCGGTCGACATCGCGCTCTGGGACGCGCGCGCCCGCAGCATGGACGTCCCTCTCCACCGCCTGCTCGGCACCGCACAGCCCTCGGTCCCGGTCTACGGCGACGGCTGCTGGCTGTCGTACTCGCACGACGAGCTCGTCGCCGCCGCCCAGGAGTACGACGCGCGCTCCTTCTGGGGCGTCAAGGTCAAGGTCGGGGCGGACCTGGCCGACGCCGTCGAGCGGGTCGGGCTGGTCCGCGACGCGCTGGGCCCCTCGG
Organism: Nocardioides sp. LHG3406-4; assembly: GCF_049897745.1. Classification (NCBI taxonomy): domain Bacteria; kingdom Bacillati; phylum Actinomycetota; class Actinomycetes; order Propionibacteriales; family Nocardioidaceae; genus Nocardioides; species Nocardioides sp. LHG3406-4. The sequence goes on from NZ_JAFCWV010000002.1 coordinate 995,992, forward strand.
GACGCGTGATGGTCGACGCCAACCAGCGCTACGGGCTGCTCGAGGCCACCCGCCTGGCGCCGGCCCTGGCCGATCTCGACGTCACCTGGTTCGAGGAGCCACTCCTGGCCGACGCCCCTCGCGACTACGCCGCGCTGCGCTCGCGCACCACGGTCCCGATCGCCTGCGGCGAGAACGAGTACTCCCGCTACGGGTTCCGCGAGCTGCTCGAGCTCGGGGCCGTCGACATCCTCCAGCCCGACGTGCACCGCGTCGGCGGGGTCACCGAGTTCATGCGGATCGCCGCCCTCGCCGAGGCCTGGAACGTGCCGGTCGCTCCGCACACCTCGTGGGAGGTGCACAGCCAGCTGCTGCTGTGCGTGGTGCCCGCGCTGGCAGTCGAGTACTTCGACTGGTACCCCGAGGGCTTCTTCGACCACAGCCCCGCGATCGAGAACGGCCGCGTCGGGCCCAGCGCGGCCGCCGGGCTGGGGACCCACATCCGTCGCGAGACCCTGCGCCGCTACGCGGCCTGACCGCCACGCAGGAGGACCTCATGAAGCTGATCGGCCAGCTGCGCAGCGACGGCGACATCGACGTCGTGGACCTGGACGACGACGGGAGCGCCCGCGTCGTCGCGTCCCTCGACGCCTTCTGGGCCGCACCTCACGAGCATGCGAGCGGTCCGGCGACCGGACCGCGCATCGGCCCGGAGGAGCTGCGACCGGTGCCACCGGTGCTCCCGGCGGCCAAGGTCCTCTGCATCGGCCTCAACTACGCCGACCACGTCGCCGAGGGCTCTTTCGCAGGTACGCCGCGAGCCGACCATCCGACCATCTTCGGCCGCTGGACCGACTCGCTCACCGTCGACGGCGCCGCCATCCCGGTGCCCCCCGACGAGGACGGGCTCGACTGGGAGGGGGAGGTCATGGCGTGGGTCGGTCGGACGCTGGTCGACGCGACCCCCGAGGAGGCCCTGGCCGCGGTGGTCGGCTACTCCCCCTTCAACGACGTCACCGCGCGCCGTGCCCAGAAGCTCACCAGCCAGTGGACCGTCGGCAAGAACGCCGACGCGTCCGGCCCGCTGGGCGCCATGACGCCGGCCCACGAGATCGGCGACCTGAGCCGGGGCCCGCGCCTGGCCACGCGGGTGAACGGTGAGACCGTGCAGGAGGCCTCGACCGACCAGATGATCTTCGGCGTCGGGGAGACCCTGGCCGAGGTCTCGCGCACCCTCACGCTCCGGCCGGGCGACCTGCTGGCCACCGGCACCCCGTCGGGGGTCGGCTACGCCCGCACCCCCGTCCGGCTCCTCCAGCCGGGGGACGTCGTCGAGGTCGAGGTCGAGCGACTGGGCCGCGTCCGCAACCAGGTCGTCGGCGCGCAGGCGCGCCACCGCCCCTAGCGAGCCGCCGGGGTCGCCACCCCCTTCGGGGCGACGACCTCCATGTCCGTGACGACGTCGAGCAGGAACGGGCCGCCGTGGCTGAACGCCTCGTCGAAGGCGGAGTCGAGGTCCCCTGGGCGGGTGACCCGGCGGGAGCCGACCCCGAAGGCCGACGCCAGGGCGGCCAGGTCGATGTCCTGGAAGTGCCACAGCTCGTGGTGCCGACCGGTCAGCGACCCGCCGTAGGCCTTCGTGTACGGGTTGATCTCCTGGTTGAGCGACCGGTTGTCGTTGACCACGATGACGGCCGGGATGTCCCAGCGGGCCGCGGTCTCCAGCTCGGCCACGTGGTACCACAGGCCCCCGTCACCGGTGAACAGTGCCACCGGCCGGTCCGGGCGGCCGAGCGCCGCACCGAGAGCGGCCGGCAGGCCCCAGCCGAGGGACCCGGCGGCCCTGATGTAGTCCTGGCCCTCGCGCAGGTCGACGTAGCCGCCGGTCCACATGCCTGCGTGGCCGGTGTCCGCCACCAGGAGGGCGTCGTCGGGCAGCAGCCGGCCCACGTCGCTGGAGAGCCGCTCGGGGCGCATCGGGATCGCCTCCGAGGTCAGGTACTCCCGGTTCTCCTCCTGCCACGCCCGGCCCAGGTCCTGGGCTCGTCGCGCCCAGGTGCCGTCGAGCCGGTGGTCTTCGACCGCCTCGCGCAGGGCATCGACCGTGCGGCCCGCGTCGCCCTGGATCCCGACGGTCCTCGGGTAGTGCCGCCCCAGCTCCGTGGGCTCGACGTCGATCTGGATCACCTGGACGTCGATCGGCGGGACCGTCCAGGTGAGGGTGAGCTGGCTGCCCGTCTGCGTCCCGACGAAGAGGACCAGGTCCGCCTCGACCAGCACCTGGTTGGCGCTGCCGCGCGCGTAGAGCCCGGGCACCCCGACGGCGAGGGAATGGTCGGCGGGGACGACGGACTTGGCGTTGAGCGAGGTGGCGACTGGCGCCTGCAGCTGCTCGGCGAGCGCCAGCACCTGTGCACCCGCACCACCCGTCCGCACGCCCCCACCCGCGACGATGACCGGACGCCGCGCCCCTCGCAGCACCTCGGCCGCCCGGCGTACGGCGTCGGGGTCGGGCTGGACGACGGGTGCCGGAAGCCGGTGCGGGACCTGCGGCACCTCGGCGTCGAGCTCCTGCGCCTCGAGGACGTCCCCCGTGTGGCCGGCGAGCTCGAGGTGGACCGGGCCGGGCCGGCCCGACATCGAGGTCCGCACCGCGTGGGCCAGCATGTCGGGGAGCCGGGCCGCGTCGTGCACCTGGCCACTCACCTTCGTCACCGGCTTGAAGAGCGGGAAGTCCTCGATCTCCTGGTAGTAGTGTCGGCCGCGGCTCGTCTCGTAGGGACCACCCGTCAGCGCGAGCACCGGGGACGACCCCAGGTACGCGTCCCGGAGGCCGGCAGCGAGGTTGGCCGCACCGACGTTCTGGGCCATGCAGACTCCGAGGCGTCCGCTCGACCGGGCGTAGCCGTCAGCCATGTACGCCGCGGCCTTCTCGCCGTGGGTCACCACGCGCCGGATGTCGGTGTGCTGCTCCATCGCCACGAGGGTGTCGCTGAGCACCGTCGGGACGAGGAACACCGCGTCCACCTCGTAGGCCTCGATCGCCGTCGCCAGGTAATCCGCAGCCGTCGCCATGTCGCTCGCTCCTTCCGACCCCGCGGGGCGGATCCAGGTGTAATGAATGAGACAGTGTCCCGTTCAGTAACCTAACATGACCGCGTGCTCCCCTCCTACGAAGAGAACGGACGCACCACCGGGACCGCGGCCCGGCTGGTGACCCTGATCGAGCTCGTCGCCGCCCGACCCGAAGGCGTCGGCGTCCGGGCCGCGGCGCGGCTCACCGGCATCGACCGAAGCGCCGTCTCCCGCCTGCTGCTGCAGCTCGAGGAGCTCGACTGCGTGCGCCGCGACCCTGAGCACGGCCGGTACGTCGTCGGTCCGCGCCTGTTCTCACTGGCCGCGGTGACCCACGGGCAGGACAGCCTGACCAATGCCGCCCGCCCGATCCTGCGCGACCTCGTGCTGCGGCACAGCGAGACCTGCTACCTGGCCGTGCGTCAGCGCGACCACGTCGTCTTCCGTGACAAGATCGACTGCACCCACCCGATCCGCTACGTCATCGAGCTCGGGAAGCCCTTCCCGCTCACCACGGCCGCCTCGGGCACGGCGATCCTGTGCGGGATGCCGGACGAGGAGGTCGACCAGGTGCTCGACCGGGCCCGCTTCGAGCGCTGGACACCGGCCAGCCTCCTGGACGCCGAGGCCTTCCGTCGCGTCATCGCCACCGACCGTGGCCGGCGCTACTCCGCCAGCGTCGGCCGGTGGGTCCACAACGGCGCCGCCATCTCCTCGCCCTTCTTCGGGGCGTCGGGTGCCTGCCTGGGCGCGCTCACCCTGAGCTGCCCCGCCGACCGGCTCGGCCCGCGCGACCCGGCCCGGCTCGGCGCCGACGTGCGTCGCGCAGCCCAGGAGCTGTCGCGCCGCCTGGGCTACCTCGGCCAGTGGCATCGGAGCGCTGGGACCTCCCTGGCGGGCGACTCGCTGAGCGAGACACTGTCTTGACAAGTGCTCGAGTTCGTCAGACTGTTGGTTCCGACGAGCGGTGACACTCGTCACACCCGGGACATGGTGTACCGGCACACCGACCATCGGTGGCGACGCGAAGGGGCGAGACCAAGGATGAGGCGACAGCATTTCCGAGCGGCAGCAGCCGTGACAGCTCTCTTGATGACGGCCACCGCGTGCGGCGGCGGGGACTCCGAGGAGGAGTCGTCGGATCCCGACGCCAGGCTCTCCATCAGCATGGCGATGGCCGCCGAAGGCACCTTCACCGCGGAGTGGTTCGGGTGGGCGGTCGCCGACGAGCTCGGCTACTACGACGACCTCAACCTCGACGTCGAGTTCAATGCGGCGGGCGGCAGCGGCGAGGCCGTGGAGCAGCTGGCCGCGGGCAACGTCGACGCGGCGAACCCGTCCATGCCCTCGGTCGGCGAGGGCCTGCTGTCGGGCATCCCGCTCGTCGACATCTTCACCTACAGCAACGGCGCGATCTTCGGCATCTTCGCTCCCGAGGACTCCGGCATCAAGGAGGTGGCCGACCTCGACGGGGCACGCATCGGCATCTCGGAGCCGGGCGGCGGCGAGGTCGCGTTCCTGGAGGCCGCGCTCAGGGCCGAGGACATCGACCCCATCTCGGACGTGAGCCTGATCCCCATCGGGTCCGGTGGCCCCGAGACGTTCTCCGCCATCACCGAGGACCGCGTCGACGCCTACTCCACGGCGTACAACGACATCTTCGCGCTGCAGACCGCCGGACTGAACCTCGCCGACCTGACCCCCAGCATCTTCGACACGTTCCCCGCCCGCGGGATCATCACCACCCAGGAGGTGGTCGACGAGAAGCCGGAGGCACTGCGCCGGCTCGCTCGCGGCACGGCGATGGGCATCGAGTTCTGCTTCGCCAACCTGGAGGAGTGCGAGAACATCATGCGGAAGGCGATCCCCGAGGCGTTCGAGGAGAACGAGGACGGCGTCTCCCAGGGCGAGCTGCGCTTCGACCTCGCCGAGCAGCAGGTGAAGCCGCCCAACCCGGATCGGCTCGGCGAGCACCAGGTCGAGTCGACCAAGGACTTCCTCGACACCATCGCCTCGACGATGGAGAACGCGCCGGAGTACGACCTGGACGCCTTCCTCAACGAGGACTTCCTGGACTTCGCGAACGACTTCGATCGAGAGCAGGTGCAGCAGGATGCCGCAGAGTACACAGGCTGAGTCCTCCTTGGACGACGTCGGCGGGGATGACGCCCTGGTCAGCGCACGGGGCTTGACGAAGACCTACTCGAGCGGCCGTGGCACCGTCACGGCCCTCGAGGGGCTCGACCTCGAGATCCGCAACGGCGAGTTCATCTCGCTGCTCGGGCCGAGCGGATGCGGGAAGTCCACCGCGCTGAACATCATCGGCGGCCTGCTGCCGGCCTCGGCGGGCACGGTGCACGTCAAGGGCGAGCAGATCACCGGGCCGCGCCGCGACATCGGGATGATGTTCCAGAAGGCCGTGATGCTCCCCTGGCGGACGACGCTGAAGAACGTGCTGCTGCCCATCGAGGTGTTCGGCCGCTCCAAGAGCGACTACCTCGACCGCGCTCACGAGCTGCTCGAGATGGTCGGCATCTCGGAGTTCGCCGACTCCTACCCCTGGCAGCTCTCCGGCGGCATGCAGCAGCGGGCGGCCCTGTGTCGCGTGCTGATCCACGACCCGGACCTGCTCCTGCTCGACGAGCCCTTCGGAGCGCTCGACGAGTTCACGCGGGAGACGATGAACAAGGAGCTGCTGCGGGTCCATGCCCACACGAAGAAGACCACCATCCTGGTCACGCACAACATCTCCGAGGCGGTCTTCATGAGTGACCGGATCGCCGTCATGAGCGCCCGGCCGGGACGCCTCATCGACGTGATCGACGTACCGTTCGGCCGGCCCCGCGAGACCGAGCTGATGCGCACCCAGGAGTTCGCCGACATCATGTTCGAGGCCCGCGCCCTGCTGGACCTGCGATGACCACAGTCGCGACCCGTGAGGTCAAGGCACGCACCCGCGTGCACCCCTCCGAGCGAGCGATCACGCTGAGCATCATGCTCGGCACCCTGGGGGTGCTCATCGCTGCCTGGGAGGTGCTGCCTCGCACCGGCGTACTCAACCGGACGGTGATCCCCACCGCCACCGACACGCTCCGAGGACTGGGCCAGCTCTTCGAGAGCGGCTACTGGTGGGAGGACCTGCGCGGCACCCTGCTGGCCGTCCTCATCGCCTGGGTGCTCGGCTGCGCCTTCGGCCTCTTCCTGGGCATCGTGATGGGCGCCTCGCCGTTCATCCGGACCGCGATCACGCCGTACACCATCGCGCTGCAGGCCCTGCCCAAGATCGTGCTGGCGCCGCTGTTCATCGGCTGGCTCGGCTTCGGCGCGGAGAGCAAGATCGCGATCGCCGTCGCCATCTGCTTCTTCCCCGTGTGGATCGACACGATGATCGGCCTGGCCATGCCGAGCAGGGAGGAGTTCACCCTGATGAGGTCGCTGAACGCCTCGCGCACCCAGACCTTCGTCAAGCTGCAGATGCCGACCGCGATCCCGATGGTGATGGTCGGGATCAAGCACGCCATGTTGCTGTCCTTCACCGGCGTCCTGGTCGCCGAGATCCTCGCGGCCTCGTCCGGGGGGCTCGGCACCCTGGCGAAGGAGTACTCGCTGCAGCTCAACATGCCGCTGACCATGGCCGTGGTGACCACGGTGCTGGTCATCGCCGTCAGCCTCGTCTCGGCGATGGACTTCCTCGAGCAGAGGGTCGTCTTCTGGTCCGAGCAGGCCCGAGGGAGGAAGTCATGAGCAGCACCGTCACGCGGCCGTCCCCCACCCTCGCCAGCGCGTCGGGTCCGGCACGACGCCCACGCTTCCGGTCGCCGTACTGGCTCTCCGTCGCCGTGGCGCCGGTGCTCTACCTGGTCTGGTACCTCTCCGCACAGGCCGAGCTGGTGGCTCCGATCCTGCTGCCGGCGCCGGCGGACGTGTGGGACGCAGTCCCCCGCGTGTACGGCGCCAACGGGTTCCTCGAGCACGTGTCCCGCACCGTCGGCGAGATCGTCCTCGGATTGGCCCTGGGAGCGGCGATCGGCTTCCTGCTCGGCGTCCTGCTCGGCTCGTCGACGCGACTCCGCGCGGCGTACCTGCCGCTCCTGAGCGCCGCGGAGTCGGTGCCCACGGTGATCCTGGCCCCGCTGATCATCGCCTGGTTCGGCTTCGGGCTGGACGGCAAGGTCGTCCAGGCAGCGATCGCCTGCTTCTACGCCGTCTTCATCACCACGCTGTCCGGGCTGGCGATGGCCGAGGCGGACTCGATCTCGCTGATGCGGTCGCTGCGCGCCTCCCGCTGGCAGATCCTGCGCAAGGTGAAGATCCCCTTCGCCCTGCCGGTCATCTTCGGTGGGCTGCAGATGGGCGCGACGACGGCCATCATCGGAGCGATCGTGTCGGAGTTCGTCGGCGCCGACCGCGGCCTGGGCTTCCTCATGCTGCGCTACCGCTCCAGCTACGACACCCCGGCCGTGTGGGTCCTGATCTTCGTGTTCCTCGCCTTCGGGCTCATCGCCTACCTCATCATCTGGGCCGCCGAGCGCCGCATCGTGTTCTGGCGCCGGCCCGAATCCACCCACGACAGGAATGACAACCCGTGACCATCGACATCCACGCCCACACCATCCCCGCTCCCCTGCTCGTGGGACTGGCCGAGAACGCGCCGTCCATCGCTCCGAGGCTGGAGGACCGCGACGGCGAGCTCTACTTCCACTACCCCTCCGGGCGGGTCAGCGGCCCGACGCCCGCGGGCATGAGCGACACCGCCGCCCGACTCGCCGACATGGACGCCTCGGGTGTCCGCACCCAGGCCCTCTCGGTGCCGCCCACCCACTTCTCGTACGCCCACGGGGCGGAGGAGGCGGCTGCCGCCGCGACCCTGCACAACGACGCGATGGTCGACATGGCGCTCGCCCATCCCGACAGGTTCGTCGTGCTCGGCACGCTGCCGCTGCAGGACACCGACCTGTCGCTCAAGGAGCTCGACCGCCTGCTGTCCATCGAGCAGGTGGTGGGACTCGAGTTCGGCACCAACGTGGCCGGCCGCAACCTCGACGACCCCGACCTCGCCCCGATCTGGGGTGCGGTGGCCGACGCCGGCCTCGCCGTCGTACTGCACCCCGACAACGTGGCGGGCGCCCAGCGCATGCACGACCACTACCTGCACAACTTCGTGGGCAACCCGACGGACACCACCGTGGCGGCGGGGTCGCTGATGTTCGGCGGCGTGCTGACCGACCACCCGAACCTGCGCATCGCCCTCCTCCACGGCGGCGGCTTCCTGCCCTACCAGATCGGCCGGTTCGAGCACGGCTGGTCGGTGCGCCCGGAGCCGCAGCAGAAGCTGTCGGTCTCCCCGCGGTCGCTGCTCGGCCGCTTCTGGTTCGACACCCTCACCCACGACACGGACTCCCTCCGCTTCCTGCTCGAACGCGTGGGAGCCGACCGGCTCTGCCTGGGCACCGACTACCCCTTCGACATGGCCGACGCGACGCCGCTCGCCTCGATCGAGGCGGCCATCCCCGACGCCGCGGTCGCCGAGCAGGTCTCGGTGAGCACACCGCGCGAGCTCCTCACGCGACGGCCGCCCCGGGGCGAGGGCTCGGCCTGACGTACGGCGCGGGCGGTCGTCGGGCGTCGATCAGGCGGGTCGAGCGGAGCCCACGGGCGGGGCCGCGAGCTGCCTGTCCCCGCAGCCGTGATCCGCTCGCGCGGCGGTTGGCAGGCGGCGAGCACGCCTGGGCTTCGCCCGAGACGCCGGCTACCGGCGGATGACGCTGTGGACCAACGACGTGCTGGCCTCCGCCCGGACGATCTACAGACCGCGGGACTCAGCCCGGTCGACGAGGAGGAGCAGCAGCACAGCTTCGGCCACGACCTCGTGGGTCAGCACTGGGCCCGCGACTTCCAGCCGGAGGACACGCCGGACGTCGGTGCGGCCCGGACGACAACCCTATAGTGCGTAGCAATTTGCCTATATGCATTAGGTAGAGCAGACTCGGCCCTCCGACATCCGAGGGAGCGACATGGCACGCGCAGGACTCACCAGGGAGCGGCTCGTCCGAGCGGGCGCGGCGCTTGCCGACGACGTGGGATTCGACGACCTCACGGTCTCGGAGCTCGCGCGACGCTTCGACGTGAAGCCCGCCAGCCTGTACTCCCACGTGGCCAGCACCGACGACCTGAAGACGCAGATCACCCTGCTCGCGCTGGAGGAGATGGCCGACCGGGGCAGCGCAGCACTCGCGGGCAGGGCCGGCAGGGATGCCCTGGTCGCCCTGGCGAACGTCTACCGCGACTACGCCGTCGAGCATCCTGGCCGCTACGCCGCCGCGCGACACCGGCTCGACCCCGAGGTCGCTGCAGCCAGCGCCGGGGGCAGGCACGTCCAGATGACGCAGGCGGTCCTGCGCGGCTACGAGGTGCCGGAGTCGGAGCAGACACATGCGGTCCGGCTGCTGGGCAGCGTCTTCCACGGCTACGTCAGCCTCGAGATGGCCGGGGCCTACGACCACAGCTCCCCTGCCGCCGCCGAGTCCTGGCCACGAGTCCTGGACGCCCTCGACGCCCTGCTGCGGAACTGGCCGCCAGCCTGACCGCCCGGCCACCGACGCCGCCCTCCTCCGCCACGACCGAGCCACCGACCTTCGAGCACCAGGACGATCCCATGCGCCACCCGAGCTGGACCACCACGCCACTGACCGACGACCTGCTGCGCGGGGCGATCGAGACCGAGCGCACCGAGCGCGGCGTGCTGCCGCACCGACTGCCCGCCTGGGCGCGCGCCCAGTGCACCGACGGACAGCTGGCCATGGCGGAGGCGCAGCCAACGGGAGTGCGGGTGGCATTTCGCACGAGGGCCACGAGCATCGAGCTGGACACGTTGGCCACCAAGCGGGTCTACGTCGGCGCCCCGCCGCGGCCCGACGGCGTGTACGACCTCCTCGTCGATGGTCGTCTCGCCGGCCAGGCCATCGTCTCCACGGGCAACACCCTGACCATCGACCTCGCCACCGGGACAGCCGAGGCCCGGGCCGGGGAGCCGGCCACCGTCCGCTTCACCGGCTTGGGCTCGGACCCCAAGGACGTGGAGATCTGGCTTCCGCACAACGAGACCACCGAGCTCATCGCCCTCCGCACCGATGCGCCCGTGCAGCCCCGCGAGAGGGACCGCCCGGTCTGGCTCCATCACGGCAGCTCGATCAGCCACGGGTCCGACGCGGCCAGCCCCACCACGACCTGGCCGGCGCTCGCCGCCCGGCTCGGTGGCGTGGAGCTGATCAACCTGGGCTTCGCCGGCAGCGCCTTGCTCGACCCGTTCGTGGCCCGGGTCATGCGAGACACCCCGGCCGACCTCGTCAGCCTCAAGATCGGCATCAACCTGGTCAACCTGGACCTGATGCGCCTGCGCGCCTTCGCGCCCGCGGTCCACGGCTTCCTCGACACGATCCGCGACGGGCACCCGGAGACGCCGCTGCTGGTCGTGTCGTCGATCCTGTGCCCGATCCACGAGGACACCCCGGGTCCCACCGCCACGGACTCGGCGGGCCTCAGCACCGGTCGGCTGCTCTTCCGCGCCACCGGCGACCCGGCCGACCGTGCCAGCGGGAAGCTGACCCTCGCAGTCATCCGGGACGAGGTGGCCCGGATCGTGGCCCAGCGCGCCCCTGCTGATCCGCATCTGCACCACCTCGACGGACGCGAGCTCTACGGCGCCGCGGACTCGGCTGAGCTGCCTCTACCCGACGAGCTGCACCCCGACGCCGCCACTCACCAGCGCATGGGCGAGCGCTTCGCCGCGCTGGCCTTCGCTCCTTCGGGGCCCTTCGGCGGCGACGGCTGAGGCTCGGCCCGGCCACGGTGCCGAGGACGCAGGTCGGCGGCCCGCGAGGGATCTCGCCTACTATCGCGGCCATGCGCACGCGAATGCTGGCTCCCCTTGCGGTCCTTCTCCTCCTGCTCGCCTCGTGCGGTGACGACTCAGGAGGCGACGCCATCGACACCGATGGCCGCCCGGCGTGCGACTACGTCGAGACCGGGGCTGAGCCGGCGAAAGAGGTGTCTCCCCCGCCGCCCGCGGCCACGGTGGACGGCGACATCACGGCGACCATCAAGACGTCGGTCGGCACGCTCGAGGCCACGCTGGACGCCTCGGCCACTCCGTGCACGGTGGGGAACTTCGTCTCTCTGGCCGACCAGGGCTACTTCGACTCCACGTCATGCCACCGGCTGACGACGTTCAACCTCTTCGTGCTGCAGTGCGGTGATCCGACCGCGAGCGGGACCGGCGGCCCCGGCTACACCATCCCGGACGAGCTCGACGGCGACGAGGCCTATCCGGCAGGCACGTTGGCGATGGCCAAGACCTCGGCGCCCGACTCGGGTGGCTCCCAGTTCTTCGTGGTCTACGAGGACACGCAGCTGCCGTCGGAGTACACGGTGTTCGGCACGATCGACGAGTCCAGCCTCGAGGTCGTGCGCAAGGTCGCCGCCGACGGCACCGTCGAGGGCACGGCTGACGGCGAGCCGAAGACCCCGGTGGAGATCGAGTCGGTGACGACCAGCTGACCCCGAGTCGGCGTCCGGCCTCAGGAGTCGGCCGCTGTCAGCCCAGAGGCGGTGCGGCCGGCCCGTCGGCCGGCGGCTGGCCGGCATCACCTGCCGAGACGTCGACGTACTCGATGGGCTCGCCGAGAGCGACCGTGCGGCCCACGGTGCACAGGCGATCGCGCGTCTGGGCCACCGCGCGCGGCAGTGCCGTGCGAGCCGCGTCGCCGGCCTCGCCCTCGGGGAAGGCGATGTCGACGGTCACCCGAAGCCCGACCAGGTGGTTTCCGTGCTCGTCGCGGATCTTGTGCCCCGACGCGACCATGTCGAACGTCGAGGGCTCCGCGCGCTTGCGGGTGATCGCGTCGATGTCGGCGGCGCTGCAGCCCGCGATCGCGGCCAGCAGCAGCTCCACCGGGGTGAAGTCGGGGTCGTCTCCCCCGCCTCCGATGAACGTCTCGCCGCCGCGGGCGTTGGTGGCCTTGAATCGGCCCTCGCCGATGCGCGTGAGGTCGATCGACCGCAAGGTCTCGTCGGTGAGCTGGGGCGTGGGAGGTACGGCGTCGGTCATGTGGAGGAGCCTGCCAGAAGCACCCCTCGGGTGGTCCAGAGGATCAGCGTCCGAAGATGCGCCACGTCAGGGGCCGGCGAGCCTGTTCGCGCGACAGCTCGACGGAGCGCAGCAGCGCCTGGTCCTCGCGCGAGTGGGTGCGTGCCCGGACGATCCCGTAGGCCTCGTGCAACTGCGAACTCATGATGCGTCATCCCTTCGGTCCCTGCCGGACCAGCTGTCAGTTCTGTTCGAGATCTGTGTAATGGACGTGCCACGCTTGGCGACCATTACATTCTATGGTGACAAATATTGTCGGATGACCGTTTCCGAGGTGATCTCCCCCACGAGACGACCGTCACAGGACGGGACCTCGCCGAGGCCCTCCTAGAGTGAGCAGGTGACCTCACTCGCCCAGTCCCTCCAGCACACCGAAGCTCAGGCGCGTCATGCCCTCCTGGAGGTCGAGGCGTACGACGTGCGCCTCGACCTCGCAGCGGACGAGGCGACGTTCACGTCGGTGACCACGGTCCGCTTCAGCTCCCGCGGTGGGTCGACGTTCGTGGACCTCAAGCCGGTCAGCGTCAACGCGATCACCCTCGACGGCCTGCCTCTGGACCCCGACACGCTGGACCGCGGCAGACTGCCGCTCGAGACGTCTGCCGGGAGCCATGAGCTCGTCGTCGACGCGGTGATGCCGTTCCGCAACGATGGGGAGGGACTCCACCGGTCCGTCGACCCGGCCGACGGCAAGCACTACGTCTACGGCATGAGCTTCATGGACGCCGCGCCCACGATCTTCGCCTGCTTCGACCAGCCCGACCTCAAGGCGCCGTACACCTTCCACGTCGTCGCCCCCCGTGACTGGGTGGTCATCGGCAACGCGCCGGGTCAGCAGGTCGAGCCCGGGGTGTGGGAGTTCGAGCAGAGCCAGCCGCTGTCGACGTACTTCGTCACCATCGTCGCCGGCCCCTACCACCTCGTGACCGACGAGCACGACGGCATCCCGCTCGGCCTGAGCGCGCGCGCCTCGCTCGCCGCCGACCTCGACAAGGATGCCGACGAGCTGCTCACGATGACCAGGCAGTGCTTCGACGAGTTCCACCGGCTCTTCGGCATCCGCTACCCGTTCGGCAACTACCACCAGGCCTTCGTGCCCGAGTTCAACGCCGGTGCGATGGAGAACCCCGGATGCGTGACCTTCCGGGACCCGCTGATCTTCAGCTCGCGCGTCACCCGAGGCCTGCGCATCCAGCGCGCCACCACGCTCGCGCACGAGATGGCGCACCAGTGGTTCGGCAACATCACCACGCCGAAGTGGTGGGACGACCTCTGGCTCAACGAGTCCTTCGCCGAGTACATGGGCAACCGGGTCACCGCCGACGTCACGGAGTACGACGACGCCTGGACCCACAACGCGTACGCCCGCCGACAGTGGGGACTCGTGGCCGACCAGCGGCCCTCGACCCACCCGGTCGCGGGCAACGGCGCCTTCGACGCGACAGCGGCGCTGCAGGACTTCGACGGGATCTCCTACGCCAAGGGCTCCTCGATCCTCAAGCAGCTCAACGCCCGCATCGGCGACGACGTCTTCTTCAGGGGGGCCATCGACCACTTCGAGTCCCACCGATTCGGCAACGCGGACATGCACGACCTCTTCGGGTCGTGGGAGAAGGCCGGCGCGGGTGACCTGTCCGAGTTCACCTCGTCGTGGCTGCGCACCGCCGGTCCCGACGCGCTGGTGCTAGACCGAGAGGCGTCGGTCGTCCGCCGTACCCCTCCCGCCGGGGCCCCCGCCGAGCGCGTGCACGTCCTCCGGGTCGCGACGGCCACCCCGGGCGAGGCGTGGAAGATCGAGTCGCTCACGGTGGCCGGTGACCACACGCCCCTCTCCGCTCGCGCCGGGGCGGCCGTCGTGCTCGATCCGTACGAGGACACCTGGGCACTGGTGCAGCCGGACCCGGAGACGGTGACCCTGCTGAAGGACGCGCTGCCGACCACCGACGACGCCCGGCTGCGCTCCGGGATCTGGAACAACGTCCGCAGCGCCTTCCACAACGCCGCGATCGACCCCGCCGACGTCATCGACCTGGTCGAGTCCGGCATGCCCAACGAGGACAACGACGACGCGGTGTCCTTCACGATGCCGTGGGCGATCAGCAAGGCCGCCGGGCTCGCCGCCGACCCGGTCGCGGCACGAGCCCGCATCCACGAGGTGATGATCGCCAAGACCGCCTCGGGCGAGCCGGGCTCGACGCTGCAGCTCGCCTCGTTCCAGGCTGCGGTCGACAGCGCCACCGACGCCGGCACGCTCCGTGCCTGGCTCGCCGGTCACGTGCCGGACGGCGTCGAGGTCGACCTCGACGTGCGCTGGGCGATCCTCGTGACGCTCGCTTCGCTGGGTCAGACGACCCGCGACGAGCTCGACGCCGCGCTCGCGGCCGAGCCGACCGCCAAAGCGAGCGTCGAGCACTCCCGCGCGACTGCCTCGCTGCCCGACGCCGAGGCCAAGGCCTGGGCGTGGCAGCGCTTCACCGGTGAGGCGGACGTGCCCAACTACGAGCTCGAGGCGGCCGGCCTGGGCATGTGGCGGAGCGGGCAGGAGCACCTCACCGGCACCTACGCCGGCCGCTACCTCGACGCGCTCGTCGACCTGGAGCAGGTGCACGCCGGCTGGGTGCTGGGCACCGCGGTGCGGTCCTTCTTCCCGATCACCGCGTTGTCCGACGACGTGGTGGCCCGGGCCGAGGAGCTGATCGCAGGCAGGTCCCTCGATCTCACGGTGCGCCGCAACCTCGTCGACATGACCGACGAGCTGCGCCGGAGGATCGCGGTCAAGAAGGCGTACGGCAGCCCCACATGACGGACCTGGCTCGCCGTCCCGGACCCACGACCCGCACCCGGGTCGAGGTGCACGCTGGCGACACCGTGTCGCGGCGCGAGGACCGGCTGGCCACCGAGGAGCCGCTCGAGATCCGGCTCGCCTGGCCGGGCGTGCCGGCACACCGGGCCTGGGTCACCATGCGCACCCCGGGCCACGACTTCGAGCTCGCGGCCGGGTGGGCCGCGCACGAGGGGCTGCTCCCCGGTGGGAGTCTGGGTGCGGGTCACGTGGCCAGCGTGGCCTACTGCACCGACACCGCCCTCGCGCCGGACCAGGAGTTCAACGTCGTGACGCTCACCCTGCGCGAGCCGCCCGTCCGCGATCCCGGTACCCGCCACGACACCTCGGCGACCGGGTCGTCCGCGTGCGGCGTCTGCGGCAAGGACAGCATCGACGCGGCGCTCGACGTGCCGCCCGGCGCCAGCCGGTGGGCCGGCGAGGTGCCGCAGCCCGACGTCGTACGACGACTGCCGGACGCCCTGCGCGGGCACCAGAAGGTCTTCTCGCGCACCGGCGGCGCACATGCCGCAGCACTGTGCGAGCCCGACGGCACGCTGCTCGTCGTACGCGAGGACGTGGGCAGGCACAACGCCGTCGACAAGGTCGCGGGAGCCAGGGTGCTGGCCGGTAAGTCGGTGTCGGTCTCCTGCCTGCTCGTCAGTGGCCGGGCCGGGTTCGAGCTCGTGCACAAGGCGGTCTCGGCGGGCGTCGGGTCGCTCGTCGCGGTCGGTGCCCCGACGAGCCTGTCGGTGCAGCTGGCCCGCGACTCCGGCCTGGTCCTCTACGGCTTCGCACACGGCGACCGGTGCGTCCGCTACGCCTGACGGCGTGGGTGCGCCGGGGTGTCGGTCCCCGCGTCTAGGTTCGTCGTGTGCGCCTCCTCCACACCTCTGACTGGCACCTCGGGCGGTCCTTCCACCGCGAGGGCATGCTGGCGCACCAGGCTGCCTTCGTCGACCACCTGCTCGAGGTGGTCGAGCGTGAGCGGGTCGACGTCGTGCTCGTCGCAGGAGACGTCTACGACCGCGCACTCCCCCACGTCGATGCCGTCCGGCTGGCCGACGATGCGTTCGCCCGATTGGCCGCGTCGAGGGCGCGGGTGGTCGTCACGAGCGGCAACCACGACTCCGCCCTGCGCCTCGGCTTCGGGTCCCGCCTGATCGACGCAGCAGGCGTCCACATCCGCACCGACCCCGCTACCGTCGGCACCCCGGTCCTGCTCGACGACGAGCACGGCCAGGTCGCGGTCCACGCCCTGCCCTACCTCGACCCCGACGCGCTGCGCGAGCCGTGGCAGCTGGCCGGTCGCTCCCACGAGGCCGCCCTGGTCGAGGCGATGCGCCGGGTCCGAGCCGATCTGTCCGGCCGCAGGTCCCGCTCGGTCGTGCTGGCCCATGCCTTCGTCGCCGGGGCCCAGCCGTCGGAGTCCGAGCGCGACATCAGCGTCGGCGGGGTCTCGATGGTGCCGACGTCCACCTTCGACGGCATCGACTACGTCGCCCTCGGCCACCTGCACGGTCGGCACACGCTGACCCAGCACGTGCGCTACAGCGGCTCCCCGCTGGCCTACTCGTTCTCCGAGGCCGACCACGTCAAGGGCTCCTGGCTCGTCGACCTCGACGCCCGCGGCCTCGCAGCTGCCGAGTTCGTCGAGGCGCCGGTGCCGCGGCGGCTCGCTCGCCTGCGCGGCGACATCGACGAGCTGCTCTCCGACGCTTCGCTGGCGCGCCACGCCGACGACTGGGTCCACGCCACCCTCACCGACCTGCCGCGGCCACTGCGTGCCATGGAGCGGCTGCGCGGCCGGTTCCCGCACACGCTGGTCATCGGGTTCGAGCCGCTCGGCGAGCCCGTCGGCGACACCCCGCAGACCCGCGTCCACGGCCGCTCCGACCACGCCATCGCCCTCGACTTCGTGGCCGACCTGCGCGGCGTCCCCGCCACGGCCGCCGAGTCCGCACTGCTGCTGGCCGCCCACGACGCCTGCCACGACGACCCCGACGCCGACGTCCTGCACGTCACCCGAGCCGGCTGATGCGCCTCCACAGTCTCGAGATCACCGCGTTCGGCCCGTTCGCCGACGAGGTCGGCGTCGACTTCGACGCCCTCTCCGACGCCGGCCTGTTCCTCCTCTCCGGACCCACGGGAGCCGGCAAGACGAGCGTGCTCGACGCCGTCTGCTTCGCGTTGTACGGCGACGTGCCCGGCGACCGCAGCACCGCCAAGCGCCTGCGATCCGACCATGCGCCGCCGGGGCTCGCTCCGCGGGTGTGCCTCGAGGCGACCCTGGCCGGGCGCCGCTTCCGGATCGTCCGGGCGCCGTCGTGGGAGCGACCCAAGAGACGCGGCACCGGCACGACCGTCCAGCAGGCGTCGGTGACCCTGAGCGAGCGCGTCGACGGCGGATGGGTGCCGCTCACCTCGCGCATCGACGAGGCCGGACACCTCGTCACGGGACTGCTGGGCATGAACCTCACCCAGTTCTGCCAGGTCGCGATGCTCCCGCAGGGCCGGTTCCAGGCGTTCCTGCGGGCCCGCTCGGAGGAGCGCCACGCCCTGCTGCAGCGGCTCTTCCGCACCGGCCGCTTCGAGCAGATGGAGCGCTGGCTGCGCGACCACCGGCTCACCCTCCGGCAGCAGTCGCGTGTCCAGCACGACCGCATCGCCCACCTGCTGCAGCGGTACGCCGAGGCAGCCGACGTCGGCTTCCCCGACGACTGGGACCTTCATGCCCTCGAGAGCTCCGCGCCGGACCTGGCGCCCTGGCTCGACACGGTCGCCACCGACGCCGGCGGCGCGCTCGTCGTCGCCGAGTCGGCCGCCGCCCAGGCGCGCACCGCGGAGTCCACCGCCGCCGAGGCCCTGGCTGCCGGTCGCACCACTGCCCAGGCCCAGGCGCGGCGGCGCGCTGCGCTGCGCGACCTCGAGAGTCTCGAAGCGGACGGGCCGGCCCACGAGGCACGCCGACAGCGGCTCGAGGCCGACCTGCGTGCCGCTGCGCTCGCTCCGCTCCTCGACGCCGCCGACCGGGCCGACCACGACGCCGAGGTGGCCGCACGCGACGCCGCAGCCGTCACCACCCACCTGGCCTCGCACCTGGATGGTGAGGCCACGATCGACCTCGCGGAGGTCGAGCGCCACCACCGGCATGCCGTCGAGACCGGCGCTCGGGTGCGCGCACTCCTGCCGCGCCGCGACCGATGCCTCGCCGTACGCCGCGAGGTCGAGGCCCTAGCGTCGCGGCGCGCGCAGCTGCACACCGCCCTCACCGCCGCGAGCGCCGACCTCGCAGAGCTGCCCGGGCGCATCGATCAGGGGCGTCTGGCGCACGCCGCCTCGCAGGTCGCCTGCCAGACGCTGCCGGCGGCCGAGGTCGAGCTCCGCGCGGTGGAGCGCCGCGCCGCCGCCCGGCTCGACGCGGACCGACTGACCGTGGTCCTCGACGAGGCTGTCGTGGCGCACAGAGAGTCGGTCGGCATCGTGCAGGCGCTCACCGCCACCTGGCTCGACCTGCGGGAGCAGCGCCTCACTGGAATGGCCGCCGAGATCGCCGGCCAGCTCGCCGTCGGCGCCAGCTGCCCCGTCTGCGGCTCGGCGGAGCACCCGCACAAGGCAGCGGCCGGGCCGGACGCGCCCGACGCCGAGGCCGAGCGCGCCGCCCGTCGCGCGGTCGACGACGCCAGCGCCGTCGAGCACGCCCATGCCGACCAGGTCCGCGAGCTGACCAGCCGACTGGCCGTCGCCCGCGAGGTCGCCGGTCCAGAGGCCGACGACCTGGCTGCCGCCGTGGCAGCAGCGTCGGCACGCGTCGCCGCCCTCCGTGCGGATGCCGCCGCCCTCGACGACAGGGCAGCGTCGGTCAGGGCCGCTGAGGCGGAGCTGGCGCTCGCCGAGGAGTCGGTGCGCGGCCTGGAGGCCGACGTCGTGTCTCTCGATCAGACCCGGTCAGCCTTGCTGCAGGAGGAGAGGGAGGCTCTCGTGGCCATCGACGCCGAGCTCGCCGGCTCGGGCCACGCCGATCTCGACGCCCTGCTGCAGCACGTCGACCGGGTCGCCGAGCTCGCCGGCACCGCCGCCGATCGACTGCGCGCCTCGAGCCAGGCACGGCAGGCCCGGGCCCGGCACCGTGCCGTGCTCGACGAGGCGCTCGCGCTGCACGGCCTGAGCGACTCGGCCGAGGCCCGCGCCTGTCTCCTCGACGACGCAGAGCGGGCCGACCTGACCAGGCGCATCGAGCAGCACACCCAAGCACTCGCCGCAGCAGGAGCCATCGTCGCCGACCCGGAGTCACGAGCCGCGGGCCTCCTGCCGCCTCCAGACCTCGATCGCCTCTCCGACGCCGTCCGCGACGCGACCGACCAGGCGGAGCACGCGGTGAGCCTGCTCGACCGCGCCCGACGCCGGGTCGAGCGCCTCCACGGCCTGCGTGCGGAGCTCGCTGTCGCCCTCGCGGCCTGGGCGCCGCTTCGCGAGCGGCTCGAGGTCGCCACCGGCCTGTCGTCGTTCGTCGACGGCAAGTCCCCCGACAACCGGCTCCAGATGCGGCTCTCGGCCTACGTCCTGTCCTACCGGCTCTCCCAGGTGGTCGCCGCGGCCAACGACCGGCTGCGCCGGATGAGCGACCAGCGCTACTCCCTCGAGCACACCGGCCAGCGCGGCGCCGGAGAGACGCGCGGGGGTCTCAGCCTGCTCGTGCGCGACGACTGGTCGGGAGACACCCGCGACCCGGCGACGCTCTCCGGCGGTGAGACGTTCGTGGTCTCCCTCGCCCTGGCCCTCGGCCTCGCCGACGTCATCGCCCACGAGGCCGGCGGCGCCGACCTGGACACCCTCTTCGTCGACGAGGGCTTCGGCTCACTCGACGCCGACACCCTCGACGACGTCATGGACACTCTCGACGCCCTGCGCGACGGCGGGCGCGTCGTGGGCGTCGTCAGCCACGTCGCGGAGATGCGCGACCGCATCCCGACCCAGCTGCGTGTCCTCAAGGAGCGGTCCGGGTCCCGGGTGGAGACCAGTCGCGGCTGACCCCTACGACGCGGTCGGCCAGCTGCTGAGGTCGAGGCCCCAGTCGCGCTCGAGCCGCGACAGCTGGGGCCGGTAGAGCACGCCCAGCGACTCCACGAGCCCTTCCGGCGCCGCCCACGTCGCGTGGCTGCTCGACCGAGACGGCCGATCGACGTCGGTCAGCGGCACCGGCGACAGGCCGAGGCCCGCCCACACGGAGTCCACCGCGGCCTGCGGCCGGCGACGTACGTCCTCGTAGACCATGACGACCATCCGGTCCCGGCCCACCGCGTTCGCCCACATCGCCAACTGGTCGGCGTAGAAGCCGCTGAAGGTCTGCACGGTGATCGGCACCGGGTAGGGCCAGGGCGATGTGGCCCGGGTCGCGGCCAGCCTCATCGCCGACAGGAACCGCTCGACCGGGTCCCGCAGGATCGCCAGCACCATCGCCTCCGGGGCGAGCACGCGAGCCGCGGTGAAGGGAGCCGAGGAGTGCCGGAGGTACTGCGGGGTCCACTCCCCGCGCCGGAGCTCGTCGCCGGGGAAGAGATCGAGGTACGCCGACAGCGGCTCCAGGCCGTCACCGACCTTGTGCAGGAGGTGCTGCTCCTTCTTGCCGTTGGACCCGAGCCCGACCGACGGGTGCTGGCACATCAGGTCGGTGAACCACGTCGTCCCAGAGCGCTGGGCGCCGATGCCGAGCCAGGCCGGTGAGGTCATGGGCGCGACCCTATCGGTCGGATAGGTTCGGCCCATGAGCCAACAGGGCATCGATCCCACCTTCGTCGAGCTCCCGTTTCGCGCCCTGTCGGAGGCGGCGCTGGGCCGGGCGCGGGAGCTCGGGGTCACGCACGCCGACTTCCGCTTCGAGAGGGTGCGCTACCAGTACCTCGGGGTCCGCGACGGCGCTCTCCAGGGCGCGACCGACGCCGAGGACCTCGGCTTCGCGGTCCGGGTCATCCATCGCGGCGCATGGGGATTCGCCAGCGGCGTGATCCTCACCTCCGATGAGGCGCGCCGGGTGGCGGAGGCCGCCGTGGCGGTGGCCGAGGTCGCGTCGGCCATGACGACCACGCCGGTGGAGATCGCCCCCGAGCCGGTCTACGACGACGTGACCTGGGTGTCGGCGTACGACCTGGACCCACTGGCGGTGCCGACCGCCGAGAAGGCGGACGTGCTGATCGGGTGGACCGACCGGCTCACCTCGCACGGCGCGGTCGAGCACGCGTCCGCCAGCCTCTACCAGGTGCTGGAGAACAAGTTCTACGCAGACCTCGCCGGCACCCGCACCACCCAGCAGCGGGTCCGGCTGCAGCCCACCTTCGAGGCGATGGGCAGCGACCGGGTCACCGGGGTCTTCGACTCGATGACGAGCATCGCGCCGCCGGTCGGTCGGGGCTGGGAGTACCTCACCGACGGCGGCTGGGACTGGGATGCCGAGCTGGACGAGGTGCCCGAGCTGCTCGCGGCGAAGCTGGCCGCGCCGAGCGTCGCGGCCGGGACCTACGACCTGGTCGTCCACCCGTCCAACCTGTGGCTGACGATCCACGAGTCGATCGGGCACGCCACCGAGCTCGACCGCGCGCTGGGCTACGAGGCCAACTACGCCGGCACGTCGTTCGCGACCTACGACAAGCTCGGCTCGCTCGTCTACGGGTCGCCGGTCATGAACGTCACCGGAGACCGCACCGTCGAGCACGGCCTCGCGACGGTCGGCTACGACGACGAGGGTGTGGCGACCCAGGCGTGGGACATCGTCAAGGACGGCATCCTCGTCGGCTACCAGCTGGACCGCTCGATGGGCCACCAGAAGCCGGAGCTCAACGACGGCTGGTCCAACGGATGTGCCTACGCCGACTCACCCGGCCACATCCCCATCCAGCGGATGGCCAACGTCTCGCTGCAGCCGGCAGCCGACGGGCCCACGACCGAGGACCTCATCGGCCAGGTCGACCGGGGTCTGTACGTCGTCGGCGACAAGTCGTGGTCCATCGACATGCAGCGCTTCAACTTCCAGTTCACCGGCCAGCGCTTCTACCGGATCGAGGACGGCCAGCTGGCCGGACAGGTCCGCGACGCCGCCTACCAGGCCACCACCACCGAGTTCTGGGGCTCGATGGAGGCGGTCGGGGGTCCGCAGACGTGGCAGCTGCACGGGGCCTTCAACTGCGGCAAGGCCCAGCCCGGGCAGACCGCGGCGGTCAGCCACGGCTGCCCGACCGCGCTGTTCCGCGACGTACGCATCCTCAACACCAACGACGAGGCAGGCCACTGATGACCAGCACCCCGCAGGAGCTCGTCGAGCACGCTCTCGCGACCTCGCGCGCCGACCACTGCATCGCGATCGTCCGCAACGAGACCCGCGCCAACCTGCGGTGGGCCAACAACACCCTGACCACGAACGGCGTCATGCACGCCGTGTCGGTCACGGTGATCTCGTTCGTCGGGGCCGGCTCGGGCTCGGTGACCAGCTCTGCCAGCAGCCCGGAGC
Organism: Nocardioides sp. LHG3406-4; assembly: GCF_049897745.1. Classification (NCBI taxonomy): domain Bacteria; kingdom Bacillati; phylum Actinomycetota; class Actinomycetes; order Propionibacteriales; family Nocardioidaceae; genus Nocardioides; species Nocardioides sp. LHG3406-4. The sequence goes on from NZ_JAFCWV010000002.1 coordinate 1,018,513, forward strand.
AGGTCACCACCCTGGTGGAGGCGGCCGACGCCGCGGCGCGCGCTGCCTCGCCCGCCGAGGACGCGGCCGAGCTCGTGTCCGGGGAGGCCGCCGGCGACTGGGACGACGCTCCCGTCACCACCGACATCCACGTGTACGACGAGTTCGCGCCGGCGCTGGGCGAGGCGTTCGGCCGGGCCGGCGACGGTCGCCGGGTGCTCTACGGGTTCGTCAACCACGAGCTCACCACGACCTACCTCGGCTCGAGCACCGGGCTGCGCCTGCGCCACGTCCAGCCGACGGGCCACTACGGCTGCACGGGCAAGACGGCCGACCTCACGCAGAGTGCGTGGGTCGGCGGCGCGACCCGCGACTTCGCCCACGTCGACGCGCTCGCCATGGAGGCCGAGCTGGCCACCCGGCTCGGCTGGGGCGCCCGGCAGGTCGACCTGCCGGCCGGGCGCTACGACACCATCCTGCCCCCGAGCTCGGTGGCCGACCTGATGATCGACGCCTACTGGAGCGCCGGCGCGCGCGTGGCCCACGAGGGCCAGTCGGTCTTCAGCCGCCGCGGGGGCGGCACCCGGATCGGCGAGCGGATCGTCCGGCCCGAGGTCACCTTGTTCTCCGACCCCACCTACGACGGCCTCGGGTGCGCGCCGTTCAACGTCGCCGGCTCCTCCGACAACACCGAGTCGGTCTTCGACAACGGGCTGCCGCTCTCACGCACCGACTGGATCGCCGGCGGCAACCTCGCTGCCCTCCTCCAGACCCGACACAGCGCGGCCATGACCGGGCAGCCGGCCACGCCGATGATCGACAACCTCGTGCTCGAGGTCGAGGGCGCCACCGGCAGCACCGAGGACCTCGTGGCCGGCACCGACAGGGGGCTCCTGCTCACCTGCCTGTGGTACATCCGCGAGGTCGATCCCCAGACGCTGCTGCTCACGGGGCTCACCCGCGACGGCGTCTACCTGGTCGAGAACGGCGAGATCACCGGCGCGGTCAACAACTTCCGCTTCAACGAGAGCCCGGTCGACCTGCTGTCGCGCTTCAGTCACGCCTCCGCGACCGTGCCCGCCTTCAGCCGCGAGTGGGGCGACGACTACTTCAGCCGTACGGCGATGCCGGCGCTACGCGTCTCTGACTTCAACATGAGCTCCGTCAGCCAGGCGAGGTGACCCCTGCGCTGGCTGGGCCCGCGCCGAAGCGGCGTTGACCGCGTCCGCACCAGCCTGGTCCCGCTGCCGCGGCAAGAGCACCTCGACGACCTCTTCGTCCTGCGGCTGCGGCGAGTAGAACCGGATCACGGCGCCGCCACCCCCTCGACGGTCGAGGTGACCCCTCGCCCCCACGATCTCGGATGTACGTCCCCACGCACCATAGCGATCCCCTCCCCCCGGCCCGGTGACGGACCGTCGGGCTCCCCAGCCCTTGCCCGGCAGGCTAGGTCGGTGGTGGGAGGGTGGCAATGCCCGGTCCAGGCGGTCTAGACAACCGTTCCGGCCAGCGGTCTGAGGGAGGTCCCTCACTCCGCGAAGGCCTCCGGGGGCGGGCAGGCGCACACCAGGTTGCGGTCGCCGTACGCCTGGTCGATGCGCGCGACCGGCGGCCAGTACTTGTCGGGGTCGATCCCGCTGGGGAAGACCGCCAGCTCGCGCGAGTAGGGACGCTCCCACTCCCCGACCAGGGCCCGAGAGGTGTGCGGGGCGTGCCGCAGGGGCGAGTCGTCGGCGCTCCACTCCCCCGCCCCGACCCGGTCGATCTCGCCCTTGATGGCGATCATCGCGTCGCAGAACCTGTCGATCTCGCCGAGGTCCTCGGACTCCGTCGGCTCGACCATCAGCGTGCCGGCGACGGGGAACGACATGGTGGGCGCGTGGAAGCCGTAGTCGACCAGGCGCTTCGCGACGTCGTCGACGCTCACGCCGGTGTCCTTGGTGAGTCCGCGCACATCGAGGATGCACTCGTGCGCGACCAGCCCGCCGTGCCCGCGGTAGAGCACCGGGAAGTGCTCGCCCAGCCGCGCCGCGACGTAGTTGGCCGACAGCACCGCCGTCGCCGTGGCGCGGGTCAGCCCCTCGGCACCCATCAACCTGATGTAGGCCCACGAGATCGGCAGGATGCCCGCCGAGCCGTAGGGCGCGGCACTGATCGGGCCGATGCCCTCGCGCTTGGCGGCCTCGGGGTGCTGCGCGTGGGAGGGCAGGTACGGCGCCAGGTGCGCGCGCACGGCCACCGGACCGACGCCCGGTCCGCCGCCGCCGTGCGGGATGCAGAAGGTCTTGTGCAGGTTCAGGTGCGAGACGTCGCCGCCGAACTCGCCGGGCCGCGCGAAGCCGAGCAGCGCGTTGAGGTTGGCGCCGTCGACGTACACCTGGCCGCCGTGGGCGTGGACGATCTCGCACAGCCGGCCGATGGAGTCCTCGTAGGCGCCGTGCGTCGACGGGTAGGTCACCATGATCGCGGCCAGCGTGTCGGCGTGCTTCTCGCACTGGGCGCGGAGGTCGTCGAGGTCGACCGAGCCGTCGTCGGCCGCCTTGACCACGACCACCTTCATGCCGGCCATCACGGCCGAGGCGGCGTTGGTGCCGTGCGCCGACGACGGGATCAGGCAGACGTTGCGGCCGTCGTCGCCCTGAGCCCGGTGGTAGCCCCGGATCGCCAGCAGGCCGGCGAGCTCGCCCTGCGAGCCGGCGTTCGGCTGGATCGAGACCTGGTCGTAGCCGGTGACCTCGGCCAGCCAGCCCTCCAGGTCGGCGACGAGACGGCGGTAGCCCTCGGCGTCCTCGGCCGGGGCGAAGGGGTGCAGGTCGGCGAAGCCCGGCAGGCTCACCGGCTCCATCTCCGTGGTGGCGTTGAGCTTCATCGTGCAGGAGCCGAGGGGGATCATGCCGCGGTCGAGCGCGTAGTCGCGGGCCGAGAGCCGGCGCAGGTAGCGGAGCATCTGGGTCTCGCTGTGATGGCTCGAGAACACCTCGTGCGTGAGGTACGGCGTTGCCCTGACCAGTGAGCCGGGCAGCGCGTCGTCGGTCTCGGCGTCGAGAGCGTCGATGTCGGCGGCGACCCCGAACGCCTTGAGCACGCTGGTCACCGTCGACCGCGTCGTGGTCTCGGAGGTCGACAGGCCGACGCGGTCGGCGTCGATCAGGCGAAGGTGCAGGCCGAGCGACCTCGCCGCCGCCACGACCTCGGCTGCCCGGCCGGGAACGGCCACGGTCAGGGTGTCGAAGAACGTCTCGTTGACGACGTCGAGCCCGGCGGAGCGCAGGCCCCGCGCGAGCAGCGCGGCGTACCGGTGGGTGCGGGTCGCGATCGCGGCCAGGCCCTGCGGTCCGTGGTAGACGGCGTACATGGAGGCGACCACGGCAAGCAGCACCTGGGCGGTGCAGATGTTCGAGGTCGCCTTGTCGCGGCGGATGTGCTGCTCGCGGGTCTGCAGGGCGAGCCGGTAGGCGGGCCGACCCTCGGCGTCGACGGACACGCCGACCAGCCGGCCGGGCAGGTGCCGCTCGAGGCCCGCCGAGACGGCCATGTAGCCGGCGTGCGGGCCGCCGTAGAAGAGCGGCACCCCGAAGCGCTGGGAGGAGCCGACGACCACGTCGGCGCCCAGGTGGCCCGGTGACTCCAGCACCGTCAGGGCCAGCAGGTCGGCGGCCACCACGGCGAGCGCATCGCGTGCGTGGGTCTCCTCGATCACCGCGCGGGGGTCGAGGATGCGCCCAGATGCGCCGGGGTACTGCACGAGCACTCCGCACAGCTCACCGTCGGGCAGCCCGTCGGCGAGATCGGCCACGACGACCTCGATACCCATCGCCTCGGCGCGGGTCCGCACCACCTCGATGGTCTGCGGCAGGGCGTCGGCGTCGACCACGAACGGTCCGGAGGCCTTGCGGTTCGCGCGGCGCACGAGTGTCATGGCCTCGGCGGCGGCGGTGGACTCGTCGAGCAGCGACGCGTTGGCAGTGGGCAGCCCGGCGAGGTCGCCGACGACGGTCTGGAAGTTGAGCAGCGCCTCGAGGCGGCCCTGCGAGATCTCCGGCTGGTACGGCGTGTACGCGGTGTACCAGGACGGGTCCTCGAGGACGTTGCGACGGATCACCGGCGGGGTGATCGTGCCGTGGTAGCCGAGCCCGATCATCGCCTCGGCCGGCCGGTTGAGCGCGGCCAGGGTCCGCAGCTCTCGGGCGGCGGCGTCCTCGGTGACTGCCGGTGGGAGGTCGAGGGCGGCCGCCTGCCGGATCCCACCGGGCACGGCGGCCGCCATCAGGTCGTCGAGGGACTCGAACCCGACCGCCTTCAGCATGGTCGTCACGGCGTCGTCGTCGAGGCCGATGTGCCTGTCCACGAAGGGCAGCACCGAGTCGAGCTCGGCGAGACTGGGTCGATCAGAGCGGGGCATCGGGGATCTCCAGGGTCGGGCGGCTGGTCCCCTCCCCCTCTGTCACCTCGTCCAGTGCTGGGACGCGGCTTCACAGTTGCCTGCTCCGCGCGGTCCGGGTGCCTGAGAGGTTCCGGGGAGGAATTGCCCCTTCGGCGCACGCCTGCCCCCTCTCGGGGGCAGTGCCATGACTCTCCCGCGCGGGATGGTCGGCGCTGCGAAGTCTATCGGATGCCTGATCAGCCGGCGTTGCGGGCGGCGCGCCGCGCGGCGAGCTCGTCGCCGGCCGCGGAGGTGTCCGCGTCGTCGGCGGCGGTGCGCTCGCTGGGCAGCTCGGCGAGCGTGCCCTCGATCTCGCGCCACACCCCGCCGATGGCGATCCCGAAGACACCCTGACCACCCTGGAGCAGGTCGATGACCTCGTCGTTGCTGGTGCACTCGTAGACCGACGCGCCGTCGCTCATCAAGGTGACGCGGGTCAGGTCGTCGGTGCCGCGCTCCCGCAGGTGGGCCACCGCGGTGCGGATCTGCTGGAGAGAGATGCCGGCGTCCAGGAGACGCTTGACCACCTTGAGGATCAGGATGTCCCGGAAGGAGTACAGCCGCTGCGAGCCGGAGCCGGTGGCCCCGCGCACGGTGGGCTCGACGAGTCCCGTACGGGCCCAGTAGTCGAGCTGGCGGTAGGTGATCCCCGCCGCGTTGCAGGCCGTCGGGCCGCGGTAGCCGGTGTCGCTGGGCAGCGTAGACACGTCGTCGGTGAAGAGCAGGCCCTGCTCGCCGGCCAGCTCGGCCGCCTCGGCAGCCTTCGCCTGACGCACCTTGTCCTGCTCGTTCTCGTTCACGCCCACGGCGACCCTCCAACGGTCTGCTCCGGGTTGCGTAACTTCGGGGAACGTCGGCTGCGGGGAAGTGCAACGACAACGATGGAGTTACAACGGAGACAGTTCAAGGTAGGCCTCCGCCGCAGAGTGGTCAACGAGCGCGGCGGCGTGTCGCAACCCTCAACCTCTACTTGAGAGTGAGAGTCAGGCGGAGTCAGTGCGACTCGAAGTCCTCCGGCGTGACCTGGTCCAGGAACTCGCGGAAGCGCTCCACCTCGTCCTCCTGCTCCGCCGGCACGGCGAGGCCGGCCTCGTCGAGCACGTCCTCGGCGCAGACGATGCGCGAGCCGGTGCGCAGAGCCAGCGCGATGGAGTCCGAGGGCCGGGCACTGACCTCGGTGTTCTCCCCCGAGCCGCCGTCCAGCACGAGAGCGGCGTAGAACACGCCATCCTTCACGTCGGTGATGCGAACCTCGGTCAGCTCGGTGCCCGTCGCCTCCAGCAGGTCCTTCATCAGGTCGTGCGTCAGCGGCCGAGGTGGGGTCACGCCCTGCTGGGCGAAGGCGATGGCGGTGGCCTCGACCGCGCCGATCCAGATCGGCAGGTATCGCTCCCCCGTCACCTCGCGCAACAGCACGATCGGCTGGTTGGAGGGCATCTCGACCCGTACTCCGATGACATCGAGTTCGCGCACAATCAGAACCCTACTCCCGGGGCGGTGGCCCACGCCGGGCGCGTCAGATGCGTCCGAGTCCCTGCTTGACCAAGGTGGCGTGCAGCCGCACAGACAGCGCGGCGATCTCGGTGGTCGCGTCGTCGGCACGCCCCTTGGCGCCGGCGTCGCGGCCGCGCTTGAGGGGCGCGACGACCTGCTCGACGAGGCCCACCTCACGGTCCGCCGCGGTCTTGAACGCGCGCAGGTGCCGGGGCTCGAAGCCGAAGTCGGCGAGCTCCCGGGCGGTCTGCGCGACGACGAGCGCGTCGGTGTCGAAGTGACCGGTGCCGGTGCGCGGCGAGACCAGGCCGTACTGCTCCAGCTGGGTCAGCAGGTCGTCGCTCACCTCGGCGATCTTGAGCAGCTCGCGCCTGGAGAGGCGTACGTCGGAGCGGCGGGCGAACGACTCCGGCGACGGCAGCCCGTCGCTGGAGAGCGACACCTTCGGCACCGTCGGCACGGCAGAGTCGATCGGTGGGGGCTCGAGGCCCCGGTCGATGGCGTCGAGGTGCTCGCCGATCACCTTGAGAGGGAGGTAGTGGTCGCGCTGCATCCGCAGGACGTAGCGCAGCCGGTCGACGTCCTCGGCTGCGAACTTGCGGTAGCCCGACGGGGTCCGCTCGGGGGTGATCAGGCCCTTGTCCTCCAGGAACCTGATCTTGGTGATCGTGATCCCCGGGTAGTCGGGGCGGAGCAGGTCGAGGACCTGCCCGATCGTCATCCGGGCGCGCCCGGCCGACGACCCAGCGGACCCGGTCGATGAGCCGGCTGAGCTGGAGAGACCCACCGGTCAGCCGCTCACGTGCCCGGAGAAGAAGACGAGGCGGTACTTGCCGATCTGCACCTCGTCGCCGTCGTTGAGGTCGACGGAGTCGATGCGGTCGCGGTTGACGTAGGTGCCGTTGAGGCTGCCGACGTCGGAGACGCTGAACGACGTGCCGCTGCGACGGAAGTCGGCGTGCCGGCGCGAGACCGTCACGTCGTCGAGGAAGATCTCCGAGTCGGGGTGCCGCCCGGCGGTGACGAGGTCGGTGTCGAGCAGGAACCGGTTGCCGGCGCCGGGGCCGCGCTGCACGACGAGCAGCGCATGGCCGGCGGGCAGGGCGTCGACGGCGGCCGCGTCGACCGCGTTGAGCTGGCGGTCCGACGCCTCGGCCGCGCGCTCGCCCGGTCGCTCGGGCGGGTTGCCGAAGGTGATGGTGGCCGTCGACTCACCCGGTCGGTCGGCGGCGGGCGCGGCTTCGTCCGTGGTGGCGATGCGCGTGCCGCACTGCGCGCAGAAGCGCGCGTCGTCGGGATTCTGCTTGCCACAGGCCGTGCAGAACGGCATGTCGTCCTCCGCTTCCGAGCGTTGCCGAACCCTCACGCGAGGGCTGAGGGTGAAGGTTGCCCCGAACCTACCAGCCGCGACAACTCGTCGGGAGCGGCTCCGGACGCGTCAGGAGAGGCTCTGCTGGTACGTCGCCGCGTCGAGCAGGCCGTCGACCGCCGCGGCGTCGTCGGGCACGACCTCGAAGAGCCAGCCGCCGGCGTACGGGTCGTTGTTGACCAGCTCGGGGGTGGCGTCGAGGGCCTCGTTGCGGGACACGACCTGACCGCTCACGGGCGCGTAGATGTCGCTGACCGACTTGGTCGACTCGAGCTCGCCGCACGTGTCACCTACGGTGATGATCTCGCCCACCTCGGGCAGCGAGACGTAGACGATGTCGCCGAGGGCGTCCTGGGCGAAGTGCGTGATGCCCACTCGCACGGCGGCGTCGTGGTCGCCCGGGCTGCGCACCCACTCGTGCTCGGCGGTGTACTTGAGGTCCTCGGGGTACATGCCTGCTCCTGGGAGATGCTGGTGTCTGGACACATGAACTGGACACATGAAAGGCGTTGCGTGCTGGCGGTGAGGCTACTGCTCGTCGCCGGGCTGTGCGAACTCCGGCCGCTCGGCGGTGCGGACGCTCTCGATGTCGAGCGAGTCGAGCTCCTCGACGCTCACCCTGGCGCCGTCCTCGGTCTCCAGCGACGCGATCGGACCGCTCGGGAAGGTCAGCCCGCTGTGCAGGGTGTGCGGCTCGCCGATCACCTCCAGCACGTAGGGCGCCTCGAGCGCCACGCCGTCGACCTCGATGGTGCCTCCGACGTCGTTGAAGGAGCTCTGGGCCGCCAGACGGACCTCGTCGTTGAACTCCATCGCCTCGGCCCCAGCGGTGCGCAGCTCCTGCACGGTGTCCAGCAGCGAGTCGATGCTCACCCGGCCGGTCTCCTCGGTGATGGTGATGCGCAGGCCGGGGCCGGTGACCGGCACCAGCCCGGCCAGGATGTTCAGCGTCTCGAGCCGCGCCTCGGCCTGGTCGATGGCGGCGCTGCGGGCGCTGGTGTCGGACTGGAGCTCGTTGCGGGTGTCCTCGAGCCGCGCGATCTCGCGGCGGGCCTTGTCGGACGTTCCGGTGAGGCCGCCCAGGATCTCGATCAGGTCCTGCTCGCGCCGACCGCTGTAGGTGTCGTCGAGCTGGTTGGTGCGCACCTGCACGATCGCCGCGAAGCCCAGGGCCGCCAGCAGCACTCCAACGATCGCCTGGGAGCGCGACGGCCGCATCAGTGCCCGGACGAGACGGTCGCGCCCGCCGTCGGAGCTCGGGCCGGAGCTCGGGACGGGCCCCGGGTCGGGCCTCGAATCAGGCGTGGAATCAGGCGTGGGATCAGGCATGGAAGATGTGCCTGCGGATCGCCGCGACGTTGGAGAAGATCCGGATGCCGAGCACGACGATCACGCCCGTCGAGAGCTGCGCGCCGACGCCGAGCTGGTCACCGAGGTAGACGATCGCCGCTGCGATCACGACGTTGCTCAGGAAGGACACGACGAACACCTTGTCGTCGAAGATCCCGTCGAGGAACGCCCGCATGCCACCGAAGACGGCGTCGAGAGCCGCCACGACCGCGATCGGGAGGTAGGGCTCGAGACCGAGCGGCACGTCGGGCTTGAGCAGCAGCCCGGCGATGATGCCGACGAGAAGTCCGAGAGCGGCGATCACGGAAGTGCCTCCTTCTGCTTGCGGGCGAGATCCGCGGCCGACCCCAGCTGGGCCTGACGCAGTGGCAGCATCCGGGCCGCGGGCAGGGACAGGTCGTCATCATTGTCCATGCTGAAACGGAAGGCCAAGCTGCGGGCCAGGGCGTACCACGCCGCCCCGTGGGCGGTGTTGAGCAGCCGCGCCGGGAGGGTGTCCTGGTTCCCGATCACCTCCACCGTGTACGGCGGGGCGAGGGGGCGGGTGTTGACGTGGATCGCACGTCCGGAGTTCTGGATGGAGGTGCGCGCGGTGAGCCGCTGACCGTTGATGGCGATGGCCTCCGCGCCGGCGGCCCACAGCCCGTCGACCAGGATCGCCAGATCGTCGTCGCGCACCACCTGGGTCTCGTCGCCGCCCTCGGCGTCGTTGACCTGGAACACCACTCCCGGCCCGGTCACCGGGCCGAAGCCGGTGCGGCTCGCGACCCGGCGTACGCGCGCAGCGAGGTCGTCCTGCCGATCACCCATGGTGCGCAGCGTCTCCTCGAGGGTGGAGTTGGCAGCGACCAGCTCGCCCACGCGGTCCTGGATGGCGGCGAGCTGGCCCTTCTCGTCCTGGATCTGCCCGATCAGGGCCGACCTGCCCAGGGCGTCGGAGTCGGCGTTGCGCGCGGTCTGCACCCCGGCGATGGCCACCAGCGTCCCGAAGACCGCGACCACGACGGTGCTCCACGTGCGCGTCGTCCGCGTTTCCGGAGGCTGCGCCCCCGCCGCCCGGGCGCGCGCGACGTGCTCGTAATCCTCGTCCATCGACTGCGCGGTGATCTTCGACAGCAGCGGGATGGTGACGTGCTCGGGCAGCGGCGGAGACTCGGGACGGGGCCTCTGCGCACTCATCGGGGCTCGGCCAGCAGCTTGCGGACCTGCCAGGCGTAGAGCAGGCCCGCCCACCAGTAGAGGCCGATCCCCCAGAAGGCGAACGCCCAGCCGAAGACCCTGGCGAGGTTCGGGAGGGTGCCCTCGCCCTCGCCGAGCAGCAGCAGCGGGAAGGCGTAGAGGAGGTTGAACGTGGCCGCCTTCCCGAGGAAGTGGACCGGCAGCGCGCTGTATCCGCGGGTGCGCAGGAACGGCACCAGCCCCCAGAGCAGCAGGTCGCGCAGCGGCAGGATGATCGCCACCCACCACGGGATGATGTCGCGCAGTGCCAGGCCGACGACGACGGCGAGGATGTAGAGACGGTCGGCGACCGGGTCGAGGATCTCACCCACCGTCGAGAACTGGTTGAGCTTGCGGGCGAGGTAGCCGTCGAGGTAGTCCGTCACCCCGGAGACCATGAGCAGCGCCAGCGCCCACCCGTCGGCCTCGGGGCCGAGCACCAGCCACAGGAACACCGGCACCCCGGCCAGCCGGAGCATGCTCAAGATGTTGGGCACCGTCCAGACCCGTGAGCTGCGCGGCACCGGGTCGGCAGCGGGCTCGGGAGTCGCGTCGGGAGCCGCTTCCTGCGGCTGCTCGGACGTCGGCTCTGGCACGGCGAGGATCCTCGGGGCTGGTCGGTGAGGTGATCGGGAGGGGGTATGCCCACCCTATCCAGCGCAGGCACGCACTCGGCGCACCGCGGAGCCGTGCCGACCTATCCCGGACCCTGCTGCTGCGACCGGCGGTGGAGCCAGGTCATCCAGGCCGACCAGAGCAGGCCCCAGATCACCCCGAAGAGAAGTCCCGTGAGCAGCGCTCTCGCTGCCGCTTCGGCCACTGTCGCGTCGTCCGCGAGCATCACGACGAACCAGAACGCGCCCATGAGCAGCCCTGCGACCACTGCCGACAGCGCCTTGCGCCGGACACTGACGTACGGAACCTTCCTCACGCTGCCCCCATCCTCGCCACTGCCGGGTCAGACATTCTCGTCCTGGTGGGAACCGTCCCGGATCTCGCCCACGAGCTCCTCGAGCACATCCTCGAGGGTGGCGATGCCCAGGGTCACGCCCTCACGGGAGACGACCCGCGCCATGTGGGCGCCGCGCCGCTGGAGGCTCTCGAGCACATCGTGCAACAGCTCGTCGGGCGCGACGTTGGCGAACGGACGGATCCACTTGTCGTCGATGGTCCGGGCCCGACGCGCCTCGTCGGTCTCGAGGACGTCCTTGATGTGGAGGTAGCCGAGCAGCGCGCCGTCCTCGTCCTGGACCGGGAAGCGGCTGTAGCCGGTCGCCGCGCACACCTCCTCGACGTCGGCGACCGTGGCCCCCCGGGCCACAGTGGTGAGCCCGTCGACGGGCATCAGCACCGACGACACGGTCTTCTCGATGAACCCGAGCGCACCGGTGAGCCGGCCGTACTCGTCGTCCTCGAGCATGCCCTCCCCGCGGGACTCCTCGACCAGGGCGGCCACCTCCTCCCGGGTGAAGGTGGAGCTGATCTCGGCCTTCGGCTCGATGCGGAGCAGCCGCAGCGTGGCGTTCGCGATCGCGTTGAGTACGACGATCAGCGGGCGCAGCAGCGTCACGATCAGCACCATCGGCGGACCGAGGGCGAGCGCCGACCGGTCGGGGCCCGCCAGCGCGATGTTCTTGGGCACCATCTCGCCGAGGACGACGTGGAGGAAGACCACGATCGACATCGCGACGACGAACGACACGGGGTGCAGCCAGCCGTCCGGGACGTGCAGGGCATGGAAGACCGGCTCGAGCAGATGCGCGACCGCGGGCTCGCCCACCGCACCCAGGCCGAGTGAGCAGATGGTGATGCCGAGCTGGGCGCCGGCCATCATCAAGGAGACGTTCTCCATCGCCATCAGCGTGGTGCGCGCGACCCGTGAGCCCTGCTGGGCGCGCGGCTCGATCTGGCTGCGCCGGGCGCTGATGAGGGCGAACTCCGCCCCCACGAAGAACGCGTTCAGCGCCAGCAGCACTACCGCGACCAGCACGGCTCCGAAGTCACTCATCGCCGGTGTCCTGTCGCACGCGCATGGAGATCCGGTCGACCCGCAGGCCGTCCATCCGCTCCACGGCCAGCTCGACGTGCTGCTCGCGGGGCTCGCCGGACTCGTCGAGCTCGGTGACGGTCACCTCGGCCACGTCTCCGTTGCGGGGCACCCGGCCGAGCCGCTGGAGCACCAGTCCGGCGATGGTGTCGTAGGCCTCGTCCTCGGGCAGCTCGATCCCGGTGAGGTCGCCGACCTCGTCGGGTCGCAGCAGGCCGGACAGCGCCCACGACCCGTCCCGCCGCAGCCGTGCGCGGGTGCCGTGTCGGTCGTGCTCGTCGGCGATGTCACCGACGATCTCCTCCACGACGTCCTCGAGCGTCACGATGCCGGCCTGCCCGCCGTACTCGTCCAGGACGACAGCCAGCTGGAAGCCGTCACCGCGCAGCAGTGCCAGGAGCGGGTCCAGGCGGAGCGAGTCGGGGACGACGATCGGCTTGAGCATGATGTGCTTGACGCGCGTCGTGGCGCGCTCGTGCACCGGCAGCGCCACCGCGTGCTTGACGTGGACGGTGCCGACGACGACATCCTCGGGGTCGAGCACCGGGAAGCGCGAGTGGCCGGTGCTGCGGGCCATCTCGATCACCGCGGCGGCGCGGTCGCCCTCCTCGAGGCTGGTGGTGCGCACTCGCGGCGTCATGATCTCCCCGGCCGTGCGGCTGCCGAACTCCACCGAGCGCTCCATCAGCTCGGCGGTCTCGGCGTCGAGGGTGCCCTGGTCGGCCGAGCGCTGCACCAGCGACGCGAGCTCCTGCGCGCTGCGGGCCGAGCGCAGCTCCTCCTGCGGCTCGATGCCGAGGCGCCGGACGATGGCGTTGGCCGACCCGTTGAGCACGGCGATCGGACCGCCCATGACCCGCGTGAAGACGCGCTGGAAGCCCTGGGTGGCCCGGGCCGTGGCCAGCGGTGCGGAGATGGCGATGTTCTTCGGCACCAGCTCGCCGAAGACCATCGTGAGGAAGGTGCCGAGGGCCAGGCCCAGGCCGAGCGAGATCCCGGGCACGAGCCGCTCCGGTACGCCGATCGACCCGAGCGGGCCGTCCACCAATTGCGAGATGGCCGGCTCGGCCAGGTAGCCGATGGCCAGGTTGGTGACCGTGATGCCGACCTGGGCGCCGGAGAGCTGCGTCGAAAGGCTCCGCAGGGCACGCTGCACCCCGACCGCGCGCTGGTCCCCGGACTCAGCGGCCCGGTCGACGGCGCCCCGGTCGACGGTCACCAGCGCGAACTCGGCAGCCACGAAAAGCCCGCAGGCCACCACGAGGAGGAGGGAGACCGCGAGAAGGATCCACGGAGTCAGCACCGGGCACCTGCCGGGGCGATCAGACCTGTTCTGGAGTCTCGGTTCGGGGGCTGGCTACTTTGAGGCCCGTCCATGTGGAGAGATCGTGTCTTCCGTGTCGGTGATGATGCCGGCACTCTATCGGCCCTGGCCTACTCTTGGCCCATCCCGCACCCGCTGCCTGGGTGCCGGCCACGACCTTGACGCATCGACAACAGGGAACGATCCATGAGCGGCTGGAGGAGCAGCGGTGCCGCCGCGCTCGTGGGCGTCTGCCTCGCCGGCCTGGTCGTCGTCGCCGCCTCGGTCGGCGCCGGGTCCGGTGACACCGCCAGCCACGGCGACGGTCTCGCGCTCGCCACAGGCGTGCCCTCCGGGCCGGCCAAGGGCTTCCCGGGCGCGGGTGGTGGACCGCGTCGCGGCGCGGGGGTCGGTCCGGCCGCCACCGACGGCTCCGATGACGACACCGAGCAGTCGTCGAGGCCCAACGTGGTCGTCGTACTCACCGACGACCAGACCGACTACGACCTCCGGTGGATGCCGCTGACCCGGGCGGCGCTCGGCGAGGACGGCATGGAGTTCACCGACGCCATCTCCCCGCACCCGCTGTGCTGCCCGGCGCGGGCCGAGATGATCACGGGTCAGTACGCCCAGAACAACGGCGTCCAGCACAACAACGGCCCGCACGGTGGCTACGAGGCGCTCGATCCGACGCAGACGATCGGGCAGTGGTTCCAGGACGCCGGCTACCAGACGGGCTTCGTCGGCAAGTACCTCAACGGCTACCACGCCCAGGCCGGCCGCAACCCGGGCTGGACCTTGTGGGACCCCCTCGTCCAGGGCATCTACGACTACTTCGACTTCGCCTTCTTCAACGACGGCCAGGGGGTGGCGACCTACGACAACTACTACGTCACCAACGCCGTGGAGGAGCGCACCAACGCCGCCGTCCGTACGTTCGCGCGCGACGACCGGCCGTTCCTCCTCTACTCCTTCCACCTCGCGCCCCACTACCGATTCGACGGGCACGGCAACACCGAGCCGCCGCCGGTCGAGAGCAGTGACCGCGACGCCTACGCCGACGCCGTGCCACCGTCGCTGGGCAAGCCGAGCTTCAACGTCGCGACTCAGGGCAGCCTCCCGGACTTCCTGCGTGGGAGGACACGACGAACCGTGCAGGAGGTCCGCGAGACCTTCCTGGCCCGGATCCGTTCCCTGCGTGCGGTCGACCGCTCCGTGGAGTCGCTCGTGGCGACGCTCAAGGAGACCGGCGAGTGGGACAACACCTGGCTGTTCTTCACCAGCGACAACGGCTACTCCATGGGAGAGCACCGTCTCGTCGGCAAGAACGTCCTCACCGAGGAGTCCATGCAGGTGCCCCTCCTGGTGCACGGCCCGGGCGTCGTGCCGGGCTCCACGTCCTCGTTGCCCGTGACCCTCGTCGACCTGCCGGCGACCTTCGCCGACCTGGCGGGCGTCACCCCGCTGCGGGCCGTCGACGGTTCGTCCCTCGCACCGGCGCTCGCGGGCCAGGCCAGCCCGTTCCGCGACACGACCCTCGTCCAGACCGGCACGTCCTACGGCGACGGCTGGGCCTACCGCGGCGTGCGCACCTCCCGGTTCACCTACGCCGTGCGCGGTGCCGGGGACGACGTGATCCTCTACGACCGGGCCCGGGACCCCTACGAGCTGGTCAACCGCGCCGACGACCCGGCGTACGCCGCCATCCGCACGCAGCTCGAGACGCGTCGCCAGCAGCTCGTGGCGTGTGCGTCCTGGACCTGCAACCCGGCCTTCGGACAGCTGCCCGAGCCGGCGGCGCCCGCCAAGCCCTGATCCTGGGACGGCGTGGGGCCCGCGTGGGCCATGTCGTGCTGGCCGATCGGCCATTTGCTGCCGGAACCCGTCACGCGCCTGCCGGCGGCTACCTAATTTTGGTGACGTGCACTCCCCCGCCGACCCGACGACGCTGGACGCTGTCGCGTCCCGCCGGGCGGTGCTGACCCGGGTCGCCGCCACCGCGGGCCTGGTCGTCGCCGGCTCCGGAGTCGACCTCCTCTCCCCCGCAGCCGCGGCCCGGAGACCGGAGCGGCACGGCCGCGGCAAGCACCACCACCGCGACCGGGAGCCGGGCAAGGGCGGCCACGGCAAGCATCCGAGGAAGAGCAAGAAGGCTGGGAAGCGGGCGCGCTCGACGGCGTACAGGAAGAAGACGGTCGTGCTCGCGACCGCTGACCGGCACCTCGTCGGTCGGTTCTCCTACGGCGTCACGCCAGCGCTGGCCAAGCAGGTCGAGAAGGCCGGCGGAGCGCGGGCCTGGTTCGAGCGGCAGCTCGAGCCCGCGTCCATCCCCGACGGGTACGCCGACGGCCTGAAGGCGTGGTGGCCCGGACTCGCCAACGGCCCGCAGCTGCTGTGGGCCAACACCCAGAGCGGCGTCGAGCCGGGGTGGGAGGTGATGCAGGACCTGCAGCGCTGGGTGCTGATGCGACGCATCCACTCCCAGCGCCAGGTGCTCGAGGTGATGACGGAGTTCTGGGAGAACCACCTGCACGTGCCGGTCAACGGCGACGGCTCGTTCACCTACCGGGTGGACTACGGCGAGCTGGTGCGCCGACACGCTCTCGGGTCGTTCGTCGACCTGCTGACCGACGCCGTCACGCATCCGGCACTCGGCATCTTCCTCGACAACGCCGTCTCCACGCGGCGCGCCCCGAACGAGAACCTCGGTCGCGAGCTGCTGGAGCTGCACACTGTGGGTCGCGGCAACTACGACGAGAGCGACGTCAAGGACTCCGCGCGCATCCTCACCGGGTGGCGCGTCGACACCTACAAGACGTGGAGCGCCACCTACGTCCCCACGGACCATGCCACCGGGCCGGTGTCCGTAATGGGCTTCTCCGATGCCAACGCGTCGAGCGACGGTCGCGACCTGACCCGGCGCTACCTGCGGTACCTCGCGCTCCATCCCGCGACGGCCCAGCGGATCTGCCGCAAGCTGGCCGTCAAGCTCGTCCGCGACGAGCCGCCGCAGACGCTGGTCGACCAGCTGGCGGCCGTCTACCTCGCCAACGACGGCCGCGTCGTCCCGGTGCTCCGGGCGCTCGTCGGGTCGTCCGCCTTCGCCGGCTCCGTGGGCGCCAAGGTCCGCGACCCCGGCGAGGACGTCGTGGCGACGTACCGCGTCCTCGGCATCCGACCGTCCCGGCCGACCAGGGACGAGGATGCGGCCAACGCGATCCTGTGGCAGGTCGGCAGCCTCGGCGCGCTGCCCTTCGGGTGGGCGCGACCCGACGGCGCCCCGATCGACAACGCGTCGTGGGCGACCACGTCCCGGATGCTCGCGGCGTTCGACGTCCACTACTCCCTCAGCGGCCAGTGGTGGCCCTCGACGGGGGCGACGTTCACCTCGCACAGCAGGTGGCTGCCGCAGCGGCAGATCCGCTTCGACCGGCTCGTGGACCACCTGTCCCGGCAGCTCCTCCAGCGCCCCGCGTCGCCGACGATGCTCACGGCGTGCCGTGAGGCCGTGGGCGTGGGCCGCAAGACGGTGATCACCCGCAAGCACGACCTCGTGAAGTGGGGGATGCCGCGCCTGCTCACCACCCTCCTCGACTCCCCCACCCACATGAGCCGGTGACCGCCATGACCGAACCCACCTGCTGCACGGAGTTCGCCCGCGTCTCGCGCCGCGGCCTGATGCTCGGCACTGCCGGCGTCGCCGGCACCGCGATGATGTTCGGTGCGTCCCAGGTCGCCACCAGTGCGTACGCCGCAGCGCCGGCACCAGCGGTCCTCGTGGTCCTCTCGCTGCGTGGCGCGGCGGACGGGCTATCGCTGGTCGTGCCGCATGCCGACCCGGTGTACTACCAGGCTCGGCCGCGCATCGGCGTGCCGTCCGCGCGGCTGCTCGCCAAGGACGGCATGTTCGGCCTGCACCCGGCGCTAGAGCCGCTGCTGCCGATGTGGACCGCGGGCAGTCTCGCCGCTGTGCACGCCACCGGCCTGCCCGCGCCCAACCGATCGCACTTCGCCGCGATGGAGGAGGTCGAGGACGCCGCGGCAGGCTCCACGACGCGCAACGGCTGGCTGAACCGGATGATCGGCCTCGACGCGACCAGCTCGCCGCTCCAGGGCCTCAACCTCGGCGACGCCGTGCCGCCGACGTCGCTCTACGGGCCCCAGCCCTACATGTCGGCCACCGACCTCGACGGCATCACGATCGCCGGCGACGACAAGTGGGACACGGGCAACGGCCGGCGTCGCTCGCTCAACACGCTGTGGGGCCAGGACACCTCGGCGCTCGGTGCCACGGCGCGGGCGACGTTCCAGGCTGTCGACGAGTTCGCGCCCGTGGCCGCAGTGGCCAAGGCGGGTGCGGCGTACCCGGACGACGACCTGGGCAACGCGCTCGAGCATGCGGCCCGGGTCATCCGCGCCGATGTCGGCGTGCAGGTCATCACGGTCGACCAGGGCGACTGGGACATGCACACCGACCTGGGGACCCTCGAGTGGGGCCAGATGCGCACGAACGCGTCGAGCCTGGCGAGAGCGCTGGCGGCGTTCTTCTCCGACCTCGGGCCGATGGCCGGCAAGGTCACCCTGGTGACGATGAGCGAGTTCGGCCGGCGGGTCACCGAGAACAGCAACTGGGGGCTCGACCACGGCTACGGCAACGTCATGTTCGTCGCCGGCGCGGGGGTGGCGGGTGGCCGCTACTACTCGAGGTGGCCCGGGCTGAGCGGCGGACCCGACGCCGACCTGCTCGTCACCACCGACTACCGCAGCGTCCTCGCCGAGGTGGTGAGCGCCCGCTTCGGCGCGGACGTGTCCCGGGTCTTTCCCGGTTTCGCCCGCGAGCCGGTCGGCGTCATGCGACTCTGACCCGACACGAGCCGCCGGCTTCGGGGATCGCACGAACAGGGGACGTGCGATCTCCGGGGACCCGGTCCCCGGAGAATCCCGTCAGGGCTGCAGCGGCGGCAGGCCGCTGCCGGCCCGGGCGGCAGCCCCCTCGAACAGGGCGGCCAGCGCCTGGGGACCCGTGTGCTGGGGGGTCCAGCCCAGGTCCGCGCGAGCACGTTCGGTGGACATGATCGGCAGGCCCATCAGCCCGCTGAAGAGGTCGCCCGGCACCGGAGCCGCCCGCAGCGTCCAGGCCGCGTCGATGGCGTGCCGCACCACTCGCGGCGGCACCGGGAACGTCCGGGCGCCCACAAGCTCACCCAGCGCCGGACGGTCGAGGATGCCACCGCCGGCCAGGTTGTACGCGCCGGACACCGGTCGGGTCACGGCCACGCACACCGCGCGGGCGACGTCCCCCGCGTGCACCGCCTGGAACCGCAGCCCGCTGGGGACGGGCAGGACCGGGATGCGCCGCCGCTCGAACATCGCCGGGCGCGCGAGCGGGCCACCGAAGATGCGCCGCTGCTCGCTCGCCGCGGACCGCTGGAAGACGAAGGCCGGTCGGATGCGCACCGTGCGCGGGCCGGGCGAGGCCGCCTCGTAGGCGTCGAGGATCCGCTCGACGTAGGCCTTCTCCCGGCAGTACGCCGCCGACGACGCCCCGTCGGTCTGCCAGGTCTCGTCGACCGGGTCGTCGTGCGTCACGGGCGAGTAGGCGGCGACCGACGAGACGCAGACCAGCGCGGGCGTCCCGCTGCGCGCCATCGCGTCGAGGAGGCGCCGGGTGCCGACGGCGTTGGTCGCCCACGTCTCCTCCGGGCGATGGGTCGGCTGCATCTTCCACGCGAGGTGCACGACGGCGTCCACGCCGGCGACCAGGTCGTCGAGGTCGTCGCGCGACACGTCGACACACCGCCACTCCACCGTCGAGTGGGCGGTCGTGCGGGGCACGACCGGGCGGCGGCGCGCGACAGCGAGCACCTCGTGCTCCGCGGCCGACAGCTCGCGCACCACGGCGCTGCCGATGTTGCCGGAGGCGCCGGTGACCAGGACCCTCATGACCCGTCGCTCCGGGCCGGCGGGTGGGCGTGCAGCCTGTGGTCGCTCATGTCCGTCCTCTGTGACAGCCGAGCCTCTCGGTACCCGCTTCGTCATGGCGCAAACGGGGCCGCGCACCGCGGTCAGGCACCGGCCCGCTCGCGCAGCGCGGGCAGCACCTCCGCGCCGAACGCCTCGATCATCTGGGCGTAGTGGGGTCCCATGTTGGCGACGTAGAGGTCGTCGAAGCCGGCGTCGACGTACTCCCCCAGGGCGTCGACGTGCCGGTCGACCTCGGAGCCGCACGACACCGAGCCGCGCACCTGGTCCCGGGTCACCAGCGCCGCCGCCTGCTCGAAGTGCCTGGGCGAGGGCAGGACCTGGGCCAGCTCGCCCGGCAGTCCGCTGTTGCCCCAGATGCGGTGCGCGAGCTCGGCGCCCTCGTCCTCGGTGGGCGCCCACGCGACCTTGACCCCGCCCTGGGTGGGCTTCCCGCCCGACTCCTTGCGGAACCGGTCGAGCAGGTCTCGGTCGGGTGAGGTGGTGATGTAGCCGTCGCCGATGCGGGCCGCCAGGTCGGTGGCCTTCGGGCCGAAGCCGGATACGAAGACCGGTGGGGGCTCGTCGGGCAGCGTGTAGATGCGCGCGGTGTCGGCGGTGTAGTGGCGGCCGCGGTGGTTCACGAAGTCGCCCTGCCACAGCTCGCGCATCAGGCCAATCGCCTCCTCGAGCATCTCCAGGCGTACGTCGACGCTGGGCCACGCGTCGCCGAGCACGTGCTCGTTGAGCGCCTCCCCGCTGCCCACGCCGAGGGTGAACCGGCCCTCCAGCATCACGGCGCTGGTGGCCGCCGCCTGGGCGATCACGACCGGGTTGATGCGCACCGTCGGGCAGGTGACGGCGGTGGTGACCGGCAGCGTCGTGGCCTGCGAGAGTGCGCCGATCACCGACCAGACGAACGGACTCTGGCCCTGCTCGTCGTTCCACGGGTGGAAGTGGTCGCTGATCCACAGGCACTCGAAGCCGGCCTGCTCGGCCAGCACGGCCTGCTCGACCAGCTGCGCCGGGGTGTACTCCTCGCAGGACAGGAAGTAGCCGAGTCGCATGGGGTCTCCTCGCGTTGGTGACGGGTTCGCTTGGCCCAGTACCCGCCGTGGGCCGGGCCATGCCGCTCGCGCATGAGGTCTGCCCGCGGTGGGTACCCGACCCGTCGTGACCTCTCTCTGGCTCGACCGTGCCGCCCCGATCCCCGACGACGCGCTGCCTGACGAGGACGACCTGCTCGACGTGGTGGTCGTCGGGGCGGGCCTGACCGGGCTCGCCACGGCGCTCCTGCTCGCCCGTGCCGGTCAGCAGGTCGCGGTCGTCGAGGCCCGCCACGTCGGTGCCGTGACCACCGGCAACACGACGGCGAAGCTCTCGCTCCTCCAGGGCACCCACCTGTCCCGGATCAGGAGCCACCAGTCGCAGCGCGTCGCGACGGCGTACGTCGATGCCAACCGTGAGGGCATGGCCTGGCTGCTGCGCTTCTGCGACGACCACGGCGTCGCGGTGCAGCGCCGCCCGGCCGCGACGTACGCCGCGACCCAGGACGAGCGCCCGGACGTCGAGGAGGAGCACCGCGTAGCCAGCTCGCTCGGGCTGCCGGTGCAGTGGCACGACCGGCTCGACGTGCCCTTCCCGAACGTCGGCGGCACGGTGCTGGCCGAGCAGGCCCAGTTCGACCCGATGCACGTGCTGGCCGCACTGGCGGAGCAGCTCAGGGTCCACGGCGGCACGCTCCACCAGGGTCACCGCGTGCGAAGCGTCTCTCGTCGCGGGATGCCGACCGTCAGCCTGGCCGGAGGCGAGACGCTGCGCACCGAGAACGTGGTGATCGCCACCGGGACCCCGATCCTCGACCGTGGGCTCTACTTCGCCAAGCTGGAGCCCCAGCGCTCCTACGCCCTGGCGTTCCGCGGAGTCGAGCCGCCGGAGGGGATGTATCTCTCCGCCGGCTCCGACAGCCGCTCGGTGCGTGACGTGCCGGCCGAGGGCGGGCCGCTCCTGCTCGTCGGAGGAAGCGGGCACGTCGTCGGGCGGATGCGCTCCGCGATCGCTCACTACGACACCCTCCGCGACTGGACGCAGACCCACTTCCCCGGCGCGGTGGAGACGCACCACTGGTCCGCGCAGGACTACCAGAGCCACGACGGCATCCCCTACATGGGCGCGCTCCCCCGCGGTGGCGGGCGCATCTACGTCGCCACCGGCTACGAGAAGTGGGGAATGACGAATGCCGTCGCGGCGGCCCGCACCATCTCGGCCCAGATGCTGGGGCAGAAGCCGTCCTGGGCCACCACCCTGGGCCGGCGGGTCACCGGGCCGGCGGGCGTGGCGGAGATCCTGAAGACCAACGCCGGCGTGGGGGTCGCGCAGATCGGCGGCCTGGCTCGCGCCGTGCGCAACCGGCTCCCCGGCGCGGACGCGCCGGCCACGGACCCGCCGTGCACGGTGGTCGGCGTGTGCACCCACCTGGGCGGCGTGCTGAGGTGGAACGACGCGGAGGAGAGCTGGGACTGCCCGCTCCACGGCTCCCGGTTCACCGCGGACGGCGAGGTGCTGGAGGGTCCGGCGACCCGGCCGCTGCGCCGCCGGTCCTAGCCGCCGGGCTGGCACGATCGCCGTCATGGACACCGAGATCCGGCACTGCCGCACCGGCGACGCCGACAGCGTCCTCGACCTCACCGACGACTGTGCCGCCTTCGCCTCGAGCCGCGGGTCCGGGCTGCTGCACGTCTTCGTGCCGCACGCCACGGCCGGCATCGCCATCCTGGAGACCGGCGCCGGCAGCGACGACGACCTGCTGGCCGCGCTCTCCGACCTCCTCCCGGCCGACGACCGCTGGCGGCACCAGCACGGCAGCCGGGGCCACGGCCGCTCGCACGTGATGCCGGCGCTCGTCGCGCCGTACGCGACCGTGCCGGTGCTCGACGGGCAGCTCGCGCTCGGTCGCTGGCAGAGCATCTGCCTGGTCGACCTGAACGCCGACAACGGTGAGCGCGACGTGCGGCTCAGCTTCCTGGTCTCGGCCCGCTGAGGCCGGCGGACGCGTGCGCAAGACTGCGCGGATGACACCGGACCAGGGAACGCCGCGGCTGCACGTCTCGGCCCGCGTCGAGCGCCGGCTCCAGGCCGCGGTCACCGGCAGGCTCCGGCGGCGCGGTTGGGTGCCCACCGTCGTACCCGTGACCGGCTACGGGGCGGACGGCTGGACCCGCGTCCTGGCCCGGGTTGTGCTGAGGTCACCCGGCTCGACACCAGCCGAGGTCCGGGACGGTCGAGGGTGGCGACGCTTCCTCGGAACCGCGGCACCCGGCGTATCCGTGACGGTCGAGCTGGGCGAGCGCACGCATGTCGTCGTCAGTGACGACGGCGGCTACGTCGACGCCCGCCTGGAGTCGGACCTGCCCCCCGGCTGGCACACCGCGCGCCTGGCGACCTCGAGCATCAGCCCGGTCGAGGTGCAGGTGCGGACCGTGGGGGCCGAGACGGCCGTGGGCGTCGTGAGCGACATCGACGACACGGTCATGGTGACGATGCTGCCCCGGCCCCTGGTCGCCCTGCGGAACGCCTTCCTCGTCAGAGAGTCTGCGAGACAGCCGGTGCCGGGCATGGCCGACCTCTACCGCGAGATCGTCGACGCCGTCCCCGACGTCTTCGTCGTCTACCTCTCCACGGGTGCGTGGAACACCGCCCCCGCCCTGGGTGGGTTCCTGCGGCGGCACGGCTACCCACAGGGGCCGCTGCTGCTCACCGACTGGGGCCCCACCCCTACGGGCTGGTTCAGGTCCGGGCGGGAGCACAAGCGCGAGCAGCTGCGCCGGCTGATCGACGAGCTCCCACACGTCAGCTGGCTGCTGGTCGGCGACGACGGCCAGCACGACCCGTCCCTGTACGCCGAGGCGGCGGCCGCGCACCCGGAGCGGGTCCTCGGCGTGGCGATCCGCCAGCTGAGCGGCACCGAGCAGCTGGCCACGCACGGCACCTCCGCCCCGAAGGACGGCGACGTGCTCAGCGCGGGCGTCCTCCCCGAGGGGGCTGTCTGCGCGCCCGACGGGTTCGAGCTAGCCCGGCTGCTGCGCGCCCGCGGGGTGATCCTGCGCCGCGAGGACTGACTGCCGACGGCTTGAGGCGCCTCGGGCCGGCCCGAGGTGGTCAGGACTCGGTCAGGACTTCCAGACCCGGACCCAGTCGACGCTCGTCTTCGCAGCGAGCGTCTCGGGCGTGAGGTAGCGCAGCTCGTAGTTGGACGTCAGCATGCTGAGCACCAGGTACTCGTCGGCCTGGCTGATCCGCTGGCTGGTCCGCCAGAACTCACGGCCGTCGACCCGGAAGACGTACTCCTGAGGGGTCCACTCGAGGGAGAAGACGTGGTAGCTCGTCGACCAGCTGTCGCCGGTCGGCTTCATCAGCGACGTGGGCTTGAAGAGGTCGCCCAGCTTCTCGTTGTTGCCCGCGCTGTCGAGGGTGTGGATGAACCCGCCGACCGCGTCACGAGGTCCGCCCTCGCCGAAGAACTCCGCGACGTCGACCTCCGCACCCCGCGCCGGGTCACCGGGGACCTTGCCGCCCTCGGGCAGGATCCAGAAGCAGGAGTGCGCGCCCTGGGGTGCGGCGAAGCGGATTCTCGCCGCGACGTAGCCGTAGCGGTAGGTGAACGACTTCTGCGTCGCCACCTGGGTGTTCAGCAGGTACGGCGAGTCGCCCTCGCCGTACGCCGACGTGTAGTGGCAGTTCTGGCCCGCACGGGTGGTGTCGTAGCCGATGCCGAGCTCGAGGGTCTCCCCCGTCATCGCGCGCACCGAGGGGTCCTGCCGGGCGCAGGTGCGGATCCCGGTGTCGTAGCTGTAGCTCTCGGTCTGGTCCTGCCAGAGCGCCGGGTTCAGGGTCGGGCCGGAGAACGTGTCCTCGAAGGCGGGCTTCCACTCGCGTGCGGTGACCTGGTCCGTCGTGTACGCCGGAGCCCCGCCGGCCGCGACCGTGACCGCTCGGTAGGTCTTGCCCGCGCTGGCCTCGAAGACCGCGTAGCCGGAGCGGTCCTGGGGTGCGGTCCGCACTGTCTCCCACCCGCCGCCCCTCTGCTGCTGGAGCTGCACCGTGCGGCCGGGCCGGGCGGGCGTGAACCCGGCCGAGACGATGGGTCCCTCGGCGGGCGCCGAGGGCGTCGTACCCTGCTGGGCCACGGGCGGCAGCGCGGCGATCCTGCCCCTCTGCACCAGCACCGGCACGGCCACGGCCTTGGTGACGATCTTGGGCAGCTTGACCTTCGCCTTGAACCGCCGGGCGACCGCGCGCAGGTTGGCGTCGCTCCTCAGGACCACGCCACGGAACGTGAACGACTGGTTCCGGCGCGCCGTGGTCCTCGCGATGGTCACCCATCTGCTGCCCCGCTGCTGCTGCAGCCTGACGGGCCGCTTCACCTTGCTCTCGAGCTGCCCGGTGATGGAGAAGGGCACTCCCGCCATGGGCGTCGCCGTCGGCAGGTGGAGCCGACCGAACGCCGCCTGGGCAGGAGACTGGACCGCCACCAAGGTGGCCATGGCGAGCAGTCCGGTGATGAGCAGGGCGAGTGCGCGCAGGCGCGAGGTCATGGACATCCTTGGGATCTCTGGCTGGGGGGCTGGCCCCAGCCTAGGTTCGTGGTGCGGTCCGCGTGGCGGGTTTCCGAATGTGGTGGCGCTCCTGCACCCTCGGGTGGAGACTGCATCGTCAGGAGGCGGCATGGCCGAGTCACGCGTAGGTACGACGGTGCAGCGCGTCGTCGCGCTGGCCCTGCTCCTGGTCGCCGGCATCCTCAGCCTGCCCGCCGCTGCGTCCGTCCTCGACGGCCAGGGCTCGGAGAACCTCATCGTGCCGGCCCAGCTCGTCGCGATGGCGCTCGTCGGCGCACTGGTGGGCTACCTGCTGCCGGGGCTGGCCGGTGACGGCGCGACCAGACGACGCGGCGCCACGATGGGTGCGGTGGTCGGCGTGATCATGGCGCTGGCCGGGGTCGTGCTCTTCTTCCTGCTGCTCAACGGCTTCGATGGCGCCTAGCGCATCCTGGAACGAGCGGGAGCGCTACCGTGCCCGTGTCCTCTACCGTGGGATGCCGAGAGGGACACCGTGACTGCAACTGAGCCGCACGACATAGGCGTTCTGGTCTTCGACGGCACCAAGCTGCTCGACGTCGTCGGGCCCGCAGAGGTCTTCGCCGAGGCGAACCTCTACGGCGCCGACTACCGGATCTCGATGCTCTCGGTCGACGGCGAGGACGTGAAGACCTCGATCGGCGTGCGTCTGCCCGTCGAGGGCTCCGCGTTCTCGAGTGCCCGCTACGGCACGGTGCTGGTCGCCGGGGGCGAGGTGTTCCCCGCGACGCCGGTGCCGGATGAGCTGCGGGCCGCGGCCGTGCACCTCTCAGAGCACTCCGTGCGGACCGCCTCGATCTGCACCGGCGCCTTCGTCCTCGGCGCGGCCGGGCTCCTCGACGGAAAGCGGGCCACGACGCACTGGAAGCACACCGCGGAGCTGGCCCGCAGGCACGAGTCGACCGTGGTCGAGCCCGACGCGATCTTCGTGAAGGACCACACGACGTACAGCTCCGCCGGTGTCAGCGCGGGGATCGACCTGGCCCTCGCGCTTCTGGAGGAGGACCGCGGGCAGGACGTGACCCGGGAGGTGGCGCGGTCCCTGGTGGTCTACATGCAGAGGGCCGGAGGGCAGTCGCAGTTCTCGGCGACCCTGCAGGGGCCTGGCCCGCGGACCCCGATCCTGCGACGCCTCGTCGACCAGGTGAAGGCGGATCCGACCTTCCCGTACACCACGACGACGTTGGCCGAGATGGCCCGGGTGAGCCCACGGCATCTCACCCGCCTGTTCCATGAGGAGCTCGGCACGACGCCCGCGAAGTACCTCGGACTGGTGCGCTTCGACCTCGCGAAGGCACACCTCGACGCAGGCCACAGCGTCACGCAGGCGGCGGAGCTGTCCGGCTTCGGGACGTCGGAGACGCTGCGCCGCGCCTTCGTCAGCCGGCTGGGGATCTCTCCTCTCAGGTATCAGCGCCGCTTCAGGACGACCGGCTCGGCCGGCTGACTGGCTCGGATGACCGTTTCCGTGGGTTTCACGACCTTCCCAGCGGCGCGCCTCGAAGCTCGGGAGCGGAGACTTGGGAGCACAGGACAAGCACCCACGATCCAGGAGCCACCAGTGACCGAGACCATTGCAGGAGTCCAGATCCCCGACACGTCGGTGGTCAGGGATGCCACGGAGCTGATCAGGGAGACGACCACGCCTCTCATCTACAACCACTCACGCCGCGTGTTCCTCTTCGGGAGCCTGCAGGCCCGCAAGCTCGGGATCAGCCCCGACCCGGAGCTGCTCTACGTGGCCGCGCTCTTCCACGACACCGGACTCGTCCCTCCCTACCGGAGCGAGGAGCAGCGCTTCGAGCTCGACGGCGCCGGCCAGGCGCGCGCGTTCCTGCTCGATCACGGCTACTCGGAGGCTGACGCGCAGACGGTGTGGACCGCGATCGCACTGCACACGACACCCGAGGTGCCCTACCAGATGGCGCCCGAGATCGCGGCGACGACCGCGGGCGTCGAGACCGACGTCCTCGGCCTGAACCTCCACAACGTGGCCGACGAGATCAAGGCCGTGACCGAGGCGCACCCCCGCCCGGACTTCAAGCGTCAGATCCTGCAGGCGTTCACGGACGGCTTCGCACACCGGCCGGACTCCACGTTCGGCACCGTCAACGCCGACGTCCTCGAGCACTTCGTGCCCGGCTTCCGGCGTACGGACTTCGTCGAGGTCATCGAGAGCTCGGCCTGGCCGGAGTAGCCGTAGCGACCTGTCCTCTTCGACGCAGCCGACGGAGGAGTCGGAGCGTCCACGAGGTGACCGACCGGTGGCAGGCATGGGCGCCGACGCCGACCAGGATCGACATCAGCACCGCGGCGTAGGGGTGGCCGGCATCCTCGAGGCGCGGGTAGACCTGCCACTGCGTGAGATAGATCCACAGCGATGCCGCCGAGACGATGCCGATGCCGCTCGCCACCGGTCGCAGGAGCGGCACCGACCTGTTCGCCAGGAGCACCACGACCCCGACCACGACGATCGCCTCGCGCTGGCCGTCGGCGAAGAAGCCGGCGGTCGCCGCGACGGCGATCACCGCGACCAGGAGGCGCTGCCAGCGCCCCTTGGCCGCGGCCGCGGCCCATCCGAGAGCCACGCACCACAGCACCACGGTGGCGGAGTAGCGCTCGGTGGGGCCGGCGTGGATGCCCACCGTGGCGTAGCGGGCGACCAGGGTCACGCCCAGGACACCCAGGGCGGCGGTGAAGGGCGCACGTCGCTGCCACCGATCGAAGGCCGGCACCAGCGCGAGCAGCGCCGCCAGGGCGAGGTAGCCGAGCGCGACCGCCTCGATGAACCAGAACTGCCAGTTGTCGTCCCACGTGTCGCGGCCGAGGAAGCCGTTGAGCAGGAAGACGGTGGGGGTGTCGTAGGCACTCGTGAACGCCGCGACGGCTCCGATCCAGCAGATGGCGGGGACCGCCACGTGGCCCACACCGCGGAGGAGTCCACGGATGCGGCCGGCCCGGTCGGGCAGTGCCAGCTGGAAGCGGGCGAGATTGAAGCCGGCGACGGCCAGCAGCACGTGCGCGCCGCCCGCCACCATCGCGATGTCGGCGTGGGTGACGAGCACCATCACGATCGCCAGGGCGCGAAGCACGACCGACGCGTCGATCCGGACGACGAAGCGACGCCTCCCACGTGCGGCCGCGGCCAGCCGGGTCGGCGTGAGCTGGGCCCAGCCGTCGGGCAGGTTCCCGAGGGCCGAGCTCAGACGCACCGTGGCCTCGACGTACGACAGGGAGTCACCACCCAGGGTGACGAAGCTGTCGTCAACCGTGGCGTCCGGCCGGCGCAGCAGCAGGGCATAGAGGTCGCGGACCGACTCGGGCGTGACCTCCGTCGGGTGCTGCGGCTCGACCAGGCGCTCCGCCCGCTCCAGCTGCGCGACGAGGGCCGCGTAGTCGGGCTTGCCCCTGGACGTCAGGGGGAGGGCGTCGACCTTCTCGACGCCGAGCGCACCCGGGGGGAGGCTGGTGGCCTCGGCGAGCAGCGCCCGCACCCGGCTCGTCGACCGAGGCCGGTCGACGAAGGCCACCACGCGGGCGTCGTCGGCGACCACCCGGGCGGTGACCCCGCTCTCGGCCAGCCGGCTCTCGACCAGGTCCAGATCGACGCGCAGACCGAAGACCTTGGCGCGACGGGCGATCCTCCCGACGACCTCGAACAGGCCATCGGGTCCTCGGCGACCGAGGTCGCCGGTGCGCAGCTCGTCGACCGTGCGCCCGAGGCCGAGGTCTGCGGGCTCCTCGGCGTAGCCGAGCATCACGTTGGGCCCTGTGTAGACCAGCTCGCCGACCCCGTCCTCGAGCCCCGGTCCCGGCTCGATCCGCAGCGAACCACCGGGCACGGGCACGCCGATCGCCTCGGGGCGGGTCGCGACCAGGTCGGGAGGCAGATAGGCCATCCGGGCCGTGGCCTCGGTCTGGCCGTACATCACGAACAGGTCGACGCCCCGGCCGCCGGCCAGCCCGGCCCACGCCCGCACCCGTTCGGGATCCATCCGGCCGCCGGCCTGGGTGAGGTAGCGCAGGCTCGGCACGGAGCGCCGCTCGAATCCGCTGGCCTCGAGCAGCTCGAACGAGTAGGGAACCCCGGCGAGACCGGTGATCCCGTGCCGGACCGCGAGATCCCAGAAGCACTCGTCGGCCACCGACAGGTCGGTCAGGACGACGCCTGCGCCCACGGCGAGGTGGGAGTTGAGCACGGACAACCCGTAGCAGTAGTGCAGCGGCAGCGTGGTGGCAGCCCGGTCGTGCTCAGTCAGCTGGAGGTACGCCGCGATGGCCCGGGCGTTGGCCTCGATGCTCGCCAGCGACAGGCGCACCAGGCGCGGCGACCCGGTGGACCCGGAGGTGCTGAGCAGCAGCGCCAGCTCGGGATGCAGCTCGTGCGCCGTGCCGGTCCGCACCTCGTGAAGCCCGGTGGCGTCCTGGACGACGTCGGGGCGGTAGCGCTCGACCAGGTCGTGGTGGCGCCGGACGTCGCCGGGCCCCACGAGGAGGACGGGGTGCCGGCCCGCCAGCGCGGCCAGGTAGGTGACGACGGTCTCCTCGGCGTTGCCGGCCTCGAGCAGCACCAGCCGCCGTACGTCGCCGAGGACCTGCCGGCGCGCCTCGACGCGTCGGCGCAGCTCGCCGTAGGTCACCGACCCCGCGGCGCTGACCAGCGCCGTCGCCGTGTCGCGGCCCTCGAGCAGCGGCGAGCCCGCCGTGGGGAGCAGCTGCTCGGTCATGTCGCCTCCCCGACCGGGAACGCGATCACCTGGCCGGACACCGTGATGGAGACGCGGCTGCCCACCGGCGGCACGCCGTCGGCCCAGACCCGCGCGGTCACGACCGCGTCGGTGTCGCCCACGCGCGTGCGCACGGTGGCGTCGTGACCGAAGAAGCTCACCTCGACGATCTCGCCGTACACATCCGCGGAGCCGCCCTCGAGGAGGTGGACCTGCACCTGCTCCGGACGGATCGCGAGCAGCACCGGTCCCGTCGAGGGCGTGCGCAGCTCGACCTCGCCGAGGCTGCAGCTGGCCGTCGCGCCGACGGCCTGGGCCGAGACCAGCGCAGAGTTGCCGACGAACGCCGCGACCCCCGGGGTCGACGGTGAGACGTACAGCTCAGCGGGCGAGGCGACCTGCAGGAAGCGGCCGGCCGCCATCACGGCGACCTGGTCGGAGAGCGACAGCGCCTCGCCCTGGTCGTGCGTCACGAGCAGGGCCGTCGCCTTGCGGATCCGCAGCGCCCGGGCCACCGCGCGGCCGGTGTCCTCGCGCAGCGACGCGTCGAGCGAGGAGAACGGCTCGTCGAGCAGGACGACGGCCGGATCGGAGGCCAGGGCGCGGGCCAGCGCGACGCGCTGCTGCTGACCGCCGGAGAGCTCGTGCGGGAACCGCCCCACCACGCTCTGCGGCAGCTCCACAAGCTCGAGCATCTCGCCGATCTTGGCGCCCCTGCGCTCGCGCCTGGGCAGGCCGAAGGCGATGTTGGCGCGGACGTCGAGGTGCGGGAAGAGCGCCCCCTCCTGGGGGACGTAGCCGATGTGGCGCTCGTGGGCTCGCACCATCGTCCGGCCCCCGCCCACCAGGTCACGGCCGCCGAGCGAGACCGACCCGCCGTCGGGGTCGACGAAGCCGGCGATGATCCGCAGCAGCGTGGTCTTGCCGCAGCCCGAGGAGCCGAGCACCGACGTGATGCCGGTCGGCACGACGAGGTCCAGGCCCTGCAGCACCTGCGTGCCGCCGAACGACTTCGTCAGTCCGGTGATGTGCAGGTCGCTCATCGCGCCTCCCGGGTCGCGGCGCGGGCGAGCAGGACGGTGGCCGGCACGGACAGCAGGATCATCAGCACGGCGTACGGCGCTG
This sequence comes from Nocardioides sp. LHG3406-4, assembly GCF_049897745.1. Classification (NCBI taxonomy): domain Bacteria; kingdom Bacillati; phylum Actinomycetota; class Actinomycetes; order Propionibacteriales; family Nocardioidaceae; genus Nocardioides; species Nocardioides sp. LHG3406-4. The sequence continues at coordinate 1,049,142 of NZ_JAFCWV010000002.1, forward strand.
CCGCACCGTAGGCGACCGAGGCGGCGCGCTGCCAGAAGTCGGTGGCCAGGGTGGAGACGCCCGTGGGGGCGAGCAGCAGCGTGGCCGTCAGCTCCGTGCTGATCGCGAGGGAGACCAGCGCCATCCCCGAGGTGAGCCCCGGCAGCAGCAACGGCAGCGTCACCCGGCGGGCGACCGCGCGCCCCGAGCAGCCCAGCGAGCGGGCGACGTCCTCGAGCACCGGCGGGGCCAGCTCGAAGGTCGAGCGCACGCTGACGACAGCGCGTGGCAGGAAGAGGATCGCGTAGCCGACGACCAGCAGCGGCAGGGTCTGGTAGAGCGCGGGCACCAGGCGGATCGAGATCGTCACCAGTGCCAGGGCCACGACGATCCCGGGAAGGGCGTTGGCGGGGTAGATGCTGCGCTCGACCAGCGTGCCGAGAGGACGACGGTGCCGGACCGCGAGCCAGGCCACGGGCACGGCGGCGGCGGTGGCCAGCAGCCCGCCCGCGACGGCCAGGCCGACCGTCGAGGAGGCCGACGCCCACAGGTCGCCCGCGGGGAACGTCGTCGAGTTGCCGCGCACCATCCACCGCACCAGGCTCACGAGCGGGATGCCCAACGCCAGGACGGCGAGCACGCACAGCCCCAGCACCGACGGCAACCGGACGGCGCCGAGGCGGTGCTGGATGGGGCTCCGCGAGACTCCGGCGCCGACCCGTGCATGGCGGCGCCGGCCGCGCAGGAGGAGCTCGAGGACCAGCAGCACCAGGCAGAAGAGCACCAGCACCAGCGCCAGGAGCGTGGCCGCCGGCCCGTTGAAGGTGGAGGCGTACTGCGCCAGGATCGCCGTCGTCAGGGTCGGGTAGTTGAGCAGCTGCAGCGCGCCGTACTCCCCCAGCAGGTGCAGCCCGACGAGCAGTGACCCGCCGAGCACTGCCGGGCTGATGGCCGGCAGGACGACGCGGAAGAACGCAGACATCGGCCGGTGACCGAGCGCCGCGGCGACGTCCTCGACGCTGGAGTCGAGCCGGCGCAGGGCCGCCACGGCCGGCAGGTACACCAACGGGTAGTACGAGAGGCTCACGACGAGCACCGCGCCGGCGTAGCTCTGCACGGCGTGCGTGGTCGAGACCCAGCCGTAGCCGTTGACGAACGCCGGGACGGCCAGCGGCGCACACAGGAGGCCGTGCCAGACCCCGGGGTGCGGCAGGTCGGTGCGTACGACGAGCCAGGCGGCGCCGGTGCCGATCGCGGCGCTGAGCAGAACACCTCCCACGAGCAGTCGCGCGGTGTTCCAGAGCAGCTCACCGACGCGCGGCCGCACGAGGAAGTCGACGGCGTCACCCGGGGGCAGCTGTGCCGAGGAGACGATGACGAAGCCCAACGGCATCAGGCTCAACGCCGCAACGACGAGGCAGGCGAGGACCAGCGACCATGGTGCCGAGGTGTCGGAGCGGAGCCCGCCCGGTCGTGTCGCGAGAGAGGTGTCGGCGACCGGGGGCTCGACCAGGCTCAGAGGAAGCCCGCTTCGGTCATCAGGTCGACGACGGTGTCGCCGTCGAGGTCGGAGACGTTGACGACAGGCGGCTGCAACTCGGAGAGCGGCTTGACCGGCGGCGCGAGCTGGACGGCCGGGTTGAGCGGGTACTCCAGCGCGTAGCTGTCGGCCAGCGCCTGCTGACCCTCCTCACCGGTGAGGAACTTCACGAACTGCTGCGCCTCGTCGGCGTTGTCGCTCGAGGCGAGGACCCCGGCGCCCGAGACGCTGAGGAAGGCCCCCGGGTCCTGCTTGCCGAAGAAGTGCAGCTCCGTGTTGTCGCTGACCTCGCCCGACTCGGCCTGGTCGCGGTACCAGTAGTAGTGGTAGGCGATCCCCATCGCGGACTCCCCCGCGTTGACCGACTCGAGCACCACGTTGTTCCCGTCGTAGACCGTCCCGTTGGCGGCCAGCCCGGCCAGCCAGTCACGCGTGGCGTCCTCCCCCTTGAGCTCGAGCACGGCGGCGACGATCGCCTGGAAGTCCGCACCGGTCGGCGAGAAGGAGATGAGGCCGTCGTAGCGCGGGTCGGCCAGGTCGAGGATCGACGCGGGCAGGTCAGCCTGGGCGACCAGGTCGGGGTTGTAGAAGAGCACGGTCGAGCGGGCGACGAAGCCGGTCCACAGACCGCTGGTCGGGCGGTACTGCTCGGGGATCGGCGCGGTCGTCGCGTCGTCGAGCTTGGTGAAGAGACCGGCCCTCTCCACGGCCGACATGGCCGGCGAGTTCTCGGTGAGGAACACGTCTGCGGGCGATGCGTCGCCCTCCTGGATGAGCTGGGCGGCGAGCTCGGAGTCAGAGCCGTTGCGCAGCTCGACCTGGATGCCCGTCTCCTTCTCGAACAGCGGAGCGATCTCGTCGAGCAGCTGCTCGTGCTGGGCGTTGTAGACGACGATCGAGGGACCGTCGTCTCCGTCGCCGGAGCAGCCCGAGACGGCCGCCGAGGCCATCAGCACCATCGAGACGAGGGCGGCGCAGCGCTTCACAGCAGGTTCCTATCGGCTCACGTAGTTAGGTCAGGCTAACCATATCGGTCCTGCCGGGTGCCTTGTCCACGGACCACCCGCCGGCTGAGATGTGTGGCCGCCGGGCTCGTCGCCGACGTCAGCAGCGTCATGCCGACCTATGGTTGAGCGGCCTCCTCGAACGCCAGACGGCCGAGACGGGGCCACCGCACGCGCACCCCGACCAGGGAAGGGAAGACGTTGACCCGTTTGAGCATTGGAGCGCCCGACTCACTCGAGGACGAGCAGCGCCGCCTGTACGACGCCATCGCGCACGGGCCGCGAGCCGCCGGCCCTCAGCACTTCGCACTCCTCGACGACCGCGGGGTCCTCAACGGTCCCTTCAACGCCTTCCTCCTGAGCCCGGGCCTCGGTCAGGCAGTACAGGCCCTGGGAGCGACGATCCGCTACGAGTCCTCCCTTTCGGCCAGGGTGCGCGAAGTGAGCATCCTGCGGGTCGCGGCTCACTGGGACTGCGAGTTCGAGTGGCACGCGCACAGCGCCGTCGCCCGTGCGCTCGGGCTCGACCGCGAGATCGACGCGGTTCGTGAAGGGCGCGCCGACGAGCTGGACGATGCCGTCGAGCGCGCGGCCCTGGCTGCCGTCGGACAGCTGCTGGCCGGCGGTCGCTACACCGAGGATGAGTACGACGCGGTCGCGTCGGTCCTCGGCGAGAGGCAGCTCTTCGAGCTGTCCACGCTGGTCGGCTACTACTCCATGCTCGCCCTTCAGCTGCGCCTCTTCGACGTCAGCGTCTGAGACCGGTCCGCGCGCCTGGCGCACGACAAGGCCGGGGTCAGGTGCCCGGCATCACGCTGCACAGTGCGTCCAGCGCGTTCGCCCAGGCACTGTCGGAGGGGGCCGCGTAGTTGACCACGAGTGCGTCCTGGGATGGCGCCGGTCGGTCGGGGTCTGTCAGAGGCGACCGGAACTCCGCCATCCCGCTGACAAGCAGACCGCGCTGGCCGGCCGCCTGCAGAACGGAGCGCTCGGTGCCGGGCGGCAGTTCCACGACGGCCTGCAGTCCCGCGGCCATGCCCGTCACGTGCACGTGGGGCGCCCTCTCCGCCAGCTCCGCGACCAGCTGGTCGCGCCGACGCCGGTAGCGCTGGCGCATGGAGCGAACATGGCGGTCGAAGGCTCCGGAGGTGATGAACTCCGCGAGAGTCAGCTGCTCCAGCGCACTCGCCGACTCGACGTCCCCCTTCGCCGCCGCGACCTCGGACACCAGATCTTCGGGCAGCACCATCCAGGCGAGCCGCAGCCCCGGCGCCAGTGACTTGCTCGCCGTGCCGAAGTAGACGACCCGCTCCGGGTCGAGACCCTGCACGGCACCCACCGGCTGCCGGTCGTACCTGAACTCGCCGTCGTAGTCGTCCTCCAGGATCAGCCCGTCCGTGGTGCGCGCCCAGTCGACCGCCGCAGCGCGGCGCTCGGGGCTGAGGGCCACCCCCGTGGGGAACTGGTGCGCAGGCGTCAAGAGCGCCGCGCCGACTCCGGACAGTGCCGAGAGCTCGTCGGTGCGCGCGCCGTGACCGTCGACGTGCAGCGGCGGCACCTGGAGGCCGGCCTCGGCCAGCAGGTCACGGTAGATGTGGAGCCCGTATGACTCGACCGCCACAGCCCGCACCCCGCGCGCCGTCAGCACCTCCGTCATCAGCTTCAGGCCGTGATGGAAGCCCGAGCAGATCACGACTCGATCGGGGTCTGCGTGAACCCCGCGGGCCCGCGCCAGGTAGTCCGCCAGCGCGGTTCGCAGCTCGACCCGCCCGAGCACGTCGCCGTACCCGAAGGCGCTCCGCGGCGCTACGGACAGTGCGCGGCGAGCAGCAGCGAGCCACTGAGCGCGGGGGAACTCCCCGAACTCGGTGGAGCCGGGCATCAGGGCGTGGGTGGGCAGCCGCCGGTTGGGGGTCCCCCGGCTCGTACGAGTCTGCCGGCTGTGCGGCTCAGCACGCCTGGCCACCCGGGTCCCCGACCCCTGCTGGGCGACCAGCCAGCCCTCGGCCACCAGCTCGGCATAGGACTCGGTGACGGTGCTGCGGGAGACACCCAGGTCGGACGCCAGCGAACGCGATGCAGGAAGCCGCGTTCCCGGCACGAGACGGCCGGTCCGTACGGCGTCGCGCAGGGCGTTCGTGAGGCTGGCCCGGATGCCACGTCGGTTCAGGTCCAGATGAAGGTCCACCCCCGCCCCGGACGGCAGGTCAGCCACGAGATTGGTCTGCGAATACGCCATGTCAATGGACTCTACGTCACGGCCAATTGAACCCTAGGGTTGCCGGTATGACGACACACGCAGCCCACGAAACCCAACCCCGCCTTCCCGAGCACGCCCCGCGCCTCGACTGGATGAAGCTCGCCCCCGACGTCTTCAAGGCCCTGGTCCGCCTGGACGCGGCCGCCAAGCAGGGTGTCGAGCCCAGGATTCTCGACCTCGTGAAGATCCGCGCATCACAGATCAACCGGTGCGCCTTCTGCCTGGACATGCACAGCCTGGACGCGCTGGCCGCAGGCGAATCGGCGCAGCGCATCCTCCAGCTCAGCGCGTGGACGGAGTCGAGGCACTTCTACACCTCGCAGGAGATCGCGGCGATCGAGCTGACGGAGGCGATCACCGTCCTCACGGACGGGTTCGTGCCCGATGAGGTGTACGCGAGGGCGGCCGGCGAGTTCGACGAGACCGAGCTGGCGCACCTGATCGCCGCCATCACGGCCATCAACGCCTTCAACCGGTTCGGCGTCTCCACACGCATGGTTCCGGGCCACTACACGCCCAGCGCCTGACGACGCACCAGGCACCCGCGCCACCCACCGACCCCGGACCGGGTCCTTTCCTAGGAGCTCTCTCATGACAACGACCCATTCGTCCACGGCCACCCGGCCTCGCCCGACGGTCCCTGGTGGTGTGGCCTTCGCGAGTGCCGCGATCACGTTCACGAGCATCTACCTCGCGACGGGAGCCCTGACCCCACTCCTCGTGGTCTATCGCGAGGAGTGGGGCTTTCCGGCCACGCAGCTGACCCTCGCGTTCGCTGTCTACGCAGTGGGCTTCCTGGCCGCGCTCCTCACGCTCGGCGGGCTGTCGGATCATGTGGGTCGACGCCCGGTGCTCATCGGTGCCCTGCTCGTGCAGATCGCATCGAACGTGATGTTCCTCGTCGCGCCCGGCATCGAATGGGTCATCGCGGGGCGCATCGTGCAGGGCGTGGCCCAGGGCGCGGCGACGACGGCGTTCACCGCGGCGCTCGTCGAGCTGGCACCGCCCGCCCGGAAGCGACTGGGGGCGATCCTCGGGAGCGTCGGCGTGACCCTCGGGCTCGGCGCCGGCTCCCTGGTCGCGGGGTTCGCCATCCAGGTGACGGAGACGGCCAACGCCGTCATCTTCACGGTCCTCACGATCGTCACGATCCTGGGCACCGTCGTCGTCGGCCTGTCCCCCGAGACCGTCTCTCGTGCCCCGGGCGCGGTCCGCTCGCTGGTCCCCCGGATCTCCCTCCCCCTCGCCGCCCGCGCGGAGTTCGCCGCCGCCGCGCCGGTCATCGCAGCGATCTGGATGCTCGCAGGGCTCTCCGGAGGCTTGGCCCCGAGCATGATCGCCAGCGTCTTCCATCACGACAGTGGCCTGCTCAACGGCACCGCCGGCTTCATCGCGCCCGCAACGTCCGCGGTCGTCGGGCTGGCGTTCGCCCGCGTCGACCCGCGGCGCGCCATGACCATCGGCATCTACGCCTCCATCGTCGGCGCGCTCGGCATCATCGGCGGGGTGCTCGCCGGCAGCCTGGCGGTCATGTTCCTGGGACAGGCCGTCGCGGGTCTCGGGTTCGGCGCCTCCTTCACGGCCGCCTTGCGGCTCGTGCTCCCGCTTGCAGGGGCCAATCAGCGCGCCGGCGTCGTGTCCGGCATCTATGTCGTGTCCTACCTGGCGCTGGGGATCCCTATCATCGTCGTCGGCCAGCTCACCGAGTCCCTGGGCATCGTGTCCGCGGTCGTCTGGTACTCGGCCGCGACCGTCCTGCTGGCGTTCATCAGCCTCGCTGGGCAGTTGCACCTGCAGCTCACCGGGCGGCGGGTCGGAGGAGGCGAGCCGAGCCGTTGAGTACGCCGGAGGGGCGAGTCCGCGTCGTAGGCTGATCCCTCCCGTGGCGTACAGGAGGCTGAGGTGGCCGAGACGACGGTGGCTGGGCTGAGCCTGGCGACAGTGATGGCCGAGCTGGCCGAGCTCGACGACCCGAGGGCCCGCTCGGTGAACGAGAAGCACGGTGACGACCATGGCGTGAACCTTGGCAAGCTGCGCAAGCTCGCCAAGCGGCTCAAGACCCAGCAGGAGCTCGCGCGGCAGCTCTGGGACACCGACGACACCGCAGCGCGGCTGCTGGCGATCCTGGTCTGCCGCCCGAAGTCGTTCGAGCGTGACGAGCTCGACTCCATGCTGCGCCAGGCGCGCGTTCCCAAGGTGCACGACTGGCTCGTGAGCTACGTGGCGAAGAAGAGCCCGCACACCGAGGAGCTGCGCCTGGCCTGGTTCACGGACCCGGACCCCGTGGTCGCGAGCGCAGGCTGGGCGCTGACCACCGACCGTGTGGCGAAGAACCCCGAGGGCATCGATCTGGCCGGACTGCTCGACATCATCGAGGCGCAGATGAAGGACGCCCCGGATCGCCTGCAGTGGGCGATGAACAGCTGCCTGGCCCGGATCGGGATCGACCACGCCGAGCACCGCGCCCGCGCCATCGACATAGGGGAGCGCCTGAGGGTGCTGGAGGACTACCCGACTCCTCCCAACTGCACGTCCCCGTTCGCGCCCGTCTGGATCGCCGAGATGGTGAGGCGCGGGCACGCCACGTGAGGCTCGGATGCCCTGTCCTAGGGACGCCCCGTCGCGGCTCGCGCGCACGTGCCGGGGCGATCGATGAATTGTGAGTCACGAAGCGGACAAACGGCGACGCGACGTCCACTACCTTGGCTAGGTTGTTTTTGTTCACGCGGCGAGAAGTTGCTCGCGTTGGCGGCGCTTAGGAGGTGCCGAATGACCGAGGCATCGGACGCCGACGATCTGTGGCGCCTGACCTTGCAGCACTCACCGATCGGGATGGCCCTGGTCGGCCTCGACGGTGCTCTGCTGATGGTCAACCGGGCGCTGTGCGACATGCTCGGGTACGACGCCGTCAGCCTGTCCCAGAGGGGTTTCCAGGAGCTCACGCACGCCGAGGATCTCGACGCCGACCTGGAGCTGTTCAATCAGGCCTTGGCCGGCGAGATCGACTCCTATCGGTTGCGCAAGCGGTACCTGCATGCGGACGGCCGCGTCGTCTGGGGCGATCTCTCAGTGGCTCTCGTGAGGGCGCAGGACTGCAGCCCCCTCCACTTCATCTCCCAGGTCCTCGACGTGACCGAGCAGCACAAGAACGAGCAGCGGCTCGAGGCGGCCAGGGCCGAGGTCGAGCACGAGCACCAGACACTGGAGGCGATCTTCGAGGCGGTGAGCGTGGGACTGCTGCTCATCGGCAGCGACGGCCGCTACGAGAGGATGAATCGCCGTCACCGGGAGACCATGCACCTGCCGTTCCCCGACGGGCACGGCGGCGAGGCGGGACAGCTCGGGCACGTCTATTTCCAGGACGGCAAGACCTTGATGGCCAAGGAGGACATGCCGTCCTACCGAGCAGCCCAGGGTGAGGAGTTCGACGAGTACACCTACTGGGTGGGCGAGGATCCCCATACCCGCGCCGCCTTCTCCACCTCGGCTCGCCAGGTGCGTGGTCCCGACGGCGCGAGGCTTGGCGCCGCGCTGGCCTATCAGGAGATCACCGACCTGATGCGCGCTGTGCACATCCAGGACAAGTTCGTGTCGTCGGTGTCCCACGAGCTGCGCACCCCGCTCACGTCGGTCCTCGGCTATCTCGAGATGCTGTGCGAGCACGCGGAGCTACCTCCCGACGTCACCTCGCAGCTGCAGGTAGTCCAGCGCAACGCCCTGCGGTTGCGGGAGCTGCTGTCCGACCTGCTCCACGTGGCGCAGGTCGGCGAGGACGGACTGCGGTTGCAGCGCGCTCCCGTGGAGCTGGTCGGGCTGGTGAACGAGGCCGTCGAGGCGACGCGCCCCTTCGCGGAGAAGGACGGGATAGCCATCAAGGTCGACGCACCTCATCGCATCTCGGCCCTCGTCGACGAGCAGCGCATCCGTCAGGTGCTGGACAACCTGCTGTCCAACGCCATCAAGTACGGCGGCACGGGCGGCTCGGTGACCGTGGTCCTCCGGCAGGGCGACGGGGTGATCGAGCTCGAAGTCATCGACACCGGGATGGGCATCGCCCAGGACGAGATCGAGCACGTCTTCGGCCGCTTCTTCCGCGGCGGGGAGGCCCTCGACAAGCACATCCCCGGCACCGGGCTCGGGCTCAACATCGTCAGCTCCATCGTGGCCGCCCACGACGGTGTGGTGGCGCTCGAGAGCGAGCTCGGCCGAGGCAGCACCTTCCGGATCACCTTGCCTCAGCACGCTCCTTGATCGCGGCTCTCGTCGACAGGAGCCGCTTCTCGCCGCCCACCGGGGCGGCTGCCGGTTGCTGCCGGCGGCAGCCGCCCAGGTGCGCTGGTGCCTTCGCGCTCAGAGCTGGACTTCGCCACCGTCTGCGAAGAGCTCGGTGCCGGTGATGAAGCTGGCCTGGTCCGAGGCCAGGAACAGGACGGCGTTGGCGATCTCGTCGGGGTGACCGAGGCGCCCCAGAGGAACGTTCCCGGCGAGCATGTCGAGCAGGCCCTGGGCCTGGGACGGGTCCGGCGCCAGACCGCTGAGGCCGGGGGTCGCGGTGGGTCCGGGCGCGATCGCGTTGACCCTGATGCTGCGGCCGGCCAGCTCCGCTGCCCAGGTCCGGGTGAACGAGCGCAACGCTGCCTTCGATGCTGCATACACGCCGAAGGCCGGGTTGCCCTTGCTCGCGGCGGTCGAGCCGGTGACCACGACGGATGCGCCGTCGTTGAGCACTGCGAGCGCCTTCTGGACCGTGAAGACCGTGCCGCGCACGTTGACGCCGAAGGTGTCGTCGAAGCCCCCGGGCGTCAGCTCCTCCAGCGTGGCGAACACGCCACCGCCCGCATTGACGAACAGCACGTCCAGTCCTTGCCCGTACGCCGTGACGGCCGCGAACACCTGGTCGAGGTCGTCGAGCTCGGCGACGTCGCCGCGGATGCCGGTCGCCCTCTCACCCAGCGCTGCGACGGCGCTGTCCAGCTCGGCCTGGCGTCGGCCGGTGATGAAGACGTGTGCGCCCTCGTCGATGAAACGGTGAGCAGTGGCCAGGCCGATGCCCGACGTGCCGCCGGTGATGAGCGCTGTCTTGTTGTCTAGCTGTCCCACGATGATTCTCTCTTCCTTGGCGTTGGTGAATCGTTGGTCGTTGGTGGCCGGCGGGTCAGAGGGCCGTGAGAGCAGGGAGCAGGCTCGCCAGCTCCCGCCACTGGGCGAGCGGAATGCCGTCGCCGCCGAGGACGTGTACGGCGACGTGATCGGCGCCCGCGTCGAGCTGCTCTCGCAGGCGCTGGTGGATGGCGTCGGTGTCTCCCCAGGCGACGAGCGCGTCGATGAGGCGGTCGCTCCCGCCGGGCACGAGGTCGCTGTCGCCGTACCCGAGGCGGCGCAGGTTGTTCCGGTAGGCGGGGAAGCCGATGAACATGCCCACGCCGGCGCGGGCCGCCGCCCGGGCCCGCTCGGGATCCGTCTCCAGCACGACCGCTTGATGAGGAGCGATCAAGGGGTCCGGGCCGATCGCAGCCCGCTGCCCGGCGGAGTACTCCGGAGGGACCAGGAACGGGTGGATCCCGGCGGTACGTTCGGCTGCGAGCGCGACCATGCGCGGGCCCATCGCGCCGAGCAGACGTCGCGATGCGGACGGCGACGTCGTCGCGGCGTCCAGTCCGTCGAGGTAGGCCCCCATCGCGTCGACCGGGTTGCCGAAGTGCTGGCCGTTGCTCTTCGCGGCGTCGGGGTTGCTGACCCCGAGTCCCACGACGGCTCTGGGGCCGTGGCGCCGGTCGAGACGCGCGACGCGGCTCGCGACCTGGTCAGCCGAGCTGCCCCAGATGCCGAGCACGCCCAGCACCACCGAGCTGTGCGGCGCTGCCGCCAGCAACAGGTCCGTGTCGTCGAGGACGCCGCTGCCATCGAGCCCCGGGATCCACAGCGTGCGCAAGCCGAGGTCGTCCAGCTCCGCGGCCGCGTCCTGAACCTCCGCCCTGTCCGCGCCACGCAGCTCCATGCTCCACACGCCGACCGGCCCGAGCCTGCCTGCCAGTTCGCGACCTGTCATCTCGCCCACTCCTTAGTTTCGAACCGTTCGGTTAATAACCGCAACGTAGCACGCTCGCAGAGCTGCCGGCAAAGTTTCGAACCGGTCGGTTGCTAATTGGTACGCTGGCACCCTTACCCACCGGGAGGAGTGCTGATGGCCGGCGGACGACCACGGACCTTCGATGCCGACACGGCGCTGGACCGCGCCGTCGACGTGTTCTGGCGGCACGGGTACGAAGGCACGTCCGTCGCGGAGCTGACCGCGACGATGGGCGTGAACAAGCCGAGCCTGTACGCCGTGTTCGGGACGAAGGAACAGCTGTTCTTCCGAGCCGTGCAGCGCTACGCCGAGCGTGAGCTGGCCTACTTCCGCGAGGCCCTGACACAGCCGACCGCGATCGAGGTCGTGAGCGACTACCTCGACCGCAACGCCGCCGCGCTCACCAGGTCCGACCGGCCCGCAGGATGCCTCTCGATCCAAGGTGGACTCTCGACCAGCGCCGCCAACAGCGCGATCGCCGAGTTTCTCGCGGCCAGTCGCCTCGCTGGTGAGAAGGCCCTGGCCGAGAGACTCGATCAGGCACGTGCCGAGGGCGACCTACCCGCCGACGCGGACCCCACCGCCCTCGCCCGCTTCGTCATGGTCGTCTCCGAAGGCCAGGCGGTCCACGCCGCCGCAGGCGCCACCCACGAAGAGCTTCACCAGTCAGCAGCCATCGCGCTCGGTGCGTTCCGCTGCCGCGCCGACCGGTTGCCCGAGCGCTAGACAGCTCGTGGCGACCATCCCTCAGGAAGTCCGGGGCCACCGATGACATCGCGTCGCCGCCCCGGTCGCGTCGCCGTGGCGACCGGCTTCGCCGTCCTGGCTGCGGCCGTGGCGTGCTCGTCCGAGGGGCCGGCGCCCGGCTCCTCCGAGCCGCCCTCGGCCACGTCTCTGACGCCGACACCCGATCCCACCCCCGGGGGCAGCCCGGCGCCGGCCCAGAGCCCGCTGACGATCGCGGTGGCAGGCGACATCCACTTCGAGGGCGTGCTGCGCGATCGGCTCGAAGAACCTGCCACCGCGCTCTCCCCAGCGACGGCGTCGCTGGCCGCTGCCGACCTCGCCATCGTCAACCTCGAGACGTCCGTCGGCGCCGGTGGTCGCCCCGAGCCCGGCAAGCGCTACCCGTTCCAAGCACCCCCGGCAGCGTTCACCGCGCTCGCTGAGGCCGGCATCGACGTGGCGACCATGGCCAACAACCACGCCCTCGACTTCGGCCGGGAGCCGCTGCCCGGCACGTTCGCCGCCATCGAGGACGCGAGGGCTGCCGACCCTCCCCTCGCCGTCGTCGGGATCGGCCGAGATGCCCGGCAGGCCTTCCGGCCGGCGCGCACCGAGGTCGGCGGCTCGATCGTGGCCACCATCGGCGCCACCGTCGCCGACGCCGATCCCACCGCCGACCCCACCGGGGCATGGGCCGCCACGGCCGACTCCCCAGGCACCGCCGACGCCATCGATCCGGCACGGCTGCTCCGCGCCGTGAAGCGGGCCGACCGGTCGGCCGACGTGGTCGTCGTCTACATGCACTGGGGTGTCCAGGGCGACCGGTGCCCGAGCGACGCGCAGCGATCGCTGGCTGCCGACCTCGTCGAGACCGGTGCCGACATCGTCGTCGGCAGCCACACCCACCGGCTGCAGGGCGACGGGCGCCTGGGTCGGGGCTACGTGGCGTACGGACTCGGGAACTACGCCTGGTACACCCAGTCCTCGGAGGCGACCTCCGTGACCGGAGTGCTCACGCTCACCGTGCAGCCCGCACCGTCACCAGCCGGGCGGGCAAGGGTCACCGACGCCGGGTGGGAACCAGCGCGCATCGGCACGGACGGCCTGCCCTCCCCCGTCCCCGGCACCACCGCGGCCGGCTTCGACGCCGACCTGGCGGCGCTCCGCGCCTGCGCGGGATTCGCGCCATGACGGAAGCCCGCTGGGCCGATCACGCCTCGCGGAGACCGAAGCGGTCGAGTGCCTGGACCAGCCGGTCGTGCGGCAGTGCGTGGACGGTCACGCCGTCGCGTCCGGTCATCGTCTCCGCGGCCACCAGGCAGTTCACGAGCGCCTCCTCGGTGGCCTCGATCGTGGCGTGGAACAGCGGGTCGAGATACGCCTCCGAGAGCATGCGCACCTCCTGCAGCCGCGGCGGGTGGGAGCCGTAGTCGCTCGTCTCGATGCGGTTGCCGGTCGCGAACGCGAGGAACAGGTCGCCACTGGCATGCTCCCCGGCGCCGCCGGTCCGGGCGATGCCCAGACTCGCACGCTGGGCCAGCCGACGACACTGGTGCGGCAGCAGGGGCGCGTCGGTGGCGACGATGACGATCACCGAGCCCCCGCCTTCCTGGCCGGCATCCAGGCCAGGAACCTGCGGCAGCGGCACCTCGTCCGGACCGATCATCCGCCCCACCGGGGCGCCGTTGATCGCGAGCCGGCTCCGCCACCCGTGGTTCGCCTGCACCAGGACGCCGACGGTGAAGCCGTCCTCGCCCACCACCCGCGACGCCGTACCGATGCCGCCCTTGAAGCCGTGCGACACCATCCCGGTGCCGGAGCCGACGTTGCCCTCTGCGATGGGGGCGCGGACCGCCGGGTCACGTGTCGCGTCGGCGAGTGCCTCCCGCACGTGCTCGGGCCGCACGTGGAAGCCGTTGGTGTCGTTGAGCAGGCCGTCCCAGGTCTCCGCGACGACCGGCAGCGACCAGTAGACGTCGTGGGCGTCCCGGTCGGTGACCTCGACCTCGGCCAGGGTGTCCCGCACGACCCCCACGCTGTGGGTGTTGGTCAGGCCGATCGGGGAGCGCAGGGTGCCGCACTCCCGGATCCAGTGCAGCCCGGTCATCTCACCGTTGCCGTTGAGCGAGTGGTAGCCGGCGGGGACCTGGTGGTTCCACACGCCGTCCTGGTGCGGAAGCACGACCGTCACGCCGGTGCGGACCGGACCGCGGCCACGCTCGAGCGGGCCCTCGCCGCGCGTGACAGTGCTGTGCCCGACCCTGACGCCGGCGACGTCGGTGATGCAGTTGTTCGGGCCGGGTCGGCCGACGCCGACGGTGATGCCCAGCTCCCTGGCGCGCACGCGCCCCTCCGCTCCGCCGTCCGGTCGTGTGGTCGTGACCAGTGAGGTCATTGTCGCTCCTTCGGGTGGCCGTGCGCTGGGGTGGTCACGACTGCTCCTGGAGTGCGCGGCGAGCGCGCCCGATCTCCGCCAGGTCCCAGCCCTGTCGGGGGACCGACGCCAGCAGGAGCCTCGTGTACGCCGCCTGGGGCGCGGCAAGCACCTCCTCGGTCGCTCCGGTCTCGACGACCTTGCCTCGGTGGAGCACCAGGACCCGCTCGGTCACCGACCGGACGACTGCCAGGTCGTGACTGACGAAGAGGTACGCCACCTGCTCCTCTCGTCGGATCTCGTCGAGCAGGGCCAGGATCTGGGCCTGGACGGAGACGTCGAGCGCGGAGACCGCCTCGTCGAGAACCAGCAGCCGCGGCCGAGCGGCCAGCGCGCGGGCGATCGCCACTCGCTGGCGTTGACCGCCGGAGAGCTCCCGCGGCAGCGAGCGGGCCTCCCGCTCCCCCAGGCCGAGGCGCTCCAGCAGCTCCCGGACCCGGTCGCGGCGCTGCCGGTCGTCCCGGACGCCGTGCAGCCGCAGCACCTCGTCGATGCAGTCGGCCGCGCGGATCCGCGGGTCGAGGGAGAGGTACGGGTCCTGAAACACCATCTGTGCCTCACGCGCCCGCTGCAGCCGCTCCGCGCGACCGGAGGCCCGCCCGCTGCGGTCGCGTCCGCAGACCACGATGGTGCCCTGCTCGGCCCGCTCCAGACCCAGGACGAGGCGCGCGATCGTGCTCTTGCCCGAGCCGGACTCGCCGACGACGCCCAGGGACTCCCCGGACGCCACCACCAACGAGACGTCGTCGAGGGCCACCACGTCGCCGTAGGACTTGCGCAGAGCGGTGACCTCGAGCACCGCCTCGGTGCGAGAGCTCACGAGCCGGCTCCGTCCGCTGCTGACAGGAGGTCGTCGGGGCGCGAGAGCTGGGTCAGGATCTCGGCGCTCCGCACGCACGCACTGACGACGTTCTGGCCGGCCGGCAGCGAGCCGGCGTACTCGGTCTCACACCGGTGCTCGGCGAAGCTGCACCGGGGTGCGAACGGACACCCGCGCAGCGGCTCGCCGAGCCCGGGCGGGCGGCCCGGGATCGCGGCGGGCACCGTCGCCTCGCCGTCGAGTCGAGGGGTGGCGGCCAGCAGGGCCGCGGTGTAGGGGTGGCGCGGGGTCGCGAACAGGTCGGCGACCGGCTGCGCCTCGATCACCTGTCCGGCGTACATCACGTAGATGCGATCACAGACCGCGGCTGCCAGCTCGAGATCGTGCGTCACCAGCAGCACACCGGTGTCGTTCTCCGCAGCGAGCCGCTTCAGGATCGACACCACCTCCGCCTGGGTGGTGACGTCGAGCGCGGTGGTCGCCTCGTCGGCCAGCAGGAGGCCCGGCCGGGCAGCGAGGGCAGCGGCGATCACCACGCGCTGCAGCATCCCGCCGGAGAACTCGTGAGGCCACTGGCGCAGGGCACGCCGGGCATCCCTGATGCCGACCTCCTCGAGCAGCTCACAGGCACGGGCCTCGGCCCGACGACGGTCGTAGCCGAGGTTGGTGCGCAGCACCTCGGTGACGAAGTCGCCCACCCGCCGAAGCGGATCGACGGCTGCCCGCGGGTCCTGGAACACCATCGCCACCTCGCTGCTGCGCAGGCGACGCAGCGCCCGGGAGTCCATCGCCAGCACGTCGTCGCCCTTCACGAGCACCCGTCCGGTGGCGGTCGCACCCCGGGGCAGCTGGCCGAGCACGGTGCGACACGTGACCGACTTGCCCGAACCCGACTCGCCCACGAGCCCCACGGTCTCGCCCTGGTCGACGTGCAGGGACACTCCCGACAGGATCGGTCGGGCGGCGCGGTCGACGGGCAGTCGGACCTCGAGCTGGTCGATCGTGAGCAGCGTCATTGCGGCGCCTCCTGGCGGGCGACCCGGTCGGCGATGCCCTCGCCGACGATCGTGAATGAGATGACGGCGAGCACGATCACGACACCGGGCGCGATCACCGGCAGCGCCACTCCCTCGAGCAGCGCGGTCTGCCCCTCGCTGATCATCGCGCCCCAGTCGGCCGCCGGCGGCCTGGTCCCGAAGCCGAGGTAGGACAGGGCGGCCAGATCCATCAGGGCGTACCCGAAGTTCAGGGCCGACTGCGCGAGCACGATCCCGCCGATGTTGGGCAGCACGTGACGCACCGCGATGGTCCACCCGCTGAAGCCCTGGACCCGGTACGCCGCCACGTAGGGCCGACTCTGCTCGGCCAGCGCGGCGCTGCGGACCAGGCGGCCGATGTAGGGGAAGTAGGCGACCGCCATCGCCAGCACCGGGGCGAGCAGGCCGGGTCCGAACGCCGCCACCGCGAGCAACGCCAGCAGCAGGCCGGGGAACGCGAAGACCAGCTCCTGGGAGCGGGAGAGGAAGGTGTCGACCCAGCCGCCCCGCCACGCGGCGACCAGGCCGAAGACCACGCCCAGCAACGTCGAGCAGAGGACCACGCCGAGCGGGCCGAGCAGCCCGACCCTGGCGCCGTAGATCAACCGGGACAAGGTGTCGCGACCGGACCGGTCTGCCCCGAGCAGGTGCTCGGCGCTGGGCCCGGCCAGGGTGTCGGACAGGCTCGTGGCCGTGGGATCGTGCGGCGCGATCCAGGGGGCGAGGAGCCCGACCAGGACGAGCAGCCCGAGCGTGCCGAGGGCGGCCCAGAACAGCCGGCCGCTGCCGGCGCCGACCCAGCCGCGGGGCAACCGGCGCCGGATCCCGACCTGAGCGGCCGGCCCGTCCGTGGTGATCGTCGGTGACAGGGTCATGCCGGTGCCTCCCCCAGCACGACCCGCGGGTCGATCAGCGGCAGGAGCAAGTCCACCACGAGGTTCGTCACCACGAACGCCACGGTGAGCAGCAGGCAGATGGCCTGGACGACCGGGAAGTCCTTGGTGCTGATCGACTGGACCAGCAGCAGCCCGATGCCCGAGATCCCGAACGCGGTCTCGATGACGACGCTGCCGACGAACAACCCCGCGACGATGGTTCCGGTCAGGGTGAGGATCGGAGGCAACGCGCCCTTGAGCGCGTGCCGCCAGACCACCAGCCGATCGGGGATGCCGCGGGCCCGGGCCACGTCGACGTGCTCCCGACCCAGCTGCTGGAGCATCGACGCCCGGGTCACCCGCGAGACCAACCCGATCAAGGGTGCGGAGAGTGCCAGTGCGGGCAGTGCGAGGTGGTAGAGCCGGTCCCAGAGGCCGGTGCCGTTGCCGAACGTCGGAAACCAGCCCAGCTGGACGCCGAACACGCCGATCAGCACCACGGCGGCGATGAACGTCGGCGTAGCGACGGCGAACGTGCTGCCGACGAGCACCGCGCGGTCGACCGCGCCGGGGCGAAGGGCCGACATCGTGCCCAGCAGCAGCCCGAGCACCAGCATCAGCACGCTGGCGAGGAGGACCAGCAGCAAGGTGGTCGGGAGGCGCGAGAGGATCAGCCCGCCCACGTCCTGCCGGAACTGGATGGACCGGCCGAAGTCGCCGCTCAGCACGCCCTCGAACCACAGTCCGAACTGCGTGAGCATGGGCTCGCCGAGGTGGTACTGGTCGCGCACCGCAGCCAGTGCCTCAGGAGTCGCCGAGCGGCCTTGGAGCAGGAACGTCGCCGGGTCGCCGGGGGCGGCGTACAGGCTGGCGAAGATCACGAAGGACGTGAGCGAGAGCGTGAGGACCATCCAGAGCACGCGGCGCCCGATGAAGTGGATCATCCGTCGTTGCCGGCCGCGCCCACCTGAGCGGCCCAGGGGTAGTAGAGGTAGGCGTTGGTCGCCGGTGCCCCGGTGACCCCGTCACCCTGGAAGACGCTGTTCGGCGACTGGACCACGGGGATCCAGAGCACCTCCTCGGTCGCCATCCGCTGCAGCTCGATCACCGACTCGGCGCGCGTGACCGGGTCGGACTCCTCGCGTGCCTGCTGCACCAGGCGGTCGTAGTCGGCGTTCTTCCAGCCCGCGTAGTTGGCGAAGTTCTCGCTCTGCCAGTTCAGGTAGATCACCAGGGGGTCGGCGACGTCGGCGTACCACGTGTTGCTGAACAGGTCGATCCCCTTGCGGGCCTCCGGGTCCCCGAACAGCGCGGTGTAGGCATCGGCGGCGATCGGCTTGATCTCCACCTCCAGGCCGATCCGCTTCCCGGCCGCCTGCACCTCGTTGGCGAGCACCGCGGCCGACGGCGTGCTCATGACCGCCGCGATCACGATCGGCTCGGCGGGCGCGCCGGCCTCTTCCACCAGGGCCTTCGCAGCCGCCACGTCCTGGTCAGCGCTGGGGAGGTCCTCCCAGGCGTCGGCGTACAGCTTCTCGGTCTCGCCAGTGCCCCAGGTCAGCCGGGAGGCCACCGCGCGGGAGGGCTCACTGACTCCGTTGGTCGCGACCTCGCTGAAGCCCTCGCGGTCCAGGGCCATCGACAGTGCCCGTCGGATCCGGACGTCCTTCAAGGGCCCGTCGAGGTTCGCGACCGTCAGGTTGTTGGTCGCGGTGTTGGCGCCGTAGTAGAGCTTGCCGACACCGCTCTTGCGGAGCTTGTCCACCGACTCGGCCGCCACCCCGAACGTGCCGTCGATCTCGCCGGAGAGGAGCGCGTTGGTCGCTGCGTTCGAGTCCCGGATGAACGAGAAGTCGAAGCTCGCCGCCTTGGCGGCGTGGTCCTGGTCCCAGTAGCCGTCGAAGCGCTCGAGGCTGATCGACTCCCCCTTGGTCCACTCCCCCAGCCGGAAGGGGCCGGTGCAGTTGAGACCCCCGTCAGGGGTGCCGTACTGGTCGCCCTTCTTCTCCACGAAGGCCTTGCTCTCGATGACTCCTCCGGCGACCGCGAACATCTGATGCACCAGGGCGTCGGGGGCAGACAGGCTGACCGTGACCTCGAGCGGCCCGGTCGCCTTGATCGACTCCACGTTGGTGAAGAACCCGCTCCAGTACGAGCCCACGTCGGGGTCGAGGTGGCGATTGAGGCTGAAGGCGACGTCCTCGGCGGTGAGCACGCTGCCGTCGTGGAAGTGGACCTCGGGACGGATCTGGTAGACCCACGTGGTGTCGTCGACCTGCTCGAACGACTCGGCCAGCCCGGGGCTGATCTCGAACTCCGAGTTGATCCGCATCAGGCTCTCGCACACGTTGCTGAGCACGGTGTTCGGCGGGTAGTCGTAGCTGTACACCCAGTCCAGGGTGGACGGCTCGGACCCGAGCGCCCACCGGACCGAGTCGACGTCCGCCGTGGCGGCGGGGGTGTCGCTGACCAGCTCGACCCGCTCCTTCTCGACCTCCGTCGCACTGCCCGAGCAGGCGGCCGTCGTCGCCAGGGCGACCGCCAGCAGCGCCCCGGCTCCTCGTCGCTTCACGGCCGTCTGATTGATCGTCATGGCAGCTCCCAGAGTTCAAACGTTCTTTGAACACAGCAGCAAAGTAAGGTTCGGTCCCCGTGTCAATAGGTGGCAGGGCGCCAGTTCATTCTTTGCATGGCTGACCAGGTAACGAATGATGGCGTGTGTCATCATGAGGTCCATGGCCCGACGCAAAGACCAGCAGGCGCGTCGTGATCACTTCATCGCCGCCGCTCGACGCCGCATCGTGGAACAGGGACTGGCACCCGTCCGTCTCCGGCACATCGCCGACGAGGCCGGACTGTCTCCTGGCCTGGTCACGTACTACTTCCCGGACCTCGACGAGCTGTTCCGGGAGGTCTACAGCGACGCCGTGGACCGGTTCTACGTCCAGCGTCGCGCGATGATCGAAGGGACGTCCGATCCGCGGGAACGGCTGCTCGCGATGATCCGGTCCGGACTGCCCACCGGCCCCGACGACGAGATCTGCGCCCTGCTTTCCGAGTTCGGGCCGCAAGTCGGCCGGAGCCCGGTGGTCAAGGCGCTCCGCAAGACCCTGTTCGAGCGGCAGGTGATGCTGTACGAGTCGATCCTGACGACGGGAGCCGCTCTCGGCGTCTTTGACCTGACCAGTCCCGCGCTCACCATCGCGAGCAACCTGGTCGCTCTGGAGGACGCCTACGGGCACCACGTCATCGCCGAGGTCTCGGTCGGTCGTGACGACGCCGAGAGGTTCCTGATCGGCTACGCATCCGCCACGACCGGCTGCGACCTGTCCTAGCCCTGCTCGTCCTCACTCCGGCCCTGGTGCGGCCTCCAGCGGGCCCGGGACCGGACGGGACGCGGCCCGTGTCTCAGAGTGCGGGTGGGTGCGTGGCTCGGGGGGCTCCGGTGGATCATGGGGCGACCCACCCGTCGTGGCGGTTGCGATGCACACCCCACAGCCCTAGAGTCGGCAGGACAGAGGTCTGACCGCTGCGTCGGCCTCCGGACTGAGGGGACAACGTGGAGGAGACAGACAACGTGGAGCGCTGTGACGTCGCCGTGGTCGAGGACGTCTGGGGTCCCGCCTTCGAGCAGCTCGCGACCCGACGCGCCGTACGCCGAGCGCCCGAGGCGTGGGCCGACGCCTCGCAGCTGCACGACACCGCGACCGGGGCAGCGGCACTCGTGGTCCGGAACCGGACCCAGGTCACCAGGGAGCTCCTGCACGCGACACCGTCCCTCCGCGTGGTCGCGCGGGCCGGGGTCGGGCTGGACAACATCGACCTCTCCGCCGCCGACGAGCTGGGTGTCGTGGTCGTGGCGGCGCTCGGCGCGAACGCCGCCAGCGTCGCCGAGCACTCCCTCGCCCTCGCGCTCGCGGTCGCCCGTCACGTCGTGCCACTGGACGCCAAGGTGCGGCAGGGCACGTGGGACCGGCTGCCCGGCAAGGAGCTCTCCGGGGGCACCTGGGGTCTCCTCTCGGCTGGTGCGACGGCTCGGGCGACCGCCCGACTGGCCCGCGGACTGGGGATGCGGGTGATCGCCCACGACCCCCACATCGACCCGTCGCTGCCGGAGCTCCGTGACCTCGGCATCGACCTGCTCCCACTCGAGGAGGTCGTCAGCGCAGCCGACGTCCTGAGCGTGCACCTCCCGTCGACTCCGCAGACGCACCATCTCGTCGACGCCCGGCTGCTCTCGCACATGCGCCCGGACGCCATCGTGGTGAATGTCGGCCGCGGCGAGGTCGTCGACGAGGAGGCACTCGCGGATGCGCTCGAACGCGGGCACCTGTACGGCGCGGGGCTCGACGTGCGCGAGCACGAGCCCCCTGGCGAGAGTCGCCTGCACCGGCTGCCGAACGTGGTGCTCAGCCCCCACGTCGCCGGGGTGACGAAGGAGGCCCAGGCTCGCATCGGAGAGCTGCTCTGCCAGGACATCGAGCGGGTGCTGAGTGGCGAGGACGCCCGGCACGCCGTCGGCACGCATCGCCGCCCGGACGAGCGGGTGACCGCATGAAGGTCACTGTCGACGAAGCCATGACGCTCGCCACCCGACTGCTGGAGGGCACCGGGCTCGCAGCCGACAAGGCCCGGGAGACCGCCCGGGTGCTCGTCCTCGCCGAGCACTGGGGCATCGGCTCGCACGGGTTCCTGCGACTGCCCATCTACCTCGACCGGACGAAGGCGGGGGGCTTCCCCGCGGACGCCGAGCTCGTCACCGTCCTGGACACCGGGCCCCTGCTCACCCTGAACGGCTCCGGCGGGATGGGCCACTGGCAGATGACCCGGGCGACCCGGGAGGCCGTCGACCGGGCCGGCAGGTTCGGCGTCAGCGCCGTCGCCGTCGGCAACTCGGGCCACTGTGGAGCGCTCGGGGTCTACGCCGCCGATGCCGCCTCGTCAGGAATGGTCGGCCTCGTGTTCTCGTGCGGGCCTGCGGTGCTGCCCGCCTGGGGCGGGACCCGTCCGCTGCTCTCGACGTCCCCGCTGGCCGCAGGCATTCCGCTGGCAGGAGGGCCGGTCATCGTCGACATGGCGCTGAGCACCGTCGCGCGAGGCAAGATCGCGGCGTACGCCCGCGAGGGCAAGGCGCTGCCCGACGGCTGGGCGCTGGACTCGGAGGGTACTCCGACGAACGACGCCCAGGCCGCCCTCACCGGGCTGCTGGCGCCCCTCGGCGGCGCCAAGGGGTTCGCCCTGGCCTTCATGGTGGAGGCACTCACTGCAGGTCTCGTCGGCCCGCTGCTGTCGGCCGACGTCCCCGACTTCTTCAGCAAGGAGAGCCAGGACCAGCCCCAGAGCATCGCGCACCTGCTGGTCGTCCTCGATCCCAGCAAGCTCGACGCCGGCGGCGATCCCGACGCGGCTGCGCAGCGGCTGCTCGACCTCGCCGAGAGGACGCGGGACATGGGCGGCCGCGTCCCCGGCTCCAAGCGGACCTCCGTGGACGACCTGTCCGGCACCGATCTCCTCGACATGCCCGACGAGCTGTGGTCCGAGCTGCAGCACAGGAGCTCCGAGGTGGACTCCTCTTGAAGAGGGCGGCCGCGGCGCCCCCCGTCCGTGCGGCGCGGGAACCGGTCGGGGTCAGGCCGACCCGGGGCGACCTGATCGCCGGTTTCAGCGTCGCGCTGGTGCTCGTCCCCCAGGCCATGGCCTATGCGGAGATCGCCGGCCTCGATGCGGTGCACGGCCTCTACGCCGCGGTCGCGGCCGCGCTCGGTGGCGCACTGGTGGGGTCGTCGCCGTACCTCCAGAGCGGACCGACCGCGGTGGCCAGCCTGCTCACCTTCGGGGCGCTCACCACCGTCGCCGACCCGTACTCGCCGCACTTCGCCCTTCTCGCAGCACTCCTCGCCGTCGCGGTCGGGCTCATCCGGCTCGCCGTGGGGCTCGCGGGTGGCGGGCCCATCGCCTACCTGATGTCGCAGCCCGTGGTGGTCAGCTTCACCTCTGCCGCGGCCATTCTCATCGTGGCCTCGCAGATCTCGTCCCTGGTCGGGGTCAGAGGCCACGGCGCCAACCCCCTGGTGACGGCCTTCGGCGCCCTGCGCGACCCCGGCGCCTGGTCGATGGTGGATCTCGCGCTGGGGGCCCTCGCCATGATCGCCATGCTCGGGGGACGGCGCATCTCCCCCTTCTTCCCGGGTGCCCTGCTGGCCGTGGTGGCGGGCACCGCCTGGAGCTCGTACGTCGGCTACGACGGCAGGGTGGTGGGCGACGTGCAGGCCCGCCTGGCACTGGTGACCGACCTTCCCTGGGGCGACCTGGGCTCCCTCATCGTCCCGGCCGTCGTCATCGCCCTGGTGGGATTCGCCGAGCCGGCGGCCATCGCGCGCCGCTACGCCGCCGAGGACCGCAAGCCCTGGGACTCCAACAAGGAGTTCATCGGCCAGGGGCTGGCCAACGTCGCCGCCGGCATCGTCGGCGGCTATCCCGTCGGAGGATCCTTCTCGCGAACGGCCCTCAACCGCCTGGCCGGGGCCCGGACTCGCTGGAGCGGCGCCTGCACCGGGCTGGTCCTGCTCGCGATGCTCCCCTTCACGAGCGCACTCGCGAACCTGCCCAGCGCCGTCCTCGCCGGGATCGTGATCGCGGCCGCGGTCACCCTGGTGGACGTGTCCAGCCCGATGCGGCTCTGGCGCTGGTCGCGCCTGCAGTTCTCCGTCGGTGCGATCACCGCGATCGCCACACTGGTGATGGCACCCAGGATCGAGAGGGCCGTCCTGCTCGGCGTCGGCACCGCGCTCGCCGTCCACCTCTGGCGTGAGCTCCAGGTCAGTGTCCCGTCCAGGACCGAGGGCGACACACTCCACCTGTGGCCCTCGGGTGTCCTCTACTTCGGGTCGGCCCCCGGGATGGAGAAGGTGGTCAACCGACTCATCGCCCAGCAGCCCGCCCTCTCGCACGTGGTCGTCCACCTCAGCGGCCTGGGCCGCGTGGACCTCACCGGGGCGCTCATGCTGCGCGATCTCATCGAGGAGACGGAGTCCTCCGGCGTCACGATCGAGATCTGCGAGGCTCGTCCGCACATGAAGAGGATCCTGACCCGCGTGCTGGGTGACACGACCACGATCCACCTGATGGCGGACGACTAGGCCCGCGCCGGCGACCGCCTCGCGTCACACCACCGAGAGCGGGAGCGACCTGCCGACCAGGCTGCGCTGCACCACCGGCAGCGTTGCGGCGATCCGGCGCAGCTCGGCGACCGACCGCGCATGCGGGGCGCGAACCATCGCCGGCACGCCGACGTCCCCGGCCTCGCGCAGCTCGATGTCGAGGGGTACGGCGCCCAGCAGGGGTGCGGCGATCGCCTCGGCGAGGCGCTCCCCACCACCCGACCCGAACAGAGCCGTGCTGTGCTGGCACGAGCCGCAGACCAGCTCGGTCATGTTCTCCACGACGCCGGCCACCGGCATCCGGAAGTTGCGTGCCATCCGGCCGACGCGCTCGGCCACCGTCTGGGCGGCGACCTGCGGGGTCGTGACCGCGATCAGCGCGGCGTCCGGGACCAGCTCGAGCAGCGACATCGTGATGTCGCCAGTGCCGGGGGGCAGGTCGATCAGAAGCGTGTCGAGCTCGCCCCAGTGCACGTCTGAGAGGAACTGCTCGAGGGCCTTGTGCAGCATCGGCCCCCGCCACACCACCGGTTCCTCGTCGGAGACCAGGAATCCCACCGACATCAGGGCCACACCGTGCGCCTCGACCGGGAGCATGATGCCCTTCAGCGCCACGGGTGCCCGACGCACCCCGAAGAGCTGGGGCACGGAGTACCCCCACACGTCGGCGTCCAGGATGCCGACCCGGCGCCCCTCCTGGGCGAGCGCCACGGCGAGGTTGGCGGTCACCGTCGACTTGCCCACCCCGCCCTTGCCGCTGGCCACGGCATACACCTGCGTCGCGGACCCGAGTCCGAACCGGTGACCGCCTTCGGGGCTCGAGCCACGCAACCGCGAGGCGAGCTGCATCCGCTCGTTCTCGGTCATGGCGCTGAAGGACACCTCGACCCGCTCGACGCCGGCCACCGAGCCGACGGCTTCCGTGACGTCGCGGGCGAGGGTGTCCTTCAACGGACAGGACGGCGTGGTCAGCCGGATCGTGACGCTCACCGCGCCGGATCGGCCGACCTCCACTCCCTCGACCATGCCCGCTTCGTCGAGAGGCAGGTGCAGCTCGGGGTCCTCGACCAGGGCCAGGGCGAGGTGGACCTCGGCGAGGTCCACGTCCGCCGCGGCGTGGCGGCGCGACAGCAGGCTCACTGCTCGCCCTCGGCCGAGGCGCCGGCCACACGGTACGCCGACCGCTTCGGGGTGACGTGCCGCATCATGAACTCCGGGCGGCGCTGGCCGCCCGGTCCCGGGCCGGGCCGGGTCATCGCCAGCCAGCGACGGTAGGCCTCCCGCGACTTGTTCACGTCGACCTCGACGTCGCCGTACTGGTCGTCGGCGTGTGCCTTCTCGATGCGCACCTTCTGGTGCCAGCAGTGCATGCCCGACACCGGGTCCGGCTGGACCGGGAACGCCAGGTTCTGGTGCACACCCGGGTCGTCCCAGTAGATCCGCTCGGAGTCGGGGTCGTCGCTCTTGAACGGCTTGATGCCGTCGGTGTACCGCAGCTTCCAGATCCCGTCGTCGGAGCGGTTGAGGTCCACCTTCCCCATCGCCCATCGGCTGCCGGGGTGACCCTCCTGGGTCCACCGGCCCATGTGGTGCGACAGCCCCACGACGCCAGGACGGATCGCCTCGGTGGCCCACACCCGGACCACGAAGTGGCCGATCTCGGTCGAGACCCGGACCAGGTCGCCGGTTGACAGGTCGAGACCGTCGGCGTCGGCCTGGTTGAACCACAGCGGATGGGTGTTGCTGATCTCGTTGAGGTACTTCGCGTTGCCCGATCGCGTGTGGATCAGCGTCGGCAGGCGGAAGTTCGGCATCAGCACGAACTCGTCGTTCGAGCGGTCGATCTGCCGTGCGGACACGTGCGACTCGATGTACCCGGGAGTTGCCTGCTCGGGCCAACCCCAGTCGGCCAGGGTGGTGGAGAACAGCTCCAGCTTGCGCGACGGGGACAGCCAGCCGGCGGTCTTGGTGCCGTCCGCGTGCTCGATGCCCACGGCGCCGGCCTCACCGACCAGCGGCGGCGCATGCTCCATCGTGACCGGCTTGCGCAGCACGCCGGTCTCGTCGGCGGTCGCCCCGTCGAGCTCGGCCTCGCTCAGCTCCCGCTCGTCGAGGCGGTAGATGTCCTTGGCCACCTCGAAGACGCCGTACTTCCGCATGTAGGCGAGGGGCGTGAGCCCTTGTCCCTCGGCCGCAGCGGGCAGGCCAGGCACGCTGTTGCTGAACAGCGTGTCGTAGTACTCGTCCTGGGTCATCTTCTCGCCGGGGCGGGCCTTGGACTCGAAGTACTTCCTGATGCCGAGCGCCCCGTCGGGGTCGATCTGCCAGGAGAGCTCGAACCAGAACTCGTTCTCCTCCCACACTTCTCCGGGGTTGGCGTCGCGGCTGTCCTCGAAGGGGATCCCCTGCTGCTCCATGGCGACCCGGCCGACCGGCTGGCGGAAGGCGAGCCACTTGGAGGTGTGCGTCTCGAACGACATCGTGTCGTGGCGCTCGGACGCATGGCCCATGGGCAGCACGTAGTCGGCGAACGTCGCCGACTCGCTCCACGTCGGGGTGAGGGCGACGTGCAGGCCCATCTTGCTCTCGTCCTTCAGCACGTCGATCCAGGTGAATCCGTCCGGGTTGACCCACAGCGGGTTGTAGACGCGGCTGAAGTAGACGTCGAGCTTGCCGCGACCGTCCTTGAGCAGGTGTGGCAGCAGGATCGACATCTCGTTGGTGGTGAGGGGGTACTCAGGTGGCCAGAGCTTCTCGCTCCAGATGTCGTTGGGCTCCGGCATGTCCGGGTAGTGCGCGATGAACTTGTCCCAGCCGTTGGGGTGCGTCCCTCCGACGGTGCCGACGCTGCCGGTGAGCACGTTCAGGAAGAACAGGCTCCGGGTGATCTGCCACCCGCCGAGGTTGCCGGCGGCGGCCGAGCGCCACGTGTGGGTGGCGAGCCTGGCGCCGGCGCCGGCCACGATCTTGGCCAGCTCCTCCACCTGCGCGACCTCGACGTGGGCCTCCTGCGCGGCGTACTCGAAGGTGTACTTCGCGTAGTCCTCGGTCAGCCGGTCCAGGAAGATTTCGAACTCCCGGGGTGCGTCCGGGTGCAGTCGCTCG
The DNA here is from genome assembly GCF_049897745.1 of Nocardioides sp. LHG3406-4. Classification (NCBI taxonomy): domain Bacteria; kingdom Bacillati; phylum Actinomycetota; class Actinomycetes; order Propionibacteriales; family Nocardioidaceae; genus Nocardioides; species Nocardioides sp. LHG3406-4. Next base: position 1,076,152 of record NZ_JAFCWV010000002.1, read on the forward strand.
AGGTAGACGTCCCAGTTGACCCAGCGCCGGATGTAGTCCTCGTCGATGCTGCGCGTGCGCAGCAGGTAGGACGCCACGGAGAGGAAGATCGCGGCCTCGCTGCCCGGCCACGGCGAGATCCACAGGTCGGCGTGGGACGCGGTGTTGGACAGCCGCAGGTCCAGGACCACCAGCTTCGCCCCGGCCTGCTTGGCCTCCATGATGCGCTGGGCGTGCGGGTTGAAGTAGTGCCCGGTCTCGAGGTGGCTCGACAGGAGGAGCATCACCTTCGCGTTGGCGTAGTCCGGGGACGGCCGGTCGTAGCCCATCCAGTGCGTGTAGCCGCTGCGTCCCCCCGAGGAGCAGACATTCGTGTGGCTGTTGTGGCCGTCGACTCCCCAGGCCTGCAGGACGCGCTCGGCGAAGCCGTCCTCCCCGGGACGACCGACGTGGTACATCACCTCGTCCTTGCGGTCCTCCACGATGGCCTTGCGGATGCGGCCCGCGATGTCGGCGACCGCGACGTCCCAGGAGACGCGCTCGAACTGGCCGGAGCCGCGCTCGCCGACCCGCTTCAACGGGTAGAGGATCCGGTCCGGGTCGTGCACCTGGTTGATCGTCGCGGGGCCCTTGGCGCAGTTGCGGCCCCGGGAGCCCGGGTGGGCCGGGTTCCCCTCGAACTTCTTGATCGACAGGTCCTCGTGGTCGACGTAGGCCAGCAGCCCGCAGGAGGACTCGCAGTTGAAGCAGATCGTGGGGATCAACGAGTAGGTGTGCGGGACCTTGCGCGGGTGCGCCTTGGCGTCGTACTCGACGTGGTGGTCCCAGTCCTCCGGGGGCGGGAAGTTCCGCAGGTTCTCGTGCGTGCGAGCACCCGGGAGCGGCACCTGCTGCGTCTTGCGATCCGGGGTAGCCGTCATGGCCAGTTCCTCCAGGTTCTCGGGTGGAGCGATGCGGGCACGGTCACGAGAGCGGGGGGTCCTGGCCGGCGCGCACGAAGACGCTCTCGTAGGCGATCAGCGCGGGCTGGACGACCAGCCCGCCGAGCGCCAGGAGGAGCACCGGCAGCCCGGCCAGCGTGAGCGCTCCGAGGACGGCGGCGACAGCGGCGGGCAGCACGGACGCCCACCAGAACGTCCCGGCGTAGCGCCCGCTGGTGACGATGTGCGCCGCCACGGCAGCCTGGCGGCTTGCGTGCTTGCCGGAGTACTCGAGGCCGAGGATCAGCAGGTGCAGGACCGTCGAGATGACGAACGCCACCGCGATCAGCTGCCAGGCCTCGTCGGAGAGGTCGGCGACGAGCCCGACCACCGCGAGAGCCCCGCTGCCCACCATCACCGCCTGCACCACCAGGTGCCAGAACAGCACCGGTGACTGCCAGAGGTCGCGGCCCTCGGCCTGACCGAACAGGAACGCGGTGTAGCCGGCCATCATCGCGCTCACCGGGATCCCGAGCACCGCGAGGCCGGTCGTCAGCCAGCCGATGTCGAGTGCCGCGGCAAGCAGCCACAGCACCGCTCCCCCCGAGAACGCCGTCAGGGCGTAGGCGCCCAGCACCAGCCACGAGCCGAAGTTCGACTTCAGGAAGATGTAGAGGAACCTCTCGGGGCGCTTGAGGTCCCACACCAGCAGCGCGCCGGTGGTGGCCGCGCCGAAGAGGCCGAGAACCGGAGCCACGTAGTCGCCGACGGCGCCCAGGTCGACACCGAGCAGGACGGCCAGCGCGGCCAGCCCGAGGGCACCGGCGCCGATGCCCTTCGTCCACAGGTAGGTGACGACCTTCCAGCCCCAGGGGCGCGGGTGCGCCGTGTTCAGCGTGGTGCGGGCGTTCGTCACCGGGTCCCGCGTCAGGTCGTCGGCCGTCTCCAGGCGGTGGGCATCGGGCTTCGCCCAGATGTAGGTGTCGTCGACCGGCGCGGCCAGCGGGTCGAGCACCGCCCGATCGGCGCCCAGGTAGAAGACGTTCGGACCGGTGTTCTGCTCCGGTGAGCGGACGGTCGTCGGGTTCGTGCTGATCAGCCGGCTGATCCCGGAGGTCGGGTCGTCGACGTCACCGACCCAGATCGAGTGCGTGGGGCAGACCACCACGCAGGCGGGCTCGAGGTCCTCGTCGATGCGATGGGCGCAGAAGTTGCACTTCGCTGCGGTGTGCGTGTCGGCGTCGATGTAGATGGCGTCGTACGGGCAGGCCTGCATGCAGCTCTTGCAGCCGATGCACCTGTCACCGTCGAAGTCCACGATGCCGTCGTCACGCTTGAACAGCGCCTGGGTCGGGCAGATCTTCAGGCATGGTGCGTCGGTGCAGTGATTGCACCGCATCACGCCGAAGTCCCTCGTGGTGGCAGGGAACTCGCCCTGGTCTACGTACTTCACCCAGGTGCGGAACTGCCCCAGAGGCACCTCGTGCTCGGTCTTGCAGGCGACCGTGCAGGCGTGACAGCCGATGCAGGTGCGTTGATCGATCGCGAATCCGTACTGCACCGACTCTGCCCTTCGCTCAGTGGAAAGAGGTCTGTCCATTCAAGCATGTGGCTCGAGGGCCTAGCAAGCACCGACGACCCGCGCGTCTGAGAGTAGCGCCAGGACGTGGAGCCCGACGCGCAGGCAGGAAACAGGGCCAAAAGCACAGGTAAGAACTCAGACCTGCGGCTATCATGTGGGCTTGGTGAATGCCTTGGAAGGTTGAGTGGTATGGCTACAGACAACTCGCCGGTAGATTCCGGCGACTGGCAGCCGGTCGGCGGCGGGACGCTCAACTCGCGCATCCGGCTGGAGATCCTGCGGTTCATGACGTCGCACAAGCTCTCGGCGGGCGACCGCCTGCCGTCAGAGCGGGAGCTCGCGGCGACCCTGCGGGTGAGCAGGCCCTCCCTGCGGGAGGCCGTGCGCTCGCTGCAGGCCGAGGGTCGCCTGGTGGTCAAGCACGGGCAGGGGGTCTTCGTCGCGGAGCCGTCCGCGCAGCGAAGCATGCGGGAGTCCATGGCCAGGCTCGACCACAACCTCGCGGAGCTGTTCGCCATGCGAGAGGTGCTCGAGGTCCCCGCTGCCCAGTGGGCTGCCCGGAACAAGGACACCGCCGCGATCGCGGCGGTCCAGGTCGCCTTCGAGCGGCTCGACGCCGCGCTCGCCGAGGAGCCCCGGGACTACGACCTGCTCCAACAGCTCGATGCGGAGTTCCACATCAGGATCGTGCAGGCGGCCGGGAACCGGCTGCTCGAGCAGACGCAGGGAGTGCTCAACGAGCTGCTGCGGACCGGCATGCAGACCACGCTGGCCATCGAGGGTCGCGCCGAGCGGTCGCGGCAGGAGCACCAGCGAATCCTGGAGGCGATCTTCCGGGGCGACGCGGCAGCTGCCGCGAGGGCCGCACGGGCGCACGTCAAGAGTGCCAGGGATGCCGCGAACCGCCGGATCCAAGCGGTCACTGCCGAGGCACTCGCCGCGGACTCATCAGCCGATGAGCGAGAGCACCGCCTGGACCGATGACGCCACGCCGCTGGCCACGATCACCCCGAGCGTGAGCCTGCGGAACAGCGTGTAGGGCATGCGCGGGCCCAGCCCCACCCCGAGGAAGCTTCCGAGCAGGCCGATCGGCACCCACAGCAACAGGGCCGACCACACCCAGTCCGATGGAGCCTGGCCGGACTGCGACAGGGTCAGCAGGGTCAGCAGGTTCCCCAGCACGAAGTAGACGGCCAGGTCCGCCACCATGGTCCGGGCGCTCGTTCGGTCCCCCGTCAGCAGCAGCGCGGGGGGCACTCCGTTCAGGCTCGTGGTCACGCCCAGGAGACCGCCCAGGCCTCCGGCCACGACGACCAGGGCCGGGCTCGACTCGCGGCTTCGTGGTCGACGCCCCCCTGCCGCGATGGCCGCCACGGCCGCCAGGGTGACGATGCCGGCGGCGAGCTGGATCACGTCGGTGTCGACGTGGCTCCGAGTGACGATGCCGAGGAGGATCCCCGGCACGCTGCCTACGAGCAGCAGGCGGGCCCTCCCCCAGTTCACGTCGGCGTGCCTTCTGGCGACGACGCTCAGCCGGCTCGCCAGCGCGACGACCATGTTGATGACGACGACGTCCCCGAGCGGGACGCCGACGAGCAGCAGCAACGGAAGCGCCACCAGCCCGTAGGCGAAGCCGACGATGCCGGCCAGGAAGGTGGCTGCGAAGACCACCAGCGTCCCCAGGAGCAGGACGGTCGGGTCAACCACGCAGCAGCTCCGTCACGACCGGGTGCAGCGCATCCGGGGACGTGGTCCGTCCGGGGGCGGGGCGACCTCGGCGGCCGCCTCGTTGGCCAGCGCGAACTCATCGGCGAGCATCTGCACGAGGTCGGCGGTCATCAGGTCCACTACGCATCTCCAACGTCGGGCAGGCCTCAGGCTGAGCGTCACGACCTTTCGTCAGTCGGTGCGCCCAGCCCGGGCACTGCACGCTTACGCGCTGCGGTACAGCTTGGTGATGGTGAACTCACGGTGACCGAGGGACTCGGCCGCGGTGAGCCGCCCGTTGATCGTCCGCTCGACGATGTCGATGAGCTCGTCACCGGCCTCCTCGACGGACCGTCCCCGCGTGAGCATGTCGGAGCAGTCGACGTCCATGTGGTCGGACATCGACGCAGCCGTCTTGGGGTTGGCGGTGATCTTCACGACCGGTTGGATCGGGTTGCCGATCACGTTGCCCTGGCCGGTCGGGAACAGGTTGACCACGCCACCCGCGGCGGCCATCAGGGTCACGCACTCGGCTGCGGCCGACGACGTGTCCATGAAGTGGAGGCCGGCCCGGGTCGGCGCCTCGGCAGGCGCGAGCGCGCCCACGATCGGCGCGGTTCCCGTCTTGACGATGTTGCCCATCGCCTTCTCCTCGATGGTCGACAGTCCGCCCGCGATGTTGCCCTGGGTCGGCTGCGAGCCGAGGAGGTTCGCTCCGGTGGCCTCGATCATCTCGATGTAGCCGTCGTAGAACTCCTGGAACCGCTTGCGCACCGACTCGTCGATGCAGCGCTCGGCGATCAGGTGCTCTCCGCCGGTCAGCTCGCTCGTCTCGCCGAAGATCATCGTGCCGCCCGCCTCGACCCACTTGTCGCTGAGGTAGGCGGTGATGCGGCACGACCCGAGGCCGGTCGTCGTGTCCGACTCCCCGTCCTTGGTGGTCAGCATGATCTCGGAGCGCTCGACCGGCTCCCTCTGGAGCTCGCTGGCCTCCTGGAGGTACCGCTGCGCGATGCGCGAGGCGTACTCGATGACCTTCAGGTCGCCGCGACCCTCGATCGAGATGCCCTCGACCGGCTTGCCGGTCTTGGCGATCCCCTCGACGATCCGGTTGGTCCAGTTCGGCTCGATGCCGATGACGACGACCGCCGCGACGTTCGGGTTGGAGCCGATCCCGATGAGGGTCCGGAACGTGAGGTCGAGGTCCTCTCCGAACTGGAGTCGGCCGAACGCGTGCGGCAGTGCCAGGGTGCCTGGAATGAGCGCGGCGATGCCTTCGGCAGCCGCGTTCGAGAGGTCGTCCACCGGCAGGATGGCGACATAGTTTCTGGTGCCTACGGCTCCGTTGGAACGACGGAATCCGGTCAGGCGACGCTTGTCTGCCACCGAGCACTCCTCACGTTGTGGGTGTGGACGTAGTCACCCTTGGTGATGTCCGCTGTTGCGATTGCTGTTCGAACGCCGTACTCGATGACATCCGAGCCTGAGCTCGTGTCCACCATGGCCACCTTGTGGCCGAGAGGGATCTCGGCCCGAACCTCGACCTCGACGCTGGGCGTTCCGTCCAGATATCCGACCACGGCGTTCCCTGGCTCGACATCTCGAACGGCGACCGCCACGGCATCGCCGGACTTGTGTGCCAGGAATGTGGGACCTTCATTGGTCATCTCAAACCTGCCTTCCTGGTCAGTGGTCTGACCTCGTGATGAACTCTAGAACTCGGCTTCCGCCCGTGTCAACAAGCTGGTCTCGCACTTGACGGTGAGGCCGGTCCTGACGTAGACATGGACCGACGACGCATGGTCAGACCTCTTACCGTAGGAGTCACATGTCGGTGGACCCCACAGCAGCTCCCACGCCACCGCTGCAGGTGCGCATCAGACGGAGTTCGCCTGACTCACAGGAGAGGTTCGAGGTCGAGCGCTTCCCCGCGATGACGGTCCTCGACGTGCTCCTGGCGATCCAGCGCGACGACGACCCGTCCATCGGATTCCGGTTCTCCTGTCGGGTGGCCATGTGCGGGACGTGCACCCTGCGCCTGAACGGCCGTTCCGTTCTGGCGTGCCAGGCACTCGTCCAGGACCACGCCCGCGAGATCGAGATCGGACCGATGGCCGGCTTCCCCGTCGTGCGGGACCTCGTCGTCGACATGACCCCGTTCTGGGAGCAGTGGGCCCGGGTCACCCCCTACCTGGACCCGAAGGAGTCGCTCACCGAGCCGGCGACCGTGCGACCCGACTCCGAGGAGCGCGAGGCCATCGACGGGGCTCTGGACTGCATCCAGTGCGGTGCCTGCTTCTCCAGCTGTGGCGTCTCGGGCGAGCACAAGACGTTCCTGGGCCCCGCCGCTCTCACCCGGGCCATGGTGCTGGTCAACGACTCGCGGGACGCTTCCGGACGGCCCCGTCTCGACCTCGTGTCCGGTCAGGACGGGGCCGATCGCTGCCACTTGATCTACGGGTGCACCGGGGTCTGCCCGAAGGGCCTCGACCCGGCCCGGGCCATCCGCCGCATCCGCACCGGAAGGGTGGAGGACCGATGACGACCGCCCCGGCGTACGACGAGATCTTGACCGATGTCGCGGTCATCGGCAGCGGTGGAGCAGGGCTGATGGCCGTTCTCCACGTCAACGCCGCGGATCCGGGTCTCGACATCACGGTGATCAGCAAGGGCGCCGTCGGTCGCTCGGGCTGCACCCGCATGGTGCAGGGCGGGTACAACGCCGTGCTGAGCGCACAGGACTCCATCGACGACCACTTCCAGGACACCCTCGACGGCGGGAAGCACCTCAACGACCAGGAGCTCGCCTGGACCCTGGTCAACGACGCCCCCAAGGTCATCCACGAGCTCGAGACCAAGGTGGGCTGCTTCTTCGACCGCGCCGAGGACGGCACGATCAAGCAGAAGGCCTTCGCGGGGCAGTCCTTCGACAGGACGGTCCACCGCGGTGACCTCACCGGCATCGAGATCATGGCCCGGCTCCGCGACCAGATGTTCCGCGTCGGCCCCCGTGAGCTGGAGGACGTCCGGGCGCTCGACCTCATCCGCGCGCCGGACGGTTCGATCGCCGGCCTCACGTGCCTGAACGTCAGGAGCGGCAGGTTCGTCATCGTGCGGGCCCGCGTCGTCATCATCGCGACCGGTGGCGCCGCCACGATGTACCGCATCGCCGCACCCGCGCGCGAGAAGACCGGCGACGGCATCGCCATGTGCATCCGGGCCGGGCTCGAGCTCCGGGACATGGAGATGATGCAGTTCCACCCCACCGGTCTGCTGGCCGGCCGGGCCCGGATGACCGGCGCCGTGCTGGAGGAGGGCCTTCGAGGCGCGGGCGCGCGACTCTTCAACGCCCTCGGCGAGCGCTACATGACCAAGTACGACCCGGAGCGGATGGAGCGCTCGACGCGCGACGTCGTCTCCCGCTCGAGCTACATGGAGATCATGGAGGGCCGAGGGACGGCCACGGGTGGCGTGCTCATCGACATCTCGCACCTCGGCGCGAGCGAGGTCGAGAAGCGCTTCCCCGGCATGGTCGCCCGCACCCGGCAGATCGGCAGCGACCTGGCCACCGGCCCCGTGGAGGTGTCCCCCACCGCCCACTTCCACATGGGCGGCGCGATCATCGATCCCGACTGCCGGACCTCACTCGAAGGTTTGCTCGTGGCCGGGGAGGACGCCGGGGGGGTCCACGGCGCCAACCGGCTCGGTGGCAACGGAGTCGCCGAGTCGACCGTGTTCGGCTGCCGCGCCGGCGACACGGCCGCCGTGATCGCCAGGTCCCGGGAGCATCCGGAGATCGTGATCGCCGACGTCGAACGGGCCTTGGCGGTGGCCGCGGCGCCCCTCGACAGAGCCGGCGGCATCCTGCCCTTCGACCTCACCACGAGGCTCAAGGACGTCATGTGGGAGCACTGCGGCGTGGTCCGCAGCGCAGACGGCCTCAAGAAGGCGAGCGCCGAGATCGAGACCCTGCAGGAGCAGCTGGCGCAGGTCTCCGTCCCCGGCCCGGCCGCCTTCAACCCCGCCTGGAACGAGGCACTCGACCTCGGCAACCAGCTGGCGGTCGCCCAGGTCATCGTGCAGAGCGCCGCACTGAGGGAGGAGACCCGGGGGGCGCATGCCCGGTCGGACTTCCCGGAGCGCCGCGACTCGGAGTGGCTCAGGTACCTCGTCGCTCGACGGAACGACGACGGCACGGTCTCGTTCACCGAGCGCCCGGTGGAGTTCACCCGGTCCGCTCCCCCGGTGGCAGCGAAGGTGGAGGTCGAGCAGCCATGACGACTGCCCAGCTCCTGTTCCTGTGCGCGTTCACGGCAGTGAACGTCGTGATCCTCGCGGCTGCCGTGGTCGTGGTGCGCGAGGCGCGACGCGTCGACGGCGGCGCCCTCTGGTCCAAGACCGTCCTGCGCCGGCTGGGACGGCTGCCCAGCGAACGCAGCGAAGCCAACAGGTTGGCCTTCTACACCCACCGGCTGAGCGGTATCGCGATCTTCGCGTTCCTGGCCCTGCACATCGTCGACGTCTCTCTCTTCGCGATCTCCTCCGACCTGTACGACGACGTCCACGAGCTGTACGGGACGGTGGTCATGCGCGTCTTCGAGTGCGGCCTGCTCTTCGCGCTGCTCTTCCACGCCCTCAACGGTCTCCGGCTGATCGCGATCGACGTCTGGGACCTGGGCGCACAGGCCGCGATCAGGATCCTCAACGGCGTCGTCGCGGCCAGCGTGCTGGTGACCCTGGCCGGCAGCGTCGCCATCCTTCGTCCGGTGTTCGTGGCATGAAGCGGCCATCGGTGTCAGCAACACCACCGCCCACCCGGGTCGGGCAGCGCGGTCTCTACCTGACCATCAGGGTGACCGGCGTCCTGCTGGCAGTCCTCGCGCTCGGTCACTACGGCCTCACCCACATCGTCAACGACGTGGCGGACACCGACGCCGCCTTCATCACGCGGCGATGGTCGTCCGCACTCTGGATCGTGTGGGACGGGCTCCTGCTGGGCGCCGCGCTCCTCCATGCCATGGCCGGCCTGTCCACGGTGATCCGCGACCATCGGCCGGACTCCGGCTCGGCGCGGCGGTGGATAGTGGTCGGGATCGGTGCGACCTCGATCCTCTTCCTCGTCGGCGTCGCCTCCCTGACCTACAGCGTCATCGGCAAGGTCTAGTCCCGCACGAGAAAGGCGCCCATCATGCTGCCCAGCAACATCGAGACGACATCGAACGCGTTGTACGAGCATCTCGTGGAGATCTCCGCGGGTCTCTACAAGAAGGCGCTGACCGATCTCCCACCTGACGTCCGATCAGCGGTCAACCGCGTGGCGGAGGTCGAGGTCGGCGGCGCCAGGACCCGACTGGACGTGATGGTCAAGTCCATCGACGTCTCCGACCGCACCGGCATCATCGTGTGCCAGGACACCGGCATCTGTGTCTTCTTCGTCAAGCTCGGGACCGAGTTCGCGGTCAACGGTGCCCGCCTGATCGACGCCCTGCGACAGGGCATCGCGGTGGCGACCAAGGAGTACGACCTCAGGTCCAGCATCGTCCACCCCATCACGCGCGAGAACCGTCAGGACAACACCGGCGCGGGCATCCCCGACGTACACGTCGAGTTCGTCGACGGCAGCGACGAGCTGGAGATCCTGCTGGTGCCCAAGGGCTCCGGATCCGAGAACATGTCCTACCTGAAGATGCTCTCCCCCGCCGAGGGCATCTCCGGGGTCAAGCGCTTCGTTCTCGACAGCGTCATCGACGCCGGCCCGCGCCCCTGTCCGCCCACGGTGGTCGGAGTCGGCATCGGAGGCACGGCCGACCTGTGCGCCGCCCTGGCGAAGAGGGCGATCCTCAGGCCGGTGGGCGAGCCGCACCCCGAGCCCGACGTCGCGGCCATGGAGAGCAAGCTCCTGGCCGCCATCAACGAGACCGGCATCGGTCCCCAGGGCCTCGGTGGGAGCGTCACGTCGTTCGCGGTGCACGTCGAGTACGCCGCGACCCACATCTCCATGAACCCGGTTGCCGTGAACATCCAGTGCTGGCGAGGCGAGCGAGCCAGCGCGACGATCTCGAGCAAGGGAGTGGTCAGCTATGGCTACTGAGGATCCGCGCACGTTGCGGCTGCAGGCTCCGCTCACCGACGAGGTGGTCCGCGACCTGCGGGCCGGCGACGAGGTCTGGCTCGACGGGACCGTGTGGGGAGTGCGCGACGCCTCCCTCATCCGGTTCTTCGACGAGGGCCGGCGCCCGGAGGGCGCTGACTTCCGGGGCGCCATCTTCATCCACACCGCCCCCAGCGTGCGGATGGAGGGCGAGCGCTACGTCCCGGTCTCGGTGGGTACGACGACCTCGATGCGGATGGACCGCTTCACCCGCGGCTGCCTGGAGGACCTCGGTGCGCGCGCCATCATCGGCAAGGGTGGCCTCAGCGTCGACTCCCTCCAGCACTTCGCGGACCTGGGCGGCGTCTACCTGTCCATCACGGGAGGTGCCGCCAGCTGGGAGACGCTCCAGATCGAGGAGATCGAGGAGGTCCTCTGGGAGGACCTCATGCCCGAGTGCCTCTGGAAGTTCAGGGTCAAGAGCTTCGGCCCGCTGTTCGTCACCATGGACGCGCACGGCACCTCGACGTACGAGCAGGTCCGGGCGCACACGCAGGACCACCTGGCAGCTGCCTACGCCCTGCTCGACGACTGACCTGCTGGACTTCTGACACAGGCTCGAACGCGTCGGAGCCACCACACGAGAAGCGGGCACCGCGGCCATCTCGGCCGCGGTGCCCGCTTCATGGTGCTGCGTGCGCCTCAGGAGGCGTCGGCTGTCGCCTCCGTGTCGTAGAACATGTCCTTGGTCTCGGGGACCTTCTTGATCATGCCGATCGACCGCATGAACTCGGCGAAGGCGCCGAAGCCCTTGGGTGTGTTCACGAAGCTGACGTCGTCGGAGGTGATCTGCTCCTCCACCTCGTCGGCGGGCAGGTCCAGCTCTGCGGCGAGGACCTTCGCCGCATCGGCGGGCTTGTCGGTCAGCATGGCGTTCGCATCCGCCACCGCTGTCACCAGTGCGTCGATGACCTTGGGGTTGCAGTCGGCGAACTCGGTCTCGGTGAAGATGCTGTTGAAGGTGTGCTCTCCGAACAGGTCGTAGCTCGCGAGCAGCTTGTGCGCTCCCTCGTCGATCTCCTGCTCCTGGAACGGCGGGGAGGTCAGGTGCGCGGCGAGCTGACCACCGATGAGGGCCTGCACCCCGTCGGGGTGACCCAGCGAGACGATCTGGGAGTCGAGTGCCTTCGCGTCGCCGAGCTCTTCCTCGGCGCCCTTGCGCAGGATGACGGACTGGATCGAGTCCGGTGCGGGCATGGCGATGCTGCCGGCGCCCTCGAGGTCCTCGAGGCTCGTGATGTCCGGATCCATGGCGTTGAGGTACAGGCTCATGTCGTTCAGGCCCGAGATGACCTTCCAGTCGACGCCGGCGTCCAGTCCCACCAGGAACGGGCCGATGCCACCCGCGCCCACCTGCAGGTTGCCGCCGATGATCCCGTCTCGGATGGCGGAGCCGGAGTTGAGCTCCTGCCAGGTGACCTCGACGTCCGGCAGCGCGTCCTCCAGGGTCTTCTCCTGCCTGGCGATCAGGAGCGAGGCATACCCGAGCCCGGGCTGATAGGCGATGGTGAGCTTGTCCGCCGGCTTGCAGTCGCCGGACGCCGCGCCACCCTCACCCCCACAGCTCGTGAGGCCGAGGGCCAGACCCACCGACAGCGCGACTACGGCGCCCGTCACGGACTTCCTTCTCACTGACATCATGCGCTGGATCTCTCTTCCTACTGCTGATCGCGTGCCGAGGCACTTGGACACTCAGGTTCCGCTCTTCATCCCCCATCGCACGACGGTCCTCTTCTCGACGACCGAGAAGAGCAGGTCGAGGGCGATGCCGATCAGGGCGATGGTCACCAGTCCCGCGAAGATCTCCGGGGTTCGCAGGAAGTAGCGCGCGTCGTTGATGTAGTAGCCCAACCCGCCCTTGCCGCCTGCGACACCGAAGACGAGCTCGGCGGCGATGATCGTGCGCCACCCGAAGGCCCACCCGGTCGTCAGACCGCTGATCGTGTGCGGCAGTGCCGCAGGGACCAGCACGTCACGCACCAGGCGCCAGCCGGAGAGGCCGATGTTCCTGCCCACCGCGAGGAGGGTGGGGTTCACGGTCCGGAAGCCCATGCTGACGTTGATCGCGATCGGCCACACCACGGCGTTCGCGATGACGACGGTGAGAGCGGTCGTGTTGAGACCGAACCACAGGATCGCCAGCGGGAGGATGGCGATGGAGGGCAGCGGGTTCAGGATCGAGGTCAGCAGGACCAGGATGTCCTCGCCGATCCTCGTCCAGGTCGCCAGTGTCGTCATCACGGCCGCGATGACCATCCCGATGACCATGCTGGTCAGCAGGATCCGCAACGTCAGCAGGGTGGACTCGAAGAGGCGTCCGTCGGTGAACCCGGTGAACAGCGCCTTCCCGACGTCGACCGGGCTCGAGATCAGCAGGGAGCTGACGCCCGAGACGGAGACGTAGACCTGCCAGATCACCACCAGGAGGACGAGCAGCGCGGCTCGTCTCGGGCCGGTGGGCAGGTCGCCCCAGGTCTTGCGCGAGGTCCGGGTCCGCCCTTCGTCGCGGGGAATGGACAGGTCGTGGTGGTCGTGCTGTACGGCAGTCACGTCGTCTCCTACTCGAACGCAGCGTCGTTGAGGGTCTCGTCACCGGCTGACAGCAGCGACCGCAGATGGGTCATCGCCTCGGTGAAGCGTGGGTCGGACGGGTCGTTCAGGTCAGAAACGTCCACGACCTCGACCACGGTCGACGGGGGGTTGTTGAGAACGACGACGCGGTGCCCCACGTAGACCGCCTCCTGGATGCTGTGCGTCACGAAGAGGATCGTCACGCCGGTGCGCGCCGCCACCTCGTTGAGCTCGAGCTGCAGCCGGGAGCGCGTCTGCGCGTCCAGGGCGCCGAAGGGCTCGTCCATCAGGAGGATGGCCGGGTCCATGGCGAGCGCGCGGGCGATCGCGACGCGCTGCTTCATCCCGCCGGAGAGCTGGTGGGGGAACCGGTCCGCGGCAGGCTGGAGGTGCATGAGTTCGAGGTACTCGTCGGCCCGCCGGCCGGCCTCGGCCTTGTCGCGACCGATCATGCGCTGCGGGTAGACGATGTTGTCCCGGACGGTCTTCCACGGGAAGAGCTGGTCGAACTCCTGGAACACGACGGCGCGGTCGGGCCCCGGCACGAGCGTCTCGCGGGTGGCGAGGCGGAAGTCGCCGGCGAAGGGCTCGATGAAGCCCGCCACCGCCTTGAGCAGAGTCGACTTGCCGCACCCGGACGGGCCCAGGAGCATGATCTTCTCGCCCGGGAAGATCTCGAACGACACGTCGCCGACGGCCACCTGGGCCTTCCCGTTGACGACGTAGCCGATCTGCGCGTGCTCCACAGTCAGCAACGGCTTGTTCTCACGCGCCAACTGCTCGACGGTCTCCTTCGAGATTGTCTGGCTCTTCACAGTGGCCTGCCTCTCAGCTTCCGGGAACTACCCAGGGTGTGGCGTGCGCCATCTGGATAGAGGTCTGTCCACATTGAAGCACTGGACCCAGTCGGCTGCAAGGGTGAGTTCGGTGGCCGGCGGCCGTCGGCGCCGGGCACGCACGGTGCCGAGAACAAGGAGGAGGCCGCCTCCGCCATGAGCGGAAACGGCCTCTGACCTGCTGTGCTTCGGGCGGGGTGACAAGGTCTGGACCCGCGACTCCTGGTCCATCGGCACGGCACCCGGAGCTCCGGGCAGGTCATCGAGTCCGGCCGCGCCGGCTGTTCCTGGTCGTGCGGGTGTGGGGATTGCGAGCAGCGACGACGGTGAAGAGGGTGCCGAGGAGGGCAAGTGCGCCGTAGCCGAGTGCGATATGCGGTAGCGAGTAGGTGTGGGAGAGCTGGCCGCCGACGAGGGCGGGGATCGTGGCGCCGATGTAGCAGAGTAGGTAGATGACGCTGAAGATCGGTGCCCGGTCGGCCACGGTGCTTCCGTCCAGCAGACCGCGGGTGGCAGCGCTGATCGCGATCCCTTGGGCCGCGCCGGCGACGATGGTCGCGATGATGAAGAGCACCAACGTGCCGGTGGCGATCGCTGCGATGATGCCGATCATCCCCGCCAGGAAGGCGAGCATGCCGAGGCGTTGGGCTGTCGCGGGTGTGAACCGGCCGCCGAGGGGAGCACCCAAGGCGCTGGGGCCCATGTAGGCGCCGAAGGCCAATCCGACGATGAGCGGGCTGCGGGTGTGGAGTTGATCTTCGACCAACGCAGGCACGAACGCTTGGTAAAAGGCCCCGGTCGCCCAGGTGGACAGGAACACCGCGGCGGCGACGGGGAGCAGATGCCGGACCCGCGCGGGTACGCCGACCCGGGGTCGCAGCGATCGCCAAGCCCCCGGGACCCGAGGCACGGTCTCCGGGCTCACGGCAAGGAGCGTGACGGACAGGACAAGGAGGGCGAGGACAACCAAGAAGACGAGGTCGCGCGGCCACGGGCCGAACTGGACCAGGGCGCCGGAGGCGATGGCACCGACGGCCAGGCCGAGCATGACTGTCTGACTGGAAGCGACCGAGGCCAACCAGGCCGGCTTGGCGGGTGCGGCGTCGACGATGTAGGAGGGGATGCTGCTACTTGCCAGTCCGGCGCCGACGCCCATCAGGACCCGGCCGGCGATCAGCGTGCCGATGTCGTGCACGTCCAGCAGCAGCAGACAGCCCACCATGAGCAGGCTGAGGCTGGCGATCGAGGTGGGCCGTCGACCCAGATGATTGGACAGCCGTCCCAGCACCAACAGAGTGCCGAGAGTGGCGGCGGAGTAGGCGACCACGGTCACCGAGATGCCGGCGTTGGTGAACCCCTCCTCCGCCCGGTAGATGTTGAACAAGGGAATCGTCGAGCCGACCGAGGCGAACGCCGCCATCAGGGAGACCACCGCGGAAGCGAAAGCCAGCCGGAGAGTTCTGGGCTCGCGAGCCATGTTGATCACTGGTGCCGTGCGTCGCATCGAGTCGTGCCTTTCCACTCTCTCGAGCACCGGGAGTCACTGCATCGTGAGATCGCTCCCACGCGGGCCATGCCAAGGGCGGTTGGGGGTGGCGCCCGGGGTCTGCGCGTGTGGTTCACCCTCTTGCTTCCTCTGAGAGTGGTCGGGCGTCCGCTGCACGTAGGCCCGACGAACGGCGGCGTCATACGAATCACTTGTGTCCGTTCGTGGCGCCGTCTTACCGACGAAGTCGATGTCGCCGCCGCACCAGCGGTGGAGCCAGCACCCACGTGGCCGTAAAAGCCCCCAGCGCTGACCGCGAGAGGAACGGTTCGACTCGTCCGCCATGGATGTCGTGGCCGCTGCTGCGAGCCGCGTGCTGTCACGATGTCGTCGTGTCGTACAGCGAGACCACGCATCGGGCCGAACGGTTCACCGGCGGACTGCGGACCTTCGCGGCCGCCGAGTCCGCCAGCGCCTTCGCCCTCGGCGCCGCGGTGCTGGCCGCACTGGTGTGGTGCACCGCCTCTCCCGACGGCTACGAGTCGCTGTGGTCAACCCACCTGACCCTCACCCTCGGTGGGCACGAGCTCGGAGAGAGCCTACGAGTCTGGGTCAACAGCGGGCTGATGACGATCTTCTTCCTCGTCGTCGGGCTGGAGGCGCGCCGCGAGTTCGACCTGGGCGACCTACGGGAGCGCCGCCGCTTCGTCCTCCCCTGCGCCGCAGGACTGGCCGGCATGCTCGTGCCCGCGCTGCTGTATCTGGTGATCCTTCGAGGTCACGACGGTGCCAGCGCCTGGGGCATCGTCATCTCGACCGACACCGCCCTCGCCCTGGGGGTGCTCAGCCTGGTCGGGCGCGGCCTACCCGAACAACTCCGCGTCTTCCTGGTGACCGTCTTCGTCGTCGACGATGTGGTCGCGCTGGTGGTCGTCACCCTCGCCTACACCGACCGCGTGAACCTCCGCCCGCTGCTCGTCGCCTTCATCGCCCTAGCCGCCGCGGCCTTGGTCCGACGGCTGAGATCACGCCCGGTGCTGGTGCCGGTGCTCCTCCTCGCGGTCGTCTGGGCCGGCCTGCTCAAGAGCGGGGTCGACCCGATCATCCTGGGACTCGTCGTGGGACTGGCCACCTCGGCCTACGCGCCGAGCCGGGGAGACCTCGAGGAGGCGAGCAGCCTATTTCTCGGCTTCCGTGAGCAGCCGACGGCGGAGCTCGCCCTGGCCGCGAACGCGAGCGTGATCCGAAGCCTGTCTCCCAATGCGCTGTTGCAGAGCCGCCTCCTGCCATGGACCGGCTACATCGTCATCCCGCTGTTCGCCCTCGCCAACGCCGGCATCCCCCTCGATCCCGACTTCCTCGCCACCGCCTACTCCCACCCGCTCGTCTGGGCGATCGTGGTGGCCTACGTCGTCGGCAAGCCCATCGGCGTCGTGCTTGCCTCCTGGCTGGTGGAGCGGCTGACCGGTGGCTCGGTCAGGCCCGCGGTCGGGTGGACCGGCGTCCTGGGGAGCGGGACCCTGGCGGCCGTCGGCTTCACCGTCTCCTTCATCGTCGCCGCCATGGCCCTGAGCGGCGACCGCTTGGACGAGGCCAAGCTCGGCGTGCTCACGGCAGCCCTACTCGCGACCGTGCTCTCGGGCATCGTCTTCGCCCGTACTTCCTGGATGACGGAGGACCGTCGCGCCCGGGCCCTGCTCGGTCAGGCGACCCCCTTGCAGGACCTGTGCACCGACGTCGACCCCGAGCATGACCATGTCCGGGGCGCGCCCAACGCCACGGTCACACTCGTCGAGTACGGCGACCTGGAGTGCCCCTACTGCGGCCGTGCCGAGCCCATCGTCCGCGAGCTCCTCGCCGATGCCGACCTGCGCTACGTCTGGCGTCATCTGCCTCTCACGGACGTCCACCCGCACGCGCAGCTGGCTGCGGAGGCGAGCGAGGCAGCCGGAGCCCAGGGGAGGTTCTGGGAGATGCATGACAGGCTCCTGGCACATCAGGACCGACTGGGCCCGCACGACCTGCTCGAGCACGCTCGGGCGCTCGATCTCGACCTCGACCGCTTCCGTGAGGACCTGATCGCCCACCGCCACACGGCGCGCGTCGCCCGCGACACGGAATCGGCAGACCTGTCCGGCGTGGCCGGGACACCGACCTTCTTCGTGAACGGCAGGCGCCACCACGGTTCGTACAACCTCGCGACGCTCTCCGCGGCGATCGCCGACGCGCGAGCGCGAGCCCTCATGCGGGAATGAGTCGACGGCCTCCCGCTTCTAGAGCGCCCACCGTCACGGACGAACGCGGATGACCGTCTTTCCCTTGCTTCTCTCGGTCGGGTTGAGGGCCGCGAGGGCATCGTCGAGAGATGCGATCTTGCCGATGTTCGTCCGCAGTCTTCCGTCACGCACCCGCCGGACGATCTCACCCAGTTGGGCTCGATCGGACTCGACGACGAAGTCGACCGCCAGGCCCTCGGCGGGCCGCGCCTCGATCGGTCCGACGACGGACACCAGTGTCCCTCCAGCGCGAATCAGCGCTGCGGACCGCGTCTGCATCTCGCCGCCGATGACATCGAAGACCAGATCGACCCCGCCGACGTCTTCGAGGTTGTCGTTGTCGAGGTCTATGAACTCGTGCGCGCCGAAGTCCAGCGACTTCTCACGGTCGGCGGCGCGTCCTGTGCCGATGACATACGCGCCGGCCTCGCGGGCGAGCTGCGTCACCATCGTCCCGACCGCGCCGGCCGCGCCGTGCGCGAGGACGCTCTGCCCGGCCTGCAGCCGGCCATGTTGAAACAGCCCCTGCCACGCGGTCAGGCCTGAGATCGGGAGGCTCGCGCCTACCGTGAAGTCGACGTCGCCTGGCAGCGGCGCAAGGTTGCGTGCCTCGATCGCCACGTACTCCGCCAGGGTGCCGTCGCGATGCCAGTCGGCCAGGCCGAACACCCGCTGTCCCACTGACAGGCCCGTCGTGCCGTAGCCGAGGGCGGTGACCACTCCGGCCAGCTCGTGCCCAGGGACCGACGGTGCTCGGTTACGGTCCGCCCGATCGGTCCAGGTCGAGGGCCAGTCCAGCTCAGTCGAGACGAATCCCGACGCATGGATCTCGACGATGACGTCGTTGATCGCTGCCGTCGGCTCGGGTCGCTCGGTCAGCGCCATCCCGGCCAGCCCGGCAGCCTGATCCGTCACTTCAATGGCCTTCATCTGGCGCCTCCCTGTGTTCAATCCTCGCCTACATGACAGTTTCCGCTCACCAGGTCTGTGGCACCAGGTCTCGGCGTCTTACGACCGTGGTCGATACTCCTTCGACGTGTGCTCTACCCCGCTGGGCCATGACCGGCCGGCCCGGGTCATCCGTGCACGGGACTCACCTCCGATGGATGATGGGAAGCTGCTTGTGTGTCGACCCGTGTCTCGGCTCGATGTGTCCTCCGGGTTCGGGTTGGACGGCCTCGTCCACTACGGCGTAGCGTCACCAATCACTGATCGCGCCGCCGGAGGCGCCCGTCCCCGCACCAAGGAGCAGCGTTGACTCACGAGGTCACTATCGCCGGTTCGCCCATCAGTACGCCGCGCGTGCGGCTGCGTCCGTGGCGCCAAGATGACGCAGCCGGGGCGCTCGACATCTACGGCAGCCTGGAGGTCTCCCGGTGGCTAGCCCCCGCCATGGATCGCGTCAACGACGTCGACCAGATGCGTGCGGTGATCACCAGATGGCTCACGCCGACTCCAGGATCCGAGGCACGCCCGATTGGCCGATGGGTCATCGAAGAGATCCAGAGTGGACGGGTCGCAGGCTCGGGCCAGATCCTTCCGTTGCCGCCCGAGGGCGACGACCTGGAGCTGGGCTACCAGCTGGCGCCCTGGGCGTGGGGCCGGGGACTGGCGGCCGAGGCGGGTCACGCCCTGGCCCACTATGCGTTCAGCAACGGCGAGGAAGAGGTCTTTGCCGTCATACGGCCCACGAACGAGCGCGGCGCGCACGCCGCACGCCGCATCGGGATGGAGTGGGTCGGAGAGACGGACAAGTACTACGACCTGCGTCTTCAGGTCTTTCGGCTCCGCAAGAGCGACTTGGACACCTCCACCCTCGAGCCAGGTCCCGTCGAACGCTGATCCCCCGATCGGGCCGTCTGCCTGTTCTCGAGCAGCACCGTCAGCCGTCGCCCCGAGCCGCGGCGACAGCGCCCCGCTGATCCTGGGCCTGTCCTGAGGAGCCTCGAAGTCTTCGAGCTGCATCGAGGGTGCGCGCCGCACTCCCCCACCCCGCGCTGCGGCGCTGCCCTTCGTGACCAACTCGCCGGATCGGCCTGTGCAACTCACCCCTCCCAGAGGGCCGATGGACTTGTCCGTCCAACCAGTTCCGGGTGATGCAATCGGTGCGTACCGTAAATGTGGCCTGCTGGAGGCGCGGCAAGTGGACTGAATAGTCCCTCTTCGTGGCAGGATGCATGGCGCGGCACGCGCTGCGCAGAGGAGGAACTGATGACACACCTGGCGGAGGTGTTGGCGATCGAGAGCGCCTGTCTCGCCGGAGTCACTGACGAGGCGAAGCTGACCAGCTGGCGCTGCCGGGTGGTCGAGGAACTCATGAAACCGCGCTCACCGTACGCGCTGGCACTGCGACAGACCGGTGATGTCGCCGACCGAGCCGACTTCCTCGATCAATGGTGCGGGCTCATCGAGGAGGCAGTGAATCGCCTGCTGCGGGCCAACGCCACAGCCGGCACCAGCCGCTCCGTCACCCACGCGACGGGCGACGACGTCGACCCACACACGACCTCAGTGATGATCCTCGCAGCGCTTCATGGCGGCAGCGCCCTGAGTCAGGTTGCGCAAGACCCTTGGCCGCTCAACGCCGCGCTCGACCTCGCCCTCGCGCCCTTGTGCAGTGGCAGAGGGCGCCAACCGCGGTAACACCAGACCGTGACGAGTCAATCAGTAGCATGAGTCCGTGATGACGACCGCTGACTCGCACAATGGCAGACGCCTAACGGCACGCGGTGAAAAGACGCGGGCCAGAATCGTCGCGGCAGCAGCCGACCTCATGTACGTCCAAGGAGTCGGGCCTACCACGCTGGATCACGTGCTCGCGGCGAGTGGTGCGAGCAAATCACAGCTCTACCATCACTTCGACGGCAAAGAGGCCCTCGTGCGGGCCGTCGTCGACCACGTCGGCCAACGCGTCATCCAACGTGAGCGCGAGGCCCTCGGCCATGTCTCGACGGTTCGGGGCCTGCGCCGCTGGCGGGATGCGCTGGTCCAGAACAACGCGCTCCGACACGGCGCCTACGGCTGTGCGCTCGGCTCGCTGGCCATCGAGATCGCCGATCACGACACGATCGCACGCGAAGCCTTGTCCCAGCTGTTCACCGAATGGCAGGGACTCCTGGTAGGCGTGTTGCGAAGGCTTCAAGACGGTGGTGATCTTCCACCCACGGCGTCGATCGACCAGCTCGCGACTGGGATCATGGCTGCCCTCCAAGGTGGCTACATGCTGGCCCAGACCGCCCGGAACGTCGCCCCGATGGCAACCTCGCTCGATATGGCGCTTGCGCACATCGAGACGTTGTCTGAACGTTGACCCCATCGGCAATCGCCCCGGAGCCGAAGACAGGTAGCGAGCTGGGCGCATGTCCCGAACTCCAGCGCCGGTAACAGTTGATGGGAGCCCTTGCCACCCGCGCGCTCTGGGACCTCCCCCGCCGTGGGCAGCCGACGGCCACGCAGACCGGTTGGCGAGCTCACCAGTCGTTGAGCCCCTCAGGGTCGTAGGAACTGTCAAGGGAGATTCCAGGTCTGATCTTGTGGAGGTCCGCCCTACCCATCCGGAGCACCTCGAGCCTGACGTCGCCGCGTGTCCAGGCGAGGTCATCGACGGCCGTCATTCCGAGACGTCTCGCGACCGCGATGCTTCCCGCGTTTCGGGCCGGCGCCGCCACGAAGACCTCGTCGACCTCACTCGCCAGGAACGCCTGGTGCGCTAGAGCATGCCCGATCTGGCCGGCTACCCCGCGACCACGAGCCTTGGGCCGCAGATGCCATCCCATCACGAGCTGGGGATCGCGCGGGCCGAAGGGAAGCAGGGTCGCCCCGCCGAGGAGCTGACCGTCATCGGCCGCCTCCACGGCCCACAGTCCCTGCGGTAGTGGACTCTGAGACGACTCCAGAGCCCAGCGTCGCAACAGGTCTCGCATCTCGACGAGGTCACGCACAGGTTGTCCCATTCCGATCGCCTGGGCGCTTCGCGGGTCCCCGTAGATCTCGAACGCCCCTGGGGCGTCATCGGCCGACCAGGACCGTAGGACCAGGGTCGACGTGACGATGCGCCCAGGCTCGATGGTGACGTGTAGGTCGTCCATGCGTCACTGCCCGCTGGTCGTGTCTCGTGCGGTGCGGGTGGCGATGAAAGCCGAGCGGTTGAGGTCGACGGCACCCTGATACTCGGGGTGGTCCTGGACGTAGTCGGCAACAAACCCGCAGTAGACAGCAGCCTTCGTCTGAGTCTGACTCAGCTCCTCCAGCGCGTGGCTCGCCAGGGCCGAGGCGACCCCCCGGTGCCGCTGGTCTTCGTCCACATAAGAGTGCGTGAGCGACACCCGCCCGCCGGTCGTCTCGTAAGCCAGGTTTCCGACGACCCGGCCATCGATCAGAGCCTCGTAGAGGCGGGTGGTCTCGTCTTTTCGCACCTCGAAGGCGGCTGGTGATGGCTCCATGTGCTCTCTCGCTTTCATCTCTAGTCTAGGGGGTGAGCCCCCACTCGCCATAGCGAGTGCGGACGAATCAGTCCAATCTATGGCACGTCGGTGTCGCTCTGCCACGTGCCTCGCGTCATACTTGGACCTCCTAGTCCGAAATGCAGCGGTGCCGACCACACATCGCAGGCTCACCCGAAGGAGCGGCCCATGAGCAGTGGACGTCACGCACCGGTCGACGAAGACTTGATCGACAACACCTACCAAGGCCGCTTCGAGCTCTACCGAGGCGGCGTGCTGTGCGGGTGGCTCTACTACACCCTTCTGAAGCCCAACCGGTACGCCCTCCAGCACACCGAGGTCGACGCGGATCACCAGCACCAGGGGGTCGCGGGCGCGATGGTGCGCCGAGTGCTCGAGGAGATCCGTGCACGCGCAGGGACGATCACCGCGATCTGCCCGTTCGTCGTCGACTTCCTCTCGCGAACGACCACCTACGCAGATCTGATCGACCTTCGACACCCCGGATACTCCGATCGTGAATCCGCCGAGGCCGCGTACGCGAAGGCTTCGGGCTGAGTGCACGAAGCCCGGAGCGACCTTTCCAAGGGCCGCTCCCGCGCCTCACGATCACGAATCGCAGCGGCATCCGGCACGCCTTCCCGTGACCAGCGTCGCCACGACAGAGGACATCGCTCGGACTGCAGATCGTTCGAGCGAGCAGAGCACCATCCGACCCGAGGAGGAGCGTTGTCGCGAACAGCACCTGACCTTGAGCAGATTCGCTCCGACATCGTTGCTGATCCCGCCAATGCCTGGGCCGCATCGGCGAGCTATCAACCGGTCTACGTTGCCGACGCCTCGGCACGAATAGTGATCGTGGGACAGGCGCCCGGCCGCAAGGCTCAAGAGTCGGGCATGCCGTGGAACGACGCCAGCGGAGTCCGCCTCATCAACTGGCTCGGAGTCGACGAGAACACGTTTCGCGACCCATCACGCTTCGCGCTCCTGCCGATGGACTTCTACTACCCCGGCAAGGGTGCACACGGTGACCTCCCTCCCCGACGGGACTTCGCAGCCCGATGGCACCCGCGGATCCTCCAGGCGATGCCCCACATCCAGCTGACGTTGCTCATCGGTAGCTACGCCCAACATCACTACCTGGACACGCGGGAGCCCCTCACGGCGACAGTGCGACGGTTCGCCGACTATCTCCCGGCAGTCCTGCCTCTCGTGCATCCGTCCCCGCTCAACTTCAGGTGGCTGACGAAGAATCCCTGGTTCGAGGCAGAGGTCATCCCGAGACTGCGTCAGTGCGTCCACACGGCCCTGGCGTAACGAGCGACCCACGCGTCCGGGACATCGGCCAGCCTGTGCGAGACCTGTGCGGTGGAGACCTCCCCGGGCTTCCCGCTCATTCCGGTATCCAGTGATCGCATTCGTCATCAATGACGGTCCCTGCGGTCCTGTTACACAGGAGCGCCGGATCATGAAGTGCATGGCATTCGCGGCGGCATAGGCGTTTTGGGGTGGCCCAGCGCACTCGGCCCCCACTTGTTTTGGACCTTTCCGTCCATGTAGCGTGACTTCCACGGATCCCCCTGAAGGGCGCGGTGGAGCGCCCTGTCAGGGCTCTCTGCAGCCCTTGACCACATGGACTCCCGCCCGCTATCCAGGAGATGCTCCACATGCCGGCCAGACATGAAGACGGGGCCACGTCGGGTGACGCCGCGACATCGATGCCCGATGACGTCACCAGGTTGCACCCGAAGGTCGACGACCAGGTCGCCGCCGAGAACGCTCGATGGGTGCACGACCTCACCTCGGAAGGCGTCGGATACGACGAAGCGGTCACGAAGCTCTATCGCGTCCTGGTGAAGGTCGGCTACACCGAGGCAAGGCGCAAAGGTGCTCGGCTTCCGCTGACGGGGCCGGAGCTGGACGACATCGCACACCAGGCCGCTGCCGATGCCACGCTGACGATCTGCCGCAAGGTGCGCACGTTTCGTGGCGACTGCCGGTTCACGACGTGGGCGTACCGATTCGTGGCCTTCGACGTCTCCTCGAAGGTCAACCGGCACTTCTGGCAACGGGCCAACCTCTCGATCGAGGATGACGAGTGGGCGCTGTTGGCAACAGATCTTTCCGACGCCCCTGAGACCCGGGCCGAGAGCCGGGACCTCATCGAGGCCGTGAAGCGTGTCTTCCGAGATGACCTGACAGAGCGGCAGCAGAAGACGTTCGAGGCGATCGCGGTGCGTGGCGTACCCATCCGTCAGGTCGCAGAGGATCTCGGGTCAAACCCGAACGCCATCTACAAGACGATGTTCGACGCTCGCCAAAAGCTTCGTCAGGCACTCACCGCCGCTGGCTACCTCGGAAACAACTGCGCCTGACCCACCCGCGCCAAGGTCACTGGGCGTGGTGCGCCCGTAAGCAGCAGGGGCTGGCACGCCACCAACTCCGAGGGACCGCTCGAGGTGGTGGCCACCGGCTCCACCGGGAAGCCCTGCCTAGGTCCTGCTAACCCTCCTGCACCCAGGCCTTCCGCAGGCCACAACCCACAACAGAAGGCGAACCGAATGTCACACTTCACAGGACAGAAGGTCATCATCATCGGCGGGACCAGTGGAATGGGTCTTGCTACGGCACGACGCATCACCGAGCACGGAGGCTCAACCGTGCTCGTCGGCCGGGACACGCACAAGCTTCACGAGGCGGTCACTGAGCTGTCGAGCAACGGCCCAAGCACCGGCATCGCCGCAGACCTCACCAACCCTGGCGACGTCGACGGGCTCAACACCCAGCTGGCTGCTGACCACAGCGACGCCACGCTCCTCGTCAACGCTGCAGGCTTCTTCATCCCCAAGGCATTCATCGACTACACGGTCGAGGAGTACGACGCCTACCTCGACCTCAACCGCGCCACGTTCCTCATCACTCAATGCGTCGTCAAGTCGATGATCGGTGCTGGCAACGGCGGCGCGATCGTGAACATCGGCAGCATGTGGGCGCACCAAGCCGTTGGGGCCACCCCGTCCAGCGCCTACTCGATGGCCAAGGCGGGGCTACACGCCTTGACCCACAACCTCGCTGTGGAGCTCGCGCCTCACAAGATCAGGGTCAACGCCGTGGCGCCCGCCGTAGTCGCTACGCCTCTCTACGAAGGATTCATCGAGAAGGACAAGATCGACGAGACCCTGCACAGCTTCGACGACTTCCATCCCATCGGCCGCGTCGGGCAAGCCGACGACATCGCCTCCACCATCGCCTTCCTGCTGTCCCAGGACGCTAGCTGGGTCACCGGGGCCATCTGGAACGTCGACGGCGGCGTCATGGCGGGACGGAACTAGCCGGGTACAGCAGCCCACCAGCACCGGCCACGTTCCCAGCCGGCGTCACCTACCCAGCTCGAGGCGAGCCCATGAAAGTCATGATCGACAACCTCACCGTGGCCGACGCCACCGTCGACCAGGTCATCACCATCGAGGGGAACCCGTACTTTCCTCCCGACAGCATCGCCGCAGATGTGAGCCTCGAGTCGAGTCCGACACCGTACGTCTGCCCGTGGAAGGGCCGCTGTCGGTACTTCAACGTTGTGACTGCTATCGGCACCCATGGTGACGCTGCCTGGGCATACCCATCCCCATACGCCTCGGCGGTCGGGCTCGTCGGGGCCGACTTCAGCGACTACATCGCATTCGATCGCACCATCACCGCGATCCGAGAGCTAGACGAGTCCGGCAGATGAGGTCGTCAATGCCTCCGCGTCTTGCGATATCGGTGGTGTCGGTGGGCTGTGTCGTCCCGCTGCACCACCGTCGGACACCTCGGTTCCTCACGACTCACAGGCGGTAGGCCATGGCAACCATCACTTCGCCGCGCACGAACACGGTCCAACGTCCCGAACTGGGAACACGGATCACAACGCTGTTGTCAACGACCGACCACAAGCTGATCGGCAAGCTCTACCTCGGCACGTCGTTCACCTGGTTCCTGATCGGCGGCCTCATGGCGCTGATCATCCGAGAAGAGCTCGCCTACCCGGGCATGCAGACAGTCAACGAAGGGCTCTACAACCAGCTCTTCTCGATGCACGGCACCATCATGCTGCTGCTGTTCGCGACCCCGCTGTTCTTCGGCTTCGGCAACGTCATCATGCCGCTGCAGATCGGCGCTCCCGACGTGGCGTTCCCGCGGCTGAACATGTTCAGCTACTGGCTGTACCTCTTCGGAAGCATGATCACGGCCCTTGGCTTCCTGACCCCGGGCGGTGCCGCGGCGTGGGGGTGGGTTGCGTACGCGCCGCTCTCCGATGCTGTGAACTCGCCCGGTGTCGGTGGCGACCTGTGGATCATGGGGCTGTGGATGGCCGGCCTCGGCACCATCTTGGGTGCCGTCAACTTCATCACCACGATCATCTGCATGCGCGCACCCGGCATGACGATGTTCCGGATGCCGATCTTCGTCTGGAACACCCTGGTCACCAGCCTGCTCGTGCTGATCGCGTTCCCGATCCTGGCCGGCGCGCTGCTCTCGCTCGAGGCCGACCGGATGCTCGGCGCCCACGTCTTCGACAGCTCCCACGGCGGCCCGATCCTGTGGCAGCACCTCTTCTGGTTCTTCGGGCACCCGGAGGTCTACATCATCGCCCTGCCGTTCTTCGGCATCGTCTCCGAGATCCTGCCGGTCTTCAGCCGCAAGCCGATCTTCGGGTACGTCGGCCTGGTCGGCGCCACGCTCGGCATCGCGATCCTCTCGGTGGCCGTGTGGGCCCACCACATGTTCGTCACCGGCGCGGTCGACCTGCCGTTCTTCTCCGGCATGACCTTCCTCATCGCCGTACCCACAGGCGTGAAGTTCTTCAACTGGATAGGCACGATGTGGGGCGGATCGGTGTCCTTCGACACCCCCATGCTGTGGTCGATCGGCTTCCTCACCACGTTCCTCTTCGGCGGCCTGACCGGTGTCATCCTGGCCAGCCCCCCGCTCGACTTCCAGGTCTCCGACTCCTACTTCGTGGTCGCGCATATCCACTACGTCGTGTTCGGCACCGTGGTGTTCGCGATGTTCGCCGGGTTCTACTTCTGGTGGCCGAAGATGACCGGGCGGATGCTCGACGAGCGACTCGGCAAGGTCCACTTCTGGCTGCTGTTCGTCGGCTTCCACACCACCTTCTTGGTCCAGCACTGGCTCGGCGTCGAGGGCATGCCGCGACGCATCGCCGACTACCGCACCGAGGACGGCTGGACCACCCTCAACCAGGTCTCCACGATCGGGGCGTTCCTGCTGGGTGCCTCGACGCTGCCGTTCCTCTACAACGTCTACCAGTCCCGCAAGTCGCCGAAGGTCGCCGTCGACGACCCGTGGGGCTGGGGCCGCTCCCTCGAGTGGGCCACCTCCAGCCCACCGCCTCGCCACAACTTCGTGACCCTGCCACGGATCCGCTCCGAGTCACCCGCCTTCGACCTCCACCACCCCGATATCGCAGCGATCGAGCTGGAGGAGAGCGAGGCGGCCCGCGTCGGCCGGCCGGCCGACGCGCCGGCCACAGAAGGGCGCGAAGGACACCTCGGGGCCTAAGGGCGAAGTAGCCGAAGCCCACGAGGTTCGGACTGCGGATGGTCGGAGACCGCACCATCGTGGGCCGAGACGCGGCCATGGCCGTCTTGACCGACACGTGGGCCAAACAACCTGACTTCAGCTCGTGGACGAGCCTCGGACCACAACCGGACACGCGACTCAGTGCGTCTCGATGAGTTCCGTCGACCGCACGGAGTCTGGAGCCACGGTCACGGACACGAGAACTGGGACTTCGATCGAGTGACCTCGCCCTCGAGGAGCAGCCATCAGCACTGCGCCCCACGATCGTCTCGCCGCCGGTGACTGAAGCAGCGCGGAGGAGCGGAGAGATTGTCGGGAGCTCAGTAGTCGTGGTGCTGATGCTTGGCAGCCTCGCCGACAGTGAGCTCAGCTGCCGGATCGATCTCCAGGCGCTCATCGGGGATGGGGAGACCGCTTTCGACGGAGACGCCGTAGGTTCCGTCGCCAATGCGCTTCTCGGCTCGTTCCAGGGCCGAGAGCCGATCGTTCAGACTCTTCCCGATGGCCATGTCCACAGCTTCATGCTCGAGCGGCTGCGCACCGTCTGTGTCGCCGTCACCCGCCTCGCGTCCCGCCGCAACGTCGTCAAGACGGGCTTCGGCTGACGTTGCCAACAAACCCTTGACTCGTGCCCGTTCGGCGGCAATGAGCTCTTTTGCCCGTTCGAGATCCATCGGTGTCTCCTTGGTGGTGATAGTGGCGATCAGCTTGTCGGTGTGTCTGTTCGGGCGTCGGCGGTCCAGGGCACGTCGAGCGCCTCTACAGGGGGCGGCAGCGACCTCAGCGCCCCGACAAGTAGTCGTCGACGCGTCCTCGCACGTGGTGGCGGGCTTGGGACAAGTCCCGTTGGAGGTCCCAAGTCCTCCGGCCGAGGAGGCGGCTCGCCGTTTCGAGTGAATGCCCTTCGATGTCTACGAGGTACAGCACATCTCCGAGCCCGTCCGGGAGCCGATCGAGTGCCTCATCGACCACCGAGTACAGCTCGGCGGTCTCGAGTTCGTCGTCCGGGCCAAGCACACGTGCAATGGAGGGCCAGGCTATGGGTGGGCTGACCCAGTCGCCCTTGTCGGGACCGTCGTTGTAGAGGTCGGGAAAGTACAGCTCCGCCGTGTCGGCGTCGGCGTCCAGCACGTCGAGGTCGGCAAGGCTCCGCAGGCTCTCGTAGGAGGCAGGGTCGGGTGGCAGGTCGGATTCCGCGAGGTCTGCCGCATTGTGCGGATGATGCGCGAGCAAGCTGTCCGCCCAGACCGACGATGCTGCGTCTTCATCGCGTTCATGATGACCGAGGCGACCTATGAGGTACTGCGTCAGATCCTCACGTGTTGGCACGGTTGACGGCTGCTTGCTGAGAAAGTGATCCCAGGTCTCCTGAACAAGGTCGTCGGCGTGTGCCGGGTCGGCTGCCCGGGCCAGCCTCATCAAGGCCTGCTGGGTCAGTGCGAGCACTGCCGGTCCATCGTCGGGCTCGTCGTCCCCACGAGAGACGCGCGTTGCTGTTGGGCTTGGGACTCGACCGGCGCGCGACCCGAGGAGAGCAGATGTCGTCGCCACCTGATCGAGATAGGTCGCGCAATCACGACAGGTACGAACATGTGACGCGAGTTCTGAGGTCACCTGGAGCGGTAGTGCCCCGTCGAGGGCCATGCTCCCGTGCACGGCAATGCTGCTGCAGTCAACCAACTGTTCGTGTCGGCATCCGTCCCGGGACCAGTACGGAAGCCGATCCTCCCCTCAGCGTGTCTCGGCGGCGTCGCGAACCATTCAGCGACATTCATCAGCGATTCATGCGCGACGTCGTTGAAGTCGCTCACTCGGTTCTGTGTACGAGGTGGATCCTGTTCTTTCGCCACGCAGCGCATTGGAGCGGCGCGTTCGACATCGCTGGGGCGGTGGCCGGCTCCGGAAGCAAGCGGATCACGGCGTGTGCAGCTAGTCGGTCAGGCTGAGCGAGCGGCGAGCTGCACTGAGTCGAGGTCGTCTCGTGTGATCCCGTAGAGGAACACCTCGGCCCCTCGATGGGTGCGAGCGCCGGGTAGCTGGACCATCCCAGCTCGTTGGAGCGTGGCGATGGCCCTCTGATTCTCGATGTGCACGACCGCATGAACCGTCGTTGCGGCGCTGACCCGGAACGCGTAGTGGATCAGTGCGTGTCCGGCTTCGGCCGCTAGCCCGTGTCCGACGGCGGATGGCGCCAGCTCCCAGGACATCGCGAGCAGTTCCTGGCCGTCGAGCTTGGGGTTGAGCAGCGCCGCTCCTCCGATCAGTGCGCCGGAGTCGGCAAGTTCGATCGCCCAGCGTCCGTGCGGATGCGGCAAGCGGTTCGACTGTGACATCCAGGCATCGAGCCGGCGACGCATCGAGTTCCCGTCGGTCACGGGTCGGATGAAGGGGCGTGTCCACCGGATCACGCCCGGGTCTTGGTAGATGGACAGCGCACTGTCGGTGTCGTCCAGCGTCCACGGGCGGAGGACGATCCGATTGCTGATGATCCTGTCGATCTGAACATCGACAACATCCACGATGGAGCGGTCGGTGATCGCATCCAGGGTGGGTGGGACGGCTGCCGATCGGGCGGGCGAACGGAACGGCTCAGGGTCGATGAGATCTTCGTATTCGGGACGTTCGCTGACGAAGGCGCTCACATAGGCGCACGAGGGTGTGATTGTCCCGCCTGAAGAGCGAATGGCGGCTAGTGCCCCAGGGACCAGCACCCCCGCGATGCCCCTTCCGCGATGCTTTCGCGACACGAAGGTGTGACGCAGGTTGAAGTGCGTGCCTGCCCGTTGATAGGCGAGGACTCCCACAGCCTCCGAGCATTGGATCGCCTCGAACTGTGCGGAGATCGGGTTGATGATGACGCTGATCGAGTCGTTCGTTCTCACCATGAGCTGCACCTGTCCGTGTGGTGGTCACGCCGGCACTCCTGAATCTGGAGGCGTGTCAACCGGGCCCGGAAGGTGACGCCTGGCTGTCAGGCGAGGGCGACGGTGCCGTCGGCGTGTTCTGTACGTGACCCTCGCCGCGCGGGTTCTTACGTTGCTGCTGGAGCTGCTCCTACGGGAGACATCCGAGCCTTCGCGCCTCGGTGACATCGGAGAGCTCGACCGTGAGCTCAGCCGTGTTCCCGCTCGAGGTCCCCGCTGATTTGCGTAGGCGACGCCTGCATCGCCTGGTCGTCGGCAATCGCCTGAGGTCTCCGCCGGTCAACGATCACCCTGTGGCGTGGGCCGCGAGCCGCGTCTGCCTGCTGGCCCCTTCTCCTCGGGCTGCCATCTACGCAGGAAGTCAAGCACCTTCTGCTGCGGCATCTCGCAGGCCCGCAGCAGGTCGCCGCCTGTGGTCCGGTAGACGTTGGCGCTGACCAGGTCGGAGCCACCGAGCTCCTGTGCCAGGACGCTGACGCTCCTCCCGCCCGCGCGCGTGGTGCGGGTGAGACCGTAGTGACGCCCTCGATAGCGTACGAGCGTCCAACCTTCGGGCACGAGATCGACGAGCGCCTCGAGCGACCCGGCCCGCGGTTCACAGTCGTCTGGTGTGGCCGGCAGGACGGTCGGCGGTGTACCCATCACGCACGCCCGGTGGTTCCGGCCGGGGTGAGGGTGCTGCTCGCAGTCCGGTGGCCGTCGATGACGCTCCGTCGACGTGGGTGCTCTTCACCAAGATTGGACAGAGTGCCTCCCCTGGGGGTCTCCCGCGGTCTGCATCACGGTGATGCCGAGGTGTCGGGTCACGGCTGCCTGGCTGCTCATGGCGTTGCTCGGAACTGCCACGCCGCCGAGCCCCGCAGGTCCAGCCAGACGGCGTCCCGAGCCTTGGCGAAACGTCCGACTACCGAGGTACAGCCGGCACAGCGCAGGACCGACCCAGGGCCGCGCACGTAGGCCTTCGCCTCGGCCAGTGGGTTGGTTGCACCGCAGTGGTTGCAGGTCACGCGCACCGAGGTGACATCGACTGCGAAGACTTCTGCGAGCGAACCCGCGACGGCGTTCCCGTCGAGTGCAAGGTCGTCTGGGTCTTGCATTTCATCCTCCTGAGGGGCCGAAGCGTTCTGTCCGGATGGTGCTGGCGGGGTGTCCGCGATCGAGAAGCAGCTGTGCGGCACTTTCGACGAAGCTGGTCGGGCCACACACGTACACACGTGTTGTGACGCCCGTTGCAGAGCGGGAGCTGGCAGCTGCTTCCGGCAGGTCCTCGGGTCTGAGTCGTCCTGGTTCGCGTGTGTCGTCGGGTAGGCCTGAGCGGGTGTAGATGCGGTCGACGGTGATGCCGTGCGCCTTCTGACTGATGTCGTAGAGCTCGTTGGCATAGAAGAGATGATCGGGAGTCCGCGCGGAGTAGAGGACCCGGAACGGAGCGCTGGAGTCGACCAGGACCCGTTGTCGGAGCATCGCCATGAGGGGCACGATTCCGGACCCGCCGCCGACGAGTAGGACGGGCTCGGTGAGGTGCTCGGTCCACGTGAACCATCCGCCGATGGGGCCGCGCAGCTCGAGCTCGTCGCCCGGCTGCATGATGTCGACCAGGTACGGCGACACCTCTCCCCTGCTGACCGCCTGAACCGTGAGCTCTAGGCGGTCGCCTTGCGCGGCTGATGCGATGGAGTAGCTGCGTTGGGCGGCGTAGCCGTCCTCGGCGGTGAGCTTGATGTCGACGTGCTGCCCCGCCAGATGACCTGGCCACTCGGGGACGCTGAACACCAGGGTTCTGGCCGTGCGGGTCTCGAGCCAGCTGTCCTCGAGCCGCGCCCGGAGCCACCGGATCGGTTCGCGTCGTGGCGTTCCAGGCGGGGCGTCGCCGACCTCCGCGGCTGACGGTTCGCGAGTCGTCATCGGCGTGTCCTCGGTGTCCTTGACGCCTGTGGTGTCCGAACGCGTGTCCGGTTCACCGCGGTGCGGCCGGGCAGTGGGCGGCGTGTGGTCCCATCAGTCTCCGGCGTATCGCTGTTCCAGCCAAGGGTCACCGTATTCGTGGTATCCGAGGCTCTCCCAGAAGCCGGCCTGGTCATCGAGGCGGAGCTCGATCCCGCTGATCCACTTGGCTGACTTCCACAGGTACAGGTGAGGCACCAGCAGTCGCGCCGGGCCGCCGTGAGCTGGGTCCAGCTCGCCGCCGTCGTACTCGAAGACGACCCATGCCTTTCCGTTGAGGAGATCCTCGAGCGGGAGGTTGGTGGTGTACCCGCCGTAGGAGTGGACCAACGCATATTCAGCCTCGGACTCGGTCTCGTCGAGCAGAGCATCGACCGGCACCCCCCGCCACGTCGTACCGAGCTTGCTCCACTTCGTGACGCAGTGGATGTCGACCGTGATCTCTTCGCTGGGAAGGTCCATCAACTGCCGCCACGACATCGTGGTCTTGGAACCGTCGATGTCGGTGATGTCGAGGGCCCAGTCCTCAGTGTCGATGTGCTGCGTCGGTCCTGCCGAGAGGACAGGAAACTCATCTGTCGCGTACTGCCCGGGAGGCACTCTGGGGTCGGGCGTGCCCCGATGCCCGCCGAACCCCCTGCTGATGACACTCATCTGCCAATCCACCCCTTCCCTCCGACAACAGGCTAGTCCTGTCGACCCTTAGCGTCCTCGCGGCAGACACTGCTTACGGCGTGTGGCGAGACCCGTCTCAACGGCTGTCTCGAGGTATGACGAACCCGTCGCCGCCAGCGCATGCACAGCGCCACCGACCGCCCCGACCACCCTCCGAGCGCGGGTAAGAAGCGCGGACTGAACGGTGACCCACGTAGTGACACCAGGACCCGAGCACGTGAGGTGAGTTCCATGGCGGATGGCACGACAGGTGGGATGGAGACGGCGATCCTTGCCGGCGGCTGCTTCTGGGGCATGCAAGACCTGTTGAGGAGGCTGAACGGCGTGACGTCGAGCCGCGTCGGCTACAGCGGGGGTGACGTTGAGAATGCGACGTATCGGAACCATGGGACGCACGCCGAGGCAGTCGAGATCATCTTCGACCCCGGCCTCTTGAGCTACCGCGAGCTGCTGGAGCTCTTCTTCCAGGTGCACGATCCTTCGACGCCGAACCGGCAGGGCAACGATCACGGCGCGAGCTACCGGTCGGCGATCTTCTACACGAGCGACGAGCAGAGGCAGGTGGCGGAGGCAACGATCCGTGATGTCGATGCGTCTGGCCTGTGGCCTGGAAAGGTCGTCACGACGCTCGCTCCTGCCGGCGCGTTCTGGGAGGCGGAGCCCGAGCACCAGGACTACCTGATCAAGCGGCCGAACGGCTACACCTGCCACTTCGTGCGTCCGGGGTGGCGCCTTCCATGACGTGGGAGAACCCATGACCGAACCGGATGACACGACGTCGACACATCACCCATCGCAGGTGCGCGTCCTCACGGCGGCGTCATGCTCCGCTGCCGTGACCGTCAAGCATCCGGCCGTCGCCGCAGACACCCCCGCGGCGGAGCTCGACAGCCGGCGAGGGTGGGCGTCCGTCGGCGCGCTCGCGCTCGGCGCGTTCGTCATCGTGATGACCGAGACGCTTCCTGTCGGGCTGTTGCCGCAGCTTGCCGACGGACTGGATGTCTCGCTCGGTCCGGCAGGGCTCACGGTGCTCGTTCCCGGCTTCAGCGCCGCAGTGGCAGCACCACTGTTCTACATGGGTTCCGGGCGCTTCGACCGGCGCTCGCTGATCCTCGTCCTGGGTCTGGCGGTTCTCGTGTCGAACGTGGTCGTCGCGGTAGCGCCCAGCTTCGTCCTGGTGCTGGCCGCTCGTCTGGTCTTCGGCGCCACTCTCGGCGCGTTCTGGACCGTCGTGTCACCGGTCGGGCCGAAGCTGGTGGGCCCAGCTGCGGGGACGCGCGCCATCACGATCATCGCGGCCGGCATTTCGGGTGGAATGGTGGTCGGGCTTCCGGCAGGCCAGTTCCTCGGCAACGTCCTCGGCTGGCGACTCACGTTCTCCATCGCCGCCGTGGCGACACTGATCGTCGTGGTCATACAAGCGCTCGTCCTGCCCAGCATCCCCTCCGGAGGGCGAACGCACGCCCACGATCTCGTGGACGTGGTGAAGCGACCGGCCGCGCGGTTCGGGATGGCAGCCGGCGCAGTGGCGTTCACTGGACAGATCGCCGCCTGGACGTACATCACGCCGGCGTTGGTGGAAAACACAGATCTGTCCAGCGACGGGATCTCGTTGCTCTACGTCATCTACGGCGTCGGTGGCATCGTCGGTTCGATCATCGCGGGGTCTCTGTTCCGACGCGGAGTGATCGGCAGCTTCGCCCGCGCCGCCGCAGTGGTGGCGGTGACGCTCATCGCGCTGGCGTTCGCGGGCACAGGGGCCTTGCTCACTGGGGTGCTACTGGTGGTGTGGGGACTGTTCTGGGGAATCGTGAACCCGGGAACGCTGGTGTGGCTGCTCGACTCCGCCCCAGGGTCCCCCGAAGCAGCGTCCGCGGTGAACGTGACGAACCTTCAGGTCGCGGTGGGGGCTGGGTCCGGTCTCGGGGCGTTGCTTGTCTCGACGACAAGCTTGCAGACCGTGTTCCTCACAGGAGGCCTCATCGTTCTCGCCTCAGCCGCGCTCGCGGCTGTATCGGCACGATTCGTGACCCTGACGCCCAGGCAATAGGAGCGCTGACGCGGTCGCACCCACCACTGGTCTACGTCCTCATCTCACCGGCAGACAACTTCGAGCGGGCGAGCGTCGAAAGATGACCGCCGTGCCGCGACACGAATCGAACCGACCCCCTTACCGATCGCAAGAAGAAGGCAGAACGACATGGATCTCGACAAGCTCATGGGCAAGCACCTCACGCGGTACTTCGACGCCACCAAGACGATCCCGCAGGACACACTTCAGCAGCTGCTGAAGTTCCTGCGCTCGGCGCCGACCTCGACCAACATCCAGCCGAACCACTTCTATGTCCTCGCCACCGACGAGGGAAAGCAGCGGCTGGCGGCCAACCTCGGCGAACGATTCCAGGACAACGCCGAGAAGGTACTGAACTCCTCTCACACGATCATCGTCACCACCCGGGCAGACCTGCCCGAGAGTCACCTCAACGCCGTCTTCAGCAAGGAGAGGGCTGACGGCCGGTTCCCCGACCCGGCGAAGCAGGACCTGTGGGAGTCGATGACCCGCGACTTCGTCGGCCTGCGCAACTACGGCTACAAGGACGTGAACCACTGGATGGAGAAGCAGACCTACATGGTCGTTGGTCTGACCATGATGGCGGCAGCCGAGCTCGGTGTTGAAGCGACGCCACTTGAGGGGTTCGACCCCACCAGCGTCGACAAGGCGTTCAAGATCCGCGAGACGGGCCACTCGACGACAGTGCTCCTGGCGCTCGGCTACCCCGACCCTGAGAAGCAGTACTCCAACCCGATCTCGCGGTTCGACGAAGAGCAGCTGTTCACCTTCGCCTGACCGTGGCGCCAAACGATCGATCGCCGGTGTGCGCCGTCGAGAACCACGGGGGTGCCTGACAACGGCCCCTGACCTGCGAAGACACCCTCCAACGTCTTCCAGTGTCAGGGGCCGCGTGTCGTTGGCCCAGTGCCCCGGTGTGTCCCCGGACGGCTCGGAGCCTTCGTGCCCCGGGATCCTGTCAAGATCGAAGTCACGTGGGTCTGGGTGGGCGCGCTCGCTTCAAGCGAGACGGCTCGCACTGAGGATGACCGAGATGGTGCGGGGAGGGAAACACGCGCGGGAGACGCGGTCTTTTCGGTCGGGCTGACAGGATTTGAACCTGCGACCGCGCTCGCGCCAAGTGGCGATCACCGAGGTCAAGAAGACCGACTCGTTCAAGGTGCGGCTCGGAGCGAAGCTGTGCAGGCCGGCCGAGGGCGAGAAGGCCGCAGCCAAGTCCGAGGATCAGTACGCGGGCTACCACATGACGCGATTCGAGCCGTTTCTGGGCAAGGCCACCTTGACCAAGCTCACTGACGACGAGGCCCGCTGCCCTGGCGCTCTCGCGGTCGCCCTGACGGTCAAGCCCTCCGCCCGCCCATCGATCATCCGCCTCGTCGGAGCCGTCCTGGCCGAGCAACACGACGAATGGGCAGAAGGCCGCCGCTACCTCGGACTCGACCTCCTCGCGCGCTGCCGACCTCGACCGCGGGCACGCCCGGCGAGTCCTCGAACGGGCAGGGCAATGACTGGCGAACAGACTCCGAGCACGCTGGAACGCTAGCCCACGCCTGTGTCGTGAGCCGTTGTCAAGGAAGTGCGCGGCGACGAAAGAGGTGGACGAAGACCATCTCGGCCACGATGTCGGCGTCCTGGTTCAGCATCGAGGCCACCGTCGTGACCACGCCGCGCCCGGGGTCCGACCTGCTGAGTCGAGCCTGCGTCGTCTCCGTGCGCAGGGACAGCTCGTCTCCCGGCCGGACCGCGACCGAGAACCTGAGGTCGGTGATGGCCGGCGAGGGCAGCGTGGCCACCCGCGAGAGGTAGTGGTCCACCAGGAGCCGCACGCACAGCGAGGCGGTGTGCATGCCGCTGGCGATCAGTCCCTGCGAGAACCCCTTGGCCGCGGCCTCGACGTCGGTGTGCATCGCCTGGGGGTCGAAGCGGCGGGCGAAGTCGATGATGTCGTCCTCGGCCATCACCACGGTGCCGTAGTGGTGGACGTCGCCCACCCGGTAGTCCTCGAAGTAGCGGTCGTCGGCGGGCACGGCGAAGTCCCGAACGTCGAGACAGCGAGTGTGCGTCATCGTGCTCAGTCGGCGTCGACGATCCGGCAGATGAGCTCGCCCTGTCCGCGCGTCTCTCCCACGGCCACGGTCAGTCCGCTCACCTGTCCGGAGCGATGGGCCAGGACGGGGTTCTCCATCTTCATGGCCTCCAGCACCGCGATCGGGTCGCCGACCTTGACCGCGTCACCGTCCGCGACACCCACCCGGATGATCGTCCCCTGCATCGGGGAGAGGACGTCGTCCCCATGGTGAGCGGACTCGCTGACCGCCAGCTCGGCCGACTGCGCCCGGATCCGTTCAGCCGTCTCGGGCGACAGCGTGCTCAAGCCGGGCAGGGCGACCTGGAGCGTACGACGCCCCAGGTGCACCCGCACGGACGTGTCGTCGTCGGCCTGGTCGTCCAGCGGCGCCAGCAGCCGGTCGAGGTTCTCCCCGACCCACTCGGTGTGCACGGCGAAGTCGCCGTCGGCCGCGGTGAACGCCGGGTCGTCGAGGATCTTCGCGTCGAGGTCGAGGACCGTGGGCACCCCCGTGATCCGGATGTCACGCAAGGCCCGTCGGCTGCGAGCCAGCGCCGACGCCCGGGTCGGGCCGCTGACGATCAGCTTGGCGACCATCGAGTCGAAGAGACCGCTGACCTCGGACCCGGCCTCGGCCCCGGCGTCGACCCTGATCCCGGGGCCCTGGGGCATCTCCCAGGTCGTGATGACGCCGGGCGAGGGGGCGAACCCGGCGGCGGGATCCTCGCAGTTGACGCGGAACTCGATCGAGTGGCCCCGGGGCTCGGGGTCGCTGGTCAGGCGCAGCGGCTCCCCGCGGGCGATGGACAGCTGCTCGGAGACCAGGTCGACCCCGGCGGTCTCCTCGGTGACCGGGTGCTCCACCTGCAGCCGCGTGTTGACCTCCAGGAAGGAGATGACGCCCTGCACGTCGACCAGGAACTCCACGGTGCCGGCGCCGACGTAGCCCGCCTCACGACACACCGCCTTCGCCGCGTCGTGGATCGTGCAGCGCTGCTCGTCGCTCAGGAACGGAGCGGGCGCCTCCTCGACCAGCTTCTGGTGACGCCGCTGCAGCGTGCAGTCGCGGGTCCCGACCACCACGACGTTGCCGTGCTCGTCGGCGAGGATCTGCGCCTCCACATGGCGCGGGCGCTCGAGGTACTGCTCGACGAAGCAGTCACCCCGGCCGAACGCCGCCGTCGACTCGCGCGTGGCCGCCTCGAACGCCTCGCTGATCTGCGAGGCGTCCCGGACCACCCGCATGCCTCGGCCGCCGCCACCGAATGCCGCCTTGATGGCGATCGGCAGGCCGTGCTCGCGGACGAACTCCTCGACCTCGGCGCTGCCGGCGACCGGGCCCGGAGTGCCGGCCACGAGAGGGGCGCCCACCCGTCGGGCGATGTCGCGGGCTGTCACCTTGTCACCGAGAGCCTCGATCGCGGCCGGCGGCGGCCCGATCCACACGATGCCGGCGTCGGTCACGGCCGCGGCGAACTCCGCGCTCTCCGAGAGGAAGCCGTAGCCGGGGTGGATCGCCTCAGCGCCGGAGAGCAGCGCCGCCTCGATGATCGCCGGGATGCTCAGGTAGGTCTCGGCGGCCGTGCGGCCGGGCAGGGCGTGCGCCTCGTCGGCCATCCGCACGTGCGGCGCCCCGGCATCGGTCTCGGAGTAGACCGCGATGGCGCGCAGTCCCTCCTCGATGCAGGTGCGGATGACCCGCACCGCGATCTCGCCGCGGTTGGCGACCAGCACGCTGGTGAAGCTCCTCGTCATGATGCGTCCTTGTCTGCTGGGGGCCCGATGGGCTCGTCGCTGCGGATGTGGGGCAGCACCTGGTCGGCGAAGAGATCGACCATGTGCCGGAGCGACTGCGCGTCCGCGGCCGCGGGCGCGAAGATGAAATCCGATGCGCCGTGCTCGGCGTACATCCCGAGCCGGTCCACCACCTGCGCCGGCGAACCGGCGACGAGGTAGCGGTCGGCCAGTGGCGCGAAGTCCTGCTGATAGGTCTCGCTCACGACCGAGACCGCCATTCCCCGAGCCCGCGCGCTCGACTCGTCGACCGCACCCCAGCCGAAGAAGGCGCCGCGCGGAAGCACCCTGTCCACCTCCAGCTCGTCGTGGAGCTCGCGGAGACGAGCCAGCCCGGCGGCGAGCTGCTCGGGTGAGACGACGTAGGGGAACCAGACGTCTCCGTACCGCACGGTCCGGCGCAGGGCGGCCTCCTTGCGCCCGCCCACCCAGATCGGCGGGCCACCGGGCTGCATCGGCGGCGGATCGAGCCTCAGGCCGGCCACGCGGGCGTTCTCGCCGGTGAAGTCGACCGGTCCGCCGGCGAAGAGGGCCCGCAGCAGGTCGAGAGCCTCGTCGGTGCGGCGGCCGCGACCGCGTACCGGCACACCGACGGCGTCGAACTCCGGAGGGAACTCGCCGCCCACGCCCACGCCGAGGTCGAAGCGGCCGTGCGAGATGCGGTCCAGGATGGAGGCCTGCTTGGCCGCCAGGGCCGCGGGATACAGCGGCAGCACCGTGAGCGCGCTGAGCAGCCGGATCCGTGAGGTGACCGCAGCCGCCGCCGCGAGCGTGACGAAGGCGTTCTGCATCGGGCCGTGGAAGAACACGTGCTCGCCGCACGCCAGGTAGTCGAAACCGAGCTCCTCGGCCCGCACGGCTGTGTCCACCACGCCGGCCGGGTCGGCCGTGGGAGGGATGATCACTCCGACGCGCACTGCTGCTCCTCACCGGCGCGCGCGAGGGTCGCGCGGGCCATCTTCAGGTGCACCTCGTCGACCATCTGGCCGTCGACCATCCCGACCCCGGACCCGGTGGCGTCCCCGGCCTCGGCGAGCACTCGGCGCGCGTGGGCCACCTCCTCTTCGGTCGGGCTGAACACCTCGTGGGCGATCTCCACCTGGCGCGGGTGCAGGCAGATCTTCCCGTGGTAGCCGAGATCGCGGCCACGGTCGGCGTCGACCCGGAAGGCGTCCCCGTCGTGCACGCTGACCACCGCCTGGTCGATGGTGTCCACTCCGGCCAGCCGGCCGGCGAGCACGACCCGGCTGCGGGCCCAGAGCACCTCGGACCCGCCTGCGGTACGCCGGCCCCCGAGGTCAGCGACGTAGTCCTCGGCACCGAAGTAGCAGGCGTCGACACCGAACTGGAGCAGCTCACGGCAGTCCGCCACGCCTCGGCCGGTCTCCAATCCGACCACGAGCAGCTCGTCGCCGATGGCCTCGCGCACCCGGGCCGCGGTGCTGACCTTCTCGTACTTGGGTAGCACGACACCGATCCCGGCGTCCGCGGCGACGCGCAGGTCGTCCTCGAACCACGGCGTGCCGAGCGGGTTCACCCGCAGCAGCACCGACAGGCCCCCGAGGTCGTGCTCGGCCAGCGTCGTCTCGACGGTCCGGCGCGCCTCGTGCTTGGCTCGCGTCGCGACGGCGTCCTCGAGGTCGAGCACCGCCACGTCGGGGGCGATGGTGCGGAGCTTCGCCGCCATGGCCGGGCGGTCGGCCGGCAGGAAGAGCAGGCTGCGCACGGCCATCTCAGACCGGCCAGACCGGGTGGTTGCGCCGCCAGGGCGATCGTTCCCATCCCTCAGCGTCGGCCAGGCGGGCGATCAGCTCGGCCCGCAAGTCCTCGGGTTGCACGACCGTGTCCACCACGAGCCGGCTGGCCAGACCGACGAGGTCCAGCTCCAGCTCCTGCTCGGCCACCCGTTCGTCGATGAAGCGCTGCCGCTCCTCGGGATCGGCGATGGCCGCGATCTTGTTGGCGTAGACCGCGTTGGTCGAGGCCTCCGGCGCCATCGGTCCGATCGTGGCGGTCGGCAGCGCGATGGTCGCGCGCGGCTCGAAGCCGGGGGCGCACATGGCGTAGGTCCCGGCGGCGTACGACTTGCGCAGGACCACCGTCAGCTTGGGCACCTCGGCGCTGGCCATCGCGGTGACCATCTTGGCGCCGTGGCGGATGATGCCCTGGCGCTCGATGGCGACGCCGACCATGAACCCGGGCACGTCCTGCAGGAACACCAGCGGGATGTTGTAGGCGTCGCACAGCAGGATGAAGCGGGTCGCCTTGTCGGCCGAGTCCACGAAGATCGCGCCGCTCCGCACGCTGGGCTGGTTGGCGACGAGCCCCACCACCTCCCCGTCGAGGCGGGCCAGGCCGGTGACCATCTCGGTCGCCCAGGTCGACTTGATCTCGAAGAAGCTGTCCTCGTCCACGACCCGGTCGATGACGTCTCGGACGTCGTAGCTGGCGTTCGGGTCGGTCGGGATGAGGCTCTGCGGCCAGTGTGCGGTCTGGGGCGGGCGCGCGGCCTGCCCGGCGGGGCGCTCCCGGTAGGTGGAGGGGAGGTAGCTGAGCAGACGGCGGGCGGCGGCGATCACCTCCCAGTCGTGGTCGAAGGCCTCGTCGCCGACCCCGGAGACGGTCGTGTGCATGTCGGCGCCGCCCATCTCCTCCAGGGTGGTCTTCTCCCCCGTGACCTTCTCGGCCACGCGCGGCGAGGCGAGATACATCGATGCGTTGCCCCGTACCATCCCCACCCAGTCGGTGAAGGCCGGCATGTACGCGCCACCGGCGGCCGAGGGGCCGTGCAGGCAGCAGATCTGCGGCACCCGCCCGGACAGCCGGACCTGAAGCTGGAAAATGCGCGAGGCGCCTCGGCGGCCGGCGAAGAAGCCGAGCTGCTCGGTGAGCCTGCCCCCGGCGGAGTCCACCAGGTAGACGACCGGCAGCAGGTCGCGGTCGGCTCGTTCGAGAATGCGGACCTGCTTCTCGCACGACAGCTCACCCCAGGAGCCCGCCTTGACGCTGAAGTCGTGGGCGATGACGGCCACCTGCCGACCCTCGATGCGGCCCACCCCGGTCAGCACGCCGTCCGCCGGCAGGCCGTCGCGCAGGGCGTTGGCCAGCAGGCCGTCCTCGACCCAGGAGCCCGGGTCCAGCAGGAGGGCGATCCGCTCACGCACCGGCAGCTTCGTGGGCCAGCGCTCGGAGCTCAGCCCCCGCTGGGCGGTCTCCAGCGCCTGGGCGACGTCGCGGATGGCCTCGGTCCGGAGTGCGTTCACGACATCGGTCCTTTCAGTTGGGCGGTGTGACTCAGCCACGATACTCGACCAATCGGTCGAGAAATGTCCACCCTCAACTTCAAATACTGGCTCAACAGTGAGCAATCCGCCCTGGAACCTTGACAAGCGCG
Organism: Nocardioides sp. LHG3406-4; assembly: GCF_049897745.1. Lineage (NCBI taxonomy): Bacteria > Bacillati > Actinomycetota > Actinomycetes > Propionibacteriales > Nocardioidaceae > Nocardioides > Nocardioides sp. LHG3406-4. The sequence goes on from NZ_JAFCWV010000002.1 coordinate 1,118,555, forward strand.
TGGCGGACATAACAGTCTTTCTCGACCGTCGGGTCGAGTAACGAGGAGGATCGCATGCAGTTCTACGAGCCGCGAGAACGGACCATCGGCCGGATCCTGGCGGACAAGGCGTCGCGGGTGGGCGACAAGCCGTGCCTGGACTTCCTGGGGCGGGGCGTGTGGACCTACGCCGAGGTCGACGCGATCACGAACAGCTACGCCGAGGGGTTCCGCCAACACGGGGTGGTGCGCGGCGACCGGGTCGCCTTCGTGATGGGCAACTGTCCCGAGCTGCTCTTCTCGCTGTGGGGCCTCGGCAAGCTCGGCGCGATCGGCGTACCGCTCAACACCGCCGCCAAGAGCGACCTGCTCGTCTACTTCCTGAGGCAGTCCGAGTCGATGCTGGTCTGCACCGAGCCGGAGCGTGAGGAGCGGGTGCGGGCGGCCGCCGCGGCCGCCGCCGGTGCGGGCCTCACCGTCCTGATGCAGGACGAGCTCACGGCGTTCGGCGATCTTCACGCCGCGCCACCGGCGGCGATGTCCGACGTCCAGGCGTCCGATCCCCACCTGATCATGTACACCTCCGGGACCACCGGCCCCTCCAAGGGTGTGGTCTCGCCCCACTCCCAAGGTCACGCCGTCGGGCACGCGATGGCGGTCCACTGCGGATACCGCCCCGACGAGCGGCTCTACACCTGCCTGCCGCTGTTCCACGCCAATGCGCTGTGGTTCACCGTCTACGCCGGCCTGTGGGCCGAGGGCACGGTGATCGTCTCCCGTGGCTTCTCCGCACGCCAGTTCTGGACGGAGGTCCGCGAGAGCCGTGCTACGCAGTTCAACGCCCTGGGCGCGATGGCGAACATCATCTGGCAGCAGCCGCGCTCCGAGCTCGACCGGCAGCACCAGGTGCGGACCGCGATGATCGTGCCCCTGTCCACCGACCTCGCCGAGCGCTTCGACGAGCGGTACGGCATCCGCGTGACCTCCGTCTACGCCATGACCGAGAACTGCGCGATCACCGTCCTCGGGATCGACGACCCGGTGGACAAGACAGGCTCGGCCGGGCGGGTCACCGAACGGGTCGAGGTCCGGGTCGTGGATGACGACGGCTACCCGGCCGAGGCCGGGGCAGTCGGCGAGTTCTCCATCCGGCCCAACGAGCCGGGCTCGTTCATGCTCGGGTACTACAACATGGCCGCCGAGACCGTGCAGGCCACCCAGGACCTCTGGTTCCGCACCGGTGATCGCGGCTGGATCGACGAGGACGGCTACCTCTACTTCAGCGACCGCAAGAAGGAGGCCATCCGGAGGCGGGGCGAGAACATCTCCGCCTACGAGGTCGAGGTGGTGCTCGCGGGCCACCCCGACGTCGTGGAGGCCGCGGCGGTGCCGGTGCCCTCCGAGCTCGGCGAGGACGAGGTGATGGCCTACGTGGTCCCGCGCCCGGGCAGCACCATCGACTACGCGGAGCTCATCGCCTACTGCTCCGAGCGCATGGCGTACTTCATGGTGCCGCGCTACCTCGAGCAGCTGCCTGAGCTGCCCAAGACCGCCAGCCAGAAGATCGAGAAGTACAAGCTGATGCAGGCGGCTCGCGAGCGGCTGGACCAGCTGTGGGACCGCGAGGTCGAGGGCATCCAGGTGCAGCGATGAGCAGCGCCGATCGCGTCGGGGACGTCGTCCTCGAGGTCGACGAGGACGGCGCCCTGCTCGCGACGATCGACCGCCCCGAGGCACTCAACGCCCTGTCTCCCCGCGTGCTGGATGGTCTTCTCGAGGCCGTCGGCCGGGCCGATCGCGGCGGTCACCCGGTGCTCGTGGTCCAGGGCCGCGGGGGCACGCTCTCGGCCGGCGCGGACCTTGCGCACCTGCTCTCGGTGCAGTCCGACCGCGAGGCGGTGCGCGGCTACGTCGCCGACATCGGCGCGGTGAACCTGGCGATCGAGGCAGCCCAGGCCGTGTCGATCGCCGTCGTGGACGGGTACGCCGTGGCCGGCGGCTGCGAGCTCCTGCTGGCCTGCGACCTCACCGTCGCGACCGACCGGGCGCGGATCGGCGACCGACACCTGGAGTACGGCCTGCTGCCCGGCGCCGGCTCCTCGGTGCGACTTCCTCGCGCGGTGCCGCCACCTCTCGCGCGCCGGCTGATGCTCACCGGCGAGCTCGTGGACGGTGCGACCGCCCATGCCTGGGGCCTGGTCACCCACCTGGTCCCCGCCGAGGCGCTGCGCGGCGAGCTGGCGGCGCTCCGCGCCCGGCTCGCTCGGCACAGTCCGACCGCCTTGCGCGGCATGAAGCAGATGTACCGCGAAGGCGGCACCCTTCCGCACCGCGAAGCACTGGACCGAGAGCTGGAGCTGTTCCTGGAGCACCTCGGCACCCCGACCGTCGCCGAGGGCCTACAGGCCTTCCGCGACGGGCGCCCCCCGCAGTTTCCCGATCAGTGGAAGAAGGAGCACCCATGACTGGTATGTGGTTCGAGGAGCTGACGGTGGGCACCACCGTCGAGCACGCCACCCGGCGCACCGTGACCGAGACGGACAACGTCTTGTTCACCACGATGACGATGAACCCCGCACCGCTCCACCTGGACGCCGACTACGCCTCGCGCACCGAGTTCGGTCGACCGCTGGTGAACAGCATGTTCACCGCAGCGCTCGTGGTCGGACTCTCGGTGCCCGAGCTGACCCTCGGCACCATCGTGGCCCAGCTCGGCCTGAGCGAGGTCACGTTCCCCGCGCCGGTCTTCACCGGCGACACCATCAAGGTCACCACCGAGATCGTCGAGGCGCGGGCGTCGAGATCGCGCCCCAACGCCGGCCTGGTGGTCTTCGAGCACCGCGCCACCAACCAGCGCGACGAGCTCGTCTGCCTGGCCCGCCGTACCGGCCTGATGCTGCGCCGCCCCACTCCCACGAAGGAAGACCGATGACGACGACGACGACCGCGGGCGCTCCCGCGACCGACCCCAGGACCATGCGCCGGGTCGCGATCTCGGTGCTGATCGGGACCACTGTCGAGTGGTACGACTTCATCCTCTACGGCTCCGCGGCGGCCCTCGTCTTCGGTCCGCTGTTCTTCCCCAGCGAGAGCACCACGGTCCAGACGCTGCTGTCGTTCAGCACGTTCGCGGTCGGCTTCGGCGCGCGGCCCCTGGGCGGCATCATCCTGGGGCACGTCGGCGACCGCATCGGACGCAAGCGGGTGCTCTTCCTGTCGCTCATGCTGATGGGCATCGCCACGTTCCTGATCGGCGTGATGCCCACCTACGACCAGATCGGGCTCGCCGCCCCGCTGCTCTTGGTGCTGCTGCGCCTCGTGCAGGGCTTCGGCGTGGGAGGCGAGTGGGGCGGCGCGGTGCTGACCTCGGTCGAGTTCGCCTCCCCCGGTCGACGCGGGCTGTACGGCAGCCTCCCCCAGATGGGCGTCCCGCTGGGTCTGTTCACGGCCACGGCGGTGTTCTTCTGCTTCCGTCAGCTCCCCGAGGACGCCTTCATGTCCTGGGGCTGGCGCATCCCCTTCCTGCTGAGCGTCGTGCTGGTCGGCATCGGCCTGTTCGTCCGGAGCCGCCTCGAGGACACCCCGGCCTTCACGGCCGTCAAGGAGCGCGACGAGATCCAGAAGGTGCCCGTCCTCGCTGCCCTGCGGCGCTACCCGCGCCAGATCGCGCTGGCCACCGGCTCGATGATCAGCACCGGCGCCTACTTCTACGTGGTCAACACCTACGCGCTGAGCTACGCGAAGGAGACGGGGGCGCAGAGCGGCTCTGCGATGCTCATCGCCGTGCTGATCTCCGCCCTGGTGGCCGCCTGCGCCCTCCCGGTCTTCGGTGCCTACGGTCAGCGACACGGGCGGCGCCGGACGATCATCTTCGGACTGGGCGCGATGATCGTCTGGATCTTCCCGACGTTCCTGGCCGTCGACACCGGCAACCCCGTGCTCCTGGTCCTCGCCTACGTCGTCGGCGCGCTGTTCTTCAGCGTCTCCTACGGCCCGCAGGCCACGTTCATCACCGAGCTGTTCGATGCCTCGGTCCGGTTCACGGCCTCGTCGCTGTCGTTCCAGATCGGCGTCCTGCTCGGTGGCGCGATCGCCCCGATCGTGGCGACCAGCCTGTTCGCGGCCACCGACACCTCGATGACGGTGGCGGCGTACGTGGCCGTGCTCTCCCTGCTGTCGCTGATCTGCGTCGCCGCGGTCACGAAGAACGACCTCGCCCGCGGCAGCGCCGACATGGGAGGGGTGGAGGCCCCGTGATCACCGGGTACCTCGACCAGCTCAGCGTCGGCCAGCGCCACGTCACCCGCGGCCGGACCATCACCGAGACCGACCTGGTCACCTTCGCGATGTTCACCGGCGACTGGCACCCGCTCCACACCGACACCGAGTACGCGGCACAGGATCCGCGGTTCGGGCAGCGGATCGCCCACGGTGCGCTGGTGCTCTCGGTCGGCCTCGGGCTCGTCGAGTTCTGGCCGCCGGCGATGAAGGCGTTCTACGGCGCCGACAAGCTGCGCTTCGTGGCGCCGACCTTCATCGGGGACACGATCCACGTCGAGACGGAGATCGTCGACATCGTTCGGCGCGACGACGGCGACGGCGTCGTGGCCTCGAGCTTCGTCGTCAGCAAGTCCGACGGCACGCCGTGTCTCGTCGCGACCCTGAAGTGCCTGGTCGCCGCCGGCTAGATGTACCCAGCCCCGCCGCGGCGGCAGCCTATGATCGACCTGCCGCCGCGGCGAAGCGCCCGCGCACGGGCTGATCGAGACCGGCGAAGGGAGCAGCGTGGTCGGACGTCCGAGCCGGGCCGTCGAGTCCCGACGAGAGATCATGGACGGCGCGGCCGAGCTCTTCAGTCGCCAGGGATACCGCGCCACGTCGATGATCGAGATCGCGGCCGCCGTCGGGTTGAGCAAGGCCACCCTCTACCACTACTTCCGCAACAAGGAAGAGATCCTCGTGCGTCTCTACGAGGAGGTGATGGCCGACGCGATCGAGAACGCACGCGAGGTGGCCGCCTCCGTCGACGAGCCCCTGGAGGTCCTGCACCGCCTCCTCGCCTACCGCGTCCAGACCACCTGCGAGCGCCAGTCGATGTACAAGGTGTTCTTCGAGGAGGAGGAAGAGGTCCCCGACGAGCTCATCCGGACGGTCATCGAGCAGCGGCGCCAGTACGAAGAAATCCTCCGCACCCACGTGGTCGCCTACCTCGACGCCCTCCGGTTCCCCCCGGAGATCGACGTCACCGTCTTCGTGAACTCCTGCCTGGGCGCGGCGAACTGGGTCTACAAGTGGTATCGGCCGGGTGGGCCGCTGACCGCCGCTCAGCTCGGCAACGAGATCGCCGACTACGCTCTTCGCCCCTTGGCTGTCCAGCGCCCGCCGGCCCCGGAGGCGTCCGCCCGCGCGACTACCTCCTGACCGACGTCACCGAGGGCCATATGGCAGTGGCGAAGGCTGAGGATCGTGACGGCTGGATTGCGCGTTCGCCGGCTACCCCACGCCCGCCCACCCGGGCGGCGGGGACTAGACCATCGAATGACGGCCGCCACCGTGGGTACCGCGCGGTGGCGGGTGCCAGAACCGCGGTGGCAAGCACCCGCTGGCCCCCGGGTCCAGGGGAAGCCTCCCGGGGGTCGTCTCGGGCCATGTGGGTGCTGGCCCGCTCGTGCTGTCGGCCCCGCCTGGCACCCTGTCCCCATGCGCGAGCCGAAGGTCTACAGCGGCTGGGAGCGGCCGCTGGTCGAGGTCTTCGTCGACGGCACCTGGTGCCCCAGCGAGCTCCGCGCCTGGCTCCCTGTAGGCAAGGACGAGTGGAAGGCCAACGTCTCCTGGAGCCGCGAACCCGGCTCAACGTTCCTCGACACCGTCACAGCCGACCGAGTGCGACCAGTCGACGAGACCTGATTGGCCGTCTAGCTATGGCCGCCACTCCTCCCGGAAGTTCGGGTGGGCTGCATACACGCTGGCCATACTGCGGAGCGCGGTGTCGCCCAGCGGGCTAGCCGGCGCAGCCGAGTCGCCCATCTCGCGGAGTTCTTCGATGCCCAGGGCCCACTGGATCATGTTGCGGTCAGCCTCACACGCGCCCAGCACCCCGGGAGGCCAGCCCTCGTCTCGTTCCTCAAGCGCCTCGGCTTCACGCTCAGAGATTCTGGCCAGCAGGAACTCCACCATCGGATGCGTCAACTGCGTCATGAGTCTGCTCCCGGTCCTGCCCCCTACGCGATAATGCGCGCGAAAGGAGAGTCGGGGCAACCCCTTACCGAAGGCCCACGGAAAGCCGGCTACGCGTAGCGCGGGGAACCGACGAGGTAGATGCTCGGCTCTGCTGCTCGAGCGATGCTTGCTACGGCCTTGACGTCGTCCGTAAGAAGTCTGATCCGGTCGCCCTGGCAAGAGGACACGAGCAGCTCCAGGTCGCTGCGCAAGTGCTCGGCCCCCTCGTTCCGCAGGGCATTCACCACGACATCACCCCTGCCCTGACCGGTGTGAATCGTGACCTGCACGTCGAGCCGTACGCGCTCAGAATTCCGAGTCGTAGGTTCAGCAACTTCCAACATCTTGTGAGCATGCCCCCGCCAGGCGGAACTAAACCCGTGAGTAACTTGGCGACCATCGGCCGCTTAGACGATCCACGACCGGTCGCTCACGGCCCTCCAGCATCTTGTAGACGGTGCCCGAGCCGACGCTGGCTACCCTGGGAGGCGTGAGGTACTGGCGGAACGGACCTATGCTCGCCCGGAGCGCCAACGGCGATCCGTTCGTCGACATCGAGATGTTCAACCATCGCGTCGGCGCTTGGAGAGTCGGCCAGTGGGTGGAGGCTGGCTCGGTCGTCTTCACGGGCGACTGGACTCCCGTGCTCGAGGTCGAGGTCGAGGTCAAGGAGGTCATCCTGTCCGTCAAGACCGGCGTCAAGCCCACCTGGCGGGAACCCCTGGAGGGCTGGTCTACGCATCGCCCGTTTTCGTTGCCGCCTGGGCTGGAGCGCCGTGAGCGGATGGAGGCACGTGGCATGAACATCAGCGCCAACGACTTCACCGAGGCCGAGCAGGCCGAGATGGAAGCCGAAACGGAGCGGTGGGCCGCGACGCGCGAGTCCCGCATGCGGCCGATCGCCGATCTCTACCGCGATTGACTCACGCCCTTCAGGTGGGCCGCTGCGGCGACCACGCGGCCGGCACTCCCCTGGCGGTCGTCTCGAGCGCTTGGGCCACTCGAGCGTCTCGGTGACGGCCGACATCTACTCCCACCGGCTGGAGTCCACCGAGCACGACGCGGCCAGCGCTGCGTCGGCGCTCGTGCAAGCTCGCAAGGCTCCTGTACGCGCACTGCACGCACAAGGGGTGAGAATGAGGAAGAGGCCGCCTCCGCCATGAGCGGAAACGGCCTCTGACCTGCTGATCTTCGGTCGGGCTGACAGGATTTGAACCTGCGACCCCTTGACCCCCAGTCAAGTGCGCTACCAAGCTGCGCCACAGCCCGAATGCCTTCCGAGGAAGGCCGGGGGAAGATTACCGCAGGCGCCCCGAGGAGGCCGCATCGGGCTCACCGAACAGCAGCGGAGTCTGCTGACACCTGCAGTGGCGACGTGTCCACCGCCTCGAAGGCGGAGGCGGGAATCTCCTTCAGCTCCTCGACCAGCCGGTCCGGCCACCTGCGGTTCTTCTCGCCCTGGAAGAACCACGGCGACCCGTTGTCGGCGAGCACCAGGCCGTAGGTCTGCATCGCCCGGATGACCTCGACGGCATCGGCGCCGAAGCCGGCCAGCGGGAAGTCCGGCTCGAGGCGGAACCTCGCGCCCATCGGCGGATAGTCGTGACTCCCCTGCGACCCGGCGTAGTGCCGGGCCGGCCACACGTGCCATCGGGAGGTCACGTCCGTGGTGAAGCGGATCGCGTGGTCGACGCGGCGCTCACGGACCTCGTCCCAACGCAGCAGGCCGGGCAGGATCGGCAGCCCCGCCGCGTCGGCCGACGTCCAGCCGTCCGGGCGGAGCGCGTTCGAGCGAAGCGACCACGTCGCGCCCGACCCCGCCCGCCACCTGCCCTGGGCCTTCCGCGTCGCGAAGGTCTCGTACAGGCGACAGGTCTTCCGGTCCACGACGACGGCGTGCCTGTCGCCGTCGGAGCTGCGCCCGCCCTCGATCCGGGTGTCCTTGCCCAACGGGTAGCGGAGCCGGTCGCTCTCGTCGGCGTACAGGAACCTCACCCTCACCTTGCGGTGGCCGCCGCCGACGACCGTGACGGGGATGCCGTACCTGTCTCCGAAGTCGGGGTGCAGCTCCCGGTCGGTCGACATGCGCGCGAGCCAGCGGTCGCTCGACGGGTGCGTCGGCAGGTCTCGGATGTCAGCGTGCCAGTAGTTGTCGGTGGGAAAGACCGCACAGGTCGTGCGTGCCAGAGGCGCGGACACCTGATGATCCGCCGGCGAGGCCAGGGAGGGTCCGCTCGACAGCGTGGCGAGGATCGTGGAGAGGCAGACGGCGACGGTACGACGCATCCCCGCAGGCTAGCGCCCGGGCCGTCGTACGACCGGGGGCCCGTCCGGACTACTCCGGAACGCACATACGGGGTCGCAGCCGAGCTGCGCAATGGCCCGATCGGGCCGGTTGACCGGGTTCGTCGGACTGCCTCGGCAATCCGTCGCACGATGAAGTCCGACGTACCGGGAGAAATGCATGGGAACGACGGCTGGCGGCGCAGTGCGGGGCCAGGTTGCGCTCGCGGCCGCCGTCGTGGGGCTCTCGGCGACGCTGCTGCTTCCGGGCTCGGCGGCCGCCCACTCGGTCCCCCAGCCGGACTACGCCAGGGCAACAGCGAGCGGCTCGGCGGGCGTGCCCAACGCCGCCGCCAACCTGCTCGAGCGCCGGGTCAGGCAGCGCGAGCGCGCCCTCGACTCCCTCGAGCAACAGGCTGCGACGTACGAGCAGGTGCAGGTGGTCGAGGTGGCCCGGCTGGCCGCCCTGGGCTACACCGGCGACCTGTCCGATCTCACCCACGTCCTCCCGCTCGCGGACTACGCGATGTCGGCCGGGTTCGGCCTGGCCGGGCCGCACTGGAAGCACGCGCACACCGGCCAGGACTTCGCCGGCTCCCTCGGCACCAGCCTCGTGGCGGTGGGCGACGCCGCCGTCACCTCCGTCGGGGACAGCGGCGCCTACGGTCTGCGCACCGTGCTGACCCTCGAGGACGGCACCGAGGTCTGGTACTGCCACCAGCTCACCGCATTCGTGACCGGTGGCGACACCGTCGAGGTCGGCCAGCCCATCGGCCTCCTGGGTTCGACCGGCAACAGCACCGGTCCCCACCTGCACCTCGAGGTCAGGCCCGCGGGCGTCGGTCCGATCGACCCGATGCCCTGGCTGGCTGCGCTCGGACTCCAGCCCTGACCCTCCCCCGTGCGGGAATGCCACCCCGCGAGGTGTCCGGACCCGCCCGCGAAGGGCTAGGTTCGGGGCATGACCCGAATTCTGGCGTTGCTCATCGTCGTCTGGCTCGTCATCGGCGCCCTGGCGGCGTACCAGCGCGACTACTTCACCGACAACGACACCAACTGCGCCGAGGCGAGCAACATCGCGCTGACGATCGTGGCCGGGCCGCTCAACTACTTCGGGGTCAACCCGAAGGTGAAGTGCAAGGCGCCCAACGTCCCCGAGCCGTCGCAGTGACCCTCAGCGCTTGCGCTTCTCGCGCGGGCGCTGCTGGATGACGATCGGGGTGCCTGCGAAGCCGAACTGCTCGCGCAGCCGCCGCTCGATGTACCTCTCGTACGACGCGTCCAGCTTGCCGCTGGTGAACAGCACGAAGGTCGGCGGAGCCGTCGACGGCTGGGTGGCGAACAGGATCTTGGCCTGCTTGCCCGACCGCACCGGGTGCGGGTGCTCGGCCACCAGTCGCCCGAGGAAGGTGTTGAGCGATCCGGTCGAGATCCGGGTCTCCCAGCCCTCGAGCGCCTTCTCCAGAGCCGGCACCAGCCGGTCGACGTGCCACCCGGTGCGCGCGGTGATGTTGATCCGCGGCGCCCACTGCACCTGCACCAGGTCCCGCTCGATCTCGCGCTCCAGGTAGTAGCGACGCTCCTCGTCGACCAGGTCCCACTTGTTGAAGGCGATGACCATGGCCCGGCCGGCGTCGCGGATCGTCTGGATGATCCGCATGTCCTGCTCGGAGACGGTCTCACCGCCGTCGAGCACCAGCACGGCCACCTCGGCACGGTCGATGGCGGTCGTGGTGCGCAACGAGGCGTAGTACTCGTGGCCCGACGCCTCCTTGACCCGCTTGCGGATGCCCGCGGTGTCGATGAAGCGCCAGGTCTTGCCGCCCAGCTCGATCAGCTCGTCGACGGGGTCGACGGTGGTGCCCGCGACGTTGTCGACGACGACCCGCTCCGACCCGGCGAGCTTGTTGAGCAGCGACGACTTGCCGACGTTCGGCTTGCCCACGATCGCGATCCGCCGCGGCCCGCCGACCACCCCGAAGGTCTCCGGCGGCGTCTCAGGCAGCGCGTCGAGCACGGCGTCGAGAAGGTCACCGGAACCGCGCCCGTGGAGCGCCGACACCGGGATGGGCTCCCCCAGCCCGAGGTTCCAGAGGCCGTGGGCCTCGGCCTCGGCCCGCTGGTCGTCGACCTTGTTGGCGGCCAGCACGACCGGCTTGCCCGACCTGCGCAGGATCTTGACGACCGCCTCGTCGGAGTCGGTGATGCCCACGTTGGCGTCGACGACGAAGAGCACGGCGTCGGCGAGGCTGACGGCCACCTCCGCCTGCGCGGCGATGCTCTGCGCGAGTCCGCGGGCGTCGGGGTCCCAGCCGCCGGTGTCGACGACGGTGAAGGCCCGGCCGTTCCACGTCGCGTCGTAGGACACCCGGTCGCGCGTGACGCCCGGCCGATCCTCCACGACAGCGGCGCGGCGGCCGATGATCCGGTTGACCAGCGTCGACTTGCCGACGTTGGGGCGGCCCACGATGGCCAGCACGGGAACCGGACCCGTGACGTCCTCGCTTTCGGACCCGTCGGACCCGGACAGCTCGTATCCGGGCATGTCGTCGCTCATGTTGCTCCTCGTTCGACGAACCCCGTCGGGGGGTCCAGTTCTCGTTCGGTGGCCGGGAGGGGTCCCGGCAGGGGGCGCCCGATGTGGGCGAGTGCGCGCTGCTGGGTCTCGCGCATGTGCTGCAGGAGCAACGCCGAGGCATGCAGGACCTGTTCCCGCGTGCGCGGCCAAGGCTGTGCCACGACGTGCCAGGGGATGCCGAAAGCCATGTCGATACTGGACCCGCGTGGCGGCACGTAGTCGGTGTGGCCACCGGCCGTGCGCGTGCCGACGAAGGTCACCGGGATCACCGGGGCGCCCGTGACCAGCGCCAGGTAGGCCGCCCCGTGGTGGAACCGTTGCAGGTCGCCGGCACCCCGAGCGCCCTCGGGAAAGATGCCCACCGCTCCGCCGTCACGCAGCACGCGCAGGCTCGTCTTCACGGCGCCCGGGTCGGCGGCGTACCGGTCGACCGGGATCTGCCCCGTCGCCCGGAGGAGGCGACCCATCCGCCCGGTGAAGATCTCCTTCTTGGTCAGCGCATGCACCGGCCGGGGAGTGAAGATCGCGAGCATCGGTCCGTCCAGGACGCCGATGTGGTTGGCAGCGACGACGATCGGCCCGGACGACGGCACCTGCTCGGCGCCGGTGACACGCACCGCCCAGCGCCGGCCCATCAGCCACCGGGTCTGTGGTCGGCCACAGCGCAACAGCGCGCGGCGGGGATGCGCGGTGGCGTCGAGGTGGAAGTCGAGGCCGCTCACGCGCGCTCCCCGACCGCCTTCACCAGAGCGACGACCTGGTCGACGACCTCGTCGAGCGTGTACGGCGTGGTGTCGATGTGGGTGGCTCCGTCAGCCATCACCAGCGGGGCGACGGCCCGGCCGGAGTCGATCTTGTCGCGTGCGAGCAGCGACTGACGGGTGGCGGCGACGTCGCTGCCGCCCTCCTCCGCTGCCCGGCGCTCGGCACGGGCCGCGGGGTCGGCGGTGAGGTACACCTTGACCTGGGCGCCCGGCGCGACCACCGAGCCGATGTCACGGCCCTCGACGACGATCCCGCCGGCACCGATGACCGCGCGCTGCAGCTCGAGCAACCGGCTCCGCACCGCCGGGACGGCGCTCACCGGGCTGACCGCCGAGGTGACGTCGTCGGAGCGGATGGCAAGCGAGACGTCGACGCCGGCGACCACGACCGTGGGGCCGAGCGGATCGGTGCCCGACAGGATCTCCGGCTCGCCGGCCCGGTCGGCGACCGCGGACGCGTCGTGGACGTCGACACCCTCGCGGAGCAGCCACCAGGTGAGCCCGCGGAACATCGCGCCGGTGTCGAGGTAGCGCAGGCCGAGCCGAGCGGCGACGGCGCGCGACGTACTCGACTTGCCGGAGCCGGACGGGCCGTCGATCGCGACGACCAGGCCCGTGGACGCGCGCAGCGGACGTGTCTCGACCGGCGTGGTGCTCACGGGTGACCCATCCTTCGGCGCAGCGGGGTGGCAAGGAGAACGCCGGGACTCCGGCGCAGCCCGCAGCCTACCTGTGGGTCACCCAGCCTCTCGATTCCAAGGACGTCAGCAGGTGCTCTGCGCGCGCCTCCTCGACCACGAGCTCGACCAGGCCCACCGGTCGCGCCGGGTCGTGGTCGATGTGGACGTCCTCGATGTTCACGTCGCTCGCGCCGGCGTCGGCGAAGAGCCGTGCCAGCTCTCCCGGATGGTCGGGCACCGCGACGAAGACCGCACCCATGGGTCGCACCGGCCCACCGTGCTTGCCGGGGATCGCCCGGGTGCCGGCCACCCCGCGGGTGAGTACGTCGTGCAGGCCGGGTCGCTCGCCGGAGTCCAGGGCCGCGATGAGCGTGTCGAGCTGCTCGCGCAACTCCCCCAGCACCCCGAGCACGGCCCGGTCGTTGGCCGAGACGATCTGCTCCCAGAGCCCTGGGTCGCTGCCGGCGACCCGGGTGACGTCTCGCAGTCCCTGCCCGGACAGCGCGAGGTGGTCGGCGGGTGCGTCGGCGAGGCGTCCCGCGACGAGCACGGCCGCCAGGTGCGGCAGGTGGGACGTCCGTGCCACTGCCCGGTCGTGGTCGGCCGGCGAGAGGCGCACGGTGGCCGCGCCGCAGACGGCGGCCAGCTCGTCGACGAGCGCGATCGCGTCCGGGCGCGAGCCCTCGTGGGGCACGACCGCCCACGGCCGGCCGTCGAAGAGCGCCGCGCTGGCCGCCAGCGGACCGGAGCGCTCGCTGCCCGCCATCGGGTGCGATCCGACGTAGCGCGCGGCGTCGACGGCTTCGCCCGCGGAGAGCACGGCCCGCAGCGGCGCCTGCTTGACGCTGCCGACATCGGTGACGACCGCGTCGGTGCGGATGAGGGCCTCGGTGACCGCGGCGCCGAGGTGATCGGGTGGCACGGCGACCACGACCAGCTGCGGCAGGTCCGCGTCGACTCGGGGGCGACCGGCGCCCAGCCCTGAGGCGGTGCGCAGGTGCTCGGGAGACACGTCGGTCAGCAGCACCTCGAGGCCGGCACGACGGCACGCGAGCGCCACGGAGGTGCCGAGCAGGCCGACACCGACCACCTCGACAGGTCCCGTGAGGCTCACGCGGACGACCCGTCGGAGTCGTCGTCCGGCACGGCATGGGTGCGGGCCAGGTCGCGCCGCAAGTTGGCGGCGCCGTGCAGGTAGACGTGGGTGATGTCGCCCCGCGGCAGGTCGGTCTCCACGTGGGCGAGCAGCCGCACCACCCGGGGCATCGAGCCCTCGATCTCGAGCTCGCGCGCACACAGCAGCGGCACGTCGGCGAAGCCCAGCTGGCGGGCGGCGTACGCCGGGAACTCGGCGACCAGGTCGGAGGTGGCGGTGAAGATCACCGAGATGAAGTCGTCGGCGGTCAGGCCGTTGACGTCCAGGACGTCCTGCACCATCTCGGCCACCCGGTCGAGCATGTGCTCGCGGGTGTCCACATCGAGCTGTGTCGCCCCTCGCACCGCTCGTACCGCCATGTCGCCCGCCCTCCGTCGTCCGTTGACACTGCAAGGCTAGCGACGCCGGATGCGGGCAGGACGCCGCGTCTCAGGACGGCTGGTAGCTGCCCACCGACCAGTGGTTGCCCTCGGGGTCGAGCACGGTCCCGCCGCGGCCTCCGTAGTCCTGGTCGACCATCGGGCGCTGAACGGTCGCTCCGGCCCCCACGGCGGCGTCGAAGACTGAGTCGGGGTCGTCGCAGACGAGGTACGCCGCGGCCGGCCCCATGCCCTCGAGGGCGCCTCCCTCGCCGCGACTGTCTCCGAACATGAGCCCGCCGCCGCCCGGCCAGAGCCACTCGGCGTGCGCGATCCTCCCGGCCTCGTCGCGGTACGTCGCGTGCTCGGTGAACCCGACCGCTGCCAGCCACGTCGTCATCGCGTCGGCGTCGTCGAAGCTCATGCTGTGCCAGAGTCGTACGTCGGATGCAGTCATGGCCTCAGGGTTCCCCCTCCGACCCCGCCAGGTCTTGCACGAATGGGAACTCCTCGCGCAACCACCGGGTCGGTGTGCACCCGGCCAGGGCCCGCCACTCGCGCGTCAGGTGGGCCTGGTCGGCGTACCCGCTGGCGGTGGCCAGGGAGGCGAGCGACGGCCGACCGGCACGGGCGGCCGCCACCAGCCGGGTCTTGCTGGCGTCGAAGCGCGCGATCCGGTGGAACTCCTTCGGCGACACCCCGCACTCCGCCCGCACCAGGGTGCCGAGGTGGCGCCTGCTCAGGCCGACGTCGTCGGCCACCCGTTGTACGGTCGCCCCTCGCGTGAGCGCGGCCAGCGCCCACCCGACCTCGTCGCGCACCGCCGGCGTGCCGTGGCGCGCCAGGACGACGGCCAGTCGCTGCCGCACGAGCGCGAACCGGGTCGGCCAGTCCCGGCAGCCGGCCAGTCGCTCCGGCAGGTCAGCCAACGCGGAGGGCAGCTCGTCGAGGGTGAGCATCTCCCCCGCGACGGCGGCAGCGGGCAGACCCAGCAGGGCCCGCGCACCGAGCGGGCTCAGGGCGAGCTGCATTCCGGCCTGGCGGTCGCCGTAGTGGATCTCGGCAGGACCCGTGTGCAGGCCGGAGACCGTCGACCACCGGCGTCCACGGGAGCCGGGCACCTCACGCCAGCCGATGTCGAGCGGCTCGTCGATGGGCAGCACGAAGGTCACGCTCGTCGACGGCAGCCCGAGGTGGACGCCCGGTCCCGGCATCTCCAAGTCGTAGCCCACAATGCCGAGCACGTACGCCCGCAGCGCCTCGGGCACCGGCGGAGCCAGGTGGGTCGTCGTGTCCACGCCTTCGACGGTACGCCGTCCGGCGGCCGGGCACCCGTGGATCAACGCCGATCCCGGGCGGACGACCCCTAGGCTGGTGCGATGGCGGTCGCCCGCAGTCGCAAGAGCCGGATCGCCCGTCGTCGCAAGCGCCGGATGGACAGCGTCGAGCACGATCTCAGTGACGAGCAGTGGGTCGCGCTCAAGGCCGCGTGGGGCGGGTGCGCCTACTGCGGCGCCACCGACCGGCCGGTGCAGCGCGACTGCGTGCTGGCGCTCTCCCGAGGCGGGCGCTACACCCTCGACAACATCGCGCCGGCCTGCGGCTCGTGCAATGCCAGCAAGTGCAACGACGAGGTCACCGGTTGGCTGCGGCGCAAGCGGCTCGACGAGCAGGCGTTCCTGGTGCGCCAGTACGAGATCACCCGAGCGCTCGCTCGTCGGTTCGCCGTCGAGGCCGACCCGGAGCCCTGATCGGCGTCAGAGCTGGGCGGTGTCGAGCAGCGACCCGAGCTCGTCGGTCGTCAGGTGCCGCAGGTCGCCGGGCTTCAAGCCGGTCAGGTCGACCGGGCCGAACCGCGTGCGGGTGAGGCGGCGTACAGGATGCCCGACGTGGTCGAGCAGCCGGCGCACGATCCGGTTGCGCCCCTCGTGGATCACCAGCTCGACGATGGCACGGCCCTGCGCGTCACCCCGCCCCGCCTCGAGGACCTTCACCCGCGAGACCTCCACCGGCCCGTCGTCGAGGGTGACCCCGGCGCGCAGCTGGGCGAGCGTGGCCTTGGAGACCTCGCCGTCCACCTCCGCGACGTAGGTCTTGTCGACCTCGTGTGAAGGGTGCGCCATCTGGTGGGCGAAGTCGCCGTCGTTGGTGAGCAGGATGAGGCCCGAGGTGTCGGTGTCGAGCCGGCCCACGTGGAAGAGCCGCTCGGGGCGGTCGGCGACCAGGTCGGCGAGGGTGCGCCGGCCCTCGGGGTCCGACATCGTCGAGACGACACCGCGCGGCTTGTTGAGGACGAGGTAGACGTGCGCCGAGATGGGCGGCAGCCGCTTGCCGTCGACCCGGATCACCGCCGTGCGCGGGTCGACCTTGGTGCCGAGCCGCGTGACGACCTCGCCGTCGACCTCGACCAGACCTCCGAGCATCAGCTCCTCGCACTTGCGACGGGAGGCGACCCCCGACTGGGCCAGCAGCTTCTGGAGCCGGATCAGGCCGTCGTCGTCGGTCTGGATGCCGGGCTCGTCCCCTGATTCCGTCACCCGTCAGCCGATCTCGGTGCCGGCGTCGGGCTCGGTGCCGTCGCCGCTGTGGGGGGCGGGGTGCCCGTGCGCGGGCTCGGCGTCCGGCTCCGCGTCGGGCTCCGGCACAGGGCCGGGATCGGGCTCGGCGGGAGGCTCCGGCGTGCTGGAGGACATGGCGACCAGCTCGTCCTCGAGGTCGTCCATGTCGGGCAGGTACGGCGCCAGGTCGGGCAGCTCGTCGAGGGAGCTGATGCCGATGCGCTCGAGGAAGTAGGCCGTCGTGCGGTAGAGATTGGCCCCCGTCTCGTGATCCTGCCCGGCCTCCTCGACCAGCCCGCGGGTGAGCAGGGTGCGCATCACGCCGTCCACGTTGACCCCGCGGACCGCCGAGACGCGGGCCCGGGAGATCGGCTGCTTGTAGGCGACCACGGCGAGCGTCTCGAGCGCGGCCTGGGTGAGCCGGGCCTGCTGGCCCTCGAGCACGAACGTCTCGACCACGCCGGCGTAGTCGTCGCGGGTGTAGAACCGCCAGCCGCCGGCCACGGCACGCAGCTCGAAGCCGCGGCGCTGTTCGTCGTACTCGCGGGCAAGGTCGGTCAGCGCCTCCTCGACAGCGTCGACCGGGTGGCCGACTGCGGACGCGAGCGTCACCTTGTCGAGGGCCTGGTCGGCGACCATCAGGATCGCCTCGAGGGACGGCCGAAGGTCGGCCATCGCCACATCGAGGGTGTCGAGGGTGTCGACGGTTCCGGGGGTGGCTTCCTGGCTCACTGCTGCTCCTCGTCCTGGGCCTGCTCGGTCGCGTCTGCGGCCTGGTCGTCAGCTGGTGCCCCGTCGAACTCGTCGGTGATCTCGATGTCGCCGTCCTCGGCGCCGGTCCAGCGCACGCTCAGCTCGCCCAGAGGCGTGACCTGGTCGAAGGACACCGCGCCCTCGCGGAAGAGCTCGAGCAGCGACAGGAACCGCGCGACCGTGGTGAGCCGGTCCGGGGAGTCACCGCACAGCGCACGGAAGGTCATCGTGCCGCCGCGGCGCAGCCGGTCGACCATCAGCGCGGCCTGCTCGCGGACGCTGACCTTGGCGGCATGGATGTGCTGGAGCGACACCTCGAGCACCGGCTTGGGCTCCATCGCCTTCGCGGCCAGCTGCGCGAACTGCTCCAGGCCGATGCCGATCAGCACCTCGGGCAGCAGGGTGGCGAAGCGGTCCTCGAGGCCGACCACCCGGGGGTGGCGCCGCGACTCCTCGGCCAGCCGGGTCTCGAGCACCCGCGCGACCTGCTTGAAGGCGCGGTACTGGAGGAGCCGTGCGAACAGCAGGTCTCGGGCCTCCAGCAGCGCGAGGTCCTCCTCGTCCTCCACGTCGCCCTGCGGCAGCAGCCGGGCGGCCTTGAGGTCGAGCAGGGTGGCGGCGACGAGCAGGAACGACGTCGTCTGCTCGAGCTCCCACGTCGGCCCGGCGGCCCTGACGTGCGCGATGAACTCGTCGGTGACCCGCGACAGCGACACCTCGGTGATGTCGAGCTTGTGCTTGGAGATCAGGCTCAGCAGCAGATCGAACGGGCCCTCGAAGTTGTCGAGCCGCACCTCGAAACCGGCCGCCGCTGCGGTCTCCGGATCAGCGGTGGCGAGCTCGGTCATCGACCTGTTCTCCCCTCACGGGTGGGTCACTGCTCGGTCAGCCGTTGCACCAGGGCGCTGTTGTCGCCGTGCTCCTCGAAGTCGGCCAGGATCAGCGAGATCGCCTCACGGACGAGCCGGCCCCGGTCGACCGCCAGCCCGTGCGCACGACGCAGCGACAGGCGCGTGTGCTCGATGTCGAGCAGCTCGTCGGAGGTGACGTAGACCGTCATCTTCTCGTCGTGGCGCACCCGGCCGCTCGGCCTGCGCGGGCCCGTCGCCGGGTCGGTCGACTCCTCGTCGCCGTGGGCCGAGTCGGGCACGGCCCGGACGGACTTCCCCGCCTCGGCGGCACCGGGAGCGGTGGGACGGAAGAGGTCGTCTGCCCGCGGCAGGCTCACTCGTCGCGCCATCGGGCGAGCACCTCCTTGGCCAGCATCCGGTAGTGGTCGGCGCCGGTGGAGGCGGAGGCGTACGACGTGATCGGCTCACCGGCCACGGTCGCGTCGGAGAACTTCACGGTGCGCCGGATCACGGTGTGGAAGACGGTGTCGCCCCACGCCTGCACCAACCGGTCCATGACCTCGCGGCTGTGCAGGGTGCGGCCGTCGAACATGGTGCCGAGCACGCCGTCGATCTCGAGCTTGGGGTTGAGCCGCTCGCGCACCTTGTCGATGGTGGTCTTGAGCAGGGCGACACCGCGCAGCGCGAAGTACTCGCACTCCAGCGGCACGATCACGCCGTCGGAGGCGGTCAGCGCGTTGACGGTGAGCAGCCCCAGGGACGGCTGGCAGTCGATCAGGATGACGTCGTACTTCTCGATCGCCGGCGCCAGCACGCGCTGCAGGGTCTGCTCTCGGGCGACCTCGTGCACCAGCTGCACCTCGGCAGCCGACAGGTCGATGTTGGAGGGGAGCAGGTCCATCCCGGGGACCCCCGAGGGCACCACGACGTCCTCGATCGCGACGTCGCGCTCCATGAGCAGGTTGTAGATCGTCAGGTCCATCTCGTGCGGGTTGAGGCCGAGCCCGACCGACAGGGAGCCCTGCGGGTCGAAGTCGACCAGCAGCACCCTGCGACCGTGCTCCGCGAGGGCCGCGCCGAGGTTGATGGTGGTCGTGGTCTTGCCGACCCCACCCTTCTGGTTGCACATCGAGACGACCCGCGCGTTGCCGTGCTGGGTGATCGCCGTCGGCTCCGGGAGCACCGGCATCGGACGTCCGGTGGGACCCAGCTCGACCGCCCGGGCAGGCCCACTCCCAGTCTCAGTCTCAGGCTCGGTCTCAGGCACCGTCGGGGACCGGTCGAACGGGATCGGGTCGCTCACGGGGCTGTCAGCTCCAGGGGAGATCGGCGGGACGGATGGTCGAAGCAACGGCGGCATCTCGGAAGCACTGCTGCCCTGGCCGGGATACCCAGCGTACGACCCGTCACCGCTCATCTCGTGCACCTCTCGCTGTTCCACCCGACATGTCGACACGACGACTTGGCGCCCTGTCGCTGCTCCGCCTGCGCGACCCTATGCCCACCTCCGACGGTCAACAAGACGGCGGGGGAAACCCCACGCCACGAAGGGAAATCTGTTCAGTCGGCCCCGCTTGCGTGCACAGCCGTCGCCGCCCTGTGGACAGTTTGTGGACAGACCTGTGTACGACGCCGCGGCCGGCTGAAGGCCCTGTGAAGCCCCGGTGAAGGCCCCGTGAAACCGCGAGCGGGCACGCTCCCACCATGAACCCAACCGATTCCGACACCTCCGCGCCGGCCGTCTCGGCGCACGGGCTCGTCAAGAGCTTCGGCGACATGCGGGCCGTCGACGGCATCGACCTGGAGATCCGCCGCGGCGAGGTCTTCGGCGTGCTGGGGCCCAACGGAGCAGGCAAGACCACCACCCTCAAGATGCTCGCCACCCTGCTCCCCATCGACGCCGGCGAGGCACAGATCTTCGGGGTCGACGTACGCCGAGAGCCGCACGTGGTCCGCCAGCTGCTTGGCGTCACGGGCCAGTACGCGTCGGTCGACGAGCTGCTCACCGCGACGGAGAACCTCGTCCTCTTCGGCCGCCTGCAGGGGCTCGACAGACAGCGGGCCGCCGCGACGGCCACCCGGCTGCTGGAGCAGTTCGGCCTCGAGGAGGCCGCGAAGAAGCCGATCAAGCAGTTCTCCGGCGGCATGCGGCGGCGCCTCGACCTGGCCGCGAGCCTGATCACCCGGCCGCCGCTGATCTTCCTGGACGAGCCCACGACCGGGCTCGACCCCCGCACCCGCGGCCAGATGTGGGAGACGATCCGCGAGCTGGTGGCCGACGGCTGCACGGTGCTGCTGACCACGCAGTACCTCGACGAGGCCGACCAGCTGGCCGACCGGATCGCGGTGATCGACCGCGGCACCATGGTCGCGCAGGGCACCTCCGACGAGCTCAAGTCCTCCGTCGGCCGGTCGACGCTCCAGCTCACCGTCACCGACCCGGACCGGCTGCCCGACGCGGCCCGGATCGCGCACCGGCTGCTGGGCGAGGAAGCCGTCCCGACTCCGGAGGCCCGGCGGCTCAACATCGCCCTCGAACGCAGCGACCAGGCCGTCGACGTGCTGGTCGCCCTCCGCGCGGAGGGCGTGGCCATCGACTCGCTGAACGTCCAGAAGCCGTCTCTCGACGAGGTCTTCATGGCCTTGACGGGGCACGACACCGGGTCCGATGCCGGGGCCGCCGCCGATCCCGCCGCCGACCCCCACCCGGGCGACCCCGGCAGCTCGACCGAGACCGAGATGGAGGCCGTCCGATGACCGCCACGACCCAGCCCCTGCACGGCCGCGTGGACCCGGCTGCCCTGCCGCGCCACGTCAGCCTGGCCGACACCGTCGGCCAGACGATGACGATGGCCTGGCGCGCCACCTTGAAGATGCGCCGCAACTTCGAGCAGTTCTTCGACGTCACGATCCAGCCGCTGCTGTTCACCGCGATGTTCGCCGGCATCTTCGGCGGCGCGATCTCGGGCAGCGTCGACAACTACCTGCCGCTGCTGATCCCCGGCCTGATCGGGCAGACCGTCCTCACCGCGTGCGTCGCGACCGGCACCCAGCTGCGCGAGGACATGGACAAGGGCGTGTTCGACCGGTTCAAGGTGCTGCCGATCTCGCGGATCGCGCCGCTGGCCGGGCCGATGGTGGCCGACATGATCCGGTACTTCATCGCGGCCACGCTGACGTTCGCCACCGGCATCGCGATGGGCTACCGCCCCGGCGGCGGCGTGGTCGGCGTCGCGGCCGCCATCCTGCTCGCGATCGTCGCCGGCTGGTCGCTGGCGTGGATCTTCACCTGGTTCGGCACCGTCGGCTCCAGCGCGCAGGCCGTGCAGGGCATCTCCCTCATGGTGATGTTCCCGCTGACCTTCCTGTCCAACGCGTTCGTGCCCACCGACACGATGCCGGGGTGGTTGCAGGCGTTCGCCGACATCAACCCGGTCTCCCACATCATCAGCGCGATCCGCGACCTCGCCAACGACGGCGCCGTGACGGCGGAGGTCGGCTGGGCCCTCCTCGGCTGCCTGGCGGTCATCGCGATCTTCGCACCGCTCTCGGTGCGGGGGTTCACCAAGAAGATGTGAGCCGCGACAGCGCCTTCTCCACCCCGGGCACGAGCTCGGCGCCCGGTCGGCCGGCGTACTCCTCGTGGAGTACGGCGAGCCGGCCGGGACGCCGGGTCTCGGCGAGCTCGGCCAGCGGCGCCCACGCCATGGTCGGGAAGCTGCGGTTGTAGGCCCAGCGCTTCGCCGTCGCCAGGAGGGTCACCGCGTCGTCGTAGGTCTCCTCGGCGCCGAACCGCAGGGCCCAGGCTCCCAGCGCCACGACGAGCACGCCGTTGAGCGGCAGGTCGGTGAGGGTCAGGGCGCCTCGGTCGAGGAAGCCGCTGCCCTCGACGAGCACGTCCCGCAGCTCGTCGGCCCGGGCATCGGTCGTCCCGGAGACGTGGTGCACCCGCGCGACGAGGGCACCACCAGCGGCGAGCAGCACCCACGGCGTCATCCCGAGACCCGGCACCTCGACGTCGGCGACCACCGCGAGGGCCTCGTCGAAGGTGCGCAGCGCGGTCTCGACGTCGCCGCGGGACAGCGCGACCTCGGCCCGCGCAGCCGTCAGCGCCATCCGTGAGCCCGTCTGGACGCCGTCGGAGATGGCGGCGACCTCGTCGAGGATGCGCTCACAGGCGACGAGGTCGCCGTCGATGAGCGGCCACAGCGCCGTCGAGATGCGCAGGGTGCGAGCGTCGTCGACCGCGTGCAACCGCATCATGATCGGCCAGGCCTTCTCGGCGTGCCGAGCCGCAGCGCGATGGTCACCCAGCATCATCGCGAGCTGGGACAGCTCGGCGTGCAGCGACGCGTCGAGGTACGGCGTCAGCTCGCCCAGGGCGAGGCCACGGCGGGCGAAGTCGGCCGCCCTCCCGACGTCGCCGGCGTTCTCGGCCGAGAGCGCGGCCCACATGAAGAGCATTCCTCCCACCATCGGGTCCCCCGCGCCGACCGCCTGGGCCTCCAGGCGCGCGACGACGTCGCCGCCCCCGGTCGCGAACATCGCGTACGCCGCACGTCCCCAAGGCGTGCACGGCTCACCCCACCGGGCCATGGCCGAGACCAGCTCGTCGTAGGGCCGGCTGGGGATCCAGCTCAGGTGGATGATCAGCATCGCCGCCGCCTCGTGCGCGGCACTCACCAGGTGCGCCGGCGGATCCCAGTCGACCAGCGCGTCGATCGCCGCGTCGGCGACGGAGAACACCCGCGCGTGGTTGCCGGTGATGGTCCACAGGCTGCCCAGCACCGACACCAGCCGCGCGACCAGCTCGCTGTCGCCGCGGCCCAGGGCCCGGCGCAGGACGTCGCTGAGGTTGTTCTCCTCCCGGAGCAGCGCGTCGATGGACTCGAACTGCTCGTCGGTGACGAAGACCGCGGCGTGCCGGTTGGCCAGCGCGGCCGCCCAGGCGTCCTGGGCGGCACGGGCGTCGTGGACCTGGCCGGCTTCGTGCAGGCGCAGGGCGGCGAACTCGCGGATCGTCTCCAGCGCCCGGAGCCTCGTCGTGCCGGACGTCTCAGCGACCACCAGCAGCGACTGGTCGACCAGGGCCTCCACGTCGTCGACGGCCCCAGCGCCCAGGACGCTCTCGGCCGCGTCGAGGTCGAAGCCGTCGTGGAAGACCGAGAGCCAGGCCAGGGCGCGCTGCTCTCGCTCCGACAGCAGGTCCCACGACCACTCGATGACCGCGGTGAGCGTCCGGTGCCTCTCGGGGGCCCCGCGGTCGCGGCTGCGCAGCAGCTCGAAGCGGTCGTCGAGTCGGCGGCGCACCTCCGCGACCGACATCGTGCGCAGCCGGGCGGCGGCGAGCTCGATCGCCAGCGGCAGCCCGTCGAGCCGGTCGACGACGGCGGTGACCGTCGCGTCGTCGAGGTCGGCGTCGGGCCGCACGGCCAGGCCGCGCCGGCAGAACAGGTCGGCGGCGTCGTGGGGCGCCAGCTGGGTGAGGGGTACGACGCGCTCGGCGCCGATGCGAAGCGGCGCCCGGCTCGTGGTCAGCACGCGCAGGTCTCGCGCGGTGACCAGGAGGAAGGCCACCAGGGAGGCGACCGTCTCGAGCACGTGCTCGCAGTTGTCGAGGATCAGGAGCACCGGCCCGACGTCGAGCTCCTGAGCGATCCGGCCGCGAACGTCGGCCTGCTGAGCCGGCGTGAGCGCGTGCCGGGAGGTCACCGAGCCGCGCACGCCCAGGGCAGCGCCGACCTCAGCCACCACGTCGTCGCCCGACGCGACACCGACCAGCTCGACCACGTGCACTCGCGGCACGGTCGACTCCTGCGCGAGCACGTGCGCGATCCTCGTCTTGCCGAGCCCACCGGGTCCGAGGATCGTGGTCAGCCGCCCGGTCGACATGGCCGCCCGCAGCCGGGCCAGGTCGTCCTCCCGGCCGAGGAGCGGGTCGGCGTCGTAGCGGAGACCCGTGCGCACCGGGTCGTCGGCCGAGAGCAGCTCCCGGTGGAGCCGCTGCAGAGCGGGATCGGGGTCGACACCCAGCCGCTCGGCAAGGTCGTTGCGGTAGGCGGCGTACCGGTGCAGCGCCGCCGACGCGCCGACCGTCGCGGCCTCGGCCCGCAGCAGCGCGACGAGCACCGGGCTGTCGTCGGGCGCGATCGTGTGGGCCTCGGTCAGCGGCGCCACGGCCTCAGCGGGACGTCCCGCCGCGACCAGGGCGAGGCCGCGCAGCCGCACCAGTCGGGGCACCAGGGCGTGGACCTGCGCGAGCAGGTCCGCACGCGGCCCCGCGTCGCCCCCGGCATCGGCAGCCGAGCTCGCCAGGAGGCAGGCCCGCTCGACGAGGTCCACCGCCGTAGGTTCACCGGCGGCCATGGCCACCTCGGCGTCGCGCGTCAGCCGGCGCAGCAGCCAGGCGTCGACGTCCTCGTCGCCCAGCGCGAGCCGGTAGCCGCCGTCGTACCGCACGACGACCTCCGCGCCACAGACGGCCCGCACCCGGGAGACCAGGACCTGGAGAGCCTTGGTCGGGTTGGCCGGAGGGTCGTCGGCCCAGATCCCGTCGACGAGGCTCTGGTCGGAGACTCCCGCCGGGCTGGTGGCCAGCGCCGACAGCAGGGCTGCGAGGCGCTCACCGGGGATCGTCGCGTCACGCCACCGCACGCCGGGGAGCAGGTGGAGGGAGGGCACTCGGCCAAGCATAGGGAGCCGGTGCTGGTCGGCGGGGTGCCAGAGAGGCCCCGTGTGCGTGAGGATGGGGGCATGGGGTCGACTCGGCTCACGTTCCACCTGGACGCCGACCGCGCCCGTGTCTACGCAGCGTTCCTGGACGCGGAGGCGGTGGGCCGGTGGAGGGTGCCAGCGGGGATGTCCTGCGAGGTGCACGAGTTCGAGGGACGTGAGGGCGGCGCCGTGCGGGTCTCCCTCACCTACGACGCCCAGGACGCCCGGGGGAAGACCACCCGGAACGTCGACACCTACCACGGCCGGTTCGTGCGGCTCGTCCCGGACGAGCTGGTGGTCGAGGTCGACGAGTTCGAGACGACGGATCCCGCCCTGGGTGGCGAGATGACCATCACGATCCGGCTCACCGACTCACCAGGTGGAGGCACCGACCTCGCCGTCGTGCACGAGGGGCTCCCCGACGGGGTGCCCACGGAGGACAACGAGCTGGGGTGGCGGGAGTCGCTGAGCCGGCTCGCGGCACTCCTCGGCGGAGGTTGAGGCCACCTCAGAGGCGGCGCATCGCCACCGTCGCCAGCACCAGCTCGCTGGCCGCGTCGGAGGCGTCGCAGTCGACGATCCCCTCGATCACCCAGTCGTGGTGGCCGGCCGGGTCGTGCAGCGTCTGCCGGACGCGCCGGATGCGTGCCGAGGCGTCCTCGTCCGCACCGGCCGGGGTGCCCTGCTCCTCGGGCCCCACATTGAGCAGCTGCGGCCCGCGCGCGTCGCCGTCGGTGCCGACCGTGTCGTGCTCGCCGTAGTAGTCCTCGATCGCGGAGTCCCACTTCGAGCGGCCCATCACCACCTCGCGGGGCGGGTCGAGCCGGTCGGCGGCCGCTCGCTCGAGTCGCAGCAGCCCGTCGAGGTCGTCACGGGCGACCAGGCTCACCCGCGCGAACATCGCGTTGCGGATCATCACCGCGAACGGCCGCTGCTGGCGGGAGATCGGTCGCGGCGGGGGCGGCGGCGCGTGGTGGGCGACGTCGGCCCGGACGTGCGCCGGGTCGCTGAGCGCCTCCCACTCGTCGAGCAGCGAGGAGTCGGTCTGGCGCACGGTCTCGCCGAGCCACTCGACGAGGTCGTCGAGCTCCGGGGTGCGGTGCGCGTCGGGGACGGTCTGGCGCAGCGTGCGGTAGGCGTCGGTGAGGTAGCGCAGCACCAGCCCCTCCGACCGGGCGAGCTGGTAGCGGCCGGTGAAGTCGGTGAAGCTCATCCCCTGCTCCCACATCTCGCGCACCACCGACTTCGGCACCAGTGCGTCCTCGGGCAGCCACGGGTGGCGTTCGCGGTAGATCGCGTACGTCGCCTCCAGCAGCTCCGCGAGCGGCTGCGGCCAGGTGATCTGGTCGAGCAGCGCCATCCGCTCGTCGTACTCCAGCCCGTCGGCCTTCATCTCCCCGATCGCGTCGCCGCGTGCGGCGTGCTGCTGGGCGAAGAGGATCTGGCGCGGTGACTCCAGCACCGCCTCGATGACCGACACCACGTCGAGCGTGTAGGTCTCGGCCTCGGGGTCGAGCGTGTCCAGCGCGGCCAGCGCGAAGTGGGCCAGCGGCTGGTTGAGCGCGAAGTCGGGGGGCAGGGTGACCGTCAGCACGTAGCGTCGCCCGAACTCGTCGGGCTCGTCGAGCCGGGTCACGGTGCCGGAGTGCACCAGCGACCGGACCAGCCGCAGCGCACGGCGGACGAGCCGCACCCGACCGCGCGCATCCTGGTGGTTGTCGGTGAGCAGGGCGCGCAGCACCGGGAAGGCGTCCTCCTCGCGGGTGAGGACGTTGATGAGCATGCTGTTGTCGATCTTCATCCGCGACGGCAGCTGCTCGATCGCGCCGGCGACCAGCTTCTCGTAGGTCTGCTCGGTCCACACGACCGTGCCCTCGGGCGGCTTCTTGAGCTGCGGCTTGCTCTTCTTCTTCGGGTTGGCCTCGTTCTTGGCCGCCGACTTGGCCTTGGCCCGCTCGTTCTCGATGACGTGCTCGGGCGCCTGTACGACGACGTAGCCGGTCGTGTCGTAGCCCGCCCGCCCGGCACGGCCCGCGATCTGGTGGAACTCGCGGGTTCGCAACACCCGCTGCTTGGTGCCGTCGAACTTCGCGAGGCCGGTGAACAGCACGGTCCGGATCGGCACGTTGATGCCGACCCCGAGGGTGTCGGTGCCGCAGATGACGGTGAGCAGGCCCGCCTGGGCCAGCGTCTCTACGAGGCGGCGGTACTTCGGCAGCATCCCGGCGTGGTGCACGCCGAGGCCGCGCACCAGCAGCTTGCGCAGCGTCTTGCCGAAGCCGGCGCCGAAGGGGAAGCCGGCGAGGCGCTCGAGGAGAGCGTCCTTGTGGGTGTCGACCTTGAACCCCGCGTTGAGCAGCGACACCGCATGCTCGACGGCGTTGGCCTGGGTGAAGTGCACGACGTAGACAGGCCCCTGCCCGGTGGTGACCAGCTCCTCGAGGGTCTCGGTCACGGGCGTCAGCGCCCACGAGAACAGCAGCGGCACCGGACGCTCGGCGTCGTCGACGACCGCGGTCTCCCGCCCGTTGCGACGCGAGATGTCCGCCGCCAGGGCGCTGACGTCGCCGAGCGTCGCCGACATCAGCAGGAACTGCGCCTGCGGCAGGGCCAGCAGCGGCACCTGCCACGCCCAGCCGCGGTCCGGCTCGGCGTAGAAGTGGAACTCGTCCATCACCACCAGCCCGACGTCGGCACTCGAGCCCTCGCGCAACGCGATGTTGGCGAGCACCTCGGCGGTGCAGGCGATGATCGGGGCATCTGCGTTCACGCTCGCGTCGCCGGTGAGCATGCCGACGTTGTCGGCGCCGAAGATCTCGACGAGGGCGAAGAACTTCTCACTCACCAGGGCCTTGATCGGGGCGGTGTAGAAGCTGACCCGGTCGGTGGCCAGCGCCGCGAAGTGCGCGGCCGTCGCCACCAGCGACTTTCCCGACCCCGTGGGGGTCGCCAGGATGACGTTGTTGCCCGAGAAGACCTCGAGCACCGCCTCCTCCTGGTGCGGATAGAGCTCGATGCCCTGCTTCTCGACCCAGGCGAGGAAGTCGTCGGAGCCGTCGGAGGTCATGAGCGGGCCCTCGGGTGCGCGGTCGCGAAGACCTCGCGCAGGTTGTCGACCGTGACGAGGGTGTAGATCTGCGTCGTGGTCACCGACGCGTGGCCGAGCAGCTCCTGCACGACCCTGACGTCGGCGCCGCCGTCGAGCAGGTGCGTGGCGAAGGAGTGGCGCAAGGTGTGGGGCGAGACGTCGCGGGTCACTCCGGCGCGGTCGGCGGCCTTCACCAGCACCGCCCACGCGCTCTGGCGCGAGAGCCGCCCGCCGCGGGAGTTCAAGAAGAGTGCCGGCCCCGACGCGGTAGACACCAGGTCGGGTCGCGCGCGGGTGAGGTAGGCCGTCACTGCGTCGCGGGCGTAGGAGCCCACCGGGACCAGCCGCTCCTTGGACCCCTTGCCGCGGAGGAGGACGGTGCCGTCGACGACGTCGAGGTCGTCGACATCGAGGCCGACCCCCTCCGAGATCCGGGCACCCGTGCCGTAGAGCACCTCCAGCAGCGCCCGGTCACGCAGCGCGAGGGTCGTGCCTGCCGACCCTGCAGCCTCCAGGATCGCCTCGACGTCGGCCAGCGGCAGTGCCTTCGGAAGCCGCTTGGCCGGCGTCGGCGGCTTCACGGCACTGGCCGGGTCGGTCGTCGAGAGCCCGTCGCGCACTGCGAACTTGTGGAAGCCCCGCACCGCCACCACGGTCCGGGCCGCGGACGAGGCGCCCAGCGGCGCATGGTCGGCGTTGCCCTCCCGCAGCGCCATCAGGAACCCCGCCACCGTCGCCTCGGTGACCGAGTCGAGGGTCTCGACGCCCGCGGCGGCGAGGTGGGCGGCGTACCTGCGCAGGTCCCGCCGGTACGACGACAGCGTGTTGGCCGCGAGCCCGCGCTCGACCGTCAGGTGATCGAGGTAGATGCGGATCGCCCGGGTCACCTCGCCCGGGCCGGCCTGACTCGATCCCGACGGCACGACCGGCGTCAGGCCAGTGCGTCGTCCAGGGAGATCGCGTCGATGCCGACGGCCTCCCCGACGGGAGCGTTGGTGAGGCTGCCGGCGTGGGTGTTCAGCCCCAGCGCGAGGCTGCGGTCGTCGCGGCAGGCCTGCGCCCAGCCCTTGTCGGCCAGCGCCACCGCGTAGGACAACGTCGCATTGGTCAAGGCGTACGTCGACGTGTTGGGCACCGCACCCGGCATGTTGGCCACGCAGTAGAACGTCGAGTTGTGCACCTGGAACGTCGGGTCGTCGTGGGTGGTGGGCCGGGTGTCCTCGAAGCAACCACCCTGGTCGACCGCGATGTCGACCAGCACCGAGCCAGGCTTCATCTGCGAGACCAGCTCGTTGCTCACCAGCTTGGGCGCCTTCGCCCCCGGAATCAGCACCGCCCCGATCACCATGTCCGCCTCGACCACCTGCTGACGGATCGCCAGCGTCGACGACGCCAGCCCGTGCACCTGGTTGTTGTAACGCCAAAACGACATCCGCAGCTTGTCCAGGTCGTTGTCGAGCAGAGTCACGTCCGCACCCATGCCCAACGCGATGTTCGCGGCGTTCTGACCCGACACGCCCGCCCCGATGATGACCACCTTGGCGTTCGCGACCCCGCCCACGCCGCCCATCAGCACGCCGCGGCCGCCCTGGGCCTTGAGCAGGCTGTGGGCACCAACCTGCGGTGCCAGGCACCCCGCGACCTCCGACATCGGGTAGAGCAGCGGCAGCCCGCCCGAGGGCAGCTGCACGGTCTCGTAGGCGATGCCGGTGACCTTGCGCGCCAGCAGCTCCTCGGTCAGCGGCTTGTCGGCGGCCAGGTGGAGGTAGGTGAAGAGAGTCAGGTCCTCACGCAGCCGGTGGTACTCCTCGGCCACCGGCTCCTTGACCTTGAGCACCATGTCGGCCGAGCCCCACACCTCATCGGCGGAGTCGATGATCGTGGCACCCGCCGCGACGTACTCCTCGTCAGAGATCTGCGAGCCGACACCCGCGCCCTTCTGGACCAGGACCTCGTGTCCGCGCGTGGTGAGCTCATGCGTGCCCACCGGGGTGAGCGCCACGCGGTACTCGTGGTTCTTGACTTCCTTCGGGACGCCGACCTTCACCGTCTTCTTCTCCTCAAGAGCCGTGGCGCACCGGGTCGTGACGCCTGTCACAACCTACCGCCAGCGGCTCCTGCGGATATGTTCGGGGGATGGCTCACAACAACATCGTCCCTGCCAGCCTCACCCGCGATGAGGCGGCCGAGCGGGCCGACCTGATCCAGGTCGTGCGCTACGACATCTCCGTCGACCTGCGCGGCCTGCTGGACGGCCCGGTGTGGGCGTCGACCTCGACCGTCACCTTCACGTGTACGACGCCCGGAGCGGCGACCTTCGTCGACTGCGTGGCCGACATCGCCGAGGCCACCCTCAACGGCGTCCCGCTCGACGTCACCTCGGCCGCAGACGGACGTCTGCCCCTCCCCGACCTCCAAGCCCACAACGTCCTGGTGGTCAGCGCCACCCAGTCCGACACCGGTCACGGCGCCGGCATCCTGCGCACCGTCGACAGCTCGGACGAGCGGGTCTACGTGTGGACCAGCTTCGAGTGCGACGACGCCCGCCGGGCCTGGGCCTGCTTCGACCAGCCCGACCTGAAGGCGCCGCACGCCTTCACCGTCACGGCGCCCGACGACTGGACCGTGCTCTCCAACGGCGCTCCGGACGACGTCAGCGAGGACCCTGCAGGCGACGGACGGGTGTGGACCTTCCCCGACACTCCCCCGCTGTCGACCTACGTCGTGGTCGTCAACGCCGGCCCCTTCCACGAGCTCCGCCGTCGGGCCGGTGGTCACGACCTCGGTCTCTACAGCCGGCAGTCGACCGCCCGGTTCCTCGAGCGCGACGCCGACGAGCTCTTCGACCTCACCGAGAAGGGGCTTGCGTTCTTCGGCGAGCGCTTCGGCCTGGCCTTCCCGCAGGAGCGCTACGACCAGGTCTTCGTGCCCAACATGGGCGGCGCGATGGAGAACTGGGGGTGCGTCACCTGGACCGACGCCGTGCTCTTCCGGACCGCGCCGACCTACGCGCAGCGCGCCCTGCGCGCCTCGGTGCTGATGCACGAGATGGCGCACATGTGGTTCGGCGACATGGTCACCATGCGCTGGTGGGACGACCTGTGGCTCAATGAGGCGTTCGCCTCCTGGGCCGCCACCTGGGCCAGTGCGTCGGTCACCGAGTTCACCGACGCGTGGGCGGGGTTCCTCGTCACCCGCAAGCTCGACGCCTACCGCCTCGACATGGGTCCGGCGTCCCACCCCATCCGCGGTGAGGTGCCCGACGTCGCCGCGGCGATGGCCACCTTCGACGCCATCACCTACTCCAAGGGCGAGAGCGTCCTCCAGCAGCTCGTCGCCACCGTCGGCGAGGACGCGTTCGTGGCCGGCCTGCGCGGCTACTTCAGTCAGCACGCGTGGGGCAACACCCGGCTCGCCGACCTGATGCACTCCGTCGGCGAGGCCGCGGGCCGCGACCTCGCCTCCTGGACCACCGACTGGTTCGACCGCGCCGGGACCGACACGATC
Organism: Nocardioides sp. LHG3406-4; assembly: GCF_049897745.1. Lineage (NCBI taxonomy): Bacteria > Bacillati > Actinomycetota > Actinomycetes > Propionibacteriales > Nocardioidaceae > Nocardioides > Nocardioides sp. LHG3406-4. The sequence continues at coordinate 1,150,044 of NZ_JAFCWV010000002.1, forward strand.
ACGCTGGTTCGCGACGACGACGGCGCCCGGGTCGAGCTCGCCAGCCCCGACGAGGCCCCCCGCGCGCACACGTTCACAATCGGCGGCTACTCCGTCGAGGGTGACCGGCTCGTGCCCTCGGGCAGCACGACCGTCTCGACGCAGGGCACGGTGACGGCGGTCGACCTGCCCGCCGCCGACCTCTACCTCCTCAACGACGACGACCTCACCTTCGCCGCCCTACGCACCGACGCCGCGTCGCAGCGGTTGCTGTTCGAGCGAGCCGGTGAGCTGCCCACGCCGATGGCGCGGGCGCTCGCCCTGGCCACCGCCCAGGACGCCGTGTTCAAGGGCGAGCTGCCCGTGACGCAGTACGTCGAGCTCGGGCTGCGCGTCCTCGGCACCGAGCGCTCCCCGGCCATCGTCGAGCCCGCACTCGGCCTGCTCCGGGTCGCCATCGACCTGTGGGCACCCCCCGCCGAGGTGGAGTCCCTGCGGCTGGGGCTCGCCGACGTGCTGACCGGCCTGGTCGCCGTACCCGACCTGAGGCTGCAGTCACTCAACGCACTCGCCTCGTGCGCCACCGCCGACGCCCACTTCGCGATCCTCGACGAGGCCGCGGCAGACAGCGTCGACCTCGCCTGGCGGGTGCTGGTCCGGCGTGCCGAGCTCGGCTCCTACGACGAGGCCGCCGTCGAGCGGCTGCGCGAGCTCGACCCCGACCCGGAGTCCGGCATCCGCGCCCTCACCGTGCTGGCTGCCCGGCCCGACGCCGACGCCAAGCAGCAGGTGTGGGACGCCGTCTTCCGCGACCGCTCTGTGCACGTCGGCATGCCCCTGGTCGTGCTGGCCACGGCCTTCTGGCGACCGGGGCAGGACGACGTCCTCGCCCCGTTCACGCAGCGCTACCTCGAGGAGGTCACCGACCTCGGCTCCGGTGGCCTGCTCGAGCTGGGGTCGATCATGTCCTCGATGTTCCCGGCCACGGCCGCCGACGAGAGGTTCCTCGGGCAGGCCCGGGAACTGGCGACCGACCCCGAGCTGCCGGCGTTCGCTCGCGCCCGGCTGCTCATCGGCACGGACGCGCTGGCCCGCCAGCTCCGCTCCCGCGCCGCCTAGGGCTCAGTCCTGCTCGTCCTCGCCGGCCCGCCGGAGGCCGGACTCGTCGATCGGGAACCGCAGCTCGCGCTGCCGCTCGATCGCCGCGCCGATCAGTCCGGCGAAGAGCGGGTGCGGACGCGTCGGGCGGGAGCGCAGCTCGGGGTGCGCCTGGGTGGACACGTAGTAGGGGTGCACCTCGGCGGGCAGCTCCACGAACTCCACCAGCCCGAGGTCCGGGTTGACGCCGGAGAAGACCAGGCCGGCCTCCTCGAGCTGCTCGCGGTAGGCGTCGTTGAACTCGTAGCGGTGCCGGTGCCGCTCGTGGACGACGCCCTGGCCGCCGTACGCCGCGCGCGCGACGCTGCCCTCGCGCAGGTCGGCCGGCTGCAGGCCCAGCCGCATGGTGCCGCCGAGGTCGCCGGCGCCGTCGACGAACTTCTTCTGCTCCTCGATGGTCGAGATCACCGGCTCCACGGTGTCGGGGTCGAACTCGGTGGAGCCGGCCTTCTCGAGCCCGGCCACGTTGCGGGCGTACTCGATGACCATGCACTGCAGGCCCAGGCAGATGCCGAGCGTGGGTATGCCGTGGGTGCGCGCGAAGTGCAGCGCGCCGAGCTTCCCCTCGATGCCACGCACGCCGAAGCCACCGGGGACGAGCACTGCGTCCACGTCGGCGAGGTGGCGCGCGGCACCAGCCGGGGTCTCGCACTCGTCAGAGGCGATCCAGCGCAGGTGCACCTTCGCCTCGTGGGCGAACCCGCCCGCGCGCAGCGCCTCGGCCACGGAGAGGTAGGCGTCGGGCAGGTCGATGTACTTGCCGACCAGCGCGACGGTGACGTCCTCCTTGGGGTGGTGCACCCTGCGGAGCAGGTCGTCCCACACGGTCCAGTCAACGTCGCGGAACGGCAGGTCGAGGCGCCGTACGACGTAGGCGTCGAGCCCCTCACGGTGCAGCACCTTCGGGATGTCGTAGATCGACGGGGCGTCGGCCGCGGTCACCACGGCCTCCTCGTCGACGTCGCACATCAGCGAGATCTTCCGCTTGATCCCGTCAGGCAGCTCACGGTCGGCGCGACACACGATCGCGTCGGGCTGGATGCCGATCGAGCGGAGCGCGGCCACGGAGTGCTGGGTCGGCTTGGTCTTCAGCTCGCCCGACGGGCCGATGTAGGGCACCAGCGAGACGTGGATGAAGAAGCAGTTGTCGCGGCCGATGTCGTGCCGAGTCTGGCGCGCCGCCTCGAGGAAGGGCAGCGACTCGATGTCGCCGACCGTGCCGCCGATCTCCGTGATCACCACGTCGAACGGCCGGCCCCCGCCGCTGGTGCCCATCGCGAGGATGCGCTCCTTGATCTCGTTGGTGATGTGCGGGATCACCTGCACCGTGTCACCCAGGTAGTCGCCGCGCCGCTCCTTGGCGATCACCGCGGAGTAGACCTGCCCGGTCGTCACGTTGGCGATCTGGTTGAGCTCGGTGTCGAGGAAGCGCTCGTAGTGACCGATGTCGAGGTCGGTCTCGGCCCCGTCGTCGGTGACGAACACCTCGCCGTGCTGGAAGGGGTTCATGGTGCCCGGATCCACGTTCAGATAGGGATCCAGCTTCTGCATGGTCACGCGGAGACCGCGGGCCTTGAGCAGGTTGCCAAGGCTGGAGGCGGTGAGCCCCTTGCCGAGGGAGGAGGCGACGCCTCCGGTCACGAATACATGCTTGGTCGGCGAGGGGTTCTTCACGGAGTTCTAGCCTACCCGAGAGGGAGCGGTCCGTCCGAACCCGACGCCCCGAACGCACCTCCCGGTGTCGTCAGGGCGCGGACCAGGGCCACCACCGTGGCCACCCGGCCGGCCGGCGACTCGATGCCGTCGACGGTCGCCGCCTGTGTGCTCGCGGTGCGCAGCCGGCCCAGCTGGCCGGCGCCGTCGGCGAGGTCACCGGCCACCACCACGCCGGTCGCCTGTCGGTCCAGGCCGCTCACGAGACCGGCGAGGATCGTGTCGCCCCCGTCGGTCGACGGCTCGTCACCCAGGACCACGAGCACGAGCGGCGCGCGGCGCGGCTGCTCCTTCGGCCCGCTGAGCAGGTCGGCACCGGCGAGGCCTTCGAGGATCGCGGCGGCCTTGCCGTCCGCACCCTGCCCCTCGGGCTTGGCGCTCGCCACGGCCAGGCCGATCAGCTCGCCGATCCGGTCGTACGTCGTGGCCTCGGCGCTCACGGCGCCGTCCGGCTGCTGGGTCATCAGCTGGCTGCCCAGGGTGTCCACCAGCGACTTCTCACCCGGGCTGACCAGGGCGTCGCCCGCGGCGTAGGTGCCGGCGACCGTGCCACCGGCCACGCCGATCTGCTCCTCGAGCAGGCTGACCACGTCGGGATCGGCGCCGGGCATGGTCACCACGGCCACGGACCGGTCGGTCAGCCGTCCGGCGTACACGATGCCGGCGACGCCGCCGGCGAACGCGTCACCGAAGGCGGCCCGCTGCTGCTCGGCCCGCACCGCGGTCTTGAGCCCGGCGTCGACGCTGGTGGCATCGCCCTCCGCGCGGCCGACCTCGGACAGGGGTCCGGCTCCGAGGACCACCCCCACGGTCAGCGCGAGGAAGACGGAGACGAGCGAGACGATGTGGTGGCGCAGGGTGATCACGAGCGGAGTCCTTGCAGGTAGTCGATCAGGTCGGAGCCGGCGGCGAGCACGCTGTCTGCCCACTCCTGGCCCACGGGGGTGGTGCCGATGGCGGCGGCGAGAGCGACCAGGCCGGCCAGCAGCACCCAGAAGACGTGCCGCGGGCGCACCCGGCCGGAGTAGAGGGTCGGCACGGCGGTGGCGTCCACCAGCCTCGGCCCGACCTTGAGGCGGGTGAGGTACGTGCTGGCCAGGCCGGTGCGCTGCCGGTCGAGGAACTCGTCGAGCGTGGCGTGCATGCCCACGCCCACGATGACCGAGGCGTTCCCGGAGTCGGCCAGGAGAAGGGCGGCGTCCTCGGTGGTGGCCCCGCTCTCGAAGCGCAGCGGTCGCACCCCGAGCCGGTCCCAGCGGTCGGTGGCGCTGCGGCCCGCACCGCGGTCGACCTGCACCACCACGTCACGCGCTGCTCGCAGCGCCTTCGCCGACGGTCCGTCATCCTCGTCACGCCGGCCCGAGACGACCACGATGTCGGGCTTGTGCCCGGCCGCGAGCAGGGCGTCGGCGCCGGTGTCCACGCCGATGAGCACCGGGTTCTGCTCCCGGATGAACCGGCGCACGCCGGCGAGCTCGGCGGCATGGTGGTCACCGGGCACCACGACGACGACCGGACGGTCAGCGATCGTGGTGGCGGGCCGCGGGATGCCGGTGCCGTGGAGCAGCAGGTCCTGCTCGCGCCGCAGGAACTCGGTGCTGTTGTGGGTGAAGCTCTCGAGCTGAGCGACCAGACCGCCGCGCGCCGCAGCCAGCTCCTCCTTCACGATCAGGTCGTCGACCAGCCGGCCGGTCGCGACCTCGTCGTCGCCGACGTACACACCACCGTCGTGGAGGCGCAGGGCGGCGCCGTCCCGGATCGCGGACAGGCCCGGAGCGCCGATCCCGTCGAGCATCGCGACGCCGGCCTTCGCCAGGACGTCGGGCCCGAGGTTGGGGTAGCGCCCCGAGATCATCGGTGCCGCGTTGATGACGGCGACCACGCCGGCGTCGACGAAGGCCTGTGCGGTGGCCCGGTCGAGGTCGACCTGGTCGATGACGGCCACGTCGCCGGGGCGGAGCCGTGGGAGGAGGTTCCGGGTCCGCCGGTCCACGCGGGCGGTGCCGCGCAGGCCGGGGAGAGCGGTGGACTGACGTGTTCGGGCAGGCATCTTCATGGCCTCCCAATCGTGTCAGCCGAGCGGGGCCGATCCGCGCAGGTCCGCACCCCGCGCGTGGCGGGCCGGCCGCCACTGACTCAGCCCGAGCGAGCGGCTTCCAGCAGCTCGCGGGCGTGCGCCCGGGCGGTCTCGGACTCGTCGAGGCCGGCCAGCATCCGGGAGAGCTCGCGCTCGCGATCGTCGGCGTCCAGCACGGTGAGCCCCGACGTCGTGACGCTGCCGTCGCTGGCCTTCGCCACGACGACGTGACGGTCGGCGAAGGCGGCGACCTGCGGCAGATGGGTGACCACCAGCACCTGGGCCGTGCGGGCAAGCTGGGCGAGCCGTCGACCGACCTCGATGGCGGCCTTGCCGCCCACGCCGGCGTCGACCTCGTCGAAGACGAAGATCGGCACCGGGCTGGTCCCGGCGAGGGAGACCTCCAGGGCCAGCATCACCCGCGAGAGCTCACCGCCGGACGCACCCTTGTGCAGCGGCCGGGCATCCGCACCGGTGTTGGCCGCCAGCAGGAACTCCACCTCGTCCAGCCCCGACGCGGTGACCCGCAGCCACCGCCCGTCGACCTCGAGCGGACCGCCCGGCACGTCGGCGGTGGGCGGCCCCTGCTCGTGCTGGGACACCGCGACCCGAACCGACGCATGCGGCATGGCCAGCAGCGTGAGCTCGTCGCTCACCTGGCTCCCCAGGCGGACGGCGGCCTCCGTCCGGGCGGCCGAGAGCGCCGTCCCGACGCCGGCCAGGTCGGTGCGCAGCTCGGTGCGAAGAGTGCGCAGCGACTCGATGCGCTCGTCGGTGCCGTCGAGGTCGAGCAGCCGGGTGCTTGCCTCCGCGGCCCACGCGAGGACCTCGTCGGCCGAGTCGCCGTACTTGCGCGTCAGGGCGGTCAGGGCCGCGCGCCGCTCGGAGACCGCGGCGAGCCGGGCCGGATCGGAGTCGAGGCGTGCGGCGTACGACGCCACGTCGGCCGCGACGTCGGAGAGCAGGTAGGTGATGTCGGCGATCCGCTCGGCCAGCCCGGCCGCCTCGGGATCGTGCTCCGCCACCCCGCTCAGCGCCGTACGGGCTGCCGCCGTCGTCGTCAGCGCGTCGGGGTCGTCCTGGTCGCTCGACAGCGACTCGCGCGCGAGCTCGGCGGCCGCGCGCAGGGTGTCGGCGGAGCCGAGCCGCGACTCCTCGGCCGCGAGGGCGGCGTCCTCGCCGGGCTCGGGCGAGACCGCCTCGATCTCACCGAGCCCGAACCGGAGCTGGTCGGCCTCGCGGGCTCGTTCGCGGGCGGTGGCCACCACCTCCTGAAGCTCCTGCTCGGTCGCGGCCAGGCGGCCGTGCAGGTCGGTCCAGGTGTCGAGCAGCCGCTGCACGTCCGCGCCGCCGAAACGGTCCAGCGCCTCTCGCTGCGCCTGGCTGCGCAGCAGCCGGTGCTGGTCGGACTGCCCGTGCACGGCGACCAGCGGCTCGGCGACGGCCGCCAGCGTCGACGCCGGCACCGATGCCCCGCCGACCCACGCCCGCGAGCGCCCCTCGGCGGAGATGTTGCGAGCAAGGACGACCCGGTCGTCCTCCACCTCGCCTCCGGCGTCGTGCACGGCATCGACGAGTCCCGGCAGGGCATCGGCGGTGACCACGCCCTCGACCCGGGCCGCCCGGGCGCCGCTGCGCACGGCGCCGGTGTCGGCGCGGCCGCCGAGGAGCAGCCCGAGGGCGGTGACCACCATGGTCTTGCCGGCTCCCGTCTCACCGGTGATCACGGTCAGCCCGGGGCCGAGCTCGAGCGTCGAGGAGTCGATCACCCCCAGGGAGCTGATCCGGATCTCCTCAAGCATGCCGACCTCCGGCGCCGGCGCGCCGACGCCGGTCGCTGGCGCCGCGCCAGCCTTCGACGGAGAGACCGAACTTCGCGACCAGCCGGTCGGTGAACGGCGCCTCGTGCAGCCGCACCAGGCGCACGGGGGTGTCGCCGCGGCACACCTCGATCCGGGCACCGGGCGGCAGGTCGACCGTGCGCCGGCCGTCGCACCACAAGACGCCGGTCCCCTCGGTGCGCGCGAGGACCTCGACGGCCAGCACGGAGGTGGGCGCGACCACCATCGGACGCGCGAAGAGCGCGTGCGCGCTGATCGGCACCATCAGCAGCGCCTCGACGCCCGGCCACACCACCGGACCACCGGCGGAGAAGTTGTAGGCGGTCGACCCGGTCGGTGTGGCGCACACGACGCCGTCGCACCCCCAGCGCGACAGCGGCCGACCGTCGATCTCGACCACCACCTCGAGCATCCGCTGCCGGGCCGCCTTCTCGACGCTCGCCTCGTTCAGTGCCCAGGTGCGCGCGACGAGCTCGCCGTCGCGGTAGACGCTGACGTCGATGGTGAGTCGGTCCTCGATGGTGTACCGCCGGTGCACCAGCGCATCGATGATCGACTCGACGTCGTCGTACTCTGCCTCGGCCAGGAAGCCCACGTGCCCCAGGTTCACGCCCAGCAGCGGGATCCCGCTGGCTCGGGTGATCTCGGCGGCGCGCAGGATGGTCCCGTCTCCGCCGAGGACCAGCGCCGCCTCGCAGTCGGGCCCTGCGTCCTGCTCGGTCCCGACGATCTCCAGCGCCGGGTCGTACGACGTCGCGTCGACGCCGAGGTCCGCTGCCTCGGGCGCGAGCAGCCGAACGATGATGCCGTGGCCGGTCAGCGCGTCGATGAACGCCCGCGCCGCGGCGACAGCGTCCTCACGCCCTGTGTGCGCGAGCATCAGCACGCGGCGCACGCCGCCGTCGTCAGCCTCGGTTCCGGTCACGGGTCCACCTTCTCACCCGGCGCCCCCAGTCCCTCTGCGCGCTCGACCTCGGTGTGGATCTTGTCTGCGCCGATCCCGGCCGCACCGCGGCGGAGCAGCAGGAAGAACTCCACGTTCCCGGAAGGACCGGGCAGCGGGCTGGTGGCGACGGCCACCGCACCCCACCCGCGACGCGCAGCGGCGTCCGCGACCCCGAGCACGGCCTCGGCCCGCAGCTGCGGGTCGCGGACCACGCCGCCCTTGCCGACCCGGTCCTTGCCCACCTCGAACTGTGGCTTGACCATCAGCACAAGCTCGCCGCTGTCGCTCATCAACCCGAACAGTGCGTCGAGCACGAGGGACAGCGAGATGAAAGAGAGGTCGCCGACCACGAGGTCGACCGGGTCGCCGATGAGCTCGAGGCTGAGGTCGCGGATATTGGTGCGATCGTGCACGATCACGCGCTCGTCGGTCTGCAGCCGCCACACGAGCTGGCCGTAGCCGACGTCGACGGCCACCACCTCTCGTGCCCCGGCCCGCAGCAGGACGTCGGTGAAGCCGCCGGTGGACGCACCCGCGTCCAGGCATCTCCTGCCGGTGACGCTGAGCCCGTGCGCGGCGAAGGCGCTCAGCGCCCCGGCCAGCTTGTGCCCGCCGCGGGACGCGTACTCCGGGCGGTCCGGGTCCTGCGTCACCACGATGGCGGCGTCCGTGGTGATCCCGGTGGCGGGCTTGGTGGCCACCGCACCGCCGATCCGCACCTGCCCGGCAGAGATCAGCGTGCTGGCGTGCTCGCGTGAACGGGCCAGCCCGCGGCGGACCAGCTCCTGGTCCAACCGCAACCGTCGGGGTGGCACCGGCTCGTCAGCTCCCCGGCGGGGCGTCGAGCGCGCGACGCAGCTGCTCGTGGGCCGCCTCGAACACCGGGACGTGCTCGGCCACGGGCGCCTCGTCGAGCCCCGACAGCGAGGCGAGCACGCGGTCCACCGCCTGGTCGCCGGGCGCTTGCTCCGCAGCGTCAGCGGGGTCGTTCGCGTGCTCGCTCATGGTCGTAGAGGCTACCCAACCCAGACGGCGTGCTCAGGCTCCGGGCGTGGACAGGCCCGACGTGTCGGCCGGGCTGCCGGTGGTGTCGAGGTGCTGCCAGGCCGCCACGGCGACCACCCGCCACCAGTCGGCTGGCGAGCCGCCGCCCACGACCGTCAGCCGCCCGTCGACCACCGAGGCCGTCCAGCCATTAAGCGACGCAGCCCCGGCGTCCATCCTCGGCGCCGGATGGGGCTCGAACAGCCCCTCCGTCGTCGGGGAGATGTACGTCGGTCGCAGCTCCGGTGTCGCGGCCAGGAGCTCGAGCAACCCGGTGACCCCCGTCATCACGAGCAGGGAGTCGACGCCAGCGTTGCGAGCGCCTTCGATGTCGGTGTCGAGCCGGTCCCCCACCATCAGCGGACGCTCACCCCCCACACGCCGGATGGTCTCGTCCAGCAGCGGACGAGCCGGCTTGCCCGCCACGACCGGCTGCACCCCGCTGAAGTCGGCCAGGGTCTTGACCAGCACCCCGTGCCCCGGTGCCAGCCCGTACGCCGTCGGGAACGTCATGTCCGCGTTGCTGGCCACCCACGGCAGCCCGTCGCGGATGAGCACAGCGGCCCGCATGACGTCCTTCCACCTCACCTCCGGCCCGAAGCCGCTCACGATCGCGGCCACGTCGGGGGTCTCGAGGTCGGTGACCGGCACGAGTCCGAGGTCACCGAGCGCGCCGACCAGACCGGCCCCGCCGAGCAGCAGGATGCTCGCCCCCGTGCCGAACCGGTCGTGCAGCACCCGGGCGGCGGCCTGTGCCGAGGTGACGACGTCCTCGGCCGAGGCGTGCACCCCCAGCTTGAGGAGGTTCTCGGCCACCTCGGCGGCCGTGCGGGACGCGTTGTTGGTCACGAAGGCGACGTGCACACCGGCGGCCACCAGGCGATCCACCCGCTCGGGCACGCCGTCGATGGCCGTCCCGCCGACGTAGACGACCCCGTCGAGGTCGAACATCGCCAGGTCGTAGCCGTCGCTCAACGGACTCTCGGACTCACCAAGCATGGATCGCCACCCTTCTCCGGGCCGCAACTTGACAGCCCCCTACGATGCTCCGATGGACTCGGACGGGCAGCCCGACGCGGAGGTCGTGACCCCTCCGTCGCCCGCGAAACCCCTCCGTCTCCATCCCTTCCGGGCGCTGCGACTCAACGGCGACCGGGTCGGTGACCCGTCGTCCGCGCGTGCCTTCGCGCGACCCTACCGGGCGGTCGCCGGACGTCTCGTCGAGTGGGAACGTCAGGGCCACATCGAGCATGACGGGCCCTCGGCGGTCTACCTCCACGAGTACACCTCCGGGGGGATGACGGTGCGCGGCCTCGTCGGCGCCCTCGACCTCTCGAGCAGGGCCACCGGCCACGACGACCGCGCGCTCCTGCCGCACGAGGGCATCCACGTCAGGCAGGCCGACGAGCTGGCCGAGCGGATGCACGAGATGGGGATGAACCCAGCACCCATCCTCCTGGTCCATCGAGGACCTGCTTCAGTGCGAGCGCTGGTGCACCGGCTGATCGACCTAGCACCCGACCACGTCTACAGCGACCGCGTCGGCCAGCGGCACCGGCTGTGGGCCGTCACGGACCCCGCGGACCTGGCCGTCGTCGACACCGGCCTGGCGAACAGCACGCTGCTGATCGCCGACGGCCACCATCGGTACGCCGCCTACCTGCGCCTCCAGGAGCGCGAGCCCGGCACCCCATGGGACCGCGGTCTCGCCATGGTGGTCGACCAGGAGGACACTCCTCTCCACCTCGGCGCGATCCACCGGGTGCTCCCGGGACTGTCGCTCGACGACGTCGACGCTGCGGCCAACCAGGCCGGCATGAGCTCGCGCGTCGCCGAGGCAGACGACGCCCTCGCTTCGCTGACCCCCTCGACGGTCCTGGCCTCGGACGGGATCCACTGGCGGGTGCTCGACCTACCGGAGCTGATCGGGCGGGCCGCGGTCGAGCTGGTGCATGACGACCTGCTCCCCCGACTTCCGCTGACCAGCCCTGCCCACTACCACCACTCCGTCGAGGAAGCGCTCGACGCCGTGGGCACGTGTACGGGCGAAGGCGTGGCCCTCATCCTGCCGGCGCCGGCCTTCGACCAGGTCGGCCGCATCCTGATGCAGGACCGACTCCTGCCGGAGAAGGCGACCTCCTTCCAGCCGAAGCCGAGCGTCGGTGTGCTCATGCGGTCGCTGCACGACGAATGATCCTCGCGGAGGTCACCTCGACCTCCACCCGGGACGCAGCCCCCGCGCCGGTCCGGAAGAAGCGCCGGCGCAGTGCCCCCTCGACAGCCACCTCGTCGCCGATCCGCCAGCTCGCCACCGAGCGCCGCACCCGGGCCAGCCAGGCGACGCACTCCAGTGAGTCGAGCCGCTGTCGGCTCCGACCACCGGGCGGCCGGTCGACGACCACCCGGAACGTCCAGATGACGTCTCCGCTCGGCAGCTCACGGCATTCCGGCTCGGCAGTCAGCCGGCCGTGCAGCATCACCTGGTTGACAGCCGGATGGCCGTCCGTCGTGCTCTCTACTCGTGGGTCCATGTGACCACCTCCAGGACCAGTTCTCCCGGACGGCACCGTCGACGCGACCGCGGTGGCTCGAACCTTGTGCATGACCGCGAAAGGCCGGCTCCTGTGGACGGCTTCGGGGCCGCCCACGGCCGAGGCACGGGACCCCGCAACCAAATGAGCACAGGCGAGGAAACGACCAAATGCGAAAGAGGGACCGCCCTGGGGCGATCCCTCTCTCTGAGTGTATGTCCGGCGGCGTCCTACTCTCCCACAGCCTCTCGGTTGCAGTACCATCGGCGCTGAAAGGCTTAACTTCCGGGTTCGGTATGGGACCGGGTGTTTCCCTTTCGCTATGGCC